>NZ_CP006568.1:2400000-3600000 GCF_000517405.1 Candidatus Sodalis pierantonius str. SOPE | reverse complement strand
CTCGCAAGATCCTTTTACCGCGCTTAATCCGGTGGTGACGATTGGTAAACAGCTGTCGCTTTTCAACACCATAAAGCCGGTACGCGCGCGGAAAAACGCCAGCGCGCCCGTCACATGCTGGAGCGCGTGGGGATATCCGACCCCGGCGGCCGGCTGCACCAATATCCTCATGAGCTGAGCGGCGGCATCCGTCAGCGTATCGCTATCGCCGCGGCGTTACTGACCGAACCGGAACTGCTGATAGCCGATGAGCCGATCACCGCGCTGGACGCCACGACGGAAATGCAGGTGGTAGAGGTCCTTAAGGCCAGTCGGAAGCTGGTGGACGGCGCGATTATTTTTGTCACCCACGATCTGCATCTGGTCAGCGCGTTGTGCGACAAGGTGGCGGTGATGTACGCCGGCAAAATTGTCGAGGCAGGACCGATAGACAGCATTTTCGGCGCGCCGTCGCACCCCTATACCCGGGCGCTGCTGGCCTGCGATCCGGCGCGCATTCCCGGCGTCAGCCGCGAGTTGCCGTTTATCGCCGGCGCGGTCCCGCCGCCCGGCGGCGAGCGGGTCGGGTGTCCATTCCAGCCACGCTGTGCCTCGGCTTTCGGGCACTATCTCGGTGTGACGCCGGCCCTGACCACCCTCGGACAAGGCGACTGGACGGTACGTTGCCATAAGGTGGATCCGCATGCTTGAAATTAACGATCTGGTGGTGCGCTACCGCACCGGTAACCTTCTGAGCCGGCTCAAACCGGGCGCCGTGCGCTATGTGGATATCTTGGCCGGCGTCAGCCTGCATGTGGCGCCGGGAAAGACGCTGGGCCTTATCGGTGAAAGCGGTAGCGGCAAGACGACCCTTGGCCGGGCGGTGATCGGCCTGACGCCGATTAGCGGCGGCACGGTACAGGTTAACGGCCGCGAGCCGCGGGACGCCAGCGACTGGTCCTGGCGCGGGATCCGGCGGGATACCGGCCTGATCTTCCAAGATCCGATGGCGGCGCTCGATCCGCGCATGCGCGTGGAAAAACTGGTGACCTAGCCTTTTAGCGTCAACGGACGCGAAATTAACCGTCGCGCGGAGGCGGGGCGTTTATTGTCCATGGTCGGGCTGCCGGTGGCGTTTATCGATCGCTACCCGCATCAATTGTCGGGTGGGCAGGCGAGGCGCGAGGCGCGTGGCGCTGGCGCTCAGGCCGAAGCTGATTATCGCCGACGAACCGACCGCCGGCCTGGATTTGTCGGTACAAGGCGAGCGGCTGAACTTGCTCACCGCCCTGCAACGCGAGCTGGGGATGAGCTATTTAATCATCACCCACAACCTGGCTATCACTCGCCATGTTACCGACGACATCGCCATCATGTATCTCGGGCGCATTGTCGAAAGTGGGCCGACCGCCGCCCTGTTCCGCGCGCCGGCGCACCCTTATACCGCCGCGCTGCTCAGCGCCAAAGGCAGCGGCGACGAGGCGGGAAAAGGGGTGCTGGTGGGCGAGATCCCGACGCTTTCCCATCGTCCCGCCGGTTGTGAATTTCATACCCGTTGCCCGCAGGCGCAAGCGCGCTGTCGTGTCGATGCGTCCTTGCTGCGGCCGTTGGCCAACGGGTAGCACGTTGCCTGTCATTTCCCTCTTCTCCGCGCGGCACTTTCCCCTGCCCGGTCCGGCGCCATTATCTTCAAGGAGACACATGCATGAAAGGCCTGTCGATGAACAGACGCGAGTTGATCAAAACGCTGGCGGTGCTCGCCGCCGGCGTATCCGGCTCGCTCGTGGTGGGCGGTCAGCGAAGGGTCTTCGCCGCCGATAGCCAAAATAAGGTGCTGCGGGTATAAAATGACCTGGACATTACCAATCTGGACCCCGCCAACCGCAGCGGCTGGTATGACGAAATGGTGATGTTCGCTATCTATTCCGGGCTGTGCCAATACAAGCCGGGTATCGAGTGGGGCTGGCAGTTGGATGCCGCACAATCGCTGGAGCAGGTCGACCCGCTCACTATCCGTTTCGCGCTGCGTCCCGGCATCATGTGGACCGGCGGCTTTGGCGAAATGATCGCCGAAGACGTGAAATATTCCTACGAACGTTTTTCAATAAAGAGCTGGCGGCGATTTATGCCTCCGATTGGGAGGCGCTGGATCATGTCGAGGTCACCGGCACTTATGAGGGCATTATCCATCTCAAACACCCGTTCGCACCGCTGTTTACCAGCACTCTGCCCCACGCCTCGGGGCTGATAGTCTGTAAAAAAGCGCTGGAAGCCACCAAAGATAAAAAAATCGGCACCGCGCCCGCGGCCTGTCCCGGGCCGTATAAAATCGGCGACTGGCAGCCGCGCAAGCGGTTGACGCTGGTCCGCAACGAGGGATGGAACGGCCGCCACAGCGAGTACGATCAAATCCAGTTGGTACCAATCGGTGATTTGAATACCGCTCAAATCGCCTTTGAAGCCGGCGATTTGGACATGACCAAAATCAATATCAGCGCCATCGGGAAATACCGAGACGACCCGGGCGATAACACGCTGACCGTTCGGCCGGCGCTGGCCTACACCTGGCTCGGGATGAATGTGGATCACCCTAAGCTGAAAGACCTGCAGGTGCGTCGAGCCATTCAGCAGGCTATCGATGTGCCCGCCATTCTGGACGCCACTTTCGGCGGCGCGGTGAAACCGGCTTATGGCCTGGTGCCGCCGCCGCTGGCCGGGGCGCGTAGCAAAAATCTTTATCCTTACGATCCGGCGCAGGCGAAAGCGCTGTTGCAAAAAGCCGGTGTCTCGGGTTTGCAGCTCAGGCTGGACCTGTCCACTTCCACCGACGGCGGAACGGTGGCCCAAGTCATTCAGGCGCAGCTGGCTAAGGTGGGTATCGACTTGAAAATCAACCAGATGGATGGGGCGGCATTTGTCGCCGCGGGCCAGGAATCGGAGGGCGATGCCTGGAAGGACTCGCAACTGCGCCTCACTACCTTTACCACCGCGCCGGACGCCAGTTGGGTGACCGCCTGGTTTACCTGCGATCAGGTGGGTATCTGGAACACCCAACGACCTGCGACAAAAATTGGGATGCGCTCAACGCCAAAGCGGCGGTAGAGCTGGATCAGGCGAAACGGGCGGCTATGTATATCACATTACAGGATCAGTTGGAGGAGACCGGCGCCTATGTCTTTTTATACCACGGCAGCAACGCCTGGCTGACGCCGAAAACCGTTCACGGCGCCTGAGACGCCGGCTATACCGCCCGGGCGACGCGGCCCGGGCCCTGTCTGGCCGGCATTTCCTCCGGGGTGATGCCGCGCGCGGCCGTTTGTGGGAGTTTCCTTGACTACTGCCCGTTTTTCCCTGTTGCCAAAAAAGGGATTGCGCCCTTCAGGCAACGCCTTGCGGCACGCTAATTATCGTCAATTTTTTGGCGGACAGCTGTTGTCGGTCATCGTCAACTGGGTGCATACCATCGCCCTCGGCTGGCTTATCTGGCGGTTGGGCGTGTCGTCACCGGTATTGCTGGGGATGCTGGCGTTTTGCAGCCAGGGGCCGATTTTATTCTTCTGCCTGTTTACCGGCGTGATTGTCGATCGCTGCGATCGCAGCCGGCTGGTATTGACGACGCAAATCGGTATCACCGTGTTGGTGACGTTATTATCGGTGCTAACGCTCAATCATCTGATTACCGGCGCGCTGGCGATAGCTATCGCGACCGGCCTGGGGCTGATCAGCGCCTTTGATTTACCCGGCCGGCAGTCGCTGGTGGTGGATCTGGTGGCGCACGACGATTTGGCCAATGCGCTGGCGCTGAATTCGGTGATTTTCAACGGCGCGCGCCTGGTGGGGCCGGCGCTGGGCGGCGTGCTGGTGGATACCGTCGGCGAGGGCTGGTGTTTTGCCTTTATCGCCGCCTCCTACGTGCCGCTGATCCTGTTTTTGTTCACTATCCGCGTACCGCAGCGCCCGCTCTCGACCCGGCTGAAAGGTCTGCTGCACGAGATGGGCGAGGGCCTGGCTTTTTTACGCCAGGACCCGCCGGCATTACGCATCCTGCTGCTGGTCGGCCTGTGTAGTCTTACCAGCGTGCCGTATTTTTCCTTTCTGCCCATGTTGGCGGATACCGTGTTACGTGGCGGTCCCGCCGGATCGGGCATTCTGATGAGTATCACCGGCGTCGGCGCGCTGTTGGCGGCATTACGGCTAACCTTTGCCGGCCATGTCGGCGCTATGGGAACCTGGCCGTTGCGGGCTGCGGTGATGCTGGCTTTGGCGCAGATTCTGCTGGGTCTATCGCAGCACTTTTAGCTGAGCGCCATTATAGCCGCCCCGATCGGTTACGCCATTCTTACCCAGAACCTGACCTCCAACTCGCTGTTACAGCACCGGGTACCGGATCATCTGCGCGGCCGGATGATGTCGTTTTATTCGATGATACTGATTGGCACCGTGCCGATCGGCGCCATTATCTGCGGCGGTGCGGCGGATTGGATCGGCCTGCCGCTGACCCTGATTATTGGCGCCGCTGGTGCTGGAGTGGATCTCCTACCGGCAATCGGACAATACTGCCACCGGCGACGCGATGATGCATGGGGTTTTCGCCGCGCACGGTATTGCCGCCATGCGGATTGACTTGCGCGGCAGCGGCAATTCCGACGGTCTGCTGCGCGATGAATACCTGGCACAGGAGCAGGATGACGCGGTGGAGGTCATCGCCTGGATCGCACGTCAGGCGTGGTGTAACGGCAATGTCGGCATGATCGGCATTTCCTGGGGCGGGTTCGCCGCGCTCCAGATTGCCGCACGCCGGCCGCCGGCGCTAAAGGCGATCATTACCTGCTGCTCCACCGACGATCGCTATAGCGACGATGTGCATTATATGGGCGGCGCGCTGCTGACGGATGGGCTGCAATGGGACAGCGGCCTGTTTACCCAATTGGGCAGACCGCTGGACCCGGCTCACGTCGGCGAGCGCTGGCGCGAAGGGTGGTTGTCGCGCCTTGAAGGGATGGAACCGCCGCTGGCCCACTGGCTGGCGCACGGCGATCGCGACGCGTTTTGGCGCCATGGATCGGTATGTGAAGATTATCAGGCAATAGAGTGCGCGGTGTATGCGGTAGGGGGCTGGACCGATGGGTATTGCGACGCCATCTTGCGGCTCATGCATCATCTTGATGCGCCGCGCAAAGGGTTAATTGGCCCCTGGACCCATGTTTATCCCACCTGGGGCTTGCCCGGTCCGGCAATCGACTTCCTGGGGGAGTGTCTGCGGTTTTGGCGGCAATGGCAACAGGGCGAAATCACCGGCATCATGGATGAACCGATGCTGCGCCTCTGGCAGGGGGAAGGGCTGCGCGCCTATCCCCGCGGCATTACCCTTGGCGGTCAATGGTTGAGCGCGCCGGAGTTCCAGGCCGATCAGCGTAGCGATGACGCCTTGTCGCAGTGTTTCGATACGCCGCGGCTGACGGCGCCGTTGACGCTGTGCGGCAAAGCGGCGCTGGAGGTGGCGGTGGCCTTCGAGAGTCCCTCGGCATTGCTGGTGCTGCGGCTAAATGAAGTAAGCGCCGATGGGCATTCTGCGCGCGTAACGTTCGGCGTACACCGGCTTACGCGTCCTGAGGGCGTGACGCCGGGCGAGCTTTTCCGCGTTCGGCTGTCCTTCAAAGGGGTGGCCTACCGCTTTTCTCCCGGCTGTCGGCTGCGGCTGGCGCTCTCCACCGCTTATTGGCCGATGGTCTGGGCGGAGCCCGGCCAGGGGCCGGTGCGGCTGTGGCCGGAGGGCGCGGTATTACAACTGCCTGGTCTCGGCGATGCCATCACACTTGACGACCCAGCGTTCGGCGCCCCGCGCTCCGCACCGCCTCATCCCCATGAGGCGGTTTCGCCGGAGGTCACCCGCCGCCAGGTGGAATGGGACGTCGGCGCGGGCATCCACCGGGTGGTGATGGACGCGCAGCGCCAGCATACGCGTATTGGCGAATTATGCTTTGGCAGCGAGGGGCATGAGGTGTATACGATTGGCGCGTTGGCGGAGAGTGCGCGCATGGAGACCCATCGTGTCCAGCGCTACACCCGTCCCGGCTGGGATATCAGGCTGGAGTGCGATACCGATCTCGCCTGGCGGGCGGGGGGGCTAGTGCTGACCTCCCGTTATCAGGCATGGGAAAACGACCGTTCGGTATTCAGCCGCGAATGGTGCCATCGCTTTCCCTCCCGCCATCGCGATGAAAGCAACGTGGGGGATAGCTGAGACTTGGCAGAAACGTTACAGTCAAGGTAAGCGGGTGCGGCGCCGCCGTTCGCGCCATACCGGGCTCGCGCCAACGCGTCGGGCCCAGCGGTGTTTTTTGTTTTTCTTTGCCAGAAGCGATTGACGACCATGCTATCCGTTGAACCCACCGCATTCACGTTTTTACTGGGCCAGGATTTTTCCATGATGAGCCTGGCCTCGGCAATTGAGCCGCTTCGGTCTTACAACCGCTTATTCAGGCAACGCGCCTTTAGCTGGCATCTGGTCAGCCTCAACGGCGAACCGGTCACCGCCGCCAACGGCATCTCGTTTCCTACCTGCCCCGTTAACCAGGTGCTGGCAGCATCGCATTATCTCTTTATTTGCGGCGGGGAGCGGGTGGTGGTGGTGCAATACGAGCGGGGTTATCAAAGCGCGATGCGCCAAGCGGCCCGCGCCGGTCTGTTTATCGGCTCCTTGTCCACCGGCACGTTTTTGCTGGCAAAATGCGGGCGGCTGAACGGCCACCGCTGTACAATTCATTGGGAAAGCCGCGCCGCGTTTGCGGAGAGTTATCCGGATATCGAATGTACCCGCAAGATTTACGAAATTGACCGCCATCGTTTAACCTGTTCCGGCGGCACCGCAGCAATGGATATGATGCTGAACCTCATTGCCGAACGCTACGGTGACGATCGCGCCATCGCGGTGGCGAACCAATTCCACCATGAACGGATCCGCAGCGCAGCGGACGATCAGCGCGGCCACCGCCAGCATCGGGTGCCGCTGCCGCCGGTGTTGAGTGCGGCGATAGCGGTGATGCAGTCCACTTTCGAGGAGCTGCTTTCGCTGTTGGTGGTAGCGCAGCAGGTCGGGGTGGGCACGCGCCAACTGGAGCGCCTGTTCGGCCGTCATTTCGGTAAGACGCCGCAGCGTTACTATTTGGAGCTGCGGCTGGAACAGGCGCGCGAAATGCTGATCTATTCCGACCGGTCTATCATCGATATTGCCGTCTCGGTGGGTTTCAGCTCCACCTCCCATTTCGCCGGCTGGTTTCGCCGCATCTTCGGCGTGCTCCCTTCGGACATGCGCCAGGAGCGGCGGGTAAGGTTGTCGACGGCGCGGCAAGCGAGCGTTTTCAGCGCCGGCGGGCGTGCTCCGTTGTTGATTGACGGCACCCACCCACCCAGGCCGCGGAAGGGGCGAGTCTTATTTCATGCGGCGGCGTTAATCCGCGGGCATGAGGCCGTTCAGGTAGTGGGCGTGACGGCTGTCGGCCGGCCACGGATGCTGCCGGCGCGCTGGCCACTATGCCGCCGTCCGGGCCGACGATACGGCTTTGGCCGATACAGGCGAACGGGCCGTCGCCGTCGCCGCGGTTGGCGAAGGCAACATAACAGCCATTTTCGTAAGCCTGCGCCGGCACCACATGGCGCGGCACCACGTCATAACCGTGGGTGGTCGCGCTGATATACAATAAACTATCCATAATCCATGCCCGCCAGCGCCTGGGCGCGGACCAGCTCCGGGAAATCCAGATCATAGCAAATCGCCATCCCGAAACGGAAACCGTGTAATTGAAACCCCGCCAGCCGGTCGCCGGGACGGAATAACGCCTGTTCATAACCTGACCAGAGGTGGATTTTGCGGTAGTTGGCGCAAACGTTGCCCTGAGCATCGATCGCTATCATGGCGTTATAGCGCTCGTCGCCGCATTGTTCCGCATAGCCAAACGCTAGCGCCTGACGACGTCCGCGCGTCAGCGCCGCTAACCGGCGCAGCGTCTCTCCCGACTGCGGCAGCGACAGACGCCGCACGGCATCCTGGTGTTGATAACCGCACAGCGCCAGTCCCGGCAATAGCAGCAAATCCGCCGGCGCCGCTGCGGCCAGCGCGCCGTCCAGCCAGTCGGGAATGGCGGCGATCTCCGCCGGTGCGTCGGCAGTCTGGACGATGCCAATCTTCATGCGGGATCATCTCCCGGCGGGGAAAAAAAAGGAAAGTCGAGCCGCCAACGCCGGGAGAAACACTGCTCCTCTCCATCCCAGGCGCCGAGGGTGGATTCCAGCCGCCAGCGTCGGCGGTAAGCAGGCTGTGAATTTCTAGCCGGGCCTGCCAGTCGCCGCGATGAAAGCCGGCGCTGCGCCAGGCTTCGGAACGGGCGCCGGCGGGGTCGTGAGCATTGACGCGATAGATCTCGCGGCCCAGCGTCTCAAGGCGCAGTCCGGTCTCCGCCAATTCAACTGCGCCAAGATTACGCACCACCTCAAGCGTCGTTTCGCCATCGTCAATATCCCGGATCACCCGTTGGCGGCCGCGGGCAGACCTCAGCGTCGGGATCACGCAGCGGCAGTATTACGCTGCCGCTTTGTATCGTCAGAACAGGACGTACCGGCAGCGGCGCGGCCAGTAATAGGTTGAGAGCGCAACGCGCAGGCGATAGCCCGCCGGCAGGACAAACGCCGCCGCTTTCAGCAGGACGTTGATCTCATAATAGTGTCCCGGCACCAGCGGTTCTGCGCGATCAAAGCCGTTGCGCGCCACCAGATTCAATAAACCATAACTCACGCGGATGGCAGTGCCGTCCGGCGCCACGGTATTCAGGCGCACCGCCAGCATCGCCAGGGGGTTATCCGCGCACAGCTCAAGCAGCACCTCGGCGCGGCCGAGGTGCTGTAGCGTCGTTTCCACGGGCAGCCCATCAAAGCACAGGGAGCCGGCGTCATCCTCGCGCTGGTCCCCCGGCATATCCGGTCCCCAACCGCAAGGACACCACTCCCCCCCGACGCCAGTCCCGTGGTGGCGGGGGAACTCAGGGTTGCGGTAAATTGCGCCGGCGTGTCCTGTAGCCGACTGGGCGCCAGATGCAATGTGCGCGCCCGGACGTCGGCGGAGGGCCAGCGGCGTTCCGCCGCCCAATGACCCTGGCGCTGCACATAGCGGGCGCGGGGCGGTTCCGGCCGTTGTTGCCAATAGGTCAGCATCGGTTCGGCCATAATGCCGGTCTCTCGCCCTTTCAACCACTGATCGAACCAGCGCTGAACATAGCCGATAAAATCAATGCGCGGCCCCGGCGTGGCAATGTGGGGAAAAGCGTGCCCCCATGGGCCGATCAGCCCTTTGCGCGGGCCGCGCAGGTTCTCCAGCAGGCGCAGCACGGTGTTGGTATAGCCATCGGTCCAACCGCCAACCGCCAGCACCGGCACGGTAATGCGGCCATAGTCCTCGCATACCGAACCGCTGCGCCAGTAGTCGTCCCGCTGGGGATACTGCATCCAGCGCGCCGCGGGCGGCAGATCCATCGCGTTGAGTCGCGCCAGCCACATGGCCTTCCAGCGGTCGCCGACGATGGCCGGATCCGGCGGCGTCCAGGTAAACAGGGTGGCGCCATATTGCAGATTGTCGTTGAGCAGGGCGCCGCCCATATAATGCATATCGTCGGCGTAGCGGTAGTCGGTGGAGCAGGCGGTGACTATCGCTTTGAGCGCCGGCGGCCGCAGGGCGGCGATTTGCAGCGCGTTGAAACCGCTCCAGGAGATGCCTATCAACCCGACGCTGCCGCTGCACCAGTCCTGCGCGGCGATCTAGGCGATGACTTCGCAGGCATCGCGCCACTCCTGCGGCGTATATTCGTCGTTCATCAGCCCGTCAGAGTCGCCGGCGCCGCGCATGTCGACGCGTAGGGCGGCATAGCCGCAGCTGGCCAAACCGGGATGCAGCACGGCATCATCTCCGCGATGCCGGTCGCGGCGGCAGTAGGGTAAATACTCCAAAATGGCGGGCACCGGCGAACTTTCGTCCGGTAACCACAGGCGGGCGGCCAGACGGCAACCGTCCGAGAGGGGGATCCAGACCGTTTCGATTATCCGCATGACACACCGCTCCTGACGATACCAACGTTGGCTCTATTTTTGCACAGTGCGCCACGGAAACCATCCGGTTTGCGACCCGTTTGACGCGAAAAGCGACTTAAGGGCAAAAAGGACGGGTGCCGTTGGTGTAGCGGGCCCAGAGGCGGGCGGCGTCTCTCTCCCCTCGGCCACGCGTCACGCTACGCCCGTTGCCTGGTGGTTCAACGGGCGGATGAAACGTGTCGCAGACGGGTTGGCGCTGGCCTCCGGCAGCCGCCGTAGCGTCAAGCGCGCCATCGATCGGCGCCGGCGTCGTGAACACGGCGCGCGATGTTGGTCGCCGCCGGCGAGCGGCGCAATGATTATTTCAGCTGTAAATAATAGACGGTGGTCGCGGTCAAACGGCCGTCGGGATACAGCGCGTAATCGGGAATGACGCCCACGCGCCGCCAGCCAAGGCGGGTATAAAGTCGTTCAGCGGCGCTGCCGGTGGCGGTATCCAGCACCAGCAGCGTCTTGCCTACCTGCGCCGCCCGCATCAATGCCTCGCCCACGCCGAGGCGACGTGCCCCGCGGTGTACCAGTAGTTTGATAATGTCGCCGCGGTGCGGTTGATTCTCCGGCTGCGCCAATACCACCTGCACCGTGCCGATAATCTTTCCTCCGGCATCGCGCGCCACCAGCAGACCGTGATCACCACTGGCCGCCAACGCCGTTTTTCGACGCCAGAACGCCTCGGTGCGCGCCTCGGGAAGCGGCAACATAAAACCGACTGACGCGCCCCCTTCCACGCAGTCAATCAACAGCGCGATCAGGTCCGCCAAATCCGCCTGGTTAATGTCGGCACCCAGCGATTGCAGTGTGATGCCAGGGGTCATGGCACGCTCCTGACCGGCGACAGCAGCACCAAATAGCGCGCCGGCTCATGATGAGGATTATGAAAGGCGGTGGGACGGTCCAGAGCAAAACCCAAACAATCTCCCTGCCGCAGACGATATTCCCGCTCTCCGACACGGATAAGAATAGACCCCGCCAGCAGCCAGATTTGCTGATGAATGCCGGGATCACGCTGGCCGGTTTCATAGGCGACGCTGGCGCCGGCAGGGAATATCACCTCTATCATTTGCACCGGAAAGTGGGCGTTGTCCGGAGTAAGATTGCGCCGTATATAGCCCGATTGTGGATCTTGCCACCGCGGCTGGTCGTCGTGCCGCACCAGTGGCGTACTGTCGGTAGCCGGTACCTCGAATAGCGCGTTGAGCGGCATCCCGAGTCCGTAGGCGAGTTTTTCCAGTACCGCGGCCGTCGGGCTGCTTTCGCCACGCTCAATCAGCGAGATCATAGACCGGCTAACATCGGATTGTTGCGCCAGCGCCTCCAGCGATAATCCACGCTGCCGGCGCAGCGCGCTCAGCCGGGCGGCGATGCGCGCGTTAATGTCCATACGATTGACCTTATTTCCAGAATAATGGATTTATAATCTAGTATAATGGAAACAGAAGTCAAGATAAAGCGCCAGTCGCCTTAGCTATTTTCTTGCCGTCGGCGTCCAGCGCGATGACGTTAACTTTATCCCCCACCCGCAATTCCCGCCGCTCCGCCTCCGCCGCGTTAAGAAACAGCACATCGCGCCGGCCGGTGACGCCGCGGTAGCGATCGTTAAGGCCATACAACGTAGTATTGTATTGATCGTGGCTACGCAGGGTGGTCAGCACCAGTTCATGATGCGGCGAGCCACAGGGATCTTCATTGATGCTCGGCATAATAATAAATTGGGCGCGTCCATTAGGGGTATTCCATTGACGTTCCGAGGCGGCATTGTAAAGCCGGAAACCGCCGGGCTGCTGAATGCGGGTATTGTAGTCCTTGAACGCTGGAAATACCGATGCTATGGTGTCGCGGATGCGCGCGTAATCGGCAACCAATGCCTCCCAGGGCACCTTGCTATTAGGCAGCGTTCCGCGCGATACATGGACCATCGACATGGAGTCTTCGACGGTAATTGATTGACTGCCGCTGGCCTGCCTATCCTTCTCGGTGCGGCCCAGCACCGGCAGAAGATAGCTGTTTTTCGCCAACAGCAGATGGGAACGGTTCAACTTGGTCGCCATATGCACCACCAGCTCCAATTTGCGCATGGCCGCAAAAGTCACGTCCGGGTCCGGCATCGCCGTTGCCAGGTTGCTGCCAAGACATATCAACGCTTTGGAACTGCCCTGCTGAATAGCCCGTATGCTTGCCACCGCCGCGTGGCCATGTTTGGCCGGCGGCGTGAAACCAAAGGTGCGCTTGATACCGTCTAGCAGCGCCTGCGAGGGGATTTCGGTAATGCCCACCGTGCGGTCGCCCTGCACGTTGGAGTGCCCGCGCAGGGGACAAATCCCCGCGCCCGGCTTGCCGATATTTCCGCGCAGCAGCAGCAAATTGGCCAGCTGTTGTACATTTTGCGTACCATGCTGATGCTGAGTGATGCCCATGCCGTAGCAAATAATGGTCCGCTCAGCATTGGCGTACAGGCGGGCGATATGTAAAATTTCGCCGTGATTCAGACCGGAAACCGCGATGATGTCCTGCCACGGCGTGTTGTCCAAATCGGCTTTCAGGGCCGCAAAACCCTGGGTATGTTCAGCGATAAACGCCTCATCGATCACCCCGTTATCGCCGCGGGCCAGCGCATCTTGATGCAGGGTAAGCAGCGTCTTCATAATGCCTTTCAGCATGGCGGCATCGCCGCTGACCCGGACTTTATAATAGGTCGACGACAGTTCGGTGGCGCTGAGCGTGAGCATTTCTATCGGGCTTTGGGGGGACGTGAACCGTTCAAGCCCCCGCTCCTGCAGGGGATTAAACGCCACAATGGTGGCGCCGCGTTTGGCCACCTCGCGCAGGGTGGCTAGCATGCGCGGATGATTAGTACCGGGATTATGGCCGATACACATGACCAGATCGCAATGCTCGAAATCCTCAAGGGTGACGGTGCCTTTACCCACGCCGATGGAGGCCGGTAAACCCACGCTGGTGGGTTCATGGCACATATTGGAACAGTCGGGGAAATTATTGGTGCCGTATTCGCGGGCAAAAAGCTGATAAAGGAATGCCGCCTCGTTGGACGTGCGTCCGGACGTGTAAAACTCCACGCAATCAGGGTCCGTGTAGCGCTGCAATGTCGCGCCAATTTCGCGAAAAGCCACCTCACATTCGATAGGGCGATAAGTATCCGTAGCGGCATCATATTTCATCGGCTGGGTCAGTCGCCCTTCCCCTTCCAAATCGCTTTGTTGAATAAATCCGAAATTTGTGACGACTTCCTTCCTATCAGGGCGATTGTTACATGATGCGGACGCTGTTTGGCATTCCTAACAGTGTGATCCGGTTAAGTGCTTTAACCATTGCCATTGTCTCACCTACCTGCGCGTCATAGTCATGCAGACTCAGATGACCACCCAGAAGTGTTTTAAACCGGAACATGGCCGTTTCAGCCAGTGAACGCCGGTGATAACCTACTTTCTTTTTCCAGGTATCGTTATTGCCGCTCAGATGCTGATTTGCCACCGCATGGTTACGCTCATGGTATCGAGCTGGCCAATATTGCGCACCACTTCGCGGTGGGATAAGCGGCTTTATTTTTTTCCTCAGCAGAGCATCATGGCAGTAACGCGTATCGTAAGCACTGTCAGCCGACGCTTCCCTGATTTTCCGGTGGGTTTGGTTAATCAGCCCGGGCAGCGCCTGCGCATCTGTCGTACCGCTTAGCGATAAATCGGCACAGATAATTTCATGTGTCACGCTATCTACTGCCAGATGAAGCTTGCGCCATACTCTGCGCCTCTCAGCCCTATGCTGCCTGACTTTCCATTCGCCTTCGCCGAAGACTTTCAGGCCGGTGCCATCGATGACCAGGTGTGAGATTTCGCCGCGGGTTGGCGTTTTTATGCTGATGTCGACGGTTTTTGCTCGCCGGCTGACCAGAGAGTAATCTGGGCAGCGCAGCGACAGCCCCATCAGTTTAAAAATCGAGTCAACGAAACCCTGTAACGCCCGGAGCGAAAGGTTAAACACGCGCTTTATCATCAGAACCGTGGTAATGGCCATATCGGTGTAGTGAAGCGGCCGGCCACGATGTTCAGGTGGTGTACTCTCAGTCCATGCAGCAATGGCTGACTCATCAAGCCATACTGTCAGGTCCCCCCGCTGCCTGAGCGCATTGTTATATGCGGGCCAGTTGGTAATTTTAAACTTTTGCTTTGCCATGGGGACCTGATGTTGAAACGAATGTAGTGATCATAGCCGCCAGTCACCTAAAAGTTCGATTTATTCAACAAAGCCTCCGCATCATGTAACAATCGCCCTGATAGGGAGGAAGTCGTCACAAATTTCGGATTTATTCAAAAAAGCGCGACGGCATCAAAAAACCCGAGCAGGAGACATAGATAATCGCGGCGATTTGGCTGGCGCTGACGGAGGCATTGTGCAGCGCTTCTTCAACTACGCCGGTAACCAAGCGTTTTGACTCATATTCAAATACCGCATTCCGATAGCCAAATCCAGGATGCAACGTGGCAAGCTCGATGGGCTGTATAATATGTCTTTTCATAACGTCGGTATTAATAATCAATTCGATCGATTTTTTCAAATTCGGATTGTCTTTAAAGTTTGTCCTGGCTAAATTAATCGTATCTTGCTGGCTAATGATGTATTCCGGCAAATAAACCGCATGCTTGTGCAGAGTGGGCATATTTAATAGTCTCCATAATAGATTGAATGAGTTGAGGTTATCAAGCCGATCGATTACCCTTGTCCGTCGTCATCTTGTTAAGCTGGCCGGAGATTGTCAATGCGCTCTGACAGCAGTATTAATTTTCCTGTGCGATTGTTCCGAGAAAATTTACTGGTTTATAAATGGGTTAATTAGGGTATTTGCAGTCTTCGCTACCGGGTGAGTAATCAAAGAAATATATGTTTAAGCCTGTAGCTATTGCAGAGATAAATAACGGCTTTATTTATCTTCCCCTGTCCTCTCTTGCAGCGCACGGCAAATTGCGACGGTAAACGTCTTTATGGCGAGGCGATGCTAAACCTGCCGGCAATCACCTCTAGAATATCCCACAAAAGGGGGCGCCATGAACATTTCCTGCAATTTCGGCCTAGCGTCATCGCTTAAATTGCCAGTCAGAACAGCGATATGGCGATAGGAGGTCAGCATGTTACAACGAGTTTTCCCACCGGGGCCCGGGGCGGTGTCCTGGGCGCGTTCTTACGCCGCCGGGCAGCAGGCGACGTCTGCTCTGGCGGCGCGCCTCACGGCCGCTGAGCGCGCACCAGCCGCGGCAACTCAGGTCAGCGCCGACGATGCAGCAAGGGCGCGGCGGTGAGGAGTATATCACCTGCGGCGTCCTGCCGCAGAAGGGGAATTACCAGTTAGCGCAGATAGCCGGCGATGTTTACGCTAAACATTCCGCCCTTCCGCCGCTTTACCCCGCACGATTTGCGCCGATACGGCCTCGATAAGGCGCGACTGCGCGACAAACGTTCCGGCTTGCAGGCCAATTTCTATGGCAACGGCAGGCAGGTGGCGCTGGCCTTTGCCGGCACCAATGGTTTCAACGACTGGCTGGCCAATCTACGGGCGTCGCTGGGCTACCGGGATGCGCAGTATCAAGCGTCGGTGGCGCTGGCGCGGCAGGCCAGACACCTTTTTGGCGACAAAGTGCTTTTTATCGGCCATTCTCTCGGCGGTTCGCTTGCCGCCATCGCCGCTGTGGCGACCGGTTCGATGGCGGTGACGTTTAATCCGGCGGGCGTGGCTGAAAAAACCCTTAGTCGCTATGGGGCGTCGCCCGCCAGGGCGAAACGACGGGCGGCGAACGGGAGTATCCGCTGTTATAGCGAACAATACGACCCGCTGCATTGCGTGCAGCGCTGGCTACCGCCGCTACCCGAGGTGCCAGGGCATCGGATTACGCTTCGGCCGCCGGTGCAGCTTGCCGGCAACATTCTACCGTTGCAGGCATTGGTCTCTTTCTGCCAGGCCCACGGCATCAAGGACGTTATCGCGGCAATGGCCCGCGTGATTAAACCCGCCGTCAACGACACCCAACCGCAATAGCTAAGGGGCAATGGGCGACGTGTTAGCGCCGCCAGCGTCGCGCCGCTATGGGTGACCATACAGTAATAGCCCGTTAACCCCGGTAACGGGCCGACCGCGGGCAAGCCATCCTTCCGGCAGCGCGCGAATGCCGGTGGTGACCTGATAATCCGTAATACCGCGTAATCCAGGCAACAGCTGGGCGGCTTCCCGTAACAGATCGGCCGCCGCTTGATCCCGCGCGGCGGGAGATTCGATCAATGCCCAGGCTACCTCTAAGTCGTTAGGGCAGATCAGGCTGTGGCCCGGACCGTTGGGGCGGACGTCGAATGTCGGGGTGATAAGAACGTGGCGCACCGGCGCCGCGGCCGATGGCACCCGCACCAGCAGGCCCGCGGTGGGGGCTAGCGGCAAATCGAGATCCGGCTGGAAAGGCTGGCTATCGGCCCAGCGGCCGCAACAGTTCACCACCAGATCGGCGTTAAGCGCGCGGCCGTTGGCCAAGGTGACCTCGGTGACACGCTGGTTGTTACGGATGATGCCGGCGACGGCGGTGACGGCGGCTACGCTTCCGCCGCCAGCGATAACTTCATCCAGCAGGGTATTGATATACAGCCGCGTGTCCAGCCAGCCCTCTCGTTCACACCACAATATCGGCGTGGCCGGCACGGCGTCGCGCGCCAGCGCCGGTTCCCGCACCAGTAAAGCCTCTTTGTCCAGCCAACGGACGGGATACCCCCACGCCGTCAATTGCCGCGCCTGTACCGCCATCGCGGCCGCGTCGTGCGGGTGACGAAATTCAGCGCTGCCGGTCAAGTGCAGCCAGCGGCGATGGGGAAAGCGCGCCTGGAGCGCCTGATGCGCGTCAATGCCGGCGTTATTCAATTGATGGTAGTCTTGCGGCGGTTTACCGTGGGCGTTGACCCAGGCGAAAGACGTGCCGGAGGTACCGCTGACCCGTTCGCCGGCATCCAGCACGGTCACTCTGGCACTGAGATTGACGGCTTCAAACGCCAGTGACGCGCCGATCATGCCGGTGCCGATAATGATGATTTCCATCCGCTTTGCCTGCTGATTTTCCGCCGGGATCGGTCGGTGCTGCGCCGACGCCAGCGAAGATTAAGGGGAGTAGATAATTTACAGGTTAATGATTGCCGCCGCGGGACGCAACAGCGCCGGCCGGGGTCGCGGGCGGCAACGGGCCCGCAAACCGCCGGCGGCGCGTAACGCCACCGGCGGGAAACGCTTAATGAGGCAGCATCGTGCTCATTATGATTGATGTAATGATCCCCGTGGTGGCGGCGATCAACACGTAATTGCCGTCGATGTAGGCCCAGTACTCTCCCGGAGGCGGCGCCTGAAGGCCGCGCGCATGCCAATCGTAAACGCGGTAATCATCGCCGCGAAAACGCTCTGGCGCGGGATGGCCACGGCGGAAATCATGGCCGTTCCAGGCGAAATGATTCCGTTCGCCGCCGGGTCTGCCCGCCCTGACCACCATGGCCCTGTTGCCACTGCTGCTGAGATGGTTGTCCATGCGGGCCGTCGGCCCAGAAAAACGCGGAGAAACAACTGCTGGCCGCGAAAACCGTCATAACCAATGCAAGCGTGGTCTTTTTCATCATAGCTTCCTCATTAAACGACTGCCGGGTACTACCTGTTACTGACTAATATGGGATACGCGTTGGCGGTATTAAATAACGAAATATCTTAAAAACTGCGATTTGACCCAGCTTTACTTGGTTTAGTAAATTATAAACATATGTAACAGGAAAAACGCATTTTGGCAGAGGGTTAACCGGGGTGAGAGGGAATATGACCCGATACCGGCGGGGAGATAATTACTATAACGTTTAATCGCTAGGGTATGGAAAGGGTAACTTACCCGCGAACTAAAACACAAAGGGCTGTACGTTAATGAAATAGCGTAAACAATAAAAACGTTTATTAACCTAACCCCACGTCCGTTAGTTGGACGCTTTAGCCAGAGTAGCGGTGTTCACATCCACCCTCGCGCGCCAATTATCGCCCTGTGGTCTGCCAATAATAAGGTTAACGGTTTCTGTTACAACGTATCACGGTCTTATTTTTCTGGTGGCGCAATAGGTTAATGGCTTATCCCCAGCGCGGCTTTGTTGAATAAATCGAACTTTTAGGTGACTGGCGGCTCTGATCACTACATTCGTTTCAACATCAGGTCCCCATGGCAAAGCAAAAGTTTAAAATCACCAACTGGCCCGCATATAACAATGCGCTCAGGCAGCGGGGGGACCTGACAGTATGGCTTGATGAGTCAGCCATTGCTGCATGGACTGAGAGTACATCACCTGAACATCGTGGCCGGCCGCTTCACTACACCGATATGGCCATTACCACGGTTCTGATGATAAAGCGCGTGTTTAACCTTTCGCTCCGGGCGTTACAGGGTTTCGTTGACTCGATTTTTAAACTGATGGGGCTGTCGCTGCGCTGCCCAGATTACTCTCTGGTCAGCCGGCGAGCAAAAACCGTCGACATCAGCATAAAAACGCCAACCCGCGGCGAAATCTCACACCTGGTCATCGATGGCACCGGCCTGAAAATCTTCGGCGAAGGCGAATGGAAAGTCAGGCAGCATGGGGCTGAGAGGCGCAGAGTATGGCGCAAGCTTCATCTGGCAGTAGATAGCGCGACACATGAAATTATCTGTGCCGATTTATCGCTAAGCGGTACGACAGATGCGCAGGCGCTGCCCGGGCTGATTAACCAAACCCACCGGAAAATCAGGGAAGCGTCGGCTGACAGTGCTTACGATACGCGTTACTGTCATGATGCTCTGCTGAGGAAAAAAATAAAGCCGCTTATCCCACCGCGAAGTGGTGCGCAATATTGGCCAGCTCGATACCATGAGCGTAACCATGCGGTGGCAAATCAGCATCTGAGCGGCAATAACGATACCTGGAAAAAGAAAGTAGGTTATCACCGGCGTTCACTGGCTGAAACGGCCATGTTCCGGTTTAAAATACTTCTGGGTGGTCATCTGAGTCTGCATGACTATGACGCGCAGGTAGGTGAGGCTATGGCAATGGTCAAAGCGCTTAACCGGATCACGTTGTTAGGAATGCCAAACAGCGTCCGCATCATGTAACAATCGCCCTGATAGGGAGGAAGTCGTCACAAATTTCGGATTTATTCAACAAAGCGCCCCAGCGCCTTAATCGACGTTACGCCGTTCGTTATTATGGCGGCAGGCGTGCCGCAGGATCTGGGCGATAACCGTTAGCGCGAACGAGAGCAGCAGCGCCACGCTATGCCCGACAGAAAAACTGTGTGAGATGATGCGCTTGGCTTTAGGCAACGTGATAAGAAAAGTCACCGCGGGTTCGCACACCATGTCCGCTATCGCCCAAAGGAAAAAGCCGACGGCGGCGAGATTGAGTTGTCGCGCGGCGCTCAGGGAAAAATGATGCCCTAGGCGGTAAAGAGTAAATAATCGATGCAGGGCGCACATACCAAAGGCTAGTGACAGTAATGGGAGGGTAGTGGCTATCATGCCTAGCGTCATTTGTCCGATATTGGTCAGTATTATTTCCGGGTTAGTAATAACTCTCTGCGTCACAAATAGACCCAGCCCATAAGTATTAAGCATGATATCCGGTATATACCAGCTTAAGATGTTAATGATAATCATTAGTAGCGTTATCAGCAGGGAAACTTTTGACATAATACAGCCGTAATAGATGATGGATTGATGTTTTTCATCGCTTTGTTGAATAAATCCGAAATTTGTGACGACTTCCTTCCTATCAGGGCGATTGTTACATGATGCGGACGCTGTTTGGCATTCCTAACAGTGTGATCCGGTTAAGTGCTTTAACCATTGCCATTGCCTCACCTACCTGCGCGTCATAGTCATGCAGACTCAGATGACCACCCAGAAGTGTTTTAAACCGGAACATGGCCGTTTCAGCCAGTGAACGCCGGTGATAACCTACTTTCTTTTTCCAGGTATCGTTATTGCCGCTCAGATGCTGATTTGCCACCGCATGGTTACGCTCATGGTATCGAGCTGGCCAATATTGCGCACCACTTCGCGGTGGGATAAGAGGCTTTATTTTTTTCCTCAGCAGAGCATCATGACAGTAACGCGTATCGTAAGCACTGTCAGCCGACGCTTCCCTGATTTTCCGGTGGGTTTGGTTAATCAGCCCGGGCAGCGCCTGCGCATCTGTCGTACCGCTTAGCGATAAATCGGCACAGATAATTTCATGTGTCACGCTATCTACTGCCAGATGAAGCTTGCGCCATACTCTGCGCCTCTCAGCCCCATGCTGCCTGACTTTCCATTCGCCTTCGCCGAAGACTTTCAGGCCGGTGCCATCGATGACCAGGTGTGAGATTTCGCCGCGGGTTGGCGTTTTTATGCTGATGTCGACGGTTTTTGCTCGCCGGCTGACCAGAGAGTAATCTGGGCAGCGCAGCGACAGCCCCATCAGTTTAAAAATCGAGTCAACGAAACCCTGTAACGCCCGGAGCGAAAGGTTAAACACGCGCTTTATCATCAGAACCGTGGTAATGGCCATATCGGTGTAGTGAAGCGGCCGGCCACGATGTTCAGGTGGTGTACTCTCAGTCCATGCAGCAATGGCTGACTCATCAAGCCATACTGTCAGGTCCCCCCGCTGCCTGAGCGCATTGTTATATGCGGGCCAGTTGGTAATTTTAAACTTTTGCTTTGCCATGGGGACCTGATGTTGAAACGAATGTAGTGATCAGAGCCGCCAGTCACCTAAAAGTTCGATTTATTCAACAAAGCCGTTTTTCATCGTTATTCATGGTGGTTATACGCTGTGGAGAAGAGATAAAATATCTTAGCGTTTTCTTGATAAATTGTTGATGTGCATAATCACTGAGGGGCGTTTCTTGTTATTTTTATCGCGACGTAAATTGTCGTTTTATTGCGCGTGGACGGTTTTTCAATGCTCAGGAAATGGCGGCAACACCACATGTGCTGGTTCCGTCACATCGATCACTGATTCCGATTTCACCGATCACAATTCTGATTTCATCGATCACTAATCTGATTTCATCGATCACTGATTCCGGTCGCCCGATCAGCGATTCCGATTCTGTCCGATCGCTCATCTTCTGTTCCGCCATACTCTGGAGACTTTTAGCTTCCGGGGGCATGGCATGGCCCGTAAAAAAAAGAAAGCGAGAACGGAAATGTGCATCTATATTAATGTGTTACGTATGAAATTCGAGCAGCGTCGCTCAAATCGCACTATCGCAGCAGCGCTCGGCATAGGCTGTACTACCGTGCACGATATCCTCGGCCGATTCACGGTAGCTAACCTGGTCTGGCCATTGCCGGCGGAACTGTCCCCCGTCGACCTCGACCGCCTGCTCTATCCCGGCAAATCCGGAAAAGTTATCAATACCTTACCCAGCTGGCTTGATATCGATACCGAGTTAAGCCGCAAGGGCATGACCAAGCAGCTGCTCTGGATGGAATATCAGTCCGCCGTGGGCGGTGATGCCCTCGGTTACTCACAGTTTTGTGCACTGTTCCGTGACTGGAAAAAGAAGCAGCGGCGTTCTATGCGCATGGAGCACAAGGCTGGCGAAAAGCTCTTCATCGACTTCTGTGGCCCCACCGTACCTATCGTCAACCCTGCGACCAGTAGCGTACGCCAGGTCGCTATCTTCGTCGCTGCCATGGGCGTGTCAGGCTATGCGTATATCGAAGTCTGCGAAGGCCAGGACATGGCATCGTGGCTCAACGCCAATAGCCGCTGTCTGCACTTCATGGGTGGGGTTCCGGAGCTGATGATACCTGATAATCTGCGCAGCGCTGTCAGCACCCCTGACCGCTATGAGCCGGTCATAAACCAGAGCTACCAGGCGCTGGCAAATCACTATGAGACAGTGGTGCTACCGGCGCGCCCGAGAAAACCGAAAGACAAGGCGAAGGCAGAATCAACTGTGCAGCTGGTAGAACGCTGGGTTTTGGCCCGGTTGCGTAAACGTAGGTTCTACTCGCTGGCCGAACTCAACCAGGTGATACGAGAACTCAATCATGAGTTGAATCTGCGCCCGATGCGTCATTACGGCGGACAAAGTCGCCTTGAACGCTTCGAGCAGCTGGACAAACCGGCTCTTGGACCTCTACCGCCCACACAATGGGAATACAGTGAGTATCTCGTTGCCCGAGTGGGACCTGATTACCACATAGACTACGGCAAAAACTGGTACTCGGTGCCGCATCCGCTGGTTGGCGAGCGCGTTGACGTCATCGCCACCCAACGGCTGGTGCAAATCCACCATAAGGGCGTCTGCGTGGCTACGCACCCTCGCAGCGATAACGCCTATAGGCACACGACTCAGGCGGCGCACATGCCGGCTAACCATAAGGGGCAGAGTCAGTGGACGCCGGAAAGGCTGTGCAGTTGGGCGCTGTCGGTGGGTGTGTGCACACTGAAAGTGGTCGAGTCCATCCAAAAGAGCAAAGCCCATCCGGAGCAGGCTTACCGCTCCGTGCTGGGGCTACTCAATTTGCAACGGCGCTATGAGACGACGCGACTGGAGAAGGCCTGCGCGCTGGCGTTGGAGAAAGGGTGCATTAACCGCTCTTTCATAGCCAACGTATTGAAACACGGTCGTGAAAGTGAGGTCACCCAGGACGGAGCCGGCGTATCAATGCTGGTTCACGAAAACCTCCGAGGTCCGGACAGTTATCACTAAGGAGAATAAATATGGATACACTGTTAATGGCTCTGCGAGAGCTGAAGTTGTCGGCAATGGTCCAGGCGTTGGAGACGCAACGCGAACTCCCGGGGAGTTATGGGGAGCTGGGGTTCGAGGAGCGGTTGTCGCTGATGGTAGAAGCGGAAAATTTGCATAGAAAAAAACAACCACATATGCCGTCTTCGACGGCAATCGCAAATGCGCTTGCAGGCAAAACCGGAAGATATCCGCTATATCCCTAGCCGAGGAGTGACACCGGAACAGATGCGAGATCTGCTAGGGGGACAATATCTGAAATATCAGAAAAGCATACTCATCACGGGGCCGACAGGTACGGGCAAAACCTGGCTCAGTTGTGCGCTTAGTGAGCAGGCATGCCGGCAGCAATATAGCGTGCGTTACTGGCGAGTGGGTCGGTTGCTGGCCCATCTTCACCAGTGTCAGGTAGACGGGACCTATCTAAAACAGCTTAAGCAGTTAGAAAAAATAGAGTTACTGATCTTGGACGATGTGGGCCTAGAATCAATAAGTCCGATGCAGGCAACGATGCTGTTGGAGGTGATGGAAGATCGCTACGACAAAAGCAGCAGCATCCTGATCAGTCAACTGCCGGTGAAAAAATGGTATGGACTGATAGAAAACCCCACGACAGCTGACGCGTTACTCGATCGGTCAGTACACCCCAGCTATAGACTGGAACTTAAAGGCGAATCACTACGCAAAGAGCAAGGAGTAGCCAGCACAGGAAAAATAGACTAAACCCGAGTCAGAAGATGAGGACCCTGTACAGGGGAGCCTGTTTAGAAATTTGTGTATTTGCCTGATTTTGATATGTTCAATCCAACATCAAAAACAGGTTAATTTATGGACGAAAAACAGTTGCAGGCTCTGGCTAACGAACTGGCCAAAAATCTCAAAACCCCTGAAGATCTCAGTTACTTCGATCGGCTGCTGAAAAAAATTAGCGTCGAAGCAGCTCTCAATGCCGAAATGACCCATCACCTCGGCTACGATAAAAATCAGCCTAAACCGGGGACCAACGCCCGCAACGGCTATTCCACAAAAACCGTTACCACTGGCGATGGCCCGCTGGCGCTGCGTACTCCGCGCGATCGTGACGGTTCCTTTGAACCGCAACTGGTGAAGAAGAACCAGACCCGGATTACCGGGATGGATAACCAGATTTTATCGTTGTACGCCAAAGGGATGACCACCCGCGAGATCGCCGCCGCGTTCAAAGAGCTGTATGACGCCGATGTCTCGCCGGCGCTGGTCTCAAAGGTCACCGATGCGGTCATGGAGCAGGTTGTCGAATGGCAAAACCGGCCTCTGGATGCAGTCTATCCCATTGTTTATCTTGACTGTATCGTTCTAAAAGTCCGGCAGGATAGCCGCATTATCAACAAATCTGTGTTCCTGGCGCTGGGCATCAACATCGAAGGCCAGAAAGAGTTGCTAGGTATGTGGCTGGCCGAAAATGAAGGCGCAAAGTTCTGGCTGAACGTGCTGACAGAGCTGAAAAACCGCGGCCTGAACGATATCCTTATCGCCTGCGTAGACGAGCTGAAAGGTTTCCCTGACGCTATTAACGCGGTGTATCCGGAGGCGCGGCTCCAGCTGTGTATCGTGCATATGGTGCGCAACAGCCTGCGGTTCGTCTCCTGGAAGGACTACAAGGCCGTCACCCGCGACCTGAAAGCTATCTATCAGGCCCCTACGGAAGAAGCCGGCTTGCAGGCGCTGGAAGCGTTCTCCAGTGCCTGGGACATCCGCTACCCGCAAATAAGTCGAAGCTGGCAGGCAAACTGGGCCAATCTGGCCACGTTCTTTGCCTACCCAACGGACATCCGCAAGGTGATCTACACGACCAACGCCATCGAGTCGTTAAACAGCGTGATCCGGCATGCCATCAAAAAGCGCAAGGTGTTCCCGACCGACGACGCAGTGAAAAAGGTGGTGTGGCTGGCGATACAGGCGGCCTCACAGAAATGGACAATGCCTTTGAGGGACTGGCGCATGGCAATGAGCCGCTTTATTATCGAGTTCGGTGACCGCCTGGACGGTCACTTCTGAGAAAAGGCATTTACACAGAATCGTGTACAGGGTCTGTACAGGGTCAATACCCAAACAGCGTCCGCATCATGTAACAATCGCCCTGATAGGGAGAAAGTCGTCACAAATTTCGGATTTATTCAACAAAGCGTCGAATTGTCTTCTCCTTTAGACAGAGTGCCCGGTGTAACAGATGTATCAGCACCGTGCACATTACGCCAATTTGAGAGTACAGCCTTACAGATTACGGACAAATTATACATTGTTATCTTGTTCAAATCTATTTTTACTTTGCTGAACAGCCTAGGGGCTATTATGTTAAGCTCATTTTTTCTATCAATGACCTCACCTCCGCTCTTTCCGTCCAAATTGAAATATTCTCACAGCGCTCCAAGCATTACCCGGAAATTATTTTCTTTTTCCGGTTGCAAGGAGTAATGATAAGCTATGGTGTCATCGAGACTGTGACACGCTCCTTGCGGATCTGTCGCCATATGCGCAAAATCGTCCTGCGTAACCGGTGACAAAGTAGCCAAAGTCCTTTTAAAGATGCTTGCGATATCATGAGCTTGCAACTCAGCTTCTTTCAGCAGCGTTTGGTCGATTTTTTCGCAAGCCTGGTCAATTACTCTAACATTACCCGACTTGCAAAGGAGGTCCTTATTATTAACCTCTTTGCTGTCCGCCACAAGACGCTGACAAAGCATCTTGATATTTTCTCTAAATATCATCTCTTTCTTCATAATATCGTTCAGAGTACGGGCGACTTCATAAATATTTACACCCTTCTTTTCCTGACCCTGTTAAAGTTTTGCTTGGATACTTTCGTCATCAGGTACAAATTTTATCTGGCCATCGACCTCTTTCAAGATAAAGGGAACATCGCCGATAACGACTGCCCTCAGGGTATTGAGATGTTCTTTATGTTGTTCAACTTCTTCCAGTGAGGAAAACGTCCGTACATTTTGCCCTACTTGTTGGACGCTCAATCCTTTCCCTGAAGAGGCCGCTTTTTTTTCTTCACCGAGCCCTGTGATCTGACGAGATGCTTGACCCACCTGGCTGGCTTGAGAATCACGAGATTGACTTATCGGGTAAATTGCTAGCTCCTTGAATTATTTTTGTTGCAAGGAAAATATAGCCCCGACTAATTCAGATGCACTATAAAAAACGCTTACTAAAAAATATATAATTAATATTATATGTAATGTTTGCTAATGTTACCTTAAGCTTCAACGATAATAGATACAGAAATTTATTGCCTACCTTCAATTATTCACGCGATGGTACTAGTCAGCAGCAAATTGTCACTGTGGCAGAGATAACGCAAATTGCGTGCCTAAACGGATAGGATTAGTGTGCCATCGGACCACGAGTCGCAAATAGCGGCGGCTAGGCTGGTTAGGCTTACTTAAGCCGACTGGGTTTTAATTTGCTTATAGATAATCTCCCCTACAGGCGCCCCTTCCCTAATACTGCGATTAAGCGAGGCGGCAGAGACAGCGTTAAACGTCAAGCTACGGCAGGTTAATGACCTTGTATTTGTCCCTTATGGCGATAAAAGGTGCGGATATGCCCTTAAAGATGGTCTACACCTTCTGACGGGTTAAACAGCGCCACGACGACAATCGCGAGAAAGACTGAAGGATCAAGGGCACCCAAGGAGGGCCGGCGGGTATCGTGAGACCGCTGAAAAAGCGGCGGATTATCATCTATCCGCCGGCGATATGCGCTGACGGCTTAAGACAATTGGCCCTAACAGTAGCGGGGATGTAAAGTGTGAAGGGCGGCCGGCTCATGATATTGCAGGTGCCCGCCCAAACGGCTGCTTGATCATCAGTCGAGCGTAGCGGGCGCCAGGCGGTGAACAACATCACGAAACAGGCGCGAACTGCCCGCGATCGCGGCGGACTATGCTTCCGCCAGTGCAGCTTTTTGCGCCTGAATCAAGCTGTCAATGCCGCCGCGCGCCAATTCGAGTAGCGTAATCAGCTCCTGCTGACTGAAAGGCTCACCTTCGGCGGCTCCCTGCACCTCAATCATGCGACCGTCTTCCATCATCACCACGTTCATATCGGTTTCGGCGGCCGAATCTTCCACATATTCCAAATCGCACACCGCCTCGCCGGCCACAATGCCGACGGAAATCGCCGCGACGAATCCTTTCATCGGGTTGGTCTTCAACTGGCCTTTTTTCTGCATGCAGGCCAGGGCGTCAGTCAGCGCCACGCACGCGCCGGTAATGGACGCGGTGCGGGTGCCGCCGTCAGCCTGTAGCACATCGCAATCCAGGGTAATGGTGTATTCGCCCAATTTGCTCAAATCCACCGCCGCGCGCAGCGAGCGGGCGATAAGACGCTGAATTTCCAGGGTGCGGCCGCCTTGCTTGCCTTTCGCCGCCTCGCGGGGATTGCGGGTATGGGTCGCGCGCGGCAGCATACCGTATTCGGCGGTAATCCAGCCCTGGCCCTGCCCCTTGAGAAAATGCGGCACACCCTCTTCCACCGACGCGGTACACAGCACGCGGGTTTCGCCGAATGCTATCAGCACCGAGCCTTCTGCGTGTTGGGTAAAATGGCGGGTAATGGTTACTGGGCGTACTTGCTGTACGCTTCTGCCTGCTGGGCGCATAGGGATATCTCCGGCTCGCAAATCATGGGTTGGCTGCGCATTATACGGACTTCCCCGCCTAATGCCTATCTTGCCTGCCGCTGCGGGGCTATAATCGCAGCAACTTCTTAATAAACGGGTACGCCTATGATCCGCAGTATGACCGCCTTCGCCCGGCGTGAAATTAAGGGCACTTGGGGCACTGCCGCCTGGGAGCTGCGCTCCGTTAATCAGCGCTATCTGGAAACCTACATACGTCTACCGGAACAATTCCACGGTCTGGAACCCGCCATTCGCGAGCGCATCCGCCTGCGCCTCACCCGAGGCAAAATGGAATGTAATCTGCGCTTCGACGTAAATCCCGGCGCGCAAAGCGCGCTGATCCTCAATGAAAAACTCGCCAAACAATTGGTGGAAGCCGCGCAGTGGGTGAAAATGCAAAGCGACGAAGGTGAGATCGACCCGTTGGCCATTCTGCGCTGGCCGGGCGTCATGTCCGCGGCAGAGCAGGATTTGGACACCATCAGCGCCGAATTACTCGCCGGGCTGGACGCTACCCTCAGCGACTTTATCAGCGCGCGCGAAACCGAGGGCAACGCGCTCAAGGCGTTGATAGAACAACGGCTGGCGGGCGTCAGCGCCGAAGTGGCCAGCGTGCGCCAGCAGATGCCGGCGGTGCTGGTCTGGCAGCGTGAAAGACTGCTGAGCAAGCTTGAGGAGGCCCAGGTTCAGCTGGACGGTAATCGCCTGGAGCAGGAACTGGTAATGCTGGCGCAGCGGATAGACGTCGCGGAGGAGCTGGATCGCCTCGACGCCCACGTTAAAGAGACCTACCAGATTTTGACCAAAAAAGAGGCGGTAGGCCGCCGGCTGGATTTTATGATGCAGGAATTTAACCGCGAGTCGAACACGCTGGCGTCGAAATCCATCAATGCCAGCGTGACGGCATCCGCTATCGAACTGAAAGTATTGATTGAACAAATGCGCGAGCAGATTCAAAACATCGAGTAATTACCGCACCGGTCCATTATCTACCTCCACATCCTTTTTCCAGGGCGTGCTTGTTTGATAGTACTGGTGTAGGCTGTCCGACCTGTCGCGAGCCGATGTTCGCTTCAGCCGACTAGGCCCGAAAAAAGTAGCAAAAACGGCCGTTCCATCATCGAACGTCAACGCCAATGACCTGGGGGATCCATACCGTCGTGGAGGCGTTTGTTTTGCTGATTTCGATGCTTTATGTTTTCGCTGACACCGACCTTTATGGCATGCGTCACATTCCATAAAAGCGCGGGGAGGTAATATTGTGTATAGCCGATTAACGGCGTTTCATCTGGTGGCCGCTTCAAACGTAGGGTCCCCCACCCGGAAAGGTTTGCGATTTCCTGTATCACGGTCTTTGCCAGGGGCAATATTAATTGAATGTCCTCCTAGGCGAGGAAATACATAAAAAAGGGAGAACCACGACCGGCGCAACTTACCCATTATTGATGAGGTATTCACGAGCATCAACATAGGTTCAAGACCCGTCATGATCCCATCCATTTACCAGCGGCGCGTGAATCGAAAATAAGAGTAAACAATGGCGATGGTTTGTAAGGTGGTAAAATAGCGCGGCAGTATGAATACACCCATCCCCATAACGGTGCGCCTATATATCAACGCGTAGATTTAATTTAAATAAGCCATCAAAATCATCATCTTTCACCAATTGGTCTACAAAAGGAAACGCAGCATCTTGGATCATCCGAAAGCTGATGGTATTTAAGGATGCAGGTAAAACGCGCGTTCCCGGCATTAACTTCATTACATGTTCATTTTGCATATTATAATAGTTACCCTTTTCAAACAGGCTAAGAACCTGCTGTGGTTCCTCATCACGGAAATCCAAATGGGTAAATCGATGATAATCTGCGTCACCATAAACATGCCGTAGATGGGTAAGCTTAGCAATTATTTCGCCATCGGCTTGCAGGCGAGGTCTTTTCATTTTCGGGCCATTATCTCTGACCATGTCCGCGCTATTTATTTTGTGTCCGTGCTCTACGTTCCGTACCTGTGACAAAGGGGAAGCGATTTGCCAGATGGGCATGTCATGATCACCACGGTTGACGCCGTACAAGGAACCACAGGGTGCTGTGCTATTTGTTCTCATAAATTCTCCATATAAAAACAATATAATAATTAATAAATCAAAAGCTTTTGATTGTGACCGCTAATCCGGCGGAAGAACAGAGGCCATTACCTGACGCTTGCGCTTGCCCTAAGATAAAAGTCATTAGCGCTGATATATCAGGCTGAAGATTAGTGCTTTCGATTAAATATCGATTCGATGAAAAAATGCTTTTTTTGGCTTAATTAATCTCCCTAGCGCTTAAACGTTAGCGCGCAAAAAAACGCAAGCGGCAAGGTAATGAGGTGGCATGGCTGTAAGGTATCGATCGCCATCCTGGCCCAACCTCGTCCGACCTTGGGCGGTTGTCCCCATGACAAGCACCAAGGAGGGGGCAATAAGCACGCTCCCGTCTGGGGTGACTTTTTGGCGTTGCCGTTTCAAGTCGGCTTAACGCTTATGTCGCCGGCGCGCGGTTTCTGGCGCAAATGGCAGGCGACCCAGCGGCCATCGCCCCTATCGCTCAGCGTCGGCTCAACCGTGCGGCACTTCTCCCCCACGGAGGCGGCATAAGGGCAGCGAGTATGAAACCGGCACCCGCTTGGAACATTCAACGGCGAGGGGATATCCCCCGCGAGAATAATGCGATGACGCTTCACGGTCGGGTCCGGCACCGGAATGGCCGATATCAGCGCTTCGCTGTAGGGGTGTAACGGCGCGGAGTAGAGCTGGCGCGTCGGCGAAATTTCCATAATTTTTCCCAGATACATCACGGCCACCCGATGAAAGATGTGCTTTACCGCCGCCATACCGTGGGCAATAAACAAATAACTCAGTTCCAGCTCTTGTTGTAATTGGCGCAGCAGGTTGAGGATCTGCGATTGTATGGAGACATCCAGGGCGGAAACCGGCTCATCACAAATAATCAGCTTGGGGTCGAGCGCCAGCGCGCGCGCAATACCGATACGCTGGCGCTGACCACCGGAGAACTCATGGGGGTAGCGCCGGGCATGGTAAGTGGCCAACCCTACCAATTCGAGCAATCGCGCGATGCGCCGCGTTCTGTCCGGGCCCGCCGCCAGTCCGTGAATGTCGAACGGTTCGGCAATGAGCTCCTCTACCGTCATTCGCGGGTTAAGCGAGGCAAAGGGATCTTGAAAAATAATCTGCATATCGCGCCGGCAATGGCGCAGTTGGCGGGGTTTGAGCCCAAAGATATCGACGTTTTGAAAGATAGCCTGCCCCGCCGTCGGCTCATGCAGACGCAGGAGGGTCTTGCCCACCGTGGTTTTGCCAGACCCCGACTCGCCGATAAGCGCGAGGGTTTCTCCTTTCGCCAGCGTGAAGCTCACGCCATCCACGGCCTTGAGCATCGTGCCTCGCTGTCCTGGCGCGGGGAAATATTTTTTCAGGTCATGTACCTGCAAAAGGGGGGTGCCGGCCTGCGGTGAAGGTGATGTCATCGTGCTTGACCTCTTTTCAACGGCGGCGTTTTCACGTCCGCATCATCAGATTGCGCGCAGGAACCGGCAGCGGCGGAGGAACGATAGCGGGAGGCGCCTGGAACGAAATCGGTATCCCTTCGAGACGTTCCTGAGCGAAATGGCAGGTGATGTGCCGTCCCGGTTTCATTTCATGTAACAGCGGTTCCTTTTGCCGGCATATATCCTGAACGTAAATACAGCGCGGATGGAAACGGCAGCCGCTCGGGATATGCTGCGGATTCGGCACATTGCCTTCAATAACAAACAAGGTGTCCTGTTCAATATCCATACGCGGCATGGCGTTGAGCAACCCTTCGGTATGAAGGGTGGCCGGGTCGGGCAAAGAGGTAAAAGACATCCGCGCTTTCCACCACGCGGCCGCAGTACATCACAAGGACCCGCTCCGCCATCTCCGTCACCACGCCAAGATCGTGGGTCACCAGGATAATCGACATACCGAGTGTCTGTTTCAGTTTCTTCATCAACTCAAGCACCTGCGCCTGGATGATGACATCCAGAGCGGTGGTCGGTTCGTCGGCGATAAGCAGGTCGGGATGGGTAAATAGCGCCATCGCAATCATGACCCGCTGCCGCATACCGCCTGAAAGCTGGTGCGGGTAATCCCGCACGCGCCGTTCCGGCGAGGGAATGCCCACCAGACGCAGCGCCTCAACTGCCTCCCGTGCCGCGACGCGACGCGACAGGCCCTGATGCAGGCGGATGGCTTCGGATAACTGTGACCCTATGGTAAAAATGGGATTCAGCGACGTCATCGGCTCTTGAAAGATCATAGAGATATGATTACCGCGCAGGCCGGTCATCTCTTTTTCCGAATAAGCGAGCAGATGACGGCCGCGAAATACAATTGTCCCGCCGGCAATTCTGCCCGGTTTCTCAATCAAACGCATGATGGACAAGCAGGTTTGACTTTTGCCGCAACCGGACTCACCGACAATAGCCAGCGTCTCGCCCGCCTGAACCTGGAAGCTGACGCCATCAACGGCCCGCACCACACCGTCTTCGGTGTCATAGACCGTTTGTAGGTCGTGAACATCAATGAGGGATTTTGGCCTGGCCATCGCTTAACCACCCTCGCGCACAATAAGATTGCCATAAGCGTCCACCCGGGCGATTTGTCCCGGCAGCAGATAGGTGGTCGCATCCAATTGTTCGATAATGGCCGGCCCCGCGATAAGCGCTTCAGCGCCGAGCCGGACCCGTTCATAGATAGGACAATCTTGCCATTCCCCGCCGGCATAAACCCGCTGGCTGCCGCGCATCGCCGGCGCACCCGCTGCCGCGAGGGTGGGTAATTGCGGTTTCGCCAGCCGCCCGGTCGCTTTAACGCGGGCCAGCACCACTTCCACCGGCATTTCAGGCTGCGAGAACGTATACAGTTGGTGATGCGCCGCATGAAAACCGTCAATCGCCCGCTGAAGCTCCGCCGGCGTCTCGTCGCTGCCTTGCCAAGGTATGGTCAGTTCAAAACCCTGATGGATATAGTGCATACCCACATACCACTCAATCGTTCGGCCTTCGGCCGGCACCTGCTCCGCGTCAAGCCAGGCGACAGCGCCGGCGTTCAGTTCGCTGAACGCGCGCGCCAAGCGATCAAGATCATAATCAGGCGCCCGCAGGATACAGGTCACGGAAAAATCGTTTTTCAGATCGGAGGAGAGCAGCCCCAGACTCGATAGCACGCCGCCTTCATGCCTAACAGGCGGGTTAAGAAACCGCTGTGCAGCGGGCCAGCGCCGCCGAACGGCACCAGGGCGAAATCGGCCGGGTCATAGCCGCGCACCACCGAAACTTCGCGTATGGCGCCCATCATATTATTGTTGGCGATATCGATGATGCCGCTTGCGGCGTCTTCCACGGTCAGCCCCAGCGGCTTGGCAATGCATTCTTCAATCGCTTTGGCCGCCGCCGTAACATCCAGCGTCATTTCACCGTTTAACAGGCGGGGCGTCAAATGGCCGAGCACCAGATGCGCGTCCGTCACCGTAGGCTCGGTGCCGCCGCGACCGTAGCAAACGGGCCCCGGCATGGCGCCCGCGCTCATCGGCCCTACCATTAACGCGCCGTTGACGAAGCGGGCAATCGAACCGCCGCCGGCGCCAATGGTATGGATATCGATCATCGGCAGGCTGAGCGGCCAGTCGCCGACGTGGCCTTCGGTGGTGACATTGGCATCTCCGCCGTTGATAAGGCAGATGTCCGCCGAGGTGCCGCCGACATCAAAGGAAATCAGCTTGTTCTTTCCGGCCCGGCGCCGCTGGATTTCATCAGCAGCAAACGGCCGTTAACCTCCTCGTCGACGATGCGTTGTTCCAGGCGGGTGACATAACGCGAGACTTTTGGCATCACGTAACAGTTGAGCAGCGTCGCCATGCTGCGCTCGAATTCCCGAAAGGTGGGCAAGACTTCAAATGACAAGGAGACCAGCGCCTGCGGGTACGCTTGCGCGATAATATCTCGGGTCCGCTGCTCATGGCGGGCATTGGCGTAAGAATGCAGATAGAACACCGCGATGGCCTTGATGTTGCGTTGCTTGATGCGGGCAATGGCGGCGCGCACCTGCTCTTCACAGAGCAGCGCCAGTTCATGCCCTTCAAAATCCATACGGCCGTCCACTTCATAGATGCGTTCCACCGGTACCGGCCGCGTCGGCTTTACCCATGAGTAGATATTCTCGTTGCGCGGAATGTCGTGCCGGCCGATTTCCAGCACATGTCTGAAGCCGGTGGTTGTCAACAAAGCGCATTCGGCACCGTCCATTTCCAAAATGGTATTGGTGGCAACGGTTGTGCCGTGAAACACGTGACTGATGTCTTGCGCCCGCATGCCGGTTTCGGCGAGTATTCGCCGCATGCCCGTCACGAAACCCAGCGAGGGATCCTCAGGCGTCGACGGGGTTTTCGCCTTGAAAAGTTTGCCGGTGCGGCGATCCACCAAGGTAATATCGGTAAAGGTACCGCCAGTGTCGACGGCAACGGAAAGCAGGTGTTCCATGATAGCTGATCCTTGGGTTAAACGCGCGATGGACGGGAGGAGCGAAGAGCGTCGGCAGAATCCCACCACTTTTCGGCATCAAAGTAACGGCGACGGTGAAATAATTTGGTTGGCCAGCGGTACGCCGCGCGGCGATCGCGGGTCGCGGCCAAATCAACGGCCTCCGACTCGACATCCAGGACGACGCCATAGTCCTCCAGCGCGCTTTCGCTGCTGACAAAACCCGCCAGCACATCGCGTAAGACCCGGTCCGGTTCGCGATCGAAAGGGTGGCCATAACCGCCGCCGCCCGGCATGGCGATTTGCAGAATATCCCCCGTCTCAAGCGTCACCCCATCTTGCAGGCTGGGCAGGATTTTCTCGCCGGGCGTGCCGGGATTAAGCACGAACCAGCCGGAGCGGCCACTCATGCCGGCGTTAACACCATAGGCGGGATAGTCCACATTGCTCATGCGAATGGAAATAGAGGCGGTTTTCGAGATTATTTGAAATTCGCGGATAACGCCGCAGCCCCCGCGCCAACGTCCCGGTCCGCCGGAATCTTGATTGATGGCGTAACGCCGCATAAGCAGAGGGTAATTCTGTTCGGCGAACTCGAGGGGGTAATTTTGCTGGTTGAGGAAATACACCGCGTCCGGCCCGTCTGACGCGGGACGCGCGCCTTGGCCGGCGGCGATCGCCAGGGTTTTCAGGAAGACTTTGCCGCTGCCCATAAACACGCCGCGCAATTTATTGGCGCTATAGGCGGAACTGGACGCCAGCGCCAAATCAGGACGGGCAACAGCGATAAGGCCCAGACAGGCGCTGGTCACGCGCGAAACGGTGACGGAGCGCTGACCGAGAGAGACGGGGAAACGGGGCTTAATGACGCTGCCCTCGCGCAGTTTTACCTCATCAATGATACCCAGCAGCCCCTCGTTGAACATAAATTCTGGATGTCCCGCCAGGGCATAGATGCCGAAGACCATCTGTACCACCGACGGATGCATGAGAAAATTAATCGGACCGAGGGTTTGATCGTCGGTATCGGTGGCATCGAGGACAAGCTTTCCCTCGGCGGCGGTGAGCGTCATACGGATGGCGATAGACGTGGTGCCGTGGCCGTCCTGGTCAATAAGCTCGGCAAACTTATAGCTGCCGGGGGTAAAAATGGCATCGAGCCGGGCGCGGGCGAATTCCCGGGTCTGTTGAATAAGTTGGTCGAAAGCCTGATGAGCGGTCTCCACGCCGAACCGCTAGACCATGCGCAAACGGCCCAGCTCCACCGCCGCCATCATGGCGCGCGCCGCCTTTAATCATGTCGGGGAAACGTGAATTGCGCACAAAGGTGCGAAACAGGTCTTCGTTCAGCACCCCTTCACGATACAGTCTGACCGGCGGAATGAGAATACCTTCATGGAAGATTTCGGTCGCATCCGGCGTGGCTGACCCAGAATGGGTGCCGCCAATGTCCAGGAAATGCGCCCATGAATGGGTAAAACCGACCAATTGTTCCGCAACAAAGATGGGGCTGATAAAAACCTGATCCGGCGTATGTGTAGCGATACAATCAATTCTGGACTAATTTGCAAACAATTCTGGACTCCCATAACCCCTAAAAAATGGCTATTTTGGACAGTCCAGAATTGTTTGCAAACAGGAAATCAGGCGAAATTACGAATGACCAACTCGCGTCTACTATGACGGTTCTTGCCTAATGAGTATTTTAGGCCAACAACGTCGATATGAAGGTTTTTGAAGATGAGCCTCATTTCTGGGATATCATTAACTGAAATCACCATTCTTCCTGCTATTGAATGAGCAAGGCTATCAATGATGCTGTATTGCTCCAGGCCAAACGCTGCGCCATAGCCTTGAGTCTTCCAGTAAGGTGGATCAAGATAGAACAATGAGTGTGGCCTATCATATTTTTCAATACAAGCCTGCCACCCAAGATGCTCTATGGTTGCATGGGATAAACGCAGGTGAGCCTGTGATAGCTGTTCTTCGATTCTTAAGAGGTTCAATGACTGTGATCGCACAGCCGAAGTACCAAAGTTCTACCCGCTCACTTTGCCACCAAATGTGAGCTGCTGAAGACAGTAAAAGCGGGCGGCTCGCTGTATATCGGTCAGCGTTTGCGGAGATATTTCTTTCAGCCAATCAAACAGCTGCCTGCTGCTCAAGGCCCACTTGAACTGGTGGACGAATTCCTCCACATGGTACTTGACTACCCGATAGAGGTTTATCAAATCCCCGTTGATACCGTTCAACACTTCGACTGTAGATGGATCCTTGCTGAAAAACAGCGCCGCTCCTCCACAGAATGGTTCAACGTAGAATTTGTGCGCAGGAAAGCACGGTAAAATATGTTTAGCCAGCCTCCGCTTTCCTCCCACCCATGGTATGATTGGTGTATTCATCAATATAGTTCCTACATATAACTATAAGTTTTACCGATCAATTATTGGTTATTGATCGTCAAAATAATTATCACTCATGCAGAAATATGCAGATACAAACAGAGCCGTAGAGTGGCTTTGTTGAATAAATCGAACTTTTAGGTGACTGGCGGCTCTGATCACTACATTCGTTTCAACATCAGGTCCCCATGGCAAAGCAAAAGTTTAAAATTACCAACTGGCCCGCATATAACAATGCGCTCAGGCAGCGGGGGGACCTGACAGTATGGCTTGATGAGTCAGCCATTGCTGCATGGACTGAGAGTACACCACCTGAACATCGTGGCCGGCCGCTTCACTACACCGATATGGCCATTACCACGGTTCTGATGATAAAGCGCGTGTTTAACCTTTCGCTCCGGGCGTTACAGGGTTTCGTTGACGCGATTTTTAAACTGATGGGGCTGTCGCTGCGCTGCCCAGATTACTCTCTGGTCAGCCGGCGAGCAAAAACCGTCGACATCAGCATAAAAACGCCAACCCGCGGCGAAATCTCACACCTGGTCATCGATGGCACCGGCCTGAAAATCTTCGGCGAAGGCGAATGGAAAGTCAGGCAGCATGGGGCTGAGAGGCGCAGAGTATGGCGCAAGCTTCATCTGGCAGTAGATAGCGCGACACATGAAATTATCTGTGCCGATTTATCGCTAAGCGGTACGACAGATGCGCAGGCGCTGCCCGGGCTGATTAACCAAACCCACCGGAAAATCAGGGAAGCGTCGGCTGACAATGCTTACGATACGCGTTACTGTCATGATGCTCTGCTGAGGAAAAAAATAAAGCCGCTTATCCCACCGCGAAGTGGTGCGCAATATTGGCCAGCTCGATACCATGAGCGTAACCATGCGGTGGCAAATCAGCATCTGAGCGGCAATAACGATACCTGGAAAAAGAAAGTAGGTTATCACCGGCGTTCACTGGCTGAAACGTCCATGTTCCGGTTTAAAACACTTCTGGGTGGTCATCTGAGTCTGCATGACTATGACGCGCAGGTAGGTGAGGCTATGGCAATGGTCAAAGCGCTTAACCGGATCACGCTGTTAGGAATGCCAAACAGCGTCCGCATCATGTAACAATCGCCCTGATAGGGAGGAAGTCGTCACAAATTTCGGATTTATTCAACAAAGCGCCGTAGAGTATAAATATCGCTATTCATTTTTCTGTGTCACTGCTGCTCCAAAACTGACCCACTGTGCCAATTTAAGCGCTACCTGCTGGTTCCGGTCACATCCGATCACTGATTCCGGTCGCCCGATCAGCGATTCCGATTCTGTCCGATCGCTCATCTTCTGTTCCGCCATACTCTGGAGACTTTTAGCTTCCGGGGGCATGGCATGGCACGTAAAAAGAAGAAAGCGAGAACGGAAATGTGCATCTATATTAATGTTTTACGTATGAAATTCGAGCAACGTCGCTCGAATCGCACTATCGCAGCAGCGCTCGGCATAGGCTGTACTACCGTGCACGATATCCTCGGCCGATTCACGGTAGCTAACCTGGTCTGGCCATTGCCGGCGGAACTGTCCCCCGTCGACCTCGACCGCCTGCTCTATCCCGGCAAATCCGGAAAAGTTATCAATACCTTACCCAGCTGGCTTGATATCGATACCGAGTTAAGCCGCAAGGGCATGACCAAGCAGCTGCTCTGGATGGAATATCAGTCCGCCGTGGGCGGTGATGCCCTCGGTTACTCACAGTTTTGTGCACTGTTCCGTGACTGGAAAAAGAAGCAGCGGCGTTCTATGCGCATGGAGCACAAGGCTGGCGAAAAGCTCTTCATCGACTTCTGTGGCCCCACCGTACCTATCGTCAACCCTGCGACCAGTAGCGTACGCCAGGTCGCTATCTTCGTCGCTGCCATGGGCGTGTCAGGCTATGGTATATCGAAGCCTGCGAAGGCCAGGACATGGCATCGTGGTTCAACGCCAATAGCCGCTGTCTGCACTTCATGGGTGGGGTTCCGGAGCTGATGATACCTGATAATCTGCGCAGCGCTGTCAGCACCCCTGACCGCTATGAGCCGGTCATAAACCAGAGCTACCAGGCGCTGGCAAATCACTATGAGACAGTGGTGCTACCGGCGCGCCCGAGAAAACCGAAAGACAAGGCGAAGGCAGAATCAACTGTGCAGCTGGTAGAACGCTGGGTTTTGGCCCGGTTGCGTAAACGTAGGTTCTACTCGCTGGCCGAACTCAACCAGGTGATACGAGAACTCAATCATGAGTTGAATCTGCGCCCGATGCGTCATTACGGCGGACAAAGTCGCCTTGAACGCTTCGAGCAGCTGGACAAACCGGCTCTTGGGCCTCTACCGCCCACACAATGGGAATACAGTGAGTATCTCGTTGCCCGAGTGGAACCTGATTACCACATAGACTACGGCAAAAACTGGTACTCGGTGCCGCATCCGCTGGTTGGCGAGCGCGTTGACGTCATCGCCACCCAACGGCTGGTGCAAATCCACCATAAGGGCGTCTGCGTGGCTACGCACCCTCGCAGCGATAACGCCTATAGGCACACGACTCAGGCGGCGCACATGCCGGCTAACCATAAGGGGCAGAGTCAGTGGACGCCGGAAAGGCTGTGCAGTTGGGCGCTGTCGGTGGGTGTGTGCACACTGAAAGTGGTCGAGTCCATCCAAAAGAGCAAAGCCCATCCGGAGCAGGCTTACCGCTCCGTGCTGGGGCTACTCAATCTGCAACGGCGCTATGAGACGACGCGACTGGAGAAGGCCTGCGCGCTGGCGTTGGAGAAAGGGTGCATTAACCGCTCTTTCATAGCCAACGTATTGAAACACGGTCGTGAAAGTGAGGTCACCCAGGACGGAGCCGGCGTATCAATGCTGGTTCACGAAAACCTCCGAGGTCCGGACAGTTATCACTAAGGAGAATAAATATGGATACACTGTTAATGGCTCTGCGAGAGCTGAAGTTGTCGGCAATGGTCCAGGCGTTGGAGACGCAACGCGAACTCCCGGGGAGTTATGGGGAGCTAGGGTTCGAGGAGCGGTTGTCGCTGATGGTAGAAGCGGAAAATTTACATAGAAAAAACAACCACATATGCCGTATTCGACGGCAATCGCAAATGCGCTTGCAGGCAAAACCGGAAGATATCCGCTATATCCTAGCCGAGGAGTGACACCGGAACAGATGCGAGATCTGCTAGGGGGACAATATCTGAAATATCAGAAAAGCATACTCATCACGGGGCCGACAGGTACGGGCAAAACCTGGCTCAGTTGTGCGCTTAGTGAGCAGGCATGCCGGCAGCAATATAGCGTGCGTTACTGGCGAGTGGGTCGGTTGCTGGCCCATCTTCACCAGTGTCAGGTAGACGGGACCTATCTAAAACAGCTTAAGCAGTTAGAAAAAATAGAGTTACTGATCTTGGACGATGTGGGCCTAGAATCAATAAGTCCGATGCAGGCAACGATGCTGTTGGAGGTGATGGAAGATCGCTACGATAAAAGCAGCAGCATCCTGATCAGTCAACTGCCGGTGAAAAAATGGTATGGACTGATAGAAAACCCCACGACAGCTGACGCGTTACTCGATCGGTCAGTACACCCCAGCTATAGACTGGAACTTAAAGGCGAATCACTACGCAAAGAGCAAGGAGTAGCCAGCACAGGAAAAATAGACTAAACCCGAGTCAGAAGATGAGCGAACACGTGAACGAATATCACTGGTATGGGTGATCGGAAAATATCGGAATAACTGATCGGATGTCGCGACCCTGTACACGATTCTGTGTAAATGCCTTTTCTCAGAAGTGACCGTCCAGGCGATCACCGAACTCGATAATAAAGCGGTTCATTGCCATGCGCCAGTCCCTCAAAGGCATTGTCCATTTCTGTGAGGCCGCCTGTATCGCCAGCCACACCACCTTTTTCACTGCGTCGTCGGTCGGGAACACCTTGCGCTTTTTGATGGCATGCCGGATCACGCTGTTTAACGACTCGATGGCGTTGGTCGTGTAGATCACCTTGCGGATGTCCGTTGGGTAGGCAAAGAACGTGGCCAGATTGGCCCAGTTTGCCTGCCAGCTTCAACTTATTTGCGGGTAGCGGATGTCCCAGGCACTGGAGAACGCTTCCAGCGCCTGCAAGCCGGCTTCTTCCGTAGGGGCCTGATAGGATAGCTTTCAGGTCGCGGGTGACGGCCTTGTAGTCCTTCCAGGAGACGAACCGCAGGCTGTTGCGCACCATATGCACGATATACAGCTGGAGCCGCGCCTCCGGATACACCGAGTTAATAGCGTCAGGGAAACCTTTCAGCCCGTCTACACAGGCGATAAGAATATCGTTCAGGCCGCGGTTTTTCAGCTCTGTCAGCACGTTCAGCCAGAACTTTGCGCCTTCATTTTCGGCCAGCCACATACCTAGCAACTCTTTCAGGCCTTCGATGTTGATGCCCAGCGCCAGGAACACAGATTTGTTGATGATGCGGCTGTCCTGCCGGACTTTTAGAACGATACAGTCAAGATAAACAATGGGATAGACTGCATCCAGAGGCCGGTTTTGCCATTCGACAACCTGCTCCATGACCGCATCGGTGACCTTTGAGACCAGCGCCGGCGAGACATCGGCGTCATACAGCTCTTTGAACGCGGCGGCGATCTCGCGGGTGGTCATCCCTTTGGCGTACAACGATAAAATCTGGTTATCCATCCCGGTAATCCGGGTCTGGTTCTTCTTCACCAGTTGCGGTTCAAAGGAACCGTCACGATCGCGCGGAGTACGCAGCGCCAGCGGGCCATCGCCAGTGGTAACGGTTTTTGTAGAATAGCCGTTGCGGGCGTTGGTCCCCGGTTTAGGCTGATTTTTATCGTAGCCGAGGTGATGGGTCATTTCGGCATTGAGAGCTGCTTCGACGCTGATTTTTTTCAGCAGCCGATCGAGGTGACTGAGATCTTCAGGGGTTTTGAGATTTTTGGCCAGTTCGTTAGCCAGAGCCTGCAACTGTTTTTCGTCCATAAATTAATCTGTTTTTGATGTTGGATTGAACATATCAAAATCAGGCAAATACACAAATTTCTAAACAGGCTCTCACAGCAGTTTTATTACTACAGTAACAATGGTCGATGCAAGACCGGCGATAGCAAGCATCACAGCACTCAGTTTTATCAATAATCCATTCGCAGTATGTTCAACATCCTTACGGAGTAAGGCGATCTCTGCGGATAAGTCCTTACGAACATCGGCTATCTGCGTGTCGGTCTTCTCGAAGCGGGCTTGCATCTGAGCTTCGTGCTTCTCGAACCGAGCATCGACCTTATCGAATCTGGCGTCGATTTCCTTACGGACATCTTCAAGATCGCGTTTAGTAGCAACATCAACGGCCTCGTGCGATTCACGAACCGCAAGCGAAATTGCCTTAGCCTGGTCTTTAGGCAAACCAGCAGTTTCCAGCGTTTCAACGAATTTCAAAGTATCGAACGCAACTTGACCCATAGGGGTTCCTCCTCTTTTGAGCAAGTGTAACCCAGCAACCGTATTGACGGAAGATCAACCCATGCGCTATAGTCAATCTGCATCTGCAAATTCAGGTGTCGGGTGTGAGAACCCGCCGAGATTCACCGCGACAGAATGACACGCCGCGAGCGTGTTTTTTTATGTCGCAATCTAGCTACCCTCTATGGTGAGCTGGATAGGGCAGCCGCAAGGCTGGCCGGACGGTGAACCCGGTATTCTCACCCCTGTTCGGCTCACCACCCGCGAGCGTGAGAACTCCGAGTGGTGATGGATTTAGTTCACTATCGGAGGTCATCATGACCCTTCACACATCTCTTGCTGCACCCAAAGTTACTATCCACAACGGTAAAGCCGTAACTACATCACTGGATGTTGCTGATTACTTCGACAAACTGCATAAAAACGTCATCCAGAAGATAGAATCCTTGGATTGCTCGCCTGAATTTACATCAGCTAACTTTTCAGCCGATGTTCAAAAAGTAGACATTGGCAACGGTGCACAACCCGCGATTCAAAAATCTTCACCATGACAAAGGATGGCTTCGTCTTCCTCGTCATGGGCTTCACGGGCAAAAAGGCCGCAGCGTTCAAGGAAGCTTACATCGCGGAGTTTAACCGCATGGAGGCAGAACTTTACTCGATACCGCAGTACAAACCCCAAGCAGCCGAACTATTCAACAACAATGACATTGATCGCCTGACTCGTATTGTCTGGCAAATGAGCAACGGCTTCCACTTTGACCGGGCATGGAGTAACGCCATATGGCAGACTCTGCGCCGCGTAACGGGCGTACCCTTCCCTCAGCATTTTGAAATCCGGCAACTCCCCCTGCTGGCTGAGGAATGCCGCCGTATCTACGGCATTACCAATCGGCTTAAAGAGGGCATCTTCGACGCTGAGAAGCAGACCATTCGCCGCATCCTGCGTCATCGTGAGGACGAGGCTATCGTGCTGGGCGAAATGCAGCGGATGCTTGAAGAGAGCACGCAACAGCATTACGGCATCATGACCCACGCGCTCGAAAAATGGCAACAGGCGAACGTTAACCAGTTCCTGCAACGCCACTAATCACTCATCCCGCCCCGGTAACGTGCCGGGGTTCCGTTAATCACATTGACCTGTGAGAGGTTTACTCATGAAAAAGGCTTTGTTGAATAAATCGAACTTTTAGGTGACTGGCGGCTCTGATCACTACATTCGTTTCAACATCAGGTCCCCATGGCAAAGCAAAAGTTTAAAATTACCAACTGGCCCGCATATAACAATGCGCTCAGGCAGCGGGGGGACCTGACAGTATGGCTTGATGAGTCAGCCATTGCTGCATGAACTGAGAGTACACCACCTGAACATCGTGGCCGGCCGCTTCACTACACCGATATGGCCATTACCACGGTTCTGATGATAAAGCGCGTGTTTAACCTTTCGCTCCGGGCGTTACAGGGTTTCGTTGACTCGATTTTTAAACTGATGGGGCTGTCGCTGCGCTGCCCAGATTACTCTCTGGTCAGCCGGCGAGCAAAAACCGTCGACATCAGCATAAAAACGCCAACCCGCGGCGAAATCTCACACCTGGTCATCGATGGCACCGGCCTGAAAGTCTTCGGCGAAGGCGAATGGAAAGTCAGGCAGCATGGGGCTGAGAGGCGCAGAGTATGGCGCAAGCTTCATCTGGCAGTAGATAGCGTGACACATGAAATTATCTGTGCCGATTTATCGCTAAGCGGTACGACAGATGCGCAGGCGCTGCCCGGGCTGATTAACCAAACCCACCGGAAAATCAGGGAAGCGTCGGCTGACAGTGCTTACGATACGCGTTACTGTCATGATGCTCTGCTGAGGAAAAAAATAAAGCCGCTTATCCCACCGCGAAGTGGTGCGCAATATTGGCCAGCTCGATATCATGAGCGTAACCATGCGGTGGCAAATCCGCTTTGTTGAATAAATCCGAAATTTGTGACGACTTCCTTCCTATCAGGGCGATTGTTACATGATGCGGACGCTGTTTGGCATTCCTAACAGTGTGATCCGGTTAAGTGCTTTAACCATTGCCATTGTCTCACCTACCTGCGCGTCATAGTCATGCAGACTCAGATGACCACCCAGAAGTGTTTTAAACCGGAACATGGCCGTTTCAGCCAGTGAACGCCGGTGATAACCTACTTTCTTTTTCCAGGTATCGTTATTGCCGCTCAGATGCTGATTTGCCACCGCATGGTTACGCTCATGGTATCGAGCTGGCCAATATTGCGCACCACTTCGCGGTGGGATAAGCGGCTTTATTTTTTTCCTCAGCAGAGCATCATGGCAGTAACGCGTATCGTAAGCACTGTCAGCCGACGCTTCCCTGATTTTCCGGTGGGTTTGGTTAATCAGCCCGGGCAGCGCCTGCGCATCTGTCGTACCGCTTAGCGATAAATCGGCACAGATAATTTCATGTGTCACGCTATCTACTGCCAGATGAAGCTTGCGCCATACTCTGCGCCTCTCAGCCCTATGCTGCCTGACTTTCCATTCGCCTTCGCCGAAGACTTTCAGGCCGGTGCCATCGATGACCAGGTGTGAGATTTCGCCGCGGGTTGGCGTTTTTATGCTGATGTCGACGGTTTTTGCTCGCCGGCTGACCAGAGAGTAATCTGGGCAGCGCAGCGACAGCCCCATCAGTTTAAAAATCGAGTCAACGAAACCCTGTAACGCCCGGAGCGAAAGGTTAAACACGCGCTTTATCATCAGAACCGTGGTAATGGCCATATCGGTGTAGTGAAGCGGCCGGCCACGATGTTCAGGTGGTGTACTCTCAGTCCATGCAGCAATGGCTGACTCATCAAGCCATACTGTCAGGTCCCCCCGCTGCCTGAGCGCATTGTTATATGCGGGCCAGTTGGTAATTTTAAACTTTTGCTTTGCCATGGGGACCTGATGTTGAAAAGAATGTAGTGATCATAGCCGCCAGTCACCTAAAAGTTCGATTTATTCAACAAAGCCTGGCAAATCAGCATCTGAGCGGCAATAACGATACCTGGAAAAAGAAAGTAGATTATCACCGGCGTTCACTGGCTGAAACGGCCATGTTCCGGTTTAAAACACTTCTGGGTGGTCATCTGAGTCTGCATGACTATGACGCGCAGGTAGGTGAGGCAATGGCAGCAGGTAGGTGAGGCAATGGCAATGGTTAAAGCACTTAACCGGATCACACTGTTAGGAATGCCAAACAGCGTCCGCATCATATAACAATCGCCCTGATAGGAAGGAAGTCGTCACAAATTTCGGATTTATTCAACAAAGCGCATGAAAAATTCAACCATTGCACAAACATTGACCATGTCCAGCCTTGAAATTGCAGAGCTGGTTAAAAAACGTCACGACAACGTAAAACGGACTATCGAAACGCTGATTAGCAAAGGGGTAATTACTTCTCCTCAAATTGAGGAGAAGCCCACAGCAGGCCGCTCAACCTCAGTTTATATGTTTGAGGGCGAGCAGGGTAAACGCGACAGCATTATCGTCGTCGCTCAACTCTGCCCCGAGTTTACCGCCCGTCTGGTTGATCGCTGGCAAGGGTTGGAGAAACAGTTAGCCCTTCCCGCCGACCCCATCCAAATGCTCAACGACCCGGCAGCGATGCGCAGTATTCTTCTTACCTACACCGAAAAGGTTATTGCTCTGGAAAGCAAGGTAGAAGAGATGTCCCCGGACGTGAAAGCCCTGCACCGCATCGCAAAATCTGATGGCGGCATGTGCATCACCAACGCCGCAAAGGAATTGCAGGTGCGCCCCAAAGATCTGTTCGCCTTCCTCCGCGAGCGTGGCTAGATTTATCGCCGTGTAGGTGCCAAGAACTGGATGGCCTATCAGAGCAAAATCCAGTCCGACTACCTAGAACATAAAATCTCGATTATTCCCTGCGACGATGGCACCGACAAAATCCGCGAGCAGGTGCTGGTGACGCCGAAGGGACTGGCGAAGCTCTCTCAAACCTTCTGCCTCGAACCGGCATAACGATTAAACGTAGCGTAAAAGGAATTTCATCATGTTTAAAACGTTCTGGACACTGAAAATTATCAACGCGCTGTTCATTATTTCATGCGTTGCCTGTCTGGCACTGGTCCTTATCTCATTCAGTGATACATCGACACCCTATACGAAAATCACCGACGGTATATTGGCATTGCTGGCACTGCTCGGCGTCCGGCTGACGCTTGAATGCATCGCTGTGCAATTTTTACAGGCCGAAACCTTGAAGAAAATTCTCAGTAAACTGGAGAAGGAGAATGAAACCTAAAATTCCAGAATGGGTAAAAGAGAAAGCAGAACTATATGAAAATCTCTACCGAGAAGGACTTAAGCGCGCAATACGCATCCGACGAACAGGTTATTTAGGCTTTGTTGAATAAATCGAACTTTTAGGTGACTGGCGGCTATGATCACTACATTCGTTTCAACATCAGGTCCCCATGGCAAAGCAAAAGTTTAAAATTACCAACTGGCCCGCATATAACAATGCGCTCAGGCAGCGGGGGGACCTGACAGTATGGCTTGATGAGTCAGCCATTGCTGCATGGACTGAGAGTACACCACCTGAACATCGTGGCCGGCGCTTTGTTGAATAAATCCGAAATTTGTGACGACTTCCTTCCTATCAGGGCGATTGTTACATGATGCGGACGCTGTTTGGCATTCCTAACAGTGTGATCCGGTTAAGTGCTTTAACCATTGCCATTGCCTCACCTACCTGCGCGTCATAGTCATGCAGACTCAGATGACCACCCAGAAGTGTTTTAAACCGGAACATGGCCGTTTCAGCCAGTGAACGCCGGTGATAACCTACTTTCTTTTTCCAGGTATCGTTATTGCCGCTCAGATGCTGATTTGCCACCGCATGGTTACGCTCATGGTATCGAGCTGGCCAATATTGCGCACCACTTCGCGGTGGGATAAGAGGCTTTATTTTTTTCCTCAGCAGAGCATCATGACAGTAACGCGTATCGTAAGCACTGTCAGCCGACGCTTCCCTGATTTTCCGGTGGGTTTGGTTAATCAGCCCGGGCAGCGCCTGCGCATCTGTCGTACCGCTTAGCGATAAATCGGCACAGATAATTTCATGTGTCACGCTATCTACTGCCAGATGAAGCTTGCGCCATACTCTGCGCCTCTCAGCCCCATGCTGCCTGACTTTCCATTCGCCTTCGCCGAAGATTTTCAGGCCGGTGCCATCGATGACCAGGTGTGAGATTTCGCCGCGGGTTGGCGTTTTTATGCTGATGTCGACGGTTTTTGCTCGCCGGCTGACCAGAGAGTAATCTGGGCAGCGCAGCGACAGCCCCATCAGTTTAAAAATCGAGTCAACGAAACCCTGTAACGCCCGGAGCGAAAGGTTAAACACGCGCTTTATCATCAGAACCGTGGTAATGGCCATATCGGTGTAGTGAAGCGGCCGGCCACGATGTTCAGGTGGTGTACTCTCAGTCCATGCAGCAATGGCTGACTCATCAAGCCATACTGTCAGGTCCCCCCGCTGCCTGAGCGCATTGTTATATGCGGGCCAGTTGGTGATTTTAAACTTTTGCTTTGCCATGGGGACCTGATGTTGAAACGAATGTAGTGATCAGAGCCGCCAGTCACCTAAAAGTTCGATTTATTCAACAAAGCCGTTTTAAACCGGAACATGGCCGTTTCAGCCAGTGAACGCCGGTGATAACCTACTTTCTTTTTCCAGGTATCGTTATTGCCGCTCAGATGCTGATTTGCCACCGCATGGTTACGCTCATGGTATCGAGCTGGCCAATATTGCGCACCACTTCGCGGTGGGATAAGCGGCTTTATTTTTTTCCTCAGCAGAGCATCATGACAGTAACGCGTATCGTAAGCACTGTCAGCCGACGCTTCCCTGATTTTCCGGTGGGTTTGGTTAATCAGCCCGGGCAGCGCCTGCGCATCTGTCGTACCGCTTAGCGATAAATCGGCACAGATAATTTCATGTGTCGCGCTATCTACTGCCAGATGAAGCTTGCGCCATACTCTGCGCCTCTCAGCCCCATGCTGCCTGACTTTCCATTCGCCTTCGCCGAAGATTTTCAGGCCGGTGCCATCGATGACCAGGTGTGAGATTTCGCCGCGGGTTGGCGTTTTTATGCTGATGTCGACGGTTTTTGCTCGCCGGCTGACCAGAGAGTAATCTGGGCAGCGCAGCGACAGCCCCATCAGTTTAAAAATCGCGTCAACGAAACCCTGTAACGCCCGGAGCGAAAGGTTAAACACGCGCTTTATCATCAGAACCGTGGTAATGGCCATATCGGTGTAGTGAAGCGGCCGGCCACGATGTTCAGGTGGTGTACTCTCAGTCCATGCAGCAATGGCTGACTCATCAAGCCATACTGTCAGGTCCCCCCGCTGCCTGAGCGCATTGTTGTATGCGGGCCAGTTGGTGATTTTAAACTTTTGCTTTGCCATGGGGACCTGATGTTGAAACGAATGTAGTGATCAGAGCCGCCAGTCACCTAAAAGTTCGATTTATTCAACAAAGCCACGTCACTGGTAAATGGTGCGATGCATCGGATTAAAGCGACCATGCAATAAATCATCGTGGCTGTCGCATGGCAGCCTGAAATTACCTCCATTACTACACACCAGGCATGCAACATTCACCAGCCCATTTCCTACAATTCACAATTTCCCCGCCTGCTCGCATTCATGACGAACGGCGCAGCGGCTTGATTTAATCAGAGGCTATTATGGCATACATCACATTATCCGAGTGGAATCGGCGGCAAGCCCATTCGCGCTGTATGGAAACACTTAGACGCGCAGCCCGAGGCGGGCGTTTTTTTCCCGCCAGCCATATTTGAAGGTCGGGAATATTTGGTTGACGAAGACGCTGAGAAGCTTACCCGAAACAATACCTTCAGCCCATCCAGGAACATTCACCCAGCATTATTATCGAGGATAAAACATGGCACGCCGCCGAAGCCATAAAAACCGCGATTTGCCGCCAAACCTGCAACCACGCAACGGCGGCTATTTCTGCTACTGTGACCCACGCACGGGAAAAGAATATGGCCTCGGTCGCAATCGTCGCGAGGCTATTACGCAAGCCATCGCGGCTAATATGGCGATTTATGGCTCATCAAAGCAATCACCACTCATTAACCGCATTAGCGGTGTGCAGACGACCACAGTTAGTGAATTGTCTGAGCGTTATCTGACGATATTGGAGGGACGAAAGCTTAAGCCGAAAACGATGAGCGAGTACAATAAATATCTGAAAGCAGTTAACGCCAATTTAGGCGAATTTGCTATTCAGAAAGTAGAAACCAAAGACATTGCCTCGTTCCTTAATCAGTGGGTAAAGGAGGGAAAAGTGACAATGGCGAACCGCATCAGAGCATTGCTACGTGACTTGTTTCGTGAGGCCATTGCTGAAGGTGTGCTCAAAAACAATCCAGCCGAGGTTACGCGTAACCATAGGGTTGAAATTCAACGGGAACGTATAACTCTTGAGGAATGGAAGGTCATCCGCAAGGCCGCGGATACATTACCAGCATGGGTTGGCCCCTGTCTTGACCTCGCTTTGGTAACCGGTCAACGATTAGGCGATATACAGGCGCTGTGCTGGGAGAATATCAAAGACGGACGTCTTTACATTAAACAAGCGAAAACGGGCATGATGCTTGCGTTCTCGGAAACAACTCGCATTGACTGCCTCAACTTATGCCTTGCTGATGTACTGAACCAGTTTAGGGGATTGAACAACGGTGCCGACCACATAGTTGCTGACAAAACGCACCTACAATTTGAACAGGATACGATATCTAAGGCATTCAGGAAAGCACGCCGTCTATCAGGATTAACGTGGCAAGATAAGGCACCTTCATTTCATGAAATTAGAAGCCTCGCGGCACGCCTCTATACTGATTGAGAAGGGAAGGGATTATGCACAAAAATTGTTAGGTCATAAGTCATCAGAGATGACCGATAAGTACCGGGATGTAAGAGGGGCGGAGTGGGCAGAGATAGAATAATTTCGATCGAATTTCGAGTAATTTCGATCGATGCATTATAACTCTTTGAATCTAAATGCCGTAATTTACATCCGGCTGCATGATATTCAGCCGTACACGCCGCAAAATCCGCCGGCGGCGAACGCCACCAAACCTGTCGGCAGCCAATAAACTGCCCTCTGCCTGGGCGGTAACCGCCCGGGCGGTGCTGACTGTATCGCACGGCGGCATTTGCGCCACACGTAACGGCCCGTGCCCGCAACGCGAACATCACGCCGCGGGAGGCCGCCTCCGCTCGCGCGGCGGCAGCACTCCTCATAGCGCGTTGGGCGTCTCTTAGGGCAGCAGCGAAGGCTGATCGGCGCCCTCTTTTTCCACCTTCTGCTGCAACAGATGTTCGCGTTTCATGCCGAGCTTAAGCGCCAACGCCGACGCCACATAGATGGAGCTGACGGTGCCGATAAAGACGCCGATAAACAGCGTTGTGGAGAAGCCGCGCAGCATCGCGCCGCCGAATATCAACAGCATCAACACCACCATCAATGTAGTGACCGAGGTCATGATGGTCCGGCTCAAGGTCTGCGTCAGCGAGACGTTAAAAATATCGTAGGCGCTGCCGCGGCGAATTTTGCGGAAGTTCTCACGGATACGGTCCGACACCACGATACTGTCGTTCAGCGAGTAGCCAATCACCGACATCAGGGAGGCGATAATCGTCAGATCGATCTCGATATGAAACAGCGACAGAACCCCAAGCGTAATCACCACGTCATGGGCCAGCGCCAACACCGCCCCGGTCGCCAGCCGCCATTCAAACCGGAAGCCGACATAAATCAGGATACAGATCAACGCCACCAGCAGCGCCATGCCGCCGTCCTGAGCCATATCGCTGCCGACGCTAGGTCCGACAAACTCGACCCGCTTCACGGCGGCATTCTGCCCGGTTGCCTGATTAATCACTCCGAGCACTTTATTGCCCAGCTCCTGCCCAAGGCCGTCTTGCATCGGGGGCATACGGACCATCACATCGCGACTGCTGCCGAAATTCTGCACCAGCGGATCCGTGAAGCCCGCATGTTCAAGCGCGTCACGCATCTGGTCAAGATCGGCGGCCTTTCCAGGTTAAGTTCAATTACCGTACCGCCCGTGAAATCCAGCCCCCAGTTAAAGCCCCGCACCGCCATGATGGCGATGGAGGCGATAAGCAGGATGGCCGACAGGGTGAACGCCACATAATCCCAGCGCATAAAGTCGTAGACTTTACGGCCGTAGTTCAATTTTTCGACATTTCTTTGTTGCTGAGCCACAAGCCACTCCTAGATAGACAGCTTATCGATGCGTTTACCGCCGTAAAGCAGGTTAACGATGGCACGGGTGCCGATGATCGCCGTAAACATTGAGGTAGCAATCCCGATGGCGGTGGTAATGGCGAAGCCCTTAATCGACCCCGTGCCCACCGCGTACAGGATGACGGCGGTAATCAGCGTCGTGACGTTGGCGTCAACGATACTGGAGAACGCGCCACGGTAGCCCTCATGAATGGCTTGCTGCACCGTGCGACCGTTGCGCAGCTCTTCTTTAATACGTTCATTAATAAGCACATTGGCATCCACCGCCACCGCCAGCGTCAATACAATACCGGCGATACCCGGCATGGTCAGCGTCGCGCCGGGCAGCAGAGACATGATGCCGATAATAAGCACCAGGTTGGCGATGAGCGCCGTGATGGCAATAAGACCAAATTTGTGATACCACACCACCATAAACAGAATAGACGCCACCAGCCCCCACAAACAGGCTTCCAGTCCCTGGGTAATATTCTGCAGCCCCAGGGTCGGACCGATGGTGCGCTCTTCCACTATCTGGATCGGCGCAATCAACGCGCCCGCACGTAGCAGCAGCGACAGCTGACGCGCCTCGTTGGGATTGTTGATGCCGGTAATGCGGAAGCTGTTACCCAGCCGCGACTGGATGGTGGCGACATTGATGACTTCTTCCTGCTTCTCCAGAATGGCGCGACCGTTGGCGTCTTTCTTGCCGCTATCCTTATACTCCACAAACAAGGTGACCATCAGCTTGCCGATATTGTCCTTGGTGAAGTTGGACATGGTCGTGCCGCCGCTGCCGTCCAGGGAAATATTGACCTGCGGACGGTTATATTCATCGGCGCTGGAGGTGGAGTCGGTGATGTGATCGCCGGTCAGGATAACCCGTTTGTATAACACAACCGGCTGGCCGTCGCGGGTGGCTTTCACCTCCGAATCCCCCGGCACACGGCCGTTGGCGGCGGCGGTTTGATCCACCGAGCTATTGACCAGACGGAATTCGAGCGTGGCGGTCGCCCCCAAAATTTCTTTGGCGCGCGCCGTATCCTGGATACCCGGCAGCTCGACGACAATTCGGTCGGCGCCCTGACCTTGCACCAAAGGCTCGGCGACGCCCAGCTGATTGACGCGGTTGCGCAGGATGGTGATGTTCTGTTGTACCGCGTACTCGCGGGCTTGGCGCAGGCGATCGTCCGCCAGCGTGGCGCGCAGCGCGTTGTCTCCGACGCTGTTGATAACCAGATCGCGGTGGCGCGGCGTCAACCAGGATATCGCCTGATCGCGGGTATCGGCATCGCGGAAGCGGATTTCGCTACCGTAATTCTCGATTTTACGCACCGTCGCATACGGAATGCCCTTTTCGCGCAAATCGCCGCGCAGGGTATCCATCGTCTGCTCCTGCAACTTATTGAGCGCAGTGTCCATATCCACTTCCATCAGGAAGTGAACGCCGCCCCGCAAATCCAGGCCGAGCTTCATCGGCGCCGCCCCTATACCATGGCTAACCAGGGGGGAGTGGCCGGGGCCAGATTAATCGCCACGACATAATTCTCGCCGAGGGCGTTCATCAACGCTTCGCGGGCGCGCAACTGTACGTCCGAGTTGGAAAAACGGGCCAGAATGGCGCCATTTTCCAGAGCAATGGATTTACTGGCGATATGTTGCTGTTCTAATACAGTCCGGATCTGGACCAGCGTCGATTCACTGGCGGCGCCACCCCGCGCGCCAGTGATCTGTACGGCCGGATCCTCACCATACAGGTTGGGAAGCGCATACAGCAGCCCGACGACCAGCGCCAGCATGATATACTTCCATATAAGGATAACGGTTTAACACGGCAGTTCCCTTCGGGAAAATCGTTTATTACAGCGCTTTCATCGTACCTTTCGGCAAAACGGCGGCCACAAAATCACGCTTGATGACCACTTCATTGGTATCGTTGAGCTCGATGGAAATATAGCCGGTGTCAGCGACTTTCACCACGCGCCCCACCAGACCGCCGGTCGTCAGAACTTCATCTCCTTTGGAAATGGAATTCATCAACTCTTTATGCGTCTTGGCGCGCTTTTGCTGTGGGCGCAGGATCATGAAATAAAAGATCAGACCGAAAACAACCAGCATCACCACCAGAGAGTAAGGACTTGACTGGGACGGAGTACCGGTGGCGGCAACGGCGTCAGAAACGAAAAAGCTCATTCAAATTCCCTCATTGTTATTTAACTCGACGACTAAAGGTGGCACCGGCTTACCTGTCCGGCGATAGAACTCACCTACAAAGTGCTCTAATTTACCCTCATCAATAGCCTGGCGTAAACCCGCCATCAAACGCTGGTAATAACGTAGGTTATGGATAGTATTTAGACGGGCACCCAATATTTCGTTGCAACGGTCAAGATGATGCAAGTACGCGCAGCTACAATTGCGACAGGTGTAACAATCACATTCCGCATCCAGCGGCGTGACATCGTCTTTATACCGGGCGTTGCGTATTTTCACCACGCCATCGGTAACAAACAGATGACCATTGCGGGTCGGCATGACGCAGTCGAACATATCGATACCGCGGCGAACGCCCTCCACCAGATCTTCAGGTTTACCGGCGCCCATCAAATAGCGCGGTTTATCCGCCGGGATCTGCGGGCACAGGTGCGCCAAAATACGGTGCATATCGGCTTTCGGTTCCCCTACCGCCAGGCCGCCCACAGCGGCGCCATCAAAACCGATCTCTACCAGTCTTTTTACCGATACATCTCGTAAATCTTCGTAAACACCGCCCTAAATAATACCGAAAAGCGCATTGGGATTTTCAAGCTCATCAAAACGCTGGCGACTGCGGGCCGCCCAGCGTAACGACATTTCCATCGAGCGCTTGGCGTAATCCCAATCGGAAGGATAAGGCGTGCATTCGTCAAAAATCATGACAATATCGGAACCCAGATCGTACTGGATTTCCATCGATTTTTCGGGGCTTAAGAAAATCGCGTCGCCGTTGATGGGATTGCGGAAATGCACTCCTTCTTCGGTAATTTTGCGAATGTCGCCCAGACTGAAGACCTGGAACCCGCCGGAATCGGTCAGTATTGGACCGTGCCACTGCATAAAATCGTGCAAATCGCCGTGCAGCTTCATGACCGCCTGACCCGGGCGCAGCCAAAGATGAAAGGTATTGCCCAGCAGAATCTGCGCGCCGGTTTCTTTCACTTCTTCGGGCGTCATGCCCTTCACGGTGCCATACGTCCCAACCGGCATAAACGCCGGCGTTTCCACGACGCCCCGATCAAATACCAGCCGCCCGTGGCGGGCCTGGGCATCGGTTTTCAATAATCGATATTCCACACATCCTCCAACACCAGAGAAACAGTCCGATGTTTGATGAAAAGGAGCGCATTCTAGCAACCCCGTAAGCCGCTGTACAAGCCGGTCCGCGGAATGTGTTGCCGCCGGCGTGGTTAATCCCTGCTTTCTGCCGCCGACGGTTCGCGCAAAGCACGGATCCAGACCCGCTATTGCCGATCAGCCCGCCCGATTACGACTCACCCACGCGCTCTTGGGCAGCGGCAGGGTTCCGGGTGATAAACATGGCGTCCCCATAGCTGAAAAACGGTACGCCTGCGCCACCGCTTCCCGGTAGGCCGCCAGCGTATGGCGATAACCGGCGAACGCCGATACCAGCATTATCAAGGTGGACTCGGGCAGATGAAAATTGGTGATAAGCGCATCTATCACGCGAAAATGATAACCGGGATAAATAAAAATGCGCGTGTCGCCAAAAAACGGCGCCAGGGTATTCTCTCCCGCCGCCGCGGCCGCGCTCTCAAGGGAGCGCACGGAGGTGGTACCGACGGCCACGACCCGGTTGCCGCGCGCCTTGCACGCCAGAACCGCATCAACCACCTCTTGCGGCACTTCGTCATACTCCGAGTGCATCTGATGCTGTTCGATCCGATCCACCCGCACCGGCTGGAAGGTTCCAGCGCCCACATGCAGGGTGACAAACGCCATTGCAACCCCTTTGGCGCGCAGCGCCGCCAGCAGCGGCTCATCGAAATGCAGGCCGGCGGTGGGCGCCGCCACCGCGCCGGGCCGTTCACCGTAAACCGTCTGATAGAGCTCACGATCCGCGGCTTCGTCGGGCCTATCGATATAGGGCGACAAAGGCATATGGCCGGCATCATTGAGCAGCGTCAGCACATCACGGGGGTCGTCGAAACGCAGCTCAAAAAGTGAATCGTGGCGCGCCACCATGGTGGCGGCGATGCTGTCATCATCCCCCAACAGCAGCGCGGCGCCGGCTTTCGGTGCCTTGGACGCGCGCACGTGGGCAAGTACCCGCTTATCATCGAGAACTCTTTCCACCAGGACTTCGATTTTACCGCCGCTGACTTTGCGGCCGAACAATCGGGCGGGGATCACCCGGGTATTATTGAATACCAGTAAATCGCCAGGCGCCAGTTTATCCAGCAAATCGGTAAAAACCTGATGCGCCAGCGCGCCCGTCTGGCCGTCCAGCGACGGCAGGCGCTGCGTTCCGCCTGCGGATAGCGGGCAATCAGATTATCGGGTAATTCAAAAGAGAAGTCGGCAACGCGCATGGCAAATCACTTCAGCATAAAAACAGGCGGCTTAGTCTAGGGCTATGCGTTCCGCCCTGCAAGAATTAAGCTATGTCGCGCCGCTTTTGCCGTATACTGATGAAATGAATTTTCTTGCTCATCTGCATCTCCCCACCCTGGCGCATAGCTCCCTGCTCGGAAATCTGATGGCGGATTTTGTCCGCGGCGATCCCGAAGGCCTCTATTTCACCCGCGATTGTGGCGGGGATTCGTATGCATCGCCGAATTGATAGCCTTACCGATAGTCACGAAGCGGTAAAGCAGGTGCGCACGCTGTTTTCGCCCACGACGCGGCGGGTGGCGCCTATCGCGCTGGATGTAGTCTGGGATCATTTTCTGTCGCGCCACTGGCTGCGGGTCGAGCCACAGTTGCCGCTGGCGGAATTCGTCTTGCGGGCGCAGCGGGAAATCGCGCCCGCGCTGCCGGATACGCCGGTGGGGTTTCAATCCCTTAACCGCTATCTGTGGCGGGAACGCTGGCTGCTGCGCTATGCCGATGGGCCTTTTCTGGCCCAGGTGCTAAACGGTATGGCCCAGCGCCACCCGCGGCTGTCGGCGCTGGGCGAGATTTATCCGGAGATCCAAACCCATTATGACCGGCTGGAAACGGCGTTTTGGCAACTTTATCCGGCGATGATGCATGCAGCGCGCCAGGGCGCGCTGGGCCACTGAGCGTGCCCGCTTGCGCGCCCACCGGTCGCTGATCGCCCGGTCGTCCAGTGGCGTGTCCATCTGTCATCTATGTGGACCGCGCCCACTTTGTCTGTTGACGTGTCCCGCGATCCGTGGCGGAGCCGGGTGGTCCGTCCGTTTATATCGCTAACTATTCGCCGCGTGGCCGGTTCCCCCATTGAGAATTGCCTTTTCGGTAGACAAGGGGAACCGTGCGCGGCACAACCTTTTGCCGCCCCGTACGCAATGTCCTAGAAATGACCCAACAGCCTGTCGTTGCCGACGGCGACAGGGGGTGTTATGAATAGCGCTAGACAATCATCCCACAGGAAGGAGTCCTGGCCATGTACCCCATCGATACGACAAGTTACCGTTCAGTAAAAGGATTTAACCAACGCGTACGCTTTCTGATTATGCATTACACCGCTCTCAATTTCGCCGACTCGGTCAACGCGCTGAGCGGCGACGCGACCCTCAGCGCGCATTATCTGGTGCCCGATCCCGACGATCAAAGCTATATCGACGCCGGCTTCAATGATATGCGCATTTTCAACCTGGTGGACGAGAAGGATCGCGCCTGGCACGCCGGCCTTAGCGCCTGGGCCGGGCGCAACAATCTCAACGATACGTCTATCGGGATAGAAAATGTGAACCTGGCGTCGGTTAACGCGGGGAAATGGACCTTCCCGCCTTATCCTCCGGTGCAAGTCGAGGCCATCATTCAATTAGCGCAGTCTGTCCTGCAACGCTATCCAGATATAACCCCTACACAGGTGGTCGGCCATAGTGATGTTGCCCCCGGGCGGAAATTCGATCCCGGCGCGGCGTTTCCCTGGAGAAAGTTGTACGAGGCGGGCATAGGCGCCTGGTTTGATGATGCGACTAAACAGCAGTATAGCGACGACTTTGCTGAACACGGAACGCCTGACCAGGCGGCGATTAAAAGCCAAACTCAAGACCTACGGCTATAACATCGCGGGAGCAACAGGCGCCGGCGGCTATAAAAACCTTATCCAGGCTTTTCAATTGCATTTTCGCCCCGCTGACTGGCAGGGCACGGTGGATAATGAACCGCAGCAATTCTCTACGCTTTGGTAGATAAATATTTCAACAAGTGAGTGCAGGCTCACTTGCTGTCACTGTGGCGCTGCCGGTGGATTACGCTGTCGCTTACAGCGGCATTTTATTCCACCGCACGCGCATTTCTCTGCTGCCCTCTTTTCGGCTCAGGCCGAATAGCCGGCTGCCGCAAAGTGCAATATTCCTGTTCGGCAGGACAAGTAATAACCGCCTGATGCTTAAGTAACATTGGATTATTCGTCGCCCCATGACCGAAATAAGGGTAATAATACACCGGAATCGGCGTGGCATCGGGCGAAATCACGGATCACGCTTTTGAAGATCAATCGGGCTTTGTTGAATAAATCGAACTTTTAGGTGACTGGCGGCTCTGATCACTACATTCGTTTCAACATCAGGTCCCCATGGCAAAGCAAAAGTTTAAAATTACCAACTGGCCCGCATACAACAATGCGCTCAGGCAGCGGGGGGACCTGACAGTATGGCTTGATGAGTCAGCCATTGCTGCATGGACTGAGAGTACACCACCTGAACATCGTGGCCGGCCGCTTCACTACACCGATATGGCCATTACCACGGTTCTGATGATAAAGCGCGTGTTTAACCTTTCGCTCCGGGCGTTACAGGGTTTCGTTGACTCGATTTTTAAACTGATGGGGCTGTCGCTGCGCTGCCCAGATTACTCTCTGGTCAGCCGGCGAGCAAAAACCGTCGACATCAGCATAAAAACGCCAACCCGCGGCGAAATCTCACACCTGGTCATCGATGGCACCGGCCTGAAAGTCTTCGGCGAAGGCGAATGGAAAGTCAGGCAGCATGGGGCTGAGAGACGCAGAGTATGGCGCAAGCTTCATCTGGCAGTAGATAGCGTGACACATGAAATTATCTGTGCCGATTTATCGCTAAGCGGTACGACAGATGCGCAGGCGCTGCCCGGGCTGATTAACCAAACCCACCGGAAAATCAGGGAAGCGTCGGCTGACAGTGCTTACGATACGCGTTACTGTCATGATGCTCTGCTGAGGAAAAAAATAAAGCCGCTTATCCCACCGCGAAGTGGTGCACAATATTGGCCAGCTCGATACCATGAGCGTAACCATGCGGTGGCAAATCAGCATCTGAGGGGCAATAACGATACCTGGAAAAAGAAAGTAGGTTATCACCGGCGTTCACTGGCTGAAACGGCCATGTTCCGGTTTAAAACACTTCTGGGTGGTCATCTGAGTCTGCATGACTATGACGCGCAGGTAGGTGAGGCAATGGCAATGGTTAAAGCACTTAACCGGATCACACTGTTAGGAATGCCAAACAGCGTCCGCATCATGTAACAATCGCCCTGATAGGGAGGAAGTCGTCACAAATTTCGGATTTATTCAACAAAGCGCCGAGTAAGTACAGATATAAACAACATCGCCACTTTGAACCATGGACAAACCAAAGCTGCCATCATCATTCGTTAATGCGGACTCATTCCATGGTGAAGTAATTTCAAGCGTATTGTTGTCACCGTCTAAAACAACCCCATGATCAGAATAAAACCGGATATAATATTCACCAAATTCAAGGATAAACGCTTGCGTGGTGTTGTACTCAAACCTACCAAGCCAAACATTGGCAGAAGTATTTTTAGTCGGATTCAGGCTTTGTTGAATAAATCGAACTTTTAGGTGACTGGCGGCTCTGATCACTACATTCGTTTCAACATCAGGTCCCCATGGCAAAGCAAAAGTTTAAAATTACCAACTGGCCCGCATACAACAATGCGCTCAGGCAGCGGGGGGACCTGACAGTATGGCTTGATGAGTCAGCCATTGCTGCATGGACTGAGAGTACACCACCTGAACATCGTGGCCGGCCGCCTTCACTACACCGATATGGCCATTTACCACGGTTCTGATGATAAAGCGCGTGTTTAACCTTTCGCTCCGGGCGTTACAGGGTTTCGTTGACTCAATTTTTAAACTGATGGGGCTGTCGCTGCGCTGCCCAGATTACTCTCTGGTCAGCCGGCGAGCAAAAACCGTCGACATCAGCATAAAAACGCCAACCCGCGGCGAAATCTCACACCTGGTCATCGATGGCACCGGCCTGAAAGTCTTCGGCGAAGGCGCATGGAAAGTCAGGCAGCATGGGGCTGAGAGGCGCAGAGTATGGCGCAAGCTTCATCTGGCAGTAGATAGCGTGACACATGAAATTATCTGTGCCGATTTATCGCTAAGCGGTACGACAGATGCGCAGGCGCTGCCCGGGCTGATTAACCAAACCCACCGGAAAATCAGGGAAGCGTCGGCTGACAGTGCTTACGATACGCGTTACTGTCATGATGCTCTGCTGAGGAAAAAAATAAAGCCGCTTATCCCACCGCGAAGTGGTGCGCAATATTGGCCAGCTCGATACTATGAGCGTAACCATGCGGTGGCAAATCAGCATCTGAGCGGCAATAACGATACCTGGAAAAAGAAAGTAGGTTATCACCGGCGTTCACTGGCTGAAACGGCCATGTTCCGGTTTAAAACACTTCTGGGTGGTCATCTGAGTCTGCATGACTATGACGCGCAGGTAGGTGAGGCAATGGCAATGGTTAAAGCACTTAACCGGATCACACTGTTAGGAATGCCAAACAGCGTCCGCATCATGTAACAATCGCCCTGATAGGGAGGAAGTCGTCACAAATTTCGGATTTATTCAACAAAGCATCGGATTCACGTAATAGGTTCCGCCTCTACGCTCTAAGGGCCCTTGTGAACGGGGTATAAAGTTCAGCACCTTTTTACAGCCGCTTTTCCATTTTTGAAAATCTGTCTGCCCCATCATCAGAGGGGAAAACTCTCCAGCATTAAAGGAGTTGATTGACGGTGAAGTGGATGGCATTACAACCTCGCTGAATACCAAGATGTATCTTTTTGCAGTATAGGAGGGGCTTTGTTGAATAGAACTTTTAGGTGACTGGCGGCTCTGATCACTACATTCGTTTCAACATCAGGTCCCCATGGCAAAGCAAAAGTTTAAAATCACCAACTGGCCCGCATACAACAATGCGCTCAGGCAGCGGGGGGACCTGACAGTATGGCTTGATGAGTCAGCCATTGCTGCATGGACTGAGAGTACACCACTTGAACATCGTGGCCGGCCGCTTCACTACACCGATATGGCCATTACCACGGTTCTGATGATAAAGCGCGTGTTTAACCTTTCGCTCCGGGCGTTACAGGGTTTCGTTGACGCGATTTTTAAACTGATGGGGCTGTCACTGCGCTGCCCAGATTACTCTCTGGTCAGCCGGCGAGCAAAAACCGTCGACATCAGCATAAAAACGCCAACCCGTGGCGAAATCTCACACCTGGTCATCGATGGCACCGGCCTGAAAATCTTCGGCGAAGGCGAATGGAAAGTCAGGCAGCATGGGGCTGAGAGGCGCAGAGTATGGCGCAAGCTTCATCTGGCAGTAGATAGCGCGACACATGAAATTATCTGTACCGATTTATCGCTAAGCGGTACGACAGATGCGCAGGCGCTGCCCGGGCTGATTAACCAAACCCACCGGAAAATCAGGGAAGCGTCGGCTGACAGTGCTTACGATACGCGTTACTGTCATGATGCTCTGCTGAGGAAAAAAATAAAGCCGCTTATCCCACCGCGAAGTGGTGCGCAATATTGGCCAGCTCGATACCATGAGCGTAACCATGCGGTGGTAAATCAGCATCTGAGCGGCAATAATGATACCTGGAAAAAAAAAGTAGGTTATCACCGGCGTTCACTGGCTGAAACGGCCATGTTCTGGTTTAAAACACTTCTGGGTGGTCATCTGAGTCTGCATGACTATGACGCGCAGGTAGGTGAGGCTATGGCAATGGTCAAAGCGCTTAACCGGATCACGCTGTTAGGAATGCCAAACAGCGTCCGCATCATGTAACAATCGCCCTGATAGGGAGGAAGTCGTCACAAATTTCGGATTTATTCAACAAAGCGGGCATGGGTAGAAAACGTACAATTTGATACGAACAGATACCGGCGCAAAAGAATGAAAGTATGGGATGAGATATCAGAAGAAATGATTACGCTCAACAATCCGCCGCTGCCCGGTAAGCAGTCGCGGGCCAAAGGCTCGTCTATCGCGCTTGTGCAGCCAATCGAATTCGTCACAGCGTCGTGGCGTCGGGCGGTGTTGTCATTTGATGAGCATCAAAAAGCGTGGCTGCTTTGGAACTATAGCGAAAATATTCGATTTGAACACCATGTCACGATAACACAGTGGGCTTGGGCTGAATTCAAAAAGCAACTGGGGGTGCGGAAAATCGCGGGCAAGACAATGGAGCGTATGAGGGCGCTTATCTGGCTGGCGGCACAGGACGTAAAAGCAGAACTGGCAGGGCGAGAGACCTACCAATGACAAAAATTGGCGGAATTGATAGGGGTCAAAGCAGACAACTGGAGCAAAAACTATTCAGCATATTGGCATACTATGCACTCAATATTTATACGACTAGATAGTGCATCTTTGTTATGTGCTGTGAGAACGAGGTCGCAACAAAAAATAGATTTCTCGCAGCAAGCTATTGCAAAAGTCAATTAATATGGCTATTATTCAGATAAATTAAATATACAGCTATTGCTGTATGCGGTGGCAAAGAACATTAAGCCCTGGCAATACGCCGGGGCTTTTTTATTGCCCTCCTGAAATTAAGTAAACAAAAATATTGACCTGGTAAGCAAAATTGCTTACTATAGTTTCATGTTCAACAGACAGGAGGAGTAGTGAAGCAAAGCGAGTTCAGGCGGTGGCTTGAATCTCAGGGGGTAGAGGTTTCAAACGGCACGAACCATTTGAAGCTCAAACTAAACGGGAAGCGAAGCGTAATGCCAAGACATCCCGGAACTGAGATAAAAGAAGGGCTTTGTTGAATAAATCGAACTTTTAGGTGACTGGCGGCTCTGATCACTACATTCGTTTCAACATCAGGTCCCCATGGCAAAGCAAAAGTTTAAAATTACCAACTGGCCCGCATATAACAATGCGCTCAGGCAGCGGGGGGACCTGACAGTATGGCTTGATGAGTCAGCCATTGCTGCATGGACTGAGAGTACACCACCTGAACATCGTGGCCGGCCGCTTCACTACACCGATATGGCCATTACCACGGTTCTGATGATAAAGCGCGTGTTTAACCTTTCGCTCCGGGCGTTACAGGGTTTCGTTGACTCGATTTTTAAACTGATGGGGCTGTCGCTGCGCTGCCCAGATTACTCTCTGGTCAGCCGGCGAGCAAAAACCGTCGACATCAGCATAAAAACGCCAACCCGCGGCGAAATCTCACACCTGGTCATCGATGGCACCGGCCTGAAAATCTTCGGCGAAGGCGAATGGAAAGTCAGGCAGCATGGGGCTGAGAGGCGCAGAGTATGGCGCAAGCTTCATCTGGCAGTAGATAGCGCGACACATGAAATTATCTGTGCCGATTTATCGCTAAGCGGTACGACAGATGCGCAGGCGCTGCCCGGGCTGATTAACCAAACCCACCGGAAAATCAGGGAAGCGTCGGCTGACAGTGCTTACGATACGCGTTACTGTCATGATGCTCTGCTGAGGAAAAAAATAAAGCCGCTTATCCCACCGCGAAGTGGTGCGCAATATTGGCCAGCTCGATACCATGAGCGTAACCATGCGGTGGCAAATCAGCATCTGAGCGGCAATAACGATACCTGGAAAAAGAAAGTAGGTTATCACCGGCGTTCACTGGCTGAAACGGCCATGTTCCGGTTTAAAATACTTCTGGGTGGTCATCTGAGTCTGCATGACTATGACGCGCAGGTAGGTGAGGCTATGGCAATGGTCAAAGCGCTTAACCGGATCACGTTGTTAGGAATGCCAAACAGCGTCCGCATCATGTAACAATCGCCCTGATAGGGAGGAAGTCGTCAAAAATTTCGGATTTATTCAACAAAGCGTAAAAGAAGCGCTGCGTAAGGCCATACTTAAGCAGCTTGGCTTGAAATAAAAAACCAGCCCTACGGGGCTGGTACTCGCGGAGATTCACTAAGACGATATGCGATATCCCGTAAACTTGCAGCCAGATACAGGCGGTTTTATGGTGTCTTTCCCGAATATACCCGAGGCGTTAACCCAAGGGGACAGCCGGGACGAAGCATTAGCGATGGCGCTTGATGCGCTTGTCACCTCATTTGATTTTTACTTTGAGGATAACCGTAAAGTCCCACCGCCCAGCGCCATCACTGGCGATTATGTAGACGTCCCGCTAAGCGTTGCGTCAAAAGTGGTGCTGCTTAATGCGTTTGTTGATTCTGGCTTAACACAAGTTGAGCTGGCAGCGCGCATGGGAGTAAAAAAACAGGAGGTAACCCGCCTGTTTGATCTGCATCATTCCACAAAAATCGACACAGTACAGCGCGCAATGCTCGCCCTTGGAAAACGGTTGGAATTGCAAGCAGCTTAATCTAATCAGACCGCATAGGCTCGCATCTGCGGGCCTTGAGCCTGTTTAGAAATTTGTGTATTTGCCTGATTTTGATATGTTCAATCCAACATCAAAAACAGGTTAATTTATGGACGAAAAACAGTTGCAGGCTCAGGCTAACGAACTGGCCAAAAATCTCAAAACCCCCGAAGATCTCAGTCACTTCGATCGGCTGCTGAAAAAAATCAGCGTCGAAGCAGCTCTCAATGCCGAAATGACCCATCACCTCGGCTACGATAAAAATCAGCCTAAACCGGGGACCAACGCCCACAACGGCTATTCCACAAAAACCGTTACCACTGGCGATGGCCCGCTGGCGCTGCGTACTCCGCGCGATCGTGACGGTTCCTTTGAACCGCAACTGGTGAAGAAGAACCAGACCCGGATTACCGGGATGGATAACCAGATTTTATCGTTGTACGCCAAAGGGATGACCACCCGCGAGATCGCCGCCGCGTTCAAAGAGCTGTATAACGCCGATGTCTCGCCGGCGCTGGTCTCAAAGGTCACCGATGCGGTCATGGAGCAGGTTGTCGAATGGCAAAACCGGCCTCTGGATGCAGTCTATCCCATTGTTTATCTTGACTGTATCGTTCTAAAAGTCCGGCAGGACAGCCGCATCATCAACAAATCTGTGTTCCTGGCGCTGGGCATCAACATCGAAGGCCAGAAAGAGTTGCTAGGTATGTGGCTGGCCGAAAATGAAGGCGCAAAGTTCTGGCTGAACGTGCTGACAGAGCTGAAAAACCGCGGCCTGAACGATATCCTTATCGCCTGCGTAGACGGGCTGAAAGGTTTCCCTGACGCTATTAACGCGGTGTATCCGGAGGCGCGGCTCCAGCTGTGTATCGTGCATATGGTGCGCAACAGCCTGCGATTCGTCTCCTGGAAGGACTACAAGGCCGTCACCCGCGACCTGAAAGCTATCTATCAGGCCCCTACGGAAGAAGCCGGCTTGCAGGCGCTGGAAGCGTTCTCCAGTGCCTGGGACATCCGCTACCCGCAAATAAGTCGAAGCTGGCAGGCAAACTGGGCCAATTTGGCCACGTTCTTTGCCTACCCAACGGACATCCGCAAGGTGATCTACACGACCAACGCCATCGAGTCGTTAAACAGCGTGATCCGGCATGCCATCAAAAAGCGCAAGGTGTTCCCGACCGACGACGCAGTGAAAAAGGTGGTGTGGCTGGCGATACAGGCGGCCTCACAGAAATGGACAATGCCTTTGAGGGACTGGCGCATGGCAATGAGCCGCTTTATTATCGAGTTCGGTGACCGCCCCTGGACGGTCACTTCTGAGAAAAGGCATTTACACAGAATCGTGTACAGGGTCGTTCCGGCGACATCCGATCAGTTATTCCGATATTTTCCGATCACCCATTCCAGTGATATTCGATCACGTGTTCGCTCATCTTCTGACTCGGGTTTAGTCTATTTTTCCTGTGCTGGCTACTCCTTGCTCTTTGCGTAGTGATTCGCCTTTAAGTTCCAGTCTATAGCTGGGGTGTACTAACCGATCGAGTAACGCGTCAGCTGTCGTGGGGTTTTCTATCAGTCCATACCATTTTTTCACCGGCAGTTGACTGATCAGGATGCTGCTGCTTTTGTCGTAGCGATCTTCCATCACCTCCAACAGCATCGTTGCCTGCATCGGACTTATTGATTCTAGGCCCACGTCGTCCAAGATCAGTAACTCTATTTTTTCTAACTGATTAAGCTGTTTTAGATAGGTCCCGTCTACCTGACACTGGTGAAGATGGGCCAGCAACCGACCCACTCGCCAGTAACGCACGCTATATTGCTGCCGGCATGCCTGCTCACCAAGCGCACAACTGAGCCAGGTTTTGCCCGTACCTGTCGGCCCCGTGATGAGTATGCTTTTCTGATATTTCAGATATTGTCCCCCTAGCAGATCTCGCATCTGTTCCGGTGTCACTCCTCGGTTAGGGATATAGCGGATATCTTCCGGTTTTGCCTGCAAGCGCATTTGCGATTGCCGTCGCAGACGGAATATGTAGTTGTTTTTTCTATGAAAATTTTCCGCTTCTACCATCAGCAACAACCGCTCCTCGAACCCCAGCTCCCCATAACTCCCCGGGAGTTCGCGTTGCGTCTCCAACGCCTGGACCATTGCCGACAACTTCAGCTCTCGCAGAGCCATTAACAGTGTATCCATATTTATTCTCCTTAGTGATAACTGTCCGGACCTCGGAGGTTTTCGTGAACCAGCATTGATACGCCGGCTCCGTCCTGGGTGACCTCACTTTCACGACCGTGTTTCAATACGTTGGCTATGAAAGAGCGGTTAATGCACCCTTTCTCCAACGCCAGCGCGCAGGCCTTCTCCAGTCGCGTCGTCTCATAGCGCCGTTGCAGATTGAGTAGCCCCAGCACGGAGCGGTAAGCCTGCTCCGGATGGGCTTTGCTCTTTTGGATGGACTCGACCACTTTCAGTGTGCACACACCCACCGACAGCGCCCAACTGCACAGCCTTTCCGGCGTCCACTGACTCTGCCCCTTATGGTTAGCCGGCATGTGCGCCGCCTGAGTGGTGTGCCTATAGGCGTTATCGCTGCGAGGGTGCGTAGCCACGCAGACGCCCTTATGGTGGATTTGCACCAGCCGTTGGGTGGCGATGACGTCAACGCGCTCGCCAACCAGCGGATGCGGCACCGAGTACCAGTTTTTGCCGTAGTCTATGTGGTAATCAGGTCCCACTCGGGCAACGAGATACTCACTGTATTCCCATTGTGTGGGCGGTAGAGGCCCAAGAGCCGGTTTGTCCAGCTGCTCGAAGCGTTCAAGGCGACTTTGTCCGCCGTAATGACGCATCGGGCGCAGATTCAACTCATGATTGAGTTCTCGTATCACCTGGTTGAGTTCGGCCAGCGAGTAGAACCTACGTTTACGCAACCGGGCCAAAACCCAGCGTTCTACCAGCTGCACAGTTGATTCTGCCTTCGCCTTGTCTTTCGGTTTTCTCGGGCGCGCCGGTAGCACCACTGTCCCATAGTGATTTGCCAGCGCCTGGTAGCTCTGGTTTATGACCGGCTCATAGCGGTCAGGGGTGCTGACAGCGCTGCGCAGATTATCAGGTATCATCAGCTCCGGAACCCCACCCATGAAGTGCAGGCAGCGGCTATTGGCGTTGAGCCATGATGCCATGTCCTGGCCTTCGCAGGCTTCAATATACGCATAGCCGGACACGCCCATGGCAGCGACGAAGATAGCGACCTGGCGTACGCTACCGGTCGCAGGGTTGACGATAGGTACGGTGGGGCCACAGAAGTCGATGAAGAGCTTTTCGCCAGTCTTGTGCTCCATGCGCATGGAACACCGCTGCTTCTTTTTCCAGTCACGGAACATTGCACAAAACTGTGAGTAACCGAGGGCATCACCGCCCACGGCGGACTGATATTCCATCCAGAGCAGCTGCTTGGTCATGCCCTTGCGGCTTAACTCGGTATCGATATCAAGCCAGCTGGGTAAGGTATTGATAACTTTTCCGGATTTGCCGGGATAGAGCAGGCGGTCGAGGTCGACGGGGGACAGTTCCGCCGGCAATGGCCAGACCAGGTTAGCTACCGTGAATCGGCCGAGGATATCGTGTACGGTAGTACAGCCTATGCCGAGCGCTGCTGCGATAGTGCGATTCGAGCGACGCTGCTCGAATTTCATACGTAAGACATTAATATAGATGCACATTTCCGTTCTCGCTTTCTTTTTTTTACGTGCCATGCCATGCCCCCGGAAGCTAAAAGTCTCCAGAGTATGGCGGAACAGAAGATGAGCGATCGGACAAAATCGGAATCGCTGATCAGGCGACCGGAATCAGTGATCGGATGAAATCAGAATTAGTGATCGGGTGAAATCGGAATCAGTGATCGGATGTGACCGGAACCAGTATGAGGGACTGGCGCATGGCAATGAGCCGCTTTATTATCGAGTTCGGTGACCGCCTGGACGGTCACTTCTGAGAAAAGGCATTTACACAGAATCGTGTACAGGGTCCCTGTCCAGGGTCCTTATTAAGGTGCCATTTTTTAAAATCCGGTTAGGTTGATAAATAAAAGTCGCGCCGACCGGATAACATTGATTAAACTGTTCTGCCTTCATGATTCATACCCCGGCGATATCCAGCGACAACGGCCGATATTGCCCGGTCTCGTCGATGCGCTCATAAAGGCGAATGTAGCTCTTGCTGCTCACCACCTGCACCGCTTCCGCCAGTGCATCCATTGCCCGCAACCAGCGCGGGTCGGTAATATCATGGCGACGCAGCTGCAGAATACGGGCCAGATTAATATCACCATTCTTATCGGTGGAAAACGCCTGGTCAATAATGGCCAGCAGCTCCGGGCGCGCATTCTGCGTCTACTCCGTCATTGGCGGCCTGGATACGCTCATCAAAGGTAATGCGGTCCTGCAGGGCGCGGATAACCTTGTAACGGCCATCAAAGGAATACAACGTCACATTGCCTTTTCTGCCACCACGTTTTACCCCGTACTGCTCAATCGACAGGTCAATCAATACCTGAATATCGACAAACGCGCGGTGTTTAAAATCGCTAATGCCTCATGCAACGGCCGGGCGCGTGCCACAATATCCTTGACAAGCGCGTCGCGCTCCTTATCAATGGGTTTTACCATGGCGTCGGGTATCAATACGCCCTTGGTGTCGCTTTGTTGAATAAATCCGAAATTTGTGACGACTTCCTCCCTATCAGGGCGATTGTTACATGATACGGACGCTGTTTGGCATTCCTAACAGCGTGATCCGGTTAAGCGCTTTGACCATTGCCATAGCCTCACCTACCTGCGCGTCATAGTCATGCAGACTCAGATGACCACCCAGAAGTGTTTTAAACCGGAACATGGCCGTTTCAGCCAGTGAACGCCGGTGATAACCTACTTTCTTTTTCCAGGTATCGTTATTGCCGCTCAGATGCTGATTTGTCACCGCATGGTTACGCTCATGGTATCGAGCTGGCCAATATTGCGCACCACTTCGCGGTGGGATAAGCGGCTTTATTTTTTTCCTCAGCAGAGCATCATGACAGTAACGCGTATCGTAAGCACTGTCAGCCGACGCTTCCCTGATTTTCCGGTGGGTTTGGTTAATCAGCCCGGGCAGCGCCTGCGCATCTGTCGTACCGCTTAGCGATAAATCGGCACAGATAATTTCATGTGTCGCGCTATCTACTGCCAGATGAAGCTTGCGCCATACTCTGCGCCTCTCAGCCCCATGCTGCTTGACTTTCCATTCGCCTTCGCCGAAGATTTTCAGGCCGGTGCCATCGATGACCAGGTGTGAGATTTCGCCGCGGGTTGGCGTTTTTATGCTGATGTCGACGGTTTTTGCTCGCCGGCTGACCAGAGAGTAATCTGGGCAGCGCAGCGACAGCCCCATCAGTTTAAAAATCGCGTCAACGAAACCCTGTAACGCCCGGAGCGAAAGGTTAAACACGCGCTTTATCATCAGAACCGTGGTAATGGCCATATCGGTGTAGTGAAGCGGCCGGCCACGATGTTCAGGTGGTGTACTCTCAGTCCATGCAGCAATGGCTGACTCATCAAGCCATACTGTCATGTCCCCCCGCTGCCTGAGCGCATTGTTGTATGCGGGCCAGTTGGTGATTTTAAACTTTTGCTTTGCCATGGGGACCTGATGTTGAAACGAATGTAGTGATCAGAGCCGCCAGTCACCTAAAAGTTCGATTTATTCAACAAAGCCCCTCTTATCGTCAAATAATGAATAACGGCTCCTGCCTGCGTCATCGCGGCGATAAGATGAGTGTTGGTCGATGCCGCTTTATGATGGACTGACATACTTTCCTCCTTCAATGAATTAGCATTTCTGCATAGCGGTCGATTAACGTCACAGAAATCCCCTGATTGCCAATAGCGCTTGTCCGGGCCACTCCGCGCGCCAGTTTAAACAAGCGGCGATAATTGCCCCGTGAATGTTTGCGAAAGGCGGCGGCAATCTCCGGCGCAAGCGGCTCCCTCAAGTCCTCACCGTTCGATAACAGGCTGCCCAGAATGGCGCTGAAATCCTCGGCTTCACTTTCTTTCTTACGAGATTCCAGGTCTAATGCCATACCCACCCGGCTATAGAGCTGGGCGTATTCCCCGCGAGAGCCTTTCAGGTTAAGCAGCAAACGCGGTATCCCCGCCAATACAATGGCCACCCCGGAACGGTCGTGAATGCGCCGCAGGACCTCAAGCGCCCGGTAGGGCAGCAGCTCAGCCTCATCAACCAGTACCAGCCAGTGCTTGTCGCGCAGCCCCTGTACGCACTCCTCGACCAGCTCATGAATATTGCCAGTTTTTCGCAGACCCAGCCAGGCGCACAGCGCCTGCAATAACACCTTGGCGGTATAGCCGGGGTCGGCTTCAATCAAGATGACGCCTTTATTGGCGCTGTTGGCGCGCACATACTCCTTCAGCATCATGCTTTTTCCCATGCCTGCCGGGCCGTATATCACGCCGATATCGCCGAAGTCGTGCGTGGCACTAATCAGGTCCAGCGCCACCCTCGCCAGATGGGTCGGCACAAAATGTACCTTGATGTCCCGCCGGTGGGCGCGCTCTGTCTCGTGGTCAAGAAAATCCCGTAACGTGCCCTCGACGTTATCAATATTGCCGTTGTAAACCCCCTTTAAATATTGTGAAATGGTGGCGCCGCTTAATCCGATTTTATCGGCTACCTTGCGCTGGGTGTAGCCTGACCGTTCCATCAGCTGGAAAATACGTTCTCGCGTTGTCATACAATATATCCTTAGCGGTTATTACCGACCTGCTTGATATCGTGCTCATATTCGGATTCAAATAAATACACCTTCTCTTTTTCGGGTTCCGCTGCCTTGGGTACCAGCAGGCTGTAATCGTTCTCCCTGGGCGCGTCAATCACCGGGCGTAATTCGTCTTTCGCATCCTGAATTTTATTTTCAGCCAGTTTAATGCGACGTTTAGCGCGTGCTTCCAGGGCTTTTTCCACTCTGGAGACCGGCACCGGCGAAACGGTATTGCCATTCCAGAGCGCGGTGCAGAGATAAGCGCCGTCCATCTGGCGAATAATCACCTCGTTCGGATTATGGATATCGTAGGCCACCCGCACCGTCTGGCGGTCTACCTCAATCAGCTCCCGGGCAAAATACTGGTTATTCAGCAGTTCAACCCAGCCGCGCTGGGCCACGCGTTTCTCTTCCGGCATAAACATCTCGCGCAATTCGCCCGGCGTCAGGTATTCAATGTTGTCTCCTTCCTCGGTCAGCAGGGCCTTGCGGTAAGCAGCCGGCGTCATCGACTTGCCGTTGACCTTGGGCAGCGCGCTGTGCTCGTGGCTGTGGTTATAGCGCTGCACCTCCTCCTCGATGGCGTCTATCAGTTGCCGCCAGCTGGGCAATATCGCCAGCGTTTTCTGCTGGACAGGGTTCAGCTCTTTCCCCTGACGCAGGGCATTCGACAGACTCAGCAGCTTTTGCCCCTGCACCCGCGTCCCGTTGGGGTCAGCGCTTAACCCGTTATAGGTCTGAAAGCGCAGGGCCAGCCGGCGTGGGAGAACGCCGTTAAGTCGCTCGATAATGCTCCGCGCCTGCGGGTTATCGGGGATACCGGTAATATGCTCAATGCCCAGCCGGGGGAAAATCCCGGTGATATCCGCATCCAGCATCTTGTTGGTCTCACCACCGCCGTTATCGGAGTAGGAAAACAGCGGTTTGCCGTGGTGCTGGATGGCATAACGCCACGCATCGGCCACCGCGATGGCGTTTTCCGCCAGAGACAGGCTCCAGCCCACCAGATAGCGGGTGCGCCCGTCGAGCACCAGGGTCAGCTCCGGGGTAAAGGGCCGCCCGTGTATCGGAGGCGCCACTTTCATGTTCAGCGATTTGCCGTCAGCTATCCAGCAGCCGTTCACCGGCATCTGTGCCCAATCCCGCTGCTGGTAAACCTGATACGCCTTAAGCGCCGAACCGGTGACCCGTCCCTTGACCCGTCGGTGAGGTGCCACCCGCTTGACCATGCGATTGACCTTGTCGTAGGTCGGCAGGGCCGCCAGCATGGCAGGCTGATCATGGTATTTGCCCTGCCAGTCGGCCTGAAACGTGCGGTAGGCTTCCAGCACCGTCGGGCCACAGGGCCGGGCATAATGCGGCCAGAAGAGCGTATAGAACCACGTCATGTCCTCGGGACGCTGCTTCTTCGGCTGACCCGAAGCCAGTATCGCCAGACGCTCCTGGGGTCGCTCTGCGCTGAGATAGAGACTCACCCATTCCTGCAGGCTGCTTTTGCCCACCCCTTGCCGGGTGCGGCCCTTTTGGGCGTTGGCCAGCGTGGCGGCGCGCTGCAGGGCCTAGGGCAATGTACCGACCTTTGACTCCTCGACGATAAAGGTCACCGCCGCAATGTGGGTCATGCCGGCCTGCTGTAACCGGATCACTTCCTGTGCCAGCATCATGCGCGCATCGGCAATCTGCTTTTGGTGATCGTTGAGGGCCTGCACTTTGCGCTTGAGCAGGGCAGGACATTGACGCATGATCGCCAGCTCATCGCGTGACTTGATGGCGCTGCCACGCTTGACCGACTCATCAACCGGCTGGGCCGGGGCTTGCGCAATCAAAGATTTATAGTGCCGCTGTTTGATGATCTCGCGTGTTTGTTCTGGCAAACAATCGATGTGGTACTCGAAAGCCTTGGTGCCAGGACGTTTGCGTACCAGTTCAGGTGAACCTCCCGAATATCGACACAGTGCCTGGCGAATGCCCTTGGTTGTCGCGGGTAAGCCGGGTACTCTCATTAATTCCTTGGCGACAACAAACATGATCAGGACACCTTGCGGATATAGCTTACCGTTCTGTAACGGCTCGGCCAGATCACTTCCGGCTCTACCCCCAGCGCATTAGCAATAATTTGCTGATACGGTCTACATGGTGTACGCAAAACGGTTTTAAGTGAGTCTTTACTGTACCCCGCCTCCAGTGAAAGCGCGCGGAGCGATAGTCCTCTCTCTATGGATTTCCGCCTTGATGATTTCAGGGTGCCAATCGACACACAGATCTTCTTTTTGACTCATCATTCATCTATCCTAAAAAGTTAACCGCCGGGATAACCGAGGGGTTATCTGCATAAGTTAAATATGCCCATAAAAGAACCAAAGTCAAGGTTCTTTTATGGGTCAAATGATTGCTGCTATGGGTCAAATGATTGCTGCGGCGTTTTAAGATTTTTTTGATTAAAAATCATGGTATTAAATAAAAAAACCAGACAACAACAAAAGAACCTTTAGGTACTTTTGTTCAAATAGGAAAAGAACCTGTTGCAGGCAGAATTAAGCTTTTAATAGGTGAGCGATCTGTGCGAAAATCAGCGGAGGATTGGGGGGTTAATTCAGAAACAATCCGCAATTATTTCAAAAGGAAAAATTCTAAACCTAGGTATGAGGTGCTTGAAAAGATATCAAAAAGCGAAAGAGTGTCTATTGACTGGATTCTTCATGGCACAGGAGACAACCCAAACTTAGACCAAAAGTTGGGTTCAGAAGAACAACGCTCGGTTCAAGACAGTACGAACAGACTTTGGGCTGTTTTAAGTGCCTTAACTGATTGTGAAAGAGAGAGGCTTGCAGATGTACTGCTGCGGAAAGGTGCTGAGACAGTGCTCTATTTACTTGATGAGGAGAATATAGAGCTTCTGAAGCTCGACCGCGCTTTGTTGAATAAATCCGAAATTTGGACCCTGTACACGATTCTGTGTAAATGCCTTTTCTCAGAAGTGACCGTCCAGGCGGTCACCGAACTCGATAATAAAGCGGCTCATTGCCATGCGCCAGTCCCTCAAAGGCATTGTCCATTTCTGTGAGGCCGCCTGTATCGCCAGCCACACCACCTTTTTCACTGCGTCGTCGGTCGGGAACACCTTGCGCTTTTTGATGGCATGCCGGATCACGCTGTTTAACGACTCGATGGCGTTGGTCGTGTAGATCACCTTGCGGATGTCCGTTGGGTAGGCAAAGAACGTGGCCAGATTGGCCCAGTTTGCCTGCCAGCTTCGACTTATTTGCGGGTAGCGGATGTCCCAGGCACTGGAGAACGCTTCCAGCGCCTGCAAGCCGGCTTCTTCCGTAGGGGCCTGATAGATAGCTTTCAGGTCGCGGGTGACGGCCTTGTAGTCCTTCCAGGAGACGAACCGCAGGCTGTTGCGCACCATATGTACGATACACAGCTGGAGCCGCGCCTCCGGATACACCGCGTTAATAGCGTCAGGGAAACCTTTCAGCCCGTCTACGCAGGCGATAAGGATATCGTTCAGGCCGCGGTTTTTCAGCTCTGTCAGCACGTTCAGCCAGAACTTTGCGCCTTCATTTTCGGCCAGCCACATACCTAGCAACTCTTTCTGGCCTTCGATGTTGATGCCCAGCGCCAGGAACACAGATTTGTTGATGATGCGGCTGTCCTGCCGGACTTTTAGAACGATACAGTCAAGATAAACAATGGGATAGACTGCATCCAGAGGCCGGTTTTGCCATTCGACAACCTGCTCCATGACCGCATCGGTGACCTTTGAGACCAGCGCCGGCGAGACATCGGCGTCATACAGCTCTTTGAACGCGGCGGCGATCTCGCGGGTGGTCATCCCTTTGGCGTACAACGATAAAATCTGGTTATCCATCCCGGTAATCCGGGTCTGGTTCTTCTTCACCAGTTGCGGTTCAAAGGAACCGTCACGATCGCGCGGAGTACGCAGCGCCAGCGGGCCATCGCCAGTGGTAACGGTTTTTGTGGAATAGCCGTTGCGGGCGTTGGTCCCCGGTTTAGGCTGATTTTTATCGTAGCCGAGGTGATGGGTCATTTCGGCATTGAGAGCTGCTTCGACGCTGATTTTTTTCAGCAGCCGATCGAAGTGACTGAGATCTTCAGGGGTTTTGAGATTTTTGGCCAGTTCGTTAGCCAGAGCCTGCAACTGTTTTTCGTCCATAAATTAACCTGTTTTTGATGTTGGATTGAACATATCAAAATCAGGCAAATACACAAATTTCTAAACAGGCTCGAAATTTGTGACGACTTCCTCCCTATCAGGGCGATTGTTACATGATGCGGACGCTGTTTGGCATTCCTAACAGTGTGATCCGGTTAAGTGCTTTAACCATTGCCATTGCCTCACCTACCTGCGCGTCATAGTCATGCAGACTCAGATGACCACCCAGAAGTGTTTTAAACCGGAACATGGCCGTTTCAGCCAGTGAACGCCGGTGATAACCTACTTTCTTTTTCCAGGTATCGTTATTGCCCCTCAGATGCTGATTTGCCACCGCATGGTTACGCTCATGGTATCGAGCTGGCCAATATTGTGCACCACTTCGCGGTGGGATAAGCGGCTTTATTTTTTTCCTCAGCAGAGCATCATGACAGTAACGCGTATCGTAAGCACTGTCAGCCGACGCTTCCCTGATTTTCCGGTGGGTTTGGTTAATCAGCCCGGGCAGCGCCTGCGCATCTGTCGTACCGCTTAGCGATAAATCGGCACAGATAATTTCATGTGTCACGCTATCTACTGCCAGATGAAGCTTGCGCCATACTCTGCGTCTCTCAGCCCTATGCTGCCTGACTTTCCATTCGCCTTCGCCGAAGACTTTCAGGCCGGTGCCATCGATGACCAGGTGTGAGATTTCGCCGCGGGTTTGCGTTTTTATGCTGATGTCGACGGTTTTTGCTCGCCGGCTGACCAGAGAGTAATCTGGGCAGCGCAGCGACAGCCCCATCAGTTTAAAAATCGAGTCAACGAAACCCTGTAACGCCCGGAGCGAAAGGTTAAACACGCGCTTTATCATCAGAACCGTGGTAATGGCCATATCGGTGTAGTGAAGCGGCCGGCCACGATGTTCAGGTGGTGTACTCTCAGTCCATGCAGCAATGGCTGACTCATCAAGCCATACTGTCAGGTCCCCCCGCTGCCTGAGCGCATTGTTATATGCGGGCCAGTTGGTGATTTTAAACTTTTGCTTTGCCATGGGGACCTGATGTTGAAACGAATGTAGTGATCAGAGCCGCCAGTCACCTAAAAGTTCGATTTATTCAACAAAGCCGCTCGACCGTGTAATCAAGGACAAAGTACTGGGTAAGCATTATCCAAAAGATGAGGAACAGGCTGCTTTGAACGATGCAAACAGTAGAGGGTGTGGTTTTGATGGCAACAATGAGGCAGGGAAAGAAATCCTAGCAAGCTATAGCAAAAGGGCCGTTTAGATAAAATATAAGTATATTGTGTATATTTTGCAATAAAATCGTTAATCAAGAACTGTTTAAACGGCTTTCAAATTTACTCAAACCACGACCAATTTAGTCCAGAATATAGTGCAAAAAACTCATTTCCCGCTCATTTTTTTGCGCCGAGTCCAGAATCCTTAAAATCGCTGTAAGCCGCGTCAATAAAGGGCTTTCGGCTAGTCCATCGTTCCCCTTGAGAGTCCAGAAATGATTGCCACCCCACAAGCGTGCCCGGGTTAACGCTGTGCCAGTTGACGGTTTTGACCGCCACAATCATCATCACCGTCGTCAGTACCACCATCGGAATACGCGCCATCACGCCGCTTAACGCGGTCACCAACAACAGCAACATCAGCGCCGCCGTGAAGGTGAAAAGGCGGGTGCGCGCTTGTCCCAGTTGTATGTTGACAAGGGTCTGTCCTATCATCGCGCAGCCGGCGATCCCGCCATATACGCCGGCGCAGAGATTGGCCACCCCAAGCGCCCATGACTCGCGGCGCTTGCTCGAGTGGCTGTCGGTCAACTATCCACCAGCTTGGCCGTCAGCAGCGATTCCAGCAGGCCAACAAACGCCACGCTGAGGGCCGTGGGCCAGATAATCCGGGTTAACGGCACGCGCCACTCGGTTAAGCCGGGCAGTCCGGCCATCATGGGGCCTGCGTCCCCGACGGTCGGTACCGGCCAGCCGCCCCAGACCGCGATGACGGTCACGTCAACGATTGCCACCAGCGACGAAGGCAGGGCGGATGTCAGGCGCGGCCATGCGAACATGATCACCCCCGTCAGCGCAAACAGAAGCCAAACCTGCCAGGCGTGATGCAGCAGGTGCGGCACCTGAGCGACAAAAATCAGGATGCCCAAAGCGTTGACAAAGCCCACCATTACCGAGCGCGGGATATAACGCATCATGCGCGCCAGACCCGCCAGGCCAAACAGGATCTGCACGCTGCCAGCCAAAAGCACCGTTGGTAAAATATACGCCACGCCGTGGACATGCACCATCGGGCCGATAACCAGCGCCACCGAGCCGGCGGCGGCGGTGACCATGGCGCGGCGCCCGCCGAGCAGCGAGGTCACCAGACACAGCACAATCGATGCCACAAGGCTGACTTTGGGGTCGACGCCGGCGATGACGACCGAAAAGGAGATCACCTCCGGCACCAGCGCGAGCGCGGTGACAATACCCGCCAGACATTCACGCGCCAATAAACGGGGAACACCGGGCGCGGCGGGGGAAAAGGGCGTTTTTGCCATGTAATACCGTTAACCAGGGATAGGAGTAAATGAATGCGGCGGAGAACCGCCCTGGGCGGCAGCTTTGTAACCGCTTATCGGTACCCGTTCGCGCCATCACGGGTGCGGGCACGGTAGGTGAAGAGTGTAAACGACTTTGCGCCGAGATGCTTCGTTTACGATGGCGTTCAGGTTATCTCTATGGCTGCCGGCAGAGGATAGCGGGTAACGCGTGAAGATCGTCAAGGGCGATCCCAGGCGTCCCGAGCCTGGCGTCGTCTTGCAGTAGCGCCCAGGGTCCGCGACGTAAAAATACCGCCAGCATTCCCGCCTGGCGGGTGGGGAGCACATCATTATCCAGTCTGTCGCCCACGTAGGCGACCTCGGTCGGTTTAAGGCCCGGCGTCGCGGCAAGGATCCGCTGGAAAAAGCGTGGATCAGGTTTTTCCACCCCCCAGGATGCCGAAGAGCGAATGATATCCGCCGGCACTCCCGCCAGGCGCAGCGTCTGTTCCACCGCCTGGGGTTGATTACCCGCAATACCCACCAGTATACCGGCCTGGCGCAAACGCCTCAGACAGGGTACGGCGTCCGGATAAAGATCCGTCGCGCGCAAACGGTAAGATTTGCCGGCCTGTTCGCGCTGCTGCTGCAACTGCTGAAAATCACTGTCCGGCCGCACCAGGCGGAATACCCGACGATGATGTTCGCCTCGAGCGATGACGGCGCCCAGAGCGGCGAAAAATGTCAACCGGGAGAGCCCGAGAAAATCGGCCCATTCCGCCCATTCCCGGCTTTCATCGACCAGCGTTTCGCCCACGTCGAAAAATACCGCTTTGATTGCCACAGGTTTGCTCCTCTCTCCGCCGCGGCGCGCCGTTACCTTACCTATCATGCCACGCGGGCGGCCTACCTGTAACGCTAAAGAGGGAGAGGGTATGGCTGCTGGCGTAAAATAACAGCCGTGTTAATAGACCGGTATGGCTGAATATTAGCTGTGTTAACGCCAACCTGTATTAGCCGGCGAACGAGAATAGCTGTTAAGGGGCGCTTTCCGCCGCCGCTATTTTTCGCCCGCCAGGCCAACGGCGCGGTTATTTCGCGTCGCGAGCTCAAATAAGCCGGAAACGGGACGCTAATCCTTAATAAAGACAGGGGATTCGCATTGCAGGTAAATGCCGGCACGTCAACTCGCGTTAAATCGGATCCCCAACGCTGAATGACATCATCCTTAACACTATTTTTCACAATTAATGCATTTGCAAATAGAATGCTTGCAAAACATAAACAGAAAGATAATTATTATCATCCGTATTCAAGACAGAATTGCCAGGGAATGCTTTCATCATCGCGCGTTTAAGATGAAACACGCGCGGGCGCTGTACGGTTTTAGAAAGAGATAACGTGAATGACTAACGCTTTCAGGATCAGAACATCTATGCTCCTTTGCTCTATGGCCTTAGCCCTACCGCTGACGGCGGCCGCGGAAGAGACCATCGTCGTTACCGCTCAGCCGGATGCCGGCGCCGATGCGCCCACCGCGGGGTACACCGCCAAGACCAGCACCGGCGCCACCAAAACCGATAAGCCCCTTATCACCACCGGACAATCCATTTCCGTCATTACCCGTCAGCAAATAGACGATCAGGGCGCGATGGATTTAAATCAGGCGCTGAATTATACCCCGGGCATTTTCACCAATTTCGCCGGTGCGGCGACGCGTTTTGATACTATTTCGCTGCGCGGATTCCACGGTGGCGATGTGGATAATACCTTCCTTGATGGTTTACGGGTCATGAGCGACAGCGGTAGCCATAATAACCTGCAGGTGGATCCGTGGTTTCTGGAACGCGTGGATGTGATTAAAGGCCCTTCATCCGCGCTTTATGGCCAGACGGTGCCGGGCGGGCTGGTTAATATGACCACCAAACGCCCGCAATTCAGCGAAGAAGGGCATTTTCGGCTGTATGGCGGCACGCAAAATACCCAAGGCGGCGCGTTTGACTGAGCCCGTACCGGATTCTGTGTAAATGCCTTTTCTCAGAAGTGACCGTCCAGGCGGTCACCGAACTCGATAATAAAGCGGCTCATTGCCATGCGCCAGTCCCTCAAAGGCATTGTCCATTTCTGTGAGGCCGCCTGTATCGCCAGCCACACCACCTTTTTCACTGCGTCGTCGGTCGGGAACACCTTGCGCTTTTTGATGGCATGCCGGATCACGCTGTTTAACGACTCGATGGCGTTGGTTGTGTAGATCACCTTGCGGATGTCCGTTGGGTAGACAAAGAACGTGGCCAGATTGACCCAGTTTGCCTGCCAGCTTCGACTTATTTTGCGGGTAGCGGATGTCCCAGGCACTGGAGAACGCTTCCAGCGCCTGCAAGCCGGCTTCTTCCGTAGGGGCCTGATAGATAGCTTTCAGGTCGTGGGTGACGGCCTTGTAGTCCTTCCAGGAGACGAACCGCAGGCTGTTGCGCACCATATTCACGATACACAGCTGGAGCCGCGCCTCTGGATACACCGCGTTAATAGCGTCAGGGAAACCTTTCAGCCCGTCTACGCAGGCGATAAGGATATCGTTCAGGCCGCGGTTTTTCAGCTCTGTCAGCACGTTCAGCCAGAACTTTGCGCCTTCATTTTCGGCTAGCCACATACCTAGCAACTCTTTCTGGCCTTCGATGTTGATGCCCAGCGCCAGGAACACAGATTTGTTGATGATGCGGCTGTCCTGCCGGACTTTTAGAACGATACAGTCAAGATAAACAATGGGATAGACTGCATCCAGAGGCCGGTTTTGCCATTCGACAACCTGCTCCATGACCGCATCGGTGACCTTTGAGACCAGCGCCGGCGAGACATCGGCGCCATACAGCTCTTTGAACGCGGCGGCGATCTCGCGGGTGGTCATCCCTTTGGCGTACAACGATAAAATCTGGTTATCCATCCCGGTAATCCGGGTCTGGTTCTTCTTCACCAGTTGCGGTTCAAAGGAACCGTCACGATCGCGCGGAGTACGCAGCGCCAGCGGGCCATCGCCAGTGGTAACGGTTTTTGTGGAATAGCTGTTGCGGGCGTTGGTCCCCGGTTTAGGCTGATTTTTATCGTAGCCGAGGTGATGGGTCATTTCGGCATTGAGAGCTGCTTCGACGCTGATTTTTTTCAGCAGCCGATCGAAGTGACTGAGATCTTCAGGGGTTTTGAGATTTTTGGCCAGTTCGTTAGCCAGAGCCTGCAACTGTTTTTCGTCCATAAATTAACCTGTTTTTGATGTTGGATTGAACATATCAAAATCAGGCAAATACACAAATTCCTAAACAGGCTCGTTTGACTATACCAATGCCATTAACGATCAATGGGCTTTTCGTATAACCGGCATGACCCGCAGCAGCGATACCCAATACTCTCATACCCGCGAGGAACGCTATGCGATTTCCCCTGCGCCGCTGTGGCAACTCAATGAAAACACCACCTTGTTGCTCAAAGCGTATTTGCAAAAAGATCCGTCTGGAGGCTATCACAGCGCGGTGCCGGCCGACGGTAGCTTGAGCGTGCGCCACGGTTCCCGTTTGAGCCGCAGCTTTTATGACGGCGAGAGCGATTTGGATCAATATAAGCGCCGGGAGCAAATTTACAGTTATGATTTTTCGCATACCCTCAACGATACCTGGTCGGTACATTCCACCGGTAGTTATACGCATGCCAATGTCTCGATTGATCAGGTGTATCAAGGCGGCTGGGTAGGGGATAGCGATCTGCTGAGCCATTATTATACCGGCGAGCGCTCCTCCCTGGATGCGTTTGCGATGGATAACCGGGCGCAGGCGGATTTCAATACCGGCGCTGTTGATCATAAGTTGGTGCTTGACGCGGAATATCATCAATATAAAAATGATTTGTGGGACGGCGGCGCCTATGGGACCTATTCGAATGCCGCCACCGGCGTCTCCGCGGGCAGCGCGTTGTTCCAGGATCCTGCATTGACGATTCCCGGTTACTATAATGACAATAACAATCAACGTCGTTATTACCAGACCGGCGTTTATCTGCAAGATGAAATGGTCATGGATCAATGGCACCTGGATGTGTCGGGCCGCTACGATCGTATTGTGTCCAAGCAGGTCAGCCACAGCTATGACACCTCGGTTCGCCGCGCCGACGATCACATCAGCGGTCGGGCTTCGCTGTTGTACGCCTTTGCCAACGGGGTATCGCCCTATATCAGCTATAGCCAGGCCATCACGCCAACATCTCTGACCGGCGCCGACGGCAATTTACTCAAACCGACCACCGCCGAACAATATGAGGCCGGCCTGAAGTATCAACCGGTGGGCAGCTCGAGTCTGTATACCATCGCCGTTTATGATTTACTGCACAAAGACGTTGCCAATCGCGATATCATTACCGCCACCTATACCCAGTCGGGAAAAGTGCACTCACAGGGAATTGAGCTTGAGGCCCATAACCAAATCACGCCTCGTTTGAGCACCCTTGCCGGCTATTCTCTCAATCACGTTCGCTTTAAAGACTCCGTAGACGGCAATGACGGCCATACCCCTTATGTTACCCCCAACCAAACCGCATCCTTCTGGGGCCATTACCGCTTTGATTATGGCATCAGCGTAGGCGCCGGCGTCCGTTATATCGGTAAGCGCGGATAACGAAAACACCACCCGCGTGCCGTCCGTGACGCTCCTGGACGCATCGCTGCGCGCCGATTTGGGGGCTTGGGACGGCCGCCTGAAAGGCGCATATGTACAGGTGAATGCCAACAACCTCACCGATCGCGACTACGTCGCGGCTTGTTATGGCATCGGTTACTGCTATTGGGGCGCGGAACGTTCGGTAATGGCCACGGTCGGCTATGACTTTTAAGCCGGCGTAAAGGGTGAACGCCTGACGCTTGCCACGCGCTTTCAGCCGAGGGCGGCCGCCTGCCAATGGGGCCGCCGCCGCCCGCCATTGGCGGGCCAGCGCACGATAACTGCCGTCTGCCTGATGCAGATGCAGCCACTGGTCGACATACCTTTTCCATACGCTATCGTCCCGCGGCAGCATATAGGCTTTTTCGCCGTACTGTATCGGCACATGGGGTTGCACGGCGCACCATGATGGATAACGTTGCTGCTGAAACAAGGCTTCCTCCACGTCGGTAATCATGACATCCGCCTTTTGGTCAACCAATTGTTGGAAAATAGCCGCGTTGTCATGGCTCAAAATCAGCGTCGCGCGCGGCAAGTGTTTACGCACCACCGCTTCATTGCTCCCTCCCGCTGGGGCGATGATCCGCACCGCCGATTGATTCATCTGCTCAATGCTATGCAGTCGAGGCCGGTCCACGCAGCGTACCAGCGGTATTTTGCCCTCGACGCTGAGCACCAGCGAGAAACTGGCTCGTTTTTGGCGATCCAGCGTAACGGAAACCCCGCCCACGGCGATATCACAGTCGCGCGCGCTAAAATCCCTCATCAGGTTCTTCCAGGTTGTCGGTACCCACTGGATACGGGCCGGCAAACTGTCGGCCAGCGATTGCGCCATCGCGATATCGATGCCTTCATAATGGCCGTCGGCGCGTAAAAAGCTATAAGGCCGATAATCGCCTGTGGTACAGACCTTTAATACCCCCTGTTGCAAAATACGGTCGAGGCGCGATTGCGCCCAACCGCCGCCGCTGATGCTTAGCAAAAGAAAAAACCGTAGCGCGTGCGTCATGATGCGATCTCCCTATCGTGGCTGTAGCGGCATTCAATGGCCGCCGGTAAACCGATTATGCCGTCATTCTTGGCGGGCGTGGGCAATTGGCGGTCAATAACTTATCGCCCCGCAGGCCTTTATCACGCCCGGCAATGAGGCGGGCGGCCGCATGGTTAAACGGTACGGCGTTCCCTATAGATAGATATAAAATGTGATTTGGTAAACCAATTTGCGCATTACGCTACGTGTATGCTTACGCTGCACGATGATCGCTTATCGATGAGGTGGAAAATGAAACAGACCTGGCGCTGGTATGGCCCTAACGATCCTGTCTCGCTGGCTGATGCGAGACAGGCCGGAGTCACAGGCATCGTCACGGCATTACATCAGATCCCGAATGGCGAGGTCTGGACGGTGGAAGACATCTTGCAGCGCAAAGCGATAGTGGAAGCGGCGGGGCTCGAATGGTCTGTGGTGGAGAGCGTGCCGATTCATGAGGATATCAAAACCCACAGCGGCAACTACGATCGGTGCATCCGTCATTACCAGCAAACGCTGAGGAACCTGGCCGAATGCGGGATCCGGACGGTGTGTTATAACTTCATGCCGATTTTGGATTGGACGCGCACGGATCTGGAATATGTATTGCCGGACGGCGCCAAAGCCTTGCGCTTCGACCAGATAGCTTTCGCCGTGTTTGAATTGCATATCCTGCAACGTGCGGGCGCTGAAGCGGATTATAGCGCGGAGGAGATCGCTCAGGTGGCCCAGCGCTTTGCCGAGATGAGCGAAGAGGACAAAACGCGCCTCGCCCGCAATATTATCGCCGGCTTACCGGGCGCCGAAGAGGGATATACGCTGGAACAATTCCGCGCCCAGCTCGCGCGCTATCAGGGGATCGATCACGGCAAATTACGGGAAAACTTCGCCTATTTCCTGCGCGCCATTATTCCGGTGGCGGAAGAGGTGGGTGTCCGCATGGCTGTGCATCCCGACGATCCGCCGCGGCCCATCCTGGGACTGCCGCGTATTGTTCCACGGCGGATGACATGCAGTGGGTGGTGGATACCGTAGACAGCATGGCTAACGGCTTTACCCTGTGTACCGGCTCCTATGGCGTGCGCGCCGACAACGATTTGGCGGCAATGACCGAGCGGTTCGGGCCGAGGATTTACTTTGCTCACTTACGCTCGACCCAGCGGGAAAGTAATCCTAAAAGTTTCCATGAAGCCGCGCATCTGGTGAGGGACGTGGACATGTTTGCGGTTGTCAAGGCTATCACGCACGAAGAGCAGCGGCGTAAGGACGCCGGACGGGAAGACGCGATTCCGATGCGTCCCCGACCACGGGCACCAGATGCTCGACGACCTGAAAAAGAAAACCAACCCGGGCTATTCCGCCATCGGCCGGCTCAAAGGGCTCGCGGAAATACGCGGCCTTGAACTGGCCATTCAGCGTGTCTTTTTTGCCGATCGCTAAACCGCTTAGGCACGGCAACGCCCGTGCCGTTTAATTCTATTCTGTTCGGTTTGCCCATGGTGCACTGCCCCGGCAGACCGAATGGCAGGAGGCTTTAATGGAAACAACTATCGCCACGGGCACGCTGAGCGTCGCCCGGCCCGCCTGGGATACCTCACGCCTGGCGGCGCGGATAGTGCATTTGGGCTGTGGCGCTTTTCATCGCGCCCATCAAGCGCTGTATACTCACCATCTGCTGGAAACAACGGCGTCGAACTGGGGATATTGCGAAGTCAACCTGATGCCGGGCAACGATCGGTTCTTGATTGAGGCCTTACGCAAGCAGCAGTGCCTGTATACCGTCGCCGAAAAAGGCGCCGACGCCACCGAACTCAAAGTCATCGGTTCAATGAAGGAAGTGCTGCATCCCGAGCTGGATGGCTGCTGCGCGATCCTTGATGCTCTGGTGCGTCCGGAAACGGCCATCGTTTCGCTAACCGTCACCGAAAAAGGCTACTGCGCCGAACCGGCCAGCGGTGAACTCGATCTTAATCATCCGCTGATTAAGCACGACCTGGCCACGCCGGATCGGCCGAAATCCGCCATCGGCTACATTGTTGAAGCGCTGCGTCTGCGCCGGCAACAGGGTTTGCGGCCGTTTACCGTGATGTCCTGCGACAACCTGCGTAAAAATGGTCATGTGGCGCGCATAGCGGTCTTGGGGCTTGCCCGGGCGCGTGACGCCGGCCTCGCCGACTGGATAGCGCAGCAGGTGACTTTCCCCTGCACCATGGTTGATCGCATCGTGCCCGCCGCGACGCCGAAAGCGTTGCAGGAGATTGCCGATAGCCTTGGGGTTGACGATCCCTGCGCCATCGCTTGCGAACCCTTTCGCCAATGGGTCATAGAAGATAACTTCGTTAATGGTCGCCCCGATTGGGACCGGGTCGGCGCACAGTTTGTGAATGATGTGGTTCCCTTTGAGATGATGAAACTGCGCATGCTTAACGGCAGCCACTCCTTTTTGGCCTATTTGGGTTACCTGGGGGGATGTGATGCTATCGCCGATACCATGACCCATGCGCAATATCGCCAGGCGGCCCTGGCGCTGATGATGCAGGAACAGGCGCCGACGCTATCGATGCCAGCCGGCACGGATTTGGCGGCATATGCCAAAGGGCTAATCGAGCGCTTCAGCAATCCTTCACTACGTCACCGCACTTGGCAAATCGCCATGGACGGCAGCCAGAAACTGCCGTAGCGTATGCTGGATCTGATACGTCAGCACGTGGCGGAGGGGACGGATTTTCGTCATCTGGCCTTGGGGGTCGCGGGCTGGATGCGTTATATCCTGGGTGAGGACGAGCAGGGCAATGCCATTGAGGTGGTGGATCCCTTAAGCGGCACCTTCCAAACGCTTAATCAACGGTATCCGCGCGGTCCGGAGCGTGTGCAGGCGTTGCTCGGCATCCGCGCTATTTTTGGTGACGATCTGCCGGCGAATGCGCGCTTCGTCACGGCGGTCACCGAGGCTTATGAACAGCTGTGCCGGGTAGGGGCTAGAGCCGCGGTGGAAGCGCTGTGCCGTTAGCGCGCCGGGCCAGCACGCGCTGATATCCGCGCGTCAGGGACGGCTCGTATCGGGTAACGCCGTCCCGCTAGTAAGCGGCGTTGGTCAACCAAAATGGCGAGAGGGCGCCCAAAATGGTATTGCGACCGTAAGTGTGACATTATAGCTAACGGGCCAGGTATCGGCGTGGTTGGGGTCTCCCCCGCGATTGCGCCGCTTCCTTCTCTTTGATAGATGTTAACCGACATAGATAAAGCTACGATGAAATCGAGTCTCATACAACAGCGTCCGTACCAGCAAGTGGGCAGTATCCTGCGCGACATGATTGCGCAAAAGCGCTACGCGCTCAATGAACGCTTACCTCCTGAGCGTGAGATTGCCGACATGCTAAACGTAAGCCGAACGCTGATCCGGGAAGCGCTCATTATGTTGGAGCTGGAGGGGCTAATCGAGGTCCGGCGCGGCGCGGGTATCTTTGTCATCAGCACGCCAGACATGCGTCAAGGCGGCAAGGATGAGGGTGCGCAAAATGTTTGCAACGATGCGGGCCCGTTTGAGCAACTGCAGGCGCGTCAACTGCTGGAAAGCAACATCGCGGAATTTGCCGCCCTGCAGGCCACCCGTGAAGACATTATAAAAATGCGTCAGGCGCTCCAGCTTGAGGAAGAAGAGCTGGCCTCTGATTCTCCCGACGGGGCGGAGAATGGCGATATGCATTTCCACCTGGCGGTTGCCGCGGCCACCCATAACAGCATGTTGGTCGAGCTGTTCAAACAGTCCTGGGAGTGGCGCGAAAATAATCCCATGTGGATCCAGCTGCACCGCCATTTGGATAATACCCGTTATCGCAAAGAATGGCTGCATGACCACAAACAGATCCTGGCGGCGCTTATCAAAAAAGATCCGCGCGGCGCCAAATTTGCCATGTGGCAACACCTGGAGAATGTCAAACATCGTCTGCTGGAATTTTCTGATGTCGACGATATTTATTTTGACGGTTATCTGTTTGAATCCTGGCCCTTGAGCCACATCGAATAACGCCCAAAGCACAGGTCGGGTTGGAAATCTCTACGGTCCGACGCTTCCTGATAAACGCGCTGCTTACAAAGTCACGCTTGCCCCGGGTAAGCGTGCCGGGTGGTGCTCACTATCCCACGCTTTAGCCTCATTTTCATCCTTATCATGCGTGTCATCGCTTGAGACCGACGCGGAAAAACGCCGAGAATATCTCGGTAAATCACCTGATGGCGTCAATCAGAGTGCCGTCTATAGTGGGGCAATTATGTTTATTTAGGGCTATCTCGCTGTGTTACATGGTGAGGCGATACTGATAAGGGCGAACGCTATGTCGATTGCAATTAAATCCTCTCCTTTTTTACCCTTCAATAGAACCATAAGTAGTGACAAAATTGCCCGCGCCATCAACAGTGACAACAAAGCGGACGCCATGGCGTTAAACCTCTGGGATAAAATTAAAGATTGGTTTTGTGGGACCAAAACCTGTGAGGTGCTTGAAAAGATTTTTGTTATTACGCATGGCGAAGGCAACATGACGACGGAAGAGGCTCTGTCAAAAGTCATTGCATTTCATCAATTGCAGGGGATGGCTTATCCCATTCATGATGATAAATTCCACGCCGTTGTCACATCCAATGGCGAGGGGAGTTATCGATTCAGTTTCGCTATTGCGGGCGTCATGAAGGGGCAGAGCCTTTGCTATGGTAAGCATGAGGGAGATATCAGGGCAATACAACGCCATGCGTTAACGAATGACAGTGAATTTCTGCTTCCGGCACATGTTGGCGATAAAACCGTCGGATGCGCCTTAACCAGTATTACTTACGATAAAGAACGCAATGAATTTAATGGGGTATCACAGTCGAATCAAGGCAGGTTATCTCTACACTTGCTGAGTGACGCGGCCAAAGAACGCCTCGCGCGGCATCCCGAGCTTGCCCAGGCGTGGGTTTCATTGCAAATGAAAACCTTTGATTTTTATGCAAGGCTTTGTTCTGACCTGGAAGAAAAGGCCAAAATGGCCGAGATAAATATTGCAGAGGCCGAAGAGCATTGGCTGCATTGTTTTGCGAGATCACTTAAATCTCTCTACCAAAGCAGAAACGAGATGCTCGCAAATGAACTCAATGACAATGGCTGGAAGGGACTTTTAACACAGGGCGATCCCATAGGGGGTGATCAGCTTCACGACGGATTTGCCTATGCCGAGACCGTCAATGCCACTCCCATCGCTGCTAACCCTGGTTATGGCGATCCCTTTTGTGACAAGCCCCTCTCCCATCAATCTGGCTGGGACGAAACGATGTATGCCGAACCCGTCTATGCCGAGCCTGCCGATGCTTTCTCTGATTATGACGAACCCCTGTATGCTGAGCCCGTTTATGCAGAGCCTGCCTATGCTATCTCTGGTTATGACCAACCCTTATATGCGGAACCTGCTTATATTGGCCGTGGTGAGAATCAATTCCAGCGTTCAGGATCACCTATTTCCACATTCGTTAGCTCAAGGAATAACCTTAACGAAAACATAGGTGACAATGATCATAACGTGACCTGGCACAATGACGTTAACTTAGCTGCAAATTCGCCTCTGGCTTGCATGCAATCAGACAAGTATTACCATGGCCCGTTAAATGGAGATATTTACGCGAAAATTGATAAGCTAAAAACAGGAAAGACGTTTAGTTTATTGGAGGAAATTATCAGTGAGGTGAGAGTGAATGAAGCGAAGTTTCCCCTACTGGCGGCATACGTGAGGAAGCATAATATGATATGAAAAAGCAGTCCTGATAGTGTTATTGTTTAAATGACATGTCTTTATACCGGTATCTGTTTTTCCTGAATGCCTGATAATAATAAACTGGCTAAGGAGTCAGTAAAAAGAAGACCTTACTTAACGTTAAGTGCCGTACGCGATGTAAGGTGGGTCCTAGCAGTAATGCTGCTTAGGTGCCGAATTTTAATGGTATTGAAATTACGTTGGGCTGAAGATCTCTGGGCGTTTATATAATATCAAAGAGGGCGATATGACTATATTTCTTTATGCCAATGGCGGATCGCAAAAGTGCACTGCAAGTCAAGTAGAGAAGGCAGCAAATTCATAGGGGCAGAAAAGGGTGGGGCAGGACGCCTTTCACGCGCGGCGGTAATGGGGAAAGTATATAAATTTGCCAGTAAAGTGAGGAGTGTCAAAAATACGGCCATCGCCTTTATCAAAAAACATCCCAAGTCAATTACTACGGCTATTGGCATCACCACGCTGCTGGTGGGCGTGTCAGTCGCGAACCCCGCGTTGATGAGCACTGGCATTGCCACTGTGGTCTCTGAAATTATTTATATTCCACCGCCAATGACCTCTGAACAGGGCGACATTGCCGCTAGTATTAAAAATAAACGCAACATCACAGAATGACGCTAGCTTAAGTTATTCACGGTTGCGCTATGTATCGTCACCCCGGCCTGATGTGAGCTCTTTTCACGGCGTCATGGCCTTGGAGATGTTTTTGGCTTGTCCACAGTAGCGCTTTACTCTCTATCGAGCTGGGACCTGTTAAGCCGCCGGCGTGAACCCGTGAGGCATAATTGTGCGGCAACAAGGGTTTTTAGCGTTAGCGTTTACGTTGATCATTCACTGGTTGGAAATGTTCTCCTTGAAGTCCGTTCCCTGCGCCGGTGAACCGCGTGCTCATCGCTAGTCCTCTAAAGCGGCCTAGGTTATAGGGCGCGCTCGGTAAGACGCTTTGTTGAATAAATCCGAAATTTGTGACGACTTCCTCCCTATCAGGGCGATTGTTACATGATGCGGACGCTGTTTGGCATTCCTAACAGCGTGATCCGGTTAAGCGCTTTGACCATTGCCATAGCCTCACCTACCTGCGCGTCATAGTCATGCAGACTCAGATGACCACCCAGAAGTGTTTTAAACCGGAACATGGCCGTTTCAGCCAGTGAACGCCGGTGATAACCTACTTTCTTTTTCCAGGTATCGTTATTGCCGCTCAGATGCTGATTTGTCACCGCATGGTTACGCTCATGGTATCGAGCTGGCCAATATTGCGCACCACTTCGCGGTGGGATAAGCGGCTTTATTTTTTTCCTCAGCAGAGCATCATGACAGTAACGCGTATCGTAAGCACTGTCAGCCGACGCTTCCCTGATTTTCCGGTGGGTTTGGTTAATCAGCCCGGGCAGCGCCTGCGCATCTGTCGTACCGCTTAGCGATAAATCGGCACAGATAATTTCATGTGTCGCGCTATCTACTGCCAGATGAAGCTTGCGCCATACTCTGCGCCTCTCAGCCCCATGCTGCCTGACTTTCCATTCGCCTTCGCCGAAGATTTTCAGGCCGGTGCCATCGATGACCAGGTGTGAGATTTCGCCGCGGGTTGGCGTTTTTATGCTGATGTCGACGGTTTTTGCTCGCCGGCTGACCAGAGAGTAATCTGGGCAGCGCAGAGACAGCCCCATCAGTTTAAAAATCGCGTCAACGAAACCCTGTAACGCCCGGAGCGAAAGGTTAAACACGCGCTTTATCATCAGAACCGTGGTAATGGCCATATCGGTATAGTGAAGCGGCCGGCCACGATGTTCAGGTGGTGTACTCTCAGTCCATGCAGCAATGGCTGACTCATCAAGCCATACTGTCATGTCCCCCCGCTGCCTGAGCGCATTGTTGTATGCGGGCCAGTTGGTGATTTTAAACTTTTGCTTTGCCATGGGGACCTGATGTTGAAACGAATGTAGTGATCAGAGCCGCCAGTCACCTAAAAGTTCGATTTATTCAACAAAGCCCAAACCCACCCGAAAATCAGGGAAGCGTCGGCTGACAGTGCTTACGATACGCGTTACTGTCATGATGCTCTGCTGAGAAAAAAAATAAAGCCGCTTATCCCACCGCGAAGTGGTGCGCAATATTGGCCAGCTCGATACCATGAGCGTAACCATGCGGTGGCAAATCAGCATCTGAGCGGCAATAACGATACCTGGAAAAAGAAAGTAGGTTATCACTGGCTGAAACGGCCGTGTTCCGGTTTAAAACACTTCTGGGTGGTCATCTGAGTCTGCATGACTATGACGCGCAGGTAGGTGAGGCTATGGCAATGAACAAAGCGCTTAACCGGATCACGCTGTTAGGAATGCCAAACAGCGTCCGCATCATGTAACAATCGCCCTGATAGGGAGGAAGTTGTCACAAATTTCGGATTTTATTCACCAAAGGGCGAAGAAGAACAATTGTATGAACTCCGGGCGCTGGCTTCCGGGGCTGGGAATCAGCGTACTGAGACCGGTATACCCCGCGTGGCGATGGTTCAGGGGGAGATCCCTGAGCATCGGTTAGCCGCGATATATGAACCGATGATTAATCTGATCCTGACCGGATCAAAAAGCATGACGGTGGGTAGCAGAACCTACCAATACGATCCTGTCACTTACTTCGTGATGTCGGTGGATTTGCCGGCCGTCGGTAAAGTTTATGCGGATAAAAAGACCGGCGCCCCCTATCTTGCCGTTAGTCTGACGCCCGAACCGGAAATTATCGCGGACCTGCTGGCCGGATTGCCCGCCTCGGGCACCGCCGCGCGTTATGATTCGGGCTTTGCTGTCGCGCCCGTTACAGTCGAATTATTGGATGCCTGGATAAGACTGCTACGTCTGATGAACAAGCCCGAGGAAATTGCCGCGCCGGCGCCGGCGTATGAACGGGAAATTCTGTTCCGGGTTCTCCAGGGTCCGCTTGGCTGGATGCTACGCGATATTGCAACGCCCGAAGGCTTTGTTGAATAAATCGAACTTTTAGGTGACTGGCGGCTCTGATCACTACATTCGTTTCAACATCAGGTCCCCATGGCAAAGCAAAAGTTTAAAATCACCAACTGGCCCGCATACAACAATGCGCTCAGGCAGCGGGGGGACCTGACAGTATGGCTTGATGAGTCAGCCATTGCTGCATGGACTGAGAGTACACCACCTGAACATCGTGGCCGGCCGCTTCACTACACCGATATGGCCATTACCACGGTTCTGATGATAAAGCGCGTGTTTAACCTTTCGCTCCGGGCGTTACAGGGTTTCGTTGACTCGATTTTTAAACTGATGGGGCTGTCGCTGCGCTGCCCAGATTACTCTCTGGTTAGCCGGCGAGCAAAAACCGTCGACATCAGCATAAAAACGCCAACCCGCGGCGAAATCTCACACCTGGTCATCGATGGCACCGGCCTGAAAGTCTTCGGCGAAGGCGAATGGAAAGTCAGGCAGCATGGGGCTGAGAGGCGCAGAGTATGGCGCAAGCTTCATCTGGCAGTAGATAGCGCGACACATGAAATTATCTGTGCCGATTTATCGCTAAGCGGTACGACAGATGCGCAGGCGCTGCCCGGGCTGATTAACCAAACCCACCGGAAAATCAGGGAAGCGTCGGCTGACAGTGCTTACGATACGCGTTACTGTCATGATGCTCTGCTGAGGAAAAAAATAAAGCCGCTTATCCCACCGCGAAGTGGTGCGCAATATTGGCTAGCTCGATACCATGAGCGTAACCATGCGGTGGCAAATCAGCATCTGAGCGGCAATAACGATACCTGGAAAAAGAAAGTAGGTTATCACCGGCGTTCACTGGCTGAAACGGCCATGTTCCGGTTTAAAACACTTCTGGGTGGTCATCTGAGTCTGCATGACTATGACGCGCAGGTAGGTGAGGCAATGGCAATGGTTAAAGCACTTAACCGGATCACACTGTTAGGAATGCCAAACAGCGTCCGCATCATGTAACAATCGCCCTGATAGGGAGGAAGTCGTCACACATTTCGGATTTATTCAACAAAGCGACGCCCGAAACCCATCTGTCACGAATTTATGCGGTGGTAAATTGACTAAAGCAGAACTATATGCAGGCCGTGAGGGTTGACGCGCTGGCTGATATGGCTGAGCTCAGCGTTTCGGCGTTTCATCGTCACTTTAAGGCAATCACAGCGCTAAGCCCGGTGCAATATCAAAAAAGGATCCGGTTAATGCAGGCGCGGGCAAAGCTTACCGCTCGGGGGGAGACTATCACCACCATTGCGCTGCCTGTCGGTTATCAAAGCCATACGCAGTTCAGCAGGGATTATTCGCGGTTGTTCGGCCGACCACCCTCAGCGGATCTCGCCCGCATAAAGCACAGCGGTAGCTTGGTTGAATAAGACATATTCCGTCTGGCCCGAATATTGGGTCTATCCCTGAGAGCGCAAGCCAACGCCGCAAAGAGAGAATAACCGGGACCTGCGCGATTTGCCGGTCAATCACCCAAAAGCCTATCATCGCGAGGCGTGGTTTCTTATCTTGGCGATGACAAAAGGCTGCTTTTAGCGGCGATGCCACTTTTATACGGTCCGCCACTGTCCATAGACTACGATTAAGAAAGCCTGTTGGCTAAGATCACAACCGATCGAATTTCATCATCATTCTCCAATGGTGGAGATAAACGAAATAAGGTGTGTGCTATGAGCAACATTCTCATTCTTGGTGCCGCCGGGAAGATCGCGCAGAACGCCATTAAGCAATTTCTCGGGCAAAAGGTGGGCTTTCTGACGCTGTATTTACGCCAATCGGAACGTCTGCACAAGCTGGCGAGTGAACATGTCAGGGTAATCGAAGGCGATGTCACGGACACGCAGCATCTACAGGAAGTCGTACAAGGCCAGGATGTCGTCTATGCAAATCTGGCGGGTGACGACATTGAGGAGCAGGCGCGATCGACCGTTAGCGCACTTGAAGCGGCTGCTGTCCCACGTCTTATATGGATTTCGGCCCTGGGTATTTACGACGAAGTTCCCGGTGCTTTCGGCAAGTGGAACCATAGGATGTTGGACGATGGTTATCTTGAACCTTACAGCGCCGCTGCCAACGTTATCGAGTCCTCGTCGCTGGACTATACGATTGTGCGGCCAGCCTGGCTCACCGACAGGGACGAAGTGGATTATGAGCTCACTCAGAAGGGTGAACCTTTCAGGGGCACGGAGGTTTCACGCAAAAGCGTCGCCGACCTCGTGGTTAAATTGGCGCGGGATCCTAAACGAGCGGTACGTGGTTCCGTCGGCGTAAATAAACCCGGCACCGAGGATGATAAGCCGTCCTGGTATTAATCGCGCACGCTAGCGGCGCAAACGAATGATAACTTGCCGATGCCTTTTGCTTTCGGCACCATGAAGAGTGATGTTAATGGGACATCAAAAGCCCATGACAATAGCGTAAGCCCGGCAATGCTTGTGTGGTTGAATGCGCCATGCAAGCACTTTTCAGGTCAGCTTGCCGATTCCACAGGCGGGTCGGCATGACTATTTTCCAGGCGCGGGCCGTAATGGCCCAGCGGCGCATAAGCGCAACGCCAAACTGACCGCTTAACATCTTCGTTAACCCTACCGCGCTAACCGCGCTCGCGGTATTAACCATCTATAACGGAGTAGGCATTTTTCTCAAAGACGGGAATAGACCGATTTGTTTTCAGCGCCTCAAGATCGCTTGACAGCAGGTGTTTGAAATGGACCGCAAGCCGGTAGCGATGCTCAAACATAAATCTATCAATGAAATTGTTTTCTTCGATTATTCTAGACGTAATGTTATTAAAGTAGTAAAGCTTAAGCAGCGCTTCGACATAGGTTTCGATATCGGCAGCTGATTTCCCTGGGGACAGAGGGATATGATTTCCTTGAGGATCAACGATATCTAATGCGAAAGTTTCCTTATATAGCGATAATGCAGAGCCCGTACCGGATTCTGTGTAAATGCCTTTTCTCAGAAGTGACCGTCCAGGCGGTCACTGAACTCGATAATAAAGCGGCTCATTGCCATGCGCCAGTCCCTCAAAGGCATTGTCCATTTCTGTGAGGCCGCCTGTATCGCCAGCCACACCACCTTTTTCACTGCGTCGTCGGTCGGGAACACCTTGCGCTTTTTGATGGCATGCCGGATCACGCTGTTTAACGACTCGATGGCGTTGGTCGTGTAGATCACCTTGCGGATGTCCGTTGGGTAGGCAAAGAACGTGGCCAGATTGGCCCAGTTTGCCTGCCAGCTTCGACTTATTTGCGGGTAGCGAATGTCCCAGGCACTGGAGAACGCTTCCAGCGCCTGCAAGCCGGCTTCTTCCGTAGGGGCCTGATAGATAGCTTTCAGGTCGCGGGTGACGGCCTTGTAGTCCTTCCAGGAGACGAACCGCAGGCTGTTGCGCACCATATGCACGATACACAGCTGGAGCCGCGCCTCCGGATACACCGCGTTAATAGCGTCAGGGAAACCTTTCAGCCCGTCTACGCAGGCGATAAGGATATCGTTCAGGCCGCGGTTTTTCAGCTCTGTCAGCACGTTCAGCCAGAACTTTGCGCCTTCATTTTCGACCAGCCACATACCTAGCAACTCTTTCTGGCCTTCGATGTTGATGCCCAGCGCCAGGAACACAGATTTGTTGATGATGCGGCTGTCCTGCCGGACTTTTAGAACGATACAGTCAAGATAAACAATGGGATAGACTGCATCCAGAGGCCGGTTTTGCCATTCGACAACCTGCTCCATGACCGCATCGGTGACCTTTGAGACCAGCGCCGGCGAGACATCGGCGTCATACAGCTCTTTGAACGCGGCGGCGATCTCGCGGGTGGTCATCCCTTTGGCGTACAACGATAAAATCTGGTTATCCATCCCGGTAATCCGGGTCTGGTTCTTCTTCACCAGTTGCGGTTCAAAGGAACCGTCACGATCGCGCGGAGTACGCAGCGCCAGCGGGCCATCGCCAGTGGTAACGGTTTTTGTGGAATAGCCGTTGCGGGCGTTGGTCCCCGGTTTAGGCTGATTTTTATCGTAGCCGAGGTGATGGGTCATTTCGGCATTGAGAGCTGCTTCGACGCTGATTTTTTTCAGCAGTCGATCGAAATGACTGAGATCTTCAGGGGTTTTGAGATTTTTGGCCAGTTCGTTAGCCAGAGCCTGCAACTGTTTTTCGTCCATAAATTAACCTGTTTTTGATGTTGGATTGAACATATCAAAATCAGGCAAATACACAAATTTCTAAACAGGCTCTTTTAAGTGTATTTATCTGTCCTATCCCTATCCGGTCAGTGTATACGCTCTGTCTGTAACCTGTTGATTTAAAGAGTTGTAGTCCAGTCACTGTCTTATCAAATTTGGTGGAGCTGGCGGGATTTGAACCCGCGTCCGGAATTTCTACGCCCTCGGCACTACATGCTTAGTCCAGTCTTTACATTCACCTGTCAGCTGCGGACGGACACGCCACTAGCAGACTAGCCTGATTGGATTGAACGCTTCAGCCCCAGGCAGGACATCCACGCGATCTCTTTTGGGTTTGACCTCACTTGATCCCCGTCCTAAGAGCGGAGGCTAGGGAGAGAGGGAATCTTCAGTTTATTAGGCTGATTAAGCTGCTAACACAGCAGATTCGTATTGCGAGTCGTTTGCAATTATTTTTTTTGAGGCTTTTTTACGAGGCCAACCTCACCTCGGCATGCACCTTGAGTTTCACAAATCCCGTCGAATCCAGGATCAGCCCCAAATTGTTCATTTCATTATAGCAAACTTACGGCGTGGCGGCAACGTTATCGACTGGCGTGCTTCATGATGCGCGCTTTGTCGAGCTGCCATTCGCGTTCCTTAATGTCAGTACGTTTATCGAACTCTTTCTTACCCTTGGCGACGCCGATTTTCACTTTCACCCAGGCGTTTTTCCAATAAAGCGAGAGTGCGACAACCGTATAACCTTCACGACTTACGCGGCCGAACAGTGAATCGAGCTCACGCTTATTCAACAGCAGCTTACGAGTTCGCATAGGGTCACAGACCACATGGGAAGACGCCACCGTCAGCGGCTGGAAAGTGGCGCCGAAAAGATAGGCTTCGCCATCCCTGAGCAGGACATAGCTATCGCTGATGTTCGCCTTGCCGGCGCGGAGCGATTTCACTTCCCATCCCTGCAGCGAAAGTCCCGCCTCAAACTCCTGTTCAATGAAGTATTCGTGTCGGGCGCGTTTGTTTTGCGCAATAGTGGCTGAACCGGGTTTATGTGCTTTTTTCTTTGTCATAGCGCGCAATATTATACAGTTAAGGGCGGGGAAGAAAAGCTTTCGTCTCGCCCGGGCTGGCTTTTCATCACGGACGTGGCATAGCGCACGTAACGGTCTTTTTGTCTCAGTGGAGAAAAATGATAATATTAAGGTGAATCGATAAAGACAGGAAAGATTATGCCTCATATTACACGCTCCGCGTTGGTTCCTTATAGCGCAGAGCAAATGTTCGCCTTGGTTAATGATATCAGCGCTTATCCCGAATTTATTCCTGGGTGTACCGCCAGCCGGGTGCTTGAGCAGAACGGCAGTGAATTGACCGCTGAAATGAATGTCTCCAAAGCGGGCATCAGTAAATCATTTACCACCCGTAATGTTATCACTGAAAATCAAAGTATTGTGATGCGCTTGGTAGAAGGCCCATTCAGCTCTTTTGCCGGCGATTGGCGTTTCATTCCGCTCAGCGAAGAAGCCAGTAAAGTCGAGTTTCATCTCGATTTTGAATTCAAAAACAAACTTATCGAACTGGCGTTTGGACGCATTTTCAAGGAAATGGCCAACAGCATGGTCATGGTGTTTACCCGCCGGGCAAAAGAGGTTTACCATGCCTGACATCCGGGTCGAGGTGATTTATGCCTTGCCGGAGCGCCAATACCTGCGGCAGCTGGTGCTCCAGGAGGGGAGTACTCTGGAACAGGCGATTCGTGCCTCCGGTCTGCTGGCGCTACGGCAGGACATCGATCTCGACGTTAATAAAGTCGGTATCTTCAGCCGGCCCGCCAAACTGGAAGACGAACTTAGTGACGGGGACCGGGTGGAAATCTACCGGCCGTTGCTCATCGACCCCAAGGAGCTGCGTCGTCAGCGTGCGGACCGCACGCGGAAATAACCCGCCGCCGTTATTTCCCGCCTGCGCAACGGCAGGCGATCCCTAGCGCCGTACAGGCCCTGCGTCCAGCCGGCCTAAAGGCCACCGTCCTGCCGCTCTGTTGCCGGCTAAAAACACACCACTTATTGGCTGGTGCTGGGACCTTCCAGCGTCGGTTTGTTGTCGATATGGGTCAGAATATCGCTACTGTTAAAGGTCAGCGTCAGCGTTTGCTGCGTGACGGATTCATGGCCCGGTTCGCGGCGGAAAATGTAATACCAGGTATTCGAGCCGAACGGATCTTTCATCATTGAGGTGCCAAGGGTGTAGGCTACCTGCTGCTTAGTCATGCCGGTGTGGATTTTGGCGACGTCAGCTGCGGTCAGATAATTACCCTGATTGATGTCGAGACGATAAACCACTCTCTCGAACACGGAGCAACCGGCGGTAAACATCAGCATAACGACAGCAGCGGCAGTCAACGTCTTACAGCTCATAATAATCACATTCCTTTTGGGCATAGGATGCCGATGATAATAGACCTTGCCGGCGTTGGGAACCTCTGCAAGGCCCATCTATGACCGCAGGATGAGAAAAAAGTTGAGCTTATTTGTAAAGTTATTATAAATCAATATGTTATTTATTAAACAATGGCTTATGATTTTCAGCAAACCAAGCAAAACCAAACAAAAGCAACCTAATTAGGGCAGAATGTGGACATTCACAGGTCGGCTGTTGGATTGAGTTTTACAGCATCTATTAAGTGTTCTGGAGCAAAGTGAGCGTAAACCATTGTTTGATTAATCGTGCTATGTCCAAGAATTTTTTGCAGGGTTAGAATATTTCCTCCGTTCATCATAAAATGACTAGCAAATGTATGTCGGAATACGTGGGTTGCCTGTCCTTCTGGTAAATCAGGGGCTATACGCTTTATCAGATCTCTAACTTCTTCATAACTTACGCTTGGAAATAATATATTTTGCTCACCTTTGCTGATTAAGTTGTGTAACTCAGGAGAAATAGGAATTGTTCTTGACTGGCCGCTTTTGGTTTTGGCATAGGTTACGCGATCGCATGAAACTTGGGAGCGCTTGAGGGTGGCGGCTTCAGTCCAACGCGCTCCTGTGGCTAAGCACAGTTTGACTACGCTCAAATTATCACCACTAAGCTCATCTAAAATAGCTTTTATTTGAAACTTGCTTAAGTATCCCATTTCTTTATCTTCGAGCCTCAGAGCCTCAGAGCCTCAGAGCCTCAGAGCCTCAGAGCCTCAGAGCCTCAGAGCCTCAGAGCCGCTTTGTTGAATAAATCCGAAATTTGTGACGACTTCCTCCCTATCAGGGCGATTGTTACATGATGCGGACGCTGTTTGGCATTCCTAACAGTGTGATCCGGTTAAGTGCTTTAACCATTGCCATTGCCTCACCTACCTGCGCGTCATAGTCATGCAGACTCAGATGACCACCCAGAAGTGTTTTAAACCGGAACATGGCCGTTTCAGCCAGTGAACGCCGGTGATAACCTACTTTCTTTTTCCAGGTATCGTTATTGCCGCTCAGATGCTGATTTGCCACCGCATGGTTACGCTCATGGTATCGAGCTGGCCAATATTGCGCACCACTTCGCGGTGGGATAAGCGACTTTATTTTTTTCCTCAGCAGAGCATCATGACAGTAACGCGTATCGTAAGCACTGTCAGCCGACGCTTCCCTGATTTTCCGGTGGGTTTGGTTAATCAGCCCGGGCAGCGCCTGCGCATCTGTCGTACCGCTTAGCGATAAATCGGCACAGATAATTTCATGTGTCACGCTATCTACTGCCAGATGAAGCTTGCGCCATACTCTGCGCCTCTCAGCCCCATGCTGCCTGACTTTCCATTAGCCTTCGCCGAAGACTTTCAGGCCGGTGCCATCGATGACCAGGTGTGAGATTTCGCCGCGGGTTGGCGTTTTTATGCTGATGTCGACGGTTTTTGCTCGCCGGCTGACCAGAGAGTAATCTGGGCAGCGCAGCGACAGCCCCATCAGTTTAAGACCCTGTACACGATTCTGTGTAAATGCCTTTTCTCAGAAGTGACCGTCCAGGCGGTCACCGAACTCGATAATAAAGCGGCTCATTGCCATGCGCCAGTCCCTCAAAGGCATTGTCCATTTCTGTGAGGCCGCCTGTATCGCCAGCCACACCACCTTTTTCACTGCGTCGTCGGTCGGGAACACCTTGCGCTTTTTGATGGCATGCCGGATCACGCTGTTTAACGACTCGATGGCGTTGGTCGTGTAGATCACCTTGCGGATGTCCGTTGGGTAGGCAAAGAACGTGGCCAGATTGGCCCAGTTTGCCTGCCAGCTTCGACTTATTTGCGGGTAGCGGATGTCCCAGGCACTGGAGAACGCTTCCAGCGCCTGCAAGCCGGCTTCTTCCGTAGGGGCCTGATAGATAGCTTTCAGGTCGCGGGTGACGGCCTTGTAGTCCTTCCAGGAGACGAACCGCAGGCTGTTGCGCACCATATGTACGATACACAGCTGGAGCCGCGCCTCCGGATACACCGCGTTAATAGCGTCAGGGAAACCTTTCAGCCCGTCTACGCAGGCGATAAGGATATCGTTCAGGCCGCGGTTTTTCAGCTCTGTCAGCACGTTCAGCCAGAACTTTGCGCCTTCATTTTCGGCCAGCCACATACCTAGCAACTCTTTCTGGCCTTCGATGTTGATGCCCAGCGCCAGGAACACAGATTTGTTGATGATGCGGCTGTCCTGCCGGACTTTTAGAACTATATAGTCAAGATAAACAATGGGATAGACTGAATCCAGAGGCCGGTTTTGCCATTCGACAACCTGCTCCATGACCGCATCGGTGACCTTTGAGACCAGCGCCGGCGAGACATCGGCGTCATACAGCTCTTTGAACGCGGCGGCGATCTCGCGGGTGGTCATCCCTTTAGCGTACAACGATAAAATCTGGTTATCCATCCCGGTAATCCGGGTCTGGTTCTTCTTCACCAGTTGCGGTTCAAAGGAACCGTCACGATCGCGCGGAGTACGCAGCGCCAGCGGGCCATCGCCAGTGGTAACGGTTTTTGTGGAATAGCCGTTGCGGGCGTTGGTCCCCGGTTTAGGCTGATTTTTATCGTAGCCGAGGTGATGGGTCATTTCGGCATTGAGAGCTGCTTCGACGCTAATTTTTTTCAGCCGCCGATCGAAGTGACTGAGATCTTCAGGGGTTTTGAGATTTTTGGCCAGTTCGTTAGCCAGAGCCTGCAACTGTTTTTCGTCCATAAATTAACCTGTTTTTGATGTTGGATTGAACATATCAAAATCAGGCAAATACACAAATTTCTAAACAGGCTCCAGTTTAAAAATCGAGTCAACGAAACCCTGTAACGCTCGGAGCGAAAGGTTAAACACGCGCTTTATCATCAGAACCGTGGTAATGGCCATATCGGTGTAGTGAAGCGGCCGGCCACGATGTTCAGATGGTGTACTCTCAGTCCATGCAGCAATGGCTGACTCATCAAGCCATACTGTCAGGTCCCCCCGCTGCCTGAGCGCATTGTTATATGCGGGTCAGTTGGTGATTTTAAACTTTTGCTTTGCCATGGGGACCTGATGTTGAAACGAATGTAGTGATCAGAGCCGCCAGTCACCTAAAAGTTCGATTTATTCAACAAAGCCCCTCAGAGCCTCATAGCCTCAGAGCCTTGAACTTGGCTAAGGGATGAGGCCCGGAGTAATGGCCGATTTCGATTAAAGATGTAAAAACACCACTTAAATTATCTCTTTCGTGATTGACTGTTGCCTTGCTTTTCCCCGAGGCCAAGCATTTTGCTCTATATTCAGAGAGAAAGGCGCTTTGTTGAATAAATCCGAAATTTGTGACGATTTTCTCCCTATCAGGGCGATTGTTACATGATGCGGACGCTGTTTGGCATTCCTAACAGTGTGATCCGGTTAAGTGCTTTAACCATTGCCATTGCCTCACCTACCTGCGCGTCATAGTCATGCAGACTCAGATGACCACCCAGAAGTGTTTTAAACCGGAACATGGCCGTTTCAGCCATGTGAACGCCGGTGATAACCTACTTTCTTTTTCCAGGTATCGTTATTGCCGCTCAGATGCTGATTTGCCACCGCATGGTTACGCTCATGGTATCGAGCTGGCCAATATTGCGCACCACTTCGCGGTGGGATAAGCGGCTTTATTTTTTTCCTCAGCAGAGCATCATGACAGTAACGCGTATCGTAAGTACTGTCAGCCGACGCTTCCCTGATTTTCCGGTGGGTTTGGTTAATCAGCCCGGGCAGCGCCTGCGCATCTGTCGTACCGCTTAGCGATAAATCGGCACAGATAATTTCATGTGTCACGCTATCTACTGCCAGATGAAGCTTGCGCCATACTCTGCGCCTCTCAGCCCCATGCTGCCTGACTTTCCATTCGCCTTCGCCGAAGACTTTCAGGCCGGTGCCATCGATGACCAGGTGTGAGATTTCGCCGCGGGTTGGCGTTTTTATGCTGATGTCGACGGTTTTTGCTCGCCGGCTGACCAGAGAGTAATCTGGGCAGCGCAGCGACAGCCCCATCAGTTTAAAAATCGAGTCAACGAAACCCTGTAACGCCCGGAGCGAAAGGTTAAACACGCGCTTTATCATCAGAACCGTGGTAATGGCCATATCGGTGTAGTGAAGCGGCCGGCCACGATGTTCAGGTGGTGTACTCTCAGTCCATGCAGCAATGGCTGACTCATCAAGCCATACTGTCATGTCCCCCCGCTGCCTGAGCGCATTGTTGTATGCGGGCCAGTTGGTGATTTTAAACTTTTGCTTTGCCATGTGCTGGTTCCGGTCACATCCGATCACTGATTCCGATTTCACCCGATCACTAATTCTGATTTCATCCGATCACTGATTCCGGTCGCCCGATCAGCGATTCCGATTCTGTCCGATCGCTCATCTTCTGTTCCGCCATACTCTGGAGACTTTTAGCTTCCGGGGGCATGGCATGGCACGTAAAAAAAAGAAAGCGAGAACGGAAATATGCATCTATATTAATGTGTTACGTATGAAATTCGAGCAGCGTCGCTCGAATCGCACTATCGCAGCAGCGCTCGGCATAGGCTGTACTACCGTGCACGATATCCTCGGCCGATTCACGGTAGCTAACCTGGTCTGGCCATTGCCGGCGGAACTGTCCCCCGTCGACCTCGACCGCCTGCTCTATCCCGGCAAATCCGGAAAAGTTATCAATACCTTACCCAGCTGGCTTGATATCGATACCGAGTTAAGCCGCAAGGGCATGACCAAGCAGCTGCTCTGGATGGAATATCAGTCCGCCGTGGGCGGTGATGCCCTCGGTTACTCACAGTTTTGTGCACTGTTCCGTGACTGGAAAAAGAAGCAGCGGCGTTCTATGCGCATGGAGCACAAGGCTGGCGAAAAGCTCTTCATCGACTTCTGTGGCCCCACCGTACCTATCGTCAACCTGGCGACCAGTAGCGTACGCCAGGTCGCTATTTTGGTCGCTGCCATGGGCGTGTCAGGCTATGCGGTATATCGAAGCCTGCGAAGGCCAGGACATGGCATTGTGGCTCAACGCCAATAGCCGCTGTCTGCACTTCATGGGTGGGGTTCCGGAGCTGATGATACCTGATAATCTGCGCAGCGCTGTCAGCACCCCTGACCGCTATGAGCCGGTCATAAACCAGAGCTACCAGGCGCTGGCAAATCACTATGAGACAGTGGTGCTACCGGCGCGCCCGAGAAAACCGAAAGACAAGGCGAAGGCAGAATCAACTGTGCAGCTGGTAGAACGCTGGGTTTTGGCCCGGTTGCGTAAACGTAGGTTCTACTCGCTGGCCGAACTCAACCAGGTGATACGAGAACTCAATCATGAGTTGAATCTGCGCCCGATGCGTCATTACGGCGGACAAAGTCGCCTTGAACGCTTCGAGCAGCTGGACAAACCGGCTCTTGGGCCTCTACCGCCCACACAATGGGAATACAGTGAGTATCCCGTTGCCCGAGTGGGACCTGATTACCACATAGACTACGGCAAAAACTGGTACTCGGTGCCGCATCCGCTGGTTGGCGAGCGCGTTGACGTCATCGCCACCCAACGGCTGGTGCAAATCCACCATAAGGGCGTCTGCGTGGCTACGCACCCTCGCAGCAATAACGCCTATAGGCACACGACTCAGGCGGCGCACATGCCGGCTAACCATAAGGGGCAGAGTCAGTGGACGCCGGAAAGGCTGTGCAGTTGGGCGCTGTCGGTGGGTGTGTGCACACTGAAAGTGGTCGAGTCCATCCAAAAGAGCAAAGCCCATCCGGAGCAGGCTTACCGCTCCGTGCTGGGGCTACTCAATCTGCAACGGCGCTATGAGACGACGCGACTGGAGAAGGCCTGCGCGCTGGCGTTGGAGAAAGGGTGCATTAACCGCTCTTTCATAGCCAACGTATTGAAACACGGTCGTGAAAGTGAGGTCACCCAGGACGGAGCCGGCGTATCAATGCTGGTTCACGAAAACCTCCGAGGTCCGGACAGTTATCACTAAGGAGAATAAATATGGATACACTGTTAATGGCTCTGCGAGAGCTGAAGTTGTCGGCAATGGTCCAGGCGTTGGAGACGCAACGCGAACTCCCGGGGAGTTATGGGGAGCTGGGGTTCGAGGAGCGGTTGTCGCTGATGGTAGAAGCGGAAAATTTACATAGAAAAAACAACCACATATGCCGTCTTCGACGGCAATCGCAAATGTGCTTGCAGGCAAAACCGGAAGATATCCGCTATATCCCTAGCCGAGGAGTGACACCGGAACAGATGCGAGATCTGCTAGGGGGACAATATCTGAAATATCAGAAAAGCATATTCATCACGGGGCCGACAGGTACGGGCAAAACCTGGCTCAGTTGTGCGCTTAGTGAGCAGGCATGCCGGCAGCAATATAGCGTGCGTTACTGGCGAGTGGGTCGGTTGCTGGCCCATCTTCACCAGTGTCAGGTAGACGGGACCTATCTAAAACAGCTTAAGCAGTTAGAAAAAATAGAGTTACTGATCTTGGACGATGTGGGCCTAGAATCAATAAGTCCGATGCAGGCAACGATGCTGTTGGAGGTGATGGAAGATCGCTACGACAAAAGCAGCAGCATCCTGATCAGTCAACTGCCGGTGAAAAAATGGTATGGACTGATAGAAAACCCCACGACAGCTGACGCGTTACTCGATCGGTTAGTACACCCCAGCTATAGACTGGAACTTAAAGGCGAATCACTACGCAAAGAGCAAGGAGTAGCCAGCACAGGAAAAATAGACTAAACCCGAGTCAGAAGATGAGCGAACACGTGATCGAATATCACTGGAATGGGTGATCGGAAAATATCGGAATAACTGATCGGATGTCGCCGGAACAGCTGATCGGATACGTCGGAATCTGCAAACAGCCGGCAACGCTGACCCAGGCGGGTATCAGTGCGCTGAGCAATGCCACTGACAGCGAGGACGACACCACAGCGGCGACGCTCAAAGCCGTCAAAACGGTGCAGGATAACGCCAACCGCCGGCTGGAAAAGGCGCAAAATCTGGCTGACCTGCCAGACAAGGGCATCACTCGTAATAATCTGGATGTTCACAGTAAAAATGAGGCTGATGGTCGCTACTACCCAAAGATCGGCGGCACCGTCAATGGCTCCATGATTTCACTGGGTCGCCACATCATATTGCAGGGGGATGACCGCAAGCATCTGGGTTTTCATAATCAGGACGGTAGCGTTCGCATGTGGCTCTACAAAGACAAGGGCGGTGATGGCGTTCGGCTAAACAACGGCAATGACGGCGGCGGAGATTGGGTATTCAATAAAAACGGGCATTTTTACTCCCCACAGGCACTCCATGCCGCAGGGGCCACCTATCAAGAAGATGGCAATGTTCACGGAGCGGTATGGGGCGGGCATCTCAACGGCTGGGTAGAAAACGTATCCAAGAATCCTCGGAATTTTGGATAAGTGGAGATAACTGGTGGTTCAAGGATAATCGACGCGGGCTTATTTTTCAGGGTGGTTTACGCATTGGTATCTATGCTGACGCCACAGAGCGTATTGGTCTTCACGTTCATTGTCCTAACCGCTTATTACATGTTTCCCTCTGCGTTAAAAACTTTGCTCAAGGCTATTCGACACAATATAACCCGCAGGTGGTCTTTCTTGGTGATCAGCATGACGGTTTTAACTGGTGCCACGGTGCCAGAGAGAAAAAAGTTTACTGGATGGCGGTGGGATATTGAATATGAAACAGTATAAATTTAGCGCCCGTACAGGCAGTTTTTTTCCGGTTTCGATGTTGGCCGACTACATCAAGGCGGGTTCACTGCCGGATGATTTAGCTGATGTAGGGCTTTGTTGAATAAATCGAACTTTTAGGTGACTGGCGGCTCTGATCACTACATTCGTTTCAACATCAGGTCCCCATGGCAAAGCAAAAGTTTAAAATTACCAACTGGCCCGCATATAACAATGCGCTCAGGCAGCGGGAGGACCTGACAGTATGGCTTGATGAGTCAGCCATTGCTGCATGGACTGAGAGTACACCACCTGAACATCGTGGCCGGCCGCTTCACTATACCGATATGGCCATTACCACGGTTCTGATGATAAAGCGCGTGTTTAACCTTTCGCTCCGGGCGTTACAGGGTTTCGTTGACGCGATTTTTAAACTGATGGGGCTGTCGCTGCGCTGCCCAGATTACTCTCTGGTCAGCCGGCGAGCAAAAACCGTCGACATCAGCATAAAAACGCCAACCCGCGGCGAAATCTCACACCTGGTCATCGATGGCACCGGCCTGAAAGTCTTCGGCGAAGGCGAATGGAAAGTCAGGCAGCATGGGGCTGAGAGGCGCAGAGTATGGCGCAAGCTTCATCTGGCAGTAGATAGCGTGACACATGAAATTATCTGTGCCGATTTATCGCTAAGCGGTACGACAGATGCGCAGGCGCTGCCCGGGCTGATTAACCAGACCCACCGGAAAATCAGGGAAGCGTCGGCTGACAGTGCTTACGATACGCGTTACTGTCATGATGCTCTGCTGAGGAAAAAAATAAAGCCGCTTATTCCACCGCGAAGTGGTGCGCAATATTGGCCAGCTCGATACCATGAGCGTAACCATGCGGTGGCAAATCAGCATCTGAGCGGCAATAACGATACCTGGAAAAAGAAAGTAGGTTATCACCGGCGTTCACTGGCTGAAACGGCCATGTTCCGGTTTAAAACATTTCTGGGTGGTCATCTGAGTCTGCATGACTATGACGCGCAGGTAGGTGAGGCAATGGCAATGGTTAAAGCACTTAACCGGATCACACTGTTAGGAATGCCAAGCAGAGTCCGCATCATGTAACAATCGCCCTGATAGGAAGGAAGTCGTCACAAATTTCGGATTTATTCAACAAAGCGCTGATGTAGATGAAAAAACGTTCTGGCAATTCTGTGCTTCACCACCGCTAGGGAAGCAACGTGGCGCGAATGCCAAAGGGTGCCCGGCGTGGATTGATGTACCGGCACCCACGCCAGAAGAGGCCAGACTGAGCGCGGAGGCTAAAAAACGACGCCTGATGGATGAGGTGACTCGTGCCATGGCACCACTGGAAGATGCCGTAGACCTCGACATGGCAACGGATGCCGAAAAAGCAACACTGATGGTGTGGAAAAAATACCGTGTGCTGCTTAACCGTGTTGATATCAGCACTGCGCCGGATATCGACTGGCCGGAGGCCCCTGCATGATGTGGCGCAAGTCAACATTACGGTTGACAGATAGCCTACCGCCTTTGACCTGCACCGTCTTGCCGGTGCATCCCTGGACGCCGGGGGTGGGACGCAAGGCCGCCACGGGAAGCTACCTGAGTCCACAAAATGCCGCGCACTGGCTGGCGCAAAAGCTGTCTGGCACCGGGCGCAACCTGCGCGTGATGGTGGTGATGCTCTGCGCCACCTCGCAGCCGGAATTTATGTCCCTGCTCGCCGCCTTCTCAGCGGTGTTACCCCTGCCAGTGCTGGGGCAAGTCTCGCGCATGGCGCAAACAGCGGCCACGCAGGCCATCACCCGTATGCAGCTTCCGCCTAAAGCCAGCGGCGGTTTACCTGCCCCGCAGCCGTTATCTGCCGACACACTGCGTCTGGCGCAACGGGCCAAAATCATGGCAGAGGCAAAGGCAGAAGCGGCCAGCGGGGCCAATGTGGCGCAACTACAGGCTCACTTAACCGCGCTGTCCGACGCGCGCCAGTCGGCCCACGAGGCTATCGGTCAGGCTCTGGGCGACCTGAGCCAGAAAAGCGTCAACGCCTGGGTATTTACTGGCGAAGGACTGGCGGCCAACATGCAAAAAGAGGTGCCGCAGCCCGATGCGGTGATGACCCTGGCGACGCTGTTTGCCGGAGAAGAGGTATCCGCACTGGAGGCGATGGTCCATGACAATCATCACATTGGCCCTTGATGGCGAAGCACTGCCGCTAAAAAGCCTGATAGTGACGCCCACCATGCAGTTTCAGGAAAAAGACCAGTCGGGGCAAATCTCCAGCACCGCCAACGCGGAGCAGGGCATCAAGCCCAAGGAGCTGCGCGTCTCTGGCGTTATCCCGTTTACGGAGTCCGAGGTGCTGACACGCCTGTTTGCCCTGGCTGAAGCCACCGAGGGCGGCAGGCTGAAGCGCTACCGCGTGGCGAATCATACCGCCCAGGCCATCAATTTTCGGCTGGCGACATTTAGCGGCTCGATAGAGGCCCCGAAGCAGGACGGTAAACAAGCCTGGTTGGTGACATTCACGTTACGCGAACATCTGAACGTGCCCGAGAAGAAAGACGCACGCGAAGGCAGTCAAACCGCCGCCCAGAAACAGAGTCCGGGCAAGGGGCCAGCAAACGGTCCCCCGGCGGCAGAGAGCGACGAACAATTAAGCTGGTTTGAACGCAAGGTGCTCAAACCCGTCAATGACGCGCTGGGGTAAGACTATGAAACCGATTAAACGACTGATGCTGTCAGGGGATACGGTGCCATTGGTTGACGTCAACCTGATATTGGAGATAAGCGCCAGCGGGCGCGGATTTATCACCGCCCAGACGGAAAAGGACTACAGCGGTAAGCTGGTCCGCCTTGATATCGGCTACCCTGAGCGGGTATTGCGCTGGTTTACCGGCTTTGTTGAACGTGCGCAACCTGCCGGAAAAGGCTTTCAACGCCTCTTTGTCCGCGAGATGAGCGGCATCTTTGACCACCCCTGGCCCTGTTCATTCCAGCACCCGACCTTGCGCCAGATAGCGGAGTGGATACAGGCCCAAAGCGGCCTCAGCGTGGTCCTGCCGACCGCGTCAAATGACACCGATACCCCCATTCCCCATTTTACCCACAGCGGCAGCGGCTATCAGCTGCTGGCCACCCTGGGGCTGGCATTTGGTATACAAGACTACCTTTGGCAGCCGCTGCCGGACGGCGGTATTTACCTAGGCGGTGCCGCGCACTCCCTGTTTGCCGGCAAACCGGTCTCTATCCCCCCGGAATTCAGCCAGACACAGGCGGCAGGCAATACGCTAACGCTGCCCATGGTGCCCAGCCTGCGCCCCGGCGTGGTCGTCAACGGCAAGCCGCTGATCACGGTACGCCTGGAAAATGACACCATGGCGCTGACCTGGCAGGCTGCCAACCCGCTGACGGGAAAAACCACGGCCAAATCACCCGCCCAGCGCCAGATTGATGCAGCCTACCCGGAATTGTCCGCAGGGCTGCATCTGCCGAAATTTGCGCGGGTCGTGGGGCCGAGTGAAGCGGTCAGCCGGGGTGACCTGGTCGATCCGTTCCGCCAGCGTTACGCGGTGGATGTCCAATTACTGGATGCGGACGGCAACCCGGCAGCGAATACGCCAGTATATCCCGCCGTGCCGCTCCCCCTGCTGATGGCCGGCGCAGAGTCGGGGCTGTTCCATTTTCCGCCGCCGGGTACGCTCCTTGAAATCGGTTTTACTGAGGGTCGCCCGGATAAGCCTTTTGTACGCCAAATCCTCGCCCACAGCCAGACCTTGCCCGACATCAAACCCGGCGAACAGCTTCAGCAACAACGCGCGGAAGTCTTTCAGCGTGTCACCGTGGCGGGCGACTGGGAGCGCCAGACAGATCAGTCTATCCGCGAAAACGCCCAGCACCGTGAAATCACGGCGGATAGCGAAAACCGCACGCTGGTGACCCGCACCACCACGGTACAGGCCACGGACAAGACCACCGTACTGGGCAGCGCCCGTCTTCTGGCCGGCAGTATCCAGCAGATCGCCGAGGGCGATTACAGTGTGGCGACCCGCGCAAACTATGTCGCCAGCATTGGGCAAAACGCGACAACGGACATCGGCGGCGATCTGATAGAGAAAATCGGTAATATCCGCCGTAGTCTGGCCACCGCAAGCCAGGAAGTGATCGCCTCCGTCGTCTGGGTGGGCAGTGAACAGGTCAACGTGATGGCGCTGATGCTCGATACCCTGGACGTACTGCAAGCGCTAGCGCAACAAACCGCCAGCCATACCCACAGCAACACCGGCGCGCCCCAGAACGCCGGCGAGATAGCGGCAACCGGAGCGAAATCTGACGCCTTACGCCGCCGGTACGCGCCCGTTATAGGCTGATCTCCCCGCACACCACTGCCCGCATTACGCGGGCTTTTTTGTGGCTGCCGCTCACAGCGCCTGAGCGCTCCGTCAAGCCCCTCTTTGCCTCAAGCCATCCCAAATGCCACGCATTCCACTCCGTTCAGCCACGGCGCGCCAGGGCTGCGTCATCGCCACGAAATAAGCGCATCCCCCACGGAAACGGCGCTACACTGCACCCACCTGCACACTTTGCATCGTAAAATTTTTTCAAAATGGCCTGCCTACAAATCACCCCGCCAGCCCGCGCTGTGCTTGGGCTTTTGGGCGACAGGCGAAATTGTAAAGTGTGAAAAGAATTTCAGTTTTTTACAGTTTTTGGCAGCAGAGAGATACCCCACGTAAAGCACATCCCATTGAAGTCACAGGAAAAATCATGGATTACGTGGCGAACAGCATAAAATCAGCGCTGAAAAGGCAAGGCAGACTTTTACAGAAAACCCAGGCGTGGCGCGCCTTACGGGCGAACAGGTGGCGGAGAGGGCTTTTCAATTTTTTTCACAACTGATTGGGCTGGCAGCGTCTCGGCAGAGCCGTCAACCACGTGACGAAATCGACTGGCGTAACGTGCGGAATGAGGCTTTACGTGGTGATTTCGTGGGCGGGTAAGAATTTGCAGAGAAGAGGATTACTGTTACACTTCGCGCGGGTGCTCTGGATCTTTCTGTCCTGAGCCTCAGCAAAAGGCAGAAAGAGAAAGGCCCCGAACCGATGTTAATCAACCCGAGGCCACACTAATGCTTACACAACATAAAGGTCGCCTCTTCCACGCCGAAAGGCAAGATAAGGAGGCCAGGATGCTGCAAAAATTCGCTATCACCGCTCTGGTGGTTATCTGTATCACCTTACTGGTGTTTACCTGGATAACCCGGAAATTACTCTGTGAGATCCATATCAGAAAAGGCGAAACGGAGGTTGCGGCCTTAATGGCTTACGAATCTGTGAGGTAAGGCAACCCAACGGCGGGGCTTGTCCTCGCCCGTTGGTTGTTTGAGCGGAGATCCGTGAGCGCCCATTTTTCCGGCCAGCCTCAGCGCTGGCTTTTTTGCGTCCAAAGAAAAGCCTCAAAAAGCAGGGCCTAGAGTTAACGCGTGGTCACTATGTGGATCTATATTTTATTTTATCAATAAAAACAATACATTAACTTAATAAAAAAAGTTGATCTTTTCTAGGCCGCGAGTAGCTCCCTGGCGTTCGCCAGCGTGTTTTTAGTGACTTCGCTGCCACCCAGCAGGCGCGCCAGCTCCTGCAGACGGGCTTTTTTATCCAGCGCCTGCATTTGCGTTTGTGTGGCGCTGCCGTCGGTTTTTTTGCTGACGAAAAAGTGATGATGCCCGAAACCGGCCACCTGTGGTAAATGCGTCACGCACATGACCTGAGTGGATTCACCCAACTGACGCAACATCTTGCCCACGATGGCGGCCGTCGGCCCGCTGATGCCCACGTCCACTTCGTCAAAGATCAGCGCCGGCGTGTCCATTTTACGGGCGGTAATGACCTGTATCGCCAGCGCTATGCGGGATAGCTCTCCGCCGGAGGCCACTTTCGCCAGTGGCTGTAGCGGCTGGCCAGGGTTGGTCGTCACCATGAACTCCACGCGGTCGGCGCCGTCGGCGTTAAGCTGCTCAGGCTGGAAGTGCACGTCAATGACCAGCTTATCGTGCGGCAGAGCAAGCTCGCGTATGCTGTGGGTAATGTGGCCGGCTAAACTGCCGGCGTGCTCAACGCGGCGCTGGTGGAGCTGGCGGGCGAGATCCATCGCCTGCTGATGATGGCGCTCCACCGCCTCGGTCAGCGCGCCGGCGCTGGCATCATAATGCGCCATCGTCGCCTGCTCCTGCAAGAGCTGCTGATGGTGCTGCGCCAGGGCTTCCGGCTGCACATGATGCTTGCGTGCCAGGCTGATTTGCCGAGACAGACGCTGCTCCAGCTCATGGAGGTGTCCGGGATCAAGATCGATGCGGTCGCCGTAATGGCGCAGTTCATTGCTGGCTTCGGTGAGCTGAATCGCAGTGTCTTCGAGCAGCGCCATCACCTCGGACAAGGCGGGATCCAACGTGACCAGTTCGCTCATCACATGCCTGGCGGTGTGCAGCTGACTCAGTAAATTGGTCTCTTCGCCTTCGCTCAACAGCTCCAATGTTTGTTGGGTTGCGGTGATCAACTGTCCGCTGTTGGCCAGCCGCTTATATTCCTGATCGATCTGCTCATACTCCTCCGCGACCGGCGCGAAGTCGTTCAACTCTTTTAATTGATATTGCAGCAGCTCGCGTCTGGCGTCGCGTTCGGCGGCCTGCTGGCACAGGCTGGCCAGATCCAGGCAGCTTTGGTGCCACTGGCGGTAGGCGGCCGCTATGGCCTGTTGAAGGTCTTTTTCACCCGCGTAGGCGTCGAGCAGCCGCTTTTGGTGAACGGGACGCAACATCAGCTGGTGGGCATGCTGGCCGTGAATTTGAATCAGGTACTGGCCCAGTTCACGCAATTGTGAGAGCGGCACCGGCGTACCGTTAATAAAGCCGCGTGAGCGGCCGTCCTGGCTCACTACGCGGCGCATCAAACATTCATTGCCGTTATCCAGCGCATTATCCGCCAGCCAGCGGGCGGCCAAGGGAGTATAGTTAAGTAAAAAGCGTGCGCAGATGTCCGCCCTCGCGGCGTCGGGCCGCACCATGCTGGCCTCGGAACGGCCGCCCAGACACAGACCGAGCGCATCGATCGCAATGGATTTCCCCGCGCCGGTCTCACCGGTAATCACGCTCATTCCCGACTGAAAATCAATCGTTAACGCGTGCACGATAGTGAAATTGGCAATGGTCAGTTGAGCCAGCATAGTTGCCTTCCTGTATATAAACGGGTCTTCCCCTGTTGTGGTGGCTAAGGGCATTATGATGGCAGTCTTGATTTTTGAGGAGTCTGCCATGGACGAAAAGTCCCTCTATGCCCATATCCTTAACCTGTCCGCACCGTGGCAGGTACAATCCCTTTCTCTTGATGAAAAATCTGGATCAGTGACGGTAATTGTCGGCATTGCCGAGCACACACAACTGGCCTGCCCAACCTGCGGTAAATCCTGCTCCATACATGATCACCGGCGTCGTAAATGGCGTCACCTCGATACCTGTCAGTTCACCACGCTGGTTGAGGCTGATGTCCCCCGCGTTGACTGCCCCGAGCACGGTTGCCAGACACTGCCTGTTCCCTGGGCAGGGTCAGGCAGCCGCTACACCTTGTTGTTCGAAGCCTTTGTTCTTTCATGGCTGAAAGTCAGCACCGTGGATGCTGTCAGAAAGCAGCTCAAACTCAGTTGGAATGCCGTTGACGGCATCATGATGCGCGCAGTCAAACGAGGCTTGGCCCGGATAAAACAACCCTTATCCGCCCGTCACCTCTGCGTGGATGAAGTCGGGTTCAAAAAAGGACACCAGTACGTCACCGTTATCTCTGACAGGCAGGGACGCGCTTTGCAACTGACCGACAACCGCGGTGTAGAAAGCCTTGCCAGTTATCTGCGCAGCCTGAGAGATCACCAGCTTGATGAGATAAAAACGCTGTCTATGGACATGAACATGGCCTATATCAGTGCAGCCCGCATCCATCTCCCCAATGCCGTCGATAAAATCGCTTTCGATCACTTCCATGTGGCAAAAATGTTGTGCGCCGTCGTTGATAAAACCCGTCAGGCTGAGATGAAACAGATCCCGTCGTCAGACAGGAAAGACGCCCACCGCTCACGCTATCTATGGTTTTACAGCAAACAAAATTGCCTCGGGTGCCGGGCAGAGAGGTTAGAAGTTGCCCGGCTGGTGTTACCCCAAACGAGCCAGTGCTGGGTAATGAAAGAGCTTGCTCGCGATCTGTGGCACCGCCGCTATGACAATCATAGCCGTAAGCTGTGGCAGGAATGGATGGCGATGGCTAAAGACACCGGCATACCGCTCATGGCCAGCATTGCCCGCATGGTGGCAAAACGCCTTTACGGCATTCTGAATGCAATGAAAAACCGGGTATCAAATGGGAATGCGGAGTCCCTGAACAGTAAAATACGGCTGCTCAGGATCAAGTCACGGGGCTTCAGGGGCTTTGTTGAATAAATCGAACTTTTAGGTGACTGGCGGCTCTGATCACTACATTCGTTTCAACATCAGGTCCCCATGGCAAAGCAAAAGTTTAAAATCACCAACTGGCCAGCATACAACAATGCGCTCAGGCAGCGGGGGGACCTGACAGTATGGCTTGATGAGTCAGCCATTGCTGCATGGACTGAGAGTACACCACTTGAACATCGTGGCCGGCCGCTTCACTACACCGATATGGCCATTACCACGGTTCTGATGATAAAGCGCGTGTTTAACCTTTCGCTCCAGGCGTTACAGGGTTTCGTTGACGCGATTTTTAAACTGATGGGGCTGTCGCTGCGCTGCCCAGATTACTCTCTGGTCAGCCGGCGAGCAAAAACCGTCGACATCAGCATAAAAACGCCAACCCGCGGCGAAATCTCACACCTGGTCATCGATGGCACCGGCCTGAAAATCTTCGGCGAAGGCGAATGGAAAGTCAGGCAGCATGGGGCTGAGAGGCGCAGAGTATGGAGCAAGCTTCATCTGGCAGTAGATAGCGCGACACATGAAATTATCTGTGCCGATTTATCGCTAAGCGGTACGACAGATGCGCAGGCGCTGCCCGGGCTGATTAACCAAACCCACCGGAAAATCAGGGAAGCGTCGGCTGACAGTGCTTACGATACGCGTTACTGTCATGATGCTATGCTGAGGAAAAAAATAAAGCCGCTTATCCCACCGCGAAGTGGTGCGCAATATTGGCCAGCTCGATACCATGAGCGTAACCATGCGGTGGCAAATCAGCATCTGAGCGGCAATAACGATACCTGGAAAAAGAAAGTAGGTTATCACCGGCGTTCACTGACTGAAACGGCCATGTGCCGGTTTAAAACACTTCTGGGTGGTCATCTGAGTCTGAATGACTATGACGCGCAGGTAAGGTAGGTGAGGCTATGGCAATGGTCAAAGCGCTTAACCGGATCACGCTGTTAGGAATGCCAAACAGCGTCCGCATCATGTAACAATCGCCCTGATAGGGAGGAAGTCGTCACAAATTTCGGATTTATTCAACAAAGCGGGCTTCAGGAACAAAGAACGTTTCAAGCTGGGCGTAATGTTCCACTATGGGAAACTAAATATGAATTTTTGAGCAATCATTTAAGGGAGTTATAAAATTTTTTTTGCTGGTGATGTCGTATTCGCTCGTCATTCTCCTTTTCTTTTTCCTTTTGCCACATATTGCTGCATCCCGGATCGCTAGGGGTAAGACAATATTGAGTTTTATCAACTTGAGACTCACTTTTCTCCCAAGATAATTTTGGCGTTACCTATGGTGACAGTAAATAGTCTTTTTTATCAGTGTCATACATCATATTTGGTGAGGCCGATGCTGCAACACCATGAAGCAGTAAGATAAATGGGGCATATGCATATTTTTTTAAGCATGACATGAACGTTATTCCTTTAAACGTAAATACGTTTGACATCCATATAGAAGTCCAAGTTCCAGCCAAAAGAATAAGTAAAGTAAAAATGCAGAACTGTCGATTGAGCCACCACAACAGGAGAAGACCCTTTTTTATACAGTAAAGCTGCGCTGGCAAAAATTTAGAATAATTTTTTCGACCAGCCAAGCTTGCTGCTTAACGTATTGAAATAGTTATAATCATTAGGATGAATCAAATCGAGATAGTAGTCGCTACGGCGGATGAAAATTTCTTCACCTTCCTGGATAGGCAAGGCTATCTGGCTGTCGCAGCTGATTTCGAGATCCGGCGTGAGTTGGGAAAACTTCAGGCGTATCGTACTGCCGCCGTTAATGACCAATGGACGTGATGAGAGGGTATGCGGAAACATCGGCACCAGCGCGACGGCGTCCACCAGCGGTGTCAGTATCGGACCGCCGGCGGAGAGGGAATACGCCGTGGAGCCGGTCGGCGTGGCGATAATAAGGCCATCGGAGCGCTGGGAAAACGCAAAGGTATCATCAATATAGACCTCGAACTCAATCATATGCGCCACTTTGCCAGGATGCAGCACCACCTCATTAATGGCGCTGCTCAGCCGGCCGCAGACATCGCCCCGGCAGACCTGGGCTTCCAGCAAAAAGCGTTTTTCACTGCGATAGTGCCCCGCCAGCACGTCCGATAATTGCGCCAGCGCCGAGTCGGGATCGAGGTCGGTCAAAAAACCAAGATTCCCGCGGTTGATACCAATGACCTTGATATCATAACGCGCCAAGATGCGTGCCGCACCCAGCATGTTGCCATCGCCGCCCACCACGATAGCCAGATCGGCCTGCTGGCCAATATCGGCCAAACTACCGGTTATGGCCTGATCCAGCGCCAGATCGCGGGCGATCTGATGTTCCATGATAACGTGATACCCTTTCTCGTTGAGCCAGTGGTAAAGCGTTTCATGCGTGGCCAGCGCATTGGGGTGACGCGGATGGCCGACGATGCCGATAGTGTGAAAAGTGGTAGTCATTTGATTGCTGATCCCCGGCGTATTTTTGCAAGCTTCATTATGTGTCATCCCTTGAATCCCCGCTATTCATCCCCATAATAATCGGACTAGCGAGAATAATGCTGAACCGCGGAGAAAACTCATGATGAGTAGTAAAGAACAGAACACCCCTGACGAGCAAGTCTCACAAGAGAGTGAAATGGAGCAAGGGCAGCAGGCGGAAGCGATGCCTGAGACGGTTGACGTCGTGGATCCGCGAGATGAGCGTATTGCCGAACTGGAGGCCGCGCTGTCGCAGGCGCAGCAGCGCGAGCGCGATAGCGTGCTGCGCGCCAAGGCGGAAATGGAAAACGTGCGCCGCCGCAGCGAACAGGATGTCGAGAAGGCGCATAAATTTGCCCTGGAACGTTTTGCCGGTGAACTGTTGCCGGTTATCGATAACCTGGAGCGCGCGCTGGACATGTCGGATAAAACCAACAGCGAGCTGGCGTCCACTATCGAAGGCATCGGGCTGACGCTCAAATCGTTGCTGGATGCCTTTCGCAAATTCGGTCTTGATGTGGTGGGTGACACGCAGGTGCCGTTTAACCCCGAGGTGCATCAGGCAATGACCATGCTGGAGTCCGACGAACACGAGCCTAATCACGTGATGATGGTGATGCAAAAAGGCTACACCCTCAACGGCCGACTTATCCGCCCCGCGATGGTGGCGGTATCAAAAGCGAAGAGCTGATATCTTTTCTCACGCCGCGCGCGGCGTGAGAGCCTACGCCGACAGCGCCGTTGGCGAAGACGGGGGACGCACGCTATCGCCCCCGAGGCTATCTGCCAGCGGTAGCGTTCTCATCGGCGGCTAAAACATGTTACCGGTTGTGCTACTGCGGCCCAGGATCGCCGCGCGCCCATCAGGATCGATCCGACGTTTCCTCGGTTTCCTCTAAAAGGTACTTTCTCTGTCAGGCTGCCTGGCGAAGTTCGCACAGGCGATAATAGCCGCTTTACTTCTGAACGTGGCGCCCGGACTGGCCTTTATCCGCCGTTAGGCGGGCGGCAGCGTTGGCGTCCAGTCGATAGGGGGTTGGCCTCGACGCGTCAGCAGGGCATTGGTCTGGGAGAAATGGTGGCAGCCGAGAAAGCCGCGATGCGCGGACAGGGGCGAGGGGTGCGGCGCTTTAAGCACATGGTGGCGTTTAGGGTCGATAATCATGCCTTTTTTCTGGGCATGGGACCCCCATAGTAAAAACACAATCCCTTCACGGTGCGTGTTGAGTACCTTTATGACCTTATCCGTAAACGTTTCCCAACCCAGACTGGCGTGGGAATGGGCTTTTCCCGCTTCCACCGTCAGCACCGTATTGAGCAACATCACCCCTTGTTGCGCCCAGCTTTGCAGACAGCCATGTTTGGGTATAACAAAACCGGGAATGTCGCTGGCCAACTCTTTATAGATATTGACTAAGGAGGGCGGGGCGGGGACGCCCGGCTTGACGGAAAATGAAAGGCCATGGGCCTGGTTGGGGCCGTGATAGGGATCTTGGCCGAGGATCACGACTTTCACCGCATTCAACTCCGTGAAACGGAAAGCATTAAATACCTTTTTGGCCGGCGGATAGACGGTAATTCCCGCCGCGCGTTGCCTGGCGACAAAGGCCAGCGTTTCCTGAAAGTAGGGCAGGGTTTTTTCCTGCGCGAGAGCATCGCGCCAGGTGAGCAGTTGCGTCATGATACGCTCCATGATAGTGACGACATGGGCTAAGCTTAACGTTTTCTCTCCGTGGGTTAAACGTTTTCCCGCTGGCGGCGGAGGGGAAATTCGCCCCGCTGTTGGCGTTCAGCGGCCGTTTTAAATTGACCTAAATCAATAAGTTTGCCCAACAAAGCCGCCACTTTCCGACAGAGATTGATTTAAATCAAAGTATCGGCTCTGGTTGGCGGGTGTATAATCAGTTTTAGAAATTGGTTTTACCAAATGTCCAGGTAGGCTAAATGTTGAACGGCCTGCGTCTGGACGCCGTATGGCACCTCTACCACGGAGGCATCAATGATTATCGGAACACAAATTACCGAAGCTGAAAACAAAGCGCTGGTAAACTCTTTCTGGTTGCTGGATGACGCTAGCCATCAAGCCCGCTGTCTAGCAGCCGTTGCCGGTTACGCCGACGACCAAGTGGTTCCCCTGCAGGAGCTGGGCAAATTTGATTACCGCGAAATTCCGCTTGAGCAGAAGGAAGTGGTGCGTGTTGAAGGCGGGCAGCATCTGAACGTCAACGTGCTGAGCCGCGAAACGCTGGAAGACGCCGTGGCGAACCCGGAAAAATACCCACAGCTGACTATCCGCGTGTCGGGCTATGCGGTGCGTTTCAATTCGCTCACGCCTGAGCAGCAGCGAGATGTTATTACCCGTACTTTTACCGAAATTATGTAATCGCCGCTTGTCACGCGCCTAACGGGGGCCTCGCCGGCCCCCGGCGGTAGTACTGTGCAATAGCGGTGCTTTTCACCCGCATAAAGAGGGCCTTGGGCCCCCTTTTTTTACATCGAGAGCGGGATATTGCCGACGCTTGGCGCGGGCCAGCGGCGTCGGCATAGGCCATAGCGATACGCCGGGCGGAGTTCACAAAGCTGAAAGCTGACAGCCGTAAGCGGCGCTTGGCGTGGCGTGGAGCCGATAAACGCCGAAAAGCGCTATTAAATGGCGCTAACCGCCGAGACATCCAGTGGCGAAAGCGCCCCGCTGAGGTAAAAGTAACCATGTCGTCAAATGCGGCCCGATGAGGTGTAGGTAAGTGAAAAACAAGGTTTTTAGTTGATGGGTATCACGCTTGAAACATGACAGTTACTTTTCGCTAACGATTAATGACACCTTGGCGGCGGATGGCGCGCGAACTGCGCGAAAGCGCAGCTTTCAGCCCGATTTAGCCTCTCGCGCGTGCCACGATAATGTGGCGGGTGGTGTTTTTATCAGCATACCGCCGCGCCACGGTTCAGGGTGACTTAAGCGCCGTTTTCCGGCTTGCTGTCGCTGGCCGCGTCCGGCGCCGCTTTCGGCACGCGGCGTTTGCCGATGTTCTTTTTAGCGCGCAAACGCACTTTGGTTTTGTCTTTCGTGCGCGCCTGCTCTTTCTTTTCCTTGCGCTTCGCCAACACCTTTTTCGACGGTTTGCCGGTCATCTTTTCCGACGGCGCGCGCGTGGCGGGGCGCAGCGCGTCAATCGTGCGCGCTTTTAACGGTTCATTAAGATAACGGCTGATTTTGCCCAGTAGCAAATGATCGTGCACTTCCACCAGCGAAATGGCGCAGCCTTTGCGGCCGGCGCGGGCGGTGCGGCCTATACGGTGCAAATAGACATCCGGCGTCGAGGGCAGGTCGAAATTGATGACATGACTGATATCGTCAATATCCAGGCCGCGGGCCGCAACATCCGTTGCCACCAGCACGTAGGTGCGGCCGTCGGTCATGCGTTTAATGGCCTCATTACGCTTGGCCTGAACCAGCTCCCCTTCCAGATAACAGGGCGTGATGCCGGCATCACGCAGCCAGCCTACCAGCTCATGCAGCCGCTCGCGTTTGCGGACGAATACGATACTTTTGCTGACGTCGGGTTGCTTAAGCAGGTGACAAAGCAGCGCGGTTTTGTGCGTCAGATTGTCGGCGCGATAATACCATTGCACAATTTTTTTGCGTTCACGGCGCGACGGCGCAGCGTCGATTTCGACCGGATCATTGAGCAGGCGTTCTGCAAAATCCTTGACCGTGTTCCCTTCCAGCGTGGCCGAAAATAATAGCGTCTGTTTGCGCCAGCGGGTTTCTACGGCGATCTGCTCGACGTCCTGGGCGAACCCCATGTCCAGCATACGATCCGCCTCGTCCAGAATCAGCGTTTCTACCGCCCGGCAGTCAAAATTCTCTTCCTTGATGTATTGCAGCAGTCGGCCGGTGGTGGCCACCACGATATCCTGATTCTCGCTGAACACCTCCGCATGATTCATATAGGCCACGCCGCCGGTAATGGTGGCGATGTCCAGATGGGTGTGGGCGGCCAGCTGTTTGGCCTGCTCCGCTACCTGCATCGCCAGTTCACGGGTGGGGGTGACGATCAGCACGCGAGGAGGACCGGATTTCTTGCAGGGGAAATCAAGGAGATGCTGCAAGACCGGCAGTAGATAAGCGACGGTTTTGCCGGTGCCGGTCGGCGCCGAACCCAAGACATCGCGTCCGTCCATGGCCGCCGGAATAGCTTCAGCCTGAATAGCGGTGGGACGCTCAAAGCCCTTGTCGCTCAATGCGGCGAACAGGTCTTCGTGCAGCTCGAGTTCGGAAAATTGGGTTACAGTCATGGGCTACCTCTGGTTGGGGCGCAGATTATAGACGGATCCTGCGTAATCTTCATCTGTTTGTGCGTGTCAGTTTATTTTAAAGTAGTGGTATACGCCTGCAGGAGCCAGATGACTATGCTACCCACGGCCGTCACTAAACCGCTGCGGCGGGACGGATTTACCTTCAAACACTTTTTTGTCGCCCACGATCGGTGTGCGATGAAAGTCGGCACCGATGGGGTGCTACTGGGCGCCTGGGCACCCCTTATCGAGGCGGGCAGGGCGCTGGATATCGGCACCGGCAGCGGTCTGGTAGCGTTGATGCTGGCACAGCGCATGCACGGCGCCATTCCGATCGATGCGATCGAACTGGATTCGGGCGCCTGCCGCCAGGCGAGAGACAATTTTACCGCCAGTCCTTGGGCGATGTCCCTCTGCGCTGTCGAGGGCGACATCTGCGCCTATGCCGGCAGAATGTCGCGGCGCTATCAGGCCATTGTCAGCAACCCTCCCTATTTTGATGCGGGGCCGGCCTGCGCCACCCCGGCGCGCGCGCGGGCCCGCTATACGCTGAGTCTGAGCCACCATGCGCTGCTGACGGCCGCCACCGCGCTGCTGGATAAGAACGGTACGCTGGCGCTTATCCTGCCGTATGCCGCCGGCGAGGCGCTCATAGCCCGCGCGTTGGCCCAGGGCTGGTGGCTACAGCGGCGTACCGATGTCAGCGACAGAGCGGAATTGCGCCCGCACCGGCTGCTGCTGGCCTTAACGCGCCGGCCGGTGGCGTTAATTCACGACACGCTGACGTTACGCGACCCGACCGGGGAATGGTCGCCGGCGTTTCGCACCCTGGCCGGCGATTTTTATCTGGCGTTCTAACCGCCGAGCCGCTGTAGATGACAGTTGCGCGGCAGTGAGCTGTTTCCGTCCGGTCCCTGCATGACGCATTGGTGGAGGGGCAGCCTGCCCGTGTTTATTTTTGCCCCTGGACACTATTAATATTGAGTATTCAGTCCTACCTATCGATAAGCCATAAAGCTTGAGAAATAAAACGTTGTGGGCGCCTTATAAAGTGTTTCTCTCTCTTTATCTTCCGGTTAAATATACAGGTTGTTCAATTTTAGGCGGCACGGGCGTAAATTTCCCTCGTGCCGGTTTATGCCGCCAAATCTACTGCGGCGACGATTAAAATAAAGCAAGAAGCGGTGCGAGCCATAATTTTTATTGACAGTAATGAGGCTTATGGCTAGTGCAGTCCTGTCGTCATGGAATGAGCATGGGCTTGATGTCTTAATATATCCGTCACGGCATTATGATTCTGCCCCTTAACAGGCGCTGAAAGGTTGTGTAAAAATAAAGTAATTCATTAATATGATAGTGAGGATAATTATGGGTAAAAATAATGATATGATTAGACATGGTCGCATCACTTTCCCTGAATCACGGTCTGAAAAGATAGGGCAATGGTGGGCAAATGCGTTAGAGAGTGGAAAGTTTTTCCCCGAAACGCAGGCGGATTTAGCCGATAAATTCGCCCCTACTGATGAACTTAATGCCCTCCCGCCGCAGGATGGACAGATTGCCAGTGCCGGTTTCACGGATGACGGCACGACTACCGCACCGCTCAAACTGGATGAATACGGTGAAGACCGCTGGGAAAAGAATGAAATAAAAGCGAATTCTGTTGTGGATTTCACTTGGCACTATACCGCAACACACGCCACGTTGGAATTATTTTATCAGGCTTTGTTGAATAAATCGAACTTTTAGGTGACTGGCGGCTCTGATCACTACATTCGTTTCAACATCAGGTCCCCATGGCAAAGCAAAAGTTTAAAATCACCAACTGGCCCGCATACAACAATGCGCTCAGGCAGCGGGGGGACATGACAGTATGGCTTGATGAGTTAGCCATTGCTGCATGGACTGAGAGTACACCACCTGAACATCGTGGCCGGCCGCTTCACTACACCGATATGGCCATTACCACGGTTCTGATGATAAAGCGCGTGTTTAACCTTTCGCTCCGGGCGTTACAGGGTTTCGTTGACGCGATTTTTAAATTGATGGGGCTGTCGCTGCGCTGCCCAGATTACTCTCTGGTCAACCGGCGAGCAAAAACCGTCGACATCAGCATAAAAACGCCAACCCGCGGCGAAATCTCACACCTGGTCATCGATGGCACCGGCCTGAAAATCTTCGGCGAAGGCGAATGGAAAGTCAGGCAGCATGGGGCTGAGAGGCGCAGAGTATGGCGCAAGCTTCATCTGGCAGTAGATAGCGCGACACATGAAATTATCTGTGCCGATTTATCGCTAAGCGGTACGACAGATGCGCAGGCGCTGCCCGGGCTGATTAACCAAACCCATCGGAAAATCAGGGAAGCGTCGACTGACAGTGCTTACGATACGCGTTACTGTCATGATGCTCTGCTGAGGAAAAAAATAAAGCCGCTTATCCCACCGCGAAGTGGTGCGCAATATTGGCCAGCTCGATACCATGAGCGTAACCATGCGGTGGCAAATCAGCATCTGAGCGGCAATAACGATACCTGGAAAAAGAAAGTAGGTTATCACCGGCGTTCACTGGCTGAAACGGCCATGTTCCGGTTTAAAACACTTTTGGGTGGTCATCTGAGTCTGCATGACTATGACGCGCAGGTAGGTGAGGCTATGGCAATGGTCAAAGCGCTTAACCGGATCACGCTGTTAGGAATACCAAACAGCGTCCGCATCATGTAACAATCGCCCTGATAGGGAGGAAGTCGTCACAAATTTCGGATTTATTCAACAAAGCGATTTTATCACTAAAGAGGGTTGGAACCCTAATGAACCCTTAAGCCGCGCTCAGTTTGAGAAAGAGCCCTTTTTCATGGTGTAAAATCCGCAGTAGCCGCATTGGGAATATGCCGATGAATTGACCCCCAGTGTCGCCGGGACGGTTCATAAAGTTCCCATGCCCGACAGAAAAGGCTACCATGCTATCCTTGGCGTATGGGAAATTGCAAACACCGCCAGAGCCTTTTATCAAGTCATCAATGTTAATTTTGTTTGATGATGACTTCCCGTTATTGCTCGCTTCTAAATAGAAGGCGATAACCACGTTATCCGAGTCGGTATGAGCTGGAGGCTTTTTTAAGCACTATTTCACCGACATCGCATGCCGCCATGTTTAGCGTCAATAACCTGCCGCGTCATTAGATTCTCCTATTTAAGTGAGCGACATTGTCAGGATGGGCGCTGCAGGTAGGAAAATTGACAAGCTGGCAGCCAAGGGGGGGGGAAATACATTAACGCCAAAGAGACGATATTGGCTAATTGATGTAATGCCCTATGTTTCATGGCCTTTTGCAATCCAGAAATGCGCCGCCCTCTTCATTCTTGATCTCGGCGCGCAAGAGCATGCGGGCGCGTTTTCCAAAGGCCCCTACGCTATGACGCAATAGCAAACCGGAAAATCATCACCTGTCGAGTCTTCAACAGATGATAATCTCAATCAGGGCTGCAAGATGGTGGGCTGCGGGTCAGGCTGCATAGCGGGATAATCCAGGGTGAAATGCAGGCCGCGGCTCTCCTTGCGTAGCAGCGCGCTTTTGACGATCAGCTCGGCCACCTGCACCAGATTGCGCACCTCCAGTAAATTATTGGAGATGCGGAAATTGGAATAGTATTCGTCAATTTCGCGCGTCAGCAGCTCTATGCGGTGCAGTGCCCGCTCCAGCCGCTTGGTGGTGCGTACGATGCCCACGTAGTCCCACATAAAAAGCCGTAGCTCGTGCCAGTTATGTTGCAGCACCACCTCTTCATCGGAATTGCTGACCTGGCTTTCATCCCAGGGAGGGAGCTGGCGAACCTGGGCGATGGTCGGCAGCCGGCGCAGGATATCTTCCGCCGCCGACCAGCCGTAGACCAAACACTCCAACAGTGAATTGGAGGCCAGGCGGTTGGCGCCGTGCAGGCCGGTATAGCTGACCTCGCCGATAGCGTAGAGACCGTCCAAATCGGTGCGCCCGTGTTTATCCACCATGACGCCGCCGCAGGTATAATGGGCCGCCGGAACGATGGGGATCGGCTGGCGAGTCAGATCGATATCCAGCGTCAGCAGCTTGTCATAAATGGTCGGGAAATGCTGGCGGATAAACGCCTCCGGCCGATGGCTGATGTCGAGGTACATACAATCGGCGCCCAGCCGCTTCATTTCATGGTCGATTGCCCGGGCGACGATATCTCGCGGCGCCAGTTCGGCGCGGGCGTCGAAATCCGGCATGAAGCGGCTGCCGTCGGGCCGGCGCAAATAGGCGCCTTCGCCGCGCAGCGCTTCGGTCAGCAGGAAATTACGTGCCTGGGGGTGGAACAGGCAGGTGGGATGGAACTGATTAAACTCCAGGTTGGCGATCCGGCAGCCGGCCCGCCAGGCCATGGCGATACCGTCGCCGGAGGAAATATCGGGGTTGGTGGTGTATTGATAAACCTTGGACGCGCCGCCGGTGGCGAGCACCACCGCGCGCGCGCGGCACAGTTCCACCAGCTCTTCGGCGCGGTTCCAGATATAGGCCCCCACCACCCGCCGGGTACCCGGCAGCCCGATGCGGTTGGACGTAATCAGATCCACCGCGTTGCAGCGTTCCAAAATCTGAATGCCCGGATGCGCCGCCGCTTTGCTGACCAATGTGGTTTCCACCGCCTTGCCGGTCGCGTCCGCGGCGTGCAGGATGCGGCGGTGGCTGTGGCCGCCCTCGCGGGTGAGGTGGTAGCGATCGCCGTTCGGCGTCGAGGCTTCGGTGTCGAACAGCACGCCCTGATCGATAAGCCACTGCACACAGTGGCGGGCGTTGCCGGCGATGAATTCTACCGCCTCACGATCGCAGACGCCGGCGCCGGCTATCAACGTATCTTCCACGTGGGAATCGACGCTGTCGGTCTCATCGAACACCGCCGCGATGCCGCCTTGGGCATACAGCGTGGAGCCCTCGTCCAACGGACCTTTGCTCAGGACCATGACCTCGCAGTGTCCGGCCAGACGCAGCGCCAGCGATAACCCGGCCGCACCGCTGCCGATGACCAGGACATCGGTGGTGTATTCAGTTGATGGTTGCATAGCGGATGGTGTGCATTCCGATAGAAAAGACTGTTTGGTCATGGTACCACCCAATGCAGCCCGGCTGTACCGCTTATCGCCGCTTTTTGACGCGGTTTTATTTACTCATGTTTACTGACAGCATGGCGAATTCACGTTACTCTGCACTATTTATTACAGCTGTTTCGCGTGGGGCTTTGGTTCCGCGAGAATCCGGGTACCGGCCATCCTATTTATGGTAGTCTGGTGCTCAGCCCGGCCGGCGGCCCTGGCGTTATTGTGGCCGCGTCCTTTATTTTAAGAAAAACACCAGGCGTGGCGGAACTTTATGATTATTATTAACTCCAATCGCGAGCTTGCTCGTAATATTGGTTCAGAAGCTGGCGGTACTATTTTTTTTTTGCGCGCGTGGAGAAAAATTTGAGGAGACATTACCTCGGATGAGCGAGCAGTTAACGGATCAGGTGCTGGTTGAACAGGTCCAGAAAGGCGACCAGAAAGCGTTCAATTTACTGGTCGTTCGCTACCAGCATAAAGTGGCGAACCTCGTGTCGCGCTACGTCCCGCAAGGGGATGTGCCGGACGTGGTGCAGGAGTCGTTCATTAAAGCGTACCGTGCCCTGGCGTCGTTTCGCGGCGACAGCGCTTTCTATACCTGGTTATACCGTATCGCCGTCAATACGGCGAAGAATTACCTAGTGGCTCAGGGACGGCGTCCGCCCTCTAGCGATGCGATGTGGACGCCAGCGATGCGGAAAATTACGAAAGTGCGGGCGCATTAAAACAAATATCGAACCCTGAGAATTTAATGTTGTCTGAGGAGTTGCGACAGATAGTGTTTCGTACTATCGAGGTGTTGCCCGAAGACTTGCGTATGGCGATTACGTTGCGGGAGCTTGATGGCCTGAGCTATGAAGAGATAGCCTCCATCATGGATTGCCCGGTAGGAACGGTACGCTCACGAATATTCCGTGCGCGCGAAGCAATTGACAATAAAATTCAACCGCTTATTCAGCGTTAACGACGGTGGCAGGAGAAGGTACCCAGGTATGCACAATGAAAAGCTTTCCGCTCTGATGGATGGGGAACCGTTCGACAGCGAACTGTTCAACGATTTGTCCAGGGATGTTAAGTTGCAGCAAAGCTGGCAACGGTATCACCTCATTCGTGACGTTATTTGCGGTGACGCGGGCGAAGTCCTCCATCTCGACATTGCCGATCGCGTGGCCGCCGCCATTGCCGAGGAACCGGTGCGTATCGCGCCGCAGACCGTGAAAGAGTCGCAGCCGGCGCCGGAAACCTGGCAGAAGTCCCCGTTCTGGCGCAGAGCCCGTCCGTTTACGGCGCGCATCGCCCAATTCGGCATCGCGTCGCACCTTACCCAGATCGGCGTCGCGGCCTGTGTCTCGCTGGCGGTCATCGTCGGCGTGCAGCATTACAATACGCAGCAGGGCGTCGGTCAAGACAGCAGCCAGCCGGAAAATCCGGTGTTCAACACGCTGCCGATGATGGGCCAGGCGTCCCCGGTCAGCCTGGGCGTCCCGTCGGCCAACAGCGCCAGGGTGGATAACGGCAATCAGCAGATGCAGGTGCAGGAACAGCGCAGGCGCATCAACGCTATTTTGCAGGATTATGAACTACATCTCCGCCTGCATGCCGATACGCTGCAGTTTGATCAGCAAGACGCGCAGCAGGCCACCGTCCAGGTGCCGGGTACGCAATCATTAGGAATACAGCCGCAGTAATGAAGCAAATTTGGTATGCCGTGTGTTTGTTGACGGGCAGCCTGCTCTATTCCATTCACGCTCCGGCTCAGACGACCACATCCGGGGCGTTGCTCGCGCAAATGAGTCAGGCCAGCCAGACGCTGGACTATGAATATGCATACGTGCTGGTTAGCAAGCTGGGCGTTGATTCGCTGTGCTATCGCCATGTGGTTATCGATAAGCAACGGCTGGCGCAGCTTCTGCAAATGGACGGCCCACGCCGCGAGATAGTCCAGCGCAACGGTGAAATCAGTTACTTTGAGCCCAGGCTGGAGCCGTTTACCCTGCTTGGTGATCATATCGTCGATTCTCTTCCCTCTATTGTCTACGCGAACTTTGAGCGCTTGGCGCACTTCTACGATTTTATTTCCGTAGGCCGCGCCCGCATCGCCGATCGCCTGTGCGAGGTCGTGCGGGTCGTCGCCCGCGACGGCACCCGATTTAGCTATATCGTCTGGATTGATACCACGACCAAATTGCCGCTGCGTGTCGATCTGCTGGATCGCGATGGCGAAGCGCTGGAACAGTTCCGCGTTATCGCCTTCAACGCCGATAAGCAGGTCGAAAACACCATGGCCGGTTTGGAGAAGGTCACTTTGCCTCCCCAATTGGCGTTGCCGGTGTCAACGACCGCGGATTTCGACTGGTCCGTAAACTGGTTGCCGGCGGGCGTGACCGAGGCCTCCCGCAGCCGGCGCACGCTGCCGGGCATCAATGAACCGATTGAGGCCAGGCTGTACACCGATGGATTGTTCAGCTTCTCCGTCAACGTCGGCCAGGCGACCACCGGCAATGGGGAGCGCCTCATTCGCACCGGGCGGCGCACCATTCATACCGAACACCGCGGCAGCCGGGAAATTACCGTGGTAGGCGAACTGCCCCCAGTTACCGCGAAACGCATCGCCGACGCCGTTGTGTTCAAAGCTCAGTCATGATGAGAGAATGGGCCACCGTCGTTACTTGGCAGCATGGTGTTGCGCAAGTGCGCTGCGAACAGCGCGCGGGCTGCGGTGGCTGCCATGCCAAGCAATCCTGCGGTACCCGCATTCTGAATAAACTCGCGCCCGAAACGCAGCATCATCTAGAGGTGGCCAGCACGCTGCTGCTGGTGCCGGGACAGCGCGTCGAAGTCGGCATCACTGAGGGTAGTCTGCTGCGCTCCGCATTTCTGGTGTATATGCTGCCGCTGCTGGGACTTATCGGCGGCGCGGCTATCATGCAGGGCACACTGGGTACCGATCCGGCCGCCGCGTGCGGCGGCGTGGCGGGCGGCGTAGCCGGTTTTCTTTGCGCGCGTTATCTGGCGCGTCATACACATGAAACGCACAATAATCAGCTGGTGATTCTGCAGGTGGCGCTGCCGCCTTCGTCTCTGCATGTCCGGGATTGACGCCGGCACCCGCTCGGCAAGCCGCGTTAGAGCCTGTTTAGAAATTTGTGTATTTGCCTGATTTTGATATGTTCAATCCAACATCAAAAACAGGTTAATTTATGGACGAAAAACAGTTGCAGGCTCTGGCTAACGAACTGGCCAAAAATCTCAAAACCCCTGAAGATCTCAGTTACTTCGATCGGCTGCTGAAAAAAATTAGCGTCGAAGCAGCTCTCAATGCCGAAATGTCCCATCACCTCGGCTACGATAAAAATCAGCCTAAACCGGGGACCAACGCCCGCAACGGCTATTCCACAAAAACCGTTACCACTGGCGATGGCCCGCTGGCGCTGCGTACTCCGCGCGATCGTGACGGTTCCTTTGAACCGCAACTGGTGAAGAAGAACCAGACCCGGATTACCGGGATGGATAACCAGATTTTATCGTTGTACGCCAAAGGGATGACCACCCGCGAGATCGCCGCCGCGTTCAAAGAGCTGTATGACGCCGATGTCTCGCCGGCGCTGGTCTCAAAGGTCACCGATGCGGTCATGGAGCAGGTTGTCGAATGGCAAAACCGGCCTCTGGATGCAGTCTATCCCATTGTTTATCTTGACTGTATCGTTCTAAAAGTCCGGCAGGACAGCCGCATCATCAACAAATCTGTGTTTCTGGCGCTGGGCATCAACATCGAAGGCCAGAAAGAGTTGCTAGGTATGTGGCTGGCCGAAAATGAAGGCGCAAAATTCTGGCTGAACGTGCTGACAGAGCTGAAAAACCGCGGCCTGAACGATATCCTTATCGCCTGCGTAGACGGGCTGAAAGGTTTCCCTGACGCTATTAACGCGGTGTATCCGGAGGCGCGGCTCCAGCTGTGTATCGTACATATGGTGCGCAACAGCCTGCGGTTCGTCTCCTGGAAGGACTACAAGGCCGTCACCCGCGACCTGAAAGCTATCTATCAGGCCCCTACGGAAGAAGCCGGCTTGCAGGCGCTGGAAGCGTTCTCCAGTGCCTGGGACATCCGCTACCCGCAAATAAGTCGAAGCTGGCAGGCAAACTGGGCCAATCTGGCCACGTTCTTTGCCTACCCAACGGACATCCGCAAGGTGATCTACACGACCAACGCCATCGAGTCGTTAAACAGCGTGATCCGGCATGCCATCAAAAAGCGCAAGGTGTTCCCGACCGACGACGCAGTGAAAAAGGTGGTGTGGCTGGCGATACAGGCGGCCTCACAGAAATGGACAATGCCTTTGAGGGACTGGCGCATGGCAATGAGCCGCTTTATTATCGAGTTCGGTGACCGCCTGGACGGTCACTTCTGAGAAAAGGCATTTACACAGAATCGTGTACAGGGTCCGGATGTTGCCAAACCATACTTATGGCGATGTTGATAACCAGCGCCAATAGCATGCTAAACAGCGCGTAGAGCACGACCTTTTTTTGCGCCTCGCCGCGCCAAAACCAATTGAATAGCAACACCAGGGGAAACAACGCCACGGCGTCGCTGGCGAAGAATGTTCCCACCCGCAGCATGCCGGCGCTGACGGCGGCGGGGGCGTTGATTAATTGAAACAAATAAACGTTAAGCTGTTCCAAAGCCGGCGTGAAAGTTGTCATAGCCTCTATCCCTAGTTGAACAATGCAGGGGAATATCGCGCATCGTTGTACGTCGTGGTGTGGGTCATCAGGCGCCAGGCCCTGCCCTGCGCCGCACGCCTCGGGGTCGAAGTGGCCTATTGTGCCACCCTGACCTGAAGGCAACATTAGGACCAGGCTGAGAATTGCCAAGGCGCGGCCGCCGCCCTCAGCGGCGCGGCGTCCTTCTTCCGGGCGGGTAGGCAAATCAGCAGTAGGCCGCCGCAAATCAACGCCACACCCATCAGACGCGATAGCGTAAACCGCTCATGAAATTCAGGGATCATCAACGCACCGGCCGCCACTAGGACATAGCTGAGGCTGAGCAGCGGATAGGCTTTATTCAGCGGCAAGCGGCTCAGCGCCATAAACCAACAGCCCATGGAACAGGCATAGGCCAGTAAGCCACCCGCCAGCAGCACAATAGCCGCCGCGTTGCCCGGGTCCAGCCACAGGCGGGGAGCGGCAAGCGGCGGCAAATGCATCATCGCCCATTTCATCAGCAGCTGCGCGGCGCTGACCAATACCACGCTGAATAACGCCCAGCCATAGCCCCTCACAGATTGACCCCCATGACCATCACTCCCGCCACGATTAGCAGCAGGCCGACGCCGTGACGCCATTCCACGGGCTCTCGCCACAGCCAACGGGCGGCCAGGGTCACCAGCACAAAATTAAGGCTGAACATCGGGTAAGCGATACCTACCGGCACCCGCTGCAATACCCATAGCCACACCAACATGGCGACGCCAAGCAGCAGCAAACTTGTCGCCAGCCAGCGCACCCGATGCCGGAGACGCACGGCGCCGGGCACCGCGCTGGCGGCGTGTTTCTGGCATAGCTGGCCGGCGCAGCTAAGCAGACTGACGAGGAAAATCAGTAGATAAATCATGGCCGGCGTTGATGGTATGCCAACAGCACCAGCCGTCCGCGGCGGAAAGTTTCATCCGCGCGCGGCAGGTGGTCAATCTGCGACTCGCCGTTGGGAAGCAGCAGCACCAACGCAACCGAACCTTCTTTACAGCGTTCACGCAGCCAGTCAGAAAACCCCTCCTCGCGGATAAAACGGCCTGCGGCGTCGGGATAGCTCAAGCCATAGGCCAGCTCTCCCTGGCGTTCAAATAACGCAATATCGCTGCGCTGCAGCTCCCAGGCGAGTCCCGCCGCCACGCCGACTCTATCGGCGAGAATAAAGCGACTATTCTCCAGCTGCGGGCGCACCGTCTGGATAAATGACTGGGGCTGCTTGGCGTCGATCACCCGCTGCGGTATCGCCTGCCCGACCAACAGCGCAATCCCCAGCGGACACAGCGCCGCCCAGCGCCAGCGTACCGCCGGTGCGCGCAGGGTCAGCCCACCCACGGCCGCCCAGATCACAAAGCTCAGCACCCCCAGCAACACTTTGCCGCCTTCATCGGGGCCGAAAAGCGGATGCCGCGCCAGCCCCCAGGGGGCCAACACGCCGGCTAATGCGACGACGCACAGCAGCCCGAACAGCAGATTGATCGCCCCGTTGACCTTCAGCGCCCGCCCGCCCCACGCCGTCGCATAGCGCGCCATCAGCAGGGACAACGGCGCGAAGCAGGGCATGATATAGGTAGGCAGTTTGCCTTTCGACAGGCTGAAAAACAGCGGCGGCATCACGACCCAGCCCAGCAGATAGAACGCCCCGCTTTGCGCCTGACGTTCACGCCAAGCGCCGTGCAGCGCGCCGGGCAGCAGCGCCAACCAGGGCAGCGTCCCCGCCAGCAGCACCGGCAGGTAATACCAGAAAGGGGCTTTATGCTGGGCATTATCTTCCGCGAAGCGCTGTATATGCTCGACCCAGATGAAATAATGCCAGAAATCCGGCTCGCGACGCGCGATGGCGATTACCCAGGGTAAACTTGTCGCCACGGCGCCGACTACCGCCAGCAGCCCGTAAGATAACACCTCTTTCCAGCATTTTTGCGCGATGACCCACGGCAGTACGCCGAGCACCGGCACCGCCAGCGCCAGGAAGCCTTTGGTCATGAACCCCAGCCCGCAGGCAACGCCCACCGCCAGATAGCCCAGGCCTTTACGCCAACCGCGGGGCACCTGCGCCGTCTGCCAGAAAGCGCACATGGCGACCGCCAACCATAAGGCGATCATCGGGTCGAGCACCGCATAGGTCCCGATGCTATAGACCAGCAGGCAGGAGCTGAAAATCGCCGCCGCCGTCAGCCCCAGGCGATGATCCTGCCATAAACGCCGCGCCAGCCAGTACACCATGAGCGCCGTCAGGGCAATGGAGAACGTGGAACCAAAATGCACGGCGAAATTGGTGTGGTCAAACGCCCACTGGCTGAGGTTATTGATCCAATAGCCGACGGCCGGTTTCTCAAAATAACGCAGGCCCAGGAAATGGGGGACGATCCAATCGCCGCTCGCCAGCATCTCGCGGCTTATCTCGGCGTAGCGCGTTTCATCCGGCTGCCACAGGCCGCGAAACGCCAGCGGCAGCAGATAATACAGGGCGATGACGAGCAGCAGCCCGACACCGGCTTTGGTGGCTTTCATTCTCGACTCACTTTAACAAGCGCTGACATCCGACCCAGCCCTCCCGTCCCGGCAGAACGCCGCGCACCACCCGGCCGACCGGCAGGGCAGCGACGTCCGGAGGGATGAGCTCCTGCAATGGACAAAAGCGGATCCCTTCCGTCGCCGCCATCGACAACAATTCCCGAAACATGCCGCTGAGCGCAATGCCCTCCGCTTCGGCATGAATGGTGTAAACCGGCGTCCCGCCATCCGCTTTGATGCTATCAAGAATGAAGCGGTTGTAGCCTGCGCGGGTTGTGCTCCGACCGACGGCCTCGTCAAACGTGGGCTGCGTCACCGGTATTTGTACCGCGCCGAAAGCGCCGTTCGGCAGCAGCGGCCGAAAGGGGCCCGTGCCGCGACAATCGCTATTGTAACGAAAGCCAAAGAGCTGTTTAGCCTGCACCACGCGATCGTCCGCGCGCCAGCCCGCTACCGCCGAACAGGTTACCGGCCGGTCGATAATCGCGGTCAATGCATCCCGCGCCAGGCGAATCTGCTCGGTCAACTGACCTTCGCTCCACACCCCGGCCCAGGTCTGCCAGGCAAAATGATCCCAGGCGTGCAGCCCGACTTCATGGTCGGCCGCGGCGGCGCGGATCGGCGCGGCCAGCCCCTGGCCGATGTTCCTGCCGGGCCAGGCGGTGCCGGCCAGCAGAATATCCCAGCCGTAGAGCGAAACGGCGCGCGAGCGCAGCATCTTCAGCAAAAATTGCGGTTTTGCCAGACGCCACAAATGGCGCCCCATATTATCCGGCCCCACGCTGAAAAAGAACGTCGCCTGGATCTGCTGCGCCGCTAGCATCTCCAACAGGCGCGGCACGCCGTCGCGGGTGCCGCGCCAGGTATCGACATCAATACGCAGGCCGACGTTTTTCATTGCGGCGCGTCCTGCAAATCGATGGTTTGCAGGAAAAAGTCCAGCGTTTCGTCGATGGTCTGCGCCATGGGCACCGTAGGCGCCCAGTCCAGGAGGCGCTTGGCGTTACGAATGCTCGGCTTGCGGTGCTCGACATCCTGATAGCCTTTGCCGTAATAACTACTGCTTTCCACATCGCGGAAACCGGCGAACGGCGGGAAATGCTGGCGCAGCGGATGGCGCTCGAAACTTGCCAGCAGCAATTCCGCCAACTGCCGGATGTTGGCTTCGTTGTCCGGGTTGCCGATATTAATTATCTGGCCGTCGCAATTTTGGTCCTTGTTCTCAATGATGCGGAACAGCGCCTCGATACCGTCGCTGATATCGGTAAAGCAGCGTTTCTGCGCGCCGCCGTCCACTAATTTGATCGGCGATCCCTCCACCAGATTCAGGATCAGCTGAGTAATGGCGCGCGAGCTGCCGATACGCGCCGCATTCAGATTATCCAGCCGCGGCCCCATCCAGTTAAAGGGACGAAATAGCGTGAAACGCAGCCCTTCTTTTTCACCGTATGCCCACAGGACGCGGTCCAGCAGCTGTTTCGACACCGAATAAATCCAGCGCTGCTTATTGATAGGCCCGACAATCAAGCTGGAATCGTCTTCGTCGAACACCGGGTCGGTACACATACCGTAGACTTCGGACGTCGACGGGAAAATGATGCGTTTTTGGTATTTGACGCAATGACGAATAATTTTCAGGTTTTCCTCGAAGTCGAGTTCAAACACCCGCAGCGGATTGCGCGTATATTCAATAGGCGTGGCGATCGCCACCAGCGGCAGAACGGCATCGCATTTTTTGATGTGATATTCGATCCACTCCGAATGAATGCTGATATCGCCCTCGACGAAATGAAACAGCGGGTTCACCATAAAACGGCTTATCGCATCGGTGCCGATATCCAAACCGTAGATTTCATAATTGCCGTCGCGCAGCAGACGTTCGGTCAAATGGTTGCCGATGAAGCCGTTCACCCCCAGGATAAGCACGCGGGTACGGCGCTTATGGCTGACCAGCGGGCACGGATTCAGCAGAGCGCCATTGACCAGCCCCAACGCCTGGGCCAACTGGCCGCCCTGCATATACACCCCTTGCTGGCTCTGGCCGGTTTGAATCTCCAGCGCATCGCTGCCGCAGGCGATAACCAGCGGATCAACGGACAAAACGGTGCCGGGCTGTGCGGCGTCGCTGTTCGGACGCACTTGCGCCTTCCAGACAATAAATTTTTCTCCGCCGGCATAGCTGAAGGCACCCGGCCAGGGATCGGTCACCGCGCGCACCAGATTGGCGAGGGTCGCGGCGGGCTGACACCAGTCCAGGCGGCCGTCTTCCGGCGTACGGCGGCCCACATAGCTGGCGGCGCTATCGTCCTGGGGCGTTTCGCTAAATCGTTGTTCACGGATGGCCGGCAAAATGCTCTCCAGCACAGCTGCCGCCGCCTCGCACAGTTTGCGATGCAGCGACGGCGCATCGTCCTGCGGCGTAATCGCCACGCCGCGCTGCGCCAGGATGTTGCCGGCATCGACCCGCGCCGTCATGCGATGCAGGGTCACGCCGGTTTCCTCTTCGCCGTTGACCAGCACCCAGTTCAGGGGCGAGCGGCCGCGATAGCGCGGCAGCAGCGAACCGTGCAGATTGAATGCGCCCACCGTCGGCAGGCTCACAATCTCCTGGCAAAGCAGCTGGCGATAATAAAAGGAAAATATCACGTCCGGCGCCAGCGCTTTGATTCGCGCTACCCACAGCGGATGGTTAACATCATCCGGCGCAAACACCGGAATACCGTGTTCCGTGGCGATGCGCGCCACCGAACCAAAAAAGGGTTTTTCCGTAGGGGCATCAGGATGGGTGATGATGGCCTCGATAGTAAAGCCTGCTTTAATCAGGGCGGTGACGCCTACGCAGCCCATATCATGATAAGCAAAAATGACAGCTTTCATTGTGTTTCCTGTTGAGACGAGAGTGGATTTTGACTGACCACACGCTGGACAAAATAACGGGGACGGGCGCGCACATCGTTATAGATACGGCCGATGTATTCTCCCAATAGCCCCATGCCGATAAATTGCGCGCCGATAAAAATGAACAGCACCGCGAACAGCATAAAGACGCCTTCGGCCGCCCAATGGGCGCCGAGAAACAGGCGTAGCGTGATGAGCAGCAGGGAAAATGCGAACCCCAGCAGGGCGATAATGCTGCCGATAACGCTCAGCATGCGCAGCGGCGTGGTCGTCAGGCAGGTGATGAGGTCATACATCAAATTGACAAGCTTCATCAGACTGTATTTGGAATCGCCGAATTCTCGTTCCGAATGCATCACCGGTATTTCGATGGTTTTGCGGGCGAAGGTATTGGCCAAAATCGGAATGAAGGTACTGCGCTCGTGGCAGTGCAGCATGGCGTCGATAATATGGCGGCGATAGGCGCGCAGCATGCAGCCGTAATCGCCCATCGCTTTGCCGGTCGTGCGCTGAATTAAGGCATTGATCATGCGCGAGGCGCGCTTGCGGAACCAGCTGTCCTGCCGATTCTGGCGCACGGTGCCTACCACGTCGTAGCCTTGGGCCGCAACCTCGACCAGCCGCGGGATCTCTTCCGGCGGGTTCTGTAAATCCGCATCGAGGGTAACCACCAAATCGCCGCTCACGTGGCTGAACCCGGCCATGATGGCGGAGTGCTGACCGTAATTGCGGTTGAGCAATACCACGACGATATGGCTGCCCGGCGCTTCGGCCGCGGCGGTCAATACGGCGGCGGAGTCGTCGCTGCTGCCGTCATCCACCAGCAGAATTTCATAGGCGGCGTCGAGCCGCTCGCAGGCCGCCACCGAGCGACGCATCAGTTCAGGCAGGCTTTCTTGCTCATTATAGACCGGGATTACGATCGAAACTTTGTCTATTTTCATGGGTGTTGTCATATCAAACCTTCGCAATGGCGCGCAGCGCGGCAATCACGCGCTCGACATCGTCATCATTCATGGAGGGAAAAAGCGGCAGCGAACACATGCGCGCGGAGTTCCACTCAGTGTCCGGCAGGACCAAATCGGGAAAACGCTCGCGGTAATAACGCTGCGTATGGGCGGCGCGGAAATGCAGGCCGGTGCCGATGCCGCGTTCTTTCAGCGCCTGCATCAGACCGTCGCGATCAATGCCGCACCGCCGTTCGTCGACACGGATGATAAACAGATGCCAGGCGTGGTGGTGTTCCCAGGCGGGCAGCGCCAGCGGAGAAAACGGCGTATCGGCCAGTGCGCGCAAATAGCGCTGCGCCAGGGCCGCACGGCGCGCGTTATGCTGCGGCAGTTTATCGAGCTGCACCAGCGCCATGGCGGCATTGATATCGGTCAGGTTGTATTTGTAACCCGGCGCCATCACCTCCGCCTGCGGAGCCCGGCCCTGCATATTGCGATCGAACGCATCCACCGCCAGACCGTGAAACTTCAGACTGCGGATGCGCTGTGCTAGCGCATCATCGTCCGTGACCACCATACCGCCCTCGGCGCTGGTCATATTCTTGATGGCGTGGAATGAGAAGATGGCGGTGCCGGCGGCGCCCACGTGGCGGCCTTTGTAGCCGGTACCCGCCGCATGCGCCGCATCCTCAATCACCGGGATGCCGTAGCGTGCGCCCAGCGCGCGAATAGCGGCGATATCCGCCGGCGCGCCGGCGTAATGAACGGGCACAATGGCGCGGGTGCGCGGGGTGATCGCCGCTTCGATAAGCGCCGGCGTCACCATCAGCGTGTCGCAGTCAACATCGACCATAACCGGTTCAGCGCCGAGCAGACAGATCATATTCAGGGTGGAAACCCACGTCTGCGAAGGCGTAATCACCTCATCGCTTGGCCGCAGCCCCAGAGCCATGAGCGTGACGTGCATACCGCCGGTCGCCGAGCTCACGGCGATGGCATGGCGATTGCCGGTCAATTGACAGAACGCCTGTTCCAGCTCTGCGCATTTCGGCCCGGTGGTGATCCAGCCCGATCGCAATACCTCACCGACGGCGGCGAGCTCGGCCTCGCCCAGCGCTGGCCGGGAGAACGGCAAAAATTCAGACATTATTCGGTTTCCCTTAAAAATGGCGAGTCACGATTGAGCGGCAGCGAGCGACATGATTGACGTGAACGGTATTGCCGCTGAACGGTAAAGTTCTGTAATGAATGACCGCGCTACAAACCGGGGGGATCTTAACTGAATTTCCTTAAATGAAAATTAGGAGCGGCAATGAATAGGGCTATTTTTAAATGTTCGTTTAAGTTGTGTTTACCCACTCATATACGGATATTCTTTCATCACGCCATGTAACATTTTTCTCATCGCTGTATCGACTTCAATTAGTCTACGCTGAGATAGGATAAGTCAGCGTAATAAACGAAATCGTTTACCCTCGCCCTGCGCCGGTTTTTTTCAACTTTGCATAGGGAAATAATTCAAATACTCTCTAATAAAATCAATAAGCTTGGCGTATTATCCGTCATTAACATTTTTTCCGCGGTGGTTGCGCCGGTAAAAAAAGTAAAGCGCGTTACTTTTTTCCGCGAATGTCACCCATTTCTCTTTTTCAAAGGCAAGCGCCTTCGGCACGCGCAAACGGATCTCAGCATTGGGGAACCGCGTGCCATCGGCATTGGGAAACTTGAACCATAGGCAATGGGAAGCGTCGCCCACAGCCGTAGATGAGCGTTGGCCGCAGGCGTGATAACGAGCGTGTTGCCCGGCCTGGCTTGAAAAAGCCGGCGGTATCCCTCTTTACCGCCAGCCCCTATGGCGCTGCCTTTCCTAACCGCCCGGCGCCGCGCGAAGGCGACACGGTTTTGCAACGATGCTCACCGTCCGGGCCAGCGCCCGTTTCGGTCGCCGGGCAGGACAGAACGCTACCGTGGAGTTACGGCTGATAGCTCAGCGTAATCGGCGCGTCCGGGATGTGGGTATAGGTGGTAATGATGTGATGATAATCCGCCGTTGGATCTAGGCGGGTGAACGCCTGTGGATAAAGATCTTTGGCCAGAATTTCCATACCAATGATATTATTATAGATGGTTATAAAAGTGATGATAGACCCCGTATACCGCCCCCATCTTGACCGGCGCGATTGCATTCAAACCGGTGCGGTGAATAAGAGTATTGAAGACCGCGCCAACCTGCTCATGGCTGACACCGTACCCGAACGGCAATATATTATTATTCGGCCGTTTTGACCCGGTCATGATATAGGCGTCCGGCTTCATGGCAATGATTTTTTCCAGCGAAACAAACCCGGACGCGCCCGGTAACAGCGTGGAACCTATATTTTTAGCGCCGACCGATTCCACCAGTCCACCCCAGCCATTATGGCCATGAGTAAAACAGCAGTTGTCGCTATTGCCGGCAATAGGCTCGATAAATACCGTGGGTTTGATTTTAATGCTGTTGATGGTTTGCTGCATGCTGACGAAGCGTTGCTGATAAAAGGCGGTGTATTCGCCGGCGCGCGCCTCCTGATTCAACGCCTTGCCCAATAACGTAATGCTGGCGGCGGTATTCCTTGCTGGATGCAGTTCATAATCGATAAACATCACCGGGATACCGAGCCGTTGTAATTTACTGATAACGCCGGTCTGCTCAAGGGCCGGTTTCGCGCGCAATTGCGCTATCATCAGGTCGGGTTTCTGGGCAATAACGCTCTCCAGATTCACCTGTCCCTGATCGTTAAATCCCATGTCGATAATATCGCCGGCGGCTGGCCAGGTTTTTTTCAGCAGTTCCCAGGTCTGGACGTCCTGTTTCTTGGGCAAATTATTCCACGCCACCACGCGGCGGAAGGGATTTTCCCGATCCAGCAGCGCCAGAGAGAGGATATCGCGGCCGTCCTGCAATATGACATGTTGGGGCTCTTTCGCCAGCGTAAGCGTTTGGCCGTCCATATCGGTGACCGTCAGCGGATAAGTGCTCGCCAGGCAGCCAGCCGAGGCGCACAGCGCGCCAACCGTCATCATCATCTTGATTTTCAACACATGTATTCCCTGCACGAATTATTTGAGGTGATAATTATTATTATATAGAGCTTTATTCGCAAAGCGCTTGTGCCTGTTAATCGCGTTTGCCTGCACTGCCTAACCGTGACGAGCCCCTGCCATTAAGCCTTTGTCGCGCGACGCCGCCACCCTGCGGCGACGCCGGCAGGTGACAGAAAAAAAGTTAAACCATCCATAAATCAATGGCGGAAAAAAGCTCTCACCAGCCTCCAACGCCCGTTTACCGCGGGTGGCGGCCGTCGTTTCGTGATAATTTAACTTTAATGATTCAGCTCTAAGGAACCGCGTCGTCCTGGCTTCGCCGTAACTTAAACCTGCAGCAGTAGATGCGCATTATGACAAAATCCCCTTTTCGTTCTGACTCTGGCGGTCATCCTCACCGGACTTGTCGCCGGCATTAGCGGTATGCTGCTGGCGATGCTGCTTCATGCTATACAGCATCTCTTTTTTGGTATAGCTTGCCGCACATCATCAGCCAAGAGAGCTTTTTACAGGGCGTCACCGCCGCCTCTCCCCTGCGCAGCGCCGGCGTGCTGATGTCCTGCGGTCTGGTGGCAGGCGGCGGCTGGTGGCTGCTTTATCGCCACGCGCGCCCGCTGGTCAGCATTGCCGGTGGCGGCAACGCTTATCCACGCGCTGTTGCAAATTACCACCGTCGCGCTGGGATCACCCTTGGGCCGCGAAGTCGCGCCCCGTGAAGTGGGCGCCATGAGCGCCGGGCGGCTGGCGCGCATCTTGGGCCTGGGCGACGCCGACACCCGCATCCTGATGGCCTGCGGCGCCGGGCTGGCGGAGGTGTACAACGTCCCGCTGGGCGGCGCGCTATTTGTACTGGAAGTGCTGATGGGAACGTTCAGCTTCACGGTGATGATCCCGGCGCTGGCCTGCTGCGCTATCGCGGCGATGGTCGCCTGGACGGGGCTTGGCAATGAAACGCAATATCATCTGCCTGCCCTGGCGGTGACGCCTGCGCTTCTGGTCTGGTCGCTGCTGGCCGGTCCGCTGTTCGGGCTGGCCGCCTACGGCTTTAGCCGCCTCACCTGTAGCGCCAGGGACAGGGCGCCGCGTAACGCCCTGTTGCCCGTGCTATGCCTGTTGAATTTTACTCTATCGGTTTGCTGGCGGCGACGTTCCCGGCCTTATTGGGCAACGGCAAAGGTCCCGCGCAATTGAGTTTTGGCAATCATCTGCTGATGACGACGGCGGCAACGCTATTGGTATTGAAGATCGCGGCCATATGGGGCAGTTTACGCGCCGGCGCCCAAGGCGGCCTGCTTACGCCGGGTTTGACCTGTGGCGCGCTGTTGGCCTGCTTGCTGGGAGGCGCCTGGAATCTTTTGTGGCCCGGCACCGCGCCGGGGGCCTTTGCGGTCATTGGCGCCGGGGCATTTTTGGCCGCGTCGATGACGATGCCGCTAACGGCGATAGTGTTGATATTCGAGTTCACCGACCTGACGCTGAATTTTCTGCCGCCGATGATCGTTGCCGTCACCGGCGCGATGTGCCTGTTCAAATTCTGTCAGTCAAGGGCAGCGCCTAGAGGGTCGGAAGGTACCGCGCCAGCGCGGGACGATACCGCATCGGCGGGTGATGGCGCGCCAGAAAGCCGTAGGGGTGAACGCCCCGCGGCCGCTCATTTGGATGCATGAAACACTGACAGACGCGTTAAACCTCATCCCGCGCCTTTGATGCGGCAATAGGTATACACGCTGAGCCCACCGACAATAGCGACGATGCCGATGACCACGAAGCCCGGCAAATAGGAGCCGGTGCTGCCGTGGAGAAACTCGACGACAAAGCCCGCCGTTGTTCCGCCGACGCCCGCGCCGATACCGTTGATGATCCCGGACGCGGCCCCCACCGCTTCCTTTCTGACGCTGGAAGTAATAATGGACCAGATATTGGTGGTAAAGCAGCTGGTAAACCAGGCGATGGAAAGCGTGATGACCGCCATTTTCACGACCGGGCTGGCAATTAAGGGAAGCGTAATCAGCAAAATCCCCGCCACCGACAAACCGCCGGCTGCTTTGTTGAATAAATCCGAAATTTGTGTGACGACTTCCTCCCTATCAGGGCGATTGTTACATGATGCGGACGCTGTTTGGCATTCCTAACAGCGTGATCCGGTTAAGCGCTTTGACCATTGCCATAGCCTCACCTACCTGCGCGTCATAGTCATGCAGACTCAGATGACCACCCAGAAGTGTTTTAAACCGGAACATGGTCGTTTCAGCCAGTGAACGCCGGTGATAACCTACTTTCTTTTTCCAGGTATCGTTATTGCCGCTCAGATGCTGATTTGCCACCGCGTGGTTACGCTCATGGTATCGAGCTGGCCAATATTGCGCACCACTTCGCGGTGGGATAAGCGGCTTTATTTTTTTCCTCAGCAGAGCATCATGACAGTAACGCGTATCGTAAGCACTGTCAGCCGACGCTTCCCTGATTTTCCGGTGGGTTTGGTTAATCAGCCCGGGCAGCGCCTGCGCATCTGTCGTACCGCTTAGCGATAAATCGGCACAGATAATTTCATGTGTCGCGCTATCTACTGCCAGATGAAGCTTGCGCCATACTCTGCGCCTCTCAGCCCCATGCTGCCTGACTTTCCATTCGCCTTCGCCGAAGACTTTCAGGCCGGTGCCATCGATGACCAGGTGTGAGATTTCGCCGCGGGTTGGCGTTTTTATGCTGATGTCGACGGTTTTTGCTCGCCGGCTGACCAGAGAGTAATCTGGGCAGCGCAGCGACAGCCCCATCAGTTTAAAAATCGAGTCAACGAAACCCTGTAACGCCCGGAGCGAAAGGTTAAACACGCGCTTTATCATCAGAACCGTGGTAATGGCCATATCGGTGTAGTGAAGCGGCCGGCCACGATGTTCAGGTGGTGTACTCTCAGTCCATGCAGCAATGGCTGACTCATCAAGCCATACTGTCAGGTTCCCCCGCTGCCTGAGCGCATTGTTGTATGCGGGCCAGTTGGTGATTTTAAACTTTTGCTTTGCCATGGGGACCTGATGTTGAAACGAATGTAGTGATCAGAGCCGCCAGTCACCTAAAAGTTCGATTTATTCAACAAAGCCCTGCCGAACAGGAATATTGCACTTTGCGGCAGCCGGCTATTCGGCCTGAGCCGAAAAGAGGGCAGCAGAGAAATGCGCGTGCGGTGGAATAAAATGCCGCTGTAAGCGACAGCGTAATCCACCGGCAGCGCCACAGTGACAGCAAGTGAGCCTGCACTCACTTGTTGAAATATTTATCTACCAAAGCGTAGAGAATTGCTGCGGTTCATTATCCACCGTGCCCTGCCAGTCAACGGGGCGAAAATGCAATTGAAAGCCTGGATAAGGTTTTTATAGCCGCCGGCGCCTGTTGCTCCCGCGATGTTATAGCCGTAGGTCTTGAGTTTGGCTTTTATCGCCGCCTGGTCAGGCGTTTCGTGCTCAGCAAAGTCGTCGCTATACTGCTGTTTAGTCGCATCATCAAACCAGGCGCCTATGCCCGCCTCGTACAACTTTCTCCAGGGAAACGCCGCGCCGGGATCGAATTTCCGCCCGGGGGCAACATCACTATGGCCGACCACCTGTGTAGGGGTTATATCTGGATAGCGTTGCAGGACAGACTGCGCTAATTGAATGATGGCCTCGACTTGCACCGGAGGATAAGGCGGGAAGGTCCATTTCCCCGCGTTAACCGACGCCAGGTTCACATTTTCTATCCCGATAGACGTATCGTTGAGATTGTTGCGCCTGGCCCAGGCGCTAAGGCCGGCGTGCCAGGCGCGATCCTTCTCGTCCACCAGGTTGAAAATGCGCATATCATTGAAGCCGGCGTCGATATAGCTTTGATCGTCGGGATCGGGCACCAGATAATGCGCGCTGAGGGTCGCGTCGCCGCTCAGCGCGTTGACCGAGTCGGCGAAATTGAGAGCGGTGTAATGCATAATCAGAAAGCGTACGCGTTGGTTAAATCCTTTTACTGAACGGTAACTTGTCGCATCGATGGGGTACATGGCCAGGACTCCTTCCTGTGGGATGATTGTCTAGCGCTATTCATAACACCCCCTGTCGCCGTCGGCAACGACGGGCTGTTGGGTCATTTCTAGGACATTGCGTACGGGGCGGCAAAAGGTTGTGCCGCGCACGGTTCCCCTTGTCTACCGAAAAGGCAATTCTCAATGGGGGAACCGGCCACGCGGCGAATAGTTGGCGATATAAACGGACGGACCACCCGGCTCCGCCACGGAGCGCGGGACACGTCAACAGACAAAGTGGGCGCGGTCCACATAGATGACAGATGGACACGCCACTGGACGACCGGGCGATCAGCGACCGGTGAGCGCGCAAGCGGGCACGCTCAGTGGCCCAGCGCGCCCTGGCGCGCTACATGCATCATCGCCGGATAAAGTTGCCAAAACGCCGTTTCCAGCCGGTCATAATGGGTTTGGATCTCCGGATAAATCTCGCCCAGCGCCGACAGCCGCGGGTGGCGCTGGGCCATACCGTTTAGCACCTGGGCCAGAAAAGGCCCATCGGCATAGTGCAGCAGCCAGCGTTCCCGCCACAGATAGCGGTTAAGGGATTGAAACCCCACCGGCGTATCCGGCAGCGCGGGCGCGATTTCCCGCTGCGCCCGCAAGACGAATTCCGCCAGCGGCAACTGTGGCTCGACCCGCAGCCAGTGGCGCGACAGAAAATGATCCCAGACTACATCCAGCGCGATAGGCGCCACCCGCCGCGTCGTGGGCGAAAACAGCGTGCGCACCTGCTTTACCGCTTCGTGACTATCGGTAAGGCTATCAATTCGGCGATGCATACGAATCCCCGCCACAATCGCGGGTGAATAGAGGCCTTCGGGATCGCCGCGGACAAAATCCGCCATCAGATTTCCGAGCAGGGAGCTATGCGCCAGGGTGGCGAGATGCAGATGAGCAAGAAAATTTATTTCATCAGTATACGGCAAAAGCGGCGCGACATAGCTTAATTCTTGCAGGGCGGAACGCATAGCCCTAGACTAAGCCGCCTGTTTTTATGCTGAAGTGATTTGCCATGCGCGTTGCCGACTTCTCTTTTGAATTACCCGATAATCTGATTGCCCGCTATCCGCAGGCGGAACGCAGCGCCTGCCGTCGCTGGACGGCCAGACGGGCGCGCTGGCGCATCAGGTTTTTACCGATTTGCTGGATAAACTGGCGCCTGGCGATTTACTGGTATTCAATAATACCCGGGTGATCCCCGCCCGATTGTTCGGCCGCAAAGTCAGCGGCGGTAAAATCGAAGTCCTGGTGGAAAGAGTTCTCGATGATAAGCGGGTACTTGCCCACGTGCGCGCGTCCAAGGCACCGAAAGCCGGCGCCGCGCTGCTGTTGGGGGATGATGACAGCATCGCCGCCACCATGGTGGCGCGCCACGATTCACTTTTTGAGCTGCGTTTCGACGACCCCCGCGATGTGCTGACGCTGCTCAATGATGCCGGCCATATGCCTTTGCCGCCCTATATCGATAGGCCCGACGAAACCGCGGATCGTGAGCTCTATCAGACGGTTTACGGTGAACGGCCCGGCGCGGTGGCGGCGCCCACCGCCGGCCTGCATTTCGATGAGCCGCTGCTGGCGGCGCTGCGCGCCAAAGGGGTTGCAATGGCGTTTGTCACCCTGCATGTAGGCGCTGGAACCTTCCAGCCGGTGCAGGTGGATCGGATCGAACAGCATCAGATGCACTCGGAGTATGCCGAAGTGCCGCAAGAGGTGGTTGATGCGGTTCTGGCGTGCAAGGCGCGCGGCAACCGGGTCGTGGCCGTCGGTACCACCTCCGTGCGCTCCCTTGAGAGCGCGGCCGCGGCGGCGGGAGAGAATACCCTGGCGCCGTTTTTTGGCGACACGCGCATTTTTATTTATCCCGGTTATCATTTTCGCGTGATAGATGCGCTTATCACCAATTTTCATCTGCCCGAGTCCACCTTGATAATGCTGGTATCGGCGTTCGCCGGTTATCGCCATACGCTGGCGGCCTACCGGGAAGCGGTGGCGCAGGCGTACCGTTTTTTCAGCTATGGGGACGCCATGTTTATCACCCGGAACCCTGCCGCTGCCCAAGAGCGCGTGGGTGAGTCGTAATCGGGCGGGCTGATCGGCAATAGCGGGTCTGGATCCGTGCTTTGCGCGAACCGTCGGCGGCAGAAAGCAGGGATTAACCACGCCGGCGGCAACACATTCCGCGGACCGGCTTGTACAGCGGTTTACGGGGTTGCTAGAATGCGCTCCTTTTCATCAAACATCGGACTGTTTCTCTGGTGTTGGAGGATGTGTGGAATATCGATTATTGAAAACCGATGCCCAGGCCCGCCGCGGGCGGCTGGTATTTGATCGGGGCGTCGTGGAAACGCCGGCGTTTATGCCGGTTGGGACGTATGGCACCGTGAAGGGCATGACGCCCGAAGAAGTGAAAGAAACCGGCGCGCAGATTCTGCTGGGCAATACCTTTCATCTTTGGCTGCGCCCGGGTCAGGCGGTCATGAAGCTGCACGGCGATTTGCACGATTTTATGCAGTGGCACGGTCCAATACTGACCGATTCCGGCGGGTTCCAGGTCTTCAGTCTGGGCGACATTCGCAAAATTACCGAAGAAAACGTGCATTTCCGCAATCCCATCAACGGCGACGCGATTTTCTTAAGCCCCGAAAAATCGATGGAAATCCAGTACGATCTGGGTTCCGATATTGTCATGATTTTTGACGAATGCACGCCTTATCCTTTCGATTGGGATTACGCCAAGCGCTCGATGGAAATGTCGTTAAGCTGGGCGGCCCGCAGTCGCTAGCGTTTTGATGAGCTTGAAAATCCCAATGCGCTTTTCGGTATTATTCAGGGCGGTGTTTACGAAGATTTACGAGATGTATCGGTAAAAAGACTGGTAGAGATCGGTTTTGATGGTTACGCTGTGGGCGGCCTGGCGGTAGGGGAACCGAAAGCCGATATGCACCGTATTTTGGCGCACCTGTGCCCGCAGATCCCGGCGGATAAACCGCGCTATTTGATGGGCGTCGGTAAACCTGAAGATCTGGTGGAGGGCGTTCGCCGCGGTATCGATATGTTCGACTGCGTCATGCCGACCCGCAATGCCCGCAATGGTCATCTGTTTGTTACCGATGGCGTGGTGAAAATACGCAACGCCCGGTATAAAGACGATGTCACGCCGCTGGATGCGGAATGTGATTGTTACACCTGTCGCAATTATAGCCGCGCGTACTTGCATCATCTTAACCGTTGCAACGAAATATTGGGTGCCCGTCTAAATACTATCCATAACCTACGTTATTACCAGCGTTTGATGGCGGGTTTACGCCAGGCTATTGATGAGGGTAAATTAGAGCACTTTGTAGGTGAGTTCTATCGCCGGACAGGTAAGCCGGTGCCACTTTTAGTCGTCGAGTTAAATAACAATGAGGGAATTTAAATGAGCTTTTTCGTTTCTGACGCCGTTGCCGCCATCGGTGCTCCGTCCCAGTCAAGTCCTTACTCTCTGGTGGTGATGCTGGTTGTTTTCGGTCTGATCTTTTATTTCATGATCCTGCGCCCACAGCAAAAGCGCGCCAAGACGCATAAAGAGTTGATGAATTCCATTTCCAAAGGAGATGAAGTTCTGACGACCGGCGGTCTGGTGGGGCGCGTGGTGAAAGTCGCTGACACCGGCTATATTTCCATCGCGCTCAACGATACCAATGAAGTGGTCATCAAGCGTGATTTTGTGGCCGCCGTTTTGCCGAAAGGTACGATGAAAGCGCTGTAATAAACGATTTTCCCGAAGGGAACTGCCGTGTTAAACCGTTATCCTTTATGGAAGTATATCATGCTGGCGCTGGCGCTGGTCGTCGGGCTGCTGTATGCGCTTCCCAACCTGTATGGTGAGGATCCTGGCCGTACAGATCACTGGCGCGCGGGGTGGCGCCGCCAGTGAATCGACGCTGGTCCAGATCCGGACTGTATTAGAACAGCAACATATCGCCAGTAAATCCATTGCTCTGGAAAATGGCGCCATTCTGGCCCGTTTTTCCAACTCGGACGTACAGTTGCGCGCCCGCGAAGCGTTGATGAACGCCCTCGGCGAGAATTATGTCGTGGCGATTAATCTGGCCCCGGCCACTCCCCCCTGGTTAGCCATGGTAGGGGCGGCGCCGATGAAGCTCGGCCTGGATTTGCGGGGCGGCGTTCACTTCCTGATGGAAGTGGATATGGACACTGCGCTCAATAAGTTGCAGGAGCAGACGATGGATACCCTGCGCGGCGATTTGCGCGAAAAGGGCATTCCGTATGCGACGGTGCGTAAAATCGAGAATTACGGTAGCGAAATCCGCTTCCGCGATGCCGATACCCGCGATCAGGCGATATCCTGGTTGACGCCGCGCCACCGCGATATGGTTATCAACAGCGTCGGAGACAACGCGCTGCGCGCCACGCTGGCGGACGATCGCCTGCGCCAAGCCCGCGAGTACGCGGTACAACAGAACATCACCATCCTGCGCAACCGCGTCAATCAGCTGGGCGTCGCCGAGCCTTTGGTGCAAGGTCAGGGCGCCGACCGAATTGTCGTCGAGCTGCCGGGTATCCAGGATACGGCGCGCGCCAAAGAAATTTTGGGGGCGACCGCCACGCTCGAATTCCGTCTGGTCAATAGCTCGGTGGATCAAACCGCCGCCGCCAACGGCCTTGTGCCGGGGGATTCGGAGGTGAAAGCCACCCGCGACGGCCAGCCGGTTGTGTTATACAAACGGGTTATCCTGACCGGCGATCACATCACCGACTCCACCTCCAGCGCCGATGAATATAACCGTCCGCAGGTCAATATTTCCCTGGACGGCAGCGGCGGCACGACCATGTCCAACTTCACCAAGGACAATATCGGCAAGCTGATGGTCACCTTGTTTGTGGAGTATAAGGATAGCGGCAAGAAAGACGCCAACGGTCGCGCCATTCTGGAGAAGCAGGAAGAAGTCATCAATGTCGCCACCATCCAGTCGCGGTTGGGTAACAGCTTCCGCATTACCGGCATCAACAATCCCAACGAGGCGCGTCAGCTGTCGCTGCTGCTGCGTGCGGGCGCGTTGATTGCGCCGATCCAGATAGTGGAAGAGCGCACCATCGGTCCGACCCTGGGGCTGCAGAATATTACCCAGGGACTGGAAGCCTGTTTGTGGGGGCTGGTGGCGTCGATTCTGTTTATGGTGGTGTGGTATCGCAAATTTGGTCTTATTGCCATCACGGCGCTCATCGCCAACCTGGTGCTTATTATCGGCATCATGTCTCTGCTGCCCGGCGCGACGCTGACCATGCCGGGTATCGCCGGTATTGTATTGACGCTGGCGGTGGCGGTGGATGCCAATGTGCTTATTAATGAACGTATTAAAGAAGAGCTGCGCAACGGTCGCACGGTGCAGCAAGCCATTCATGAGGGCTACCGTGGCGCGTTCTCCAGTATCGTTGACGCCAACGTCACGACGCTGATTACCGCCGTCATCCTGTACGCGGTGGGCACGGGGTCGATCAAGGGCTTCGCCATTACCACCGCCATCGGGATTGCTACCTCAATGTTTACGGCGATCATCGGCACCCGTGCCATCGTTAACCTGCTTTACGGCGGTAAACGCATCGATAAGCTGTCTATCTAGGAGTGGCTTGTGGCTCAGCAACAAAGAAATGTCGAAAAATTGAACTACGGCCGTAAAGTCTACGACTTTATACGCTGGGATTATGTGGCGTTCACCCTGTCGGCCATCCTGCTTATCGCCTCCATCGCCATCATGGCGGTGCGGGGCTTTAACTGGGGGCTGGATTTCACGGGCGGTACGGTAATTGAACTTAACCTGGAAAAGGCCGTCGATCTTGACCAGATGCGTGACGCGCTTGAACATGCGGGCTTCACGGATCCGCTGGTGCAGAATTTCGGCAGCAGTCGCGATGTGATGGTCCGTATGCCCCCGGTGCAAGACGGCCGTGGGCAGGAGCTGGGCAATAAAGTGCTCGGAGTGATTAATCAGGCAACCGGGCAGAATGCCGCCGTGAAGCGGGTCGAGTTTGTCGGACCTAGCGTCGGCAGCGATCTGGCTCAGGACGGAGGCATGGCGCTGCTGGTGGCGTTGATCTGTATCCTGATTTATGTCGGCTTCCGGTTTGAATGGCGGCTGGCGACCGGGGCGGTGTTGGCGCTGGCCCATGACGTGGTGATTACGCTTGGGGTTCTGTCGCTGTTTCATATCGAGATCGATCTGACGATTATCGCCTCCCTGATGTCGGTGATTGGCTACTCGCTGAACGACAGTATCGTGGTGTCGGACCGTATCCGTGAGAACTTCCGCAAAATTCGCCGCGGCAGCGCCTACGATATTTTTAACGTCTCGCTGACGCAGACCTTGAGCCGGACCATCATGACCTCGGCCACTACATTGATGGTGGTGTTGATGCTGTTGATATTCGGCGGCGCGATGCTGCGCGGCTTCTCCACAACGCTGTTTATCGGCGTCTTTATCGGCACCGTCAGCTCCATCTATGTGGCGTCGGCGTTGGCGCTTAAGCTCGGCATGAAACGCGAACATCTGTTGCAGCAGAAGGTGGAAAAAGAGGGCGCCGATCAGCCTTCGCTGCTGCCCTAAGAAACGCCCAACGCGCTATGAGGAGCGCTGCCGCCGCGCGAGCGGAGGCGGCCTCCCGCGGCGTGATGTTCGCGTTGCGGGCACGGGCCGTTACGTGTGGCGCAAATGCCGCCGTGCGATACAGTCAGCACCGCCCGGGCGGTTACCGCCCAGGCAGAGGGCAGTTTATTGGCTGCCGACAGGTTTGGTGGCGTCCGCCGCCGGCGGATTTTGCGGCGTGTACGGCTGAATATCATGCAGCCGGATGTGACCCTGTACACGATTCTGTGTAAATGTCTTTTCTCAGAAATGACCGTCCAGGCGGTCACCGAACTCGATAATAAAGCGGCTCATTGCCATGCGCCAGTCCCTCAAAGGCATTGTCCATTTCTGTGAGACCGCCTGTATCGCCAGCCACACCACCTTTTTCACTGTGTCGTCGGTCGGGAACACCTTGCGCTTTTTGATGGCATGCCGGATCACGCTGTTTAACGACTCGATGGCGTTGGTCGTGTAGATCACCTTGCGGATGTCCGTTGGGTAGGCAAAGAACGTGGCCAGATTGGCCCAGTTTGCCTGCCAGCTTCGATTTATTTGCGGGTAGCGGATGTCCCAGGCACTGGAGAACGCTTCCAGGGCCTGCAAGCCGGCTTCTTCCGTAGGGGCCTGATAAGATAGCTTTCAGGTCGCGGGTGACGGCCTTGTAGTCCTTCCAGGAGACGAACCGCAGGCTGTTGCGCACCATATGCACGATACACAGCTGGAGCCGCGCCTCCGGATACACCGCGTTAATAGCGTCAGGGAAACCTTTCAGCCCGTCTACGCAGGCGATAAGGATATCGTTCAGGCCGCGGTTTTTCAGCTCTGTCAGCACGTTCAGCCAGAACTTTGCGCCTTCATTTTCGGCCAGCCACATACCTAGCAACTCTTTCTGGCCTTCGATGTTGATGCCCAGCGCCAGGAACACAGATTTGTTGATGATGCGGCTGTCCTGCCGGACTTTTAGAACGATACAGTCAAGATAAACAATGGGATAGACTGCATCCAGAGGCCGGTTTTGCCATTCAACAACCTGCTCCATGACCGCATCGGTGACCTTTGAGACCAGCGCCGGCGAGACATCGGCGTCATACAGCTCTTTGAACGCGGCGGCGATCTCGCGGATGGTCATCCCTTTGGCGTACAACGATAAAATCTGGTTATCCATCCCGGTAATCCGGGTCTGGTTCTTCTTCACCAGTTGCGGTTCAAAGGAACCGTCACGATCGCGCGGAGTACGCAGCGCCAGCGGGCCATCGCCAGTGGTAACGGTTTTTGTGGAATAGCCGTTGCGGGCGTTGGTCCCCGGTTTAGGCTGATTTTTATCGTAGCCGAGGTGATGGGTCATTTCGGCATTGAGAGCTGCTTCGACGCTGATTTTTTTCAGCAGCCGATCGAAGTGACTGAGATCTTCAGGGGTTTTGAAATTTTTGGCCAGTTCGTTAGCCAGAGCCTGCAACTGTTTTTCGTCCATAAATTAACCTGTTTTTGATGTTAGATTGAACATATCAAAATCAGGCAAATACACAAATTTCTAAACAGGCTCCGGAATAACTGATCGGATGTCGCCGGAACAGCTGATCGGATACGTCGGAATCTGCACTCTCGTCTTCCACCACCAGTATGCGTCTCGCCATCGTTTCTCCGCTATAAATCGTCATGATTAAGGTGCCGGCATTATGCGTCACTTTTGTGACATATTTATTAAAACTCATTTATCTTAAAAGAAATAGATTTTATCGTTAACTGATGCAGGCACCCGGCGGCAACAGACGACGTCTAAATACCATAACCAACTGAAAATTAGCGAATATTATTAATCAATGCGCCGCAGCCGCGCCGTCAGCGCCTTACGCAGGATCTTGTTTCCTTTCGGGTAACCGAGAGCGTCAGGGGGTGGCGGAGCGTATAGCGCCACGGCAACGGCGGAGAGTGCAGGCAAGCGCGCGGTTGCTCAGCGCGGAAAGAGGTCGCACGGGAGGACTTATCCCCTTTTCGGGAACCGGCGCCGCAAAATTCCCCCGTCGGACGACAGGCGCCGGCGTCACGGTTTATACTGCCCCATCGATTTGTTTGCCGCTGGAGCGTCATGCGCATTATTCACACTTCTGATTGGCATCTGGGTCAGTCGTTTTTCACCAAAAACCGCGTCGACGAACATCAGGCGTTTCTGACGTGGCTGATCAGCCAGGTGGATGAACACCAGGTGGACGCCTTGATTGTAGCGGGCGATGTATTCGATACCGGTACACCACCCAGCTATGCCCGCGAATTATTCAACCGTTTCGTCGTGTCGCTGCAGCCGACCGGCTGTCGTCTGGTGGCGCTGGCGGGCAATCATGACGCGGTCGCGATGCTCAATGAATCCTGCGCGCTGCTGGCGTGCCTGAATACGCGCATTGTGGCCGGCGGCAACGGCGAGGACCAGGTGTGGGTGCTAGACGATCGCCACGGCGCGCCGGGCGCGGTGCTGTGCGCCGTTCCCTTTCTGCGGCCGCGGGATGTACTGGTCAGCCGCGGCGGCCTGTCGGGAGGTGAAAAGCAGCAGGCGTTGCTTGATGCCATCGCCGAGCGCTATCAGCAGCTGTATCAACGCGCGCAGCGGTTGCGCGACGCGCTCCCCTCCCCGGTCCCGATTATCGCCACCGGCCATCTCACGACGGTCGGCGCCAGCACCACCGACTCGGTGCGCGATATTTACATCGGCGCTCTCGATGCTTTTCCCGCGCGGTTGTTCCCGCCCGCGGATTATATCGCCCTGGGCCATATCCACCGGCCGCAGATTATCGGCGGCAATGACTGCATCCGCTATTGCGGCTCGTCGATACCGCTAAGTTTTGATGAAGCGGGTCAGCCGAAACAGGTCAATCTGGTCACCTTTCAGGACGGTCTGCCGCCGCGGATAACGCCGCTGACGGTGCCCGAAACGCAGCCAATGCGGCTTATCAAAGGCCCTGTGGATGAGATAGAGCGGCAGTTGCGCGGCTATGCTGATTATCGCGGCGAACGCCCGGTGTGGCTGGACATTGAGGTTGTGGCCGACGGCTATCTCACCGACATACAGCAGCATCTCCAGGCGTTGGCGGAGCCGTTACCGGTAGAGGTGGTATTGCTGCGCCGCAGCCGCGAGCAGCGGTCTAGCGGCCTTCATCCGTTACAGCAGGAGACGCTTAGCGAATTGAGCGTGAGCGAGGTGTTTGAACGGCGGCTGGCGCTGGAGGAGGCGCCGGATGAACCCCGCTGCCAGCGCATCCGGGGCCTGTTTGAACAGGTGGTCGGCGATGTACACGATGGCCGGGAGGAAGCATGAAAATTCTGACGCTGCGCCTAAAAAACCTGAATGCGCTGCAGGGCGAATGGAAAATCGACTTTACCGCCGTCCCCTTTGATCACAGTAGCTTGTTCGCCATTACCGGCCCGACCGGCGCGGGAAAAACCACGCTGCTCGATGCCATCAGTTTGGCGCTTTATCACCAGACGCTGCGCCTTAAGGACAACCCCGGCCCGGAGCTGATGACACGCCATACCGCGGAAGCGCTTGCCGAAGTGGAGTTTGCCGTTAAAGGGGTCGGCTACCGTGCGTTTTGGAGCCAGTGCCGGGCGAAAAATCAACCTAACGGTAATCTGCAGGAAGCGAAAGTGGAGCTGGCCCGCATCAGCGACGGCCTGATTCTGGCGGATAAAATCAGCGATAAAAAACGCCTGATAGCCGAACTGACGGGACTGGATTTTGCGCAGTTTACCAAATCCATTTTGCTGGCGCAGGGCGATTTTGCCGCGTTTTTGAATGCTGACGCCAAAAGCCGCGCCGGGCTGCTCGAGGAGCTGACGGGCACCGATATCTATGGCCGCATCTCCGCCGATGTATTTGAACGTAATAGAGCGGTCCGCAACGAGTTGGCGCAGTGGGAAGCCCGCGCGGGCGCCATTGAAATGCTGACCGGTGAGCAGCAGGCGGCGCTCGAGGACGAACTGACGCAGCGGCGGCAGGAGGAACAGCGGCTGAACGCGCAGCGCCATCAGACTTGGCTGAATGAACGGGCGCAGCGGCAGACGGCGCTGGCGCAGACGCAGCAGGCGTCCTTGCAGGCCGCGCAGCAGGTGCAGGCCGCAGCGCCGGATCTGGCTCACCTTGCCGCGGCGGAGCCGGCGGAGGCGTTGCGCCCTTTGCTGGACCGGCAGCGGCGCGACGCGCAGGCCTGTACCCGCGCCGAGAGGGAGCTGGCCCAGTTGCAATAGCGCCAGAAGCAGGATCAGGCGCGGCTGCAGCCGCTGGCGCAAGCGCTGCGCCTCGCCGATGAACAACTGGCAGCGCACGAGGAAGATCAGCGCCGGCAGCAGCAAATAATAGAGGAACAGCTTATCCCGCTGGATCAGCAGATCGCCACGCTGCGGCAACAACAAGAGGACCTCAAGCGTCAGCTTCTGCCGCTGCAGCAGCGCCATCGTCAGGAAAGCGCTGCTCTGGCGACACAGCAGCAGGCGCTGCACCAGGCTCGTCAGCAGGCGCAGGAGGAGAGTGACTGGCTGGACCGCCATGCCGCATGCCGCCTGTGGGGTAAGCAGCGCCCGCTGTGACGTGAGCAGTTCGCTCGCCGCGATGAAGCGCAAACCCATTGCCGCAACCTGGAACAGCGCATGGCGCAGCAACGGTTGCGGCTTACCGCTTTACAAACGGAAGGTCAGCAGAGATTAACGGAGAGTCAGCGGCTGGCACAGCAGCGCGAGGCGCTAAGCTTGAGCTTTGCCGAGGCGCAACGGCGGCGGGAAGAACAGGCCCACGCGCAGAGCGGCACTACGTTCGAGACGCGCTGGAAACGGCGGCAGGGGCAGCGGCCCCATTATCTGTTGCTGACCACCCTGCTGCCGCAGCTCTCGGGGCTGGCGGATAGGCTCCGGCAGGAGGAGGCGCAGCAGTCCCAACGCCTGCAAACGCGGTTTACGTTAAGCCAGGAGCAAGCGGCGCTGCACGCCAGGCTGGAGGACAAAACCCGGCTGCTGAGGCAGACGAAAACCACGCTGGAGCTGGAACGGCGTATTGTCCGGCTGGAGGATGAGCGTCGCGCCCTGCGCGCCGATGAACCGTGCCCGCTGTGCGGCGCCACCCAGCATCCAGCGATAAATGCCTATCAGACGTTGTCTCTCGGGCGCACCGAGCAGCAGTTGCAGCAGCAGACCGAGGTAGACCAATGCGCCGCGGCGAAGATCGAGGGGGATACCCGTTTGCACCTGCTGGTTACGCAGTGCCAACAGGGCGAGGAAACGCTGACGGCCTTGGCGCATCAGCGCGACGAGCTACAACAACGCTGGCGGCAGGCGGTAAAGCAACTGGCGATTGCGCCTGACGAAAACCTGCGCCTTCCCGAGCTGACGACGCTAACGCCCGAGACTCTGCAGGCGGCCGCAGACGCGCTGGCGGCTTATGAACGGGAAGAGACTCAACTGGCGTAGCGGCTCGAACAGCTACAGCAGGCGACCCTGGCGTGGCAGTCGGCGCGCGATGCACTAAGCGCCGCCGAGCTTGTCCACGATCGCAGCCTGTCGGCGCTGGCGCTAAACGGTCAGCAGCAACGCGACCTGGAGGAGAATCTGCAAGCCTCCACCTTGAGTCTGACCCAGCAGCAAACCGATCTCGCGCGGCTTAACGAGGAGATTGCCGCCGCCCTCGACGCGGCAGCGTTAACGGTGCCGGAGCCGATGCAAACCGCGGCGTGGCTCGATGCTCGCCGGGAACTGTGGCAGAGGTGGCAGCAGCGCCATGAACAGGCGCAGCGGCTAATAAGCCAAATAACCTCGCTGAACGGCAGCGTCGACGCCCTGATGCAGACCGTCGCGGACCTGATGCAACGCCAGGCGGCGCTGACGCAAGCGCTAACGGCCACCGACGCTGAACTGGCCGGCGCCAGCCGACAGCGTTATGCCCTGGCCGGCGATGTCTCGACCGTCGAGTTCGGCGCGCGGCTGCGCCGCACCGGTGAACGGCTGCGACAAGCGCAGCTTCAGGCCGGCCAACAGCTACAAGCAGCGCAGCGTCAGCTGCATGAACTGGCGGGCAGCCTCAGTGCGCTGGCGCGCCAGCGGCAGACGCTGGCTCAGCAGGCATCGTCCAGCACAAGTCAGCTGCAACAGGCGTTGAGCACCTCTTCGTTTGCCGATAGCGCTGCCCTGGATGCTGCGCTGCTGCCTACAGGCGAGCGGGATGCGCTGCGCGAACGTCGCGATCGGCTTAACGCGCAGCAGCAGCGTACTGATGCCCGCCAGCAGCAGGCCGCCGAGGCGCTGGCACAGGTGGAGGCCGCCCGTCCGCCTACCCTGTCGCCCGAGGAGGATGACGCCGCGGTGGCGGAGCGCCTGGCCGAGTTGGATGACCAACTGCGCCAACTTGCCCGCAGGCAAGAGGAAATATAGCAGCAGTTGGGCAGCCATCAACAGCGACAGCGGGAACAGCATCTGCTGCTGTGGCAGATAGAAGAGAGCCGCGACCGTTGTCAGGATTGGGCCTATCTCAATGAGCTCATCGGGTCGAAAGAGGGGGATAAATTTCGTAAATTCGCACAGAGTTTAACGTTAGAACACCTTATTTATCTGGCTAACCAGCAGTTGGCGCGCCTGCACGGCCGTTATCAACTGCAACGCAAAACGCACGAAGAGCTGGAGCTGGAAGTGATGGACACCTGGCAGGCGGACGCCATACGTGATACTCGGACGCTGTCAGGCGGGGAGAGTTTTCTGGTCAGTCTGGCGCTGGTGTTATCGGATTTGATCAGTCATAAGACGGGCATCGACTCGCTGTTCCTTGACGAGGGATTCGGCACCCTTGACGCCCAGACGCTGGATATCGCCCTGGACGCGCTGGATACCCTCAACGCCAGCGGTAAAATGATCGGCGTGATAAGCCACGTGGAAGCGATGAAGGAGCGTATCCCAGTGCAAATAAAAGTCAGTAAGATTAATGGATTGGGCATCAGTCGCCTTCAGCGACAATTTGCGGTGGCGGACAATGCGCCGGTCAAAGATGTGGACGATTGAGACCGCTGGCGGCAACGACACCCAACCCACCATTGGCACGGCCGGCCCCTCTGCCGGCGGCAACGCCACCAGAACCGTTATTGACGCAGTTGGCAACCTATGCCCACGGCAACTGCACCCCGCCCGCCGTTGACGCCTCTGCCTGAGGCGAGGCGGCGGTGCCAGAGGCGGTGCCGGGTGCCTGTCGCCGCGAAGAGAGCCGCTCAGGCGGGAGCCCTACTCTCCGCCGGTGCGCTATGTAAACCCGACCTGCCGCCGCGCGGGTGACGCTGGCATCGTTCGCGAGTCAGCGCGCTTCTTCCTGCGGCCAAAGCCACGCCGCGCACGCCGCTGGAGTCGCCATGAACCGCCTTACGAATCGGCGTCTGGCATTCGTTGCCAAATACCCAAGGCGTTATTAAGCTCGGCAGCGAATCGTACAGTCTGTCGACATTGCTCATTCCACCCGCCAACACGACGACATCCGGATCGAGCAAATTGATTACCTACGCAAGGGCCTTGGCCAGCCGTCGCTCATAATTACTCAGCGCCCGCTCAGCCCATTTATCACCTTCTGCGACGAGATGGACGATCTCCGCGCCACTGCGCTGTTGCCCGCTGAGCCTCGCGTAATCCTGCATAAAACCGGTGCCGGAGATGAAAGTTTCGGTACAGCCGGATTTTCCGCAGTAGCAGGGAACCTTTTGCTTAATGCGCCCTTCATCCTCATCCATCCAGGGCAGCGGATTATGTCCCCACTCCCCCGCCACACCATTGCCGCCGCTGTGCACTTTGCCATTAAGGGCGATACCCAAACCGCAACCGGTACCGATTATCACTGCAAACACGGTACTCATACCCATCCCGGCACCGCCATGCAATTGGCGTCGTTGGCCATCCTTACCGACCGCTGCAGCCGGGTCTGCAAGTCCTTATCCAGACGCTGACCGTTAAGCCATACCGAATTGGCATTTTTCACTTTGCCGGTATAGGGTGACAGGGTTCCGGGAATACCAACGCCGACGCTGCCGCTCTGGCCTGTCTCCTGTTCCACCCGCTCGACCAGCGCCACGATGGTCTCCACCGTCCCCGGATAATCATCGCGCGGCGTCGCGACCCGTTTGCGTAATATCGCTTGACCCTCGTCATCCAGCGCTATTACCTCGATTTTGGTACCCCCCAAATCAATGCCGATACGCACGTTGCCAGCCCCCGCTCCGGTTATCTACCGGCGCCGTGGCCCCCGCGATAAGCGGCAGGAAGCAGCACGGCGCACTATTTGGGGATCAGCATAGAATATTCGACGGAAAAAGTTGAGCTATTCCCGCCGTGGGGTAACGTTTCAGCCTGGCTTTGTGGCGCCCATCACCCCGTGCGTGCAACCGTGGCAGGGTTAGAGAACGTGATAGCGATCGCCACTTCTTACTCCCCACCAGCCGCCGGCGGCGCTGACTATCGCCCCCTGCAATAGGGTAATGAATAACCAAAGCGCGGACTTGGCGCTGGCGGCAGCGGCCTTATCGGCGCGTTGTTTCATTTCCTCGCGCCAGCGCTGCAAATCTTCCCGCGCGTGGCTGACGTTCTGCTGCAGCGTATCGATCCGTTGTTTTATCGTTTCTGCCGCCTGCTGTTTATCGCGCATCACCTTATCGGTCGCCTGATTCAACGCCTCCGGCGTCATAGTACGATTACTATTGGCCAGCGCCTGATGCACGTCGTCGCGCTTGATATCGTCGGCTACGGCATCCGTGCGCTACTTCAACCTCTCAGCCAGCCCTGCCATAATCTGCTCACTGCGCTCAGGGGCGCGCATCGCCTCGGCGACCGCCTGGCTGACTTCCGCACGTATTTCCTTAAGCTGGCACTGAAGATAGTCGGGATGCAGCGCTTCAACTTCACTGTTTTGCAGCACATCGGTTATATTTTTTGGCGACGCATCGGCGGGCAGAGAATCGTCCAGGGTTAATTTCCCCAACCCATTGTTCAACGCCCCCGCTAATTCATCGCTATTATTCCCCACCGCCGTAACGATATTTTCGGCGGCGCTGCCCGCTGCGTCGAGCATATTTCCCGCCAAACGTAATGCACCACTAATAATGAAGCCACTAATGATAACCGCCAACAGCAGCGATAGCGCCCAGGTCAAGAAGCCGTGCGTCACACCGGCCATCATCGCCGGCCGGTCGCTGCACCCAGGGATCGACCATGCTAAATCCTAGTGCGCTACCGAGCAGCGCTAATAAGAGTGAAATAGAGAATGCCGTAAGAACGCTACTGAAAAGTGATCCCCATGACACCCGGTTGGCGCAGATAGCCACATCCCGCGTTTCCATAAGCTAACTCCTTTATTTTTTACGAAGTAGAATGATGCTACGCCATTAAGTTAGTCTATGTTTACGGTAATACAAGAATACCGCATTTTGAGAATCATTTATTTTATAATAATAATTATTATCTTTTTGCTATCGCTTGGCGCATGGGTTACATCAGTAATACGGCTTTTTGATAAAATTAAATTAATAGGTAATTAATAATCATAAAACCATCAGGCAATTTCGACGCCGGTAACAGGCGAAATCACCTCTAACGCGCTACGGCAAGCGCCTCTCCCCGGTCTCCTCTCCAGAACCTTCGGTATGCCGAGCGCCCTTTTTTTTAACCTGTGACAAACGCAGGCGGTGCCTGCCCCGCCCGTTACACACCACGCTTCAACGTCAAATACGGACAACTCTGTGCGCTTTTTCCTAGGGGAAGCGCCTGCAATTCGTTATCATGCGCGCTGCGTTTGTTGGCAAATCGCACCGGTTGAGGTGCCTCAGGTCAGGGATATCTATTATGTTGTGGTTTAAGAATGTCATGATTTACCGTTTGAACCGGCCGATCGAGCTGTCGGTGGAGTAGATCGAACAGCAGTTGTCCGCCTTCGCCTTCACTCCCTGCGGCAGTCAGGAGATGGCGAAATTCGGCTGGGTTCCGCCCATGGGCGCCAAGAGCGACGTGCTGACCCATGCGATACCGGGACATGTCCTGCTTTGCCTGCGCAAGGAAGAAAAAATTCTACCGTCCTCGGTGATAAAGCAGGAGCTACAGGGCAAAATCGGCTTTGTTGAATAAATCGAACTTTTAGGTGACTGGCGGCTCTGATCACTACATTCGTTTCAACATCAGGTCCCCATGGCAAAGCAAAAGTTTAAAATCACCAACTGGCCCGCATATAACAATGCGCTCAGGCAGCGGGGGGACCTGACAGTATGGCTTGATGAGTCAGCCATTGCTGCATGGACTGAGAGTACACCACCTGAACATCGTGGCCGGCCGCTTCACTACACCGATATGGCCATTACCACGGTTCTGATGATAAAGCGCGTGTTTAACCTTTCGCTCCGGGCGTTACAGGGTTTCGTTGACTCGATTTTTAAACTGATGGGGCTGTCGCTGCGCTGCCCAGATTACTCTCTGGTCAGCCGGCGAGCAAAAACCGTCGACATCAGCATAAAAACGCCAACCCGCGGCGAAATCTCACACCTGGTCATCGATGGCACCGGCCTGAAAATCTTCGGCGAAGGCGAATGGAAAGTCAGGCAGCATGGGGCTGAGAGGCGCAGAGTATGGCGCAAGCTTCATCTGGCAGTAGATAGCGCGACACATGAAATTATCTGTGCCGATTTATCGCTAAGCGGTACGACAGATGCGCAGGCGCTGCCCGGGCTGATTAACCAAACCCACCGGAAAATCAGGGAAGCGTCGGCTGACAGTGCTTACGATACGCGTTACTGTCATGATGCTCTGCTGAGGAAAAAAATAAAGCCGCTTATCCCACCGCGAAGTGGTGCGCAATATTGGCCAGCTCGATACCATGAGCGTAACCATGCGGTGGCAAATCAGCATCTGAGCGGCAATAACGATACCTGGAAAAAGAAAGTAGGTTATCACCGGCGTTCACTGGCTGAAACGGCCATGTTCCGGTTTAAAATACTTCTGGGTGGTCATCTGAGTCTGCATGACTATGACGCGCAGGTAGGTGAGGCTATGGCAATGGTCAAAGCGCTTAACCGGATCACGTTGTTAGGAATGCCAAACAGCGTCCGCATCATGTAACAATCGCCCTGATAAGGAGGAAGTCGTCAAAAATTTCGGATTTATTCAACAAAGCGGGCAAAATCGACAAACTGGAAAATGAACAAAGCCGGAAACTGCGTAAAACCGAAAAAGACGCGCTCAAGGACGAAGTGCTGCACACATTGATGCCTCGCGCCTTCAGCCGTTTTGGCCAAACGTTATTGTGGCTGGATCGGGTCAATAATCTGGTACTGGTCGACACCGGCAGCGCCAAAAAAGCGGAAGATTGTCTGGCGCTGCTGCGGAGCCTGTTTAGAAATTTGTGTATTTGCCTGATTTTGATATGTTCAATCCAACATCAAAAACAGGTTAATTTATGGACGAAAAACAGTTGCAGGCTCTGGCTAACGAACTGGCCAAAAATCTCAAAACCCCTGAAGATCTCAGTCACTTCGATCGGCTGCTGAAAAAAATCAGCGTCGAAGCAGCTCTCAATGCCGAAATGACCCATCACCTCGGCTACGATAAAAATCAGCCTAAACCGGGGACCAACGCCCGCAACGGCTATTCCACAAAAACCGTTACCACTGGCGATGGCCCGCTGGCGCTGCGTACTCCGCGCGATCGTGACGGTTCCTTTGAACCGCAACTGGTGAAGAAGAACCAGACCCGGATTACCGGGATGGATAACCAGATTTTATCGTTGTACGCCAAAGGGATGACCACCCGCGAGATCGCCGCCGCGTTCAAAGAGCTGTATGACGCCGATGTCTCGCCGGCGCTGGTCTCAAAGGTCACCGATGCGGTCATGGAGCAGGTTGTCGAATGGCAAAACCGGCCTCTGGATGCAGTCTATCCCATTGTTTATCTTGACTGTATCGTTCTAAAAGTCCGGCAGGACAGCCGCATCATCAACAAATCTGTGTTCCTGGCGCTGGGCATCAACATCGAAGGCCAGAAAGAGTTGCTAGGTATGTGGCTGGCCGAAAATGAAGGCGCAAAGTTCTGGCTGAACGTGCTGACAGAGCTGAAAAACCGCGGCCTGAACGATATCCTTATCGCCTGCGTAGACGGGCTGAAAGGTTTCCCTGACGCTATTAACGCGGTGTATCCGGAGGCGCGGCTCCAGCTGTGTATCGTACATATGGTGCGCAACAGCCTGCGGTTCGTCTCCTGGAAGGACTACAAGGCCGTCACCCGCGACCTGAAAGCTATCTATCAGGCCCCTACGGAAGAAGCCGGCTTGCAGGCGCTGGAAGCGTTCTCCAGTGCCTGGGACATCCGCTACCCGCAAATAAGTCGAAGCTGGCAGGCAAACTGGGCCAATCTGGCCACGTTCTTTGCCTACCCAACGGACATCCGCAAGGTGATCTACACGACCAACGCCATCGAGTCGTTAAACAGCGTGATCCGGCATGCCATCAAAAAGCGCAAGGTGTTCCCGACCGACGACGCAGTGAAAAAGGTGGTGTGGCTGGCGATACAGGCGGCCTCACAGAAATGGACAATGCCTTTGAGGGACTGGCGCATGGCAATGAGCCGCTTTATTATCGAGTTCGGTGACCGCCTGGACGGTCACTTCTGAGAAAAGGCATTTACACAGAATCGTGTACAGGGTCCTGCTGCGCAAATCTATCGGCTCGTTGCCGGTGGTGTTGCAGATTCCGACGTATCCGATCAGCTGTTCCGGCGACATCCGATCAGTTATTCCGATATTTTCCGATCACCCATTCCAGTGATATTCGTTCACGTGTTCGCTCATCTTCTGACTCGGGTTTAGTCTATTTTTCCTGTGCTGGCTACTCCTTGCTCTTTGCGTAGTGATTCGTCTTTAAGTTCCAGTCTATAGCTGGGGTGTACTAACCGATCGAGTAACGCGTCAGCTGTCGTGGGGTTTTCTATCAGTCCATACCATTTTTTCACCGGCAGTTGACTGATCAGGATGCTGCTGCTTTTGTCGTAGCGATCTTCCATCACCTCCAACAGCATCGTTGCCTGCATCGGACTTATTGATTCTAGGCCCACGTCGTCCAAGATCAGTAACTCTATTTTTTCTAACTGATTAAGCTGTTTTAGATAGGTCCCGTCTACCTGACACTGGTGAAGATGGGCCAGCAACCGACCCACTCGCCAGTAACGCACGCTATATTGCTGCCGGCATGCCTGCTCACCAAGCGCACAACTGAGCCAGGTTTTGCCCGTACCTGTTGGCCCCGTGATGAGTATGCTTTTCTGATATTTCAGATATTGTCCCCCTAGCAGATCTCGCATCTGTTCCGGTGTCACTCCTCGGCTAGGGATATAGCGGATATCTTCCGGTTTTGCCTGCAAGCGCATTTGCGATTGCCGTCGCAGACGGAATATGTGTTTGTTTTTTCTATATAAATTTTCGCTTCTACCATCAGCGACAACCGCTCCTCGAACCCCAGCTCCCCATAACTCCCCGGGAGTTCGCGTTGCGTCTCCAACGCCTGGACCATTGCCGACAACTTCAGCTCTCGCAGAGCCATTAACAGTGTATCCATATTTATTCTCCTTAGTGATAATTGTCCGGACCTCGGAGGTTTTCGTGAACCAGCATTGATACGCCGGCTCCGTCCTGGGTGACCTCACTTTCACGACCGTGTTTCAATACGTTGGCTATGAAAGAGCGGTTAATGCACCCTTTCTCCAACGCCAGCGCGCAGGCCTTCTCCAGTCGAGTCGTCTCATAGCGCCGTTGCAGATTGAGTAGCCCCAGCACGGAGCGGTAAGCCTGCTCCGGATGGGCTTTGCTCTTTTGGATGGACTCAACCACTTTCAGTGTGCACACACCCACCGACAGCGCCCAACTGCACAGCCTTTCCGGCGTCCACTGACTCTGCCCCTTATGGTTAGCCGGCATGTGCGCCGCCTGAGTCGTGTGCCTATAGGCGTTATCGCTGCGAGGGTGCGTAGCCACGCAGACGCCCTTATGGTGGATTTGCACCAGCCGTTGGGTGGCGATGACGTCAACGCGCTCGCCAACCAGCGGATGCGGCACCGAGTACCAGTTTTTGCCGTAGTCTATGTGGTAATCAGGTCCCACTCGGGCAACGAGATACTCACTGTATTCCCATTGTGTGGGCGGTAGAGGCCCAAGAGCCGGTTTGTACAGCTGCTCGAAGCGTTCAAGGCGACTTTGTCCGCCGTAATGACGCATCGGGCGCAAATTCAACTCATGATTGAGTTCTCGTATCACCTGGTTGAGTTCGGCCAGCGAGTAGAACCTACGTTTACGCAACCGGGCCAAAACCCAGCGTTCTACCAGCTGCACAGTTGATTCTGCCTTCGCCTTGTCTTTCGGTTTTCTCGGGCGCGCCGGTAGCACCACTGTCTCATAGTGATTTGCCAGCGCCTGGTAGCTCTGGTTTATGACCGGCTCATAGCGGTCAGGGGTGCTGACAGCGCTGCGCAGATTATCAGGTATCATCAGCTCCGGAACCCCACCCATGAAGTGCAGGCAGCGGCTATTGGCGTTGAGCCACGATACCATGTCCTGGCCTTCGCAGGCTTCGATATACGCATAGCCTGACACGCCCATGGTAGCGACGAAGATAGCGACCTGGCGTACGCTACCGGTCGCAGAGTTGACGATAGGTACGGTGGGGCCACAGAAGTCGATGAAGAGCTTTTCGCCAGCCTTGTGCTCCATGCGCATGGAACGCCGCTGCTTCTTTTTCCAGTCACGGAACAGTGCACAAAACTGTGAGTAACCGAGGGCATCACCGCCCACGGCGGACTGATATTCTATCCAGAGCAGCTGCTTGGTCATGCCCTTGCGGCTTAACTCGGTATCGATATCAAGCCAGCTGGGTAAGGTATTGATAACTTTTCCGGATTTGCCGGGATAGAGCAGGCGGTCGAGGTCGACGGGGGACAGTTCCGCCGGCAATGGCCAGACCAGGTTAGCTACCGTGAATCGGCCGAGGAGATCGTGCACGGTAGTACAGCCTATGCCGAGCGCTGCTGCGATAGTGCGATTCGAGCGACGTTGCTAGAATTTCATACGTAAGACATTAATATAGATGCACATTTCCGTTCTCGCTTTCTTCTTTTTACGTGCCATGCCATGCCCCCGGAAGCTAAAAGTCTCCAGAGTATGGCGGAACAGAAGATGAGCGATCGGACAGAATCGGAATCGCTGATCGGGCGACCGGAATCAGTGATCGGATGAAATCAGAATTAGTGATCGGGTGAAATCGGAACCAGCAGGTGTCGCTGACTATGGAAAAACCGATTGAAATGACCCTGACCGAATGGGTACGCAGCGGCGATCCTGCCGCCGGCTTCGCCATGCAAAGATGAGGCTGAGCTAAAAGCGCTGCTGGAAGAAGGCGGCATCGTTCGCTGTAAAAAGCAGGATTTGTCCAGCGACGAAATCGCGGTGCATATCGAGGCAGGCAAACTGGTGACCAAGCTGGCGCTGGATTGGCGGGAGCGAGTGCAGTTTGTGCTGGGCGATGATGGCACGGTTAAACGGTTAAAATTCGCCGATACGCTACGCGAGCAAAATGATGATTATCGATCGCGACCATTTTGCCGCCCGTTTCGACGCCGATTTTACCCTCATGACCGGTGAATTGGCGGCTTTAATCACTGAGCTGATTGCGGGGCTGGGAGGCGAGGCGCAGCGTCAGGGCTAACCGAGGCGGCCGCAGGGAAAAAGCACGGTTGACCCGCCCGCCGGTTAACCCTGAGACGAATCGGCGCGGCGATGGCCCTAACCGATTGCTTCAGGACGCGGCGGCGCAGAGGCGGCAATGCCGCCGGGCTCGCGGCCAGCGCAGGTTACGCAATGTCGTATGCCTGGCGCGAACGAAGCGGGATGAGAGCAAAGATTGCCCCCTCCCGGCCCAGCGGCGTCAACGGTGGACGGGACGGCGCAGGCCTTGCGCCAACCCGTTCAGCGCGAGTGGCTAAGATACCTGCATAAATAGCTGCTGGTTTCCGCCAGCTGCAGGCAAAATTCGCTGTGTGCCTGCACGTAGAACGACTCCCCCGGCATAAAAACCTGCCAATCGTTGGCGCTGGGCAGCAGCGTCTTAAGCGCGCCGCTAACGACCGTCATTTCTTCCGGCTGGCCGGTGGTAAAGGTGTACTCCCCTGCCTCCATAACGCCAACGCTGGCACGGCCCGTGCTGGCGGCGTCGAATCCAATGGACTTCACTTTCCCTGCAAAATAGTCATTCACCTTCAGCATCGGTCTTTTCCTAATCAATTAATGTCATACCAGTGTAAAAGGCGACTCGGCGGGCGTCACGCCCTTTTCTACAAAAACCCCGGCCGGGACAAACAAATTTTGCGCCGCCGATTTACTGATAGATTCGTTGGGCAATCATCCGCGTAGCGAACTGCAAACCCGCCAACTTATCGGTCGGGAAGGCACCTTTATCGCCGGCGTTCACGAAAGACAGACATAAGCCGATCTGCTCACTCCGCTCGCTGTCCGCCAGCGCCGTTGCGAGCGCGCTGTAACCCGAGCGGGTTTCATTGCGATTGAAGTCCCAGCCCTGCCCGCGCACCAATGACAATCGCTGCAGCAAGCGGACAATGCCGGGCTGATTAAATCCCCCCAGCCTACCCTGGCGTGGCATCAACCGCGCTATGACTTCCCGCTCGGAAAAACAGGCCAACAACGCTCTGCCGACCGCCGTGTTCATGGCGGGCAAATGGCTGCCTACCGCATAGACCGCGGGCGCGGCGGCGCTGCTTTGAAATCGGTCCACGATACGGACTTTATCCCGATGCAGCATGCATAAATAACCAGTGCAGCGATAGCGTGCGCTGAGCTGATGTAGCGCCTGCGCCGCCCGCTCAGCAAGCGTAGCCGGCCCGCTCTGCGGTGCAGGCGGGCTCAATGAGCGCAGCAGGTGGCCGACCCGGTAATGGCGGTTGTGGGGATCCCGCGCGAGCAGTCCCTGCGATTCCATTGCGATAAGCAGCCGGGAAAGCGTACTTTTTGGCAAGGGGAAACGACGGGCCATGTCGCTGAAGGACAGACTTTCCGGCAGCGCATCCGTGCCCGGCTGGACGAACAACGTTAACACCGCGGCGGCGTTTTCCAATGTCGACATAATGTTATTTTTTTTGCAGGTGAACTGATGTCGAAGTTTTTATCATTCATCGCCTACGCGTCGGCGTCAAGACAATGTTTCACCGGTTTGCGCGCCCCGTCCGCGGTGCGCCGGCTGCCTCACACATATCGGTTTATCGCTATTAATTAAAAATTTAAACACTATCGTGTTGATCTTAACGATAACGACCCGCGCGCGAGCAATACGCTTCATTCTCAACCACTTGACCCTATTGGGCCATGACGGCAGCAGAGTAGCATGAATTATCTTTTACGCCGATGATGTGACAAAGCGTGATGCGCAACGGTGGAAAGCGTGTAGAAACGGCAGGACGCGAGGTCCTGCCGCCGGAAGATCAGCTTTTGTTTTCATCCTCATAGCGCTCTTTGGAATCCAGCGCTTCTTGCTCAGTGTCGTGTTCACTGATAAGGGTATTGGGATGGGGATGGTCGGCACGCAACTCATAGACGGTTTTGCTCTTGCCGGCCGGCCCCTTCTCTTTTTTTAACGATGTGCGCTTCGCGCGGATAGGGAGATTTGCTTGCCATAGTTACTTCCTTATAGTTGTGCTCACGTAAGGTAAGTATAGCCAACACGCCGCGCCTCGTCGGCTGAAGCGATTAACCTCTCATCACGCCTCCCCAAGTCGCCCGGTTATTAACTCGCCGCGCTGGGATAGAGCTGTTGTAAAATGGCGTAGACCACATCGTCCGGCGCCGCCTGACTGGCGTCCAATATGTGGTGTGCCGCTTCTTGATAGAGTTTTTCACGTGCGGCGAGCACGTCGGCGATTTCTTCAATCATCGGTTTCCCCGTCAAACTGGGCCGCTGCTCCTCATCGGGGTACACCTGTAGACGGCGCGCAAGCTCCTGCGCCGACACGTGCAGATACACCACGGTGCCGCGCGCGCGCATGAAATGTCGGTTAGCCGCCGATAAAATAATACCGCCGCCCGTGGCCACCACGGTTTGCCCTTGAATAACGCTTGTCAGGATTTCGCTCTCCCTTGCCCGAAAGCCCGCCCAGCCTTCGTCAGCGACGATCTCTGCCACAGTCTTGCCGGTAGACCGCCACAACATCTCGTCGGTATCGGTAAATGCATATCCCAATACCCGCGCTAATGCCTGACCCACCGTGGTCTTGCCGCATCCGCGCGCACCAACCATAAATAGGGGCTGTGTCATTGCCTGTCTGTCCTTTTCCTTACCTGAAATAGCGGACGAGAACGTTCATCGTCCCTGGGCCGGAGCAGGATGAGGCGGAGAGTCGCCGCCCCGTTGCGTGCCGGCAGCGCATCATATCATCGACCTCTGGCGGCGCACATGTTTGCCGGCAAAATTTTGCGCTACGGTAAAGGGAATCGGCGCCGGCGCGCGGTCAACTTTCCGCTTCGTGGGTGTCGGCGACGATGCGCTGCGCCTCGGTAAAACCGAGTTTTTCGCCCATTTTAATCAATAGCACGCCGGTCGTGCACATCCGGCCGACCGCCACGACCGTCACCAGATTTCCTTTCAGGCCATACAGCGAGACGAAGTTATCCTCATCCGGCGAGCCGATAATTTCCTGCTGATCCCATTTAGCGGCATGGCCCAAATATTCATAGCGAACGCCGTAATGCTGGGTCCAAAAAAAGGGTAAGGCATCATAGGGGTGTGGCTTATCCATCATCGCACCGGCGGCGACACGTCCGTGCTGCTGCGCCACGCGCCAGTGTTCAATGCGGGTAGGATTGCCGTCCAGCGGGAACGTCGCGATGTCACCGATGGCATAAATGTCTGCGGACACCTTCATCGTCCGGTCAACGGTCAGGCTGCCGTCGTCATTGAGCGGCAGATCGTGGATGAATCGAGTCGCCGGCGCCACGCCCGTCGCCAGCAGAACCAGCGTCGCATCAATACGTCGGCCGTCTTTCAGTGTCACCGCGCTGACGCTTTTTCCCCTTCAAAAGCGGCCGGATCGCCGTCGACAAAGGTGACGCCTTTCTCCTGGTGACGGCGGCGGAAAAAGCGGCCCAACTCGGTGCCGAATTGTTTTTCAAACGGTAAAGGATGGGGCGAAACGACCGTGACCTCTATGGCTTGTTTACGCAGCGCCGCCGCCACCTCCATACCGATAAAGCTATTGCCGATAATGACCAGCCGGTGCTCCCGCTCGACGGTGGCAACCAGCGTCGCCGCCTGTTCCCAGCTGCGCAATACCTCCACGCCGCGTAGCGCTTTGCCAGGCAGGTCCGGCCGCGGCGGCGTGGCGCCGGTGGCTAACAGTAAACGATCATAGGAAAGGGTCTTACCGTCTTCCAGACGTAAACGATGGCGCTGGTTGTCCAGTTCTTCCACATTGCCATTGATGCGCTCTATCTGTTGTTGCTGATAGTAGGATTCCGGCAGCAGGGAGGGCACGTCATGGATATCCATATCGCCCTGCGGCACAAATTTCGATAGCGCGGTACGATCGTAGGGGGCCTGTTTTTCACGTTCAACCACCACCAGCCTGCCGGTAAAACCATTCTCACGCAGCGCTTTTATCGCCGCGCTACCGCCGGCGCCGGTGCCCAATACCACATAGGTAGGCTGTTTATCCGCCGCCTGCAAGGGAGTGGCTTCGTCAAGCGGTTGCGGGTCGATCCAGACGGCATCTTGCTCCACCTTCACCGGGAAACGTTTCAGTGCCCGCAGTGAAGGCGGTTCCAGCAGAGAGCCCGGGCGACTTTCAGTGATGGCGAACACCGATTTATGCCACGGGCAGACCAGTTTGTCTTCGCACAGCGCCCCCTTTTCCAGCGGCGCGCCGGAGTGTGCGGGCAGGTGGCTTCCAGGGCATAGACCTCTTCACCGCGGCGGATTACCAGTATATCGGTCTTTCCGACGGTTATTTTGCAAGGGGTCATTTGCGACAGGGAGGATAACGGCATTATTTGCTCATAGGCCACGATAGGCTCCTTACTAATTTTATAAAACCTTACTGTTTAAAGCACTATCAGTAAGCCTAGCAGCAAATTGATAAAAGGCGCTCAGCCCCAGCCGACGCCTTGGGGCAAGACGAGGTCGGTGGTAACGGCACGGCGCAAGCCAAGGCCAGCCGTAACGGCGCAGTGCGGACCAAGGCCTGCGATAATGGCGCGGCGCATGCCAAGATCGGCGATAACGGCAAAAGCCCGCCGACCGGAGGCCGGGGCAGGTTGTTATTCGCCGTGGGCATGCCCTAAAAGGTAGCCGCGCTTATCGACAGCCCCCGGCTAGCGCAGGGTCAGCGAAATCATCAACGCGATCACCAGTAGAGCCGCTATCAGTTGGAACGTCACCATAAATCCGCCGAACAGCGACGCCACAAGGGAGCCGATAATGCTACCCACGCCGAAACCCAGATAAATAATGCCGTAATTCTTGGTTAAATTATTCAGTCCGAAGAAATCGCTGACCAGCGACGGGTATACCGTAATGGTCCCACCAAAACTGAACGCCACGCAGGCCAGTGAGATAAAGAACAGTGTCTCGTTAAGATGAACGAATAACAGCATGCTCATCCCCGCCATGGCGATGACCTGGGCCAGTGAGACGACCCGAAGGCGGGACATTTTATCGGACAGGACGCCCAGCACCAGGCGCCCGCTAAGATTGGCGACGGCAATAATAGTGACCGCATTGGCCGCCACCGCCGTCGATAAATGGACCAGATTCTCGCCGATATCTTTGGCAACGCCGATAACATATAACCCGCTCATACAGGCGGTAACAAACATCAGCGCCAATAACCAATATTGCGGCATACGCATGGATTCGGCCAAGGTGTAATCCCGGACCCCGGCACGCTGCCGGTCTTCCTGGCGCGGCGCGTCTTTCATCATAAGAGCGCCGGCCACGACCATTATCACTACGATACCGCTCCATAATGCAAACGTCAACGGCAGACTATAGCGGTCCAGCAGCTGGCTGTTGATGTATTTGAAGCCCAGACTGCCCAACCCATAGGCGCCAATAGCGCAGGCAGAAATCAGGCCCTTGCGTTCGGGAAACCATTTAACACAGTTAGACAACGTCAACAGATACCCGCTACCGTCCGCTAGTCCGACTAAAATTCCGGCGCACAGCCAAAGCATGATAATGGAATTGGACCACCCGGTCAGGCAAAGTCCGATGCCCAGCAATACGCCAGCGCTTTGTTGAATAAATCCGAAATTTGTGACGACTTCCTCCCTATCAGGGCGATTGTTACATGATGCGGACGCTGTTTGGCATTCCTAACAGTGTGATCCGGTTAAGTGCTTTAACCATTGTCATTGCCTCACCTACCTGCGCGTCATAGTCATGCAGACTGGCTTTGTTGAATAAATCGAACTTTTAGGTGACTGGCGGCTCTGATCACTACATTCGTTTCAATATCAGGTCCCCATGGCAAAGCAAAAGTTTAAAATCACCAACTGGCCCGCATACAACAATGCGCTCAGGCAGCGGGGGGACCTGACAGTATGGCTTGATGAGTCAGCCATTGCTGCACGGACTGAGAGTACACCACCTGAACATCGTGGCCGGCCGCTTCACTACACCGATATGGCCATTACCACGGTTCTGATGATAAAGCGCGTGTTTAACCTTTCGCTCCGAGCGTTACAGGGTTTCGTTGACGCGATTTTTAAACTGATGGGGCTGTCGCTGCGCTGCCCAGATTACTCTCTGGTCAGCCGGCGAGCAAAAACCGTCGACATCAGCATAAAAACGCCAACCCGCGGCGAAATCTCACACCTGGTCATCGATGGCACCGGCTTGAAAATCTTCGGCGAAGGCGAATGGAAAGTCAGGCAGCATGGGGCTGAGAGGCGCAGAGTATGGCGCAAGCTTCATCTGGCAGTAGATAGCGCGACACATGAAATTATCTGTGCCGATTTATCGCTAAGCGGTACGATAGATGCGCAGGCGTTGCCCGGGCTGATTAACCAAACCCACCGGAAAATCAGGGAAGCGTCGGCTGACAGTGCTTACGATACGCGTTACTGTCATGATGCTCTGCTGAGGAAAAAAATAAAGCCGCTTATCCCACCGCGAAGTGGTGCGCAATATTGGCCAGCTCGATACCATGAGCGTAACCATGCGGTGGCAAATCAGCATCTGAGCGGCAATAACGATACCTGGAAAAAGAAAGTAGGTTATCACCGGCGTTCACTGGCTGAAACGGCCATGTTCCGGTTTAAAACACTTCTGGGTGGTCATCTGAGCCTGCATGACTATGACGCGCAGGTAGGTGAGGCTATGGCAATGGTCAAAGCGCTTAACCGGATCACGCTGTTAGGAATGCCAAACAGCGTCCGCATCATGTAACAATCGCCCTGATAGGGAGAAAGTCGTCACAAATTTCGGATTTATTCAACAAAGCGACAAAGAAAACATCAACACCTATTATTCCTTTCCCTAAAATAATATCCCATACGGAAGTGCCGATTTCATCATTATCACGAAGATAAAAACGGTAATGAAAAAAAAGGACTAATAAAGCAGCAACATTTCGTAATGCCTGTAAAGAGTCCAACTTTTTATTTAGTTGTAGAGATATCGGTTTCAAATTTTCTTTAAAAATCTTATAATTAACAATAAGTTATCATCCAAATAAATTAATCATCAATAACATTACGTCCTTAACTTTTGATTATAACCTATATGTTGTATAGCAGAAACCTGTGTATAGAGGTATTTTCGTGTATAACGTAAAAATCAATTATGGAATTATCATATCTATTGTATCAGTCGATGGGTTCTAATTAATTGATTTTATTTGTTATTTTTCAACACGGAATTTATAACCACTACGCTCCCGATAGTATCTATATGTTGCAGTCGCAGTAATAATTATTTTGACGATCAATAGTTGATTGTTGATCGGTAAGATTTATAGTGTTGCATAAGGATTGCATCAATGAGTACGCCAATCATACCATGGGTGGGAGAGAAGCGGCGTCTAGCTAAACGTCTTCTATCGTGCTTTCCTGAGCACGAATGTTACGTTGAACCATTCTGTGGGGGGGCTGCGCTGTTTTTCAGTAAGGATCCATCCACGGTCGAAGTGTTGAACGATATCAACGGAGATTTGATAAACCCCTATCGGGTAGTAAAACATCATTTGGAGGAGTTTGTACGCCAGTTCAAGTGGGCCTTTAGTAGCAGGCAGCTGTTTGATTGGCTGAAAGAAACACCTCCGCAAACGCTGACCGATATCCAGCGAGCCGCCCGGTTTTACTATCTTCAGCAGCTCACATTTGGTGGCAAAGTGAGCGGGCAGAGCTTTGGTACTTCCGCTGTACGATCACAAGCATTGAACCTCCTAAGGATCGAAGAACAGCTATCACAGGCTCACCTGCGTTTATCTGAGGCAACCATAGAGCATCTTGGGTGGCAGGCTTGCATTGAAAAATATTATAGGCCACACACATTGTTCTATCTTGATCCACCTTACTGGAAGACTCAAGGCTATGGCGTGGCGTTTACCCTGGAGCAATACAGCATCATCGATAGTCTGGCTCATTCGATATCAGGGAAAATGATTATTTCAATTAATGATATCCCAGAAATGAGGCAAATATTCAAAAATCTTCATATCGACGTTGTTGATCTAAAATACTCATTGGGCAGCAACCGCCATTGCAAGCGCGAGTTGATCGTCCGCAATTTCGCCTGATTCCCTTTTTGCAAACAATTCTGGACTGTCCAAAATGGCCATTTTTTAGGGTTTAAAGGAGTCCAGAATTGCTTGCAAATTAGTCCAAAATATTTTGCATCGCTACATTCCCAAGGAAGATAAGCGTTAAGCGAATAGGTCATGATGGCGCGGTTTTTATAGCGCACCATCACCCCCATGACGTCCTCAATGCTGATGCCGTCGTCGAACACGCTTTATCGCGAAAATAGCCATCTTCCTGTTCCGCTTCCAGATAAAGGGCGCGCAGGGTCGGGCTTTGCGCCATTTGCAGCGCGAAGGGGTCGCGCTCGGCCACCGGGTTTTGGTGGCAGCGGGCGTAGAAATCCGTAATGCCGCGCTGTTCGGCGTTAGCCCGGCCGTAAAAGCGTAAATCTCCCTGGGCGTAAACCGTCTTCGGCTCGCTACCCAGCCAGAAATTGACCAAATCGAAATGATGCGTCGATTTATGGACCAGCAGCCCGCCGCTGTTGCGTTTATCGCGATGCCAGCGGCGAAAATAATCGGCGCCGTGCTGGGTATTCAGCAGCCATTCAAAATGGACCGAGAAGACCTCGCCAATAGTACCGGCCGCCAGCAGCTCGCGGATTTTGCTGTGATGCGGCGCGTAGCGATAATTGAAAGTGACGCGTAACTGCCTGCCGGTGCGCCGGATAGCGTCCAGAATAGCGTCCAGAATAGCCTGGCACTTATCTTCATCGATAGTCATCGGTTTTTCGCTGACCACATTGCAGCCCAGTTCCATCGCCCGCACGATATAATGATGATGGGTGCGATCGATAGAGGTGACGATTACCACATCCGGTCGGGTCTCGGCGATCATGCGATCGAATTCCTGCGCATGATAGAGCGGCACCGGCGCGTGTCCCTGTGCGCCGATGAGTCGGTTGGCGTAGGCCATTCTGACGCGGTTGGTATCGCAGAACGCCACCCAGCACGCCCGGGCGCTGAAATCCGTCGCGATGGCGTTGATATAAAGACCGGCGCGTCCCCCGGTGCCGACTAACGCATACTTTTTCATTGGTTACCTCTTGATTTACAAGATGAGCCGTCGTGTTATTGACAGCCTAAGCGGGATAGTTTTATGTTGGCTGCTCTTGACGCCGCACTGGTCATCGGGAGGACAGCGTGCCGCAACGTCTGCTGGAGGTGAACACACCGCTAATCTGGCACTGGCCGCATGTGCTGTCGCTGCTGGAGACCCTGCAACGTTACCGTTTTACCGGGCTTATCATTCATCAGCAGACTATTCTGGCGCTGCTGGCTCCCCCCTCGCCGACTTTCCAGGGCGCGGATCGCAATAATCTTTTTCATGAGCGCGAAAGCGCGTTGCATTACCTCCGCCGTATCGGTCGCCTTTGCCGGCAGCGACGGCTGACGCTGTGGCTCCAGGGGGAGGCTTTCCCCAACGACGGTAAACTGGCGCACAAGTATCCCGAGCTGCGGCTGACGGACGATCCCGGCCAGGGGCAGCGTTTTTTGCAGCATTTTTATCAGGCGATCGTCAGCGCCACCCTGGCGACGCTGCCGGACGTCAGCGGTCTCATTCTCAGCCTGCAAACGCCGGAATTTCATCCGCGGCAGTGGGACGCCCCCCTGGACGCACTTTATCGTCAGCTGCGGCGGCAGAATAAAAAGCTGGTGTTGCGCGACTACACCGATGACGATTGGCCGCGGCGTCAGCTGCAAAGCACAGTGGCGCGAATGCCGGCGGATGTGCGCGCATCGCTGAAAGCTACCGCGGTCGATTACCGTCCCGGTTTTGCCAATAATCCGGCAATCGGCGCGCGATGGGCGCGCGCAAAATCTGGATCGACATTGATTTGTGGGGTATCGATTACGGCTGGACGTTGCTGCCCTGCCTGCTGATTGATGAGCTGCAGGGCAGGCTCAGTTGGGCGCAGTCGGTCGCCGGCAATAGGCTCGAGACCATTACCGCCCGTCTTGACTGGGAATGGATCCACAACAGTCCCCTGCAGGACTCGATTAATGAAGGCAATCTTTATGGTCTGGCGCGAATCGCGAGCGGCGAGACGCCGGTCAGCGCTGCTCAATTGCTGGATGAGTGGCTGGACAGTCAGGGATTGCGTCCCGGCTATCCCGTGCAGTAGCAAACGGTGCGCCAGCTGTTTATCAGCAGTTACGATTGGATGTGCCGAACGCCGTATCGGCTGGGCCGGGTGATGCATCAGCACAGCCAACTGCCGGCGGATATTGATACCGCGCTGCGCCTGCTGCATTCCGACGCCCGTAGCGCCAACTGGCGCCAGTCGTTCCAGGCGCTGTTTCCGCGCGACGATGAGCAGGCGGGCCGCGCGCAGCGGGAATTGCTGCAGCTTGAGCAACAGCAGAACGCTTTTTTGACCGAATGTCTGCACGCCCAGGCGCAAGCGCTGCGCCGCGACGGTGAATTGCCCGCGGCGTTCGCCGACGTGCTTTGCGGCGCCTGGGCCTAGGCCGTCCGCTATACGCGCCTGTTTGGCCATGCCCGTCAGGTAATCAGTTTGCGGTGGTATATCAACCAGTATGGCGCCAACCGTTCGCGTTAGGAGACTCTGCTCACCGCCATTGATGCGGCGCAGCGATATGCCGAGCAAACCTGCCGCTGGCTGGCTGAAAACGAAATTGACCTGGCGCATAACTTGCCCCTCCTGCTGGATCCCGCACGTCTTAGTTGGCTGGCCGAAAGTTGCCGGCCCGGCGCCGAGGAGATTGAGTAATGCCTAAAGGGTAAAAGCGCGGCGGGGTAATTGAAACGTACTTTCAAAAGCAGAAAGGCGCCAAGCGCAAGGAAGGGTCAAAAGCGTGATGCAGTTTGCAAGTCGCCGTCAAAATCTGTGATTCAGATCACAGGTTAAGCTAAAAGAAGTGTGATCGATGACGGACGGCGCGAGTGGAAAAGTGATGTGTGTCACATCTTGATTTGACGCCAAAAGCCGGGTCATTAGCAGCTATCACGCAGAAAGCTTGGCCGACATCCCTTGTCGGCGTACGTTAAAAACAGCGTTTCGCTGGATTGCCGGCACTCAGTTTCCGACAAGATGTGCAGATATAGTCCCGGCTCGCTTTCCTCTAGCCGCGAACCGACAAATAACGCCCGCAGCGAAACATCCGCGACCCGCGGGAGACCGGTTTCACCGCGCTCCCAGCGTTCAATCACATCGCTTTGCACCCCCATCACTGACGCCAGTTCATGGACGCTCATGCTCATTTCACGGCGCAGAAAGCGTATTTCATGACAGGATAAAAGGTTACGTCGATTGATGAGTAGTTTTGCCAATACCTGATGCAGAGCGGGTTTATCTTCGATGTCTACCTGGACGTGCTCCCCCTGCTTCCCGCAGCGGTAGCCGTTGGTGAGCCAAACGGTTTCCAAACCATAATCAGTGTAATGATACATAAACATTCCTTGTATAAGCCGATCCCTTGGACTGATGACTTATAAACAACTCTGCCGATGTTGGCAATAGAGGTCCGTTTAACGTTCGTAGCCTAACGCCGTGGAGTGGGAACCGCGTCTGAACAGGATCGGGTGTCGCATCTGGCAAACGGGAACCGTGCGGGCCGGGTGAAAACGAACGGGGCACCGGGCAAGCGGAAAGCGGGTGGTTCTGAAGAAACCAGGGGAGCCTGAGGCGCTAGGCAGATAAATAAAACATTATTTCATTATTATTGAATCATGCGAGCCATTTTACTATGATGCCTACATGCATCCGACCTTACAACCTGCATCGAGAGGAAGACAACATGGTACTCAACGCATTTCAATTAACGGGTAAGGTCGCTCTAATAACGGGTTGTAATACGGGACTGGGGCAGGCGATGGCTATCGCGCTGGCACAAGCCGGCTGCGATATCATTGGCGTGAACCGCAGCGAACCGGCTGAGACGGTGGCGCGCATCACCCGTCTTGGCAGACGGTTTTATGGGCTGAATGCCGATTTAAGCGATACTCGCGTGATCCCCGACATCCTCAGCCAGGCGCTGGCGCACGCGGGCAGAATTGATATTCTGGTCAACAACGCAGGCATCATTTTGCGCCAAGATGCCATTGATTTTACAGAGCAAGAGTGGGACGCGGTGATGGATCTGAACAGTGGCTTTGTTGAATAAATCGAACTTTTAGGTGACTGGCGGCTCTGATCACTACATTCGTTTCAACATCAGGTCCCCATGGCAAAGCAAAAATTTAAAATCACCAACTGGCCCGCATACAACAATGCGCTCAGGCAGCGGGGGGACCTGACAGTATGGCTTGATGAGTCAGCCATTGCTGCACGGACTGAGAGTACACCACCTGAACATCGTGGCCGGCCGCTTCACTACACCGATATGGCCATTACCACGGTTCTGATGATAAAGCGCGTGTTTAACCTTTCGCTCCGAGCGTTACAGGGTTTCGTTGACGCGATTTTTAAACTGATGGGGCTGTCGCTGCGCTGCCCAGATTACTCTCTGGTCAGCCGGCGAGCAAAAACCGTCGACATCAGCATAAAAACGCCAACCCGCGGCGAAATCTCACACCTGGTCATCGATGGCACCGGCTTGAAAATCTTCGGCGAAGGCGAATGGAAAGTCAGGCAGCATGGGGCTGAGAGGCGCAGAGTATGGCGCAAGCTTCATCTGGCAGTAGATAGCGCGACACATGAAATTATCTGTGCCGATTTATCGCTAAGCGGTACGATAGATGCGCAGGCGTTGCCCGGGCTGATTAACCAAACCCACCGGAAAATCAGGGAAGCGTCGGCTGACAGTGCTTACGATACGCGTTACTGTCATGATGCTCTGCTGAGGAAAAAAATAAAGCCGCTTATCCCACCGCGAAGTGGTGCGCAATATTGGCCAGCTCGATACCATGAGCGTAACCATGCGGTGACAAATCAGCATCTGAGCGGCAATAACGATACCTGGAAAAAGAAAGTAGGTTATCACCGGCGTTCACTGGCTGAAACGGCCATGTTCCGGTTTAAAACACTTCTGGGTGGTCATCTGAGTCTGCATGACTATGACGCGCAGGTAGGTGAGGCTATGGCAATGGTCAAAGCGCTTAACCGGAGCACGCTGTTAGAAATGCCAAACAGCGTCCGCATCATGTAACAATCGCCCTGATAGGGAGGAAGTCGTCACAAATTTCGGATTTATTCAACAAAGCGCCAGTCCGCCTGAAATACGCCCGACGCCCTAGGGGGCGGGGGGTTAATTTGCGCCCGGCGTATAGGTAAAGAAGGGTAAAAAAACGACCTCCGTTGCCCCAGGGAAATAGCCCAGGCGATAGAGAGGCTATCATTGTTATAGGCAATTTATATACCCTGACGATGAGCCAATATATCTCCCTACGCGAGAGAATGAAGCATCGTATTATTGCGCAAGCCGCTCCGCTAATCTGACGCCCGGCGGGCTACCCGGTTTGAGGGTTAATATCCGCGGGCCAGAATAAGAGTAGTAATTATCAATGTGTGAAATGATGTCAGGCTATATCATTCTACTACACAAAAGTAAGGCCCGGCGGGTAGCACAATAGCGGCGCAGTGCTATTGTCGGCGACCTATGCGATAATCAAACGCACTATGACGGACGGTCCATCCGGCCGCATCAACGCTCTTTAAGTCTTCAACTTCATTATCCGATAAATCCGAAACTTGCCGCTCAAGCGGGCAGGAGGAGGGCATACGGTCTGGCCGACGTCAGGTTTTTTTGTTGCCAGTTGGCCCGCCGGACGATGAAGATAGTCTATATTTAGCGCGCAGTAGAAATATCATAAATGAAAGCATTCTGCCTAAGTAGCTGTTATACGGTTTAATTTAACGACGGAGGCGCAATGAACAGCGGAAAAATTACCCCGGAGCACGTTCGGCGGCGGTGAGCGTATTTTTTTAATCCCGGCGCGGCGCCGTAAATAATCCCTTAACGGCGTCCGGACTTACCGCTTTGTTTCGCGCGCATTTCGTCCTGTCCGACCCGGAGCAGGCCAGCAGTAGCTATAGTTATTAATCCGGTACCGTAGTTTGGGTAGCGTATAAAAAAGGAGAATTCACCTATGATTACACGCTCTTTCCGGTGGACCTGGAAATCTTTTATCACATTAGGAGCCGCATTAAGCACAGCGTCCGGGCTGGTAAAACCCCTGCCACTGGTAAAGCGCACGCCGCAGGATGAAACGCCGCAGTCGCCAGATATCATGCTGGGCCAGCTTTACATCGATGTACAAACCGCCAAACTCTATCCCGATCAGAAAACGTTTGCCGATGCGGTGCCTCGCCGGGCGCCCGCGGCCATCATCGCGGATTATCAGAACAAACGTTTGCGGAAAAATTTCAATCTGCGCCATTTTGTCGACAAAAACTTTATTTTCCCTACCGACCGGGTGAAATATGTGCCGCCGACCGGGCAAAGTCTGCGTGAACACATCATCACGTTATGGCCGGTATTGACCCGTAATGACGCCAGGGTGCGTCCCCATGATTCGTTATTGCCGATGCCCTACGACTATGTAGTGCCGGGGGGCCGTTTCCGTGAAATTTACTATTGGGACAGCTATTTTACCATGTTAGGCCTTGCCGAGAGCGGGAAATGGGACCTGGTGCGCGGCATGACCGATAATTTCGCTCATGAAATCAACGTATTTGGCCGTATTCCCAACGGCAACCGCAGTTATTATATCAGCCGCTTCCAGCCGCCGTTTTTCTCGCTCATGGTGGATCTTCTCGCCGGTCACGATGGCGGCGAGGTGTATGAGCGCTATTTACCGCAAATGAAGAAAGAGTACGACTATTGGATGGAAGGGTATGAAAGCCTGGATCCCGGCGTTGCGGCGGGGCGTTTGGCCCGCATGCACGATGGCGCCTTTTTAAACCGCTATTGGAATGATGAGGATACGCCGCGGACTGAATCCTATCTGGACGATATTCTTACCGCCAGCGAGGCAAAGGATCGACCTGCGGCGGAAGTCTATCGCGATTTGCGCGCGGGCGCCGCGCCCGGTTGGGATTTCAGTTCGCGCTGGTTTGAATAATCCTTTGGAGCTTTCTTCCATCCGTACCACCTCCATCCTGCCGGTGGATCTGAACGCGCTAATATACCATTTGGAGCATACGCTGGCCAACGCCTGCCATATGACCGGCGATAACGAGGCGGCAGGCCGCTACAGCCTGGCGGCGCAAGCCCGAAAAGCGGCAATCAATCACCATTTGTGGAATGAAGCCGAAGGCTATTATGCTGACTACGACTGGCTGTTAGGAAAGTTGCGCGAACAATTGACCGCCGCAACAGTATTCCCGCTCTACAATAAAATCGCGTCGTCGAATTACGCCCGCCGCACCGCCGAGGTGATCCGATTGCAGCTGCTTAAGTAGGGCGGCATGATCACCACCACCAATGTCCGGGTCAGCAGTGGGATGCCCCTAACGGCTGGGCGCCGCTGCAGTGGGTGGCGGTGGAGGGGCTGCGCCATTACGGCGAAGAGGCGCTGGCGGAGGAGATAGCCACCCGTTTCCTCGGCAACGTACAGCGGCTTTATAATAACCAGCATAAACTGGTGGAAAAATATGTGGTGGAAGGCAGCGGTTTAGGGGGCAGCGGAGGCGGGGAATATCCGTTGCAGGACGGCTTCGGCTGGACGAACGGCGTAACTTTGAAGCTGATGGTGATGTATTGCGGTCAATCGCAGGACAACGTGGAAAATGTCGAGGAGCTGCTTGCCGAAGCGGATATTCGCCAGCGAGCCTTGGCGGCGTCTTGATGGTTGTGGCCGGCGGGGCTGATTGACTGCTGCCGCTGCTGCCCCGTTGATTTAACCGAGCCCGTACCGGATTCTGTGTAAATGCCTTTTCTCAGAAGTGACCGTCCAGGCGGTCACCGAACTCGATAATAAAGCGGCTCATTGCCATGCGCCAGTCCCTCAAAGGCATTGTCCATTTCTGTGAGGCCGCCTGTATCGCCAGCCACACCACCTTTTTCACTGCGTCGTCGGTCGGGAACACCTTGCGCTTTTTGATGGCATGCCGGATCACGCTGTTTAACGACTCGATGGCGTTGGTCGTGTAGATCACCTTGCGGATGTCCGTTGGGTAGGCAAAGAACGTGGCCAGATTGGCCCAGTTTGCCTGCCAGCTTCGACTTATTTGCGGGTAGCGGATGTCCCAGGCACTGGAGAACGCTTCCAGCGCCTGCAAGCCGGCTTCTTCCGTAGGGGCCTGATAGATAGCTTTCAGGTCGCGGGTGACGGCCTTGTAGTCCTTCCAGGAGACGAACCGCAGTCTGTTGCGCACCATATGCACGATACACAGCTGGAGCCGCGCCTCCGGATACACCGCGTTAATAGCGTCAGGGAAACCTTTCAGCCTGTCTACGCAGGCGATAAGGATATCGTTCAGGCCGCGGTTTTTCAGCTCTGTCAGCACGTTCAGCCAGAACTTTGCGCCTTCATTTTCGGCCAGCCACATACCTAGCAACTCTTTCTGGCCTTCGATGTTGATGCTCAGCGCCAGGAACACAGATTTGTTGATGATGCGGCTGTCCAGCCGGACTTTTAGAACGATACAGTCAAGATAAACAATGGGATAGACTGCATCCAGAGGCTGGTTTTGCCATTCGACAACCTGCTCCATGACCGCATCGGTGACCTTTGAGACCAGCGCCGGCGAGACATCGGCGTCATACAGCTCTTTGAACGCGGCGGCGATCTCGCGGGTGGTCATCCCTTTGGCGTACAACGATAAAATCTGGTTATCCATCCCGGTAATCCGGGTCTGGTTCTTCTTCACCAATTGCGGTTCAAAGGAACCGTCACGATCGCGCGGAGTACGCAGCGCCAGCGGGCCATCGCCAGTGGTAACGGTTTTTGTGGAATAGCCGTTGCGGGCGTTGGTCCCCGGTTTAGGCTGATTTTTATCGTAGCCGAGGTGATGGGTCATTTCGGCATTGAGAGCTGCTTCGACGCTGATTTTTTTCAGCAGCCGATCGAAGTGACTGAGATCTTCAGGGGTTTTGAGATTTTTGGCCAGTTCGTTAGCCAGAGCCTGCAACTGTTTTTCGTCCATAAATTAACCTGTTTTTGATGTTGGATTGAACATATCAAAATCAGGCAAATACACAAATTTCTAAACAGGCTCATTTAACCCCCTCTATTTTCGGCCGAACGCCGGTTAGCCGTAGCTGCCGTGCGTTCGGACGTACATCGGCGAGGCAGTGAATACGCCTTCCTGACAACCGCCACCCTGGTTCCTATTTTTATCGTCATAGCCGCTTTGTTGAATAAATCCGAAATTTGTGACGACTTCCTCCCATCAGGGCGATTGTTACATGATGCGGACGCTGTTTGGCATTCCTAACAGCGTGATCCGGTTAAGCGCTTTGACCATTGCCATAGCCTCACCTACCTGCGCGTCATAGTCATGCAGACTCAGATGACCACCCAGAAGTGTTTTAAACCGGAACATGGCCGTTTCAGCCAGTGAACGCCGGTGATAACCTACTTTCTTTTTCCAGGTATCGTTATTGCCGCTCAGATGCTGATTTGTCACCACATGGTTACGCTCATGGTATCGAGCTGGCCAATATTGCGCACCACTTCGCGGTGGGATAAGCGGCTTTATTTTTTTCCTCAGCAGAGCATCATGACAGTAACGCGTATCGTAAGCACTGTCAGCCGACGCTTCCCTGATTTTCCGGTGGGTTTGGTTAATCAGCCCGGGCAACGCCTGCGCATCTATCGTACCGCTTAGCGATAAATCGGCACAGATAATTTCATGTGTCGCGCTATCTACTGCCAGATGAAGCTTGCGCCATACTCTGCGCCTCTCAGCCCCATGCTGCCTGACTTTCCATTCGCCTTCGCCGAAGATTTTCAAGCCGGTGCCATCGATGACCAGGTGTGAGATTTCGCCGCGGGTTGGCGTTTTTATGCTGATGTCGACGGTTTTTGCTCGCCGGCTGACGACCAGAGAGTAATCTGGGCAGCGCAGCGACAGCCCCATCAGTTTAAAAATCGCGTCAACGAAACCCTGTAACGCCCGGAGCGAAAGGTTAAACACGCGCTTTATCATCAGAACCGTGGTAATGGCCATATCGGTGTAGTGAAGCGGCCGGCCACGATGTTCAGGTGGTGTACTCTCAGTCCATGCAGCAATGGCTGATTCATTAAGCCATACTGTCAGGTCCCCCCGCTGCCTGAGCGCATTGTTGTATGCGGGCCAGTTGGTGATTTTAAACTTTTGCTTTGCCATGGGGACCTGATGTTGAAACGAATGTAGTGATCAGAGCCGCCAGTCACCTAAAAGTTCGATTTATTCAACAAAGCCATTCGCTGATTACATAAACCGGAAGAAGATACGTTTTATGAAGACAGAAAACCCCATGAAAGCGGCGGATTCGTTGCCGCATTACTATCAACTCTCCGTGACGGATACGCTTGAGAGAATAAACGCGCTGAGCATGGATTAAGCCGCGAAGAGGCCGCCTCCCGGCTGCGAACGCACGGCGAGAATGCGCTGCCGCAGAAAAAGGGTAAGCCGGTATGGTTACGCTTCCTGGCGCATTTTAATGACGTGTTGATTTACGTGCTTTTGGCCGCCGCGGTATTGACCGCGGCGATGGGGCACTGGGTGGATACGCTGGTTATTCTGGGTGTGGCGATGGTCAATGCCCTTATCGGCCATATCCAGGAAAGCAACGCGGAAAAATCGCTGCAAAACATTCGTAATATGCTCTCTAACGAAGCGGTGGTGATCCGGCAGGGCGCGCATGAAACGGTACCTACCGCGGCGCTGGTGCCGGGCGATGTGGTGGTTATCCGCGCTGGCGACCGCATCCCGGCGGATCTGAGAATTATCGAGGCGCACGGCCTGCGCGTCGAAGAGGCCATTCTCACCGGCGAGTCAACGGTGGTGGAAAAAACGACCGCCGCGCTGGCGGGCGAGCTTTCGCTCGGCGACCGCACCAATCTGGTGTTCTCCGGGACAACCGTGAGTTCGGGCGCCGGCAAAGGCGTGGTGGTCGCAACCGGCGGTGCCACCGAACTGGGTCATATCAACCAAATGATGTCGACATTGTGCAGCACCGTACGCCGCTGCTGGTACAAATGGACAAACTCGGCAAAAGCATTTTTATCAGCATTTTGGTTATGATGGCCGCGCTGTTCACCTTCAGCCTGCTGTTCCGCGAGATGCCGCTGACGGAATTGCTGTTGTCGCTTATCAGCCTGGCCGTCGCCTCGGTGCCGGAAGGGCTGCCCGCCATCATTCGCAAGTTGCCGACCGTAGAAACCTTAGGTGCGATGACGGTTATCTGCTCCGATAAAACCGGCACGCTGACCATGAATGAAATGACGGTGAAAGCGGTGATTACCGCCGATCGGATTTATCGCGTGGAGGGGGACAGTTATGCGCCGGTGGGCGCGATGCATCCCGTGGATAGTCAGACGCCCGTCTCCGTCGTCGCCGGTTCGCTGCTGGAGCGCTATTTGCGCACCATCGATCTCTGTAACGACAGTCAACTGATGCAGGATGAAAACGGCCACTGGCAAGTGACCGGCGGCTCGACGGAAGGCGCGCTGAAAGTGCTGGCCACCAAGATGACGCTTCCCCCCGTCGTCAGCGCATTGCGTAGCAAGATCCCTTTCGATTCGCAATACAAGTACATGGCGACGCATCACCTTGTCGGCGATGAAGAGCGCATTCTGCTCACCGGTGCGCCGGATGTGCTGTTCCGGCTGTGCCGCGAGCAGTAGAGGGAAAACGGCCTGCAGCCGTTCGACCAACCCTATTGGGAAAGTAAAATCGCCGAGTATGCGCACGAGGGATTGCGTATGGCCGCCGCCTGGAAACCCGCAACCGCGGGTCAGGGGGCGCTGACGCATCAGGATCTTGAGCAGGGCGTCATTTTCCACGGCATCAGCGGTATGATGGATCCGCCGCGCTCGGAAGCGATCGCCGCGATTCGCGACTGCCGGCAGGCTGGTATCCGGGTGAAAATGATCACCGGCGACCACCCGCAGACGGCGATGAGCATCGGCAACATGCTCGGTATCGGCAACGCGCATCAGGCCATTACCGGTCGCGAACTGGAGACTATGGACGAAACCCAGCTCAGCGAAGCGGCGCAGGCCTATGATATTTTCGCGCGCACCAGCCCGGAGGATAAATTCCGTCTGGTTCGGGCGCTGCAAAGTAAGCAGGAGATCGTCGGTATGACCGGCGACGGCGTCAATGACGCGCCGGCGCTCAAGCAGGCCGATGTGGGTATTGCGATGGGTATCAAGGGTAGCGAGGTGACCAAAGAGGCCGCAGATATGGTACTGACGGATGACAACTTCGCCACCATCGCCAGCGCGGTGCAGGAAGGACGGCGCGTTTACGATAATCTAAAGAAAACCATCCTGTTTATCATGCCGACCAACGTGGCGCAGGGGTTGCTTATTATTATCACGCTGCTGGCGGGCAATATCATTCCTCTTACGCCCGTGCTGATTTTGTGGATGAATATGGCGACCTCCGCCACGTTTTCCTTCGGGTTGGCGTTTGAGGCGGGCGAGGCGAATATCATGCGGCGGCCGCCGCGCAATCCCCGCCTGCATGTCATGGACCGCTTTGCCATTTGGCGCGTGGCGTTTGTCGGCGGCATGATAGCCCTTAGCGCCTTTGTACTGGAAGCCTGGCTGCAACCGCGCGGACATTCGGCGGAATTCATTCGTACCGTGCTGTTGCAAACCCTGGTGTCGGCACAATGGTTCTATATGATTAACTGCCGCGTCGCAAACGACGGCTTCTCGCTGAATAAAGGCTTGCTGGCCAACCGCGGCATTTGGGTGGTCAGCGCCGTGCTGCTGCTTCAGCTGCTTATCATCTATGTTCCATTCATGCAGACGCTGTTTGGTACCGAAGCGCTGCCGTTGCGCTACTGGGCCATTACGCTGGCGATTGATTTGGTCATGTTCCTGGTGGTCGAGGTGGAAAAACCGCTGACGCGGAAATGGCGCACCGCCTGATTAACGGCGGGACGCCGGCGCGGCGTCCACCTGCCAACCGCCGCCCAGCGAGCGATAGAGATCGGTCTGCGCCTGCAAAAGATCATTTTGTAGCGCGATCACGCTTACTTGGGTGGCATAGAGCGTGCGCTGCGCGTCCAGCTCTTCCAAATAGGACGCATAGCTGTTGGCGTAGCGGTTATGCGCGATACGTAATTGCTCCTGCACCACCTCCTGCTGCGTGCGGGTTTCCACAAGCTGCTCGCGCAGCTACAGGATGCTGTCCAGGCTGTTGTTCACTTCGCCAAAGGCGTTGCGTACCGTTTTCTCGTAATTGTACAACGCTTGATTGCGCGCGGCGGCGACAATGAGCTGGCGTTCCGCCTGAACGATATCGGGCCGGCGGCGCATCAGCTCCGACGGCAGTACCGAGGGTAGCGGCAGCGGGGTGATGTGGTGCAGATCGGCGCCGCGGGCGATGCTCCCAGGGTTACTGCCTACCAGGATGCGCAGCGCGTTTTCCTGCTCGGTGATCTGATGCGACAGTTGCGGGATCTGCGCTCGGGCGGCCTGGTATTCCGCCTGCGATTGCGCCAGTTCCAACCGTGAGGAGTAGCCGGTTTCAAATTGACGGCGCGCCAGATTGAGCGAATTCTGCCGCGTTTGCAGTGTCGCCCGGGTCAGCGCCTGCTCCACCAGCGCGAGACCGGCGGTGCGGCGGTGTACGGGGCATTTCTGCGCCGGCCCTTGCCGCGCGCGGTCGGTTGAGGCGCCAATTCCTTCTGGCGGCAGACGGCGCCGGTGGGCCGGCGGCGTTGAAACCGGTTAGCCATCAGCGATTCACTCCCTGAGCCGCGCCGGGAATAGCCGATGAGCCGACGGGGTCGGCCGGCGTGCTGCCGGTATCGATATTGACCTCCACCGACATCCCGAGACGCAGGCGCCGGTATAGCGCATTATCGTGATCGATGCGCAGACGCACCGGGATGCGCTGGGCGATTTTGACGAAGTTACCGGTCGCGTTGTCGGACGAGATGGCGCTGAATTCGGAACCGGTGGCCGGCGAAATGCTCTCCACTACGCCGCTGAAGGTCGCATGGTCGAGCGCATCCACGCTGAAGCTTGCCCGCTGTCCCAGCCGGATCCCGGCCATCTGCGTCTCTTTCATATTGGCGATGATCCACATTTGCTTCGGCACCAGCGAGGTCAAATGCGTATCGGCACTGACATAGGCCCCCTGGCTCACCGAAATTTGCCCCAGTTGATCGTCGCGTGGCGCGACGATACGGGTATTGGCCAGATCGATTTGCGTCAGCTCCAGCGCCGCCTGAGCGTTAGCGACATCTGCCGCCAGCGAGGCGCGGTTGACGATCACCGTTTGCAGATCCTGTTTTGCTTTTTCCAACGAGGCTTTGGCCTGGGCGATATTGGCAACCGCCTGGCTGGCGCTGGCGCGTGAAGCATCCCGTTCGCGTATCGACAGCGAACCGTCGGCGACCAAATTCTCCACGCGTTGTAAATCCAGCTTCACCTTGCGCGCCTGCGCCTCGGCATTGATTACCTCGGCCTGGTACTGCTCCACCGATGCCTGCACGCTGCGGCGCTGTTGAACGTTATTATCCAGCGCCGCGCGCTTCATCAATAATTGCGCCTGCGCCTGGTGTACCCGCTGACGATAAATCCGCTGATCGATAACCATCAATACCTCATCCCGCCGGACCCAGGCAAAATCCTGCACCCGCACCTCGGTAATGTAACCACTGAGTTGAGGGCTGATGACCGTGACCTGGCCCCGCACATAGGCGTTGTCGATAGACTGCACCTGGCGGGTGAAGGGGGGCAACTGCCAGGCGTAAAGGATCACCAATACCCCCACGAGCGCAATCGCCGCCGAAATCATAATGGTTAAAATGCGCGCATTACTGCTTTTTTCTTTTTCCGGCGCCGCCGCCGGATTATCACCCTGCTGACTCATTGCCCCTCCGACGCAATGACGGCCGCCGTTGCCGCTTGTCTTGCCGCCATCGCCGCCGCTTGCCGTTGTGCGCGGCGCGCTTGGATGCGCAGCCACAGCAAACGCCACAAAATCCACACCAACGTCACCAGCGCGATCGCCGCGGTCAACAGGTAAACATCGTTGTAGGCCAACGTATTCGCCTCGCGGCTGGCGATGCTCTGGAGCTGCGATAATCCCTGCACGCTTTGCAGATAACCGTCGTTGAGCACGCCACCGTAGGCGGCGGTATAGCTGTTGACCCGCTCCGCGACCAGCGGATTCGCAAGGGTTAACTGCTCGGTCAACTGGCTGGAATGAAATTTCTCGCGTACCACCAGGAACGTCCCCAGCCACGCGGCGCCCAGCAGGCCACCGATATTCTGGCTCATACCGAACAGTACCGAGAAACTGACCAGATTGCGCGGCTCGGCCACGACGCCGTCGATGCCCGCCAGCAAGGCCGGCGCCAGAAAAAAGGCGCCGCCGAAGCCGAGCAGAAACTGGCTGAAATAGAAATTTTCCGGCCGGGTCAGACTATTGGAATGAGCATCCATCAGAGAGGCAAACATCATCAGCGCCAGGGAGATAATGATAGGCTGCGGCAATTTTTTCGGGTTGACGGTCAGGGCGCTGCAAAATACCCCCGCTATCATGCCGAGCAGGATGGCGACCGATAGCCCGCGCATCTGGTCATTGAGCAGGCCGATTTGCTGCAGGTAGCCGATGGCGCCGGTGTTTTGCTCCGACAAGACAATCCGCATCAAAATCATGATAAGCCCAAGGCGAATGATCGCGCCGCTGCTGAGCCAGCGGGTGTTGAGCAGCGGGTTGCGGCGGTGGTGTTCCACCACCAGCGCGCTGACGATAAGCACCATCGAGGCGGCCAGCGACCAGCCTATCCAGGGCGCCTCACGCCACCAGTCTATTTTCCCCAGAGAAAGGACGCCGCACAGCAGCGCCATACCGGGGGTCATCAGCATGAAGGTGAGAAAATCCAGCTTCTCGAAAACTTTTATCCGGTCGCTGGGCGGCAGTTTCATCAGTAATACGCCGGCCAGCGACACCAGCGCCAGGCCCAGCTCAAACAGATACAGGCCGCGCCATTCGTTCAGCGCCAGCAACTCTGATGAGAACAGCCGTGCCAGCGGCGTGGCCATCTGTGCGATCCCGATCCCGACCGTTAACGCTTTGAGCCGGTGCTTGGCCGGAAACGCCTGGATCTGATAATAGATGGACAGCGAGCTGAGCGCCGCGCCTACTATGCCGTGCGCGGCGCGGACCATCATCGCGGTGCTGAGATCATTGACGAACAAATGGAAAAAGGTCACCAGCACATACAGCACCAGAAACGCTTCCGTAAATACCCGCAAACCGTACTGCTGGCGGAATTTCACCAGCAGCAGATTAATCGAGACATTGGTCATCAGGTATACCGCCGGCAGCCAGGCGATTTCGTTGGAATAGGCGCCGAATGAACCCTGCAGGTTGGTGAGATTGGCGGTGACCAGCGCGTTTCCCAGACCGCCGGTCAGCGATACCAGCACTCCCACCAGGCCATAAGCGATGCGCCGGTGCCAGGGGTGCAGCGGCGTTGAAGGCGAGCCGGGCAGGGTAGGCTTTTCATGGGGCAGCCATTGCCGTGGGGCGTAGGGATCGCTTTTCATCGCTGTTTGGCCTCCGCTGCCTGTAATAAGGTATCCAAGACCCGCCAGGTGGTGTCGAGATCCGGCTCGCTTACATAGGATAAGAGTTCATTTCGCAGCGCGTCGGCCTCGATTTTCACCTGACGGTACAGGGCTTTGCCCTGCGGGGTGGTGAGCAGCAGTTTTTGGCGCTTATCGGCGACGGGCGTTTCGCGCCGGATCAGGTTTTGCTGCTCCAAACGATGAAGCAACGGCACCAGGCTGGCGGTTTCCAGGCCCAAAAACGCCGCCAGCTGTTTCTGGGTCCAGGGCTGCGTTTGCTCGGCGTCGGCGATAGCGGACACCGCGACCCAGCTGGCGAGGCTCAGGCCGGTCTCTTTGAGCCGGTTATCGATGGCGAGACGCCAGGCGTGGGCGGTACGGTGCAGCAGCCGGGGAAAATGTGCGTTGTGCGATTTCACTCAAGCAGGTCATGATTTATTAGTTAGATATCTAACTAAAAATACCATGTGTTGCGCCAACTGCCTATAGCCACGGCGGGGAAAAGCGAGGTTTGTTATTCCGCCGGCTGCGCCGGCGCGAACGAAACCTCGCCCGCGCCGACGTTGACTATACTGAATTGAAACCACAGCAATCTGTTGCTCGTTTGACTTGGGCGATGGGCGGGCGGCAATAGTCAGTCTGTGAACCCGGCCCCTTCGGTAGCTACCCGAGGCACGCGGGTGTAAAGGGAGAGAAAGTCTCACTGCGTCGGGCTAACGGCGCCAGGGAAGAGACGGTGGACAAAGGCGCTATGGCAGCGAAGCATTGTGAGAGGCAACCATGAGTCAATCCCCGCTAGACCCGGAGGAGTAGCATCGCCTTGCCATCCTGGAAGAATATGGCGTTCATTCCGCCCTGACGGAAACCAGCCTGGATCGTATCATTCATCTCACGGCCAATATCTTCAATGTGCCGATCGTATTGATTTCGCTCTTAGAGGCGGACCGGCAACTGTTCGCCGCCAGCGTCGACGTGAGCGTGTGCGAGACGGGGCGCGAGCTCTCCTTTTGCGCCCACGCCATTCGCCAGCAGGACATGATGGTGATCCCGGATGCCCGGCAAGATACCCGCTTTGCCGATAATCCGCTGGTAACGGGCGATCCGCATGTCCGCTTTTATGCCGGCATGCCGCTGCGCAGCCAGACCGGTTACGCGCTCGGCACGTTATTCATTATCGACCGGACGCCGCGCATGGGGTTGAGCGAAAGCGATCGCCGCAATCTGCGAGATCTGGCGGCGCTGGTCATGGATAAGTTGGAGATGCGCCGCCTGGAACTGGCGCGCGCGGCCAGTAAGAGCCGTTTTGAAAACATCGCCCGTACCTCGCCCGACGCGATCATCTGCGTGGATCATCAAACGCATATCACTTTTTGGAACAATGCCGCCGTCAAGCTGTTCGGCTATACGCGGCAGCAAATCTTGGGCCATCCCCTCGCCATGCTGTTGCCGAATGCGGTGGTGGCCAGCCTGACGCAGCTGGCCGCGCGTCAGGAAGCGCACAGCGAAGGGGGAACGCTTGAGCTCTCGGTGCGCGCCGCCGGCGATCGCATGATCCCGGTGGAATTGTCCGTTTCGTTATGGATGGAGGGCCATGACGTCAGCTTTGGCGCCATTCTGTATGATATTACCGAACGGCGGCAGAATGAAGAGCGTCTGTTCCGCCTGACGCATATGGACTATCTGACCGGCCTGGCGAACCGGACGCAACTGTCTTCCAGCCTCGAACAGGCGCTGCGGGATGAAAAAGCCGCCATCATTATGCTGGTGGGTCTGGATGGTTTTAAGGATGTTAACGATAGCCTGGGTCACGACGGCGGCGATGCGCTATTGGTGGCGGTAGCACTGAAACTTCAGGCGGCGGTACGTTCGGGCGATACCGTGGCGCGCATGGGTGGCGATGAGTTTGCGCTGCTGCTGCCGGGGTTGGATGACGCCCGCCGGGCGGAAGAGATAGCTGACCAAATTATCGATGACATCTCGCACACGACCACCGTTGACGGCCAGGTGGTGACGATCAGCGCCAGTATCGGCATTGTGCTGTTTCCCCTGCACGGCGCGACGATGCAGGAATTGCTCACCAGCGCCGATCTGGCGCTGTATCAGGCCAAGGCCGAAGGCCGGCACTGCCGGCGGTTCTTTACCCCTGCGTTACGGGCGCTTTCCCAGGCCAGACGATCTTATCAGTCACAACTGGTGCGCGCCTACCAGCAGGGGGAGTTCGAGCTGTATTACCAGCCGCAGATGCGGCTGGCCGACAACGCGATCATCGGCGCGGAGGCGCTGCTGCGCTGGCATCATCCGGAGAAGGGGGTGCTCGGTCCGGCGGCGTTTTTACCGGCGCTGGATGCCGGGCCCTGGGCGGAGCGGGTAGGGGAGTGGGTCATCCGTACCGCTTGTCGACAGGCCGCCGATTGGCGCCGCCAGGGGGCGGCGGATTTTCGTGTCGGCGTGAATTTGTTCAATGTGCAGTTTCGCACCGGCGCCCTGGTGCATCAGGTTCATGGCATTTTGGCGGAAACCGGTCTCGACGCTGACGCGCTGGAGCTGGAAATTACCGAAAACATTATTCTGCGCTACGACGAAAATATGCTGCGGCCGCTTAAAGAGCTGCGTAGCGAAGGCGTCGGTATCGCCTTCGACGATTATGGGACCGGTTACGGCTCGCTGAGTATGCTGAAGGATTATCCGGTGACGCGGTTGAAGATAGACCAAACTTTCGTCCGCGCCATGTGCGATTCCGCCCCCGATGCCGCCATTGTGTGCGCCATCCTTTACCTCGGCAGCAGCTTCAAACTGGGGGTTATCGCCGAAGGCGTGGAAACGCTGGAGTAGGCGGAGATGCTGCGCTGTAAGGGCTGTCGGGAAGCGCAGGGGTTTTTATTCGGCCAACCGGTACCGGCCTTTGGCGAACTGTTGCGGACAGGTGTACGGTCGTAGTCCCGCGTTGCGCATGATGCATTATGCTATAGTTGAGTTAATAACCTTTTCAGGATAACGACAGCATGATGCCAGCTTTGATGTGCGGCGAGCGTTGTTTGGTTTTTCGTTATTATGCAGCACCGAGCCGGTACCCTCTTAGCCGTCATGGCATGCTCTGTTTCACTGCCGGGGGGGCAGCATGAGCCGCGGCGAAAATCCTATCGGCGCCACCGCTTTGCGGCGAACGGCGGCGGGCCGGCGCAGGCCTGGCGGCCGCGCGCTGCATCGTCTGCTGCTTTCCTTCGGCCGGCGGGGCGCTTTTCGCCCGCCGCAGCCGTCTTTGGCGCCGGCGCAGAAGCAGACCGCCGATACCCGACTGGGGCAGCTGTTAACGCCGCGCTATGCCGGTCATCCCGGTCAAAGCGGGATCCTTGCGCTGCAAGACGCCGAGGGCGCTTTCGTTGCCCGGCTGCTGCTGGCCGCGACCGCCGAACGCACCCTGGATGTGCAGTACTATATCTGGAACGGCGACATCACAGGTACCCTGCTGATGCATGCGCTTTACCAGGCGGCGGAACGCGGGGTGCGCGTACGGCTTTTGCTTGACGACAACGGTACCGCCGGGTTGGACGGTATATTGGCCGCCTATGATGCCCATCCACGCATCGAAATCTGTCTGTTTAACCCATTCGTCGTGCGACGGCCGAAACTTCTGGGGTATTTGACCCATTTCCGCCGCGCCAACCGTCGGATGCACAACAAATCCATGACCGCCGATAATCAGGCGACTATCGTTGGCGGCCGCAACATCGGCGATAAATACTTCGGCGCTACCAGCGGTATCCATTTCACCGATATGGATGTCCTGGCGGTGGGCGCGGTGGTGCCGGACGTGTCGCGGGATTTCGACCGCTATTGGTCCTGCGCCTCGGCGGTGGCGCTGGACCGCGTATTGCCCAGCGGCAGCCTGAAAGCGCTGCGGTTTGAAGTGGAGCGGGCGACCCTTGCCGCGCAGGCGCCACAGGCCCGCCGCTATCTACAGGGGCTGGCGGATACAGGGGCTGGCGGACTGTGCGATATTCAATCAGCTGGCCGACGATATACGCTGCCGATGCGTTGGAGCACGGTCACCATGGTTAGCGACGATCCCGATAAGGGACGACGGGAGCTGGCCTCACAGGAATTGATGATTTACCGGCTAAAACAGGTCATGGGCAACCCGGTGCGCCGCCTCGATTTGGTTTCGCCCTATTTTGTGCCCACCGGCGCCGGCGTGAGTTTGTTTGCGGCGAAGGTTCGTCAGGACGTTCAGGTACGGGTGCTGACCAAAGCGCTGTAAGCCACCGATGTCGCGGCAGTGCATGCAGGCTACGCCCGACGCCGGCGGGCGTTGCTTGAAGCTGGAGTGATGTTGTATGAAATGCGCCGGCAGCTCCGGCTCGAGTCTGCATGCGAAAACCTTTGCCCTGGACGACCAGCAGGTCTTTGTCGGGTCATTTAATTTTGACCCACGCTCGGCGCGGCTGAACACGGAGATGGGGTTCGTCATTGATGACCCCGTGCTGGCGCAGGCCGTCGACCGCGCTTTCGATGAGGAGGTGCCGGACAGCGCCTATGCGGTTACGCTGGATGAGGCGGGACGGCTGTGCTGACTTGAGCGCAAAGACGGCCGCGAGGTGCGCCACTACCACGAGCCGGGCACCGGGTGGCTCAAGCGCAAGATGATCGCCGTGGTCCCGCCTGCCCATCGAATGGCTGCTGTAGCGCGTTTACGCATGCCGACGATTTGGCGGCCGCCCCCGCTTGGGTCAGCTTCTCGCCTGCCAGCGCCAGTCGCGGACTTCCGGCATATCGTCGCCGTGGGCGCACACATAGTGATAGTGCTCATCAAGCTTGCGGCGAAATAGCGCGAGCGCCGCGGCCGCCGCCGGCGTTTGCTGCAACCCCGGCACCCGCTCAATGGCCTCTATCACCAAATGGAAGCGATCGACTTCGTTGAGCACCGTCATGTCGAACGGCGTCGTGGTTGTCCCTTCTTCCATGAAACCGCGCACGTGGAAATTGGCATGATTCTGGCGCTTATAGGTCAGGCGGTGAATCAAATAGGGATAACCGTGATAGGTGAAGATCACCGGGCGATCCGGCGTAAAAATGTCATCGAAAAAGGCGTCGGTGTGGCCGTGGGGATGCTGCTGTTTCGATTGCAGACCCAGTAAATCCACCACGTTGACGACGCGAATGATAAGGCTGGGCAACGCTTGACGCAGTAGATCCACCGCCGCCAGGGTTTCCATGGTCGGCACGTCGCCGGCGCAGGCTATCACAACGTCCGGCCCATCGCCGCCGTTTTCATTCCCCGCCCACGGCCAAATACCCAGGCCGGCCTTGCAGTGCGCTGCGGCCTCCTCCCACGTGAGCCATTGCGGTGCCGGTTGCTTGCCGGCGACGATAACATTGATCCGGTCAAAGGTATTCAGGTAGTGATCGCCGACCCACAGCAGGGTATTGGCGTCCGGCGGCAGATAAATGCGCACGATATCCGCTTTTTTATTGGCGACCAGATCGACAAACCCCGGATCCTGATGGCTGTAGCCGTTATGATCCTGACGCCAAACATGGGAGGAGAGCAAATAGTTAAGGGACGACACCGACTTACGCCAGGGCAGGCCGCGCGCAACCTTCAGCCATTTGGCATGTTGGTTGAACATGGAATCGACGATATGGATGAAGGCTTCGTAACAGGTGAACAGACCATGGCGGCCGGTGAGCAAGTAGCCCTCCAGCCAGCCCTGACAAAGATGCTCGCTGAGAACCTCCATCACCCGCCCCTCTTGCGACAGCGACTCATCAAAGGACTCGATTTTCTCCATCCACACCCGGTCGGTGGCGTCAAAGACGCTGCTGAGGCGGTTTGAGGCGGTTTCGTCCGGGCCGAATAGACGAAAGTGGCGGCGTTCAGAGTTAAGAGTGAACACGTCCCGTAAATAGTCGCCAAACACGGCGGTGGATTGGGCCTGTGTTTCGCCGCGGCGGGGGATCGCGACCTCATAATCGGCGATTGGCGGCACAATCAATTCCCGGCGCAGCAGGCCGCCGTTGGCATAGGGATTGGCGCCCATGCGGCGGTTACCCTCTGGAGCCAACTGCTGTAGCTCCGGCCGAAGCCGGCCATCGCTATCGAACAAGGTTTCGGGTTGATAGCTTTGCAGCCATTGCGCCAGAATTTGCCGATGACCGTCATCGTCGCGACAGCCCGCAACCGGCACCTGATGGGCCCGCCAGAAACCTTCGGTCTTTCTTCCCGTCCACCTCTTTCGGACCGGTCCAGCCTTTGGGGCTGCGCAGGAGGATAAGCGGCCAATGGGGAACGCCCTGCGGCGCGCTGCCCTGGCGGGCCGTCTTCTGAATTTCCTGGATAATATCAAACGCTTTATCCAGCGCGGCGGCCATCTGTTCATGCATGGGCATCGGCTCATCCCCGGCGACAAAAATAGGCTGATAGCCGTAACCGCTGAACAGCCGGTTGAGATCGTCGTCGCTACAGCGTGCCAGTAGGGTCGGATTAGCGATTTTATAGCCGTTAAGATGCAGGATCGGCAGCACCGCGCCATCACGCGCCGGATTGATGAATTTGTTGCCGTGCCAACTGGCGGCCAGTGGGCCGGTTTCCGCCTCGCCGTCGCCGATAACGCAGGCGGCAATCAGATCGGGGTTATCGAACACCGCGCCATAGGCGTGTACCAGGGAATATCCCAGCTCTCCCCCTTCATTGATCGAGCCCGGCGTTTCCGCCGCCGCATGGCTTGGGATACCCCCCGGAAAAGAAAATTGACGAAACAGCTGGCGCATACCGTCCTCGTTCTGCGGCACCGCCGGATAGTTCTCGCTGTAAGTCCCCTCCAGCCAGGTATTGGCCACCATGCCCGGCCCGCCGTGACCGGGGCCGCAGATATAAATCACATTGGCATCGCGCGCGCGAATGATTCGATTAAGGTGGACATAGACGAAATTTAATCCCGGCGTGGTGCCCCAATGGCCAAGCAGGCTGGTGCCGACATCGGCGAATACCGCCATCCACATCGTACCTACCCCCGCCAGCGTGAGGAGCAAAAACAGCGTCTTAATACCCAGCGCCAGGGTAATATTTTGCCGCAGAATGCGGTGGGTGGCGTGCGACAGCTGGATAAAACGCGCCACCTTTCGCAAATCATCAGACATCCGCGGTCTCAATGGCGGTATCGCTGCCCAGCGCACCCATGGCGAAACCAATATCCGCCCGCGCCAGCGCCGGCGCATCATTGATGCCATCGCCAACCATGCCGACCGTGCTCCGGTCTGCCAGCTGAGTTATCTTTTGCAGTTTATCTGCCGGCAGCAGGTCGCCATATGCCTCGTCGATACCCGCCTGCGCCGCGATAGCTTTAGCGGTGGGCGTATTATCGCCGCTGAGCATCAGGGTATTGACGCCAAGCTGATGCAACTGCGTGATGGCGTCGCGGCTGTGGGATTTCAGCGTATCCGCCACCGCAAACAACGCCTGCACGCGCCCTTCGCCCATCAACATCACGAGGGTTTTGCCCTGCTGTTCCAGCGCGGCGGCGCGCAGCGCAAGCTCATCGGTGGCAAGCCCCAGTTCATCGGCCAACCGCCGGTTGCCAAGGTACCACTGGCCGCCCGCTATGACGCCGGTAATGCCGCGACCGGGCAGGGCGGTGAAGTCGGATACCAAGGCGGGCGGCGTTCCGGCTATGTCCGCCGCCTGGGCAACGGCCTGCGACACGGGATGGTCGGAACGCGAAGCCAGCCCGGACGCCAACGGATAAAGCGCCTTGATATCCCGGGCGTCGAAGGTCAGGCTATCGGTCAGCACGGGTTTACAGTGCGTCAGGGTGCTGGTTTTATCGAGGGCCAGCCAACGCAGGCGCCGTCCTTTTTCCAGATAGACGCCGCCCTTAATCAAAATACCCTGGCGTGCCGCGGCGGCCAAACCGCTGACGATGGTGACCGGCGTGGAAATCACCAGCGCGCACGGGCAGGCGATCACCAGCATCACCAGTGCTTTGTAGATCCACGCATACCAGCCGCCGCCTAACAATAGGGGCGGTAAAAGCGCCACCAGCAGCGCCATGACCAGGACCAGTGGCGTGTAGATACGGGCGAAGCGGTCGACAAAGCGTTGTGTCGGCGCCCGGTTTTCCTGCGCTTCGCTGACGGCGTGGATGACACGGGCGAGGGTGGTGTCGTCGGAGGTGGCGCTAACCCGGTAGCAAAATGAACCGGCCTGATTGAGCGTACCGGCAAAGACCGCATCCCCCGGGCGTTTTTCCACCGGCAGGCTTTCACTGGTGATCGATGCCTGGTCCACCGTGGACTGCCCCTGTTCAACCCACCCGTCGAGGGCGACGCGCTCACCGGGTTTGACCCGCAACAGGCTTCCGACCGTCACCGTGCCGACGTCTACCTCTTGCCAGCTTCCGTCCGCCTGTTGCAGGCTAGCGATCGCCGGCACGCTTTGCAACAATCCGCCAATGGCGTTGCGGGCGCGATCGAGGGAACGGGCTTCGATCAGCTCGGCGAGGGTAAACAACACCATCACCATCGCCGCCTCTGGCCATTGTCCGAGCAACAGCGCACCGGTGACGGCGATGCTCATCAGCGCGTTGATATTCATCGTCCCCTGCCGCAGGTGCTGGTTCCGGTCACATCCGATCACTGATTCCGATTTCACCCGATCACTAATTCTGATTTCATCCGATCACTGATTCCGGTCGCCCGATCAGCGATTCCGATTCTGTCCGATCGCTCATCTTCTGTTCCGCCATACTCTGGAGACTTTTAGCTTCCGGGGGCATGGCATGGCACGTAAAAAGAAGAAAGCGAGAACGGAAATGTGCGTCTATATTAATGTGTTACGTATGAAATTCGAGCAACGTCGCTCGAATCGCACTATCGCAGCAGCGCTCGGCATAGGCTGTACTACCGTGCACGATATCCTCGGCCGATTCACGGTAGCTAACCTGGTCTGGCCATTGCCGGCGGAACTGTCCCCCGTCGACCTCGACCGCCTGCTCTATCCCGGCAAATCCGGAAAAGTTATCAATACCTTACCCAGCTGGCTTGATATCGATACCGAGTTAAGCCGCAAGGGCATGACCAAGCAGCTGCTCTGGATAGAATATCAGTCCGCCGTGGGCGGTGATGCCCTCGGTTACTCACAGTTTTGTGCACTGTTCCGTGACTGGAAAAAGAAGCAGCGGCGTTCCATGCGCATGAAGCACAAGGCTGGCGAAAAGCTCTTCATCGACTTCTGTGGCCCCACCGTACCTATCGTCAACCCTGCGACCGGTAGCGTACGCCAGGTCGCTATCTTCGTCGCTGCCATGGGCGTGTCAGGCTATGCGTATATCGAAGCCTGCGAAGGCCAGGACATGGCATCGTGGCTCAACGCCAATAGCCGCTGCCTGCACTTCATGGGTGGGGTTCCGGAGCTGATGATACCTGATAATCTGCGCAGCGCTGTCAGCACCCCTGACCGCTATGAGCCGGTCATAAACCAGAGCTACCAGGCGCTGGCAAATCACTATGAGACAGTGGTGCTACCGGCGCGCCCGAGAAAACCGAAAGACAAGGCGAAGGCAGAATCAACTGTGCAGCTGGTAGAACGCTGGGTTTTGGCCCGGTTGCGTAAACGTAGGTTCTACTCGCTGGCCGAACTCAACCAGGTGATACGAGAACTCAATCATGAGTTGAATTTGCGCCCGATGCGTCATTACGGCGGACAAAGTCGCCTTGAACGCTTCGAGCTGCTGGACAAACCGGCTCTTGGGCCTCTACCGCCCACACAATGGGAATACAGTGAGTATCTCGTTGCCCGAGTGGGACCTGATTACCACATAGACTACGGCAAAAACTGGTACTCGGTGCCGCATCCGCTGGTTGGCGAGCGCGTTGACGTCATCGCCACCCAACGGCTGGTGCAAATCCACCATAAGGGCGTCTGCGTGGCTACGCACCCTCGCAGCGATAACGCCTATAGGCACACGACTCAGGCGGCGCACATGCCGGCTAACCATAAGGGGCAGAGTCAGTGGACGCCGGAAAGGCTGTGCAGTTGGGCGCTGTCGGTGGGTGTGTGCACACTGAAAGTGGTCGAGTCCATCCAAAAGAGCAAAGCCCATCCGGAGCAGGCTTACCGCCCCGTGCTGGGGCTACTCAATCTGCAACGGCGCTATGAGACGACGCGACTGGAGAAGGCCTGCGCGCTGGCGTTGGAGAAAGGGTGCATTAACCGCTTTTTCATAGCCAACGTATTGAAACACGGTCGTGAAAGTGAGGTCACCCAGGACGGAGCCGGCGTATCAATGCTGGTTCACGAAAACCTCCGAGGTCCGGACAGTTATCACTAAGGAGAATAAATATGGATACACTGTTAATGGCTCTGCGAGAGCTGAAGTTGTCGGCAATGGTCCAGGCGTTGGAGACGCAACGCGAACTCCCGGGGAGTTATGGGGAGCTGGGGTTCGAGGAGCGGTTGTCGCTGATGGTAAAAGCGGAAAATTTGCATAGAAAAAACAACCAAATATGCCGTCTGCGACGGCAATCGCAAATGCGCTTGCAGGCAAAACCGGAAGATATCCGCTATATCCCTAGCCGAGGAGTGACACCGGAACAGATGCGAGATCTGCTAGGGGGACAATATCTGAAATATCAGAAAAGCATACTCATCACGGGGCCAACAGGTACGGGCAAAACCTGGCTCAGTTGTGCGCTTGGTGAGCAGGCATGCCGGCAGCAATATAGCGTGCGTTACTGGCGGGTGGGTCGGTTGCTGGCCCATCTTCACCAGTGTCAGGTAGACGGGACCTATCTAAAACAGCTTAATCAGTTAGAAAAAATAGAGTTACTGATCTTGGACGACGTGGGCCTAGAATCAATAAGTCCGATGCAGGCAACGATGCTGTTGGAGGTGATGGAAGATCGCTACGACAAAAGCAGCAGCATCCTGATCAGTCAACTGCCGGTGAAAAAATGGTATGGACTGACGCTTTGTTGAATAAATCCGAAATTTGTGACGACTTCCTCCCTATCAGGGCGATTGTTGAGCCTGTTTAGAAATTTGTGTATTTGCCTGATTTTGATATGTTCAATCCAACATCAAAAACAGGTTAATTTATGGACGAAAAACAGTTGCAGGCTCTGGCTAACGAACTGGCCAAAAATCTCAAAACCCCTGAAGATCTCAGTCACTTCGATCGGCTGCTGAAAAAAATCAGCGTCGAAGCAGCTCTCAATGCCGAAATGACCCATCACCTCGGCTACGATAAAAATCAGCCTAAACCGGGGACCAACGCCCGCAACGGCTATTCCACAAAAACCGTTACCACTGGCGATGGCCCGCTGGCGCTGCGTACTCCGCGCGATCGTGACGGTTCCTTTGAACCGCAACTGGTGAAGAAGAACCAGACCCGGATTACCGGGATGGATAACCAGATTTTATCGTTGTACGCCAAAGGGATGACCACCCGCGAGATCGCCGCCGCGTTCAAAGAGCTGTATGACGCCGATGTCTCGCCGGCGCTGGTCTCAAAGGTCACCGATGCGGTCATGGAGCAGGTTGTCGAATGGCAAAACCGGCCTCTGGATGCAGTCTATCCCATTGTTTATCTTGACTGTATCGTTCTAAAAGTCCGGCAGGACAGCCGCATCATCAACAAATCTGTGTTCCTGGCGCTGGGCATCAACATCGAAGGCCAGAAAGAGTTGCTAGGTATGTGGCTGGCCGAAAATGAAGGCGCAAAGTTCTGGCTGAACGTGCTGACAGAGCTGAAAAACCGCGGCCTGAACGATATCCTTATCGCCTGCGTAGACGGGCTGAAAGGTTTCCCTGACGCTATTAACGCGGTGTATCCGGAGGCGCGGCTCCAGCTGTGTATCGTACATATGGTGCGCAACAGCCTGCGGTTCGTCTCCTGGAAGGACTACAAGGCCGTCACCCGCGACCTGAAAGCTATCTATCAGGCCCCTACGGAAGAAGCCGGCTTGCAGGCGCTGGAAGCGTTCTCCAGTGCCTGGGACATCCGCTACCCGCAAATAAGTCGAAGCTGGCAGGCAAACTGGGCCAATCTGGCCACGTTCTTTGCCTACCCAACGGACATCCGCAAGGTGATCTACACGACCAACGCCATCGAGTCGTTAAACAGCGTGATCCGGCATGCCATCAAAAAGCGCAAGGTGTTCCCGACCGACGACGCAGTGAAAAAGGTGGTGTGGCTGGCGATACAGGCGGCCTCACAGAAATGGACAATGCCTTTGAGGGACTGGCGCATGGCAATGAGCCGCTTTATTATCGAGTTCGGTGACCGCCTGGACGGTCACTTCTGAGAAAAGGCATTTACACAGAATCGTGTACAGGGTCCGAGCGGCGCGTCGCCCGCCGCGACCTCTGGGGTAAACCCCAGCGACCGTATTGCCGTGAGTATACCGTCCAGGCTGTCCGGACTGTGGACCACCGTCAGTACCCGCTGCATCAAATTAAAGCCCATCGCCGTTACCGCGGGCATTGCCGCTAATTTCTTGCGGATCATCCCCTCTTCGGTAGGGCAGTTCATCTGCATGATGCGGATCGGCGTGCGTACGGCACCGTTCACCGCCTGCGATGCCGCGAGGGGCGCTGTGGCGTTCGCGGGCGCGGTGCGGGTGTCGCCGGCCTCCGGCGTGCGCGAGCCGCAGCAGGCGTCGTCGGCGTACAGGGGGCGGGCCTTAGTGATTGTCGCGGCGCGATAGGGTAATTTCTCCTTGCCGTTCATAGTGGCAATCTCCCGATGGCTTGTCGTTAGTTGTCAATTCAACACCCTGAAGCTACTATAGGGTCAATAGATTATTGGGGAGACTTGGATGAAAATCGGCGAATTGGCCCGTCTGGCCGGCTGTCCCGTGGAGACGGTGCGTTATTACGAGCGTGAGCAGCTGCTGCCGGCGGCAATACGCGATCAAAACAACAATTACCGCCACTACGACAAGCGTCACCTGGAGCAACTGGTTTTTATCCGGCGTTGCCGCTCGCTGGAGATGACCCATGACGAAATCCGTGAACTGCTCGCGGCACGCAGTCAGCCCGACGCCGGTTGTAGCGCCATTGATGGCTTGATTCAGGCGCATCTGGAACATGTCCGCACTCGCATGGCGGAGCTGCAGGCGCTGGAAGCGGAGCTTAACGATCTGCGCGGGCGCTGTGATGCCGCGCGCGCGACGCGTCATTGCGGCATTTTGCATGAGCTTGATCATCAAGCGCCGCCAGCGCGGGAGCCGACCGCGGCGCACGGCAGTCATGTCGCCGGCCGCCTGCACGGCAGCGACGTCAGCGGTAGCGTCTAGTCGGCCGCAACGCGCCCGTCGCCGTCAGTGTAGGGCGCTAGGCGTGCGCCAGACGCTTTCTTTTCTTTTGCCAATCGGGGCCTATGATGACGGAAAAAAAGCCTGAAGAAACGACGATCGATGAAGGATTAGCCAAGCTGCATGAAGCAAGCGAGCAATTGACGGAGCAACAACGTGACGCGCTGGCGCAAGCCGCAAAAGACACGGCGCAAGAGAGTCGGCGCGAGGGGCAGCCGACGCCGACGCCAGGTAAGAAACCGAGCTGAACGTCAGCCTGCTTCGGCGCGGTTCAGTCATGACGTTGCGCCGATGCGGCTATCAACCGGCCTACGCCAATGGCAATAGGTAGTAAACCCCCCTTCAATGTTCCTGCCCCTTTTGGGCCCTCGCCGCGCCATTTTTTCAACTACGCTTAGCGATGTGGCAAACATTATTTAATTAATTAGTTAATTAACTATTTATTAATTGAAGGAGGCGCCCCATGTCGTCTGATTATCCCTTTCCTCCACTGCCGGAGCAAAAACAGTCCCTCCCCGGCTCTTTTTTAGCGATGGATCCGCGCCCGGATCATGGCGAAGATCATTACCGCGGCTCTGGACGCCTGGCGGGCAAAAAAGCCATCATCACCGGCGGCGACTCCGGTATTGGTCGCGCGGTCGCCATCGCCTATGCCCGCGAGGGAGCCGATGTCGTGATAGCTTATTTAGATGAGCATGAGGATGCTCAGGATACGGCCCGTTTGGTGCAAGAGGCGGGTCAGCAGGCGGTGCTGGTGGCGGGGGATATTACCGATGCGGCGCATTGCCGGGAAATCGTTCGTCAGGCGATGCAATCTTTCGGCCGTATCGATATTTTAGTCAATAACGCCGCTTTCCAGCAGTTGCGTGAAGCCGTCGTGGACATTACCGACGACGAGTTTGACCGCACCATGAAAACCAATGTTTACGCCATGTTCCATATTACCAAAGCGGCGCTGGCGCACATGCCAAAAGGCAGCGCCATTATCAATACCGCATCAATCAATGCCGACAGGCCGAAAGCGATGTTCGTCGCCTATACCACCACCAAGGCGGCCATCGTCGGTTTCACTGGCAGTCTGGCGACGGCGCTGGCGGAGAAGGGCATCCGCTGCAATTCCGTGGCGCCCGGCTCCATCTGGACACCCTTGATTCCCGCCTCGATGCCGGTGGATCAGGTAAAACAGTTTGGCGGCGAAACCCCGATGAAACGAGCAGGGCAGCCGGCGGAGCTTGCGCCGGTCTACGTGATGCTGGCCAGCGAGGAAGCCAGCTACATTTCCGGCGCCAACGTGGCGGTAACGGGAGGAAACGCTATCATTTGATCCGCGCGGTGGGCAATGTCCCCCGTTAACCCCTCGGGAGCGCCCGCGTCTACTGTTGCCCCTATCGGGCGATGTCGGCCGCCGTCGCGCGCCTGCCGGTGACTTCCGGCAAACGGCTTGCCGGGCAAAGCCCTCCTTCTGCCCGGCGGCCTGTTGATGCTGCGCATAACCCGCCGCAGGGAACGCCACTCCCGCCCTAGCTATCATTCGCCCTACCGTGGGTGTCGTATGCCTTGTCGTACCCCTCTTTGTTTCCGACGTCGATCTCATTATCCGCCTTTGACGACTGTCCGCGCTGGCGGGATAGTCCTACGCGGGACATGGAGATTTACCCTTTGCATAGCTTTGAAACAACTTTCATCTAGCTGACTAATAATTAAATGTTATAAACAAATAGATAACACTGCCAAAACATGACATCAGCACCGGTTCCACGACCGGACACTTGGAGCGTGCCGTTCTCGTCCTGCCAATCGCGCCTCTCTATAGTGCTGCGCCTCGTTACCGGTACCCTACTTACAGAACCACAGGATCACATCTATGTTCAATTGGACCGCGACCCAGCGCAATGTGGCGTTCGCCTGCTTTGCCTGCTGGATGCCTTTGATTTCTTTATTCTGGTGTTTGTGCTCAGCGACCTCGCTGGCTGGTTTCATACCGATATCGCCAATGTTTCCATTTCCATTATGCTGACGTTGGCGGTCCGGCCCATCGGGGCACTGCTGTTCGGACGTTTGGCGGAGAAATTCGGCCGCCGGCCGATATTAATGGTCAATGTCCTGATGTTTTCATTATTTGAGCTGCTCTCGGCCTGGTCGCCCACGCTGGGGCTGTTTATCGCCTTCAGGGTTATCTACGGCATCGCGATGGGTGGTATCTGGGGCGTTGCATCCTCCCTTGCCATGGAAACCATCCCCGATCGTTCGCGCGGGCTGATGTCCGGTATTTTCCAGGCGGGTTACCCGGGCGGCTATTTACTGGCATCAATTATCTACGGACTGTTTTATGCGCTGGTCGGCTGGCGCGGTATGTTTTTTATCGGGGCGCTGCCGGTGCTGCTGCTGCCGTTTATCTATTTCAAGGTGCCGGAATCGCCGGTGTGGCTGGCGGCTCGTGAGCGCAAAGAGAGCGTGGCGCTATTGCCGGTGATCCGCATGCACTGGAAGCTGTGCGTCTACCTGGTGGTATTGATGGCCTGCTTCAACTTTTTCAGCCACGGTAAGCAGGACCTGTATCCCACCTTCTTGAAAGTACAACACGGTTTTGATCCCCATACCGTCAGCCTTATCGCCATCGGCTATAACATCGCCGCCATGCTGGGGGGGATCACCTTTGGTTCTTTATCGGAACGCATCGGCCGTAAAAAAGCCATGATCACCGCTTCATTGTTGGCATTGCCGGTGCTGCCGCTGTGTACATTTTCCTCTAGCTCTCTCACCATCGGCATCGGCGCGTTTCTGATGCAGTTTATGGTGCAGGGCGCCTGGGGCGTTATCCCCAGCTATCTTACGGAACTGGTACCCGCCAACTCGCGCGCGGTGCTGCCTGGATTTGTCTACCAACTGGGGAATTTATTGGCGTCGGTGAACGCCACGCTGCAGGCCACGGTCGCCGAGTCGCACGGTAACAATTACGGTCTGGCCATGGCGCTGGTGGCGGGAACCGTGGCGATATTGATAGCGATTCTGGTGTCGTTTGGCCGAGAAACGCGGGGGCTGACCATCAGCGGCAGTGTCGGCGCCCAGCGCGAATAGGGCGCGCTTTTCGCTCCCTTACCGCGTCTAACGCTCCTGAGCCGTTCGCCGCGCGGGTGTGTTGCCGCGCGGTCAGAGCGGCATGAGCGCAACGGCGGCCGGCAGCGTTCCATCGGCGGCGGAAGGATCGTCTTCCGCGGGCGCGGCGACCGGCTCCGGGCTATGGGCGTGATTGCCGATAAAAAGCACATATCCTACAACGGACATCAGGCCTATCAGAAATGTCGCGGTGATGTCATCTGAGGCAAGTAATTCGACGTACCCAAAGGCTAAGCTAAATAACGTTGCCCGTGCGGCCAGAGTGGTAAAAAATGCTATAACGATGGTTTTGAGGGTGATATCTTCACGCCGTCGCCACTGCATCCCAATTTCAAGCTCATCATCCTCCGTGTTCATGGCCTCAAGATCAAGATATAGCGGTAGGTTAGTTCATCAGCCACCTCGCCGAGAATATTGACCACCGGGCGCGCGATAGCATTCGCCGCCACGATATTGGTATGATTCGCCAGAGCGGCGGCGCTAACGCTCATCAATATATCGACCAGAATTTGATTTATCCCGTAAATGCCCGCGGCAAGCAACGTCGTTCTCAAGCTTAGCTGCTCGCTATTATTATCAACCAGCAGTAAAAAGAATTGGATAATATCCCTGGATAAGACATAGACAAACTCAGCGGCAATCAGTGCCAGCGCCACGGCAGTCAAACGGTCACTGACCCATAATTGATAACTTGACCAGGCCACCAATACCATCCCGGCCACCCGCGTTAAAACGCTTGTCGGGGTTGAGCGTTGAAGAAAATAATCAAGGCCCAGTCCGCCGCTCTGGATAATGAACGGCAGTAGCGAGGCGCAACATCCTGCTATTTTTAGCGCGGGAAGGTATTCGTCACCCAGGTCACTGAGGACGCCAAAGCGTACTAGCTCCCTGGCGCAGGTGGGGATCCCCACGGAAAGGACGCAGCGTAGCACCGGTCGGAGAACATTTCGCAGACGGCGTTCAGCCGGGGATAATTCGGGCTCACCCGTATCTTCCCCCAAGGCCGTTGATGAAATAACCACATTCTCCGCGCCGGGCGTGAAACGTACCGTTCCAGCGGTGTCGGTGGGGGGCTCGCGCCTGCGACGGCAAGCGTGAACGGCTGCTTCTGAGCGTTGTCCGCAACCGTTCTTGCCGTGGTCAGCGCCTGTTTCCAAGGTATCGTTGCGGTACAGAGCGGGGCATCCTCGCTGCGCCCGGCTTCGTTCGCCGTCGTTTCCGGTTGTTTGGCGCCCGACCCGCTTGCGGCGCTAGTGAGGGTAATATTGCCGGCATGGCGCGTTTGCATACCGAGCAGGGTTGTGTTCTCTTCAGATGCAGATTCGACATGTGTGCGGCGATAGGCAATAGCAGACGGTGCTATCGAAGATAATGGCATTTTCCCCCCTCAATAAATGAGATTGACAGTTTTTAAATATGAGATTGAAGGCGGCTGGATATTATTGGACGCTATGATGTAAGCGTGATCTCACACCAAGCTGTATCGCCGGACTTATTACAATAGGGTAATAAGTATCACAGGGCATATTTCTCAAACAGGCAATTATATGCTTTAATCTCAGCACGTATGAACCATCAGAGATAATCACATTTTTCATCTCAGTCGTGGCGGATAATATAATTTTCCGAGAAAGGTTGATGATATTAATCGCTCAGGAAGCAGGCGCCATAAGCCTGCGATTAACGTCTGGGTCGGGGAATATTGATCGGGGTTGTTAATTAAAGTCTGGCGTACCCGTTAAACAGGGGCAGACGTTAATTAGCGCTGTTGCTTGCGTCTGATACTACCGGGTCTGTGATAAGCATCAGGTGTCATCGGGCGCGGCGATGCGCATTTCATATCATCGAACCGGTGGCAGCGCCGGGTGCATTTGGCGCCGTCCCCGGTGCCGGTTTTGCTTCCCTAAGCCCTAAGCCCTAAGCCCTAAGCCCTAAGCGCCTGGCTTCGGGTAATCTCGTGCTTACCTCGGGCCGGAAATCGGCTGCGGCCGCGCGCGATCAGGATCGGCAAAAGAGGGGGGATATGGTTTCTCTTTGGTGCGGCTGACGCACGCATGACCGTCGCGGCGCTATTGCCCTTCGGCGCGCGATGATGCGTGTTCGCGCCAGGTGAGCCAGACGCGCATATCAAATTCCCATTGATGATAGCGGGGGTCCATATGGCAGCATAATTGATAAAAGGACTTGTTATGCTCCTTCTCTTTTAAATGGGCCAGCTCGTGTATCACGATCATCCTGAGAAACGCCTCTGGAGCGGCGCGAAACAACGCGGTGATGCGGATTTCGTTTTTACTTTTAAGTTTGCCGCCCTGGGGACGGGAGACAAAGGTGTTGGTACCCAACGTTCCTTTAACGGGATTCTGCCGATTATCGAAATACACCTTGGAGAGAGCGGCGGTGTTTTTCAGATAACGCTGTTTCAGTTCGCTGACGTATTGGTACAGCGCTTTGTCCGTCTGAATAGCGTGGTGGGTTGGATATTGGCTTTCAAGCCAAGGGCCGAGCCGGTCCTGCGCCATCAGGCGGCGGACGCGCTCGACCAGGTCGGCGGGATAACCGTTTAGGTAAGGCAGATCGTTCATTGCGCTGTCGTCATGCCGGTGAGGAAAGCTGCCGCTTAAAAGGGGCTACGGGCGTAACCGGTGACATCCTTCAGCCCCATTTCTCGGCCGAGGGCGATCATCGGGTGCACAACCACCAGACCGCGAACTTTTTTCTTCAGCGCGCCCATGTCGGCCTGCTCTTTTTTGCTGATTGGCCGGCTGAATGAAAACGTTTGTAGCTGCTGCGTCTGTTTGCTCAGCTTCGCGACGCGCAGGTTTTTCAGCCGGTGAATTTCCGCTTCCAGCGTCGCTTTTTCCTCATGGTGCTGCGCCAATTGCTCAGGATCGCCCTGCTGAATGACGTTTGGCTCTTTATGGTTCAGGGCATCCAGCCGGTCGCTGAGCCGTTTGATTTCCGCTTTTTCCTGTTCTTTCATGTTATCCGATCCCTATCCGGCTTCTAACCGATGTCATCTTGCGCTATTGCCTTAGTGTATCAGGATGCGCGCCGCTTTGCTGCGGCATCAGTTAGCCGTCAGCCCGTGTCGGGCTAACTTTGCATGTAGCCACCGCTCAACCCTGGTTGTTTTCCTCAGCCTGCACTTGCCGCACCGCCAGCAGGAGTTGTTGCGCTAGCCATCGGCTTGCGCTATCGCCGCGGCCGCTGACCATATCAATGCTGAAAGCGGTATCCGCCAGTTCCGCCGGCAAAGCCAGTATTCGCAGCGGATCGGTAAGCAGTTGTCGAGCCACTCGCCCGGCCAACGTGGCGATGAGGTCGGTGCCGCTTACGGCCTGCGGCAGCGCTACGATGTGGGAGAACGTTGCCGCGATAAGCCCATGGCCGCGAGCTTCTGGTCGATAACCCCGCGCCGTGAACCGTCATTGCTCGGAACGAACAGCGCGTGGGGCCGCTGCAAATAGGTTTGCAGCGTTAGCGTTCCGGGAGGGGCGTCCCGAGATCCGGCGGGTAGCGTGGCGCGATCGGCGATGCAGACGAAGTCTTCGCTATACAGTGGCACCACCCGCATACGTTTCGGCGGCGTCAAATGGCCGCCGATGGCGATATCCACCTGCGCGTTATCCAACTGGGCGTAAATGCGCTCCCGATCCAGCGAACACAAGCGCAAATCGATGCCGGGCGCCAGCCGGCGCAGGTGACGCACAATATGGGGCACCAGCACGATATCGGCATAGTCGCTGGCGGCCAGCGTGAAACGTCGGCCCTGGGCCCGATCGGGATCGAATACGCTATCTCTGTCCAGGGTCTCGCGCACCTGATCAAGAATGGCGACAATGGCCGGTATCAGCGTCCGCGCTTTTTCGGTCGGCACCATGCCGCCGGCGGTGCGAACAAACAGCTCGTCTTGAAACATCAGGCGCAGGCGGCCCAGCGCATTGCTTACCGACGGCTGCGCGCGGTTGAGCCGTTTACCGGCCAGGGTGACATTCCCCGTTTCATACAGGGCCTCAAACACCACCAGCAAGTTAAGATCGACGGAGGCAAGATTCATGGCATCAATAATAGGAATAGCGTTTATCCATTTCAAGAATTGCCTGCGCTTTGGCTATCATCCCGCCATAACGCTAAATAAGGGAGAAGAAGCCATGTCAGTGGTACTCGTAACCGGTATTGAACCTTTTGATGGCGAAAGCCTGAATCCTTCATGGGAAGTTGCGCGCAGGCTTGACGGCCAGCAGCCGGTGGATGAGCCGGTTTTTCCAGAGGGGCCTGCCGGCTATTTTACCACGCTGCCGATTAAAGCCATGGTGCAGGCGCTGCGCCGGGAGGGCATTCCCGCTTCTGTTTCCCAAACCGCCGGCACCTATAACTGCAACGCGATTTTTTACGGCCTGTGCCACTATATCGCCAGCCGGCAAGCCCCCATGCGCGGCGGTTTTGTCCATTTGCCTTATTTGCCGGAGATGGCGGCCGCGCATCCCGGCGTGCCCAGTATGGCGCTGGCGACGCAACGGGATGCCGTGAAAACGCTTATCCGCACCGCATTGATGACCGCCAGCGATATTCGCGTCGGGGCCGGCGCGGTGCTGGAAACAAGGGGAATGAACAAAAAAACACAACAACGCTACCCGGACGGCCTGTGGCTGAATGGCGCCTGGACGGGGTGGATCCTGGCGCTGGCGGCGTATCTTATGAACAGAACGCTGTTGTGCGCAGCGGCAGCATCTGCCGCACTGGGTCTGTTGGTCCTGTATTTTGTCAAAACGAGGGTGGAAAACCGGAAGATGTTTGGAAAAAAAATGCCTGCGCAAGCGCCGCTCCCGCCGGAGCCCGCGCCCGCGGGCGCTTCTCAGCGGGTGGAAAAATAGCGCGCGACGCTGATAGCCAAAAGCGCCGTGTTTACCGGCGATATCGACATTGAGGGCGATATTCATATCTGGGGCAAAATTACCGGCAATATTCGCGCCAAAGAGGGGGCCATTCATGTGATGCATGCCGGCGAGGTGGAGGGGGAGTTGCTGGCGCCCGAGATCATCATCGATGGCAAGGTGGAAGGCACCTGTTGCGCCACCACGCTGGACATCCTGGAGCACGGCGAGCTGCACGGCGTCAGCCGCTGCGCCGGTATGACGATACAGCGCGGCGGGCAATTTGTCGGTCAGTCGGAAAGCGGTGAACCGCTTTCCCCGCAGCACGGCGCGAAAGGCGCGTTATCCCGCCGCGGGGGCGCCAACCACGAGCTCAGTGGCGCCAATTCTGACCGCGGCGCCGTCAACCACGACCGCGGCGGCGTTGATCCCAGGCGCAGCGCCCCTGAGGGTCGGCAGAAAGCCGCCTTGGCGCCGGCCAGCCACGACGGATTAAACGGCCGCGACACTCGGCAGGGATAACCGAACGCCAGAACTGACGCCGGTATGTCCCGCGTAACCACACTGCCGGCGCCAATAACCGTATTATCGCCGATGGTGACGCCTGGTAAGATAGTCACGCCGCCGCCTATCCATACGTTATTGCCGATAGTGATCGGCAGAGCATACTCTAACCCCTGATTGCGGCGCGCCACGTCAAGCGGATGACCTGCGGTATAAATCCCAACATTGGGCGCGATAAAGACATTATCGCCCAGGGTGACCGGCGCGCAGTCGAGGATCACCAGATTGACGTTGGCATAGACATTTTTGCCGACGTGAATATGGTAACCATAATCACAGTGAAAGGGCGGTTCAATACATAAACCGTCGCCGCTGCTGCCCAATAGGCTTTTTAGCAGGCGCTGACGCCGCGCGCCATTCCGCGGGTCGCATTGGTTATATTGCCACAGCGTGACTTTTGCCGTCTGCCGTCATGGCCGCGTCGTGGCTTGCGCCGAAGATTCCCGCATCGCCGGCGCCAGGACCATCGCCGAGCGCAGGCCGAAATGCTGGCCCAGGAAACCCAGCAGCGGCGGGCCGACCAAAAACGCCACATAGCCCAGCGTGGCGACGATACTGACGCGCTCCGCGGCAAAATGCTCGCTGTCGCCGGCGGCGGAGATCGTGAGCGGAAAGCCGAGAGAGGCACCCAGTCCCCATAACACCACCGCGCCGCCGGCCACTAGCGCGTTATTGGAGAAAATAATAAGCGCCAATCCCATGGCCCCCAGCAGCGCGCTGCCGCGCACGACATTGACTCGCCCGAACCGCATTTGGAACATGCCGCCGCCAAATCGCCCGGCGGTCATCGCCAGCGCAAAGCCGGCGTAAATCAGCGAGCCGGACGTGGCGTTGAAACCATGCCCGTCCACCATCAATAGCGGTAGCCAATCGCTGGCCGAGCCTTCCGCCAGCGCCAGTACGATGACGCCTATCATCAACAACTGACGGTTTTTCATCACTCTCAACATCGACCCGCTGCGCCGATGGCCTTCCACTGTTGCCTGCGCCTTACCCGTGCCGGCCGGAATTGAGCGCAAGCCCCAGGGCACCGCCGGCAGCGCAATACCCGCAATCAGCAGTAAATGCCATTGAATAGGGAAATCCATGGCGGTCAGACCAATGCCGATCGCCGAGCCCGCCAGGGTACCCAGACTATAGCAGCCGTGCAGCATCGACATCACCGGGCGGTCAAGCAGCCGCTCCACGGTCGCCCCTTCGATGTTGATCGCCACTTCGGCGCTGCCCATACCGACCCCGATGAAAAACAGCCCGGCCGCGACCAGCACCGACTGCGAGAGCGCCGCGCCGCAAGCAATGATAAGCATTGCGGCCGTCACCATCGCTATGCCGGTAATAATGACCGGTCGGGTACCGAGGCGGCGGGTCAGCCAGCCGGAACTGAGTATGCCGCCCATCGAGCCCAGCGATAGGCCAAACAGCACCATGCTCATTTCGGCGGTGGAAGCGTGCAGGCGGTCGCGAATGGCGGGCGTGCGGGTTACCCAGGAGGCCATACAGAGTCCGGGCATAAAGAAAAAGAGAAATAGCGCGAGGCCGCGGCGTTACATACTGGTCAGGCTCAAGCGAACTCCTGATGGCAAGGTATCTTGCTTCTGAGCCTAGCATCATCCATGATAATGTACAAATGTGGGTCTTCCCCTGTTGTGGTGGCTCAATCGACAGTTCTGCATTTTTACTTTACTTATTCTTTTGGCTGGAACTTGGACTTCTGTATGGATGTCAAACGTATTTACGTTTAAAGGAATAACGTTCATGTCATGCTTAAAAAAATATGCATATACCCCATTTATCTTACTGCTTCATGGTGTTGCAGCATCGACCTCACCGAATATGATGTATGACACTGATAAGAAAGACTATTCACTGTCACCAGAGGTAACGCCAAAATTATCTTGGGAGAAAAGTGAATCTCAAGTTGATAAAACTCAATATTGTCTTACCCCTAGCGATCCGGGATGCAGCAATATGTGGCAAAAGGAAAAAGAAAAGGAGAATGACGAGCGAATACAACATCACCATCAAAAAAAATTTTATAACTCCCTTAAATGATTGCTAAAAAATTCATATTTAGTTTCCCATAGTGGAACATTACGCCCAGCTTGAAACGTTCTTTGTTCCTGAAGCCCCGTGACTTGATCCTGAGCAGCCGTATTTTGCTGTTCAGGGACTCCGCATTCCCATTTGATACCCGGTTTTTCATTGCATTCAGAATGCCGTAAAGGCGTTTTGCCACCATGCGGGCAATGCTGGCCATGAGCGGTATGCCGGTGTCTTTAGCCATCGCCATCCATTCCTGCCACAGCTTACGGCTATGATTGTCATAGCGGCGGTGCCACAGATCGCGAGCAAGCTCTTTCATTACCCAGCACTGGCTCGTTTGGGGTAACACCAACCGGGCAACTTCTAACCTCTCTGCCCGGCACCCGAGGCGATTTTGTTTGCTGTAAAACCATAGATAGCGTGAGCGGTGGGCGTCTTTCCTGTCTGACGACGGGATCTGTTTCATCTCAGCCTGACGGGTTTTATCAACGACGGCACACAACATTTTTGCCACATGGAAGTGATTGAAAGCGATTTTATCGACGGCATTGGGGAGATGGATGCGAGCTGCACTGATATAGGCCATGTTCATGTCCATAGACAGCGTTTTTATCTCATCAAGCTGGTGATCTCTCAGGCTGCGCAGATAACTGGCAAGGCTTTCTACACCGCGGTCGTCGGTCAGTTGCAAAGCGCGTCCCTGCCTGTCAGAGATAACGGTGACGTACTGGTGTCCTTTTTTGAACCCGACTTCATCCACGCAGAGGTGACGGGCGGATAAGGGTTGTTTTATCCGGGCCAAGCCTCGTTTGACTGCGCGCATCATGATGCCGTCAACGGCATTCCAACTGAGTTTGAGCTGCTTTCTGACAGCATCCACGGTGCTGACTTTCAGCCATGAAAGAACAAAGGCTTCGAACAACAAGGTGTAGCGGCTGCCTGACCCTGCCCAGGGAACAGGCAGTGTCTGGCAACCGTGCTCGGGGCAGTCAACGCGGGGGACATCAGCCTCAACCAGCGTGGTGAACTGACAGGTATCGAGGTGACGCCATTTAGGACGCCTGTGATCATGTATGGAGCAGGATTTACCGCAGGTTGGGCAGGCCAGTTGTGTGTGCTCGGCAATGCCGACAATTACCGTCACTGATCCAGATTTTTCATTAAGAGAAAGGGATTGTACCTGCCACGGTGCGGACAGGTTAAGGATATGGGCATAGAGGGACTTTTCGTCCATGGCAGACTCCTCAAAAATCAAGACTGCCATCATAATGCCCTTAGCCACCACAACAGGGGAAGACCCACAAATGTACACTTTGGCGGATGGCCGTTTTCCTCTATCACCTTAGCCTTCCGAGGGCACCTGTATGAGCAGCAAGAAAAGCCGGCGTACCGACCCGGAGCGGCGTGCGCGTATTATCGACGCGACGCTCGATATGATTGCGCAACATGGCGTGGCGAGTATCACCCACCGCAAGATCGCCGCCGCCGCCGATGTCCCGCTGGGATCGATGACCTATCATTTCGCCGGTATGCAGGAGCTGCTTAAAGATGCGTTTAGCTAGTTTGCCGTCGCGATGTCGGCGGATTATGCGGCTCGGCTCGGGGTCGCCTGCAGCGCTGACGAGGTGGGGGAGGTTATCGTGGATATCATCTGCGGCGATGAGGCCACGTTGGAGAGGAATTTGTTGTTAAGCTATGAATTGTACCTCTATGGCAGCCGTCATCCCGGGTTGAAACCGGTGATGCAGGACTGGATGGCCCGTAGTCAGCGCGCGCTACTGCGTTTTTTCGATCTTCCCACCGCCCGGGCGCTGGATGTGTTGATTGGGGGAATGATGCTGCATCACGCGGTGGATCGTACTCCCGCCAGCCGGCAGGAAATCGCCCGGCTAGTGCAGAAAATTATCCGGCCCTGAACGTCGGGCCGTGCGTCGACGCGGCAACCGATCGCACGGGCCGGCGATTGTCCACCGTTATCCTTTGTCTGCCGTCAACGCCCAATGCTCAATCCTCAATCCCCAACGCTAAACGCTCACGCTGACATCCAGCGTTGACACCCATCACCCAGTGCCTGGCGCCTATCGTTTCTTGTCTGAGTTTCGCCATAGACCTGTTATCGCCGGCATTGGCGGCGAAAATGCGGCGCCGGCGGGAATTTTGGCCATAGGGGAACGGATTTGTCCGAACTATATTAGTTGCAAGTGATCACTCACTTCACAGAGGCCGCCGTTTATACTAGCCTGTATATATATGGGTCTTCCCCTGTTGTGGTGGCTAAGGGCATTATGATGGCAGTCTTGATTTTTGAGGAGTCTGCCATGGACGAAAAGTCCCTCTATGCCCATATCCTTAACCTGTCCGCACCGTGGCAGGTACAATCCCTTTCTCTTGATGAAAAATCTGGATCAGTGACGGTAATTGTCGGCATTGCCGAGCACACACAACTGGCCTGCCCAACCTGCGGTAAATCCTGCTCCATACATGATCACAGGCGTCCTAAATGGCGTCACCTCGATACCTGTCAGTTCACCACGCTGGTTGAGGCTGATGTCCCCCGCGTTGACTGCCCCGAGCACGGTTGCCAGACACTGCCTGTTCCCTGGGCAGGGTCAGGCAGCCGCTACACCTTGTTGTTCGAAGCCTTTGTTCTTTCATGGCTGAAAGTCAGCACCGTGGATGCTGTCAGAAAGCAGCTCAAACTCAGTTGGAATGCCGTTGACGGCATCATGATGCGCGCAGTCAAACGAGGCTTGGCCCGGATAAAACAACCCTTATCCGCCCGTCACCTCTGCGTGGATGAAGTCGGGTTCAAAAAAGGACACCAGTACGTCACCGTTATCTCTGACAGGCAGGGACGCGCTTTGCAACTGACCGACGACCGCGGTGTAGAAAGCCTTGCCAGTTATCTGCGCAGCCTGAGAGATCACCAGCTTGATGAGATAAAAACGCTGTCTATGGACATGAACATGGCCTATATCAGTGCAGCTCGCATCCATCTCCCCAATGCCGTCGATAAAATCGCTTTCGATCACTTCCATGTGGCAAAAATGTTGTGTGCCGTCGTTGATAAAACCCGTCAGGCTGAGATGAAACAGATCCCGTCGTCAGACAGGAAAGACGCCCACCGCTCACGCTATCTATGGTTTTACAGCAAACAAAATCGCCTCGGGTGCTGGGCAGAGAGGTTAGAAGTTGCCCGGCTGGTGTTACCCCAAACGAGCCAGTGCTGGGTAATGAAAGAGCTTGCTCGCGATCTGTGGCACCGCCGCTATGACAATCATAGCCGTAAGCTGTGGCAGGAATGGATGGCGATGGCTAAAGACACCGGCATACCGCTCATGGCCAGCATTGCCCGCATGGTGGCAAAACGCCTTTACGGCATTCTGAATGCAATGAAAAACCGGGTATCAAATGGGAATGCGGAGTCCCTGAACAGCAAAATACGGCTGCTCAGGATCAAGTCACGGGGCTTCAGGAACAAAGAACGTTTCAAGCTGGGCGTAATGTTCCACTATGGGAAACTAAATATGAATTTTTTAGCAATCATTTAAGGGAGTTATAAAATTTTTTTTGATGGTGATGTTGTATTCGCTCGTCATTCTCCTTTTCTTTTTCCTTTTGCCACATATTGCTGCATCCCGGATCGCTAGGGGTAAGACAATATTGAGTTTTATCAACTTGAGACTCACTTTTCTCCCAAGATAATTTTGGCGTTACCTCTGGTGACAGTGAATAGTCTTCCTTATCAGTGTCATACATCATATTTGGTGAGGCCGATGCTGCAACACCATGAAGCAGTAAGATAAATGGGGCATATGCATATTTTTTTAAGCATGCCATGAACGTTATTCCTTTAAATGTAAATACGTTTGACATCCATATAGAAGTCCAAGTTCCAACCAAAAGAATAAGTAAAGTAAAAATGCAGAACTGTCGATTGAGCCACCACAACAGGGGAAGACCCATGCATGTACAGTATTTTAGGGCGAATGGTTATGCGTGAAATGATGGAGCAGGGGGTTGATCTGAACGCGCTTGTCAGCGCCAGCGCTGCTACTTACTACATGCGCTCCGGTAGCAGCTCTGTTAACGCGGGCATCCGTGAGGGTGCCTTGCTGGTGGTTGACTGTTCTGTAACGCCGGTCCACGGCAGCATAGTCATAGCTGCGGTGAATGGGCGCTATGTGATGCGCCGCTTGCTGCTGCGGGAGCGGCCGGCGCTTCAACACTTGGACAAGTTGAATGATTTGATAGACACGGAGTCATTAGAGAATGAGCAACAAGACGGAGATGCAGCAATTTTCGGCGTGATCACATATATCATCAACGACGCGCGAAGTAAGAAGTTTGATGATAATCCGTGTATGTAATAGATCTTCCTTTGGCTTGCGCTCGCTGGCCGCAAGCTGCCTTCTTCCTTGAAAATCTCTTTCAGTGTAAGATGCGTCCACATTTTTAGTTACTTTCAGTTATGTGTCCATGTTTGCGCCCATAAATGAAAGTTGCGGCGTATATCTTAGAGAAATATCAATATAAATGAAGAAAATAAGAAACTTCTCCATTATTGCCCACATCGACCACGGCAAATCGACGCTATCCGATCGCCTAATCCAGACCTGCGGCGGCCTGAGCGAGCGTGAAATGGCGGCCCAGGTGCTGGACTCCATGGACCTGGAGCGTGAGCGCGGCATCACCATTAAGGCGCAAAGCGTGACGCTGGACTATAAGGCGCCTGACGGTCAGATTTATCAGCTGAATTTCATCGATACCCCGGGGCATGTGGATTTTTCCTATGAAGTCTCCCGTTCGCTGGCGGCGTGCGAAGGGGCACTGCTGGTGGTGGATGCCGGGCAAGGAGTAGAGGCCCAAACATTGGCCAACTGCTACACCGCGATGGAAATGGATTTGGAAGTGGTGCCGGTGCTGAACAAAATCGACCTGCCCGCCGCCGATCCTGATCGCGTCGCGCAGGAGATCGAAGATATCGTCGGCATTGACGCCACCGACGCGGTGCGCTGTTCGGCGAAAACCGGTGTCGGTGTCTCTGATGTGCTCGAACGGTTGGTGCGCGATATCCCGCCGCCGGAGGGCGACCCCGCCGCACCACTGCAGGCGCTGATTATCGATTCCTGGTTCGATAATTATTTAGGCGTGGTATCGCTGGTGCGCATCAAGAACGGCACGCTGCGTAAAGGCGACAAAATAAAGGTAATGAGTACCGGTCAACTTTACAACGCGGATCGGCTGGGTATTTTCACCCCCAAACGGATCGACCGTGAAGTGCTGAACTGTGGCGAGGTCGGTTGGCTGGTCTGCGCCATTAAAGATATTCACGGCGCGCCGGTAGGCGATACGCTTACGCTTGCGCGCCAGCCGACGGATAACGTACTGCCGGGCTTTAAAAAAGTGAAGCCGCAGGTGTATGCCGGTCTATTCCCGGTGAGTTCCGACGACTACGAGGCGTTTCGCGACGCCCTCGGCAAGCTCAGCCTGAATGATGCCTCGCTGTTCTATGAACCCGAAAGCTCTACCGCATTGGGTTTTGGCTTCCGCTGCGGCTTTCTCGGCTTGCTGCATATGGAAATCATCCAGGAACGGCTGGAACGGGAATATGATCTCGATCTGATAACGACCGCCCCAACGGTTATTTATGAGGTGCTGACCACCGACAACAACACGGTATATGTAGACAGCCCGTCCAAGCTGCCGCCGCTGAATAATATCGCCGAGCTGCGCGAGCCGGTCGCCGAATGCCACATGCTGTTGCCGCAGGCTTATTTGGGTAATGTCATCACGCTGTGTATCGAAAAACGCGGCGTGCAGACCAATATGGTCTATCACGGCAATCAGGTGGCGCTGACCTATGACATTCCCATGGCCGAAGTGGTGCTGGATTTCTTTGATCGGCTGAAATCCACCTCGCGCGGCTATGCCTCGCTGGATTATGGGTTCAAGCGTTTTCAGAATTCGGACATGGTGCGGGTGGATGTGTTGATTAACGGCGAACGGGTCGATGCGCTGGCGTTGATTACCCATCGCGATAACGCGCCGTATCTCGGCTGCGAGTTTGTCGATAAACTTCAGGAACTGATCCCGCGTCAGCAATTTGATATCGCTATTCAGGCGGCCATCGGCAACCATATCATCGCCCGTTCCACCGTCAAGCAGTTGCGCAAGAACGTACTGGCAAAGTGCTATGGCGGCGACGTCAGCCGTAAGAAAAAGCTGCTGCAAAAGCAGAAAGAAGGTAAAAAGCGCATGAAGCAGGTGGGTAACGTTGAGCTACCGCAGGAAGCGTTCCTGGCGATTCTGCACGTGGGTAAAGACAGCAAATAAGTTTGAGGAGATGGCATGGCCAATATGTTTGCCCTGATTCTGGCAATCGCGCCGCTTATCACCGGGATCCTCTGGTGCCTGGAACGTTTCAAACTGGCGCCTGCGCGCCGCCGGCTGGCGCAGCAACCCGGCCAGCAACGCGCTGACGCCGTCGGGGTGCCGGCCGGGAATGACGTCGCCGCGAAGGTCAGCCATAAACCTGGCTGGATCGAGACCTGCGCGTCCATTTTCCCGGTATTGTTATTGGTGTTTGTGGTGCGCTCATTTATTTTCGAGCCGTTTCAAATTCCCTCGGGATCTATGATGCCGACGCTGTTGGTCGGAGATTTCATTCTGGTGGAAAAGTTCGCCTATGGCATTAAAGACCCGATCACCCAGACGACGCTCATTGAAACCGGCCATACCAAACGCGGTGACGTCGTGGTATTCAAATACCCGCCCGATCCTAGCCTGGACTATATTAAACGGGTCGTGGGTTTGCCGGGCGACCGGGTCAGTTATGATCCGGTCAACAAACGCGTGACGGTGCAGCCTGGCTGCGCCAGCGGGCAGGACTGCGCCACGGCGTTGCCCATTACCTATAGCGAATTCGCCCCAAGTGATTTTGTACAGACCTTCAACTCGACCGGCAACGGCGAAGCCAGTAGCGGTTTCCTGCAGGTCGCGCTCGATAGGCAGGTGGACGGCGGCATTCGCCTGGCGCAGCGCAAAGAATCGTTGGGCGGCGTGGTGCACAATGTGCTGACGGTGCCGGGACAGCAGGATCAATTGGGCATTTATTATCAGCAGCCGGGCAATTCACTGGCGGAGTGGGTGGTGCCGCAGGGAGAGTATTTCATGATGGGCGATAATCGTGATAACAGCGCCGACAGCCGTTATTGGGGATTCGTGCCGGAAAGAAATCTGGTGGGTAAAGCGACGGCGATCTGGATGAGCTTCGATAAGCAGGAAGGCCAATGGCCGACCGGCGTACGCTTAAGCCGTATTGGCGGCATTCATTAATTCCTTTTTTAGCGAAGCATTATTTCGCTTACCGATGTAGAATACCTCTCAGGTTAGGAAAGGCGGGCTCCCTTCGCGGGAGCCACTGCAAACGAAACAGTTTTGGACAGGCGTGTCGTTCCCAGGCCTGTTCCGTCAGCTGCGGTTTTTTACGCATGGTTGAGTTATTGGTAACGCATGAATCCCATCTTAATAAATAGGCTCCAGAAGAAACTGGGCTACACTTTTCAACAGCACGATCTTTTGTTACAGGCGTTAACGCACCGCAGCGCCAACAGCAAACACAATGAGCGGCTGGAATTTTTGGGCGATTCTATATTGAGCTATGTTATCGCCAATGCGCTGTATCAGCGTTTCCCACGCGTCGACGAGGGCGATATGAGCCGGATGCGCGCCACGCTGGTGCGCGGCAATACGCTTGCGGAAATGGCGCGGGAGTTCGAGCTGGGCGAATGTTTACGTCTGGGGCCGGGAGAGCTGAAAAGCGGCGGTTTCCGTCGTGAATCCATTTTGGCCGACACGGTAGAAGCGTTGATTGGCAGCGTGTTCCTGGACAGCGATATTCAAACCGTCGAAAAGCTGATCCTCGACTGGTACCGCACACGTTTGGATGAAATCAGCCCCGGCGATAAGCAAAAAGACCCGAAAACCCGGCTGCAAGAATACCTTCAGGGACGCCATTTGCCGCTGCCTACCTATCTGGTGGTGCAGGTGCGCGGCGAGGCGCACGATCAGGAATTTACCATACACTGCCAGGTCAGCGGGCTGGCGCAGCCGGTGGTCGGCAATGGCTCAAGCCGTCGTAAAGCCGAGCAGGCCGCGGCGGAACAAGCACTTAAACTGTTGGAACTTGAATGAGCGAACAGACGACCTATTGTGGGTTTGTGGCGATTGTGGGCCGGCCAAACGTCGGTAAATCCACGCTGCTGAATCAGTTGTTGGGGCAGAAGGTCTCTATTACCTCGCGCAAACCGCAAACCACCCGCCACCGCATTATGGGGATCCACACCGAGGGGCCCTATCAGGCTATCTACGTGGATACCCCAGGGCTGCACATTGAAGAGAAACGGGGAATCAACCGTTTGATGAATCGCGCCGCCAGCAGCTCCATCGGCGATGTGGAACTGGTGATTTTCGTAGTGGAAGGCACCCATTGGACGCCGGACGATGAAATGGTGGTGAACAAACTGCACGACGTTGGCTGCCCGGTCGTACTGGCGATTAACAAAGTGGATAACGTCGCTGACAAGGAAAAGCTGCTGCCCCATATGCAGTTTCTCAGTCAGCAGATGTCTTTCCATGACATTGTGCCTATCTGCGCCGAGAACGGCATGAACGTCGATACGTTGGCCGGTATTGTGCGCAAAGCGCTGCCGGAGGCCGAGCATCATTTTCCCGAAGATTATATTACCGACCGCTCGCAGCGTTTTATGGCATCGGAAATTATCCGTGAAAAGCTGATGCGGTTTCTGGGTGATGAACTTCCTTATTCCGTTACGGTGGAAATTGAGCGCTTCGCGGCCAATGATCGCGGCGGTTACGATATCCACGGTCTGATTCTGGTGGAACGAGACGGCCAGAAGAAAATGGTTATCGGCAATAAGGGCAGTAAAATTAAGACAATCGGCATTGAAGCACGGCAAGATATGGAAGCCATGTTCGAGACACGGGTGCATCTGGAGCTGTGGGTGAAAGTCAAATCGGGCTGGGCCGATGATGAACGTGCCCTGCGCAGCCTGGGCTATGTCGACGACCTCTAGGGAGCGCCGATGGACGGTTGGCAACGCGCTTTCGTGCTGCATGCACGCCCCTACAGCGAAACCAGCCTGCTTCTGGACTTTTTCACCGAGCATCAAGGACGGGTGCGCGTTCTGGCCAAGGGCGCGAGTTCGCGCCGTTCCGCGCTTAAAGGCGTGCTGCAGCCGTTTACGCCGCTGCTGGCCCGCTGGGGCGGCCGCGGCGAGATAAAGACCCTGCGCAGCGCCGAACCCGTCTCGCTGGGCCTGCCGCTGACCGGGTTAATGCTGTATAGCGGACTCTATATTAACGAGCTGCTGTCGCGCGTACTCGCCCATGAAACCGATTACTCCACGCTGTTTTACGATTACCTCCAGTGTCTGCAATGGCTGGCGGGTGCCACCGGTTCACCGGAACCGGCGCTGCGCCGTTTTGAACTGGCGTTGCTGACGCATCTGGGTTATGGCGTCGATTTCCTGCATTGCGCCGGCTCCGGCGAGCCGGTCGACGACGCCATGACTTATCGTTACCGGGAAGAGAAAGGCTTTATCGCCAGCGTACTCTTGGATCGCTATAGCTTCACCGGGCGCGAGCTGCGCGCCCTGGCGGCGCGCGAGTTTCCCGACGTTGACACGCTGCGCGCGGCCAAGCGGTTTACCCGTATGGCGCTGAAACCCTATTTGGGCGGCAAACCGCTCAAGAGCCGCGAGCTGTTTCGTTAGTTGCTCGACCGGCGTCCGGGCGGCGCCGGCGATGCGGGGGCGGGGGCTGCGGATCCGCCGGGGCCAGCCGGTGAAGCGGGTGAGCAATAAACTGGCCTGCGCCACAGCGCTGGTTTACACTGCGACACAGTATCGACAAAAGTCAGGGGAAGGGGATGTCTGAATTGCTGCTGGGCGTGAATATCGATCATATCGCAACGTTACGCAATGCGCGCGGGACGGCCTGGCCGGATCCGGTTCAAGCGGCTTTTATCGCCGAGCAAGCGGGGGCCGACGGCATTACCGTGCATCTGCGCGAAGATCGCCGGCATATCACCGATCGCGATGTCCATCTGCTGCGCAAGACGATTCAGACCCGAATGAATCTGGAAATGGCGGTTACGGAGGAGATGGTGGCTATTGCCTGTTCCCTGTCGCCGCATTTCTGTTGTCTGGTGCCGGAAAAGCGCCAGGAAGTCACCACCGAAGGCGGGCTGGATGTGGCCGGCCATCGCGACAAACTTCGTCAGGCCGTGGCCCGTCTAAGCGATGCCGGGATCCAGGTCTCGCTGTTTATTGATGCCGATGAGCGTCAGATCGCGGCGGCGGCGGAGGTGGGCGCGCCCTACATTGAAATTCATACCGGCGCCTATGCTGATGCGGTCGATGAAGCATCGCGCGCCGCGGAGTTCGCTCGCATCAGCCATGGCGCGCAGTACGCCACGACGCTGGGCCTCAAGGTCAATGCCGGCCACGGTCTTGATTATCACAATGTGAAGCCCGTGGCCGCGCTGGCGCCTATGCACGAGCTGAATATCGGCCACGCGATTATCAGCCGCGCCGTGATTGGCGGTCTGGCGGATGCGGTAAGAGACATGAAACGCCTGATGCGGGAAGCGCGCGGCTGATGGCGATTGTCGGCATTGGTACCGATATCGTCGAGATTGGACGTATCGAGGCGGTGGTTTCCCGCAGCGGCGATCGGCTTGCGCGCCGAATCCTCAGCCCCGATGAATGGTTGCAATATCAGCAGCACAATCAGCCGGTACGCTTCCTCGCCAAACGCTTCGCGGTAAAAGAGGCGGCGTCCAAGGCGCTTGGCACCGGTATTCGTGACGGGCTGGCTTTTGCGCAGTTTGAGGTCTGCAATGATGCGTTGGGTAAACCTTCGTTACGGTTGTTTGCCCAGGCGGCGGAGCTGGCCAGCCAATTAGGCGTCACCGGCATGTACGTCACGTTGGCCGATGAGCGGCATTACGCCTGCGCCACGGTCATCTTTGAACGCTGACACCGCGCGGCTGCGGCCATCGGGCTAAAGCCTATCGGCGTGGTGCAGCAGCACAAACTTTTCCCACAGCGCATCGTGACTTTCCACACGCTGCGGATCGGCAATGATCGTGTGGTCGATAGGGCATACCTGCTGGCAGGTGGGCCGATCATAGTGACCGATACACTCCGTACAGCGGTCGGCATCGATTTGATAATACTCCGCGCCCATACTGATGGCCTTGCAGATTCCGACGTATCCGATCAGCTGTTCCGGCGACATCCGATCAGTTATTCCGGTATTTTCCGATCACCCATTCCAGTGATATTCGATCACGTGTTCGCTCATCTTCTGACTCGGGTTTAGTCTATTTTTCCTGTGCTGGCTACTCCTTGCTCTTTGCGTAGTGATTCGCCTTTAAGTTCCAGTCTATAGCTGGGGTGTACTGACCGATCGAGTAACGCGTCAGCTGTCGTGGGGTTTTCTATCAGTCCATACCATTTTTTCACCGGCAGTTGACTGATCAGGATGCTGCTGCTTTTGTCGTAGCGATCTTCCATCACCTCCAACAGCATCGTTGCCTGCATCGGACTTATTGATTCTAGGCCCACGTCGTCCAAGATCAGTAACTCTATTTTTTCTAACTGATTAAGCTGTTTTAGATAGGTCCCGTCTACCTGACACTGGTGAAGATGGGCCAGCAACCGACCCACTCGCCAGTAACGCACGCTATATTGCTGCCGGCATGCCTGCTCACCAAGCGCACAACTGAGCCAGGTTTTGCCCGTACCTGCCGGCCCCGTGATGAGTATGCTTTTCTGATATTTCAGATATTGTCCCCCTAGCAGATCTCGCATCTGTTCCGGTGTCACTCCTCGGCTAGGGATATAGCGGATATCTTCCGGTTTTGCCTGCAAGCGCATTTGCGATTGCCGTCGCAGACGGCATATGTGGTTGTTTTCTCTATGCAAATTTTCCTATTCTACCATCAGCGACAACCGCTCCTCGAACCCCAGCTCCCCATAACTCCCCGGGAGTTCGCGTTGCGTCTCCAACGCCTGGACCATTGCCGACAACTTCAGCTCTCGCAGAGCCATTAACAGTGTATCCATATTTATTCTCCTTAGTGATAACTGTCCGGACCTCGGAGGTTTTCGTGAACCAGCATTGATACGCCGGCTCCGTCCTGGGTGACCTCACTTTCACGACCGTGTTTCAATACGTTGGCTATGAAAGAGCGGTTAATGCACCCTTTCTCCAACGCCAGCGCGCAGGCCTTCTCCAGTCGCGTCGTCTCATAGCGCCGTTGCAGATTGAGTAGCCCCAGCACGGAGCGGTAAGCCTGCTCCGGATGGGCTTTGCTCTTTTGGATGGACTCGACCACTTTCAGTGTGCACACACCCACCGACAGCGCCCAACTGCACAGCCTTTCCGGCGTCCACTGACTCTGCCCCTTATGGTTAGCCGGCATGTGCGCCGCCTGAGTCGTGTGCCTATAGGTGTTATCGCTGCGAGGGTGCGTAGCCACGCAGACGCCCTTATGGTGGATTTGCACCAGCCGTTGGGTGGCGATGACGTCAACGCGCTCGCCTACCAGCGGATGCGGCACCGAGTACCAGTTTTTGCCGTAGTCTATGTGGTAATCAGGTCCCACTCGAGCAACGAGATACTCACTGTATTCCCATTGTGTGGGCGGTAGAGGCCCAAGAGCCGGTTTGTCCAGCTGCTCGAAGCGTTCTCAAGGCGACTTTGTCCGCCGTAATGACGCATCGGGCGCAGATTCAACTCATGATTGAGTTCTCGTATCACCTGGTTGAATTCGGCCAGCGAGTAGAACCTACGTTTACGCAACCGGGCCAAAACCCAGCGTTCTACCAGCTGCACAGTTGATTCTGCCTTCGCCTTGTCTTTCGGTTTTCTCGGGCGCGCCGGTAGCACCACTGTCTCATAGTGATTTGCCAGCGCCTGGTAGCTCTGGTTTATGACCGGCTCATAGCGGTCAGGGGTGCTGACAGCGCTGCGCAGATTATCAGGTATCATCAGCTCCGGAACCCCACCCATGAAGTGCAGGCAGCGGCTATTGGCATTGAGCCACGATGCCATGTCCTGGCCTTCGCAGGCTTCGATATACGCATAGCCTGACACGCCCATGGCAGCGACGAAGATAGCGACCTGGCGTACGCTATCGGTCGCAGGGTTGACGATAGGTACGGTGGGGCCACAGAAGTCGATGAAGAGCTTTTCGCCGGCCTTGTGCTCCATGCGCATGAAATGCCGCTGCTTCTTTTTCCAGTCACGGAACAGTGCACAAAACTGTGAGTAACCGAGGGCATCACCGCCCACGGCGGACTGATATTCCATCCAGAGCAGCTGCTTGGTCATGCCCTTGCGGCTTAACTCGGTATCGATATCAAGCCAGCTGGGTAAGGTATTGATAACTTTTCCGGATTTGCCGGGATAGAGCAGGCGGTCGAGGTCGACGGGGGACAGTTCCGCCGGCAATGGCCAGACCAGGTTAGCTACCGTGAATCGGCCGAGGATATCGTGCACGGTAGTACAGCCTATGCCGAGCGCTGCTGCGATAGTGCGATTCGAGCGACGCTGCTCGAATTTCATACGTAACACATTAATATAGATGCACATTTCCGTTCTCGCTTTCTTCTTTTTACGTGCCATGCCCCCGGAAGCTAAAAGTCTCCAGAGTATGGCGGAACAGAAGATGAGCGATCGGACAGAATCGGAATCGCTGATCGGGCGACCGGAATCAGTGATCGGGTGAAATCGGAATCAGTGATCGGATGTGACCGGAACCAGCACCCGCTGGACGTCATCGGCTCGCGGATGGTGGTGGAGCGTAATGTCGCGCATTATCTCAACGACCCGGCGTACCGTCGGCTTTTTGAACAGGCCAAACTTCAATTGCGCAGCGCGTTAGAAAAAGAGTGCGGCACCACTATTGCCCAATGTGTCCAGACCGGCCAGGAAGGCGACCCTTACGCCCAGAGCGGTATGACGGCATTTTATCGCTATACCATGACCTATCAACTGCCGCGCGCTAGCGTGACCCGCGCTCAGGCGGTCACCGTGTCGGCCGGGGCCGAGGTGCTGCTGGCGTTTCCGCTGCCCGAGCTTAGCGCCAGTCAGCGGCGGGCGTTGATGGTGCGCACGATGATTGACGATGGTTATGCGCTCTCGGGCGGACAGGGGGAGCAAAATTTCCGGCAGCGGTTGAATTTGCATGAAACCGTGCTGCGGGCCCATGCCGGGTAAGGCAACCTCAGACCAGCTTCTTGACCAGCTCTTCACTATGGCGGATGCGGTCTGGGGCGTGTTCAAGATCCTGTTGTACCAGCCCCATAAACAGTAAGTCGGTTAACGCCTGTTGCGCGATATTCGAGGAGATGGCCCCGCTACGCTGGGCTTGCTGCTCTGAGACGGTATACAGCGTCAAATCGGCATAGTGTTGCAGCTCATTGGGCGCGAAATTGGTGACCGCCATGACCCGCGCCCCTGCCCGCAGCGCCTCCTGCGCCGCCAGATTGATCTCCCGTCGCGTGCCGCTAAAAGAGATAGCGAACAGCAGATCGTCCGGACCCAGCGCCTGCACCGTCGCCAGCAATACGTGCATGTCGTTTTCCGCCACCGCCGCCATGCCGCTTTTCATCAGCTTGTAGGAAAAATCGCGAGCCACCGGGCCCGATGCGCCGATGCCGACAATAATAATCCGCTTCGAGCGTTGCAATATCTCCACGCCCTGGCGCAATTTGTCTTCGCTATTGATATCCAGCGTGCCGCGCAGGGCGGCCACTTTTTCCGCCAGCAGCTTTTCGCCTACGGTTTTGATGGGATCATCACTGAGTATTTGGTTATGTACCGGTATGGAGGGCGGATCCTGACGATTGACCAGCGCTTCGCTCAGGGCAAGTTTTAGCGCGGTAAACCCTTTGTAACCCAGCTTCTGAGCAAATTTCACCACGCTTGACTGGCTGACGCCGGTCATTTCCGCCACGCGCTGTGAACTAAGATGACGCGCTTCTTCGGTATGATGCAGTAAAAAATCCGCCAATTTCTGGTCATTGCGTGATAGCGATCGGTATAACTGGCGTATCCGTAATAAACGGCTCATGCACTGTTCTCCGGCGTTACGCCGTCGTAGCGGAACGAGGGGAAGGCTCCCCGGGATCGGGCGGCGAGATTTCCCTCGCCTACAGGAATTATCTATTCGATAATAGTTTTTATTATTTGAATTAAAAATTCAACGGTGACTGTATGAATTTAGGGGCGCTCGTATCGGAAACACGCCATCCGGACTCGATGGCTTTGGATACCTTACCAACGCTTGAGATGGTGAGGCTGTTTAATCAACAGGACAAGCAGGTGCCGGAGGCCATTGCGTCCGAGCTGCCGGCGGTGGCCGCCGCTATCGATCGGGCGGCGCAGGCGCTCGGGGCCGGCGGGCGGCTTTATCTATCTGGGGGCCGGCACCAGCGGCAGGCTGGGGGTGCTGGATGCGTCGGAATGCCCGCCGACCTTCGGCGTGCCGCCAGACAAGATGATCGGCCTCATTGCCAGCGGTCCCGGCGCGCTGCTCAAAGCGGTGGAGGGGGCGGAGGACGATATGGCGCTGGGAGAACGCGACCTCCGACACCTCCAGCTCACCCCCGCCGATCTCGTCGTGGGGCTCGCGGCGTCGGGCCGAACCCCGTACGTGCTGGGCGCATTGCGCTATGCCCGCACGCTGGGCTGCGCCACCGTCGCGGTCTCCTGTAATCCGGATTCGCCGATCGCCCAGGCGGCGGATATTGCGATATCACCGGTGGTGGGGTCAGAAGTGCTGACCGGTTCGACGCGCATGAAATCCGGCACCGCGCAGAAACTGGTGCTGAATATGATCTCCACCGGCGCCATGGTGAAACTGGGCAAGGTTTATCAAAACCTAATGGTGGATGTAAAGGCCACCAATGTGAAGCTTCGCGACCGCGCCTGCCGCATTGTTTGCGAGGCCTGCGGCGTCGGCGTCGACCGGGCAAAGTCGGCCCCGGCGCAGACCGACTATGACGTTAAACCGGCTATTCTCATGCTGCTAAGCGGCGCTGGGAGCGCACGACGGCTTTTTGCGGGTGGCGTTGGCGGACGACCGCACATAACAGGGGTCGGCGAGCGGCACATTGGGCAAAGCTGTCTTTGACCAGCGCCAATGCGACGCCCAACGGCGCGCTATCCGCCCGTCGGCCTAACGGACGCTTGGGGCGCGCCGGCTCAACGCGGTGCGCCATCATTAACGGGACGGGAGCCCCAGAATGCATCAGAGCGACAGCGTGGCGGCAGCGCTGCTGTCCGGCCTTGGCGGGCCGGAAAATGTGCTAAAGCTGGAGAACTGCATGACCCGGGTGCGGGTCGAAGTGGTCGATGACCGACGCGTGGATATCGACGCCATCAAACGTGTGGAGGGCGTTAAAGGCTACATTATGCAGGGCCGGCAGCATCAGCTTATCGCTGGACCGGGCGCCGCGGCGAAGATCGTCGACGCCATGCGCCGCCTACTGCCGAATGCGCCGGGCGAGGTCCCCCGTCAGCGGCGCTCTGCGCCAGTTGGCCAACGTGTTTATTCCGCTCATCCCGGCGTTTATCGCCTCCGGTCTTATCACGGGACTGATCAATTTGCTTACGCGTTCGGACGTCAGCGGCGATATAGCGCGGTCCTATCCTAATGTGCTCGGACTGCTGGCGCTGTTTGGCAGTGCGGTATTCGCCATCATGAACATTTTGGTGGGGGTAAACGCGGCGCGGGTGTTCGGCGGTTCACAGGCCATGGGCGGGGTGATGGCCGCGATTTTGAGCAGCCCCGGTCTAGCGCAAATCCGGCTTTTCGACGAGCCGCTACAGCCCGGTCGTGGCGGGATGATCGCCGTGTTGCTGGTGGTTGCCCTGATGTGCTGGGTGGAAAAAGTGTTGCGGCGCCATTTACCGGAGTCGATAGAGCTGATAGTTAATCCGCTTCTGACTACACTGATAACTGCGTCGCTGGCGATAGTTGTGCTGCAACCGCTCGGTGGGGCGGTATCCGACGCTATTGCCCACGGGGTGAATGTCGCGATTGATCGCAGTGGCATGGCGGTCGGCACTTTACTGGCGGGAAGTTTTTTGCCGCTGGTGCTGACCGGCCTGCATCAAGGGATGGTGCCGCTGCATGTGGAGCTCATTCAGTCCCACGACGTCAATCCTCTGCTGCCGATCCTGGCCATGGCCGGGGTGGGGCAGGTAGGCGCGTCCTTTGCCGTGCTGGTGAAAACCCGTAGCGCCCGGCTGAAAAAGGTGATCAAGGCCGCCTTGCCGGTGGGGTTGCTCGGTATCGGCGAGCCGCTGATTTTCGGCGTCACGCTGCCTCTTGGTCGACCGTTTGTTGCCGCCTGCCTCGGCGGTGCGGTGGGCGGCGCGGTGATAAGTTATCTTAAAGTGGCGATGCTTATCACTTTTGGTCTGTCGGGATTGCCGCTGGCGCTGACCATCGTCACCGGTAAAGTCGCCGCCTATTTGGCCGGATGGGCGGCCGCCATCACGGGGGGATTTATTTTTACATGGCTGATAGGATTCAACGATCCAGAGGAGTAGCTTTTGATTAACCCAACCGCCCAGCGCGTCGTGTTTTTTGATTTGGACGGCACGCTGCATCAACAGGATATGTTCGGCTGCTTCCTGAGCTATCTGCTTGCGCATTTGCCGCTGAACATCGTGCTGGTGATCCCCGTTCTTCCGGTGGTGGCTCTTGGGCTGCTGGTAAAAGGCCGCTCGGCCCGCTGGCCGATGAGCCTGCTGCTCTGGTCGATTACCTTCGGCCACAGCGAGGCCAAGCTGCAGGCGCTACAGGCGGCGTTCGCGGCGGTCTTCCGTCAGCGCGTGCGGCGTTTTCCGCATGTATTGGCGCGCCTCGACGACTACCTCGCCCCAGGATGCCCAGGTGTGGCTTATTACCGGCTCGCCGGAGTCGCTGGTGGAAAATGTTTACCACGATGCGGTTTTCTTGCCCCAGGTGCGGCTTATCGGCAGCCGTATGCACCGGCGCTACGGCGGCTGGGTGCTGACCCTGCGCTGTCTGGGCCATAAAAAAGTGGCGCAGTTGGAGCGCGAGCTGGGGATCCCGTTGAAATTGTATAGCGGTTACAGCGACAGCGTTCACGACAGTCCGCTGCTTTATTTTTGCGAATATCGCTGGCGGGTCACCCATGACGGTCAACTTAAGCGGCTGGATTGAGCCCCCCTTCCTAACCCGCGGCCTGGCCGGTATAATCCGCCGCGGTTGTCAGCCGGGGGAGCGGTCATGAGCGAGCATTGCAGCGATGAATTTTGGATGCGTCACGCCCTGATGCTGGCGGGGGGCGCGCAAGCCGAGGGCGAAGTGCCGGTCGGCGCGGTATTGGTGTTGAACGACGAGATTATCGGCGAGGGCTGGAACCGCTCCATCGGTCATCATGATCCCACCGCCCACGCCGAAATCATGGTGCTGCGCCAGGGGGGGCGGCGGGTGGGTAATTACCGGTTGCTGAACGCGGCGATGTACGTGACGCTGGAACCGTGCGTGATGTGCGCGGGGGCGATGATCCACGCTCGCATCGGCCGTTTGATTTTTGGCGCGCATGACGAAAAAACCGGCGCGGCGGGATCGCTGCTGGATGTGCTCGGCCATCCGGGGATGAACCACCGAGTTATACTCACCGGCGGCGTGCTGGCGCAGGCGTGTTCAGCTCAGCTCAGCGCTTTCTTTCGCCATCGTCGGGCGCAGCACAGGGCACACCGCCTGGGGCTGCAACCGCCGCTGCCCGACGAACGCTCCTAACACCACCGCGGGCGCACACAGGACACACCGCCTCAAGAAAGCGCCGTGTTAAGGATGGGCACCCGTGCTGGCCGGCGTTAGCGTCTGTAGATCCTCCGACGTGACCACCGGGTAGGCATTGGCGGGATCGGCGTTCCAGGCCGCCAATTGCGCCGCCTTTTTCTCTTTTTCCTGCAAATACCCCACCAGACTGATTTCATAGCGGCGGATATTTTCCACGTAGTTATACGCCTGCTGGCCGCGGGCGTAACCGTACAGCGTTTGTTTGTAATAGCGCGGCTGGCTGAGCATCGGCAGCCGCAGCTTCACGTCGACCCAACTGTCGGGGTTGCCCTGCTGCTTCGCCGTCAGGGCGCGCGCATCCAGCATATGGGCATAGCCCATGTTATAGGCCGCCAGGGCAAACCAAATCTTTTCATCTTCTGGGATGGAATCCGGCACCCGCTGCATCATGCGCGACAAATAAAGCGCGCCGCCGCGCACGCTTTGCTCGGCGTTGGTTCGATCGCCTATTCCCAGACTGTCGGCGGTGGGGTGGGTAAGCATCATCAGCCCGCGTACCCCGGTGGTCGACGTGGCTAGCGGATCCCAATGGGATTCTTGATAGGAAATGGCCGCCAGCAACTTCCAATCGATATCGCGGGCATAGCGTTCAAACAGCGGTTGCAGCGCGGGCAGAATCGCATCAATTGCGTTAAGGAAGGTTTTGGTATCCACATAATCGAACCCGCCAACGTGACCGAGATACTTTTCCTCCAGCCGCGCCATGATGCCGTTGTCGTTTAACTGGCTGAAGAAGTCCAGCAGCGCGGCCGACAGCCCCTCGCTATCGCTGCGCCGAAGATACCAGGTAACCGGTTCTTTCTCGGTAATATCAAACGCCACCGCCAGCTGCGGATGCACTCGCTGCAGCAGCCCGACGGTGGCGGAGTCGGCCAGCGTATAATCCAGCTTACCCTCCGCCACTTTTTCCAGCAGCGACCGGCTGCTTAAATCCGATGAGACTTCCCAGGATAACTGCGGATATTGCTTCTTTTTCAACTGCCGGAGCTGGGAAATTTGCGCCGACCCCGAAGCGACCGCCAGCCGCCCCCGGAGATCCCCCAAATTTTTCGGCCGCGGCTGGCCCAGGCGGTACACCAATTGCTGCGATACCGAATAGTAGGACGGACCAACGGTGAATCTGTTCAGCCGCTCAGTGTTGTAAATCAAGCTGGCGGCCAGAAGATCGGCGTTGTCATTATCCAAGTCGTCAAACAGCTGATTCAGATTGCTGCGAACGCGCACCTTCAGTTTGACGCCGAGGTAATCGGCGAAGCGTTGCGCCAGATCGTAATTGAAACCCGCCGGTTGATTATTGACGCGATAATAGCTCAGCGGCGCGTCCAGAGTGCTGATACGAAGTTCGCCGCGCGCTTTAATGGCCGCCAGGCTATCCTGATGGGCGTTTCGCCAGGGGACGGTAGTCCAGAGTGCCCAGGTGAGCAAAATGGCGATAAGGCCGATAATAAAATAATTTAATTTAAAGCGCTTCAAAGCGTTATCTCATGCCGGAGGCAGGCCTCGCTGTCGTTAACGGCAGTATTATTATGGTTTTTTCTCCGAACAGGAGGGAATTTTGCGCAACAAAGCGCCAACGTGCAACAAGATTGATGCATGCGTTCAGGTGCTCAGGGGGTCAATAAGGATGAAAGAATAACTGCGCAAACGGTTTCGTCCGCAGCCGGGATTCTCTATAATGACGCGCGTTTTCCCCTGCTGTTGCGCCCCATGAATGGTCGAGCCACACACCCGCGGCCGGCGGTTCAAAACGAGAGATCTGTTACTATGGAAATATTGCGCGGTTCGCCCGCTCTGTCCGCATTTCGCATTAATAAGCTGCTGGTCCGCTGTCAGGACGCCCGTCTGCCGGTCGACGATATCTATGCCGAATACATCCATTTCGCCGATGTCAGCACGGCGCTCGACGAGGATGCGTTAAATCGGCTGCAGCGACTATTGAAATACGGGCCTTCTCTCGCCAAACATCAGCCGCAGGGGCGGCTATTGCTGGTGACGCCGCGACCCGGCACGCGGTCTCCCTGGTCGTCGAAGGCGACAGATATTGCCCACAACTGCGCCTTGCCCCAGGTCATGCGTCTGGAGCGCGGTTTGGCCTACTATATTCAGGCGCCGCGGCTGAGTGAGCCCCAGTGGCGCCAGCTCGCCGCCCTGTTGCACGATCGGATGATGGAAACGGTGTTTACCCGTCTGGAGGAGGCGCAGGCGTTATTTGCTCAGCACGCGCCGGCGCCGGTGACGCTGGTGGACGTGATGGGCGAAGGGCGCGGCGCGCTGGAGGCGGCCAATTTGGCGCTGGGTCTGGCGCTGGCGCAGGACGAAATCGATTATCTCTTCGCGGCCTTCACCCGTTTGGGGCGTAATCCCAGCGATGTCGAGTTGTACATGTTCGCGCAGGCTAACTCAGAGCATTGCCGGCACAAGATCTTCAACGCCGACTGGGTTATCGACGGCCAGCCGCAGACGAAGTCGCTGTTCAAGATGATCAAAAACACCTTCGAGCAGACGCCCGAGTTTGTGTTGTCCGCCTATAAAGACAACGCCGCGGTGATGGAAGGATCGGCGGTGGGGCGTTTCTTTCCCGATGCGCAGGCGGGGCGCTATGACTACCATCAGGAAGCGGCGCACATTTTGATGAAGGTCGAAACCCATAACCACCCGACCGCCATCTCGCCCTGGCCCGGCGCGGCGACCGGCTCAGGCGGCGAAATCCGCGATGAAGGCGCTACCGGCCGCGGCGCCAAGCCGAAAGCCGGTCTGGTCGGTTTTTCGGTCTCCAATTTACGCATCCCGGGCTTTGAGCAGCCGTGGGAAGAAGACTTCGGCCGCCCGGAGCGCATCGTCAGCGCGCTGGATATCATGACCGACGGGCCGCTCGGGGGCGCCGCGTTCAACAACGAATTCGGCCGCCCGGCGCTGACCGGCTATTTCCGCACCTATGAGGAGCGCGTTGATAGCCACAACGGCGTGGAGCTGCGGGGTTACCACAAGCCCGTCATGCTGGCCGGCGGCATCGGCAATATCCGCGCATCCCACGTGCAAAAAGGGGAAATCAGCGTGGGCGCCAAGCTGATTGTTCTGGGCGGACCGGCGATGAATATTGGCCTCGGCGGCGGCGCGGCGTCTTCGATGGCCTCCGGGCAGTCAGACGCCGACTTGGATTTCGCCTCGGTGCAGCGCGACAATCCGGAAATGGAACGCCGCTGCCAGGAAGTTATCGACCGTTGCTGGCAGCGGGGCGAGGAGAATCCGATTCTCTTTATCCATGACGTGGGCGCCGGCGGCTTGTCCAACGCGATGCCGGAGCTGGTCAGCGACGGCGGGCGCGGCGGCCGTTTCCAATTGCGCGAAATTCCCAATGACGAACCGGGCATGAGCCCGCTCGAAGTCTGGTGCAACGAATCCCAAGAGCGTTATGTTATGGCGGTCGCGCCGGAGCGGCTGGCGGAATTTGACGCCATCTGCCGCTGCGAGCGCGCGCCCTATGCGGTGATCGGGGAAGCAACGCAAGCGCTGCATCTCAGCCTGGACGACGACCATTTCGGCGACCGGCCGATTGATTTGCCGCTGGATGTGCTGCTCGGCAAGACGCCGAAAATGCTGCGTGACGCCGTCAGCCTACAGGCCGCGGGCCACGCGCTGAATCGCGACGGCATCACGCTTGCCGAGGCGGTTAACCGCGTGCTGCATCTACCGGCGGTGGCGGAAAAAACCTTCCTTATTACCATTGGCGATCGCAGCGTAACCAGCATGGTGGCGCGCGATCAGATGGTTGGACCCTGGCAGGTGCCGGTGGCGGACTGCGCCGTTACCACCGCCAGCCTGGACAGCTATTACGGCGAGGCGATGTCCCTTGGCGAGCGGGCGCCGGTGGCGCTATTGAATTTTGCCGCTTCCGCCCGCCTGGCGGTGGGCGAAGCGCTGACCAACCTGGCCGCGACACACATCGGCGAGATCAAACGGGTGAAACTTTCAGCCAACTGGATGGCGGCCGCGGGTCATCCCGGCGAAGACGCCGGCCTGTATCAGGCGGTGAAAGCCGTGGGCGAGGAGCTTTGCCCGGCGCTGGGGCTGACTATCCCGGTGGGCAAGGATTCCATGTCGATGAAAACGCGCTGGCAGCAGGGAGCAGAGCAGCGGGAAATGACCGCGCCGCTGTCGCTGGTTATCACCGCGTTCGCTCGCGTGGAAGATGTGCGTGCGACCGTGACGCCGCAATTACAGCCGGCGCGCGATAATGCGCTGCTGCTTATTGATTTGGGCGCCGGGCATCAGGCGCTGGGCGCTACCGCCCTGGCGCAGGTTTACCGCCAGCTCGGGGACGAAACCGCCGACGTGCGCGACGCCGGGCAACTGGCCGGCTTCTTCCGCGTTATGCAACAGTTGGTGGCGCAAGGAACGCTGTTGGCCTACCACGATCGCGCCGACGGTGGTTTACTGGTTACGCTGGCGGAGATGGCGTTTGCCGGCCACTGCGGCATTGATGCCGATATCGGCACGCTGGGGGAAGATGCGCTGGCCGCCCTGTTTAATGAGGAATTGGGGGCGGTTATCCAGATTGACGCGGCCGACCGCGACGCGGTAACGGCCCTGTTCCGCCAGGAGGGGCTGGAGGATTGTCTGTTCTATCTAGGTACGGCCCAGCCCGGCGACCGGTTTATCCTGCGCGCCGGGGAGCGCCCGCTTTACAGCGAGAGCCGCACCACCCTCAGAACCTGGTGGGCGGAAACCAGCTGGCAGATGCAGCGGCTGCGCGACAATCCCGAAAGCGCCGATCAGGAACATGCGGCCCGTCAGGACGATAACGATCCGGGCCTGGCGGTAGCGTTGAGTTTTGATCCTGCCGATGATATCGCCGCGCCGTTTATCGCCAGGGGCGCGTGGCCGAAAGTTGCGGTACTGCGGGAGCAGGGCGTGAATTCTCATGTGGAGATGGCGGCCGCCTTCCACCGTGCGGGCTTTGAGGCTGTCGATGTGCATATGAGCGATCTGCTCGCCGGTGCGCGGACGTTGGACGATTTCCATACGCTGGTGGCCTGCGGCGGTTTCTCCTATGGCGATGTTTTGGGCGCGGGTGAAGGTTGGGCGAAGTCGATTTTGTTCAATTCGCGGGTGCGCGATGAGTTCGAGGCGTTCTTTCACCGGCCGCAGACCTTGGCGCTCGGGGTCTGCAACGGATGTCAGATGATGTCCAATTTGCGTGAACTGATCCCCGGAGCGGAGTTGTGGCTGCGCTTTGTCCGCAATAAATCCGAACGTTTTGAGGCGCGGTTCAGCCTGGTGGAGGTCACCCAGAGTCCGTCGCTGCTGTTGCAGGGTATGGTTGGCTCCCGTCTGCCTATCGCCGTCTCCCACGGCGAAGGTCTGGTGGAGCTGCGCGACGCGGCGCATTTGGCCGCGCTTGAGCATGCGGGCCTGGTGGCGCTGCGCTATGTGGACAACTACGGTAAGGTCACGGAGAATTATCCCGCCAACCCCAATGGCTCACCCAATGGTATCACCGCGGTGACCAACGCCAGCGGACGTGTCACGTTGACTATGCCGCATCCTGAACGGGTATTCCGTACCGTCAGTCATTCCTGGCATCCCGCGGAGTGGGGCGAAGATGGCCCTTGGATGCGACTGTTCCGCAACGCGCGCAAGCAACTGGGCTAACGCGGCCTGGCGAATCTGCGCCGGCGAGCGGCCGGCGTGGAGACACAGGCATGGGGCGGTGGTGCTATTGCCTGGGCGGCGCCAATGGGCTATTTGGCTCTGGCCTTCGCTTGTGAGCTGCATGGCCCGGGACTTCGGCCATGGACTCCTATGGGCTATATGGCTCGGGGCTTGGCCTGTGGGCTGTTCTGTCCGGGTTTGGCCTAGGGGGTAAATAGCCCCGGCAGCGGCTATTGGCCTGATGGCTTCCCTCTGTCGCTTTTTCCGCTAGGATGCTCGTCTCACTGTCGTTAAAAGGCGACATTTATCTTCATGTTTTTTAATCATTTTTATTAAATCGCCCATTTATGTCTCCCGAGGGCGACATTTTTATTCGTTTTCCGTCTGGATTGCAGCCCAGCTTGGGCGACAGATAAATAAAAAATCATGTAAATCAACATATTATAAGTATTATTGGCGATGTGGCACGGTTTCTGCTATTCTAACTCAGTCGCTCATTCATCTCGATATGGCAGCGTCCTGAGGGAGGCTTATTCACGCTCCATATCTTCCGAATGATGCCAATGTACGGTGCCTACCGTCCAACGTAACCGTTAATCGTTGCTCCGGCGGCGTTAAAAATCAAAGGGCGACACGTTGAGTGAGGCACCCCCTACTTTTACCATTTAAGGCACTTGACCCACGGGCGAGTGCCTTTTTTGTTTTTTCCCTGCTGATGACACTCGGCTAGCATCAAGGCCTGTCCGTAAATCCTTTGAGGACGATGACCGTGAACAAGTGGCGTCCGTTTTCCCGTTCGCTGCGCCAATTGGTGATCCTGGCGTTCAGCCTGGTGCTACTGCCGCTGTTGGCTTGGCAAGCCTGGTAGAGTCTGGATACCCTGAGCGAGCAGGCGGCGGAGATCAACCGCTCGACGCTGGCGGACGCCCGGCGCACCGAAAATATGGCCAGTTTGGCGCTGGCGATGGAGCGCAGCTATCGCCAATATTGCGTTCTTGACGACCCAACGCTGGCGCGCTTGTACCAAAATCAGCGCCAGCAGTATCTCCTGACCCTAATCGGTCGCGGCGATCTTTTGCCGGATCCGCGTTATCGTCAGCGCCTCGAAAGCCTGTTGGCCGCTCTTGACAAACTTCATTGTGAAAACAGCGGTCAGGGCGGTCAGGCCTCGGCGTAGCTGGAGGCTTTTTCCCATGCCAACGGCGAATTGGTGCAGGCGACGCGGGAAAATATTTTTGCCCGCGGCCGCCAGTTGTAGCAGGCCATCGCAGAACAGGGGCGCTTTTTTGGCTGGTTGGCGCTGTTGCTGTTTTTGTTCAGTTTGGCGCTGGTATTCTTGTTTACCCGTATGATTATCGGCCCGGTGAAGCGGGTGGAAAATATGATCAACCGGCTGGGGGAGGGGCAAGCGCTGGCCGCGGATACGCCGTTTAGCGGGCCGCGTGAAATTCAGTCCCTGGCCCAGCGCATTATTTGGCTGAATGAGCGGCTGGCCTGGTTGGAATCCCAGCGCCACGAGTTTCTGCGCCATATTTCCCATGAATTAAAGACGCCGCTCGCCAGCCTGCGCGAAAGGGCTGAACTGCTGGCGGATGAAGTGGCGGGTCCGCTGAGCGCCGATCAGAAGGACGTGGTAGCGATTCTCGATAGCAGCCGCCGCCACTTGCAGCAACTCATTGAACAATTGCTGGATTATATCGCCGGTTGGCGGACGGCCCTTCTGGAGCTGAGGAGATCGATCTGGCGGCGATGGTAGCAGGCGTCATCGCTGCCCACAGCCTGCCGGTGCGGGCCAAGGGCATACATAACCACGTAACGCTTGAGGTGACCCATTGCCGGGCACAGCCGGCGCTTTTAAGCCGGGTGCTGGATAATCTGTATTCCAATGCGGTGCACTACGGTCAGGAATCCGGTAACATCTGGATCCGCAGCCGCCTCAGCGGGCAGCGTGTCCTGCTGGAGCTGGCCAATAGCGGGACGCCTATCGCTAAAACGGAGCGGACGCTGATTTTCGAGCCGTTTTATCAAGGCAGCATCCAGTGTAAAGGCGTGGTGAAAGGCAGCGGACTGGGATTGAGCATCGCTCGGGATTGTATCCGCCGCATGCGCGGTGAACTCGATTTGGTGAGCGTGGATTACGCCGCGGTCTGCTTTCGCATTACCCTCCCCCAAACCGGCGAGAATGGTTAATACATGACTGGAGCAGCACGTTCACCGCGGCAGACCGCTCATTACCTCTCTTGGCATTTGTCGGCCGTCTGCCGCCCGCGCGCCGCGCTGGTGGTGTTGCTGGCGCTGCTGCTGCTCTCCGCCTGCCAGCAGGACGGGGCGGTCGCCATCGGTTGCTCAGCGAGGTGCCGGGATCCCACACCCATTTGGCGCCGGCAACGCTTGCACAAGTGTGCGATGACATCTGGCAGAGTGACGATGGGGTGATGAACAAGCCTGACTACTGGTTAAGCCTGATGGAATGCGCTCCGCGCATGACGCCGGCGCAGACGCGCGCGGAAGCCTGGCGACATCAGGATGCAAACTGGCAGGACAGTTTCCGCCAGAGCATTCTGCTGGACGCCGCCGATATCGACGTGACCGAGCGGCGGCGGGCCTATCATCGCCTGCTAAGCTACCGCGACAACTTTCCGGCCGGCATCTACCCCCTGTTTACGCTATGGCGCCAGCATCAGGCGCTACGGCTGGTATTGGCCGATGAGCGCAGCCGCGCCCAGCGTCAGCAACAGGAAAGCGACAAGCAGATGCGTGCGCTGACGGCGCGCGAACAGCAGTTTAAACAGGAGCTGGCGGCTACCGCCCGCAAGCTGCAAAATCTGACCGATATCGAGCGACGCCTATCATCGCGCAAATGGCAGACGCCGGACGATGACGGCCCAGCCGCCTCCGACGGCGGCAGCGGCAAACCGCCGTCCGGAGAACGGCAGACGCCGAAGGCGGGCGGCACAAGCGCTCCCGGTGGCGGCGCGGCGGCCCCCCCTGCCGCGGCCGCCCGTCCGCCTGTTGCGGCGCCGGAGGCCGGAGAGCCACGCCAATGAGAACGCGCAAACACGCCAATTTATTGCTGGTGGATGATGATACCAGCCTGCTGAAGCTGCTGGGCATGAGGCTGACCAGCGAGGGGTTCACGGTCACGACCGCGGAAAACGGCCCAGAGGCGCTGCGGCAGCTGCTGCGCAATAAAATCGACTTGGTCATCAGCGATTTGCGCATGGACGAAATGGACGGTATCGCGCTGTTCAAGGCCATACAGCAGCAGCCCGGCCTGCCGGTGATCATACTCACCGCCCACGGCTCGATCCCGGAAGCGGTGTCGGCGACCCAGGAAAGGGTGTTCAGTTTTCTGACCAAACCGGTGGATCGCGACGCGCTTTATCGCGCCATCGACGAAGCGCTGGCGTTGACCCAACCTGCCAGCGATGAACGCTGGCGGGAGGCCATCGTTACCCGCAGCCCGCTCATGCTGCGCCTGCTGGAGCAAGCGAAGATGGTCGCCCAGTCGGACGTCAGCATCCTGCTGAGCGGGCAGAGCGGCACCGGCAAAGAGATTTTGGCGAAGGCGATCCACGCCGCCAGCCCGCGCGCCCATGCCCCGTTCGTTGCAATAAACTGCGGCGCCTTACCGGAGCCGCTGCTGGAGTCCGAACTGTTCGGCCATGCCCGCGGCGCTTTCATCGGCGCGGTCAGTCAGCGTGAAGGGTTATTCCAGGCCGCCGACGGGGGGACGTTATTTCTTGATGAAATCGGCGATATGCCGCTGTCGTTGCAGGTCAAATTGCTGCGGGTGCTGCAAGAGCGCAAGGTGCGCCCGCTCGGCAGCGATCGCGCTATCGATGTGCGCATTTTGTCCGTTACCCATCGCGATTTGCCGAAGGCGATGGCGGCGGGGGAGTTCCGCGAGGATCTCTATTATCGATTGAATGTCGTCAGCCTGAAACTGCCGCCCTTGCACGAACGGGCCGAGGATATACCCCTGCTGGCGCAGCATTTATTACGTATGGCGGCGCAGCGCCATAAACCCTTCGTGCGCAGTTTTTCCGCCTATGCCATGAGACGACTGGTGGCCGCCGGCTGGCCCGGTAATCTACGCCAACTGGTGAACGTGATAGAACAGTGTGTGGCGTTAACCTCCACGCCGGTCATCGGTGATGCGCTGGCGGATGATACCACGGTGATGCCGACCTTCGCCGAGACGCGCCATCAATTCGAGTTGCGCTATTTACGCAAGTTATTGCAAATAACCCGCGGAAATGTGACGCAGGCCGCACGGATGGCTGGTCGCAACCGTACAGAATTTTATAAACTCTTGTCCCGCCACACGCTGGACCCGAATGATTTTAAACATTGATCGGCCCTCGTTTCCGATGATCGACGGCGAGCGCCGGTAATCGACCAAGTAGGTGAAGTAATGAAAAAAATTGATGCGATAATCAAACCCTTTAAATTGGATGACGTGCGCGAAGCGCTGGCCGAAGTCGGCATTACCGGGATGACGGTAACCGAAGTGAAAGGATTTGGGCGGCAAAAAGGGCATACTGAATTGTATCGCGGCGCGGAGTACATGGTGGATTTCCTGCCCAAGGTGAAAATTGAACTGGTGGTACCGGATGATATCGTCGACAGCTGCGTCGACACCATTATGCATACCGCACAGACCGGTAAGATCGGCGACGGCAAAATTTTTGTCTTCGACGTCGCCCGCGTCGTGCGCATCCGTACCGGCGAGCAAGACGAAGAAGCCATCTGAGGCTCGCTGCCGGCGGCCCAAGCCATTGGAAAACCGACTCCGTTGAGCCGGCGCCCGAGGAGCGGCACACGATGCATCTCGGGAATATCGCCACGCCCACGCGTAGGCGGTAAGCGTGAGCGCCGTGAGTGCGCAACGCACCGGATGCCCGTGGGGACCGCGCATGAATTTTTCCGCCTTCGCGATGAAAATATTTCGCGATGTGGCCCGGGGGGCGGCTACAGGCTGGATGCGGCCGTTTAAAGGAAATCGTTTGCGTAAAAAGCGGCGCTGGACCCTTTCGGAAATGAGGCAAAAAAGATTACACTGACGGCCGGTCATTCCCCCTAATTTAATCGCCGTAGTAGGTTAGCTGAGAGTCAGGAGAAACAGATGTTAAAGCGTGATATGAACATTGCAGATTATGATGCCGCACTGTGGCAGGCAATGGAGCAGGAAGTGGTGCGCCAGGAAGAGCACATTGAACTGATTGCATCTGAAAACTACACCAGCCCGCGCGTTATGCAGGCCCAGGGCTCACAGTTGACCAATAAGTACGCGGAAGGCTATCCCGGCAAGCGCTACTACGGCGGATGTGAATATGTCGACGTGGTGGAGCAGTTGGCCATCGATCGCGCCAAAGCGCTGTTTGGCGCCGATTATGCCAATGTTCAGCCGCATTCGGGATCGCAAGCCAACTTCGCCGTTTATACCACCTTGCTGCAGCCGGGCGATACCGTGCTGGGGATGAATCTGGCGCACGGCGGTCATTTGACCCACGGCTCCCCGGTCAATTTCTCCGGAAAATTGTATAATATCGTGCCTTACGGTATCGATGAGAGCGGCCATATCGATTATGAGCAGCTGGCCGAACTGGCGAAAACCCATCAGCCGAAAATGATTATCGGTGGTTTCTCCGCTTATTCCGGCGTGGTGAACTGGGCCAAAATGCGGCAAATCGCCGACAGTATCGGCGCTTATCTGTTCGTGGATATGGCCCACGTGGCGGGTCTTATCGCCGCCGGCGTGTATCCGAATCCGGTGCCCCACGCGCACGTGGTGACCACCACGACCCACAAGACGCTGGCCGGCCCCCGCGGCGGTTTGATCCTGGCCAAAGGCGGCAGCGAAGAGCTGTACAAAAAGCTGAACTCCGCCGTGTTCCCCGGCGCGCAGGGTGGTCCGTTGATGCACGTGATCGCCGCCAAGGCGGTCGCGCTGAAAGAGGCGATGGAGCCCGCGTTCAAAACCCACCAGCAGCAGGTGGCCAAAAACGCCAAGGCCATGGTGGAAGTTTTCTTGTCGCGCGGGTTCAAAGTCGTCTCCGGCGCTACCGATAATCACCTGTTCTTGCTGGATTTGGTAGATAAAAACCTGACCGGGAAAGAGGCGGATGCGGCGCTGGGCCGTGCCAATATCACCGTCAACAAGAACAGCGTGCCGAACGATCCAAAGAGCCCGTTCGTTACCTCTGGGGTGCGTATCGGCACGCCGGCGGTCACCCGCCGCGGTTTTACCGAGGCCGATGTGCGTGAATTGGCCGGCTGGATGTGCGACGTGCTGGAAAATATTAACGACGACGCGGTGATTGAACGGACTAAAAATAAAGTGCTGGATATCTGTGCTCGTCATCCCGTTTACGCCTGACGGTACCGGACGGTTTTAACGAGACAAGGGGACTGCACGGCGCTTGCTGGCATAACCCCCGTCACAAACTGCTAACCGACCCCCTGCGGGGCCGTTTTTTTTTGGGGGGGCCTGGCAGCGCCGAGGTGCACTTGGGCTACCCGCGCCGCCGATTGTCGGCCCGGCGTTTTTCGGGCCACATGCCGCCAGTCGGCCAGCGCGGGCCGAGGTTGAGTCAGGACGTGCAGGCGACGCGGCGCCTGCTCGGCAGTATCGCAGCCGGGGTTCAGGATTCGAGCAGATCGCGGATCCGCTGGCGCTGCGCCTGCGGCAGCGGTATGCGCACCTGCAGCAGCGGCGGTGAGTATAAGGGCAATTACATTTGGAAAGGGGTAATCACCAGCACGGTATTTTTCGGCGCGCCGCGCGCCTGAAGCTCGGTGACCGATTGAAATTTGATATTCAGCGGCAACAGCGTCAGTTCCCGAATTTGCAGCTTCAGTTTGCGCTCCTGCTCTCCCACTGATTGGCTTAAAATCACCACCTGCTTTTCCTGCAAATCCGTCTCTTGCATCAACCAGGCGCCGAAGATGACCGCAATCAGACCCATCTCCTCTCGGCTGAAACGAATACGATACTCCGCTTCCAGCGGTATCATCGCCGAGCGGGTAGCGCGCAGCAGACTGGGATATTTTTCCTCTATTTCGCTTTGCAGGCTGCTATCGATGCCCATGTGGAAATGGCAGCGTTCCAACGCGGCGCTCAAATGGAAAAACAGCTGTTCCGCCAGCGGGCCCTCGTGGGGAAACGTTCTACCGGAAAGCTGCGCGAAACGGCTGATAACGCCGCGCGCGCCGTCGCTGTGGCGTAATGTGGTATGGACAACGCTGGCGCTCGCCGGCGGGGTGCTATTGGTGGGAGCGGGCGCGCTGCTGTATTTCAGCGCGGTGCCGGAGATGGTAAGCGGTATCCGCCCGTTTAGCGTCTGATTACACCACCGCCGCCATGCCGCCGTCGACAAACAGCAGATGACCGTTGACGAAATCGGCGGCGGGGGAGGCAAGGAACACCGCCGCGCCGATCAATTCCTGGGGGTCTCCCCAACGCCCGGCGGGCGTCCGCTGGAATAACCAGGTGTTGAACGCGTCGTCCTGCGCCAGCGAGGTGGTCATTTCGGTTTTGAAATAGCCTGGCGCGATACCGTTGACCTGGATATTGTAGGGCGCAAGTTCGGCGCACATCCCACGGGTCAGCATTTTGACCGCCCCTTTAGCGGCGGCGTAAGGGGTAATGTTGGGACGGGCAAGCTCGCTTTGCATCGAGCCGATGTTGATGATTTTGCCTCGGCGGCGCGTCACCATCCGCTTTGCCACCTGTTGAGAAACCAGAAATACCGCTTTCTGGTTTACGTTGATAATCTCATCCCAGTCGGCTTCGGAGAACGACAGCAGCGGATGCCGGCGCTGAATACCCGCATTATTGATCAATATGTCGATCGGACCCTGGCGCTATTCCAGTTGCTCAATCGCGCGGCTGACCTCGGCGCCATCGGTAATATCAAAGCTCACGCCCAGTGCGTCCAGGCCCTCGGCGCGCAGTTGCTCCGCGGCCCGCTCGGCGTTCGCCGTGGTCGTCGCCGTCACGATAACACTGGCGCCATAGCGGCCGAGGCCGCTGGCCAGCAGATACCCAATCCCCCTAGCACCGCCGGTGATGAGCGTCCGTTTTCCCGTTAAATCAAACAAATTATGCATCCAGTCCTCCTTAATGACGCGTGGGTGAGACAATCGGGGAGGTCGCCGCGGCGCTTTTCCCCCAGAGGATTTCTCTACCACGATTTGACCGGCATGGGAATGACCTTGCGTGAGGGGAAGGGCAAAATGAACCCGAGGGAGCGCTGAACGGCAAGTCAGACCGGGGCAACGGCGATTTTGGATAGGGAAACGTTAACGTGAGGGAAATAGCGCGACAACGGAAAGAGTGGAGCGATATACAGAACCTGTTGAACGGCGCCAGGCGTTGCGCCCGTGACGCCAGGGCCGGCGGTGATGTGCCGGCCCTGGATAAAAGCTTAGCGCTTCAGTGCTTCGCTCAGCTCGTCGCGCATGGTCGAAAGCATGGCTTTCACGACGCGGGGATTACCCGCGACAATATTGCCTGAAAGCAGGTGATTATGGTCACCGGTAAAATCAGTGACCAGACCGCCCGCCTCGCGTACCAGCAATTCACCGCCGGCAAAGTCCCAGGGCTTCAGGCCGATTTCAAAAAAACCGTCCACGCGGCCGGCGGCCACATAGGCAAGATCCAGCGCCGCGGAGCCGGTGCGGCGGAAATCCGCGCACTGTACGAACAGTTTGCTTACCAAGGCGATATAGCTGTTGGCATGCTGTTTCTGCTTGAAAGGAAAACCGGTGGCCAAAATGGTGCCATCCAGATCGCGTGCGCTACCGCCGCGCAGGCGGTAGCCGTTCCACTGAGCGCCCTGGCCGCGGGAGGCGGTGAATAGCTCATTGCGCATCGGATCGTAGACCACGGCCACTTCCGTGCGGCCTTTAATGCGCACGGCAATGGAAACGGCAAAGTGGGGGAAACGCTTGATAAAGTTGGTGGTACCATCCAGTGGGTCGATAATCCATTGTACGTCGGTGTCTTCGCCGGCCAGCTCGCCGCTCTCTTCGCCGATAATGGCGTGCTGCGGGTAGGACTTGCGGATAACTTCAACAATCAAACGTTCCGCTTCGCGGTCAACGTTAGTGACAAAGTCGTTGTCGCCTTTCTGGCTGGCTTCGACGGCATCAGGGGTTTCGTAATGTTTGGCAATTAAATTACCCGCCTTTCGCGCAGCGCGAATGGCGATGTTGAGCATCGGATGCATGGATATCGTCCACTAACTAAGATGTTAAAGAACTAAAACGGCGCGGAGTATAGCAGAGCGTCAGCAAAAAACCTACGGCCATGCTACCCTATCGCCCACATTTCCTCTGACTTGTAAGATTATGCTGCACAATATCCGCATCGTACTGGTTGAAACGTCTCATACCGGCAATATTGGCTCCACCGTCCGCGCGATGAAAACCATGGGGTTAAACAACTTCTACCTGGTCAATCCCCTGCATAAGCCCGATTCACAGGCCATCGCCTTATCCGCCGGCGCCAGTGATATTATCGGCAATGCTACCCTGGTTGACCATCTCGACCAGGCGCTGGCAGGCTGTAGCCTGGTGGTGGGAACCAGCGCTCGTTCGCGTACGCTTCCCTGGCCGATGCTGGAGCGGCGTGAAAAGCGTGCAGGCGGCGGCGCAGGCCCCGGTAGCGCTCTTGTTTGGCCGTGAGCGCGTTGGCCTGACCAATGACGAATTGCAAAAATGCCATTTCCATGTCCAGATCCCGGCCAATCTGGAGTACAGCTCCCTCAACTTGGCGATGGCGGTGCAGATTTTTGCGTATGAAGTCCGCGTCGCCTGGCTGGAAAGTCAGCGCCAGGACGCAACGGCGCCGGACGCTTCGGCTTATCCTCTGGCAGAAGATCTGGAGCGATTTTATCAACATTTGGAGCATGTGCTGAGTACGACCGGTTTCATCCGTCGCGCCCATCCGGGACTGGTAATGAACAAGCTGCGTCGGCTATTCAATCGCGCGCGGCCGGAAAGCCAGGAGCTGAATATCCTACGTGGAATGTTGACCTCCATCGAGCATCCGCAAAAGCCGCAAACGCACCCTGCGGATGGCGGCGACGCTCGCCCGGAGGAATGATTAATTCTGAACGTGGCGGCACTCACCTGGAGGATTGACTTAGTTTGGATGCCGTTGGCGTCCGCACGGCGGATGGGTTTATTCTGAACGCCGGCGGCGCTCGCCTTAAGTATCGACCTATTCCGAATTCCTACAGCGAGCGCCCGGAGAATTTAGCCCATCCCGGCCGCTGGCGGTGCCGCGTGCAGGATTGACCTATCCCGGATGCCAACAGCTGTTGTCGGCGACACCGCGCGGTTTCGACGCGGTTAGCCTCCTCCGCCGAGGACTGCTTCTCGCCGGTGGCCGCTGCAAAAGCAGCCGGCGGAAGGGAATAAATGCTTGAGTAAATTACTCGGTTAAATAGTTGATTATTTTAATCAGGAATGGCAGACTTTTGCTACGTTATTTTCACCGGTATTCTGATCATGAGACTGACTTCCAAAGGCCGCTACGCGGTTACCGCCATGCTTGATGTCGCCCTACACTCCGGCAAGGGTCCCGTGCCGCTCGCCGAAATTTCCGAGCGCCAAGGCATTTCCCTTTCCTATTTGGAGCAGCTCTTCTCCCGCCTGCGCAAGCATGAGCTGGTGGCGAGCGTCCGAGGGCCGGGTGGAGGTTATTTGCTGGGTCGCGACTCTGATCAGATTGCCGTCGGCGCGATTATCACCGCCGTGGATGAGTCGGTGGACGCCACCCGCTGCCAGGGTAAAGAGGGCTGTCAAGGCGGCGATCGTTGCCTGACCCATACCCTTTGGCGCGATCTTAGCGTACGCATTAGCGAGTTTCTTAACAACATCACACTGGCCGAGCTGGTCAGTAATGAAGAGATCCTTGATGTTGCCGATCGTCAAGATAATGATACGCGTCGTCCGAATCGCCAACGGTCGACCGCAGGAAACGATTAACGTCAACCTGCGCGCTTGAGTACAATAAGGGCATTCGTTGTTATTGATGCCCGGAGTTAACGCTTCATGAAATTACCGATTTATCTTGATTACTCCGCTACTACGCCGGTTGATCCGCGGGTGGTGGAGAAGATGATGCAGCATCTTACGCTGGACGGTATTTTCGGTAATCCGGCTTCCCGCTCCCACCGTTACGGCTGGCAGGCGGAAGAAGCCGTCGATATTGCCCGCAATCAGGTCGCCGCCCTGGTAGGGGCCGATCCCCGCGAAATCGTCTTCACGTCCGGCGCCACCGAGTCCGATAATCTGGCTCTGAAAGGGGCCGCTCACGCCGGCCGTGCTAAAGGCCGTCATATCATTACCGCCGTCACCGAGCATAAAGCGGTGGTCGATGCCTGTCACCAGCTGGAGCATGAAGGTTTCAACGTTACCTGGCTGGTGCCGCCGGCGAACGGTATCGTTACCCCGCAGCAGTTAAGCGATGCGCTGCGGGATGACACGATTCTGGTGTCGTTGATGCACGTCAATAACGAAACCGGTGTGATCCAGGATATCGCGGCTTTTGGCGAACTGTGCCGCGCCCTCGGGGCGCTATTCCATGTGGACGCCACTCAAAGCGTCGGTAAACTGCCCATCGATCTGGCCGCGTTGCCGGTGGATCTCATGTCGTTCAGCGGCCATAAAGTCTATGGCCCGAAGGGCATTGGCGCTTTGTTCGTGCGCCGCAAACCGGGGGTGCGGGTCGAGGCCCAAATTCACGGCGGCGGTCACGAGCGCGGTATGCGCTCCGGGACGTTGCCGGTGCATCAAATTGTCGGGATGGGGGAAGCCTATCAACTCGCGGGGAAGGCGCTGACGAGCGAAATGCCGCGTCTGAGGGCGCTGCGCGACCGGTTATGGCAGGGGCTGCAGCAGATAGGCGGCGTGTTCGTTAATGGCGACCTGCAACAGGACGTGGCGACGGTGCTTAACGTTAGCTTTCGCGATGTGGACGGTGAGTCTCTTATCATGGTGCTTAAGGATCTGGCGGTCTCGACGGGATCCGCCTGTACTTCCGCCAGCCTTGAACCGTCTTATGTCCTGCGCGCCATGGGCCTGGATGATGAGCTTGCCCATAGTGCCATTCGTTTCTCTTTGGGGCGGTTTACCACCCCGGAAGAAATCGATTACGCCATCAGCCAGACCCGGACGGCCATTGCGCGACTGCGCGAGGTCGCGCCGCAGCGCGTTGCCACGGCATGCGGTACCCGGTAGCGCCCCGCGCTCCTTTGCCATGCCGTCTCTCTCGACGGTTGTGTCGTCTGGCAATCGGGTCTACGTCGGTGCCCTGCGGTTTTGCGGCGGCAGACAGCACCTTGGAGGATCCCTCGACATGTTTTCTCCTTCAGCGACGTCTCTGGTTTTTACGGCGGCATGTTGCGCGCCGCCGTTGCTCCCCACGCTCAGGTACGCCGCCGGCTCGCCCGATCGGGTGCGTGGTCCCTCATTGGACTTTAATCTTTAGCCGCCGCGGGCGCTTTCACCGCCGCGATCAAAGCCGGCGCTGGCGTTGCCACCGTCTTGTTCAAAGCTGCGCCGCGGCACGCGCGGCCAAGACCTTGCGGCGCGAATTTGTCATTTTTCTGTCATCTGTTTCAACGACCATAACTCCGCCGCTGCTTTTCGCGCCAGTTGTCGGCGCCGGAAAAAAAACTGCTGGCGGCGACCGTTAGGGTCTGGTTAGATGAAGCACTTCAGCCGGCGGTCAGGCCAGCCAGGCGGCCAGAGGCCGCTTTGACATAGGCGGCCCGGGATCGCTATGACACCCCACTGTACCGGATACGTACAGACGGCATTACTACCCTAATTTATTGGAGCAGTCTCATGATGGCCGAAGCGATGCAGCTCACGCTTTCCACCGCACCCGCCGACCCGCGCTGGGGCGAAAAGGCGTTATTGAGCGCTGACGAGCACGGAATGACCGTCCATTTGACGGGCGATGATGCGCTAAGCGCTATTCAGCGCGCCGGGCGCAAAATTGACGGCCAGGGGATAAAACAGGTTGCGCTGGTGGGAGAAGGATGGGATCTGGCGCGGTGCTGGACGTTCTGGCCGGGCTATCGGGCGCCCAAAGGCGAGCGCCATGTGGCGTGGCCGACGTTGCCCGAGGCGGCGCGCCAAGAGCTGGACAATCGGCTGCAAATCGTTGACTGGGTGCGCCATACCATTAATGCCCCGGCGGAGGAGCTTGGCCCGGAGCAGCTGGCGCAGCGTGCGGTGGATATCATGTCCGCCGTGGCTGACGACGCCATCAGCTACCGCATCACGAAAGTCGATGATCTATTTGATAACCAGTATATGGGGTTGCATACCGTCGGCCGCGGCTCCGATCGCCAGCCGGTCTTATTGACGCTGGACTATAATCCGGGCGGCGACGCGCAAGAGCCGGTGCTGGCTTGCCTGGTGGGGAAAGGCATTACCTTCGACACCGGCGGCTATAGCCTGAAGGGCAGCAGTTTCATGGATTCGATGAAGTCCGATATGGGCGGCGGCGCCACGCTGACCGATGCGCTGGCGCTGGCCGTCAGTCGCGGTTTGAATAAACGGGTGCGGCTGATTCTGTGCTGTGCCGACAACATGGTGAGCGGCAACGCCTTCAAGCTGGGGGATATCATTCGCTATCGCAACGGCAAATCGGTGGAAGTGATGAACACCGACGCGGAAGGCCGGCTGGTGTTGGCGGATGGGCTTATCGACGCCAGCGCGGCGCGGCCGCAGTTGATTATCGACTGTGCGACTTTGACCGACGCCGCGAAAACCGCCCTGGGCAATGTTTATCACGCATTGTTCAGCTTTGACGACCCGCTGGTAGCGGCGTTGATGCAAAGCGCCGACGAAGAGAATGAACCGTTCTGGCGTCTGCCGCTGGCGGAATTCCACCGACATCATCTGCCGTCCAATTTTGCCGACATGAGCAACGTGGCGGGCGGCGCGCACAGCGCCGGCGCCACCGGGCTGGGCGTGCGTACGCTTGCCAACTTGCTGCTGGCGCAGGCGCAGGACTGATGCCCGTTTTGGCTCGCGCGCGGGCCGTTTTTCCGCTTGATATGACGACCGTACAGGCGGCGTCTGGAATCGCTAAGTATGACCACCTCACAAGATAATGCGCTGGAACAGGCGCTCGAATGCGCCGCCGGCGATGATTGGATAGCCGGCGCCGCGCGCGATGACGGCGCGTCGCCGGTCACCTTGCAGCACTGGGAAAAACGAGACGGCGGATCGGCGATTCCCTTTTTTACTTCGGTGGCGGCGCTGGAAAGCGCGGTGGCGGTGCCGCAGCCTTTCGTCGCGCTGCCGGTGCGCACATTGTTCGCCATGACCGCCGGGGCCGAGCTGTTTCTCAATCCCAAGCTACCCTACGGCAAGTCCTTTGCCCCGGATGAAGTCGCGGCACGGCTGAGCAACGACGGCGATGCGTTGACCGAACGGCAGGTTCTGGAAGGGGAGATGCGCATGACCCTCAGCGAGCCGGCGGAGATGCCGCAACAGATGGTAGACTCGCTGACGGCATTATTCGCGCAATACAAGCAGGTGCGGCGGGCTTATTTGTTGCAGGTGCGGGATGACGCAGAGCAGGAGCCGCACTGGCTTATCGGTCTGGAGTGCGATAGCGCTGCCGAGGAAGCTATTCAAGCGACGGGTCAGGTGGCGACCGATACCGCGCCGGACGAGCAGCCGGTGGATATCTGCCTGGTTGAGGAGGGCGAGGCGGGCATCAGCCATTATTTCATCCACCACCTGACGCCTTTTTACGAACGGCGCTGGGGCAGTTGGCTGCGGTCGGTGAAGGGCGGCGCCCCGTCATAAGGCGACGCTGGCGGCCGCGCACGGTGGCGGGATTGGCCTCCCGCGCCGCCTCCCGCAGCCCCGCGCCGCTGTCCTCTTTCGGCTAAAGGCCATCGCCACGGCCGCGGCGATAGGCGTATCGTCGCGTGCGCACCATTCGCTCTACGAACCGTCATACAGGCTGATGTCCGGCGCGCGACCAGGCGTCGAGGCCCCCCGCTAGCAGCGACACCTACCGGACGCCGCTGCTCTGGAACATCCACCAGGCGCGCGGCGCTGAGAACAGCGAACCGTCGTCATAAATCACGCAATGCTGGGTGTCGCTAACGCCGAGTGCGCCCATATCGCGCGCGAACTGCGCCGGCGAAGTCAGCATATGGGGCAGGGAAGAGGCGCTATCGGACAGGGCCTCGATATCGAAAAACACCGCGCCGGGCAGATGGCCCGCGCGAAATTCCGCGACGATATCGCGCGGCCCCTGATACCCGGGCGGCAGCATGCGTGCGTCCAGAATACGCACCTGGGGGTCATCGAGATGTTGCTGTAGCCACTGCTGGCTAACGAATAACGATTGGGTCATCATAGGCTCCGTCTCGGCGTGCGTCGGACACTGTGCCGGCGCCATCGCATTGCCGGGCATTGTCGGCTTTTTTGCCGTTGGCTTCAAGGCACAGACGGCGGCGGCCGGGTCAGGGCGGGCGAAAAAGCGGCGTGGGGAACGCTGGAGGCGCCATTGTCGACGTGGGGGCGTTATTTTTAATTAAATGTTATTTTTAAGGGTAGCGGAGCGCTGCACGCGCCCCTATAATCTGCGCCACTTGCACCGGCCGACGTAACAGCGAATTAGCGCGGCCATAACAAAAACCACCTAGAGGTTCTCATGACCATTGAACGCACCTTTTCCATCATCAAGCCGAACGCCGTGGCCAAAAACGTCATCGGTGCCATTATCCAGCGCTTTGAAAGCACCGGACTGACCGTGGTCGGCGCCAAAATGCTCCAGCTCACCCGTGAGCAGGCCGAGGGATTCTACGCCGAGCATAAAGGCAAGCCTTTCTTCGACAGCCTGGTGGATTTTATGATTTCCGGCCCGATCCTGGTGCAGGTGCTCGAAGGGGAAGACGCCGTGCGCCGCAATCGTGAAATCATGGGCGCCACCAATCCCGCCAATGCGCTGGCCGGCACGCTACGCGCCGACTATGCCGATGGCTTTACCGAAAACGCGGTACACGGTTCGGATTCCGCTGAATCCGCCGCACGCGAAATCGCTTATTTCTTCGCCGACGGCGAAGTTTGCGCCCGTATTCGCTAATCGTCGCCGCACAACGGCGAAAAAAGGGCTGCTTCACCTTTCAAGCCAGGCAGCTCTGCGCTAAAATCAGTCTCCAATGCGCCCCGGATGAGGTGGTAGTCCGCACTCGGCCGGGGCATTTCTTTATGTATTTCGCGCCATAACGTGTAATAACGAGGCCTGCAACAAAATGATGTCTGAACAAATGGTATCTGAACGCTCACCCGTGGCGGCAATGTCCGCTTCTCCCGCGCCCGCGGCCCAGCAGAAATTGAACCTGCTTGATATGAACCGCCAGCAGCTGCGCGAATTTTTCTCGTTGCTGGGGGAGAAACCTTTTCGCGCCGATCAGGTGATGAAATGGATCTATCACTATTGCTGCGATGATTTCGATCAGATGACGAACATCAACAAGCATTTGCGCGCCAGGCTGAAAGCGCTAGCGGAAATCCGCGCGCCGGAAGTCGCCGAGGAGCAGCGCTCCGCCGACGGTACCATCAAATGGGCCATCAAGGTCGGCGACCAGCAGGTGGAGACGGTCTACATCCCCGAGGACGACCGCGCCACGCTGTGCGTTTCCTCCCAGGTGGGTTGTGCGCTGCAGTGTACCTTTTGCTCCACCGCGCAGCAGGGTTTTAACCGCAATTTGCGGGTGTCGGAAATTATCGGCCAGGTTTGGCGCGCGGCCAAGGTCACCGGCCAGCGTCCTATCACCAACGTGGTCATGATGGGCATGGGCGAGCCGCTGCTGAACCTCACCAACGTGGTGCCGGCGATGGAGATCATGCTGGACGATTTCGGTTTCGGGCTGTCCAAGCGCCGTGTCACGCTGTCGACGTCGGGCGTGGTGCCGGCGCTCGAGAAGCTCGGCGATATGATAGACGTAGCGCTGGCGATTTCGCTTCACGCGCCGAACGATACGATTCGCGACGAAATTGTGCCGATTAACCGCAAGTACAACATCGATACTTTTTTGTCGGCGGTACGCCGCTATCTGGACAAATCCAACGCCAATCAGGGGCGCGTGACGGTGGAGTATGTCATGCTCGACCACATTAATGACGGCACCGAGCATGCGCATCAACTGGCGGCATGTTTGAAAGATACGCCGTGCAAGATTAACCTTATTCCCTGGAACCCGTTCCCCGGCGCCCCCTATGGCCGCAGCTCCAACAGCAGGGTGGAGCGTTTCGCCAAGGTGCTGATGGGGTACGGGTTCACCACCATCGTGCGTAAGACGCGCGGTGACGATATTGACGCCGCCTGTGGACAGCTGGCGGGAGAGGTGATCGACCGTACCAAGCGGACGTTGTGTAAACGCTTGAACGGCGAACCGATTGAGGTGAAGGCGGTCTGATTGTCGTCGCTGGCGCTGATTTTGACCCTGGTTAACGGATGTAGCGATACTGATACGGGAACCGGCATGAAGCTGATTCGGATGGGTGGACTGGCCGTCATGATTGCCCTGCTGGGCGGTTGCGCCGGCGATAATCGGCAAGCACGGAACGACGCGCCGTTGCCGCAGGCGACGCCGCAGTCTGCCCCGACCCGTTTGCAACTGGGGATGGTCTATCTGGCGGCGGGTAATCTGGACGCCGCCTGGCAGAATCTGTCGATGGCGGTGAAGGCCGCGCCGGGCGATTACCGCACCCAGTTAGGGATGGCGCAGTATGAACAGTGGGTAGGGGAAACCGCCGCCGCGGAGAATCGCTATCAGCTGGCCCTGAAATTGTCGCCGCAAAATAGCGAAGTTCTGAATAATTACGGTGCGTTTTTATGTGGTTTAGGGCAGTATGTACCGGCGCAACAGAAGTTTGCCGCCGCCGCGCAATCGGCGGATTACGGTGAGGTTGCCGATAGTCTGGAGAGCGCCGGTTACTGCTTTTTCAAGGCCGGGGACGACGCGCAGGCGCGGAGTTTGCTGATGCGCGCGCTGAAGTATGATCCTGAAAAGGGCGTGGCGCTGGTGTCTGAAGCGAACCGGCAATTAACGGCGGGTCGGCCTGACAGAGCGCAGCGGCTATTGGATGTTTACCAACATGTGCTTCCGGCCAGCGCCGAAAGTTTATGGTTACAGATTCGTTTCGCTGCGTTAGCCAATCGGCCCGATGACGTGCAACGTTATGGCGCACGGCTTGCGCGAAGTTTTCCACAATCCGAACAGTACCAGCAATTTTTAGCTAATGAATACTGAAGCTCTTCAAGATCAAGCACCAACCACCACGGGTGGACGCCTGCGTCAAGCCCGCGAAAATATGGGATTAAGCCAGCAGGCGGTGGCCGATCGGCTGTGCCTGAAGGTGTCTACCGTGCGTGATATCGAAGACGATCACGCCAATCCCAACCTTGCCTCGACGTTCTTGCGCGGTTATATCCGCTCTTATGCGCGCCTGGTGCATATTTCTGAAGAAGAACTGATGCCGATGATGGCCAAGCAGGCGCCGATAAAAGCCTCTAAGGTCGCGCCGATGCAGAGTTTCTCGCTGGGCAAAACTCGCAAGAAACGCGACGGCTGGCTGATGGGGTTCACCTGGCTTATCCTGTTTGTGGTGATTGGTCTGACGGGCGCCTGGTGGTGGCAGAACCATCAGGCTCAGCAGCAGGACATCGCGAACATGGCCGATCAATCCTCTGCCCAGCTATCCCAGGGGGATGATGCGACCGCGGTCCCCCTTGGCGACGGCGCTGACGGCGTCGGCCAGCCGCCGGCTGCTCCCGCCGCCGCAACGCCGTCCACCCCCGACATCGCCGGCCAGACCGGGGGTGCCTCGCCGGCGCCGGCGGTGGTCAGTCCCTCCTCACCGCAGAGCGCGGCCGTAGCGGCTACGCCCGCCGCGCCGGAGGCCGGCGCCGCAGACGCAGACGGCAATGCGCTGGTGATGAATTTCACCGGCGATTGCTGGCTCGAGGTGTTTGACGCCGGCGGTAAGAAACTGTTCAGCGGTATTCAGCACAGCGGCGCCACGCTGAATCTTACCGGCCAGGCGCCGTACAAATTGAAAATCGGCGCCCCGGCCGCGGTGCAGGTTCAATATCAAGGCAAACCGGTGGATTTGAGCCGGTTCATCCGATCAAATCAAGTTGCGCGACTGACCGTAGCCGCCCAGTAAGTAAAGAGTAAAGCCAGTCGGCAAGGTTGGAGAAAGATCAATGCATAATTCCGCACCCATAATCCGTCGAAAATCGAAACGTATTTACGTCGGCAAGGTGCCGGTAGGTGACGGCGCCCCCATCGCGGTGCAGTCAATGACCAACACGCGCACCACCGATGTTGCGGCGACGGTGCAGCAAATACAGGCGCTGGAGCGCGTCGGTGTTGATATTGTGCGCGTGTCGGTGCCCACCATGGACGCCGCCGAAGCGTTCAAACTTATCAAGCAGCAGGTCGCGGTGCCGCTGGTGGCGGACATCCATTTTGACTATCGCATCGCACTGAAAGTTGCCGAATATGGCGTCGACTGCTTGCGCATCAATCCCGGCAACATTGGCAACGAAGGGCGCATCCGTTCAGTGGTGGATTGCGCGCGCGATAACAATATTCCGATCCGCATCGGTGTCAACGCCGGTTCCCTTGAGCGCGATTTGCAGGAAAAATATGGCGAGCCCACGCCGGAGGCGCTGCTGGAGTCCGCTATGCGCCATGTGGATATCCTCGACCGACTCAATTTCGACGCGTTCAAGGTCAGCGTGAAAGCCTCCGATGTGTTTCTGGCGGTGCAATCCTACCGCCTGCTGGCGTCGCGCATCGATCAGCCGCTGCATCTGGGCATCACCGAGGCCGGCGGCGCCCGCAGCGGGGCGGTGAAATCGGCTATTGGCCTGGGGCTGCTTCTCAGTGAGGGCATTGGCGACACGCTGCGCATTTCGCTGGCGGCGGATCCGGTGGAGGAAGTGAAGGTCGGTTTCGACATTTTGAAATCGCTGCGAATTCGCGCGCGCGGTATCAATTTTATCGCCTGCCCGACCTGTTCGCGCCAGGAATTTGACGTTATCGGCACCGTCAACGCCCTGGAACAGCGCCTGGAGGACATCGTTACGCCGATGGATGTCTCTATCATCGGCTGTGTGGTGAACGGTCCCGGCGAAGCGCTGGTTTCCACGCTGGGGGTGACCGGCGGCCATAACAAAAGCGGCTTTTACGAAGACGGCGTTCGCCAGCGCGAGCGTTTCGATAACGAACTGATGATCGACCAATTAGAGGCCCGCATTCGCGCGAAAGCGGCGATGTTGGACGAGAATAATCGCATCGCGGTCAATCTGATAGAAAAATAACACGGGTAGAGATTCGACATGGCAAAGAACATCCAGGCCATTCGCGGTATGAACGACTATTTGCCGGAAGAGACGGCATTCTGGCAGCGCGTTGAAGGAACGCTTAAGAGCGTGCTGGCCAGCTACGGCTACAATGAAATCCGCCTGCCGATCGTCGAGCAGACCCCGCTGTTCCAGCGGGCCATCGGTGAAGTCACCGATGTGGTGGAAAAAGAGATGTACAGCTTCGCCGATCGCAACGGCGACAGTCTGACCCTGCGTCCGGAAGGGACCGCAGGCTGCGTGCGCGCCGGGATTGAACACGGGCTGCTGTACAATCAGGAACAGCGGTTGTGGTATGTCGGTCCCATGTTCCGCTACGAGCGTCCGCAAAAAGGGCGCTACCGGCAGTTTCACCAAATGGGCGCCGAAGTGTTTGGTCAGCAGGGGCCGGACGTCGACGCCGAGCTGATTCTGCTTACCGCCCGCTGGTGGCGGGCGCTGGGCATCAGCGAGCATGTGGCGCTGGAGCTGAACTCCATCGGGTCTCTGGAAGCGCGCGCCCGGTATCGCGAGGCGCTGGTGGCGTTTCTCGGGCGGCATGAAGACCGCCTGGACGAGGATTGCCGCCGCCGTATGCACACCAATCCGATGCGGGTGCTGGACACCAAAAACCCCGATATTCAGGCGCTGCTCAACGATGCGCCGGTCATGATCGATTATCTCGACGACGATTCCCGCAGCCACTTTTCCGGTCTGTGTGAACTTTTAGACCTGGCCGGCATCCCATATACGGTTAATCCGCGTTTAGTGCGCGGTCTGGATTACTATAACCGGACGGTTTTCGAGTGGGTGACCACCCGCTTGGGTTCGCAGGGTACCGTTTGCGGCGGCGGCCGTTACGATGGGCTGGTGGAACAGTTGGGCGGTCGCCCCACCCCCGCCGTCGGCTTCGCCATGGGGCTGGAGCGGCTGGTGCTGCTGGTGCAGGCGGTTAACCCGGATTTTGCCGCCGCGCCGCGTGTCGACGCCTATCTGGTGGCGGCGGGGGACGGCGTGCAGCGCGAGGCGCTGCGGCTGGCGGAGCAGCTGCGTGACGCGCTGCCTTCCCTGCGGCTGATGACCAATTACGGCGGCGGCAGCTTTAAAAAACAGTTTGGTCGCGCCGATAAGCACGGTGCCCACGTCGCGCTGGTGCTGGGAGAAAGCGAGGCGGCGGCGCAGCAGGTGGTGGTGAAGGATTTGGCCACGGGTAACCAGAAAACGCTGGCGCAGAGCGATGTCGCCGCGCGGCTGGCATCGATTTTAGGTTAAGGAGAAGGACACCGTGGAAGTCTACAGCACTGATAATGAACAGCGCGAGGCGCTGCGTCGTTTCTTTGTCGATAATGGCAAAGCGCTGGCGATAGGCGTCGTGTTAGGCGTTGGCGCTCTGGTGGGCTGGCGTTACTGGCATAATCATCACAACGACGCCATGACGGCGGCATCCAGCGCCTGGCAGCCGGTAAACACCGGTCTTGCCGGTCAGGCCGGCCAGCCGCAGTTGGACGCTGCCCAGCATTTTGCCGACGCTAACGACAATAATTATGGCGCGCTGACCTCCCTGGGGCTGGCGCGGCAATACGCGGAGCGAGGCGATTTCGCCGCCGCCCAAACGCACCTGCAAAAGGCGCTTGGCCAAACCCGCGAGGCCAATCTGCAATCGATCATTAATCTGCGTTTGGCGCGCGTGCAGCTGCAGCAGAACAATGTGGATGGCGCATTGAAAACCCTCGACGGCGTGAAGGAGAAGGGCTGGACGGCGCTGGCGGAGGATACCCGCGGCGATGCGCAGGTGGTTAAAGGCGATCATCAGGCCGCGCGCGCCGCCTACGAAAAAGCGCTGCAGTCCGGCGCGCCGCAGGCGCTGGTGCGCATGAAACTGAATAATCTGTCCAGCTGAGAGGGACCCCATGCAATTGCGTAAGAGGATGTTTGTAGGACTGTTATCGGTCACCCTGCTCAGCGGGTGCGCGTGGTTCAGCGGCGAAGAGGACGTGGTGACCATGTCGCCGCTGCCCAAAGTGGACAATCAGTTTCAGCCGACGACGGTATGGAGCCGCTTGGTCGGCGGCGGCTCCGGCGATTTCTATTCCAATTTGCACCCGGCCTGGCAGGATGCCCGCGTGTTCGCGGCCGATCGTCGAGGCGTGGTGAAAGCGCTGGATGCGGACAGCGGTAAAGAAATCTGGTCAACGGATCTTTCCATCCGCACCGGCTTCTTATCGCGCAACCGTCCGGCGCAGCTCTCCGGTGGCGTAACGGCGGCAGGGGATCGGGTCTACGTGGGCAGCGAGCTGGCTAAAGTCTACGCCCTCGACGCACAGGATGGCAGCCTCGCCTGGGAGACGATGGTTGCCGGCGAAGCGCTGTCCACGCCGGTGGTGAGCGATGGCGTGGTGCTGGTGCATACCAGCAACGGCATGCTACAGGCGCTTAATGAGGCCGACGGCGCGGTGAAATGGACCGTTAACCTCGATGTGCCGCCGTTGACGCTGCGCGGCGAATCCGCGCCGACCACGGCGTTTGGCGCCGCGATCGTGGGCGGCGATAACGGCCGCGTCAGCGCGGTGATGATCAATCAGGGCCAGCTGATTTGGCAGCAGCGCATCTCGCAGCCGAGCGGCGCCACGGAAATCGTTCGTATCAACGATGTGCAAACGACCCCGGTCGTGGTCAACGGCGTCGTCTACGCTCTGGCCTATAACGGCAACCTCGCGGCGCTGGATCTGCGCTCCGGCCAGGTAATGTGGTCGCGGGAAATTGGCTCCGTCACCAATCTGCTGGTGGACGGCGGACGAATCTATCTGGTGGACCAGAACGATCGGGTGATTGCGGTGGATACCCAGGGCGGCGTGACCCTCTGGCGCCAGAGCGACCTGCTGCACCGTAATTTGACCTCCCCGGTGCTGTATAACGGCTATATCGTTACCGGCGACTCGGAAGGCTACCTGTATTGGATCAATACCGATGACGGCCGGTTTGTCGCACAGCAAAAAGTGGACAGCGCCGGCCTACTGGCGGCTCCTATCGTTGCCGGCGATAAACTTATCGTGCAGGCGAAAAATGGCGAGGTTTACGCCATTACCCGCTAAGGCGTGCTATCATCCGGCGCCGGTAGCCGGATAGACGCTTCCCGCAACGGCTCCTGACATATTCAGGAGCCGTTTTGTCTTATATAATCAGTCCTGTTGCTGTATTACCCGTTTTTTACCTGATGAGGTTGTAATAATGATACCTGTCGTCGCGCTGGTCGGGCGCCCGAATGTAGGAAAATCCACTCTATTCAATCGACTGACGCGCACCCGTGATGCGCTGGTGGCGGATTTTCCGGGGCTGACGCGTGACCGCAAGTATGGTCGTGCCGAATGGGAAGGCCATGAATTTATCGTTATCGACACCGGCGGTATTGATGGCACGGAAGAAGGGGTCGAGACCTATATGGCCGGGCAATCGCTGGTAGCGATTGAAGAGGCCGATATCGTGCTGTTTATGGTGGACGGACGCGCCGGGCTGATGGCGGCCGACCAAGGTATCGCCAAACATCTGCGCAGCCGCCAGAAAACCACGGTCATCGTCGCCAATAAAACCGACGGCATCGATGCCGACAGCGCCGTAGGCGATTTTTATGCCCTGGGCATGGGCGACATCGTACCTATCGCCGCCTCGCATGGGCGCGGTATCAACAGCCTGCTGGAGCAAGTTCTGCTGCCGCTGGTAAGCGACGGCCTGCCGGTGGACGATGCGGACGACGAGGACGAGTTTGAACCCTGGCCGGACGATGAAGCCGAGGCGCTGGCGCAGGAAGAAGAGGAAGAGCCCTTTGACCCGCAGTCGCTGCCGATAAAGCTGGCGATCGTCGGCCGTCCCAACGTCGGTAAATCCACGCTGACCAACCGCATTCTCGGCGAAGAGCGCGTAGTGGTGTACGATATGCCCGGCACCACCCGTGACAGCATTTATATTCCGATGGTGCGTGACGAGCGGGAATATGTCTTGATCGACACCGCTGGCGTGCGCAAGCGCGGTAAAGTCACGGAAACGGTGGAAAAATTTTCCGTCATCAAAACCCTGCAGGCTATCGAAGATGCCAATGTGGTGTTGCTGGTCATTGACGCCCGTGAAGGTATCTCCGATCAGGATTTATCGCTGCTGGGCTTTATTCTCAACAGCGGGCGGTCGCTGGTGATCGCGGTCAATAAATGGGATGGCCTGTCCAGCGAAACGCGCGACGACGTGAAACAAGCACTGGATCACCGTCTGGGCTTTATCGATTTCGCCCGGGTTCATTTCATTTCGGCCCTGCACGGCAGCGGCGTCGGCAACCTGTTCGAGTCGGTAAATGAAGCTTACCAATGCGCCACCAAGCGGGTGAGCACGGCATTACTGACGCGCATCATGCGCATGGCGGTGGATGAACATCAACCGCCGCTGGTGCGCGGACGGCGCGTAAAACCTAAGTATGCCCATGCCGGCGGTTATAATCCGCCGATCGTGGTGATCCACGGCACGCAGGTTAAAGATCTGCCGGACAGCTATAAACGTTATCTGATGAACTATTTCCGCCGCTCGCTGGAGATTATGGGCACGCCCATCCGTATTCAGTTCAACGAGGCCGCCAACCCCTTTGCCGGCCGGCGTAACACCCTGACGCCAACGCAGCTGCGTAAACGTAAACGGTTAATGAGCCATATCAAGAAAAACAAATAAGCGGGGGAAGCATGGCGCAATGTGAGGTCTGCCAACAAGCGCTGGTGGCGCGGGGCGATGGGCTGCACTGTCCCGCCTGCGGGCAGGATTACCGTGAGCAGGCGCGTTGCCCCGATTGCGGGCAGCCGCTGGAGATACTCAAAGCCTGCGGCGCGGTGGATTATTTTTGCCCTCATGGCGACGGTTTGATCGCCAAAAAGCGGGTGACGCTGTCGCTTGTCCCCCGCTGATACGGTCATCGCGCTGTCGATGACCCGTCGTTGTCCAACTGTCGCTGGCGCCATAACGCCTGGAGTTCAGGCGGTGCGCTTTGTTCCGGCACCAGCAATTCCAGGGCGGCGGCGCTGGCTTCTCCGCCGTTGCGATAAAAGAGCTGAATACGAAAATAACGCTGGTCGCCGCGTCCCGGAGCGTTTACGCCGCGGGGCGGTTGCGCCAGCGGTGCGGCGCGAGTGATGAGGTCGCATAATCGTTCGCGCTCGGGCGGCGGCATATCCGCCAGCACGAAGCGCTGCGGACTCGTCAGCGTGGGGATATAGGCAAAGCCGCCTTCACGCGACACCGCAATCACGTTAGAGCCTGTTTAGAAATTTGTGTATTTGCCTGATTTTGATATGTTCAATCCAACATCAAAAGCAGGTTAATTTATGGACGAAAAACAGTTGCAGGCTCTGGCTAACGAACTGGCCAAAAATCTCAAAACCCCTGAAGATCTCAGTCACTTCGATCGGCTGCTGAAAAAAATCAGCGTCGAAGCAGCTCTCAATGCCGAAATGACCCATCACCTCGGCTACGATAAAAATCAGCCTAAACCGGGGACCAACGCCCGCAACGGCTATTCCACAAAAACCGTTACCACTGGCGATGGCCCGCTGGCGCTGCGTACTCCGCGTGATCGTGACGGTTCCTTTGAACCGCAACTGGTGAAGAAGAACCAGACCCGGATTACCGGGATGGATAATCAGATTTTATCGTTGTACGCCAAAGGGATGACCACCCGCGAGATCGCCGCCGCGTTCAAAGAGCTGTATGACGCCGATGTCTCGCCGGCGCTGGTCTCAAAGGTCACCGATGCGGTCATGGAGCAGGTTGTCGAATGGCAAAACCGGCCTCTGGATGCAGTCTATCCCATTGTTTATCTTGACTGTATCGTTCTAAAAGTCCGGCAGGACAGCTGCTGGTTCCGGTCACATCCGATCACTGATTCCGATTTCACCCGATCACTAATTCTGATTTCATCCGATCACTGATTCCGGTCGCCCGATCAGCGATTCCGATTCTGTCCGATCGCTCATCTTCTGTTCCGCCATACTCTGGAGACTTTTAGCTTCCGGGGGCATGGCATGGCACGTAAAAAGAAGAAAGCGAGAACGGAAATGTGCATCTATATTAATGTCTTACGTATGAAATTCGAGCAGCGTCGCTCGAATCGCACTATCGCAGCAGCGCTCGGCATAGGCTGTACTACCGTGCACGATATCCTCGGCCGATTCACGGTAGCTAACCTGGTCTGGCCATTGCCGGCGGAACTGTCCCCCGTCGACCTCGACCGCCTGCTCTATCCCGGCAAATCCGGAAAAGTTATCAATACCTTACCCAGCTGGCTTGATATCGATACCGAGTTAAGCCGCAAGGGCATGACCAAGCAGCTGCTCTGGATGGAATATCAGTCCGCCGTGGGCGGTGATGCCCTCGGTTACTCACAGTTTTGTGCACTGTTCCGTGACTGGAAAAAGAAGCAGCGGCGTTCCATGCGCATGGAGCACAAGGCTGGCGAAAAGCTCTTCATCGACTTCTGTGGCCCCACCGTACCTATCGTCAACCCTGCGACCGGTAGCGTACGCCAGGTCGCTATCTTCGTCGCTGCCATGGGCGTGTCAGGCTATGCGTATATCGAAGCCTGCGAAGGCCAGGACATGGCATTGTGGCTCAACGCCAATAGCCGCTGCCTGCACTTCATGGGTGGGGTTCCGGAGCTGATGATACCTGATAATCTGCGCAGCGCTGTCAGCACCCCTGACCGCTATGAGCCGGTCATAAACCAGAGCTACCAGGCGCTGGCAAATCACTATGAGACAGTGGTGCTACCGGCGCGCCCGAGAAAACCGAAAGACAAGGCGAAGTCAGAATCAACTGTGCAGCTGGTAGAACGCTGGGTTTTGGCCCGGTTGCGTAAACGTAGGTTCTACTCGCTGGCCGAACTCAACCAGGTGATACGAGAACTCAATCATGAGTTGAATTTGCGCCCGATGCGTCATTACGGCGGACAAAGTCGCCTTGAACGCTTCGAGCAGCTGGACAAACCGGCTCTTGGGCCTCTACCGCCCACACAATGGGAATACAGTGAGTATCTCGTTGCCCGAGTGGGACCTGATTACCACATAGACTACGGCAAAAACTGGTACTCGGTGCCGCATCCGCTGGTTGGCGAGCGCGTTGACGTCATCGCCACCCAACGGCTGGTGCAAATCCACCATAAGGGCGTCTGCGTGGCTACGCACCCTCGCAGCGATAACGCCTATAGGCACACGACTCAGGCGGCGCACATGCCGGCTAACCATAAGGGGCAGAGTCAGTGGACGCCGGAAAGGCTGTGCAGTTGGGCGCTGTCGGTGGGTGTGTGCACACTGAAAGTGGTCGAGTCCATCCAAAAGAGCAAAGCCCATCCGGAGCAGGCTTACCGCTCCGTGCTGGGGCTACTCAATCTGCAACGGCGCTATGAGACGACGCGACTGGAGAAGGCCTGCGCGCTGGCGTTGGAGAAAGGGTGCATTAACCGCTCTTTCATAGCCAACGTATTGAAACACGGTCGTGAAAGTGAGGTCACCCAGGACGGAGCCGGCGTATCAATGCTGGTTCACGAAAACCTCCGAGGTCCGGACAGTTATCACTAAGGAGAATAAATATGGATACACTGTTAATGGCTCTGCGAGAGCTGAAGTTGTCGGCAATGGTCCAGGCGTTGGAGACGCAACGCGAACTCCCGGGGAGTTATGGGGAGCTGGGGTTCGAGGAGCGGTTGTCGCTGATGGTAGAAGCGGAAAATTTGCATAGAAAAAACAATCACATATACCGTCTGCGACGGCAATCTCAAATGCGCTTGCAGGCAAAACCGGAAGATATCCGCTATATCCCTAGCCGAGGAGTGACACCGGAACAGATGCGAGATCTGCTAGGGGGACAATATCTGAAATATCAGAAAAGCATACTCATCACGGGGCCAACAGGTACGGGCAAAACCTGGCTCAGTTGTGCGCTTGGTGAGCAGGCATGCCGGCAGCAATATAGCGTGCGTTACTGGCGAGTGGGTCGGTTGCTGGCCCATCTTCACCAGTGTCAGGTAGACGGGACCTATCTAAAACAGCTTAAGCAGTTAGAAAAAATAGAGTTACTGATCTTGGACGACGTGGGCCTAGAATCAATAAGTCCGATGCAGGCAACGATGCTGTTGGAGGTGATGGAAGATCGCTACGACAAAAGCAGCAGCATCCTGATCAGTCAACTGCCGGTGAAAAAATGGTATGGACTGATAGAAAACCCCACGACAGCTGACGCGTTACTCGATCGGTTAGTACACCCCAGCTATAGACTGGAACTTAAAGGCGAATCACTACGCAAAGAGCAAGGAGTAGCCAGCACAGGAAAAATAGACTAAACCCGAGTCAGAAGATGAGCGAACACGTGAACGAATATCACTGGAATGGGTGATCGGAAAATATCGGAATAACTGATCGGATGTCGCCGGAACAGCTGATCGGATACGTCGGAATCTGCAACAGCCGCATCATCAACAAATCTGTGTTCCTGGCGCTGGGCATCAACATCGAAGGCCAGAAAGAGTTGCTAGGTATGTGGCTGGCCGAAAACGAAGGCGCAAAGTTCTGGCTGAACGTGCTGACAGAGCTGAAAAACCGCGGCCTGAACGATATGACCCTGTACACGATTCTGTGTAAATGCCTTTTCTCAGAAGTGACCGTCCAGGCGGTCACCGAACTCGATAATACAGCGGCTCATTGCCATGCGCCAGTCCCTCAAAGGCATTGTCCATTTCTGTGAGGCCGCCTGTATCGCCAGCCACACCACCTTTTTCACTGCGTCGTCGGTCGGGAACACCTTGTGCTTTTTGATGGCATGCCGGATCATGCTGTTTAACGACTCGATGGCGTTGGTCGTGTAGATCACCTTGCGGATGTCCGTTGGGTAGGCAAAGAACGTGGCCAGATTGGCCCAGTTTGCCTGCCAGCTTCGACTTATTTGCGGGTAGCGGATGTCCCAGGCACTGGAGAACGCTTCCAGCGCCTGCAAGCCGGCTTCTTCCGTAGGGGCCTGATAGATAGCTTTCAGGTCGCGGGTGACGGCCTTGTAGTCCTTCCAGGAGACGAACCGCAAGCTGTTGCGCACCATATGTACGATACACAGCTGGAGCCGCGCCTCCGGATACACCGCGTTAATAGCGTCAGGGAAACCTTTCAGCCCGTCTACGCAGGCGATAAGGATATCGTTCAGGCCGCGGTTTTTCAGCTCTGTCAGCACGTTCAGCCAGAACTTTGCGCCTTCATTTTCGGCCAGCCACATACCTAGCAACTCTTTCTGGCCTTCGATGTTGATGCCCAGCGCCAGGAACACAGATTTGTTGATGATGCGGCTGTCCTGCCGGACTTTTAGAACGATACAGTCAAGATAAACAATGGGATAGACTGCATCCAGAGGCCGGTTTTGCCATTCGACAACCTGCTCCATGACCGCATCGGTGACTTTTGAGACCAGCGCCGGCGAGACATCGGCGTCATACAGCTCTTTGAACGCGGCGGCGATCTCGCGGGTGGTCATCCCTTTGGCGTACAACGATAAAATCTGGTTATCCATCCCGGTAATCCGGGTCTGGTTCTTCTTCACCAGTTGCGGTTCAAAGGAACCGTCACGATCGCGCGGAGTACGCAGCGCCAGCGGGCCATCGCCAGTGGTAACGGTTTTTGTGGAATAGCCGTTGCGGGCGTTGGTCCCCGGTTTAGGCTGATTTTTATCGTAGCCGAGGTGATGGGTCATTTCGGCATTGAGAGCTGCTTCGACGCTAATTTTTTTCAGCAGCCGATCGAAGTGACTGAGATCTTCAGGGGTTTTGAGATTTTTGGCCAGTTCGTTAGCCAGAGCCTGCAACTGTTTTTCGTCCATAAATTAACCTGTTTTTGATGTTGGATTGAACATATCAAAATCAGGCAAATACACAACTTTCTAAACAGGCTCAACGATATCCTTATCGCCTGCGTAGACGGGCTGAAAGGTTTCCCTGACGCTATTAACGCGGTGTATCCGGAGGCGCGGCTCCAGCTGTGTATCGTGCATATGGTGCGCAACAGCCTGCGGTTCGTCTCCTGGAAGGACTACAAGGCCGTCACCCGCGACCTGAAAGCTATCTATCAGGCCCCTACGGAAGAAGTCGGCTTGCAGGCGCTGGAAGCGTTCTCCAGTGCCTGGGACATCCGCTACCCGCAAATAAGTCGAAGCTGGCAGGCAAACTGGGCCAATCTGGCCACGTTCTTTGCTTACCCAACGGACATCCGCAAGGTGATCTACACGACCAACGCCATCGAGTCGTTAAACAGCGTGATCCGGCATGCCATCAAAAAGCGCAAGGTGTTCCCGACCGACGACGCAGTGAAAAAGGTGGTGTGGCTGGCGATACAGGCGGCCTCACAGAAATGGACAATGCCTTTGAGGGACTGGCGCATGGCAATGAGCCGCTGTATTATCGAGTTCGGTGACCGCCTGGACGGTCACTTCTGAGAAAAGGCATTTACACAGAATCGTGTACAGGGTCCCGTAGGGCGAAGCCGGACGGGGAATTGTTTTATTGCATGTGGATTAATCATAATGTAGTTAATAAATAGTGATAATTATTATTTATTCATAGAATAGTCAGCAAGCACCTGACTTATGGTCGGTGCTTGCGTCGGCTCTAGCGCGTTCAAGGATGCAGGTAACGATAGACAACCGAAATATCGCTATCGCCATATCCAGCTTGCCCTTGACATAGGGTGTCGCCAGCGGACCGCCTTCCAGGACGCCTCAGAGATCGTCGGGAGTGAACCCCAACGCCGCCGCCAGCTGCGCGCTTTCCGCCAGGCCTTCCATCATGGCAATGAGCCAGGCGTTGACCACCAGTTTCATTCGGCTGCCGGCCCCGGCCAGCGGGCGCATTTGGCGATGGCGGCAAACACCGGTTCCACGGCCGCCTCCGCCTGGCGGTCGCCGCTCGCCAAAACCAACACCTGGGCATTTTCCGCCGGCGCTTTAGTGCCTGAGACCGGCGCAGCAATAAACACAATGTCTTCGCGCGCCTGACCGACCGCCGCGATGAGCGCCTCCGTGGCTTCTACGCCCAGGGTCCCCATCTGAGCCAGCACCGCCTTCGGCTTCATGGCCGCCAGCGCCCCCTCTGAGCCCAACAGCACGGTACGCGTCGTGGGACCGTCCGGCAGCATGGTCAGCACCACATCGGCCTCGCGCGCCGCGTCAGCCGGACTTGCGCAGAGGATTGCGCCTAAGTCTGCCAAATCTGCTCCCCGCGACTGAGTACGGTTCCATACGCGCGTCGCCAGGCCTCGTTTGAGTAAATTGGCGGCAAAAGCGTGATCCATGGCGCCCAATCCGAGCACCGCGACGGTAGGTTGCTTCATCATCTTGACCCCGCTCCTTTCTCTAACGCTGATATTTTATGAAATTGGTTTTACGGGCGATCTTATCGTAAAGACGCATGGCCTGAAGATTGTCGCTTTGCGTCATCCAGTATACGTCAGCCAGCGCCTCCCGATCGGCATAGCGGTAAACCTCTTCAATGAGGCGTCGGCCAATGCCTTGACCGCGCACATGATCGTCCACGTACAGATCCTGCAAATAGAGCATCGCCGGCTGATACCAGCCGTGATCGTGCAAGATGCAGTTGGCGATGCCCACCAAATGACCGCCGCGTTCGGCGACGAAGCCACACATGCTAGGGTAGGCGTTATCCGTCAGGCGCGCAAAAGTGTGTTCGTAGAACGCATCGTCGCGAATAGTGGAATAAAAACTAAGATAGCGACGCCACAGGAATTTCCAGTCATCCTTATCGCCAGGGGCGAGGGCGCGGAGGGTCACAGCGCGGTTATCCATAGTGGGAGCCTCCCGATTATAAAGCCAAAGCCATGACGTTATCGGCAAAACCTTCGCCCTGTCAATGGTGAACCCTTGATACGGTTTAGCCCCTGTGGAGGGTAAAATCACGGCATCGGCGCTGGCCGCCGCGTAAGGGCACAAGGACGCGGAGTGAGGACCATCGGGCGGCAGGAGCAGGGGGAAAGCGCCCGCTGGTTCCCGTTTGCCACTGCATTGCCGGTAACGGCTTGCGGGCGCTTTGTTGAATAAATCCGAAATTTGTGACGACTTCCTTCCTATCAGGGCGATTGTTACATGATGCGGACGCTGCTTGGCATTCCTAACAGTGTGATCCGATTAAGTGCTTTAACCATTGCCATTGCCTCACCTACCTGCGCGTCATAGTCATGCAGACTCAGATGACCACCCAGAAGTGTTTTAAACCGGAACATGGCCGTTTCAGCCAGTGAACGCCGGTGATAACCTACTTTCTTTTTCCAGGTATCGTTATTGCCGCTCAGATGCTGATTTGCCACCGCATGGTTACGCTCATGGTATCGAGCTGGCCAATATTGCGCACCACTTCGCGGTGGAATAAGCGGCTTTATTTTTTTCCTCAGCAGAGCATTATGACAGTAACGCGTATCGTAAGCACTGTCAGCCGACGCTTCCCTGATTTTCCGGTGGGTTTGGTTAATCAGCCCGGGCAGCGCCTGCGCATCTGTCGTACCGCTTAGCGATAAATCGGCACAGATAATTTCATGTGTCACGCTATCTACTGCCAGATGAAGCTTGCGCCATACTCTGCGCCTCTCAGCCCCATGCTGCCTGACTTTCCATTCGCCTTCGCTGAAGACTTTCAGGCCGGTGCCATCGATGACCAGGTGTGAGATTTCGCCGCGGGTTGGCGTTTTTATGCTGATGTCGACGGTTTTTGCTCGCCGGCTGACCAGAGAGTAATCTGGGCAGCGCAGCGACAGCTCCATCAGTTTAAAAATCGAGTCAACGAAACCCTGTAACGCCCGGAGCGAAAGGTTAAACACGCGCTTTATCATCAGAACCGTGGTAATGGCCATATCGGTGTAGTGAAGCGGCCGGCCACGATGTTCAGGTGGTGTACTCTCAGTCCATGCAGCAATGGCTGACTCATCAAGCCATACTGTCAGGTCCCCCCTCTGCCTGAGCGCATTGTTATATGCGGGCCAGTTGGTAATTTTAAACTTTTGCTTTGCCATGGGGACCTGATGTTGAAACGAATGTAGTGATCAGAGCCGCCAGTCACCTAAAAGTTCGATTTATTCAACAAAGCCCCATTTTCAGCGAAAAAGCGCGTCGGTTGGCGCCCAATTGATCCAGCACCTGCGCATTCATATTGCCTTCAGGACGCGATAAAAACAGCAATAGTGCCAATATCACCGCAAAACCGGAGGCAATCCAGAAAGTGATATTGGGATCAATACTGAACAATATTCCGGTCAACGAGGCGCAAATGGCCCAACCCACGTAGCCGGATAGGCGCACCCGGCCATATTCAAAATGATTAGCACGGCTGACGCGCTCGATAAACGCTTCCACCGCGCCGGAACCGCTGGAGAACACGAAGCCAAGATACAATCCCCCCGCCAGCGCGCCGGCGTAAATATTGAATTGCAGCAAGGGCGATAGCACAAAGATGCAAAATGGCGCGAACAAAATCAGCCCGATGGTAATGCTCCACAGCAGATGTTTACGCAACCCCAATTTATCGGAGATCAGGCCAAATAACGATTGAAACACGATAGCGAAAAACGAGATTGAGGAGAACACCATACCGGTCTCGGTTTTGCTGAGGTGATTGACGTCCGCCAGCTAGGTGGGAAAAAACGGGAAATAGGCGGACATAATGAAATAATAGAAAAAGAAGAACAGCATAAAGTAGATAAAATTATGCTTCTCCCGGGTCGTCAGCATCGCAGTCTTCATCATCGTCACCACACGTTTGGTCGGTATCGAGGGGATTAAAGGGGTCGAGCCCCCTCAGTTCAACTGCCAGCGCAAGGTGTAGCGGTAGCGTTCGGCAGTCAGCAAATAGGCCTGGTGCACGCTTGGACTCCATGAATCATCGCCGCCGACGCCCATATGCGCGGTATCCAAATTGAGCCAGAGGCCGGTTTCGGGACGCAGTTGGTGCCAATGACCTGTCTCGGTCAACTGTTTGGTACCAAAGGGACTGACCGAAAAATGAAAGTCGCCGGTGACGCGCAGCGGGCCGACGTCGAGTTCGCGGGTATGGCAGCGCATGTCGTTTTCGCTGGGGAAAATGTAAGGGGTACTCATCTCGGCCAGGGAGCGCCGCCAACGGGAGAAACGGGCGGCGGTGCGGCGGTCGGGATAGTTTTCGTGCGGGCCGTCACCCAGCCAACCGATGTCCGGCGCTGCACTGTTAATACGGCAGGTGACGCCGACTCTGGGCATTGGCGGCAGTTGCGACGAACGCACTACCTCGATATCAGTCACCATGGCGCCGTCAGCGCTAAAGCTTAATTGCCAGCGGCTAACAAGTAGTAGCGCCTGCCGATGGAAATAGCCCATTTCGCTGTGTACCACCACTCGGTCACTCAGTTGCTCGGCCGTCACGCTAAAGCAGCGCTGCTCAAGGTTGAACAGACCGGCGGCGCGCCAGCGCTCCACCCAGGCGTTGGGGTCGATTCTGTCCACCTCGCCGATGCCAATATCGTTGTCCAGCGGCGCGCGGATGAATTGGTCCGTCAGCGGCGTGAGCAACAGGGCGTTTCCCCTCCAGCTCCACCCACCATGCCAGAGTTTCATTATCGCTGGTGCGGAACAGGTATTCGCTCTCGACGGCAATTTGCAGCGTGGCGGCGTCCAACAGAGCGAACTGAAAGAATTGCTGCTGCTTTTTCACCTCATACAGAGCGGGATGCGTTCGGGAAACACCAAGCCATTCAAACAAAACTGCCGATCGTTAGGCGTATCGCCGAAATCGCCGCCGCAGGCCCAATGGGTATTGCCCTGCTCATCCTGCCGTTCCAGCGCCTGATCGGCCCAGTCCCAGATGAACCCGCCCTGAAGGCGAGGATATTGGCGGAACGCCCGCCAATAGTCGGCAAAGCCGCCGAGGCTGTTGCCCATGGCGTGGGCATATTCGCACAGGATCAGCGGACGTTGCTCACCGGGCATCCCGATCCATTTCTTAATCGCCCATTTCGGCACCGCCGGTATCGGCAAATCCTCCTCCACCCGTGCGTACATCGGGCAGAGAATATCGGTGGCGGCGGTGCCGGCGCCGCCGCCTTCATATTGTACCGGCCGCGACGGATCCTGCGTCTTGACCCAACGATACAATGCATCGTGGGTAGCGCCGTGACCCGATTCATTACCCAACGACCAGATAATGATGCTGGCGTAGTGGCGGTTACACTGCACCATCCGGCTGACCCGCTCGCTAAAAGCGGGGAGCCATAGCGGATCGTCCGCCAGCCGGCCCATGGGCTCCATGCCGTGCGTCTCAATGTTGGCTTCGTCCACCACATACAGGCCATAGCGATCGCACAAACGATACCAAAGGGGGGTGTTCGGATAATGCGAGCAACGCACGGCATTAAAATTATTCTGCTTCATTAATAAGATGTCTTGCACCATGGTCTGCTCATCCATGGTCTGGCCGTTGGCCGGGTGGTGTTCATGGCGGTTGACGCCGCGTATCAGCAGCGGTTTGCCGTTCAGCTGCAGCAGCCCGTTGCGCACGATAACCTGACGGAACCCTATGTCATAGGCTTCCGCCTCCACCAGATGGTCTTCACCGTCACGGAGCGCCACGACCACGCGGTACAGGGCGGGATCTTCCGCGCTCCACAGCCGCGGCGCCGCGACCGGCACCTGCAGCCATGCCCGCTCGGCATAGCCGCCGCGCTCATCCACCGGCGCTGTGCCCAACGGCTGGCTCTGCTCGGCGACAAGGTGATCCTGCCACCACAGCGCGACCTGTACTTGATAGGACGCCAGCACCTCAGGCCTTGCACTGATAGACGTGCCCACCTTTAGCGTGCAGTGGCTGAACAGGGCATCCAGCTCGGTATCGAGGCGAATATCGCTAAACGTGGCGTCGGGTTTGTGCAATAAGGTCACCGAGCGGAAAATACCGCTCATACGCCACATATCCTGATCTTCTAAATAACTACCGTCGCTCCAGAGCAATACCAGCACGCACAACCGATTGGCGCCGGGGCGCAGGGCATCGGTCAGATCGAATTCGGCCGGCAGGCGGCTGTCCTGGGAGTAGCCCAGCCATTGGCCATTGCACTAGAGATAAAAGGCCGAACTGACGCCGTGAAAAATAATGCGCGTGCGGCCGCAAGCCTGCCACTCGGCCGGCAAATATACGCTGCGCGCATAACATCCGGTGGGATTGCGCGCCGGTACACGCGGCGGATCGACCGGGAAGGGGTATTTAACGTTGGTATAGATAGGGCAATCGTAGCCGGCCCACTGCCAGTTACCGGGGACCTGGATGACGCGGGCGTCGGCGTCAACCAGCTTTCCGGCACCGCTTCCGGGCGCGGGAAGTAGCTGAATTGCCATTCGCCGTCCAACGACAGGTGGCTGGGGGAATCATCGCCAACGCGCGCGGCGTCCTTATCCCGATAACTCATGAACGGCGCGTGCGACGGCAGTTTGCCGTAATGAGTGACCGCCGGGTTTTCCCAGTCCCGCCGCGCCAGGACATCTATTAGGGCGGCAGAGGCCGCCGGTTGCGGTTGATGAACAACGTGGGTCATGACTCGCCTTACTCTCGACAAGGGGGACGTGGTTGCACAAAAATGAGCAATATTATGCGCTCACATAATGTGATCAGTTAACGGCTTTTCAGTCGCTTTTCGCAAGCCTGTGTCGGAGTAATAGTGATCATTTTCAAAGTTAAACTGATAATTTTGGCTTAATTGGCGACCTATATCACAAAGTGAGGTGGTGTGAGCGTATGACTTTTTACTGACGCTTAGCGTTCTTCGCGCATTGATTTATGATGTTAAGATAATAATGATAAGCTCTGAGTGGGTCAGCGACAGGAACAATAACGTGAAGCACAAAAATCCTACCCTTGACGATGTCGCCCGCCAGGCCGGCGTTTCGTATCAAACGGTTTCCCGGGTGTTAAATGGATCGGCGCACGTGGCTGAAGCGACGCGCGCACGGGTAGAGGACGCCATCAAAACGTTAAACTATGTGCCTAACCGGATGGCCCAGCAGTTGGCCGGTAAGCGGGGCTGCACCCTTGGACTCATCACCGCCTCGCTCGGCTTCCATGCGCCATCGCAAATTGCTTTCGCTATAAAGGGCGTCGCCGGCCAGTGCGGATACAATGTCCTTATCGCCATGACCGACCAGCAGCACGCAACCGGGCTACAGGACGCCCTCAATGAGTTGAAGGCGCAGCGGGTGGAGGGTGTGATTATCAATTTACCGCTGGAAGCGGAAAGCGCCGCGCAGATCGTCGCCGCTAATCCCGAACTTCTGTGCCTGTTCCTGGATGTCCCGCCGGATGCCGGCGTATTCCACGTGATGTTTAATCCCGGCGACGGTACGCGCGCAAGCGTCGACCATCTCTATCGGCTGGGTCACCGTGACTTCGCGCTGCTGGCGGGCCCGCAAGAATCGGTTTCCGCGCGCCAGCGGCTGGTCAGCTGGCAACAGGCGCTGGAGCATTACGGTCTGCAACCGGTTGCAACCGCTCAGGGAGACTGGAGCGCCGCGAGCGGCTACCGGTGTATGGTGACGATGCGCGAGGCGCAGGTGGCGTTTACCGCCGTGCTGGTCGCCAACGATCAGATGGCCCTCGGCGCGGTTAGCGCGCTGCAACAGCAACAGCTGGCGGTGCCGGAACACGTCTCGGTGATAGGCTATGACGATACGGAAGATAGCGCTTATTTCCTGCCGGCGTTGACCACCGTTTCACAGGATTTCAACCGGCTAGGGCAGGAGGCGGTGAACCGGCTGCTGGCGCGTTTGGCGCAGGGTGGTGCCGCGCGCGGGCAATCGATGATGCTGCCCACGCATCTGGTGGTCCGCCATTCCATCGCCGCACCGCCGGACGGTAAGCCGAGTCTGGGCCTGCTGGCCGACGAGTTGCAGCGGATAGCGGCATTATTGAGGCGCTGAGGCGGATGCCATCACCCCGTGCGCCGGCCGATACTACGCCAGACACAGGAGAGGCTTGACGGCGCGGCCGGACCGGTAGAATAGCGACAGCGCCTTAGCGGAAAGGGCGCCAGCGGCGATAACTGCGCGCGACGCAGTAAAGGCCAAAGCGCGGTGAAGGTGTTCTGCCAATCGCTGACGGACATCCCGGCCAGGGCATCGCGCAAATGGAACCGTTGCGGCACGGCGCCGCCGGGCGTGACGGGGACAGGTTGCCCCGAGAGCAGACCGTAGCTTACCAGCGTCGCGGCAGGGGGGAGACCCGCCAGCAGTGCGCCGCCCAGCGGTCCCCCTACGGCGTCGAAAACCAGGCTGCTGTGCGCCGCCAGCCGGAGGATCTCGTCCTGGCGGTCCATCGTCAGCGGCTGTATACCGAGCCGGCGCAGACGCGGCGCGTGCTCTGGCGCGCGGTGTAGGCCTATGACCCGCCCCGCCCCGCCCGCCAGCGCCCATTGTTCCAACAGACGTGCACAGTCCGATCCTGCCGCGGTCAATATTATCTGCCGATCCTGCACCGGCCAGCGGCGCAACATCAGCTGCGCCGCCAGCGGATTGATATAACCCCGCAGCGCGATATCTTCCGGCACCGGCACCAGCCATTGTCCGTTGCAGTTCAACCGCTGCTGCCAGGTGCCGTCACCCCGCAGCGGCAGTACCCGTTGGCCAAGGCGAAAGGGCGAGGTGCTTGATGTTGCGACCACCTGGCCGAGCCCCTCATAGCCCGCGACCCGCGGCGGCTGGACCCGGTGCGCATAGGCGCCGGTAATGGGGATCACATCGGAGGGGTTGATGGGCGCGGCAATCATCATGACCTGCACCTGGTCGGCGCCGGGCGTTGAGAGAGGCGCGGTCTCAAGTGACAGGGCCGCTTCGGGATGGCCGAAGCGGCGATACCACAGCGCGCGATTCATCGGCTTAAATCGCTTTCTGTAGCCCTTCCCATTTACCGTCCGCCCGCTCGCTGGGCAGCGGCTTGGCTTCGATAAAGGTCAGTCCCAACACCTCGGAGGTATAGCGGCGGATCTCGTTGGTCAGCGCGAGGTTGCCGTTGATTGTCTGGCCGTAGGAGGGCACCATCTCTTTGAGTTTGCTCTGCCAGGCGTCGCTGGCTACCTGTTCTTTAAACATGGACGCCAACAGCTCCAGCATGATGGGCGCGGCGGTGGAAGCGCCGGGCGAGGCGCCAAGCAACGCCGCCAGCGAGCCGTCGGCCGAACTGACTACTTCGGTGCCGAACTGCAAAATACCGCCTTTGCCGGCGTCTTTTTTAATGACCTGCACCCGCTGGCCGGCCTCAATCAGCGACCAATCCGCCATATTGGCCTGCGGATAATATTCGCGCAGGGCGTTGAGGCGATCTTTATCTGACATCAACAGCTGGCTGATGAGATAACTCATCAGCACGAAGTTATCCAGACCGACGCGCAGCATGGGCAACAGATTTTGTCGCGTAAGCGAATGAAACAGATCCAGCCAGGAGCCCCGTTTGAGGAATTTGCTGCTAAAAGTGGCAAAGGGGCCGAACAGCAGCGCTTGCTTGCCGTCCAGGATACGGGTATCGATATGCGGCACCGACATCGGCGGCGCGCCGACCGAGGCTTTACCGTACACTTTGGCGTGATGATAGCCAACGACCGCAGGGTTGGTCGCCACCAGAAATTGCCCGCCCACCGGGAAGCCGGCATAGCCGTTCACCTCGGGAATGCCGGATTTTTGCAACAGCGTCAACGATGCGCCGCCGCCGCCGATAAAAACATGGCGCGCGCGCACCGTGGACTGCCGACCGCCGTTGCCGCCGTCGGCGACGCGCACGTTCCAGGTGTTGTCGGCGTTGCGCTTGATATCCACCACGTCATGCTGCAAATGCAAATGGAACTGAGGGTGAAGCTGCAGCGCCGCGAGCAGTTGCTGAGTCATTTCCCCGAAGTTCACGTCGGTGCCCATGTCCATGCGGGTGGCGGCCACTTTTTGGAAGGTATCGCGCCCGTCCATGACCAGCGGCGCCCACGCGCGGATCTGCTGGGGATCTTCGGAGTAGGCCATGCCGCGAAACAGCGTACTGGTTTGTAGCGCATCGAAGCGCTGGCGCAAAAAGCGGATATTATCCCCGCCCCAGACGAAGCTCATGTGCGGCACATCGTTGATAAAGGTATGCGGATTGGTGAGGATATGCTGTTTAACCAGATAGGCCCAGAACTGGCGCGAGATTTCAAAAGATTCGTTTACCGCGACCGCTTTAGCGATATCCACCGTACCCGTTGGGGTGAGGGTCGTGTAGTTCAGCTCGCAAAAAGCGGCATGGCCAGTGCCGGCATTGTTCCAACCGTTGGAGCTTTCTTCCGCCGTTTTTTCCAGGCGTTCATACATATGAATCGTCCAGCCCGGTTCAAGCGCTTTCAGATATGTTCCCAGCGTGGCGCTCATGACTCCGCCGCCAATCAGTACGATGTCTACCGGGGGGTTATCCGCAACCTGCTGCTGTTTGGCTGATGCAGAGAGAGTCATACCAAGGGCTGCGATAAAATGCTCTTTCATGCGCAGTATCTCTTTTAAAAAAAATGAAGCCGACGCCCGGGCCATTTTCGTTCGGATTGGCGTCCAGGGAGGTCTGCTAATACTCTTCGATTCTATTAGTCACCACCGGTTAAGTAAACTACAAAATAATTGCAACCGATACTAACGGTAACGAATGCTAATGATTGATAATGTATTGAAATTAATGAAAATTAATCATATGATAAATTGATGGTTAACATATGATTAACTAAAATTTACCATCTTTATTTTAAAGCTATAACAAGGATTTTAAGTGTGATCCACTGCATAAAAATAAAGTAACGGTTTTAAATACTATAAAAATACATTTTTTAGCATCTCATAATGTTAGGTCTGGGCGAACCGCCCGCGATAAAGTTGTTTTCATTGCCCGGCCGCTGATATGATTTTTATTACTACAGGGGTAATCAGGTTGCCCCGCCGCGCTTTCGCCCCACGGCGCCGCTGCTGAGGGGGCGTGCAACGTCAATTGACGGGCCTGGGGATGCCAGGGGATGCCAGGGGATGACAGATGATTGAAATCAGATCGTATCGGGAGCGGGACAGGCAGGCGGTGACGGCCATCATTCTGCCTATCCAGCAACAAGAATTCGACATCGCTATCAATGTCGCCGACCAACCCGATCTGCAGGATATCCGGGGATTTTACCAATCCGGCAACGGCGGGTTTTGGGTGGCCTGCCACCAGGGAGAAGTGGTGGGCACCGTGGGTCTGAAAGATATCGGCGGCGGCCAGGCCGCGCTACGTAAAATGTTCGTTAAATCCGGCTACCGCGGTGCGCCTTTGTTGGTGGCGGCAGGGCTGCTGGACCAGGCGCGCGCCCATGCCTGCACGCATCGCATTAGCGATATCTACCTTGGCACCACCAACCAGTTTATTTCCACCCAGCATTTTTACCGCAAGCAGGGGTTTAGCGCCGTTACCCGCGATGACCTGCCCGCCGCATTTCCCTTGATGGCGGTCGATTCCCTCTTTTTCCATTTATCGCTATCGCCGCAATAACGCCCGGCGCGCATGCGGCTCCGCCCACGTTGCGGCGCCAAGCGCGAAGATGTTTCCCTGTCTTACCCTTGATGAAGGATTGCTCCGATGCAAAACGGTAGTATAGCGCCCGATGATAATGATTATTGGCGGCGAAATTTAGTCGTCTGTGTGCTTGGTTCCTTTACCACTATCGTCGCGATGACGTTGCTATTACCGTTTCTGTCTCTTTACGTTGAGCAACTCGGTGTCACCGGCCATGCGGCTATCAGCGAGTGGTCGGGGGTGGCCTATGGCGCGGCCTTTTTCACCGCCGCGCTGACCGCGCCGCTTTGGGGACGATTAGGGGATCGCTACGGCCGCAAGCTGATGCTCATCCGGGCCAGTCTCGGTATGGCGGTGGCGATGACGCTGCTCGGCATGGCGCAAAGCGTATGGCAATTGGTGGCGCTGCGCCTGCTGGCCGGTTTGTTGGGCGGATACGCCTCCGGATCCACTATCCTGGTCGCCACCCAAACCCCCAAGGCCCGCACGGGATGGGCGCTGGGCATGCTCTCCTCCGGCATTATGGAGGGAAATCTGGTCGGTCCGCTGATTGGCGGTACGCTGCCGCCGCTCATCGGCATCCGCGGTACCTTTATGTTAGCGGGCGGGGCGATCTTCATCGCCTTATTGGCCACGGTGGTGGTGCTGAAAGAAGTCCCCGGCACCGCCTCGCGCCCGGCTGCCGCCGTGACTTCCCCTGCCATCAGCCCCTGGCGCAACCTGCCGGTGATGGCAATGCTGATTACCGGTACATTGCTGATGCTGGCGAATATGTCCATCGAGCCGATTATCACGCTGTATGTCGCGCAGCTGGTGAGCGGCCAGCAGGTGACGTTTGTCGCCGGTCTGGTAATGGCGGCCGCGGCGCTGGGTAGTATTCTATCGGCCTCCAGGCTCGGACGGTTGGCGGACAGGGTGGGCCATTGGCGAGTGATCATAGGTTGTTTGCTGGTGGCGGCGGTGTTGCTTATCCCGCAGGCGTTCGTTACCGCCGGTTGGCAATTGGTGGCGCTGCGCTTTTGCATGGGGCTGGCGTTGGGCGGGCTGCTACCCTGTATCGCCAGCGTCATTCGCCATAGTGTACCGGAGGCGAAGGTCGGCGGCCATTTGGGTATGCGCCCGGTCTTCCTCGGTACCTGCCTGCTGCTGGCTATCGGCGCGGGCTTCAACCAGCTGTGTCGCAACGCCCCCGCCCGTTCGGCGGGGGACGTTCAGGGTCGGCCGTGACGAGCGGACCAATAATGAAAAATGCGTCATGGTGCCAAGGCGGCACGCCCGCGTGGGGGAAGGAGGCTTGTGGGGAGCGCACCGCGGCCTAGGCTTTATGGGCCGGGCGCGCGATGTTGCGGTGGATCCCGCGGTCGTGTGCTGAGAAATATGCGTGGCGTAAAAGTGCGTGCGGTCATGCAGCGCGTACGGCGCTGCGGTAACCTTCGGTCATGAACTGAGCATCGTGGCGGGTGGGGGAAGGCGCCAGGGCGCGCCGTTACATCAGTCCTTTGAGCGCCGCTGGCGTTTCGCCGGCTGCCGGGTAATCTGGGTAACCTGGCTCTCCACCCAACCATCGCTCAAGCGAGTCGTCAGACGATCGCCGGCGCTTAGTTGACGGGTTTGTTTCACCACCGCGCCGTGGCTATCGGTCGTGACGCTGAACCCGCGCGCCAGGGTTTTCAGCGGGCTAACGCCTTCCAGCCGGGAGCAGAGCACCACAAAGGCATTATTTTGCCGGCTAACGCGGCGGCTTATGCTCTGGCTCAGTTGGTAACGCAGCGCCTGCAATTGCTGCTGGGCACGGTTGATGCGCGCCGTGGGCGCCTGCTGCTGCAAGCGTTGCCGCAAATGTTCGTGACGGCGCAGCGCCTGGCGCAGTTGCCCCTGGTGGCCGTCGTCCAGGCGGCGGCGCAGGGCCATCAGCGCGGTTTGCTGGCGGGCGAGTCGTAATTGAGGATGCTGCTGGTGCAGGCGATGCTGAAGACGGCCGTAGTGTTGTTGGCGCTGCGCGAGGAAATAATCCATCACCATTTCCAGCCGCTGCCGTTGAGACTGTAATTGACGCAACAGTTCCAACTGGTTGCGGCTTACTAGCTCGGCCGCCGCTGACGGCGTTGGCGCGCGCAAATCGGCGACAAAATCGGCGATGGTCACGTCGGTCTCATGGCCGACCGCGCTGACCACCGGCAAGTGGCTGGCGAAAATCGCCCGCGCCACCCGTTCATCGTTAAAGCTGCCGAGATCCTCCAGCGAACCGCCCCCGCGACCTACGATCAGCACATCGCACTCAGCGCGCCGATTGGCAGTTTCGATGGCGCGCATGATCTGCGGCGGCGCTTCCTGCCCCTGCACCGCAGTGGGGTAAACCACCACCGGCAGCGACGGATCGCGGCGTTTCAACACCTGCAAAATATCGTGCAGCGCCGCGCCGTTGGCGGAGGTAATCACCCCTACGCGGCGGGTCGGGCTGGGCAACGGCTGCTTATACTGCTGGCTGAACAGCCCTTCGTCGCTTAATTGCTGTTTAAGCTGCTCGAACTGCTGTTGCAGTAACCCGTCGCCGGCCGGCTGCATACTCTCGGCAATAAGCTGATAGTCGCCGCGCGGCTCATACAGCGTGAGCGTTGCGCGCACCAATACCTGTTGACCGTTGCGTGGCGAAAACGTGGTGCGGCGATTGGTGTTGCGAAACATGGCGCAGCGCACCTGGGCGCGGTTGTCCTTGAGCGTGAAGTACCAATGACCCGACGCAGGCTGGGAAAAATTGGATATCTCTCCCGTCAGCCACACCTGACCCATTTCGCCTTCCAACAGCTCGCGTACCGTTTTATTGAGACGGCTAACGGTAAAAATCAGGGAAGTGGGCGGGGTAGACATGTGAGCGGGATCAAACTCCATTGCAAAGTCTTAATCGATTGATATTACTCATTGCGAAACGGTAAGCAAGGATTTTTTGAAAATAGTGCTGGAGGCAACCGATTACGTTCTGTATAATGCCATGGCAATATTTTATCTGTTTCACATCCACCTTGGTGAGATATTGCTATGTTACGTATTGCTAAAGAAGCTCTGACATTCGACGACGTTCTGCTACTTCCCGCTCACTCCACGGTACTGCCCAACACGGCCGATCTCGGCACCCGATTGACTCAGAAAATACGCCTGAATATACCCATGCTGTCCGCGGCAATGGATACGGTAACCGAATCCAGCCTGGCTATCGCGCTGGCGCAAGAAGGCGGTATCGGCTTTATCCACAAAAACATGCCTATCGAACGCCAGGCGGAGGAAGTGGGTCGCGTGAAACGCCATGAGAGCGGTGTCGTAACCCATCCCCAATGCGTTACGCCCAGTACTACGCTTTCCGAGGTAAAAGAACTTACCGCGCGCAACGGTTTCGCCGGCTATCCGGTGGTAACGGAAGATAATGAACTGGTCGGGATCATTACGGGTCGCGACGTTCGCTTCGTCACCGATCTTAGCCAGCCGGTTTCCGCCGTGATGACGCCGAAAGAACGCCTGGTGACGGTTAAAGAAGGCGATGCTCGCGAAGTGGTGCTGGCCAAAATGCACGAAAAGCGCGTCGAAAAAGCGCTGGTGGTGGATGAGCAATTTCATCTGCTCGGCATGATAACGGTAAAAGATTTCCAAAAGGCCGAACGCAAACCCAATGCCTGTAAAGATGAACACGGCCGCTTGCGCGTCGGCGCGGCGGTAGGCGCCGGAGCCGGTAACGAAGAGCGCATCGACGCCCTGGTGAGCGCCGGCGTTGACGTCCTGCTTATCGATTCTTCCCATGGTCATTCCGAAGGCGTGCTGCAGCGTATCCGCGACACGCGCGCCAAATACCCCGACCTGCAAATTATCGGCGGCAACGTTGCTACCGGCGCCGGCGCGCTCGCGCTGGTCGAGGCGGGTGTCAGCGCGGTGAAAGTGGGCATCGGCCCCGGCTCCATTTGTACCACCCGCATCGTCACCGGCGTGGGTGTGCCGCAGATCACGGCTATTTCTGATGCAGTCGAAGCCCTGGAAGGTACCGGGATCCCGGTTATCGCCGACGGCGGCATCCGTTTTTCCGGCGATATCGCCAAAGCCATCGCCGCCGGCGCCGCCGGCGTTATGGTGGGATCGCTGTTGGCGGGCACCGAAGAATCCCCCGGCGAAATCGAACTGTTCCAAGGCCGCTCTTTCAAATCTTACCGCGGCATGGGGTCGCTGGGCGCGATGTCCAAGGGGTCGTCGGACCGGTATTTCCAGACCGACAACGCCGCCGATAAACTGGTGCCGGAAGGCATCGAAGGCCGCGTGGCGTATAAAGGACGCCTGAAGGAAATCGTCCATCAACAAATGGGCGGCCTGCGTTCCTGTATGGGGCTGACCGGTTGTGCTACTATCGACGACCTTCGTACCAAAGCGGAATTTGTCCGTATCAGCGGTGCCGGCATTCAGGAAAGCCACGTTCATGACGTCGCCATCACCAAAGAATCCCCGAACTACCGCATGGGTTAACGAATTTCTCCGGCGCGAGCCGTGCCAGCTCGGCGGCCCGACGCTATTCTGCTCGGTACTTTCCCGGCCGGGCAGTGACCCTTTTTTGCTATACGCTCTCGGAATACGCCATCAATGACAGAAAATATCCATAAACACCGCATTCTGATTCTGGACTTCGGTTCGCAATATACCCAACTGGTGGCCCGCCGGGTACGTGAGCTTGGCGTCTATTGCGAACTTTGGGCATGGGATGTAACCGAAGCGCAAATACGCGAATTCCATCCCAGCGGTATTATCCTTTCCGGCGGCCCGAAAAGCACCACCGAGCAAGACAGCCCGCGCGCGCCGGACTATGTGTTTCAAGCGGGCGTGCCGGTGCTGGGCGTTTGCTACGGCATGCAAACCATGGCGATGCAGCTCGGCGGTAAAGTGCAGGGCTCTTCCCAGCGCGAATTTGGTTATGCCCAGGTAGAAGTGTTGACCGACAGTTTGCTGGTGCGCGACATCCAGGACGACATCGGCACCGGCGGCGCGCCGCTGCTGGATGTTTGGATGAGCCATGGTGACAAGGTTACCGCCATTCCGGCGGATTTTGTCACCGTCGCCAGCACCGAAACCTGCCCGTTCGCCATTATGGCCAATGAAGAAAAACGCTTTTACGGCGTGCAATTCCACCCCGAAGTCACCCATACTCGCCAGGGACAGCGCATGCTGGAGCGCTTCGTGCTCGATATTTGCCAATGCGACCAGCTGTGGACGCCGGCCAAAATTATCGAAGATGCGGTGACGCGCATTCGCGAGCAGGTCGGCGACGATCGGGTTATCCTCGGCTTATCCGGCGGCGTGGACTCCTCGGTGACCGCGATGCTGTTGCATCGGGCCATCGGCGATCGATTGACCTGCGTGTTCGTCGATAACGGCCTGCTGCGCCTCAATGAAGCCAGTCAGGTGATGGACATGTTCGGCGATCACTACGGCCTGAACATTATCCATGTGCCGGCGGAAGACCGCTTCCTCTCCGCGCTGGCCGGCATCGACGATCCAGAAACTAAACGCAAAACTATCGGCCGAGTGTTTGTTGAGGTGTTTGACGAACAGGCGCTGAGCCTCACCGATGTAAAATGGCTGGCGCAGGGCACCATTTACCCCGATGTTATCGAATCCGCCGCCTCCGCCTCCGGTAAGGCGCACGTCATCAAGTCGCACCATAATGTCGGCGGCCTGCCGAAAGAGATGAAAATGGGCTTGGTGGAACCGTTGAAAGAGCTGTTCAAGGATGAAGTGCGCAAGATAGGCTTGGAACTCGGCCTGCCTTACGATATGCTTTATCGCCATCCGTTTCCCGGCCCGGGTTTGGGCGTGCGGGTGCTGGGCGAGGTGAAGAAAGAGTATTGCGATCTGCTGCGCCGTGCCGACGCGATCTTTATCGAAGAGCTGCATAAGGCGGATCTGTACAACAAAGTCAGCCAGGCCTTCACGGTCTTTTTGCCCGTGCGCTCCGTCGGCGTGATGGGCGACAGCCGCAAGTACGACTGGGTGGTGTCGCTGCGCGCGGTGGAAACCATCGACTTTATGACCGCCCATTGGGCGCATCTGCCGTACGAATTCCTGGGGCGCGTTTCCAACCGCATCATCAATGAGATCGACGGCATATCTCGGGTAGTGTATGACATTTCAGGCAAACCGCCGGTGACGATAGAGTGGGAGTGAGCCGAGATTGTTCAGAAACTACCGTTAACTTGCAAAGTAGTTTAGCGATAGACGCCTGGCACCCTGTCGTTCGCTTTCTAAGTTGCGGGTAGCGGCCAGTTTGGGAAAGCGCATTCTAATGCGCCTTTCCCAATGCGGGGGATGCGCGTGAGGTCTATGTGCTCTCCAACAGATAATAGCATATCGGCTACGCGGTACTTGTTACAAGATAGAAAAAACTCCTTTGCTCCATTATAGTTATATCACCTTTTTTCCCGACTATACGATTGGGTAGAATATGCTGTGGAGCTTTAACAGTGAAATAGCGGAGCCGTCCGCTTGGCATGACCATGGCATGTTCCAGCTTGTCCTGTGCCGCGGCGATAACGGGCGGATGCTGACGCAAGGGCAGGAAGTGACTTTTGCCCCGGCGCGAACCCTCCTTATTCCACCCGGTACACTTCATCGGTTTGTGGTTGGGCCTGGTGAAATCGGCCGATTAAAAATTGTATGCTTTCCACCTAAAGACCTCCCCCAATTTCTTTCACCGCTGCACATCACCATGTTAGACGGGCTCGTACGTTCCGGTGTGAGCATTGCCGATCACGATGGGCAAGAACGTTGGCTGCATCATTTGGGCGACGCTATCCTCGACGGTTTTGGTAACGACGATGTTTGGGGACAACGCATGCAATGGGGCATCGTTGGCTTGCTGCTCACCCTGCACGCCAAAGAACAACATGTCACCACCGGACATCCGTATCTTCGCCATAAAACCAAGATCATGGCAATCCTGTCCTGGATCGAAAGTAACCTCACCGAAGAGATCACTCTCGAACAGGTCTCAAATCGCTTCGGCATCTCAAGAAGTTTATTGACCCGTGAATTTCGCGGGCATACGGGGAAAAGCCTGGTGGACTATTGCAACGCCCGTCGCGTGCAAAAAGCGGCCATCGCGCTGGCTACCACGGAGCACCCCGTCATTAGAGTGGCGCTGGAAAGCGGATTTTCCAATCTCAGCCACTTTCATCGTCAGTTCAAAAGCCAGTTTGGCATAACGCCGGCGGCTTTCCGCCGCAAGATAGAAGAGGAAGGGAGTCTTTAGGCTCGGCATTTGCGCGCTCGCAACGGACCTGTCGGAGAGGGTTAGCCTGCGCCATGTGGCCATTCAGCGAGCGCTTTTTGCGCCTGCCGAGCGAGAAATATAGCGGATCGTACATGTAAAGCCGCCGGTTCTGCACGATGTCAGTCATGTTGCGGGATTAAGGTTACCCCATTATCCAAGATAAGGGGGGAGTGAATCATGTCCCAAGCCGAAAGCACGCGATCGGGCGCGCGGTCTGAATCGTCGCGCTGGCTGTCCGGGCGCAAGTTAGCGATGCTGCTGTGCTGTGCCGGCGCTCCCTTCATGACGATGCTAGACACTAACATCGTCGCGGTGTCTCTGCCGGCAATTGCCCGGGATTTACACAGTGAATTCACGGATGAGGAATGGGTGATAATCGCCTATTTGTTGCCTTTTGCTGGACTGCTGATGCCCGCCGGCGCCTTGGCCGACAGGCTTGGTCGGCGTCGGGTGCTCTACCTGGGTTTGGTGCTGTTTGCGATGGCCTCGCTACTGTGTGGTCTGGCACCCAACCTTCTGGTATTGAACCTGGCCCGGGCGCTACAGGCGGTAGGGGGCGCAATGCAATTGACCGCCTCCTTAGCCGTCATTGCCCACGGTTTTGCACCGCAGTATCGTACGCTATCTGGGCCACCGTGATGGGGGTCGCGCCGGTCTTGGGGGCAATCCTGGGCGGGCTTATCACCACCCATCTCGGTTGGCGATGGGGTTTTTATATCAACGTGCCGATCGGCTTCGCACTAATGGCGGTGGGTTTTGGCTCGGTAAGCGAATCGCGCGATCCGCAGGCGGCGCGCCTGGACGTGGTGGGGATCCTGTTCTTCGGTGCGGGTCTGTCAACCTTGGTATGGCCGCTTATCGAAGCTAATCGGGTCGGTTGGGGGAGCCCCCAGACCCTGATCAAGTTGGCGATCGGCGTGGCGCTTTTGGTGATTTTTGTGTTCGCCGAGCGGCGGCATCCCCGTCCTATGATCGATTTGACCTTATTTAAAGCGCCTGCTGTCATCGGCGCCGCGGCGGCCATGCTGGGCTATGCCGCTGCCTGCCAGCTTATGATGACGATTTTACCTGTATATTTGCAGGATGCGTTCGATCAGTCCGCGGCACAGGCCGGTGTGGCCATGATCTCCTTCGCATTGCCGCTGTTGGTGGGGCCGTCCCTCGGTGCGGCGTTGGCCGCGCGGCTCTCGGGCCGCGCGCTGCTCACAATTGGACTGGCGATGGTCGCCGTTGGCGATGCCGTTCTCGCCGTGGCGGTCTGCGCCGAGGCCAGATATTGGGCAATGATGGTCGGCATGGCGATCGTGGGGCTGGCGACGGGGGTACTCAATAGCGAAACGACGAAAGCCCAGGTGAGCGCTGTACCGCCAGACCGCGCGGGTATGGCATCGGGTATCGCCGGGACAACGCGTTTTATTGGCCTGACGGTGGGCCTGACCGGCATCGGCGCTATCTTGACCGCCGCCGCGGAGAACGGTTTGCGGCGGTTGGGCACGCAGGTCGTTTCTGCCGATAGTGCCGATTGGCATGCGGTCAATCTCCGTATCGTCGGCGGGGACGCCGCTGGCGCATTGTCCGATCTGCCCCTGGCGATACGGATGGTGCTTGGGCACGCGGTGCGCGCAAGCGTAGCATCAGGCTTCACCGCGGCTTTCACCGCCGCCGCCGTGACGGCGATGGTGACAAGTATTCTAGCGTGGTACCTGCTTCGCGGGACGAGGCCTAGCGCGCCGCCGCCGCGGTAGAAGGTGTTGCCGGCTGCAAAGGCCGAGAGGATGGCCGCGAATTAGGGATAACCGGCTGCGCTCGCGGATGCCGGCCAAAAACCTATGTCACTGTCATCGCCGACGGCGAGGCCCATCGGCTGTACGCTCAACAGGGTTTTCATCCAACGCGCCCACTTCTCTCGGCATATTCCAACGGACTGACACCACGGCCGCGACATCACCCAAAAGAGCCGATTGTACACTTAACGCAATCAATCCTGTAAGACGCTTCGTTCTCCTTTGGTTACGATGCCAGACGTCGTGTGATATCGAGGGTGGAGAGTGCATAAGGGGCGAGGCACAGAGCAAGGCTCCCTTATAATCCGCCTTCCTCTACCCGTTTCCCATTAAGCAGAACTCACGAGGAAAGCCCCATCATGAATGCGATCACGTTATTCGAGCATCCGAGCTCTCCTTATGCCCAAAAAGTACGCCTTTTATTACGTGAAAAAAATATTCCTTTCACGTCAACCCTTGTGGAGGGCATGGGCTCGGGCGCTGATGACCCGGAACTCAGGCGCCTCAACCCGCGGCGGGAAATCCCGGTTATTAAGGTAGACGGGGAGAATATCTTCGATTCGACAATAATCCTCGAGTATCTGGAGGAGAAATTTCCAACGCCCACTCTGATGCCCGCCGAACCGTTAGCGCGCGCGGACGCGTATGATTGAGGATATTTGCGATGCACAATGGGAAGCGATTAATTGGGGACTTGGCGAACTGTATTATTTCCATCGCGGCGATAAGGCGCTACGGGCGACATTACGGGCAGCGGGTGAACACGATGCCTCCATTATGTATCGCTGGCTTGAGCGGTAATTGGGACGTGCCGAATGGCTATCCGGCGATGGCTTTGGCTGGGCGGATCTTTGCGCCATTCCTTTTGCGGCGACCACCGCAAGGTTCGGCGTGTCACCCCAAGCAGGGTCGGCGATAGCGGACTGGCTAGCGCGCGCCCAGTTGAGGCCTTCCGTGAAGATGACCTTGGCGGAAGCGCACGCTTACCATCGCGAGATGCCGGAAGCGGTAGCCGCATTGGCCGTCGGCGCATTTAAGCGTGAGTATCGCGATCATCGTCTTGAATGGATGTTGCGTACCGGCGGTTGGGCGGTGGTTTTGGACGGCTTGCAAAAAAACACTATCCGCTTCACGGATCTTATAGCGTTTGCGCCGGAGATGAAGGAATGAACGAAACTAAAATCATTCTGCATCATTACGCGATATCGCCTTATTCCGCTAAAGTCCGGGTCATCCTCGGCCTGAAGCAAATTCGATGGTATGCCTGCAATCAGCCAGGCCTTATGCCTAAAGACGATTTGATCACGCTGACCGGCGGTTATCGTCGTATACCTATACTTCAGATTGGCGCCGATCTCTTCTTTGACAGCAATCTCATTATCCACGAAGTAGAACGACGCTTTCCCACACCAACCGTATTTGGCGGCAGCGGGCCAGGAGTGGGTCTCGGCTTCGCACCCTGGCCTGACGCTATCTTGATGCTGATTGCCCATTTGCTTTACGGCGGCGATCGGGATTCTACGCCGGAATACCGCGCAGACCGTTCCGCGCTACTTAGTATGGACTTCGATGTTGACGCGATGGCGCGCGCGTGGCCGGCGAACGCGGAAAAGTTGCGGCTGCACCTAGTGTTGTTGGCGGCTCAGCTCGCAGACGGGCGCCCATTCTTAACCGGCAATGCGCCGGATATCATCGATGCCGCTTTCTATGGATTGATTGAGTACATGTATTGCGGCAAGGGTAAAACCGCCGCGCTAATGAATGCTTTTCCGATTATCAAGACGTGGGCAACGCGTATGCGCCTAATCGGCCAAGGAGAGCGTAGAGAAATTTCCGCTGCAAAAACCCTTGCTATCGCCAAAGCGGCAACGCCCCGTTACGCCGTGGAAACATCATCTCACTTGCTGCCTCATGAGCCCGCACCGGGCGATAGGGTCAGCGTGAAATATTACGATAATAACACGCCCGTATTATATGGCACGCTAATGCACATTTCCCCTTATCGCGTTGCTATTCTCAGGGATGATGCAACCCTCGGGCCGATAATGCTGCACATGCCGAGAACCCTAGGACAGATCGCGCGAGCGGATGTTGGCGCCGTGATGTCATAGGTATCGTCATTATGTAGATCTTACCGCAGGCCGCGGTGGCGAAGGGGACATCGACCGCTTAACCTCATCGATTGTGCGCTAAAGAACGCCAGCTGTTGCCCAGGCCGAGTGACAATAGGGCGACAATGCAGCGTTAATGATGGGGTGCGGTATGAGAATGCACTTGCAGCCTTCAATGATCTCGTCCGCATTTCATGTCCCCTCTCTTTGAGGCCCCGTAGGCGGTGTTGCCACTCAGAAGGAGGGGCGGGCAGGCCCCCACACCTGTCTTCCCCTGTAGTGATGGAGATGGTATGGTTTTTGACCACCCACCGGCCGAAATAGACAAAGGATCTCGTATGCGACTCGTCAATCGTACTTTATCTATTTGTATATGCTCTACTTTTCTCATCTTCCCTTTTTTAATCCAGGCACATGAAAGCAATAAGGATGGGGGTATTAACGTCGAAAAACTGCTTGAGACGGAAAAGTCTTGGGATGGGGTTGCATACCAGGCATACCCTAAAGGCACACCGCAACTTTCCGTTCTCAAAATTACCGTGGCGCTCAATACCAGTCTCCCCTGGCATGAACACCCAATCCCCAATGCAACCTATGTGCTAAAAGGGGCTTTGACCGTTGAAAAAAAAGCGAATGGCGAAAAACGCACGCTTAAGGCCGGAGAAGTGGTGTCAGAGATGGTCGACAGCGCGCATCGCGGTTACACCGGCAAAGAAGGCGTCACCCTCGTGGTGTTCTATGCGGGGCAGAACGGGCTACCTTTATCGAAACCGGCCGGATAACTGCGCCGCAATAGGAGTGTTTTCCCTTCGGGCATGTTCCGTTAGCGCTCTTTCCATTACAGCGCGTAATTGAAACGGTACGGCTTCACCGCATGCGGTAACATATTAAGCGTCGTGTCGCCGCTGGCTTAACAGGTTAACCGTTTCACCCGCGCCGGGTCTTGGGCATTAACCGCCGTAGCCTCTGGGCAAAATGTGAAGACTCTCGTTATGACCCGGTATTTCACCACCGTTAAGTGGTTTACTTGACGCCCACCGGCGCGGGCCCGTAGCGCAGCGTCCCTGTTTTTGCCCTTGTTATCCCGCAGCAAGGACGACCGTTGTGCTCATCTTTTTGCGGACACGACAACGCGCTGGGCGGTGATTTCGCCGCAGCGGCAAGGGGGCCGCGGCGTAGCCAATGGTTTTCACGCCTCGCTGTTACCCTGATGTTTCGCTCTGCGGCTGTTGACGTTTTGGCCCCGATTCGCTGGCGAACTTTGGTAGCGTTTTACCTGGCGGGCGCCGACGAAGGGAAATCATCCTTCTGCTCTGCCCATTTAAGCAGGGTGTCTAACGCCGGGCATAATGCCTGGCCCCAGGGTGTCAGTCGGTATTCGACTTTGGGGGGAACTTGCGGATAAATCTTGCGTGCCACGATGCCATCCGCTTCCAATTGCCGCAATTGCTGGGCAAGCATCTTCTGTGAAATACCGGGGATCAGTTTTTCCAGGTCGGAATACCGCCGCACTTTCCCGTCAAACAGGTGGAACAGTATGATGAGTTTCCATCTCCCCTCCAACAGCTTAAGCACGTGTTCCACCCCATTGGCCGCGGTCGCCGGTGTATAGACCTTTCTCATAGGTAGGTTACTTACTTTTAGGTGCGTTCTTGATAATTGGTTAGCTTATGAAGAAAATGATCGTACGGCAATCAATAATTAGAAACGACCATGACGTGTTCATTACCCGATGCTGGTTCCGGTCACATCCGATCACTGATTCCGATTTCACCTGATCACTAATTCTGATTTCATCCGATCACTGATTCTGGTCGCCCGATCAGCGATTCCGATTCTGTCCGATCGCTCATCTTCTGTTCCGTCATACTCTGGAGACTTTTAGCTTTCGGGGGGCATGGCATGGCACGTAAAAAGAAGAAAGCGAGAACGGAAATGTGCATCTATATTAATGTCTTACGTATGAAATTCGAGCAGCGTCTCTCGAATCGCACTATCGCAGCAGCGCTCGGCATAGGCTGTACTACCGTGCACGATATCCTCGGCCGATTCACGGTAGCTAACCTGGTCTGGCCATTGCCGGCGGAACTGTCCCCCGTCGACCTCGACCGCCCGCTCTATCCCGGCAAATCCGGAAAAGTTATCAATACCTTACCCAGCTGGCTTGATATCGATACCGAGTTAAACCGCAAGGGCATGACCAAGCAGCTGCTCTGGATGGAATATCAGTCCGCCGTGGGGAGCCTGTTTAGAAATTTGTGTATTTGCCTGATTTTGATATGTTCAATCCAACATCAAAAACAGGTTAATTTATGGACGAAAAACAGTTGTAGGCTCTGGCTAACGAACTGGCCAAAAATCTCAAAACCCCTGAAGATCTCAGTCACTTCGATCGGCTGCTGAAAAAAATCAGCGTCGAAGCAGCTCTCAATGCCGAAATGACCCATCACCTCGGCTACGATAAAAATCAGCCTAAACCGGGGACCAACGCCCGCAACGGCTATTCCACAAAAACCGTTACCACTGGCGATGGCCCGCTGGCGCTGCGTACTCCGCGCGATCGTGACGGTTCCTTTGAACCGCAACTGGTGAAGAAGAACCAGACCCGGATTACCGGGATGGATAACCAGATTTTATCGTTGTACGCTAAAGGGATGACCACCCGCGAGATCGCCGCCGCGTTCAAAGAGCTGTATGACGCCGATGTCTCGCCGGCGCTGGTCTCAAAGGTCACCGATGCGGTCATGGAGCAGGTTGTCGAATGGCAAAACCGGCCTCTGGATGCAGTCTATCCCATTGTTTATCTTGACTGTATCGTTCTAAAAGTCCGGCAGGACAGCCGCATCATCAACAAATCTGTGTTCCTGGCGCTGGGCATCAACATCGAAGGCTAGAAAGAGTTGCTAGGTATGTGGCTGGCCGAAAATGAAGGCGCAAAGTTCTGGCTGAACGTGCTGACAGAGCTGAAAAACCGCGGCCTGAACGATATCCTTATCGCCTGCGTAGACGGGCTGAAAGGTTTCCCTGACGCTATTAACGAGGTGTATCCGGAGGCGCGGCTCCAGCTGTGTATCGTGCATATGGTGCGCAACAGCCTGCGGTTCGTCTCCTGGAAGGACTACAAGGCCGTCACCCGCGACCTGAAAGCTATTTATCAGGCCCCTACGGAAGATGCCGGCTTGCAGGCGCTGGAAGCGTTCTCCAGTGCCTGGGACATCCGCTACCCGCAAATAAGTCGAAGCTGGCAGGCAAACTGGGCCAATCTGGCCACGTTCTTTGCCTACCCAACGGACATCCGCAAGGTGATCTACACGACCAACGCCATCGAGTCGTTAAACAGCGTGATCCGGCATGCCATCAAAAAGCGCAAGGTGTTCCCGACCGACGACGCAGTGAAAAAGGTGGTGTGGCTGGCGATACAGGCGGCCTCACAGAAATGGACAATGCCTTTGAGGGACTGGCGCATGGCAATGAGCCGCTTTATTATCGAGTTCGGTGACCGCCTGGACGGTCACTTCTGAGAAAAGGCATTTACACAGAATCGTGTACAGGGTCTCGGAATCTGCACCCGAAGCATTTAAGACCTCCTTTACCGTGAACAACGATGCGGAAATTGCCCGTTTGACCGCCTGTTTTGCGCCTAATGCTGCCGTTTCGGATGAGAGACAGGCCTATCAAGGCCGCGACGCTATCTCGTCTTGGCGGCCAGCGGCGCAGCAGGCCTACCCCTACCGCGTTGCTCCTCGGGACGTAGGGCGGCCGGGGCGAGGGGACCGGGTGGTCGCGAATGTTGTGCCGCCGATGAAGTGGGATTTGCAACTACAAGGTCAGCGCGTCCTGGTGACCTCGGGGACCAAAGGCGTAGGCATGGCGGTGGTTCAACTCATGCAACAACTTGGTGCCAGGGTGCTCACTAGCGCGCGTCATCAGCCGGACGATACGCCGGCGGAATTTTTTGTCGCCGCCGATTTGACCACCTATGAAGGCTGTGACGCCGTAGCCAGGGCCGTCGGTAGCCACCTTGGAGGAGTGGACGTCATTGTGCATGTCTTAGGCGGTTCGTCAGCGCCAGCAGGGGGATTCGCGGCGCTGGGTGAGGAGGCGTGGCAGCGGGAACTGAACCTCAACCTCCTGCCCGCCGTACGGCTGGATCGCGCGCTGTTGCCTGCGATGTTGGCGCAGAAAGAAGGGGGTTATCATTCACGTGACATCAGTCCAGCGTGCGCTGCCTTTACCCGAATCGACCACGGCCTATGCCGCCGCTAAAGCCGCGCTATCGACCTACAGCAAGAGTTTGTCAAAAGAAGTGACACCGCAAGGCATTCGGGTGGTACGTGTGGCGCCGGGGTGGATAGAAACCGAGGCCGCCGTGGCCCTAGCCGAACGGCTTGCGCGGCAGGCGGGGACTGACTACGAAGGGTAAAACGCATCATCATGAACGCCCTCGGCGGCATTCCGCTCGGGCGGCCGTCGACGCCTGCTGAGGTTGCCCATCTTATTGCGTTCCTGGCATCACCCCTGGCGGCGGCGATTTCCGGTACGGAATACGTGATCGACGGGGGCACAATCCCCACGGCCTAACGGGCGTGAAAAGTGTGATGCCCAGGGCGGTTTTAACGGAGAGTCGGCGGTAGGCGTGCTCGGGCAAGTTGGCGGCACGCCGGGCGTGCCGCCATAGCGCGACCATCAAGGGCATACGCGCTTGCTTCAGCGCTGCTCGCCGCACTCCGCCTTAGAGGATGGCCAGGTGCTGAGCACGTGATTGACCAGTCCCGCCAACGCGTCCTTCGACGCGCCGGCCTTTGCCTGCACCGCCATACCCTGCGAAACGGTCATAACATAGAATGCCGAATGCGCGGGGTTCACCCACGCCGGCAAATCGTCCTCCGCCTTCGCCCGCTCAAAACGTTGGGCTAGTAACGCTTGCGCCAACTCGCGCCGGCGTACCAGTTCGCGACGAATGGCTTCGGCGTCATCCGAACAGGCGAGGGCGCCGTTAATGCCCAGGCAACCCGGGTGTGCGGCGTCAAGGGTATGGAGCGCCAGGGCGCCGCGCAGCATATGTTCCACCACCTTTAATGAGGTAGGCGCATCCAACGCTTCCGTCATGAAGCACATATATTTTGTTTGATAAAGGTCAAGGGCCTTGCCAAACAGCGATGCCTTATTGCCAAACGCAGCGTAAAGGCCGGGACGGGCGACGCCCGTGGCCTTGGTCAAATCATCAAACGAGGCGCCTTCATAACTTTTCTGCCAGAAAACGGCCAACGCCGCGTCAAGCGCCTCGCCTTCATCGAACTGTTTATGTCTTCCCACAACCTGCCCATCCTTTAATTCAGTAATGGTCATTATAAAACGCTTGACGCCCTTTGTACAATAACCTACCGTTCGATACAGTAACGATCGATATTTTATTTACTGTAAACCACAACCGGCGAAAGCGATCGCCTCAATTTCCAAAAAACGCTCGGGATAGGGGGGGCTGCCGGTTCTGTAGTGCATTCCATTTCCTTTTCTATCAGGTAGGGTAAAACTCAGGGGTTTGATGATGAATAACACGCTTTCTGGCAAAGTTGCCTTGATTACCGGCGGTTCACGCGGGTTGGGAGCCGCCACCGCGGCCGCGTTGGCGGCGCAGGGCGCGGATGTTGCCATAAGTTATGTCGCGTCCGCGGATAAGGCGGCGGCCGTGGTGGCTAAGCTGCAAAAAAGCGGGGTTCGGGCCGCAGCGTTTCAGGCGGACCAAGGGGACCCTGCAGCGCCGATGCGGCTGATCCAGCAGGTTGTGGATCGGTTCGGTCAACTCGACATACTGGTCAACAATGCCGCCGTGGCCTGGCAGGGCCATAAGATAGACGATCCGGCGATCGACAACGCCGTGATGGATAGGTAATGGGCGATCAATACCCATGGCGTTATCGCTACCATCCGCGCCGCGGTCAAAGTGTTACCCGAAGTGGGGCGGATAATTTCGGTCGAATCTGGCCTGGGTGCGCGCGTCGCCTTTGCGGGGACCACGGACTATGCGGCGAGTAAGGCCGCCATCGTTGCTTATAGCCGGGGCGCCGCGCGCGATCTCGGTGCGCGCAATATTACCGTCAATGTGGTGCAGGCGGGGGTCATGGATACCGATATGGCGGCGAATTCACAAGGCAAACTGCCGCCTGGGTTGCTGAAAACCTTTGCGATACCGCGCTATGCAACCCTTGAAGAGGTGACGGCGACGATTGTGTTCCTGGCGGGGCCGGGGGCGGGCTTCATTATCGGCTCGGTGATTGAGGTGAACGGCGGGTTCACCGCCTAGCCGGGATGTTTGCCGGCGAACGGTGCCTATTTCGCCGGCGTTTTGGGCGTGAAACGTGCCTCGGTCATTTCCGTGCGTGCCGGTGGATCCATGGCCTCAACGGCTTTTTGCAGTTCGGATAACGCGAATTTCAGGCGCTCGACTTCCTACTGTAGCGCCTGCACTTCCAGCGCGGCACGGTTGGCTTTGGGGAAGGCGTCCAGCACATCGTCCTGATGGAACATCCGCACCTGACGATTGTTCTGGAACACCAGTTGATATTTCAACCGCTCGCTGTTGATGACATTGTAAACGGTTTTGCGGCTCACCATGGCGATGTCGATCACCTGGCTTACCCTCAACATGGCTTTATTCACCGCCGTCTTCCCCTTTGCGCTTTGACCGTCTCCCATTCTAACGAGTTGTGATGGCCTGCGAGAATGTTTTCGCTATCTCTGCCGGTGAGTATTCGCTGATTTTGTTCACTGCATCAACATCCGCCAGCAGGGCGAACAGCGATTGGATAATCGCGACTTTCTCGCAGGTCGGATCGATGGCCATCAGCACCACGATCGCCGGTTTGACCTGTTGCTCCGGATCGTCGGTGCGCTGGAACGCCACACCGGCGCGGTTGATGGCAACCGCGAAACCGGTTTTATTGACATGCTCATATTCGGTATGCGGAATGGCGATGGCATGGGTTTCCATATCGATGCCGGTGGGGTATTCCCGCTCGCGCGCCAGTACGCCGCCAAGAAAGCTGTCTTTGACCAGGCCATCAGCGAGCAGGCTATCCGCCAACAGCGTCAGTAATTGCTCCCGGCTGATTGGCTGGTCAACCACGATGACGCGGCGTTCGCTAAACATCATGATGCGTTCTCCACATGGGTTTCAGCCTGCTGCGCCTGCGCCAGCTCCCGGGCTTCTTGCAAAATCTTGCGCCGATTTCATAGCGCCAGCAGCAGGGTTATCACGGTGAGGACCACAACGCCCACCACTTTGAATTTAAATCCTTGAATCATCGCCCAGGGCAGCATGGCGCCGGCATAGTCAACGCTGCTGATGCTGGAGGCGCCGTTGGGCAGCGAGAAGCCGGTGCTGACGGCGGTGCTGGTCACCAGCGGCGCCAGGTTAGTACCGATTAATAGCGCCAGACTTAAGGTCAACAGACCGGTTAGCAGCGTGCGAAACATATCGCCGCGACAAACGGCGGTCACGAGCACAAAGGCGAACGGCAAACCGGTGAGCGAGGCGAACGGCAGGAATTCATTGCCGGGAATGATCGCCGCCAGCACCAACATAATCGGTATCATCACCATCGATACCGACAGCGTAACCGGGTGGCCGACGCTGACCGCGGAGTCTAGGCCAATAGATATCTGCCCGAAAGAGCCGGCGCGCGCCTGGGCGATTTCCTGGATGCGTTCGCTGATGGGATAGACGCCCTCCATCAGCATTTTCGCCATCTACGGGATGATGGTTATGACCGAGGCCATGGTAATTGCGGTTTGTAAAATCGCTTTCACCTCCACGCCGGCGATAATTGCCAGCACGCCGCCGATGATGGCTCCTAGGGAAGCCGGATCCCCCAGGACGGACAGGCGGCGCTGGATCACCTCGGTATCGATTTTGATGTCGCGCACGTAAGGGATGCGATCCACTACAAAGTTCACCAACCAGGCGGCGGGAACGAACGAGGCAGAGAAGCCATGGGGAACGGAAATGCCCGGTAGGCTGAGATATTTTTCTACGTCTTTGCTGGTGCGATCGGCGATAACCATCGTGATGGCACAGTTGAGCACCGCCGCGAACAGCCCCAGCCACAGATTATCGGTGATAATGGCCACCAGCGAGCCGGCAAAGGAGTGGTGCCAGAGGTTCCAAATATCGACGTTCAGGATGCGCGTGGTTTTGGTGTACAGCATTAAGACATTCAGCGCGACGCACACCGGGATCACCAGGGCGCCCACCCGAGTACCCATCGCCACCGCGGCGGCGGCGGGCCATCCCATATTCAGCGCGGTCAGGTTGAGACCGAAACGGTTGACGATGGCATGGCTGACCGGCGTGAGGGAATCAATCATCAAATTGACGGTGATGCTCAGACCGATAAAGCCAATACCCACCATCAGGCCGGCCTTGATGGCCTGCGATATTCGCAGGCGCAAAATGAGACCCAGCATAATAAAGATAAGCGGCATCATCACCGATGCGCCGGTGCTGATGATGTAGTCGATAATAAACATGGCGGGATCCTCAGCCCAGGATTTGGGCTTTAACGCTCTCAAATACCTTATCGGTGCCCATGCCGGTCAACAGCGGCAGCGCATTAATCACCGGCACCGCCACTTTGGCGGGCGAGGTGGAGACGATAAAATCCAGGTCGCTGCGCGTGGCGGCCTCGGCCACCGTGCCTTGCGAAATTCTCACCTTGTCAAGCAACCCTTCCGTCGCCAGATAGGTTTCCAGTTTTTTCAGCGCGACGGTACTGGTCGCTACGCCGGCGCCACAACAGATCATCATGTGTTTCATAGTCAGTTCTCATTAAGGAAGGTGAACTGATTAAAACACTTTCAATGCAAATGAAATGTGATAACTGTGTAATTTTACACACTAAATATCCCTTGTTTGATAAGTCGGGAGACAAACGGTGTCTACGTAAAGAATCAACTAGATTATTTTAATTTATTGATTATACTCTTTTTATAAAAACAGGCGCGTCCTGAACGCGATCGTCAAGATTAGGAAAGACTGCCCAGGGTCTGTGTAACTGTAATGCGGAGCTTGCGCGATCGCCGCCGCTGGGTCGGTAGGGTCGGCGTCGCTATAGCGGCGTCTATCGCCTCGTCGTTACCGCGCCATGCTCAGGCCGCCAGCATCGCGATCGCCACGCCGATCAGCACCATACAAAAGGCAAATTTTAGCCACATCACGGGCAGCTTGTGCGCCAGGGCCACGTCCCAGGAGACGCTGCCGATGTCGCCCAGCGCCAGCGGCAGTCCGATGCTCCAATCCGCGTTGCCGGCCAGCGCGTAGGAAAACAGCGCCGCCAGAGCCCCGGGGACGACCAACGCCAGGGCGATCCCCTGCGCCTGCGTCTGGCTAAAGCCGAACAGCGACACCAGCGCCGGTACTACCACCAACCCGCCGCCAACGGTGAAAATGCCCGACATAAACCCGCTCGCAATGCCGAGCAGCGGTAAAAACCGGGCGGATAGAACGGCGGCGGCGACCGGATGGCGGTGGCTGTCGAACCACTGCCAAAGGTAATAGGCCGCAAGCAGCAGCAAAAACGCGGCAAACGCCTTTTGCAACCCGTCGACGGGCATGGCCGACGCCATTTGCGCGGCGAACCAGGCGGATACGGTGGCGAACAGACAAAGTTTGAAGGTTTGCCGCAAATCGATATGGTTGCGTTGGCGGTAGAGCAGAAACCCGATCAGCACATTGGGCGTTACCATAATCAGCGCGGTACCCTGGGCGAGAAGCTGATCCATGTGGAACAACAGGCTTAACACCGGGATAGCGATCAAGTCGCCGCCGATGCCCAGCATACCGCCGCAAATTCCCAGCCCAACGCCCAGAATAAGACAGCACAACAATTCAGACACAATCATAGCTGCATTAGATCCATTTCAACTGCGAACTTAACTCTCCCTGTGGCGTTCCGCCAGCGGGGGCGACTGGGGCGAAGTAACTACCGCCGTCAGTTGGATCTCAATCAAATAACCGTGATGCAGCGCCGGCACGCGCACTACCGCCCGGGCCGGCTTATGGTGCTGAAGATAGTGCGCGTAGAGTTGATTGAACACGGGCCAATGTGTAATCCCGACGATATAGGCGGTACATTGCGCCACCTGCGGCCAGCCGCATCCCGCTGCCGCCAGTATCTGCTGGCACTGGCGCAGAGCCGCCTCGGTCTGCGCGGCAAAATCCGCCTCGGGCGTCACCGTCACCGGCAATACGCCCGACACGAATACCCAATTGTCCGTTTTTACCGCATGGGAGTAGTGTCCGGCCGGCGGCGGCACGTTCGGGGCGGTGATGCACTGTAACGCAACGTGCGATGTTTCAGTCATAATCAACCTTATTGGTTCGTCAGACAACAGGGGACAACATGCTCGGCGACCGGCGCGACCCCTTCGGCCAGCGCCGGCCGGGCCGCGGCCAGGATCAGGACGCGCGCGGCGGCAAGTATCGCTCGACCAGCCGTGACCAGTAGGCGGCACCGGTAACTAGATTATTATCGTTAAAGTCATAGCCCGGGTTGTGCAACATCTTATTGGCTTGTGCTTCACCGTTGCCGATGCGTATCAGGCAGTCGGGGCGCGCCTGGAGCAGGTAGGCGAAATCCTCACTTCCGGTCAGCATAGCCATGTCGCCGTCCACATTGTCCTCGCCCACCAATTCCGCGGCCACCTGTAGCGCCAGAGTGGTTTCCGCCTCGCTGTTGCAGACCACCGGATAACCCTCGACATACTTAATTTCGGCGCTCAGTCCTAGGCTGGCCGACTGCAACTGCACAATGTCGGTAATGCGTTGGCGCAGCAGAGCGCGAATGGCCGGATCGAAGCTACGAACGCTCAGCCCCAGTTGCACTTCAGCGGGGATCACATTCAGCGCTTTGCCGCCGTGCAGCATGCCCATGGTGACCACCGCCGTTTTATCCGGGGGGACATTTCGCGCCACCACCGTTTGTAGCGCCATGATGATGCTGGCGGCGCCTACCACGGGATCCTGCGCCAGGTGCGGCCGCGCCGCATGGCCGCCTACGCCGCGCATGGTAATGAACACCCGGTCGCCGGCGGCCATAAACGGGCCGCGCCGGCTCATCAGTCGTCCGCAGGGGCTGCCGGGGTGATTATGCATGGCGAAAACGGCGTCGCACGGGAAGCGCCCAAATAGGCCTTCGTCGACCATTCTTTGCCCACCGCTGTCGAAGCCGCGTTCCTCCGCCGGTTGAAAAATGACATTTAGGGTGCCGTTAAAGCGGCGCGTAGCGGCCAGATAACGCGCCGCGCCCAGAAGCATCGTCATATGGCCGTCATGGCCGCAGGCGTGCATGATACCGGGCTGGCGGCTCTGATAGTCGAAGGTGTTTTCTTCATTTATGGGCAGGGCGTCCATATCCGCGCGCAGCCCGATGGCGCGGTCGGCGTCCCCGAGCCGCAATGTGCCGACAACCCCCGTGCCCGCGACGCCGGTGGTGACGTCATAGCCATATTCGTCGAGCAATTGCGCAATCGTGGCGGCGGTATGATGCTCTGCAAACGCCAGCTCTGGGTGCTGGTGGAACCGGCGCCGCAGGGCGGTCAGTTCGGCGTGCCAAGGCGCAAGGTCGGCAAGCTGGACGCCGTGAAAAGGTGTCGTCATTCTACAATCCTTCCTGTTATTTGCCCGCCTTAGAAGGGGCCCCATTGGATCTGAACGCCGATGATGATGGCGATGATGGCGATGACGAGCCACATGAGCGTGAGGGGAAAGACGAACCGCAGCCACTGGCCATAGCCGATGCGGCCGATGGCCAGTACGGCCATCATTACGCTGGAGGTGGGATTGACCGAGTTAATGACGCCTTCACCAAGCAGAATGGTTTCGACCGTCACCTGACGGGTGATGTGCAACGCATCGCCCAGCGGGACATACAGCGGCACTAGCGCGGCCGATTCCCCTGAACCGGAAGAGATAGCGATATGCATCACCGCGGCGCTGATGAACATTCCCAGAGCCGCGAACATCTCATTTAATGGCGCAATCGCCCGCGCCAGACCGACAATCAGCGCGCCCGGAATCAGTTGGGCGCAGCCTTGTAAAAAGGTGTCGGCGATAGAGCCGCCCCGCAAACGGGCAATCAGGCCGACGCCCAGCGCCACGACAATAAACATTGCCGACATTTCGTTCTCGGACCAACCGTAGTTGACAGCGCCGTAAATGAACGTTAGTAGCGCAAGGGCGGTGAATGCCAGAATAAGCCAATGGAAGGGGGTGACGTTGGCGGCGATGTGCTGTTGTGCGTTTTCGTCTTCGTTAGCCAGTCCTTCGCGGCGACAGCGGCGGGCATAAAGGGTGAGGAAAACGATTGCGCAGACGGCAAAAGCGAGATAAATGCCCAGGCGAAACCCCATGCCGGAAAACAGCGGCAGTTCGGCCAGACGCTGCGCCAGGCCGGTGGTGCCGGGATTGATAATGGCGTCGTTGAAGCCGGCATAGGTACCCAGGTAGATGAGACCGCCGCCAAAAATACGCGGCAGATTCATCGAGCGCGCCAACAGCATGCCTAACGGAATAAACGCCACCACCGAATTGATGACGACGCCAGTGGTGCCCAGCACCGAGAAGACCGCGCAGACGCTGAGGATGATTACAGTGTCGCTGCTGCCTTTGCGCCGCGCCATGGCGTTTAGCGCATTGCTCAGCGCGCCGGACTGTTCCAACACGTTAACCGCGCCGCCGGTAAAGAGGATTAGGAAAATAATCGGCGCGGACTTCACCATACCCTCGGCGATAAAGGTAAATAACGTTTCCGGACCGACGCCGCTGCGCGCGACAGGATGAAGGCTGCCCGGTACGGCAAATTTTACCCCCTCGCGCAGGACATGGCCGAATTCACCAGGCGGAACGATCCAGGTTGCCGCCGCGGTAATGACCAGCATAATGAACAATAGGACATAGGGATTGATGGTACCGGTCTTTCGGTTGCGCTGGGTTGCCGGTGCGTTGCGCGCCGGGTCTGCGGTGATATCGTGCTGCATTATTGCCCCTCCCAAAGTAAATTAATCAAACATTACTATCAACCTCAACTGATTACTCTTCGGGTAGCCTTTCCCATTGGCCAGCGGCGTCGCGCCGGCCAATCCTCACTTTCGCTGTGTTTGGTGCTTGCGCCGCGCTCACCGCGCGGACTGGGCGTATTACTGGGTCTGTACTCGATACCTTCGCGGCGCGCAGTGCTTGCGCTGTCCCAGGCGCCCTTGTAGCGCGCAGGACTCGCGCCGCGCTAAGTGCTTCTACCGCGCCGGCTGTGGTCGCCCGCTTGCCGCGGGCGCGTTACCAGCCCTGAAACCGTGACCAGGGCGCGGTATTGCCCTGCGTATCGCAGGCATGCATTACCGCATGCTGCGCGCCGGTGGCGCAGGCGTGGTTGGGTAAAATGCGCAACTGTGACCCCAGAGGGGAACAAGGTGGTGATATCGGCCGCAGGTTGGGACGGTTGGGCGGCAATAATGCCGTGCTCTTGATTGGCGCCGATAACGGTAAAGCCGTCGAAGGGGGTGCCGTCCAGCCGGCAGGGCTGTCCGTAACCGTAATCCCGCTGTTGGCTGGCGGTGCCGCGGTCCCGGCTCAGGGCCATCCAGCCGGCGTCCACCATAACCCAGCCTTTCTCCTGCTGGTGACCGATGACCGTGGTCAACACGCTTAAAGCGATATCGTCCAGTTGGCAAACGCCGACGTTGTGCATCACCAAGTCGAAAAAGGCGTAGACCCCGGCGCGCACCTCAGTTACCCCCGCCAGCTGCTGCGCAGCGAAAGCCGTGGGCGTAGATCCCACGCTGACCTGCTCACAGGGAATGCCGGCATGACGCAACCGGGTGGCGGCAAGCACCGCGCCGGCCCGCTCCTGTTCCGCCAGAGCGGCAAGTTTTTCCGGCGAATGCAGTTCATAGCTGGAGCCGGCATAGGTTAACACGCCGCCCACGGTGGCGCCGTTTTCCTGTAACTGCGCCGCCACCGTCAGCAACTCACCTTCCGCGGGATCAATACCGGCGCGATGACCATCGGTATCGACTTCAATCCAGACCTCGAAATGTTCATCATGGGCGCGGCCGAATTCGCCGACCTGGCGCGCCGACTCGGCATTATCGACGATAATCTTCAGATCGCAGCCCTGACGGCGCAGCGCCAGCTCCCGCGGGTGCTGGCGGGCGGAAATACACACAGCGTACAGAATGTCGCGGATCCCGGCGGCGAAAAAGACCTCGGCTTCTTTTAATAATGTCGATACGGTAATGCCGTGGGCGCCCGCCGCCAGTTGCAGGTTGACGACCTCAAAACATTTGGACGTTTTGACATGAGGCCGGAATTTCACCCCCAGCTGGTTCATGCGCTGCTGCATGCGCTGTATGTTTTCTTGTAGCCGCGCGCGATCCACTATTGCGCACGGAGTGTCGAGCTGGTGGAGATGCATGAAGAAATCCTTGACGGAGACGGTAAGACGATTTTTTTGTACTAATCAATCTGGAGATCATTGATATTTAATTATGCTAATTCTATGATTCAGTTATGCTGAACTCCACCGATATACAGTTTCTGCTGGTGATCCGGGAAAGCGCCAGCCTGCTGGCGACGGCGCATAAACTCGGCCTCACCGCCTCCGCGGTGACCCAGCGGCTACAGCAGCTTGAACGAAAGTTGGGTATCCAACTGGTGGACCGCAGTGCGCGTCAGTTGCAGTTTACCGACGAGGGCGAGCTGTTGTGCCAGCGCGGCGTGGGCATTATCGATGAGATCGCCGGCCTGATGGAGACGCTGCATGCCAGGCGTCACGGAATGGTCGGCCGCCTCGCCATCAATGCCCCTTTCGGCTTCGGCCGGCGCTATGTCGCATCGGTGGTCGCCGCCTTTCGCCAGCGCTATCCCGACGTGGATATCAGAATGACGCTCTCCGACCAGCCCTTGGTCGCCAGCAGCGACCGTAGCGATTTGGTTATCCATATTGGCGAGTTGCGTTCATCGAACCTGATTAGCCATTACATCGCCCCCAATCGACGCCTCCTCTGCGCCTCGCCGGCGTTTATTGAACGCTATGGCCTGCCGGCACATCCGCAGGATCTGGCGACGCTACCGACCATAGCGCTGCATGAAAACAACGAAGACGTGACGCTGTGGCAGCTACGATCGCGGTGCACTACGGTCAACATCCGTATGCAACCGATATTAATCAGTAACGACGGCGAAGTGATCCGGCAATGGGCGGTGGAGGGGCTGGGCGTCATCATGTGTTCGGAATGGGATGTGGCGGATGTCCTGGCGGAGGGAAAACTGCTGCCGCTGTTGCCTGACTGGCGATTGCCCGACGCCAATGTCGTGGCGCTTACCCACCAGGGCGCAGGGCTGCCGGAGCGAACGCGCGCATTTATGCGTATGATGCAGGAGCAATTCCAGCCGCAGGCTCCCTGGCGCCAGCGATGACAGGCGGCGGCGCGGGTGAGTCTGCCGTCACCGCGGGCGGGGGAAATATTTTTTCTTTATATAGTATTGTATTTGGATATTGGCGGGTCGTGCAGGTGGGGAGAATAATTATATCTCCTAATACTTTGATTTCGAATATTTATTGTGCTACAAACACTTTTCACCGGGCTCATTTGCGGTGCGCTTCTTGGCTTTGTTATGCAACGGGGGCGATTCTGCCTAACGGGCGGTTTTCGCGATATGTACCTGGCCAAAAATAACCGTATCTTTTACGCCTTACTGATTGCCATCGCTATTCAAAGCGTCGGCGTATATATCCTCATCGCCGCGGGGCAGTTCAGTTACGATGCCGGCGCTTTTCCCTGGTTGGGCACTATCGTTGGCGGGTACGTCTTTGGTATTGGGATCGTCATGGCCGGCGGCTGTGCGACCGGTACCTGGTACCGCGCCGGCGAAGGGTTAATCGGCAGTTGGATTGCCCTGGCGGCCTATATGTTGACCAGCGCCGTAATGCGCTCCCCGCATCTGGCTAGCTTCAATCAGCACCTTGCCTCCTTCCATACTGCCCATAATGCGATGGCGGACACCTTGGGCTTGTCTCCCTGGCTGTTCATCGCCCTATTGGTGCTGGTGACCGTCTGGTTAGCGCGCCGGGAATTGAAAAAACCGACGCTGGCGATAGCCGCACTACCGGCAAAAAAAACCGGGCTTGCCCATCTGCTGTTTGAAAAACGCTGGCATCCCTTTGCCACTGCCGTAGTGATAGGCTTTATCGCGACGCTGGCCTGGCCGTTAAGTATCGCCTCCGGACGCCTCTTCGGCCTGGGCATTACCGCGCTGAGCGCCAATATTGTGCAGTATCTGGTGATAGGGGATGACAAATTCATCAACTGGGGGGTGTTTTTAGTACTGGGCATTTTCCTTGGCGCGTTCATCGCTGCCAAAGGCAGCGGTGAATTCCGCCTGCGCGCCGCCGATGCCGCCACCTTGATGCGCAGTTGCACCGGCGGCATCCTGATGGGATTCGGCGCGACTACCGCCGGCGGGTGTTCCATCGGCAACGGCCTGGTGATGACCGCCATGCTGACCTGGCAGGGCTGGGTCGGATTGGCCTTTATGATTTTGGGCGTCTGGACGGCGTCATGGTATCTGTTCGTACGCCCGCGGCGCCGGGCGGCATTGCGCGCGGCATCAGTCTGATACAGGTAATAAGGAAACGTAATGATTAAGAAACTTGATGTTATCAGCCAGGTTTGTCCTTTCCCGCTTATCGAAGCGCAGTCCGCGATGGCGGCGTTACAGGCCGGCGACGAGCTGATCATTGACTTCGACTGCACGCAGGCGACGGAAAGTCTGCCCCAATGGGCGGCGGAACAGGGGCATCTCGTTACCGATTACCAGCAGGTGGGAGCCGCACAGTGGAGCATCACGCTTACAAAAGCCTGAGGCGGCGCCCGGGGAATAGCGCAGACGGCGAATCGCCAAAGCCCTTGATGGCGGCACTGGCCCCCATCAAGGGCGCGTGGATGCGGCGTTTCGACGCGATGAAGCCGGCGGCTGGCGGTGATGCATCAGATAGTATTCGCCGTTCTCCGCCAAACCGGTGGTAATGACGCGCCAGCCGTTATGCAGATAGAAGCGCAGCGCGCGTTGATTGAGCATGAGGCACTTCAGCGCCATCGTGCCCCGGCATAAAGGATAGCAGGCGTCCAGCAGGGCGGTCCCCACCTTTTGCCGTTGCCACTGGGGAGCAATAAACAGGTTATGCAAAAAACGGTCTTGCACCGTGAGCGAAGCAAAGCCGGCGATATCCTGGTCGATTTCCGCCACCAGGATCTTTTCCCCAAGCGTTACCGCGTCAAAATCCTCCAACTTCCAGTGGCGGTCGTCCAGCCACAGCCAGTTCGCTTTGCGTGAGGCGAGAAACAGCGTGCGCAAAAAGGGGCGGTCCGCTTCCTGATAATTTCTGACGGTAATGTCGCCGCTGTTCCTGTTCATTGCATGTCCTGCTGGCCGGGGAACCCAAAAGATGAGCGAGAGTTAATTATGGTACATGTTATTTAATGTTCAGGCTAATCAAAGTAACCGCAACGGATTGATTTGTTCGGCCCGATACTGTGACGGATAATTATAAACACCTCTGTTAGTGGTTGCTTCCATTGTGGGCTTCTTATACTATCCAACAATCATAAAGTAAAATAGCTGCACCGCCGGATTTCCATCATCGGTGTGATTATTCCGTTCATTCAAATAAATATAACAGGTAGAGATAATGGGTGACCCAAGCGATAAGGATTATATGCTATTCATCAACCAGATGAAGAAAAATATTAAACTTTATCTTTCACATATATTTAACGATTCCGATGTTTTCACTTTCGCCTACTTCATGATGAATAAGGGCGAAGGACACCCTGCCTATATGATATCCGATTACCCGGCGGGTTGGCTGAATCAATATCGTAATTATGGTTTTCAAAAAATTGACCCGGTACTGCTGATCGCCTGCCGTAAGTTTACGCCTTTTAGCTGGCAAAATAATCCCAATCTGCCGGACCAAAACTTTTATAAGATGTCTAGCGATTACGCCCTTGACAATGGTTATACCTTCACGCTGCATGATCCTGACAACAATCTGGCGACGCTAACAATAATTCAGATGAAGCAAGGTGCTGATTTTTATGATGTCATAGAGCGTGAAAAAGATAAATTCCAGATGTTGCTCATCACCACCCATGAAAAAGTCATCCGCTTTTTCGACGCGCGTAAGGAACAGGTGACCGAGGGGACTGAACAAGAACCCTGCCGGCTATCGCCGCGAAAAAAAGAGGTGTTGTTCTGGGCAAGCGTGGGTAAAACCTATAATAAAATCTCCACTATCCTGTCTATCAGCGAGGGGACTGTTAAATTTCATATTCGCAATATCAATAAACTTGGTGTGGCGAACGCAAAACACGCTATCACGCGCGCAATGGAACTGAAACTGTTAAGTTAGTCGTCTAGAAGATTTCCTTCTCAATCCAACGATACCATTGAGACCCTACTAATTAATCCATTTTTTTTATTTAATCTGTATAACCTATTTTGCTGTGGAGGATGTCGATTCCATTCCTTTAGTTCCCACAATATTTGTGTACTTTGTTCTCCCGGCGCTTGGACGTCATTAAAAGATCCGGGCTAATAACCCCCCGTCGGGTAAACCTGGAAAATAAAGAGGTAAAATAACGCGCCGTGCTGGCCCGGGGCATCGCTGTCGGGCACGCGCCCCGGCGGCGCGGCAAAAGTGAAACGCGTTATCGGGACCGAAAGCGCGATGGTTCCGTTGGTTGACGCGTTTGTCAGACGCTAGAGCGTAAATGGATTGTGTTCCGCCTGGCCATTGGGCTATCATGCCCGAAGGAAGACATCGCCGTTTATCCCTAAAAATGCTATTTTATCAATGACTCGGGGTGCCTCGACCGCCAGGTTAAGGCTGAGAAATACCCGTATTACCTGAACTGGATCATGCCAGCGTAGGGAAGTCACGGTCCCCATTCACCCGCGGAACCGCCTTCTTGATCGCCGGTGGGAGTAATGAGAACCATGCAACCCTCCGAATTACCGGGCGCAATTGCCGCCCAGACCCTGCTGCAACTGCGCCAGCAGGCGCCGCTGGTGCACTGCCTCACCAATGATGTGGTGCAAACCATTACCGCCAACATGCTGCTGGCTTTGGGCGCTTCCCCCGCTATGGTGCTGGAGCCGGAAGAGGCCGCGCAATTCAGCGCCATCGCAGATGCCTTATTGATTAATATCGGCACGCTATGCCAGCAGCGCGCCGAGGCCATGCTAGCGGCGATCGCCGCCGCCAGGACGGCGGATACGCCTTGGGTTCTGGATCCCGTCGGCGTCGGCGCGCTGGATTACCGCAGTCATTTCGCCCGGCGTCTGTTGACCCTGCAACCGGCGGCGGTGCGCGGTAACGCCTCGGAAATTTTAGCGCTGGCCGGCATTGTTCCTGCCGGCCGCGGCGTTGACAGCGGCGATGATTCCCTGCAAGCTCTGCCCGCCGCACGGGCGCTGGCCAAGGATTGCGGCGCGGTGGTAGCGGTAACCGGCGCGGTAGACGTGATTACTGACGGTATTCGCGTCTGGCAGGTCGATGACGGCCATCCGTTAATGACGCGCGTGACCGGTACCGGTTGCGCATTGTCGGCGGTGGTGGCCGCCTGCACGGCCTTGCCGGGCGAGCGGCTGGACAATGTCGCTGGCGCCTGCCGGCTGATGGCTCGCGCCGGCCGTCTGACCGCCGCCTGGGCGGCGGGGCCTGGCAGCTTTTCCAGCGGCATGCTCGATGAGTTGTATCGTCTGTGCGCGGAGGATGTGCAATGAGTCGAATTTACTATGCGCTGTCCATCGCCGGCACCGATCCCAGCGGCGGGGCCGGCATCCAGGCCGATTTGAAAACCTTTTCAGCGCTCGGCGCCTATGGCACTACGGTTGTGACCTCGCTGGTGGCGCAAAACACGCGCGGCGTACAGTCGGTCTATCCCATTGATGCGGCGTTTGTGGTGGCCCAGATGGAGTCGGTGCTGAGCGACGCGCGTATCGATAGCGCCAAAATCGGTATGCTCGGACAAGCATCGGTTATCCGCGCGGTGGCGGCCAAGCTACAAAAATACCCCATTCCCTGGCTGGTACTCGATACGGTCATGGTTGCGAAAAGCGGCGATGCGCTGTTGGATGAGGATGCGGTCACCAGCCTGCGGGATATTTTGTTGCCGTTAGCGTCAATTATTACCCCCAATCTTCCCGAGGCGGCGGTCCTGCTCGGCTGTGCGCCGGCGGTGGATGAGCATCAAATGCGTCTGCAGGGCCGCGCGCTTCTGACGTTGGGGTGTCAGGCGGTGGTGATGAAAGGCGGCCATTTGGCCGGCGGCGCAAGCCCGGACTGGCTGATCAGCCCGGAGTATGAGCTTCGCTTCGACAGCGCGCGGGTCGCCACACGCCACACCCACGGCACCGGCTGCACGCTGTCAGCCGCGCTGGCCGCGCTGCGCCCGCGTTATGATGATTGGCCGCAAACCCTGCGGGCGGCCAAAGCGTGGCTGCAGCAGGCGTTGCTGCATGCCGATGATTTACGCGTGGGGCAAGGTATCGGACCGGTCCATCATTTCCATGAGTGGTGGTGATACCCCTTCAAGAATGCCGGCGGCGTAGGTGAGCAGGTCATGCTCCAGCTGCAAATGCCGCGCATCGAAAGCGTTAAGCATGAAACTGGTCTCGGCGCGCTGCGGTCGGATCAGCAATGCGGGACGCGGCTGTGCCTGAGCGTTTGCTTCTGCCTGAGCGGTACTTGCTGGTTCCGGTCACATCCGATCACTGATTCCGATTTCACCCGATCACTAATTCTGATTTCATCCGATCACTGATTCCGGTCGCCCGATCAGCGATTCCGATTCTGTCCGATCGCTCATCTTCTGTTCCGCCATACTCTGGAGACTTTTAGCTTCCGGGGGCATGGCATGGCACGTAAAAAGAAGAAAGCGAGAACGGAAATGTGCATCTATATTAATGTCTTACGTATGAAATTCGAGCAGCGTCGCTCGAATCGCACTATCGCAGCAGCGCTCGGCATAGGCTGTACTACCGTGCACGATATCCTCGGCCGATTCACGGTAGCTAACCTGGCCTGGCCATTGCCGGCGGAACTGTCCCCCGTCGACCTCGACCGCCTGCTCTATCCCGGCAAATCCGGAAAAGTTATCAATACCTTACCCAGCTGGCTTGATATCGATACCGAGTTAAGCCGCAAGGGCATGACCAAGCAGCTGCCCTGGATGGAATATCAGTCCGCCGTGGGCGGTGATGCCCTCGGGTACTCACAGTTTTGTGCACTGTTCCGTGACTGGAAAAAGAAGCAGCGGCGTTCCATGCGCATGGAGCACAAGGCTGGCGAAAAGCTCTTCATCGACTTCTGTGGCTCCACCGTACCTATCGTCAACCCTGCGACCGGTAGCGTACGCCAGGTCGCTATCTTCGTCGCTGCCATGGGCGTGTCAGGCTATGCGTATATCGAAGCCTGCGAAGGCCAGGACATGGCATCGTGGCTCAACGCCAATAGCCGCTGCCTGCACTTCATGGGTGGGGTTCCGGAGCTGATGATACCTGATAATCTGCGCAGCGCTGTCAGCACCCCTGACCGCTATGAGCCGGTCATAAACCAGAGCTACCAGGCGCTGGCAAATCACTATGAGACAGTGGTGCTACCGGCGCGCCCGAGAAAACCGAAAGACAAGGCGAAGGCAGAATCAACTGTGCAGCTGGTAGAACGCTGGGTTTTGGCCCGGTTGCGTAAACGTAGGTTCTACTCGCTGGCCGAACTCAACCAGGTGATACGAGAACTCAATCATGAGTTGAATCTGCGCCCGATGCGTCATTACGGTGGACAAAGTCGCCTTGAACGCTTCGAGCAGCTGGACAAACCGGCTCTTGGGCCTCTACCGCCCACACAATGGGAATACAGTGAGTATCTCGTTGCCCGAGTGGGACCTGATTACCACATAGACTACGGCAAAAACTGGTACTCGGTGCCGCATCCGCTGGTTGGCGAGCACGTTGACGTCATCGCCACCCAACGGCTGGTGCAAATCCACCATAAGGGCGTCTGCGTGGCTACGCACCCTCGCAGCGATAACGCCTATAGGCACACGACTCAGGCGGCGCACATGCCGGCTAACCATAAGGGGCAGAGTCAGTGGACGCCGGAAAGGCTGTGCAGTTGGGCGCTGTCGGTGGGTGTGTGCACACTGAAAGTGGTCGAGTCCATCCAAAAGAGCAAAGCCCATCCGGAGCAGGCTTACCGCTCCGTGCTGGGGCTACTCAATCTGCAACGGCGCTATGAGACGACGCGACTGGAGAAGGCCTGCGCGCTGGCGTTGGAGAAAGGGTGCATTAACCGCTCTTTCATAGCCAACGTATTGAAACACGGTCGTGAAAGTGAGGTCACCCAGGACGGAGCCGGCGTATCAATGCTGGTTCACGAAAACCTCCGAGGTCCGGACAGTTATCACTAAGGAGAATAAATATGGATACACTGTTAATGGCTCTGCGAGAGCTGAAGTTGTCGGCAATGGTCCAGGCGTTGGAGACGCAACGCGAACTCCCGGGGAGTTATGGGGAGCTGGGGTTCGAGGAGCGGTTGTCGCTGATGGTAGAAGCGGAAAATTTGCATAGAAAAAACAACCACATATGCCGTCTGCGACGGCAATCGCAAATGCGCTTGCAGGCAAAACCGGAAGATATCCGCTATATCCCTAGCCGAGGAGTGACACCGGAACAGATGCGAGATCTGCTAGGGGGACAATATCTGAAATATCAGAAAAGCATACTCATCACGGGGCCGACAGGTACGGGCAAAACCTGGCTCAGTTGTGCGCTTGGTGAGCAGGCATGCCGGCAGCAATATAGCGTGCGTTACTGGCGAGTGGGTCGGTTGCTGGCCCATCTTCACCAGTGTCAGGTAGACGGGACCTATCTAAAACAGCTTAAGCAGTTAGAAAAAATAGAGTTACTGATCTTGGACGACGTGGGCCTAGAATCAATAAGTCCGATGCAGGCAACGATGCTGTTGGAGGTGATGGAAGATCGCTACGACAAAAGCAGCAGCATCCTGATCAGTCAACTGCCGGTGAAAAAATGGTATGGACTGATAGAAAACCCCACGACAGCTGACGCGTTACTCGATCGGTTAGTACACCCCAGCTATAGACTGGAACTTAAAGGCGAATCACTACGCAAAGAGCAAGGAGTAGCCAGCACAGGAAAAATAGACTAAACCCGAGTCAGAAGATGAGCGAACACGTGATCGAATATCACTGGAATGGGTGATCGGAAAATATCAGAATAACTGATCGGATGTCGCCGGAACAGCTGATCGGATACGTCGGAATCTGCAGTACTGGCGGCCAGGGTATAAATATAGCCCGGCGGGAGCCTGTTTAGAAATTTGTGTATTTGCCTGATTTTGATATGTTCAATCTAACATCAAAAACAGGTTAATTTATGGACGAAAAACAGTTGCAGGCTCTGGCTAACGAACTGGCCAAAAATCTCAAAACCCCTGAAGATCTCAGTCACTTCGATCGGCTGCTGAAAAAAATTAGCGTCGAAGCAGCTCTCAATGCCGAAATGACCCATCACCTCGGCTACGATAAAAATCAGCCTAAACCGGGGACCAACGCCCGCAACGGCTATTCCACAAAAACCGTTACCACTGGCGCTGCGTACTCCGCGCGATCGTGACGGTTCCTTTGAACCGCAACTGGTGAAGAAGAACCAGACCCGGATTACCGGGATGGATAACCAGATTTTATCGTTGTACGCCAAAGGGATGACCACCCGCGAGATCGCCGCCGCGTTCAAAGAGCTGTATGACGCCGATGTCTCGCCGGCGCTGGTCTCAAAGGTCACCGATGCGGTCATGGAGCAGGTTGTCGAATGGCAAAACCGGCCTCTGGATGCAGTCTATCCCATTGTTTATCTTGACTGTATCGTTCTAAAAGTCCGGCAAGACAGCCGCATCATCAACAAATCTGTGTTCCTGGCGCTGGGCATCAACATCGAAGGCCAGAAAGAGTTGCTAGGTATGTGGCTGGCCGAAAATGAAGGCGCAAAGTTCTGGCTGAACGTGCTGACAGAGCTGAAAAACCGCGGCCTGAACGATATCCTTATCGCCTGCGTAGACGGGCTGAAAGGTTTCCCTGACGCTATTAACGCGGTGTATCCGGAGGCGCGGCTCCAGCTATGTATCGTACATATGGTGCGCAACAGCCTGCGGTTCGTCTCCTGGAAGGACTACAAGGCCGTCACCCGCGACCTGAAAGCTATCTATCAGGCCCCTACGGAAGAAGCCGGCTTGCAAGGCGCTGGAAGCGTTCTCCAGTGCCTGGGACATCCGCTACCCGCAAATAAGTCGAAGCTGGCAGGCAAACTGGGCCAATCTGGCCACGTTCTTTGCCTACCCAACGGACATCCGCAAGGTGATCTACACGACCAACGCCATCGAGTCGTTAAACAGCGTGATCCGGCATGCCATCAAAAAGCGCAAGGTGTTCCCGACCGACGACGCAGTGAAAAAGGTGGTGTGGCTGGCGATACAGGCGGCCTCACAGAAATGGACAATGCCTTTGAGGGACTGGCGCATGGCAATGAGCCGCTTTATTATCGAGTTCGGTGACCGCCTGGACGGTCACTTCTGAGAAAAGGCATTTACACAGAATCGTGTACAGGGTCCCCGGCTGGATCTGGTTTTGCGCATCGCGCCAAAGCAGTTGCAGCGCCGGCACCGCGACCTGTCGACGGCTGATAAAGACATTGCCTGCCCAAAAGCCGGTGAAGTCCCCATCCTGCTGTAGCCGCTTGTCGTCGAAACGGGAGGAGGCGACCCACTGAGCGAGGGCATCGGCGCTGAGGCTGTCCATTAGGGTCCGCCAGAGCGGTTGATCATTTTCCAACTGGTAACACGCCATTCCGACATAGTCGTTGAGCGCCTGCCATTCATGCTCCAGCCGCTGTTTTAACGCTTTATCCGTCAACTGGGAATATTGCACCAGCGGGCTTTGCCGCTCGCCCAGTTGTCCATAGGTAATAAGGGCCATGGTACGGGGCCTGCGGCGCAGCGACATCCACAGTAAAAATTTGGGGATGCGGAAAGTAATGGACTGCACGCTCAGGCGTAATTCGCCCTCTTTGGTCAGCACCAGGCCACTCGCGGTGCCACGTTTGCCCTGATAGTGATGAATAATGACGACGCTATGGGCGCCCATCCAGCCGGTCACATAGTGTTCTCGTTCGCTGGAATTGATACGCAAATCGCTAACGATATGGTCGATGGTATCGACGTCAAGCGTTGCCAGGGGGTGGGCTTCATCCGCGCTGTAGTAGAGCGACGGCGGCATCGTGGCGTCAGGGGTAAAGAGCGGCATAAAGGCATTCTGAGGGAAAGATATGGCATATAGCTTAACTCAGGTTGTTATACAGATTCCCCTTTAACCCGCCGAAAACTGTGATTAATGTGCGGAAGATCAACTCAGCGCGCGCGGTCGCCTCTTTGCCGCGCCGCTCACGCCAGCAGGGGACACTGCGGCGGCAGCCGGCAGGTTAGCGCGGCGGGGATGACGGTGATATGGAATTGGCGGCCGCGCAGCGGTTCCCCGTCCAGATTAAAGGTAATCTCATTCGGTGCATCAACCTGTAACCAGGGCAGGGAGGCGCTGATGGATTGCGGGTGATCATCGCCGCTGGCCAGACTATTGATAAGCGTCGGGAGCCACTCTTCCGACGCGATAATGCGCAACTACAGCCGGCCGTCATTAATCAGCGCCCCCGGGCAGAGGGCCTGGCCGCCGCCCGCCAGGCGGCCGTTGCCGATGCCGATCACCAGCGCATCGCCTTGCCAGCGGAAATCCGGCCCGCGAATTTCGCAGCTGTCCGCCTTGAGCGTATCCATGCGCAGCAGGCCGTGGATGAAATAAGAGGCGCCGCCCAACGCCGATTTCAGTTTTTCCGGCGTTTCCGTGGTGATGCGCGTGCCGAAGCCGCCGGTTGCTATGTTGATGAAGAAACGGTCGTTATTGACCTGGGTGATATCGATGGGCGTTGGTTTGCCGGCTATCGCCAGCAGCAGCGCTTTATCCATCTCCAGAGGGAAGGTGCAGGCGGTGGCAAAATCATTGGCGGTGCCGAGCGGCAAAATGCCGAGGCACGGGCGCTGTTGTGCCGGCAGCAGCGTTAGGGCGCCGCCGCCGAGCTCAACCGCTTCCGCGACGTAGCGTTGCGCATCGCCCTGCTCCCAGGTGACGCGAACGAATAGCGGGTAGCCTTCCTGGCGATAAAATCTGACCGCCTGGCGCAGCGCTTCATTGCCGACGCTTTTGCCGTTGAGGATCAGGAGTGACGCCGGCTGTTTTGGCACCTGTGCTTCCTTTGAGGCTGTTTCCTTGCTGAAATCGGAGGGTTGACCTCTTGCGGAGGCGGCATTTATTTAAGCATAGATACTATCTTGGGCCACGGGAAAGTCGAGCGCCGGCGAAAGGAATTATCCTGGTGGGCGCAAGGATAGCCGGTCGTGATAATCGTGAGGAAAAGGAATGGGAAAATAAAGTGCCAGTTCAAGGGAGGATGAGCTGGCAAAAGAGGTGGTCCTGGTGAGTAACTGGTCGTTGTTTTCCTTTTTTTCAACACATAGATTATACCCCATTCCCGTCCATGGGATTGTGACCCAATTCTAATTACCGGATAAAAATCAGGCGATGGCGGCGTCTAGCCTGCCGTGCGGCTGACGGGTGGTGGTACCGTCGAGATTGCGCAACAGCAGCGCAAAGCGTACATCGACCTCCGGCGGCACCGGCAGATAAATCGTATGGCCGTTACCCGGCGCGACCTCAATGGCTTCGTCTTGGCCGTTGGTCATACTTGCCACGGTAAAGCGAATATTGCCCTGCGGCGTCATCAGTTCGACGCTGTCGCCGCAGGAGAACTTATTTTTCACCCAGACTTCCGCCCGGTCGCCGCGGCGTTCGCCGCTGAATTCACCGACAAATTGTTGCCGGTCGGATACCGAGTAGCCATAGTCGTAGTTTTGCAGCTCCTGATGGGTATGGCGGCGCAAAAAGCCTTCGGTATAGCCGCGGTGGGCCAGCCCTTCCAGAGTCGTGAGCAGGCTGGGATCAAAGGGTTTGCCGGCGACGGCGTCGTCAATCGCCCGGCGATAGACCTGGGCCGTGCGGGCGCAATAGTAAAACGACTTGGTGCGCCCCTAGATTTTCAACGAATGTACGCCGATGGCTGCCAACCGTTCCACATGCTGCACTGCGCGCAGATCGCGGGAGTTCATAATATAGGTGCCGTGCTGATCCTCGAAGGCGGACAGGTATTCGCCAGGGCGTTGACCCTCCTCAAGCATGAAAACCTGGTCCGTCGGCGCCCCTTCGCCCAGCGGCGCATCAATTTCCGTTACCGGGATAGACGACGCGTGGACGATATTGCCCACCTCGTCTTCCTTACCTTCATGCACCTTGTATTCCCAGCGGCAGGCGTTGGTGCAGGTGCCTTGATTGGGATCGCGCTTATTGATATAGCCCGACAGCAGGCAGCGGCCGGAATAGGCCATACACAGCGCGCCGTGAACAAACACCTCGATCTCCACTTCCGGCACTTGGGGGCTTTGTTGAATAAATCGAACTTTTAGGTGACTGGCGGCTCTGATCACTACATTCGTTTCAACATCAGGTCCCCATGGCAAAGCAAAAGTTTAAAATCACCAACTGGCCCGCATACAACAATGCGCTCAGGCAGCGGGGGGACCTGACAGTATGGCTTGATGAGTCAGCCATTGCTGCATGGACTGAGAGTACATCACCTGAACATCGTGGCCGGCCACTTCACTATACCGATATGGCCATTACCACGGTTCTGATGATAAAGCGCGTGTTTAACCTTTCGCTCCGGGCGTTACAGGGTTTCGTTGACGCGATTTTTAAACTGATGGGGCTGTCGCTGCGCTGCCCAGATTACTCTCTGGTCAGCCGGCGAGCAAAAACCGTCGACATCAGCATAAAAACGCCAACCCGCGGCGAAATCTCACACCTGGTCATCGATGGCACCGGCCTGAAAATCTTCGGCAAAGGCGAATGGAAAGTCAGGCAGCATGGGGCTGAGAGGCGCAGAGTATGGCGCAAGCTTCATCTAGCAGTAGATAGCGCGACACATGAAATTATCTGTGCCGATTTATCGCTAAGCGGTACGACAGATGCGCAGGCGCTGCCCGGGCTGATTAACCAAACCCACCGGAAAATCAGGGAAGCGTCGGCTGACAGTGCTTACGATACGCGTTACTGTCATGATGCTCTGCTGAGGAAAAAAATAAAGCCGCTTATCCCACCGCGAAGTGGTGCGCAATATTGGCCAGCTCGATACCATGAGCGTAACCATGCGGTGGCAAATCAGCATCTGAGCGGCAATAACGATACCTGGAAAAAGAAAGTAGGTTATCACCGGCGTTCACTGGCTGAAACGGCCATGTTCCGGTTTAAAACACTTCTGGGTGGTCATCTGAGTCTGTATGACTATGACGCGCAGGTAGGTGAGGCTATGGCAATGGTCAAAGCGCTTAACCGGATCACGCTGTTAGGAATGCCAAACAGCGTCCGCATCATGTAACAATCGCCCTGATAGGGAGGAAGTCGTCACAAATTTCGGATTTATTCAACAAAGCGGCACTTGGGCGCGGATATCGCCTATCTCTTCCAAAGACAATTCCCGCGACAAAATGACGCGGCTCAGGCCGGCCTGTTGCCAAAATTTCACCGTAGCCCAGTTAACCGCATTGGCCTGTACCGATAAATGTATCGGCATGGACGGAAACGCCTCGCGAACCAGCATAATCAGGCCGGGATCCGACATAATCAGGGCATCCGGCCCCATGGCGATAACGGGCTCCAGATCGCGCAAAAAGGTTTTTAGCTTGGCGTTGTGCGGGGCGATATTCACCACAACGTAGAATTTTTTGCCCAACTGATGGGCTTGCGCGATGCCCAACGCCAGATTCTGGTGATTGAATTCATTATTGCGCACCCGCAGGCTATAGCGGGGCTGGCCGGCATAAACCGCGTCGGCGCCATAGGCAAAGGCGTAGCGCATATTTTTTAGCGAGCCGGCGGGAGAAAGTAATTCCGGTGTCAACATGGGTCTCTCGTCTGATGTCAGGTCAAGGCTGCCCTGCGTGGGCAGTATTGCGACGGCGATTTTAGCGCCTAAAGGAGAAAAAAGCAGGAGGTAATGGCGGGAAGGGCGGTTTTTCCGCCGGCGGCTTGATCCTGGACAATAAACGCCGCCGCGCACAACCAGACCGGCGCTGGGCGCCGGTCTGGCTAGTGGGTCATATCCTTGATTTCCAGGGTGATGGCAAGGGCCATCGCTGCCCTGATACCCTGTTTTGCCGCCTTGAGCGAATTATAAGGATCGCTGTGGCCTATAATCTGCTGATTTTTCCCGCACAGCACAAAATAAGCGGCGTCATCGCTGTTCTGTTTCAGTTCATAATTGGTTTCATCCGGCGCTACGTACCGGGCGAAAGTGATGGCATTCTCGGCGGAGGCTTTGCTGGAAAACGTTTCGCTGTGGAGAATAGTCTCACCATTGTTCCCTTTTAGATGAAAAAGGAAGTGTCCATTTCACACTTTTTGTAGCTCATAATGACCGGTTGACATACAAGCCCTCCTCTTCTGTTCGGCGCTTTCGCACTCTTGGCAGTATAGGAGAGGATTCTGAATTTCACCGTGGCTGAATCGGTTATTTTAACTCGCAGGGGGTCGATTCCCAGCGATAGCCCACGTCATAGACCGCCCGGATAAACGCCTCCTCCTCCGCCAGGCTCTCGAGCTTTCGGCGCAAGTTTTTGATATGACTATCAATCGTGCGGTCGGTCACCACCCGGTAATCGTCATACAGCTGGTTGAGCAAGGCTTCGCGGGAAAAGACTTTTCCCGGCGCGCTGGAGAGAATTTTTAAAAGCCGCAGCTCCGCCGGGGTCAAGTCCAGCGGCACGCCCCGGTAGCTGGCTTGGAAACGGCTCTCATCAATATGGAGCGCGGCGGCCTGTTCGGCGGGCGCGCGGCTACCGCTGCGCCGTAAAATCGCTTTCACCCGCGCCACCACTTCGCGCGGGCTATAGGGTTTGCAAATATAGTCATCGGCGCCGATTTCCAGCCCGAGCAGGCGATCGATTTCCTCGGTTTTCGCGGTGATCATGATCACCGGCACGTCGGAGAAGCGCCGCAGGTCGCGGCACACGCTTAAACCGTCGCGGCCCGGCAGCATGAGATCGAGCAGCACCAGGTCGGCGCGCTCCGATTGCAAATAATCGATGACGCCGTCGCCGCGGGTGAGCCAGTGCGTGCGGTAGTCCGCCGCCTCAAGGTAATCCACCAGCAATTGTCCCAGTTTGGGCTCATCTTCCACTACAAGGATAATCGGCGCAGCGGTTGTGTCTTCAGTCATAGACGGTTACGGGTCTGGGGTCGAGGGGTAATTCTAGCGTGATTTGCAACCCGCCTAAAGGCGAATCTGCGGCGCTGATTTGCCCGCCGTGCGCGTCGACGATGTTGTGACAAATCGCCAGACCCAGCCCCGATCCCCCGCTGGCGCGATTGCGTGACCCTTCCGTGCGGTAAAAACGTTCAAAAATATGCGGCAGCTGGTGCGGTTCCACGCCCGGCGCGCTGTCGAAAAAGCGCAGGGTAAGCGCGCCGTCGTCCACGTCGCCCACGACGCGCAACTGACCGCCCTCATCGGTATAGCGCAGGCTGTTCTCCAGCACATTATGGAATAATTGGCTCAGACGTTCAGCATCGCCGAATACCGTGAGCGACGGCGGCAACTGCTGGCTGAGCGCAATGTTTTTTAGCTGAAAATGGTCGGCGAAACCCTCCAGCGCCCTTTCCAGCAGCGGCATCAGGTCCAGCCTGGCTTTGCGGTAACTCAGCGCCCCCGAATCCGAGAGGGAAAGCTGATGCAGATCCGCCACCAGTTTGGTAAGCAGTGCCACCTCCCCCAGCAGCGAGCTCAGCGATTCCAGCCCGGCACGCCTGACGCCGTCCTGCAACGCCTCCAGTTCGCCGCGCAGCACCGCCAGCGGCGTGCGCAGCTCGTGGGACACATCGGCCATAAACGCCCGGCGCGTGGCCTGATTTTTTTCGAGCGTCATCGCCAGCAGGTTGAAATCCCGTGCCAGCTGGCCTAACTCATCGCGCGAGCTTTCCGGCACGCGGGCCGAGAAATCGCCGGCGGCCAGCCTGTGGGTCGCTATAATGAGACGTTTAACCGGCGCCAGCAGACCGCGGGCGGTGAACCAGGCCGCCGCCGCCGCCAGCAGAGCGGCCAGGGCCACGATAAGCCAGCTGGTACGGCGCTGCTGAGTGTCGAAGGTAATATCGGCGTTGCGGGTCAGCCGCTCTATTGGTGTGGACACCAGCCAGCCGACGATTTGGCCATCGGCGCGGATAGCATAGCGCGGCCCTTCAGCGGGCGGAGGACCGGACGGGCCGACCAGTTTACGCTGGCGGTTATCCAGCACCCAAATCTGCGTGCGCCAGCCATGAGGCGGTAAATCGCGTCTCTCTTCGGCGCTCTGCTCAAATGAGCGCAGCAGCTGATACACCAGCCGCTGATTATTATGTAGAAATTCCTAACTGCCGTGCAGGGCGTACTGCTCCGCCAGTGCGTTGCCGAGCAGGCTTATACGCTGGGCGAGCGTCGCGTTTTGTCCGCTATCCGCCGGCACGCGTGCGAAAACCAGCGCCGGCAGCGCAATCACCACCGCCATGCACAGGTAGGTAGCGATAAAGACGGCATGCATATTGGTGCTGCCGTCCAGGGTATGGGCCGGTACAAACAGACCAAGCAGTATGCCGGCAATGGTGACCCCGAGGCTCATTGACAGCTGCATAACCATCGACAATAGGCTGTTGCCGCCGCTGGCCAGCGAATCCGGCAGATCTTTCAAGGTCAACGTATTCATTGAGGTAAAACGCATCGCATTCACCACCCCTTGCAGCACCACCACCACGGGAATCGCGTATAGCCAGCTCGCCAGGGCGACCAGGGGAAAAAGCAGATTAATCACCGCCAGTCCCAAGGTGGCGCCGGTCAACACATGCCGATAACCGAACCGATTAACGATTTGCACTATCAGCCGTTTGGTGCCTATGCTGCCGATGACCATCGGTATCATCATCAGCCCGGCGTGAAAGGGGCTAAAGCCGAGACCCAACTGCAAAAACAGCGGCGTCATGATCGGCAGCATGCCGCTGCCGATCCGCCCGAGTAAACTGCCGGTCAGGCCCAGGGAAAAAGTAGGCGTGTCAAACAGACGCAACGTAAACAGGGCATTGTCGTTGCCGCGTGCGTGCAGGTAATAACACAGCAGCGCCAGCACGCCGACCACCAGCGCCGTCACGTTGGCCAGGCTGATATCCAGGCTCTTATGCCCGTCAAGCGCCAGCGTCAACGTCGCCATGCCCAGCGCCAGCAGCAGGAAGCCGCCAAAATCGAAACGTCGGGTCTGCATGGTGTAATTGGGCATCAGCCACCAGGTCACCATGGCGCCGATAATGCCCACCGGCAAATTGATGAGGAATATCCAGTGCCAACTGGCGTACCCCACTAAAAAGCCTCCCAGCGCCGGTCCTACCAGCGGTCCAATCTGGCCCGGCAGAGTGACGAAGGCCATCGCCGCCATATACTGCGGCCTGGGGACGATTTTCATTACCGTCAGCCGGCCAACCGGCACCATCATCGCGCCGCCAACCCTTTGCATGACCCGGGACATCACCAGCTCTTGCAGGCTGGTGGCGCGCGCACACAGCAGCGAGCCCAGGGTGAACAGCACAATGGCGCTGAAAAACACCTTTTTCACCCCGAAGCGATCCGCCAGCCAGCCGCTGGCGGGCAGCATTACCGCGACCGTCAACACATAGCTGACGATGACGGAATGCATGCGCAGCGGGCTTTCGTTGAGGCTGTGCGCCATCGAGGGCAGGGCGGTATTGACGATAAGTGGTATCGTGTTTGCATGAAAAAGCCGAACGCTACGGTCCAGAGCTGCCAGCGCACCGTGGCGGATTGAGCGGGCGGTGTGTGTTCTGTGCGGGAACGAAACAAAAGCCTGAACATAAAACGCGATTACCCCTCTTAGAACGTGGGCGACGGAACGCCGGCGGTGCTGTTGCGCACAGAGTGTATCAAAAAAATAGCCCTTGGCGGCAGGGGCGCCGCCCACCGCGCTCGCGGCTATGCCGCCGGACAGGTTTCGCCGGCAGGAGCACAATGCATCCCGCCGATAGTGGGATGCGTTGTCGCGGACCTGGCCGTTTTCGCGGTGCACGTTCATCGCACTGTAAAATGATAATAAGTGTAGCCAATGGGCTTAGGAGAAAAATGGAGGAAATAAGGAGGTCTCTTCCGGCGTCCAGGGCCGCGCTCATCAGCCCCGCGTTTGGCGCGGCCGGCGCTCGCGCGAAATCCGAACCCCCAGGCTCGGTGGCGAGGATCGGGTTGTGGTTAATGGGTTCCGGGCGCTGCGCTGATGCGCGGGAGCGGTAATAGGTTGTTGCGCGCCCTTCATCGAAGCCGCGATTGGCTATTAATAAGGTAACGTCTGGGCCTAGGGCGAACAGGGCCAAACCTGTCATGCGGACACGGCTCATGGTCACGCCAAACGGGGCGGTGAGTGCCGGGCGTGGACGAAAGCGGTTTTGCCGGGCAAACCCGGTCGGTGTCAACGCTAAATAAGGAGAGGGCGATGGAACAAAGAACACTTGGCCGTTCAGGTCTGCAGGTGCCTAAGCTGGCCTTCGGCGGGAATGTTTTTGGCTGGACCGTCGATCGGCCCACCTCGTTCAGTATTCTCGATGCGCTGTTGGACAACGGACGGAATTTTATCGATACCGCCGATGAATACTCCCACTGGGCGGCGGGCAACCAGGGCGGTGAGTCGGAAACCCTCATCGGCGAGTGGTTAAAAAAGAGCGGCAACCGCGATCGGATCAATCCTGGCCACCAAAGTCGGCATGCCGATGGGCGCCGGTAAGAAAGGGTTATCGGCAGCCTACATTCGTCAGGCTGTGACCGATTCGCTACAACGGCTGCAACCCGAGTATATCGATCTTTACCAGGCGCATACCGATGACGCTTCGGTGTGCCTCGAGGAAACGCTAAGCGCTTTCGATGCGTTGATCAAAGAAGGGAAGGTACGGGTTATTGGCGCCTCCAACTACAGCGGTGTGCGTCTGGCCGAGGCGTTGCGCATTAGCGAACAAAACAGTTTAGCCCGCTATGACTGCCTTCAGCAGGAATTCAACCTCTACGATCGGCGTTCGTTTGAGTAAGATCTACAACCGGTCGTGGCCGCCCATGGCGTCGGGGTTATCAACTATTATGCGCTCGCCAGCGACTTCTTAAGCGGGAAATACCGCGCGAAAGAGGACGCCGGCAAAAGCGCGCGCGGCGCAACGGTTATCGAACGCTATCTCAATGCGCGCGGGATGCAGATCCTGCAAGCGCTAGACGCCATCAGCGAAGCCTATCGGGTGACGCCGGCCCAGATAGCGCTGGCCTGGCAGATGAAGCATCCCACTATGTACCGCACCGATTGCCAGCGCAACGTCGCTGGCGCAGCTCGCGGAACTGGCGGAGGCGACCCGGTTAACCCTCAGCGACGAGGATTATCGCACCCTGGATGAGGCCAGCGCGGGCTAAAACAGCTTCACCGTCAGGTCGGCGGGCTGCTCGCGTCCATGTTTGAGCAAGTGATCGAACGCTTTTTCCGCTCTGATCAGTGCCTGCAAAAATTCCGCCGGCGATAAACGTTCCGAACGGCCGGTCATATACGCCAGCGCCAATTCCTTTGCTTGATAACGGGAAAAATTATACATAACGCGCACCTGTCCACATCCGGGTAAAAACGGTTTGGGCGCGCCGAACCCCGCGGCCGAGCCGCGGCAGGACAATCACCCGCTTAAGAAAACGGCTCTATGATAGCGCAACGGCGACGCCCTGCGGATGGCTTATACGAATAGATTCAATCGTTAAAGCTTATGACGCCGTCGCGCGCGTTGAACGCATCTGACCGCCCCGCGCGTCGCAACGACGCGGCGAGCGAGCATGCCGATGGACGCTGGAGCTATTAAGGAATGCCGAAGGGCAGGCGGCCGGGAGGCGGAAATCCGTTTCCAGCGCATCCTTGCGGTAGGTGGTCTGGCGGGGCCACGCAGGAGAAAAGGACTTTCGCGTCATTATGGGGCGTTAAGTCCCCGTGCGATCGTTTGGGGTGCGTGGCGTGCGACTTTTTGGTGCGGCCGCCTTTGCCGCCGCGCCTCCGCCGTCTTGCCCCCGCTGGATCAGAATTTGCATCTCGCCCTGCCATTAGCGCATTTCCAGGATGTAAAAACCGCATGACTCACCCGCCACCCGCCGCCGCGACGCTCTCCGCCAACCTGTCTGAACCGGACCCAACCGAGTGGTTGGGCGAGCTGTCGCTGGATTTCAGCGTACGTGACGGACGTACGCTGCTGAGTCGCCGGCGCCATCGCGGGCCGTTTACCGTGCAGTGGCCGTTCTATCCCGAGGATGGCTTACCCCACGTTTATCTTTTGCATCCTCCGGGCGGCGTGGTCGGGGGCGACAGGCTTTATCTGAATGTGACCTTAGCTGCCGGCAGCCGGGCGCTGCTGACCATGCCCGGCGCAACGAAATTCTACCGCAGCGCCGGCGCGCAGGCGGCGCTGCGCCAGCGTTTTACCCTGGGAGCCGACAGCGCGCTGGAGTGGTTGCCGCAGGGAAATATTTTCTTTCCCGGAGCGAGGGTGAGGATGCAAACCGACTTCACCCTCGCCCCGGGCGCGCGGCTTATTGGTTTTGAAACGCTGTGCTTTGGCCGCCCGGTAATGGAGGAGCGTTTTGGCGAGGGTGAGCTCGATACGCATTTGCGCATCACGCTGCCCGACGCCGCCGGGCTGATGGAACGATTGCGCGTAACCGGCCCCGAAGCTGGGAAAAATCGGGGGCTACCCGCTGTGCGCTACCTTTTTTGCCGTACCGGCGGATGAGGCGATGCTCGCGCAAACGCGGGCGCTCATTGCGTCGGCCGGGATCAAAGCGGCGGGGGCCACGCGCTTTGAGACGTTGCTGGTGGTACGCGCGCTTGAGGAGGATAACCAGCGGTTACAGGGAATGCTGCACCGGATGTGGTCTGCATTACGCCCCGGCATTATGGGACGAGACGCGGTGGCGCCGCGGATCTGGTCGACGTGAGGAATTTGGCATGCAATTAACACCCCGAGAAAAAAACAAACTGTTACTGTTTACCGCCGCGTTATTGGCGGAGCGCCGGAGCGCCGGCGCGCGCGATGACCGTACCGTCGCCGAACTCATGAGCCTGGGGCGGGAGGTGCTGACCCACGAGGAGGTGATGGAAGGGGTTGCCGACATGATCCCCGATGTCCAGGTGGAAGCGACCTTTCCCGACGGCACCAAGCTGGTGACGGTTCACGACCCGATAATCTGACATGAGAAAAGCGCAATGATCCCAGGTGAAATGCGTATCGCCGCGGGCGATATCGAACTGAATGCCGGTCGTCCGCGTGTCACGGTAACCGTCGCCAATCATGGCGATCGTCCGGTACAGGTCGGCTCCCATTTTCATTTTTACGAGGTCAACCCGGCGCTGAAATTTGACCGTGTCGCGGCCCGTGGCTGTCGGCTGGATATCGCCGCCGGCACCGCGGTACGTTTCGAGCCCGGCCAGGCGCGGGATGTTCAACTGGTGCCCTACGACGGCAAGCGGGAAGTGTATGGTTTTCGCGTGTAAATCATGGGCAAATTGGAGCCAAAGACATGAGCCATATTTTGCGGCGTGCTTATGCCGATATGTTCGGTCCAACCACCGGTGACGCTGTACGGCTGGCGGATACCGATTTGTGGGTGGAAGTCGAGCAGGATTACACCTGTTACGGCGAAGAGGTGAAGTTTGGCGGCGGAAAGGTGATTCGCGACGGGATGGGGCAGGGGCAAATGACCGCGGCGCACTGTGTCGATCTGGGGCTCACCAATGCGCTGATTATCGATCATTGGGGGATTGTGAAAGCGGATATCGGCGTCAAGGACGGGCGTATTCTGTGCATTGGTAAAGCCGGTAATCCAGATGTGCAGCCGGGCGTCACGGTGCCAATTGGCACCGGTACCGAGGTCGTGGCGGCGGAGGGAAAGATTGTTACCGCCGGCGGAATCGATGCGCATATTCACTTTATTTGCCCGCAGCAGGCGCAAGAGGCGCTGTGTTCCGGCGTGACTACCCTAATTGGCGGCGGTACCGGCCCGGCGGCCGGCACTAACGCCACCACCTGCACGCCGGGCCCCTGGTACCTGGCGCGCATGCTACAAGCGGCGGAGGCGTTGCCGGTCAATATTGGTTTTACCGGCAAAGGCAATGCCTCGCTGCCGGCGGCGCTGGAGGAGCAGGTGCTGGCGGGCGCTATCGGGCTGAAGCTGCATGAAGATTGGGGGACCACCCCGGCGGCGATTGATTGCTGCCTTGGCGTGGCGGACCGCTATGATGTCCAGATCGTTATCCACACCGATACTCTCAACGAAGCGGGTTTCGTCGAGGATACGCTGGCGGCGATCGGCGATCGGACCATCCATACCTACCACACGGAAGGGGCGGGCGGCGGCCACGCGCCGGATATTATCCGCGTTTGCGGTGCTGGCAATATTCTTCCGCCGTCCACTAACCCCACCATGTCCTATACGATCAATACGATTGATGAGCATCTGGACATGCTGATGGTTTGCCACCATCTGGATGCCGGCATCGCCGAAGACGTGGCGTTTGCTGAATCGCGTATTCGTCGTGAAACCATCGCCGCCGAGGATATATTTCACGATCTGGGCGCCTTTTCGATGCTATCTTCCGACTCCCAGGCGATGGGGCGAGTCGGCGAGGTTATCCTGCGCACCTGGCAGGCGGCGCACAAGATGAAGCAGCAGCGCGACGCGCTGCCGGAAGAGCGCGGCGATAATGATAATTTTTGCGTCAAACGCTATATCGCTAAATACACCATCAACCCGGCCCATTACCCACGGTATCGCCCATGAAGTTGGGTCTATCGCGCCGGGGAAACTGGCGGATCTGGTGCTCTGGTCGCCGGCGTTCTTTGGTGTCAAACCCGCGTTGGTCATCAAAGGCGGCATGATCGCCACCGCGCCCATGGGCGATCCCAACGCCTCCATTCCCACGCCGCAGCCGGTGCATTATCGGCCGATGTTTGGCGCGCTGGGTGGCGCCCGGCACGCGACGCGCATGACTTTTATGTCCGCGGCGGCCCGCGCGCAGGATCTGCCCGCGCGGCTTGGGCTCGCAAGCCTCATCGGCGAGGTGCGCGAGTGCCGCACGGTGCGCAAAAAGGACATGATTAACAACCACTGACAGCCCACTATCGAGGTGGATGCGCAGACTTATCAGGTGCGCGCCAACGGTCAACTATTGACCTGCGAACCGGCCGCGGTGCTGCCGATGGCGCAACGCTATTTTCTTTTTTAAACCGACAGGATCTGCGGATGATTGTATTGACCCAACGCCTTGACCATGCCCACGCCGTCACCGCCAGCGCGCCGCTGGCGCTGGATACGCGGTTAAAAAGCCGTGGGCCTATCCGTCTGGATGACGGGCGGGAGGCGGGGCTGTTGCTGCCCCGCGGCCATCTGTTGCGCGGAGGAGACCTGCTTGCCAACGATGACGTCAGCGAAGTGGTGCGCATCATTGCCGCCCCCGAAACCGTTTCCACGGTAATCGCCGGTGATGGCCTTCTGCTGGCGCGCGTTTGCTACCATCTCGGCAACCGGCATGTGCCGCTGCAAATCGCTGCCGGCTGGGCGCGCTACCAGCACGATCATGTGCTGGATGACATGGTGCGCGGCCTGGGGGCCGAGGTGAGCGTCGAGCAGGCGCCCTTCGAGCCGGAAGCGGGTGCCTATCAAAGCACGCCGCACGACCATGGGCATGGACACGGGCATGCACACCTCCATCAACACTGAATTTGACGATCCCGGCGCGCTGCTGCGCCTGATGCAGTTGATAAGCCCCAGCTTGCCGGTAGGGGGATTTACCTATTCTCAAGGGCTGGAGTGGGCGGTAGAGTGCGGCTGGGTCAACTCCCCCGCGGCATTCGCCCGCTGGCAGCAACAGCTCATCGACGATCAGCTCAGTTGCCTGGATTGGCCGCTGCTAAAGCGTTTATATCTGTGTGCGCGCGAACAGGACGATGCCGGCTTTGCCCGCTGGGCGGCGATGGCGGTAAGCTGTCGCGAAACCCATGAGCTGCGGCTGGAAGAGCAGCAGCGTGGGCAAGCGCTGGTGCGGTTGATGGCGCAGTGGCCGTCGCTGCCGCTAACGGCGGATCGCTTGCCGGCGCTGCAACAAAGCGGACTGGCGGCGCTCGCCTGGTTAGGGTGCCAGTGGCGGATACCGCTAGAGCCGCTGGCGCTCGGCTTTGGCTATAGCACGTTGGAAGGGGCGGTAATGGCGGGCCTGAAATTGGTGCCCTTCGGTCAGCAAACGGCCCAGGGATTGCTGGCGGCGGCCTGGCAACGCGCCGCTTCCCTGGAAGACGAGGCGCTGGGCGGCAGTTTTCCGTTGCAGGTCATCTCCTCCGCCTGCCATGAAACACAATATTCACGTCTATTCCGTTCCTGACCGTCCACGCCGTCCATGAGGCGCCGGCACGATGCAGGAACGGTATGTTAACTCGATTGCAGGGAGTCAAGATGGCACACTACAAACAACCGCTGCGCGTCGGCGTCGGCGGACCGGTCGGCTCGGGTAAAACCGCGTTATTGGAAGCCTTGTGCAAAGGGATGCGCGATCGCTACCAGCTGGCGGTGGTGACTAACGATATTTATACCAAAGAAGATCAACGTATCTTGACCGAGGCCGGCGCGCTGGAGGCGGAGCGTATCGTTGGTGTGGAAACCGGCGGCTGTCCCCATACCGCTATCCGCGAAGACGCCTCGATGAACCTGGCGGCGGTGGACGAACTGGCGCGCCGGTTCGGCAATCTGGATATTATCTTTGTGGAAAGCGGCGGCGATAATCTCAGTGCCACGTTCAGCCCCGAATTGGCGGATTTAACCCTTTACGTCATCGATGTGGCCGAGGGGGAAAAAATTCCGCGCAAAGGCGGGCCGGGCATTACGCGTTCCGATTTTCTGGTGATTAATAAAATCGACCTGGTGCCCTATGTGGGCGCCTCGCTGGCGGTCATGGCGAGCGATACCGACCGTATGCGCCCCCAGCGTCCCTGGGCGTTTACCAATCTGAAAACCGGCGAAGGGCTGGAGGCTATCATCGATTTTATCGTTAAACAGGGCATGCTGGCGGGGTAATTTACGTTACCGGCGCCGCCGCCTCTCAACCCCTGCGAATAAAGGGCGGCGGCGCGGAGGTCGGTCAGGGGCGCGGGCCGCCGCCGTAGGCACCGCCAGAGTAAAACGCCGGGGCATCAGGCGCGGAATTGACGCTGCGCCCAACGCGCCAGCCCGGCGGTGATGGAGCCGAAATCATCGCCGCCGGCGAGCGGGATCCCCGGCAGACTGTCCGCCAGCGCCTGACGCAGCAGCGGCGAACGGGCTCTGCCGCCGGTCAGGTAGACCACATTGGGGCGCGTTGCGCCTCCTTGCGCCAGCACCGCGTCGACCTGCTCCAGGATCCGCTGCAAAGGCTGCTCGATGGCCTGCGCCAGCAGCGTTGGATTGAGTTCAGTGCCCAGCCCTGGTTGAATAAAATTCAACTCCGCTCTCGCCCGCGGCGCGGATGAAAGCGCGATCTTGCTCTCCTCCGCGCTTTTCACCAGCCGATAGCTTAACCGCTGACGGTAAACTTTCAGCAGTGCGCCGAAGACCTCGGGCTCGGCCGCATCGCGCAGCAGCAGGCCATTCGCGCTGCTGTAAAACTCGCTCTGGGCCGGAATATCGTTGATGGCCACCGCCTGCCAGAAGGGCAGCGCCGGCAATGCCAGACCTTTGTCCATCGCGCCGCCCATCCCCAATAGCGGCATCAATTGTTTGAACGCCAGCATAATATCCAGATCGTTACTGCCCACCCGGCAGCCGCTGTGGCCAAGCAAGCTATGCTGTCTATCGCGCAGCTCGCGCCATTTTGGCCCCATCAGCAGCAATGAACAGTCGGTGGTGCCGCCGCCGATATCCACCACCAGTACCCGGGTTTCCGCGCTTAGGCCGGCTTCAAAATCCCACCTCGCCGCGACGGGTTCGTATTGAAAAGCCACCTCCGTAAAGCCCGCCCGCGGCGCCGCGCGCTGTAATATACCCCGCGCCTGGCGGTTGGCTTCATCTCCGCAGGGGCCCTGGAAATTGATCGGCCGGCCGATCATCGCCTGGGTTATCTCTGCCTGCACTTGCGCCTTCGCCTGACGCTTGATATGGCACATCATGGCGCACACCAAATCCTCGAACAGGGCAATTTGCGGCGGCTTTAAACCATTGGCACCAAGAAACGATTTTGGCGATTTGATGAAATAGCTGTCCTCCGGATCGGCTATATAGCTGGCCAGCGCCTGTCTACCGAATTGCAGACTATGGTCACGCAGCTAGATCCCCTCTTCGCGGTTAAACCGTATCGCCCGCGCCAGCAGCTGCTGGCTCTCGTCGCTGCCGGTGGGGATGTGCCAGATGCGGTGCAGATATTCGCTGACCGCTTCACGCGTGGGCGCGCTGAGCATCGAGGCCATATAGGGTGAGTCGCCATCCAGCGGTAACAGCCGCGGCGTTTTCTCCGTCATGACCGCGACCGAACAGTTGGCGGTGCCGTAGTCAAAGCCAATAAACATTGCTGCCTCCCATGCCGTTGAGGCGGGAGACTTTAGCGCAAAGCGGCCGGGGTCACAATCCCGCATGGGGTCAGCGCTTCCATTGAATAACCGCGTCGAGAACATAAGATCTCCCGTCGGGCGCGGCAAGACGGGAGTGACGCGCCTGCCTGAGGGGCGCGTCTCAGGGCCCTAAACGCCGCCGGCTAAATCGATAAAACTTCCGGTGACGTAAGATGCCCGCGCCGACAATAGCCAGGCGATGGCTTCGGCGACTTCACGCGGCTGCCCGCCACGGCGCATCGGCAGCGTCGATTGCACCCGCGCGATCCTGCCTGGCTCACCGCCGGCGGCATGCATGTCGGTGTCGATAAAACCCGGGCGGACGCCGTTCACGCGGATCCCCTGAGGCGCCACCTCTTTGGCCAGCCCCAGGATCAGCGTATCCACCGCGCCCTTGGAGGCGGCATAATCGATGTATTCATGGGGGGCACCGAGACGCGCGGCGGCCGAGGAGACATTAACGATAGCGCCACCGCTGCCGCCGTGACGCCGCGCCATCCGTCTGACCGCCTCACGGGCGCAGAGCAGCGTGCCGGTAACGTTTGTCGCGAGGATAGCGTTGACCCGAGCGGCGTCCAGATGTTCGATACTCGACTGCGGCAGCAGCATGCCGGCGTTGTTCACCAGACCGCTGAGCGGCAGCCGCCGCCTGTCCAGCTCGGTGAACAGCGCCCGCACGCTTGACTCATCGGCAACATCCGCCTGGAGCGCCAGCGCTTTGCCGCCCTGTTGGCGTATTTCCTCTACCACGTTTTCGGCCAATTCCCGACGCGACAAATAGCTTAGGCAGACCCAGTGTCCTTCGGCGGCCAGCTGTAGGGCGGGAGCGCGGCCGATACCGCGCGATCCGCCGGTAATGAGCGTCACTTTTTCCATAATACGTTCCTTAGAGAAGACCTTAAGACCGCCACGGCCGGCGAAGAGGGCTTCGACGATAGACAGGCCGCGTCAATGAATAAGAAACAGCGTCGCCAGGCCGAGAAAAATAAAAAAACCGCCGGTATCGGTAATGGCGGTAATCATCACGCTCGAGCCTACCGCCGGATCGTGGCCGATGCGGATCATCAACAGCGGTATCAACACGCCCATCAGTGCCGCCAGCAGCAGATTAAGCAGCATTGCCAGCATCATCACGCCGCCGAGACCGGCTTCGCCGTACAACAGCCAGGTGACGATTCCCATAATACCGCCCCACACCAGACCGTTGATGACCTCCACGCCCAGTTCGCGCAGAATGAGAAAGCCGGCGTTGCCTTTTTCCAACTGATGCAGCGCCGCGGCGCGCACGATCATGGTAATGGTCTGATTACCGGTGTTGCCGCCGATGCCGGCGACGATGGGTATCAGCGCCGCCAGCGAGACCAACTGGGCAATGGTGCCGTCAAACAGGCCAATGATGCGTGAGGCTATGAACGCGGTGCAGAGGTTCACCACCAACCAGGTCCAGCGGGTGCGCACCGCTTTACGTACCGGCGCGAAAATATCTTCCTCCGGGCTGATCCCCCCCTCCCCCTAGCCGGCGAAGGTTGCTGTCGCTCTCTTCAAAGTAGAGATCAGCCATCTGTTCAATACTCAACCGGCCCATCAGCTTGCCTTTACTGTCGATAACCGGCGCGGTGATCATATCGTAACGTTCAAAGGCGCTGGCGGCCTCTTCGGCGCGATCATCGGGGTGAAAGGTGGTGGGATGCGCGTCCATCACCTCGCTCACCCGCCGGTTGAGCGGATTAAGCAGTAGCGCGGATAGGGTCAGTTCACCGACCAGGGTGTTGTGCCGGTCGACGACGAACAGTTTATCGCTGTTTTCCGGTAGCTTTTTGCGCCAGCGCAGCCAGCGCTGTACCGTGGTTAGCGTGACATCGGAACGGACCGTCGCCAGTTCAAAATCCATATGGTGACCGACACTGTCCCGGTCGAAATGCATCATTTTGCGCACCTGGGCGCGGCGGTGCGGTTCGAGGGCGGTCAGCACGCGGCCGACCAGATCCCGCGGCAGGTAGCGGGCCAGATAGGTTTGCTCGTCCACGTCCAGCGGGCTGATGGCCTGCAGAATATCGCGGTTGGACATCTCGGCGATAAGGCTTTCCCAGACGTTCTCCGAGGCTTCCACCAGCGTTTTGCCGCGCTTATTGTTGTCCACCAGCCGGCAAAGCGCCAGGCGCTCGTCGTGGGGCAGGCTTTCCAGCAGATCCGCCAGATCCGCGGCGTGCAATTGGCGCACGATCACTATCAGTTCAGCGGTTTGATCCAACAGATGGCGGTTATCGCCGACCGGCTCCCGCGTGGGACGGTTGAGGATACTGTCGATAAGTGGACGGTTTGCCAGTAAAACGCTTAAGGTCTGGCGCCGTAGTTCGGCGAGTTGCGGGGCCTGATGTTTTACGGCTGGCATGATTTACCTGTTCCCTCCCGGCTGCTCGGACGATAAAGAGTGACGCTTACTCAGTAAAGATAGTGTAATTCTGTCAAAAGAAAGTAGATTTGTCGCAATTTGCCCGCAATGGGGCGGTGAGGATGTTCAGGGACGCTCAGGCGGCGTCAGCTTAACGGTCTGTTCCGCCGGCGTAACGCGTTTATTTTGATGATGATGCCAGGCGCCCACCGTGGCATAGAGCAGGCGGCCTAAGAGAATGATAAAACTGATAAGCAATATCCAGCGGGTCATGCGCCCGGTGGTGGGTCGTCTTCGCATGCAAAATGCCGCTTTCATAGGGTTGGCCTCTTACGGGCGGAGGCAGAAACGGATTTAAGGGCCGATTGTAGAGCATAAGCCGGCGCCGTTTCAAGGACGCCGCACCGTGGCGACGCACGCGCGACGGGCTCGGAGGCGCTACGGTCGGCCGCTGCCAGAGCGCAACGGCGGGCCGACGCACCAAAAGAGGCCTCGGTCAGCTTGCATTCCAGAGCGTCTGTGGGCGCGCCGAGGGCAGCCTTGGCCAGCATGAGAGCGGTATCACTGGCCGGCGCGCAGAGCGGATCCTTGGCCCGCAAGGGCGCCAAAGCGCTACCGCCCGCCCGCTGCCCGCAAAGCGTCCGGCTCACGACGGTGTTACCGATTCAGCGACGGCGTCGGCTTCCTCAACTCGCAAACACCAGCCGGGGGTATCCGCCCAATACGCCTGCTCACGCTCCAGATCCAACTGCACCAAATTGTTTTGAGCGAAGAAGCCGGGGGGAAACGTCAGCGTCCAGTGATTAGCCTGGGTAGTAAGCTGCACCGTCACCGGTGAGGTGGCCTGGCGCTGGTTATTAAGCAGCACGCCGAGGCGCAGCAGCTGCAGACAAGGCAAAAAATTCTTTTTCCTGAAGAGATTGAAGCGGGGAAGATCGTCTATCTTGATCGCTTTGCGATGATAGCGCACCAGCGTTGCCAGCAGCAGTTGCTGCTCTTGATTAAAGCCGGGCATGTTGCTCTGCTGCAAAATATAGGCCGAATGGCGCTGCATACCGCTGTGGTTGATACCCAGACCCACCTCGTGCAGTTGTGCGGCCCATTTCAGCAGCGCTGCAAGCTGCACCTGTTCAAGGGCGGCGTTTTGCACCCGCCATTGCTGATAAAGCGCGTCGGTGGTTTCCCACACCCGCCGGGCCTGATCGCTGTCGATATTATAATGCTCCGCCAGACTTTTCGCGGTGCGCATGCGAATATCCTGATGACGAAACCGGCCTTCCATTTCATACAGCACGCCTTCGCGCAGGGCGCAGTCAAACAGTTTGAGTTCCTTAATCGCCAGGGCATCCATGACACCGCACAGAATGGCCAGTCCCGGCACAAAAACCGCTTTACGTTCATCGGATAACCCTGGCAGGCTGAGCGCGGAGAAATGCGTGAACTGCAGCACCTGCTCACACAGCGTTTCCAGCCGCTCGGGGGTGATCAGGCCGTCTTTGGCGCCCATCTCGGTTAACACTTCACAGGCCGCCTTAAAGGTGCCGGAAGTGCCGAGCGCCACCTGCCAACCCATAATGCGGTATTGCCAGGCCAGCGTCTCGAGTTTTTGCGCCGCCGCCAGCCGCGCGCGGCGGAAATTGGCCGGGTTTATCTCACCGCCCGGGAAAAACAAACGGCCAAAGCTGATGCAGCCCATGCGGCGGCTTTCCACCAGCAGCGGCTCGAAATTTTCGCCGATGACCAATTCGGTGGAGCCGCCGCCGATATCAATCACCAGCTTACGGCCCTTTTCCGCCTGAGTGTGCTCGACACCCATAAAAATCAGCCGCGCCTCTTCATGGCCGGAAATGATCTCAATGGGGTAGGGGATCGCCTCCGCCGCCCGATCAAGAAAGGCCTGCGCATTGACCGCCTCACGCAAAGCATGGGTGCCGACGATCATCACCCGCAGCGGCGAAAAGCCTTGCAGGCGTTCAGCGAACAGGGCCAGGCAGGTCAGGCCACGTTCCATCGCCTCGTCGCTCAGGCGGTGATCATCGTCCAGGCCGTCGGCCAGATGCACGCGCTGTTTCAGGCGGCTAAGCACCTGCATGGCGCCGTTGACCACGCGCGCCACTACCATATGAAAACTGTTGGAGCCAAGATCGATGGCGGCGAATTCTTCCGGCCTTTGTGTGGTCGTCGGGCTTTGTTGAATAAATCGAACTTTTAGGTGACTGGCGGCTCTGATCACTACATTCGTTTCAACATCAGGTCCCCATGGCAAAGCAAAAGTTTAAAATCACCAACTGGCCCGCATATAACAATGCGCTCAGGCAGCGGGGGGACCTGACAGTATGGCTTGATGAGTCAGCCATTGCTGCATGGACTGAGAGTACACCACCTGAACATCGTGGCCGGCCGCTTCACTACACCGATATGGCCATTACCACGGTTCTGATGATAAAGCGCGTGTTTAACCTTTCGCTCCGGGCGTTACAGGGTTTCGTTGACTCGATTTTTAAACTGATGGGGCTGTCGCTGCGCTGCCCAGATTACTCTCTGGTCAGCCGGCGAGCAAAAACCGTCGACATCAGCATAAAAACGCCAACCCGCGGCGAAATCTCACACCTGGTCATCGATGGCACCGGCCTGAAAATCTTCGGCGAAGGCGAATGGAAAGTCAGGCAGCATGGGGCTGAGAGGCGCAGAGTATGGCGCAAGCTTCATCTGGCAGTAGATAGCGCGACACATGAAATTATCTGTGCCGATTTATCGCTAAGCGGTACGACAGATGCGCAGGCGCTGCCCGGGCTGATTAACCAAACCCACCGGAAAATCAGGGAAGCGTCGGCTGACAGTGCTTACGATACGCGTTACTGTCATGATGCTCTGCTGAGGAAAAAAATAAAGCCGCTTATCCCACCGCGAAGTGGTGCGCAATATTGGCCAGCTCGATACCATGAGCGTAACCATGCGGTGGCAAATCAGCATCTGAGCGGCAATAACGATACCTGGAAAAAGAAAGTAGGTTATCACCGGCGTTCACTGGCTGAAACGGCCATGTTCCGGTTTAAAATACTTCTGGGTGGTCATCTGAGTCTGCATGACTATGACGCGCAGGTAGGTGAGGCTATGGCAATGGTCAAAGCGCTTAACCGGATCACGTTGTTAGGAATGCCAAACAGCGTCCGCATCATGTAACAATCGCCCTGATAGGGAGGAAGTCGTCACAAATTTCGGATTTATTCAACAAAGCGTGGTCGTCGTTGTTAAGGGCATAAATTAGTCCTGCTCTCCAGCGTTTTCCAATTGTTTGATATAGTCATAAATGGCTATTTGCGCGCGCACTTTGCGGCGGTTGCCGCGAGGAAGATAATAGTTGTTAAGATCGGCATCGATATATCGGGCTTTAACGGTATCGCTGAACAAAAGCGCCAGGATATCCAGCACCTGCTGTTTCAATCGCGGATCCAGCAGCGCCACGCCCACTTCAATGCGGTAATCAATATTGCGGGTCATCCAGTCGGCGGAAGAGAGAAATACCTTTTTATCACCGCCGTTCTCGAACACATAGACCCGATCGTGCTCCAGGAAACGGTCCACGATACTGGTCACCTGAATATTATTGCTGATACCCGGCAAATCCGGGATAAGCGAACACATCCCCCGCACCAGGATGCGGATGTTCACCCCCACGCCGGAAGCGGCATAGAGACGATCGATCAACCCCTGATCGACCAGATTGTTTACCTTGAGGGTAATTTCCGCCGCTTCGCCTGCCTGCGCATTCGCGATCTCTTGATCGATCATTTGATACAGCATATGGCGCGAATTTTGCGGCGACACCATCAAATAGTCGAATTTAACCGGGCGATAAGGGTTCTCGATGAAATTGAACACGCGCCGCACTTCGTTAGTGATGCGCGCATCAGACGTCAGCAAGGAGTAATCGGTATATAAGCGCGCGGTTTTTTCGTTGAAATTGCCGGTGCCGATATGGGCGTAGCGCACGATATCGTCGCCCTCGCGGCGGGAGATAAGAAACAGCTTGGCATGTATTTTCAGCCCCGGCGCCGAGAAAATAACGTGCACCCCGGCTTCGGTAAGCCGCTTGGCCCAATGAATATTCGCCTCTTCGTCGAAACGGGCCTGTAGCTCAACCACCACGGTCACTTTTTTACCGTTATGGGCGGCATGGATCATCGCGTCGATAATATGCGAGTTCTTGGCGACCCGGTAAATATTGATTTTCACCGACAGCACATTGGGATCGAACGACGCTTGACGCAGCAGCTCCAGCACATGGCTGAAAGTGTGGTAGGGGAAATAGAGCAGGATATCATGGTGGCGAATGGCGTCGAACGCGTTGCGGAATTTATCGAACCAAACATGGCGCAAGCGCGGCAGCGGCCGGTTGACCAGATTGGCTTTGCCTACGTTGGGGAATCTGATGAAATCCTTGAAATTGTGATAACGGCCGCCGGGGATGACCGAGTCGTAGGAGGAGATGCCCAGTTTGGACTTAAGCAGCTCCACCATGGCGTTGGGCATATCCCGCTGATAAACAAAACGGACCGGCTCCGCGGTCAGCCGCTGCTTCAGGCTGGAGGACATCAGTTCCAGCAGGCTCGATTCCATTTCGGTAACCAAATCGTATTCGGCATCGCGCGTCATTTTCATCGAATAGGTGTTAAGCATGTCGTAATCGAAGAAGCCGGTGAAAATATCATCCAGGCAATAGCGCAGAATATTGTCCAACAGGATCATCGGCCGGCGCCGGCGGGGAGATTCGGCCGGCAAATTGATAAAGCGCGGCACCTTATCGGAGGGGATTTCAAGCAGGGCGTAGCGCAGCGTTTGCCCTTGAATAATCTCTACCACCAAATAGGTGTAATCATCTTTCAGGAACCGCACCAAATTGGTATCGTGCTGGATAAGAATCGGTGTTATATGCTGGCGCAGCTGTTGTTTGAAGTATTGCCGCAACCAGTCTTGCTGGCGAGGGGAGAGTTGGCGTTCGTTGATGAGGAAGATCTGATTACGCGCCATCTCCAGCAGCAGATCGTTGTAAAGATTATCAAATTCCTGCTCGGCGTTAAGCACTTTCGCCTGGATGCGATTGAGCAAATGGCGTGAGGCGCCTCGGGTGCCCTGTTCTTCACTTATCAGAATACGCCGTTTCAGCTCCGCGAAACGGACTTTGTAAAACTCATCCAGATTATTGGAATAAATGCCCAGAAATCGCATGCGTTCTATCAACGGATTGCTTTTATCGGCGGCTTCCTGCAACACCCGTTCGTTGAAAGACAACCAGCTTAATTCTTTCTCTATATAGAGCTTTTTCTGACCCATTTCCACTCCATTGATCTGTTCAGGAAGGGAAAATCCTGCGTTAAGCTATTATCGTCTCCCGAGCGACAAAGTCCAACATAACCCACAAACCCCCGCCGAAGATTGTTATCTTATTTTCTTACAGGCAACATAGGCTTTTCCCATTGTTTGGACCGCCCTTCTGGTCGCTGGCTAACCGAGGTCTATGAGCCCAAAAAGGATTTCTCACATCTGCACCGCGGCGTCGCGTCGTGTCATCGATCGACTGACGCGCATTGCGGTGAGCGGCGGCGGTTTGCTGGTGCTCTTAGCCCTATTGCTGATTTTTTGTTATCTGCTGTGGGTGGTGCTACCGTTATTCCGCGCGCTGGCCGTTGGTGTCGTCACGGATCTGGCCGCCTATTCCTCGCCGGCGGCGAGCGTTGAGCCGCCATTATCTTTAGCTGCGCCGGAGCCGCCTTCCCCTGCACGGGTGCCTCTCGCCGCTGCGCAAGTGTCGCTTTCCGCTGCACGGGGGGGCGCCTACTGCCGCGCCGGTGCCGCCTTCCGGCGTACCGCCCTCGTCGTCTCCCACCTCGGCGTGGTCTCGTGATGACGCCAAGGCGGAGAGCGCGCTCTTAACGCTGGGCATCGACGCCAACGCCGGCTGGGCCTGGGCTATTGACCGCGCGGGGCAGGGGATCACGCGCTCGTTGAACGGAGCACGGGACACTGCGCCGGATCGCGTTGGCCTATCCCGACGCGGATCGGGCGGTCGCGGCGGCACAGCTTGCGGACGGATCCGTTGTGGTGCTGAACTATACATCGAACTCGAGCGCGACCCCGACCCCAAGCGCGGCCTCGGCTCTAAACTCGACTACGAGCGCGGCGGTCGGCGCTGGGGCGGTGCAGCGTCTATATCTGACGTCGCCCGGCCAAGAGGTGGATCGGCTGCTGCTTTCACCCGATGGGCATCTGCTCTATGTGCTTTCCGGTAGCCAGCTCAGCATCTGGCGGCTTGACGCCGGCGGCGCCAGACTACGCCAACAGGTGGCGCTGGCCACGGCCGGTCCGCTATCGCTGTTCATACTTGCTGGCGGAGGGCGCGTTGTTGGTGCGCAACGGCGCCGGCCATCTGTCGCTGTGGTTTGACGTCGCCGGCGATACCGGGCCGCGGTTTCTGGCGCCGGCGCGCCGGGGAGGCCTTTGCCGTACTCGACTCTGCCGGGACGTTAACCTTGTTTAGCGTGCGCGATGCGCATCCGCGCGGTCGTCTGACGATACCGGGCATGACACCCCCGGACCAGGGATTGCCTGCGGCAAGTTCGCCGCTGTCAGCGCGCGGCGATGGGCTTGCCGGGGCGGCACCGCCGGACTCTGCTGATGGTGACTCGGCGCCGCCTCTGGCGCTGTCGCCGTGGGGGGAGGCGCTCATGCGTGCCGGTTCCGCCGAATGGCGCGTGTGGGCCCTGTCGCTCGGCGCGCCTGACATGAATTGGCGCACGCTGACCGAAAAAATCTGGTATCCCGGTTACCCAGCGCCGGCGTGGGTATGGCAGTCCACGCCGGCCGGCGACAGTTTTGCCGCGGGGAAATTCAGCCTGATGCCGTTGGCGGTTGGAACGCTGAAAGCCGCTTTTTGCGCCATGCTGTTCGCTACCCCCTTGGCGCTGGCCGCCGCCATGTATAGCGCTTGGTTCATGTCTGCCGGACTGCGCCGCTGGATAAAGCCGGCCATGGAGATTATGGGCGCGGTGCCGAGCGTGATCGTCGGCGTCATCGCCGGCCTGTGGCTCGCGCCGCATTTGGCCGGCGCGCTCGGCGGCATTATGCTGCTGCCGACGTTGTTGCCGCTGCTCGTGCTTGCCGTGGCCTACCTGGCTGGCCGCCGCGCTGGCGTCGCCGATGGCCCGTCGGCGTAGAATGTCTTTGTCTGCTGTCGCTTCTCGCGCTGGCGTTGTGGGGCTGTTTTACCCTCGTGCCGCCGCTGGAGCGCCTATTGTTCGGTATGCCGCTCTCCCAGACGTTGGGCGAACATTATAATCCGCTTAACGCTCAGGTGGTGGGGATCGCGATGGGCTTCGCGCTGATTCCATTAATGTTTACCCTCGCCGAAGAGGCGCTGTTCGGCGTACCGGCCCGTTTGATCCAGGGGTCGCTGGCGCTGGGGGCAACCCCCTGGCAGACGCTGATGGGAGTGACGCTGCCGGCGGCCAGCGCCGGGTTGATCTCGGCCTTTATGTTGACGCTGGGTCGGGCCATGGGCGAGACGATGATCGTGCTGATGGCCAGCGGCAACCTGCCGCGCGTCGACGGTAGCGTGTTGCAGGGGCTGCGCGCGTTGGCGGCCAATATCGCCATCGAGATACCTGAAGCGCTGCGCGGCACGGAGCACTACCGGGTGCTGTTCCTCAGCGCGCTTCTATTGCTGGTCTTTACCTTCATCATAAATAGCGTCGCGGAGCTGTTGCGTTTACGGCTGCGGCGCCGCTATCGTCAGTCTGGTGGAGGTGACGAATGAAGGCATGGTGGCATTCCGGCCGGCCGTGGGTTTGGTTAACCTCTGGGGCGGTGAGCCTGAGTTTACTGGCGATGCTGGCGATGCTGGCGATGCTTACCGGCCAGTCGCTACGGCTGCTGTGGCCGCAGCCTATCTTTTTGAACTAATCAGCCCACCTGGCGTGCTTTTGGGCGAGCGCGTCGGCGTGCAGCGGCCGCCTGTACCGACGGCCGGTGTGCCGATGGACCAGGGAATATGGCTTATTCGCACCGGCAATCGCCCTGAGGACAGCTATCGTTTGCCGGCGGCGCAGGTGCGCGCCAGCCGTTTGCCGGCCGATGTGCTGGTGGTACAGCGCCGAAACGGTGCGCGGCTTTACGGCTATCTAGCGGGCATGCGTTGAGGACGGGCAGCCGCTGACCGCCGCTTCGATGTCTGCCGCGTTGGAACAGCGGCTGCGGCTCAGCGCCGCCTGGCCGCCCAGGTGGAACAGCAGCAATCGTTGCAACTGCATCGGCAAGGCGTGCCCAGCGAGCAGCAGCGGGCCACCCAGCAGGCGGCGCAAAATGAACGGCAAACGGCCTATGAGGCATTGAGCGAACAACTGGCCGCTATCGAACGGGAGCGGGGGCGCGTGCAACTGGTGCTGGCCGATGCGCAGGGACAGCGTCAGGTGATCCCGCTAAGCGATATCGACAGCCTCTGGTATCCCAACGCGATGAGCCTGAGGCAAAAACTGCGGCATCTGGCCGCGCAGACCTGGCGTTTCGTTAGCCTGAATGACCCCGTGCGGGAGGGCAACGGGGTCTTTCCGGCGATGGCCGGCACGCTGCTGCTGGTGATACTGATGTCGGTGATCGTCATGCCCCTTGGGGTTATGGCGGCTATCTACCTGCATGAATATGCGGCTCGACACTGGCTGACCCGGCCTATTCGTATCGCGGTGGGCAACTTGGCCGGCGTGCCGTCAATTGTCTACGGTATTTTCGGCCTGGGGTTTTTCGTCTATGCGGTCGGCGGCTCGCTGGATAAACTCTTTTATGCCGACACCTTGCCGGCACCGACCTTCGGCACCCCCGGATTACTGTGGGCCGCGCTGACGCTGGCGCTCGGCGCGACTCAAGCTGAAACGATATGGCGGGTTGTCTTACCCGGCGCGGCGCCGGCGATGATGACCGGGCTGATTCTGGCGGTGGCGCGCGCGGCGGGGGAAACCGCGCCGCTGATGCTGGTAGGCGTCATCAAATCGGCACCGAAGCTTCCCCTGGGCGGGACATTTCCTTTCCTGCACCCCGAAAGGCAATTTATGCATCTCGGTTATCAAATATACGATTTGGCGTTTCAAAGCCAGGACAGCGATGCGGTGCAACCGATGGCGTTCGCCACCGCGCTGCTGCTAATTGTCATCGTCGTATCGCTGAATCTGGCCGCAATGGGCCTGCGCCACCGGCTGCGTGAAAAGTATCGCGCGTTAACGTTATGATGGAGAACAGGCTGTGATGTCCCGAGTCCCCCCTTTACCCTTTAACGGTGCGGCCGCCGCGCTGGAACAGGATACGCCGTCGGCGGCGCTGGAAACCGAACATCTTCGGGTGCGCTACGGCAATCGGCTGGTCCTCGACGATATATCGCTACGCATGGCCAAAGGGCGGATTACCGCGCTGATCGGCCCTTCCGGATGCGGTAAATCCACGCTGCTGCGCTGTTTTAACCGCATGAACGATCTGAGCGACGATTGTCACATCAGCGGCGCGGTGCGTTTACTGGGGCAGGATATCTATGAGGACGCACAGGAAGTGGTGGCCCTGCGCCGGCGGGTGGGCATGGTCTTTCAGCGGCCCAATCCGTTTCCCAAATCGATTTATGACAACGTCCTCTACGGCCTGCGGCTATTGGGCATCGGCGATCGCAGGCTGCTGGATGAAGCGGCGGAGCGGGCGCTGCGTGCGGCGGCGCTGTGGCATGAGGTTAAAGACCGCCTGCGGGAAAACGCGTTCAAGTTGTCCACCGGACAACAGCAGCGGCTGGTGATCGCCCACGCGATCGCCATTGAGCCGGAAGTATTGTTGCTGGATGAGCCAACGTCGGCGCTGGATCCCATCTCCACGCTGACCATCGAAGAGCTAATGATATCACTGAAGGCGCATTTTACCTTGGTGCTGGTGACGCATAACATGCAACAGGCGGCGCGCGTTTCCGACGATACCGCCTTTTTCCATCAGGGAACGCTGGTGGAGTTTGCCGCCACCGACCGGCTATTTACCGCGCCGACGCAGCGCAAAACCGAGGAGTACATCACCGGCCGGCTACGTTAACGGTCGCGGCGCAGCGACTAGAGGGCAAAACAGCGATGGCGCCGCTATGGCTGCTGCTGCGCATTGCTCAGGAACCCTATTCTCACAAGGCGCCCGTTGAGCCCACGCCGCAGGCGCAGAGCGTCAGAGGAGGAGGGAGTTATATTTTCTCCCGCCAGTATGAGGCGCTGCCCCCCTCTCAATTGTCGCCAATCATCCGAGTGGTAACAGCATCGGTGGCACAGGGGAGTAACGTCTTGATTGTCAGTTTGCGCCCACCGGCCAGCGGTTAATCCGCGGCGTAACCGGCGGCCGGCAGGGGCGCGCCGTCCAGCCAGGCGACGTTATCTCGCAGCGTTAGCCGACCCGCCAGCAGCCAGCCGACGACCAATGGATAAATGGCATGTTCCTGGGCTTTTACCCGTTGCGCCAGTATCTGTTCATCGTCTCCCGCAAAAACCGGCACCCGCGCCTGTAGCACCACCGGGCCGCCGTCCAGTTCGTCGGTGACGAAATGCACGGAAGTGCCGTGTTCGGCATCGCCGTTGGCCAGCGCCTGGCGATGGGTATGTAAGCCGGGATAGCGCGGCAGCAACGAGGGATGCACGTTGAGCATCCGGCCGGCGTAGCGGGCGACAAAGGCGGTCGACAGAATGCGCATATAACCGGCGAGCACGATAGCCTCCGGCCGGTAGCGGTCGATAAGGGCGCTGAGCGCCAAATCAAACGCTTCACGGCCGGCGAAATCCGCCGGATTGAGCGACTTCGCCTCGATATCCGCGGCCGCGACGCGCGTCAGCCCGTAGGCGTCGGCGCGATGGCTGATGACCGCGGCGATGCGCGCCGCGATTTTGCCCTGCTGGCAGGCCTCGATAAGCGCCTGGAGGTTACTGCCTTCACCCGAGATCAGCACAACCAGGCGTTTCATTAGCGGATAATCACCTGTTGCTCGCCGTCGGCGGGCTGAATTTCGCCGAGTACCCAGGCGGTTTCACCCAGACCGGCGAGTATACCGAGCGCCTGATTGGCGCTGGCCGCGGGGACGGCGATAACCATGCCGACGCCGCAGTTAAAGGTACGGTACATTTCATGGCGGCTGACGTTGCCGGCCTGCTGTAGCCAGCGGAATACCGCCGGCCACTGCCAGCTGTTTTCATCGATCACCGCCTGGGTACCGGCCGGCAGAACGCGCGGAATATTCTCCCAGAAGCCGCCGCCGGTCAAATGTGCGATCGCATGTACCTCGGTCTGCTCGATAAGGGAAAGCAGCGCTTTAACGTAAATGCGCGTCGACGCCAGCAAGTGATCCGCTAGCGATTTGCCCTCTACCCGCGTCTGTTCGGGGTCGGTCTGGCTGAAGGACAAAATCTTGCGCACCAGCGAGTAACCGTTGGAATGGGGGCCGCTTGAGGCCAGCGCCAGCAGGGTATCGCCGGCCTGAACTTTGCTGCCGTCGATAATATCCGCTTTTTCCACAACGCCGACGCAAAAGCCGGCGACGTCATAATCCTCACCGTGATACATGCCCGGCATTTCCGCCATTTCACCGCCGACCAGCGCGCAGCCGGACTGCCGGCAACCCTCGGCAATACCGGTTATCACCGCGGCCGCGGTATCGACGTCCAGCTTGCCGGTGGCATAATAATCGAGGAAAAACAAGGGTTCAGCGCCCTGAACCACCAGGTCGTTAACGCACATTGCCACCAAATCGATGCCGATGGTATCGTGGCGTTTTAAATCCATGGCCAGACGCAGTTTGGTCCCGACGCCGTCGGTGCCTGAAACCAGAATCGGCTCGCGGTATTTCTGCGGCACCGCACACAGCGCACCGAAGCCGCCCAGCCCGCCCATCACTTCCGGACGTTTGGTCTGTTTCACAACACCTTTAATGCGGTCTACCAATGCGTTGCCGGCATCGATATCCACACCTGCGTCTTTGTAACTGGGAGAGGTTTTGTCGGTCACTGCAAGATCTCCACGGAGATAAACTGTTGCTTGGAATGGGGCGCCGCCAATTCTAACAGCGTGGGCAATCGTTTGCGAGAGCTGTTGCATTCGCGTCGACGTTTTTGTTGACTATAGTAAATTCCATATAAGGCTTGATCCTGATCAGGCAAATACGTATGGTGCGGCGCGAAAAAGGGGTTATAATCTCGCGATTTTTTTGGCCGTTCAGTAGCCTGGGGGAGAGATAACATGAAGATCGTTGAGGTTAAGCACCCGCTGGTCAAACACAAGCTGGGGTTGATGCGCGCTCACGATATCAGTACCAAACGCTTTCGCGAATTGGCGTCGGAGGTGGGGAGCCTGTTGACCTATGTCGCCACCGCCGATATGGAAACCGAAACGGTAACCATCGAAGGCTGGTGCGGACCGGTTGAAATTGATCAAATCAAAGGAAAGAAAATCACCGTCGTACCTATCCTCCGCGCCGGCCTCGGCATGATGGATGGCGTACTGGAAAATCTTCCCAGCGCGCGCATCAGCGTAGTCGGCGTCTACCGTGACGAAACGACGCTGACGCCCGTGCCTTATTTCCATAAGCTGGTATCAAGTATCGACGAACGCATGGCGCTGGTGGTGGATCCGATGCTGGCGACCGGCGGCTCGATGATCGCCACCATCGATCTCTTGAAGAAGGCCGGCTGCCGCTGTATCAAAGTGTTGGTGCTGGTGGCGGCGCCCGAGGGCATTGCGGCGCTGGAAAAAGCACACTCCGACGTGGAGCTTTACACTGCGGCTATCGATAAGGGACTCAACGAAAAAGGCTATATCATGCCGGGCCTGGGTGACGCGGGCGATAAAATCTTTGGTACCAAATAATCCTAAACCGGCCAATGAGTCGATTTTTTTTGACCCTGAATCTGAGGAAAGTCGCCATGACCCGTCGCGCCATCGGGGTGTCGGAACGCCCGCCGCTGCTGAAAACCATCCCGCTGAGTTTGCAGCACCTGTTCGCCATGTTTGGCGCCACGGTGCTGGTGCCGATTTTATTTAAAATCAATCCCGGGACTGTCCTGCTCTTTAACGGTATCGGCACCTTGTTGTACCTGTTTATCTGCAAGGGCAAAATTCCCGCCTATCTCGGCTCCAGCATCGCCTTTATTTCGCCGGTGCTGCTGCTGTTGCCGCTCGGCTATGAGCTGGCGCTGGGGGGCTTTATCGCCTGCGGCGCACTGTTTTGCCTGGTGGGCCTTATCGTCAAGAAGGCAGGAACCGGTTGGATCAACGTCATTTTTCCTCCCGCCGCGATGGGGGCGATAGTGGCGGTCATCGGCCTGGAGCTGGCCGGTGTCGCGGCCAATATGGCGGGTCTGCGGCCTAGCGCCGATGTGCCGGTGGACGCCACCACCGTGGTCATATCCATGGCCACCCTCGGCGTCACGGTGCTGGGGTCGGTATTGTTCCGCGGGTTTTTGGCCATCATCCCCATTCTCATCGGGGTGCTGGTGGGCTATGTGCTATCCGCCGCGTTCGGTATCGTGGATTTTTCGCCGGTGGCCGCCGCCCCCTGGTTCGCGCTGCCGACGTTTTACCATCCGCGCTTTGAATGGATGGCTATTCTGACTATCCTGCCGGCGGCGCTGGTGGTGATAGCCGAACATGTGGGGCACCTGATGGTGACCGCCAATATTGTGCAGCGCGACTTATTGCGCGATCCGGGCCTGCACCGCTCGCTGTTCGCCAACGGCGCGTCAACCCTGCTGTCGGGCTTTTTTGGGTCGACGCCGAACACCACTTACGGTGAAAATATCGGCGTCATGGCGATAACCCGCGTTTACAGCACCTGGGTCATTGGCGGGGCGGCGATTCTGGCGATCGCGCTTTCTTGCGTCGGCAAGCTCGCGGCGGCGATCCAGGCGGTGCCGGTACCGGTGATGGGCGGCGTGTCGCTGCTGTTGTACGGCGTCATCGCCGCCTCCGGCATCCGGGTGCTAATCGAGTCGAAGGTCGATTATAACAAAGTGCAAAACCTGATTCTGACCTCGGTTATCCTGATTATCGGCGTCAGCGGCGCCAAATTCCATCTGGGCGCCGTCGAGTTGAAAGGTATGGCGTTGGCAACGGTGGTCGGTATCGCGCTTAGCCTGATATTCCGCGTTATCACGCTGCTGCGCGGCGAAGAGAAAATCCTGGAGCCCGATGAAGGCATGTCCTCCTGACGGCCGCGCCGTCCGCGCGGCGCGGTAAAGTTATGGTAAACTGGCAAAGATCTTTGCCAGAACGCAAGAGGTACATCTGAACACGCCGGCGCAGCTTTCTTTATCGCTCTATCTACCCGATGACGAGACCTTCGCCAGCTTTTATCCCGGCGAAAATGGCGCGCTGCTGGCGGCGCTCCAGGAAATGCTGTCCCGCGAACACGGCAGTTACCTCTATTTTTGGTCACGCGAGGGGGGCGGCCGCAGCCATTTGTTGCACGCCGCCTGCGCGGCGCTGTCGACGCGCACCCAGGCGGTAGGCTATGTGCCGCTGGACAAACGCACCTGGTTCGTTCCTGAGGTGCTGGAAGGAATGGAGCAATTAGCGCTGGTGACCATCGATAATATCGAGTGTATCGTCGGCGATCCGCCGTGGGAAATAGCGATTTTCAATCTCTATAACCGCATTCAGGAAACCGGGCGCACCCGGCTTATCATTAGCGGCAATTGCCCGCCGCGCCAATTAAATCTCAGCTTGCCTGACCTGGCCTCCCGTTTGGATTGGGGGCAGATTTATCGTTTGCAGCCGCTCTCTGACGAAGAGAAGGGCGCGGCCCTGCAACTGCGGGCGAAGCTGCGTGGATTTGAGTTGCCGGAAGACGTCAGCCGCTTTTTGCTAAAACGATTGGAAAGGGATATGCGCACGCTGTCGGCGACGCTGGATCAGCTGGATCATGCGTCCATCCGCGCGCAGCGCAAACTGACCATTCCGTTCGTCAAAGCCATCTTGAATCTCTAAGGCTTTAACGCGATTTAACCCTGAACGCCGCTTATCTTGGTCGCCAGTGTGGCGCGCCACCCGCGTGTCCCGCAGTAGGGCGCGGTTTAGCGGCGCGCGCCTTTCTCATACTGTGCGAAGCGCAGCTGCAACTGCCTAATCTGATCGATACGCGCGTCATAACGCGCCTGTTGTAGGCTGCCCAATTTGACCCGGCTACTGGCCTCGCTTAACGCCCGCACCGCTTGATCCAACTGCCCCGTTAGCGCCAGCCGTTCGGCGCGCGCCGCCAGCTCCTGATCCCCCAGACCCTGCTCGGCGCATGCCTGGGCCAGCAGATCCCAGCCGTTGGTGTCGTCAGGGTGGGAAAAGGTGTAGCGATTGAGGATCCGTATGTCGTCGCTATAGCGATGCCCCTCGACATAGGCGTTGGCGAGGTTGAGCAGCAGCACCGGGTTGGCATCGCGCTCATTGCCGCGCACCAGCGCCTCAAGCCGGCTGATGGCCTGTCCCGTCTGTTTTAGCGCCAGATCGATATCGGTCATCAAATCCACCAGCCAGATGTTGGACGGTTGCCGGGTTAACAAAGGTTGCAGCGTACGTTTGGCGTCGTCGTATTTTTTGGCCTGATAGAACAAAATCGCCTGGCCGTACTGCGCGGCCAACTGCCGGCGCGCGTTGCCTTTCTGCCAGGCGTCCAGCACATCGTTGCGCAACACGTTGTCACTTGACCCGAACATCCCGAGCACGCGCGCCTTCGCCAGGTAAAAGTCCTGCGATGAGTCGATGGCGATGTGTTTCATCTGGTTGGCGCGGTTACGGGTATCCGCCAGCCGGCTCAGCGGCAAGGGGTGGGTTTGCAGCATCTCCGGCGGTGCGGTGGAGTAGCGGTTCTGGTCCGCCAGCTTCTGCAAAAAGGCCGGCATCGCTTGCGGGTCAAAGCCGGCGCGTTGCAGCACCTGCAAACCAATGCGATCCGCTTCCTGCTCGTTGGCCTGCGTGAAGCTGATGTTACCCTGGGCGGCGCCGGCGATGGTGCCGGAGAGCGCGGCCATACCCAATTGGGGATTGGCCATGGTCAATAGAATGGAGCCCAGCGCGCCGACCCAGGTCAATGGCGCGTTGCGTCGCTGATCTTCCATGGCGTGCGCCAGATGACGCTGGGTCACATGAGACAGTTCGTGGGCCATGACCGACGCCAGTTCGCTTTCATTGTCGGTATAGTTAAACAGCGCCGAATGCAGCACTACGTTGCCGCCGAAAAAAGCGAACGCGTTAAGCTCGCTGCTGCGCAGCAGGAAAAAATGGAAGGGCGTGCGCACCGAGTTGGCATGGGCCACCAGTGTCCCGCCCAAATGATTGATGTATTGATCTAACAGCGGATCGTTGATAATCGGGGCGCCGCCGCGCAGCTGGCGCACGAAGTAATCCCCCATTTGCATCTCTTCGCCGATGCTCAGAGTGCTACCGGCGGTGGTGCCCATATCCGGTAGATTATCCTGGATCTCATCAGCCTGCGCCGGCAATGCGCCGACGAACGCGGTCAGCAATACCGCGATAAAGCTTTTTTTCAACCGAGTAACCATAGTTAACCCATGTTGCCGGCGGCGGCCGGCCGTCATCCTACGTCGCCGCCCGCGCCGTCGTGAGGGCGCGCCGGCCTGCGTCGCGGGCTGCGTTCAGACGCTTTTCAGATAGGCCAGCACGATATCATGGTGATTGCTGGTTTTGAAATCGTCGAACACTTTTTCGATGGCGCCATCGACACCCACCAGGAAACTGATGCGGTGGATACCATCATAGGTTTTGCCCATAAAGCTCTTCTCGCCCCAGACGCCGAACTGGCCGGCGACCTGATGGTCTTCATCGGAGAGCAAGGTGAAATTCAGCAGCTCTTTTTCGGCGAAGCGAGATAGCTTCTCGGGTTTGTCGGTACTGATGCCCAGGACTTCCACCCCGGCCTTTTTCAGGTCGTCCATGTTATCGCGCAACCTGCACGCTTGTACGGTACAGCCTGGCGTCATCGCTTTGGGATAAAAGTAGACCAACACTCTTTGTCCCTGGAAGTCGGTAAGGCTGATGAGTTCACCGTCCTGATCGGGCAGGCTAAATTGTGGTGCTATATCACCGGCTTTCAGTGGCGTCATTGCAATACTCCGTCTCTTTTCTGATGCTGTGGATGATTGATAACTCTAATACTGCCTTGCGCATGCAGTTCTGTACAGAGTTGATGAAACCTCTGTTCAATCAGCAGAACCTGACCCCCGGCCGGACCGTGCGCGGTCATCGAGAGCGTCAGCCGCGGCGGCGATTGCGGGCCCGCCGGCTGCGTTTTCGACGCCAGCTCCGCCAAGGTCATCTGATGGCTATCAAACAAATCGGTATAGCGCTCAATGATGTGGGGAGAGTCATCCACCTCCACCGTGACCCACATCGTCGTCGGCGTCGCCGGTTGCTCCTGGGCGTTGGTGCGCTTCATGACAATCAATAAATCCAGCTCGGCCCCTTTCAGCGGCAGAGTAGATTCAATTTGCGCGATGGCGTTCCACCCGCCGGAAAGCAGCATAATAAAGGTAAATTCCTCGCCCAGCATGGCGAGTCGGCTATCTTCAATATTGCAGCCGCAGCTGCTGACGTGGCGGGTAATGGTATTGACAATGCCAGGCCGGTCTGTGCCCAGTGCGGTGATAACCAGATAATGTTGCTGTAACGGTGGCAAAATGGCGCTTCCTGTCCGGCGGGTTGTGATTTACATGGTAACCCTAAAAAAAACCTGCTGCCAAGGGCTTACCGGGCCTATGTTTGCTTGCTTTTGGATAGGTGACAAAAGTACCATGAATAACCTGTTTGTGGAGGGATGGTCAATGTTTACGGGAAGCATAGTTGCACTGGTTACTCCGATGGACGAAAAGGGCGCCATCGACCGGGTCAGTCTGAAAAAATTAATCGATTATCATGTCGCCAGCGGCACCGCAGCCATCGTGGCCGTGGGAACGACCGGCGAAACGTCTACCCTGAGCCATGAAGAGCATGGCGATGTGGTGATGTGGACCCTTGAGCTCAGCGACGGGCGCGTTCCCGTCATCGCGGGCACCGGTGCCAACTCTACCTCCGAGGCCGTATCGCTGACTCGCCGCTTCAACGACAGCGGCGTCGTGGGATGCCTCAGCGTCACGCCCTACTACAACCGTCCGAGTCAGGAAGGGTTGTTCCAGCACTTTAAAGCCATTGCCGAAAGCAGCGATTTGCCGCAGATCCTGTACAATGTGCCGGCGCGCACCGGCTGCGATATGCTGCCGCCGACCGTCGCCCGCCTGGCGGAAATCAAAAATATTATCGGTATTAAGGAAGCGACGGGGAACTTAAGCCGCGTTAGCCAGATCCAAGAGCTGGTCAATGCCGATTTCCTGCTGCTAAGCGGCGGCGACGCCAGCGCATTGGACTTCATGCAACTCGGCGGCAAAGGGGTGATTTCCGTGACGGCGAACGTGGCCGCGAAGGAAATGGCGCAGCTTTGCGCGCTGGCGGCCGACGGCAATTACGCTGATGCGCGCCGTCTGAATCAGCGCCTGATGCCGCTGCATCAGAAATTATTCTTTGAACCCAGCCCCATACCGGTTAAATGGGCTTGTAAAGCATTGGGATTAATGGCGACCGATACCCTGCGCCTGCCGATGACGCCCCTGACCGAGGCGGGCAGCCGCGTGGTGAGACAGGCGTTAACGGATGCGGGTTTGCTGTAACTCTTAGGGAGATTTAATGGCTTATTCAATGCAAAAGTCGCGGGTAGCGAAAGGGGTAGGCGTCACGCTTATTGTGCTGCTCGCGGCCTGTACCAGCGATCAGCGCTATAAACGTCAGGTAAACGGCAATGAAGAGTACCTGAAAGCACCGTCGATGCACGCGCTTTCCAGTCCTTCCGGTATGATTCTGCCCCTGCAGAACGGCGACGATGAGATTTCCGCCGTCACGCGCAACGGCGCCGTGGGCAAAGGGCTGGACATCCGTCCCCCCGCGCAGCCGCTGGCGTTGCTGAACGGTTCCCGCTCGCAATATTCCGGCAACAGCGCCGTTATCCAGCTGGAGAACAGCGCGCAAAGTCGCGATCTGTGGTCGCAGGTAGCGGCGGTAGTGCAAAGCAAGGGCTATCCCATCGCCTCACGTCAGGACGCGCAGCAGAGCTTGAATACCGATTGGATCCTCTGGAGCCGCGCGGATGAAGACGAACAGTACTGCGGCCGTTACCAGATAAGCCTGGCGACGCAGGGCTATCAGACTTCGCTGCAGGTGACCTCTCTTGGTCTGCGGCAGCAGGATAAGCCGGTGACCAACCCCGCGCTGGTGCAGCACTATACCGTCGAGATGCTCAACAGCGTCGCGAGCGGGCTTCAACAGCTTAACGACGAGCGCGTCAACCGTATCGCTCAGGGCGAAACCGCCGATCTGAGCGTGCAAAGCGGCGCCGACGAAAACGGGCTGCCGCTGCTGGTGGTGCGCTCGCCATACAATGCCGTGTGGACCCATCTGCCGGCGGCGCTCTCGCGTATCGGCATGAAGGTCAAGGACAGCAGCCGCCCGCTCGGTACCGTCTCGGTGACCTATGACGCCCCGGGCAGCGGTACCTGGGACGATTTAGGCGCCAAAGATCCGGATTTGCGCAACGGCGACTATAAACTGCAGGTCGGCGACCTCGGCAACCGCAGCACGCTGCAGTTCACCGACCCGAAAGGACATACCCTGACCCAGTCGCAAAACGACGCGCTGGTGGCGGTGTTCCAGGCGGCATTCAGCCAGTCATCTACCCGTTAATCAACAGGGGGCCTCGGCCCCCTTTTTTACCTGTATTACAGCGTCATCTGCCACTGGAGTATGTAAAAATGCAAAAGTTAGCTGAGTTGTATCGCGGCAAAGCGAAAACGGTCTATACCACCGAGGATCCGGATTTGCTGATCCTGACCTTCCGCAACGATACGTCAGCGCTGGACGGTCAACGTATCGAGCAATTCGAGCGCAAGGGCATGATCAACAATAAGTTCAATTATTTCATCATGACCAAATTGGCCGAGGCCGGCATTCCGACCCAGATCGTGCGCCTGCTTTCCGATAATGAAGTGCTGGTGAAAAAACTCGCGATGGTGCCCGTGGAATGCGTGGTGCGCAACCGCGCCGCCGGTTCGCTGGTGAAGCGCTTGGACGTGGAAGAAGGGCTGGTGTTGAATCCGCCGCTGTTTGATCTGTTTTTGAAAAACGACGCCATGCACGATCCGATGATAAACGACTCCTATTGCACCACCTTCGGCTGGGTCAGTGAACACCACCTGGCGCGCATGAAGCAATTGACCTATCAGGCCAACGATGTGCTGAGCAAAATTTTTGACGATGCCGGGCTTATTCTGGTGGACTTCAAGCTGGAATTCGGCCTATTCAACGGCGAAATTGTGCTGGGGGATGAGTTTTCCCCTGACGGCAGCCGTTTATGGGACAAAAACACGCTGGATAAAATGGATAAAGACCGCTTCCGTCAGAGCCTGGGCGGCGTCATCGAAGCATATGAGGAAGTCGCCAAGCGTATCGGCGTGTCGTTGGACTAACCGCGCAATCGTTTACCTGGCGCCGCGGCGGCCTGCCGTTTGTCCGGGATTATATGCTATCCTCATTATTTTATGAAAATAGTTTAAATGGGGATGACGATGCGTTGGCAAGGCGGTCGCGAAAGCAATAATGTGGAAGACAGGCGCGGGCAGTCATCCGGTCTCGGCGGCGGCGGGTTCAGGCTGCCGATTCGCGGTAAGGGCGGTATCGTACTGCTGATTGTGGTGGTGGTGGCGGGCTATTGTGGCGTTGATCTCACGCCGCTGCTTACCGGCGGCCAGTCAAGTTCGCCGGCGACCTCGCAAACGCGCGTCAGCGCCAATGACGATGAAGCGGCCAAGTTTACCGCGGTTATACCGAAGATACCTGGCAGCAGATTTTCCAGCAGATGGGCAAGACCTATCAACCGCCGAAGCTGGTGATGTATCGCGACGCGACGCGTACCGGCCAGTCGGTGATGGGGCCGTTCTATTGCCCGACGGACAGTACGGTGTATATCGACTTATCGTTTTATGACGATATGAAAAATAAACTCGGCGCCGGCGGCGATTTCGCCCAAGGTTATGTTGTCGCTCACGAAGTGGGGCATCACGTCCAAAAACTGCTCGGCATAGAAAGTCAGGTACGACAACTTCAACAGGGCGCGCCGGAAAAAACCGCGAATCAGCTGTCGGTGAAGCTGGAGCTACAGGCGGACTGTTTCGCCGGCGTATGGGGCCACAGCATGCAGCAGCGGTAGATTCTGGATGAACAAGATCCCCAGGAAGCGCTGAATGCCGCGCAGGCTATCGGCGACGACCGTTTGCAGCAGCGCGGACAAGGCAGAGTCGTGCCGGACAGTTTTACCCATGGCACCTCCCAGCAGCGTTATAGCTGGTTTAAACGCGGATTCGACAGCGGCGATATCAAGCAGTGTGATACGTTCGCCAGTCGCTAAATTATTGTTCAGGGACAGTGTATGAATTTTTCCGATCCGACGCTGCTGATCCTGCTGGGTCTGGCGGCGCTTGGTATTATTAGCCACAACAACACCGTGACGGTGGCGATCCTGGTGTTATTAATTATTCGCCTTACGCCGATGGAACAGTATTTTCCCTGGGTGGAAAAGCAGGGATTGACCATCGGTATTATTATTCTCACCATCGGCGTACTGGCGCCCGTCGCCAGCGGCACGCTGTCCGCGTCTACCGTGCTGCATTCCTTTTTGCACTGGAAATCGCTGCTGGCGATTGTGATTGGCGTGGTAGTGTCCTGGCTGGGCGGCCGCGGCGTTTCATTAATGTCCAGCCAGCCCTCCGTGGTCATCGGGTTGCTGGTGGGCACGGTGCTCGGTGTCGCGCTGTTTCGCGGCGTGCCGGTGGGGCCGCTGATAACCGCGGGGTTGCTGTCTCTGCTTGTGGGCAAAACCTGAGGTGACGGTGTCGCGGCTGTCCTGGCTGGCCAGCGTGCATCATGAAACGGCGGCGATGCGGCGTGCCGGCGTGCGGCGCTTGTTGGTCATAAGCGGCGAGCCCGGCTGGTGCTCTCGGCAGGCTGCGGCGCTCTGCGATGCCCTGGCAGGAGATTGGCTGTGGGTGGGTGAGCAAAGCGAACGCGGTGTTGGCTGCCGCCCGGCGGCGCTGAAGACCCTGCTCGGTCGCGAGTGCTTGCATGCGGTATTCGACGCCCGCCAGGCGCTGTCGGTGGATGCGCTAGCGGCGCTGGCCGGCACGTTGGTGGCCGGCAGCTGGCTGGTGCTGCTGGTGCCACCCTGGTCGCGCTGGCCTCGTTTGCCCGACGGCGATTCGCTGCGCTGGAGTGAACAGCCGCAGCCGATCGCCACACCGTCTTTTACCCGCTATTTTCGTGCTTCGCTGTTGGCGGACCCGGCGGTGGTGGTGCTGCGCCAGAACCGCGCGCCGCAGCTCACGCCCCTCCCGTCCTGCCCGCCGTGGCAGGCGCCCGTCCCCGGCCGGCCCACCGCCGATCAGCGCCGGCTATTGCGCCGGTTGACGCAGGTCGAGCCCGGCATCTATATCATGATTGCGCCGCGCGGACGCGGCAAATCGGCGCTGGCCGGGATGTTCGCCCATAAACTGGCCGATGCCTGCTGTATCACCGCTCCCGCCAAAGCCGCCGTGGACGTTCTGCGGCGTTACGCGGGGCCCGACGCCCCTTTTTTTGCCCCCGATGCGCTGCTGGCCCGCTGTCGAGAGGGGGTAAGGGCGCGCTGGCTACTGGTAGACGAGGCCGCCGCGCTGCCGTTACCGCTGCTGCGTCAACTGATGGGGTATTTTTCCCGTGTGCTGTTGACCACGACCGTCGCGGGGTATGAAGGCACCGGGCGCGGTTTTTTGCTGAAGTTTTGCGATGAGTTGCCGCGCTGGCATCCGCTGGTCCTCGATGCGCCGCTGCGCTGGCCGATAAACGATCCGCTGGAGCGCTGGCTGACGCAGACATTGTTGCTGGAGGATGCTGATGCGCGGATCATTGCCGCCGAACCTGCGCCGCCGGACACGGATCGCGTCGCCGCCCGCGTAGCGGCTCCGAATGGCGCCATGGGGTCAACACCGCCTGCCGTCGCTGTGGCATCGGAACCCTCGTCTGCCGGCAGCGCTACATCTGTCGTCCGCACGGGATCCCGGGCGGTGTCACGGGAGAAAACGTCTCCACTTAGGACCATGGACGGCCGGTGCGCGGTGCGATGGCGCATCGACAGAGTAGGGGCGCTGACGTGGCGGCGCCAGCCTGCGGCGCGGCAGGCGTTTTACCGGTTGCTTACCCGCGCCCATTACCGCACTTCCCTCATCGACCTGCGCCGTTTAATGGACGCGCCCGGAATGTCGTTTTTTACCGCCCATCAGCACGATGAAATGATGGGGGGGTTATGGCTGGTGGAGGAAGGGGGATTAACGCCGCGCCTGGCGCATGCTGTCTGGGCAGGCTATCGCCGGCCGTCTGGGAGTCTGGTGGCGCAGTCGCTGGCGGCGCACGGGAATGTGTGGCGGGCGCCGCGGCTGCGCTCCCGTCGCATCAGCCGTATCGCCGTGGCGCCGGAAGCCTGCCGCAGCGCGCTTATTCGCCTCATCAGCCACAGCACGCTGCCGCTGCCGGCGCTGCGCCTGTGGCTAACGCAGCCGCTGCCGGACGAGGCGCTGGCAGTGCATTTGGCGCTCAGCGGGAAAAAAGCGCTGTGGCGACGCTGGCGGCAGGAAACGGCGGCGGCAATGACGGCGGTAGACGCGCGCTTAACGCGCCGCTGGCGATGTTTTAGCCAGCAGCCGGCGCGCTAAGGGAAGGTTATTTCTTTTTCGGCCAGTCGTCTTCCTCGTCCCATTGCGCGTTGTTGTCCCGGTGCGGTGGCAACTCGGGACGATTTTTCAGGTAGCTGGTCGCATCCACCCGGCGCAGCGCTTTCACGCCGCCTATCAACATGCCTGTCAGAACTAATAACACTACTGCTGGTTCCGGTCACATCCGATCACTGATTCCGATTTCACCCGATCACTAATTCTGATTTCATCCGATCACTGATTCCAGTCGCCCGATCAGCGATTCCGATTCTGTCCGATCGCTCATCTTCTGTTCCGCCATACTCTGGAGACTTTTAGCTTCCGGGGGCATGGCATGGCACGTAAAAAGAAGAAAGCGAGAACGGAAATGTGCATCTATATTAATGTCTTACGTATAAAATTCGAGCAGAGTCGCTCGAATCGCACTATCGCAGCAGCGCTCGGCATAGGCTGTACTACCGTGCACGATATCCTCGGCCGATTTACGGTAGCTAACCTGGTCTGGCCATTGCCGGCGGAACTGTCCCCCGTCGACCTCGACCGCCTGCTCTATCCCGGCAAATCCGGAAAAGTTATCAATACCTTACCCAGCTGGCTTGATATCGATACCGAGTTAAGCCGCAAGGGCATGACCAAGCAGCTGCTCTGGATGGAATATCAGTCCGCCGTGGGCGGTGATGCCCTCGGTTACTCACAGTTTTGTGCACTGTTCCGTGACTGGAAAAAGAAGCAGCGGCGTTCCATGCGCATGGAGCACAAGGCTGGCGAAAAGCTCTTCATCGACTTCTGTGGCCCCATCGTACCTATCGTCAACCCTGCGACCGGTAGCGTACGCCAGGTCGCTATCTTCGTCGCTGCCATGGGCGTGTCAGGCTATGCGTATATCGAAGCCTGCGAAGGCCAGGACATGGCATCGTGGCTCAACGCCAATAGCCGCTGCCTGCACTTCATGGGTGGGGTTCCGGAGCTGATGATACCTGATAATCTGCGCAGCGCTGTCAGCACCCCTGACCGCTATGAGCCGGTCATAAACCAGAGCTACCAGGCGCTGGCAAATCACTATGAAACAGTGGTGCTACCGGCGCGCCCGAAAAAACCGAAAGACAAGGCGAAGGCAGAATCAACTGTGCAGCTGGTAGAACGCTGGGTTTTGGCCCGGTTGCGTAAACGTAGGTTCTACTCGCTGGCCGAACTCAACCAGGTGATACAAGAACTCAATCATGAGTTGAATCTGCGCCCGATGCGTCATTACGGCGGACAAAGTCGCCTTGAACGCTTCGAGCAGCTGGACAAACCGGCTCTTGGGCCTCTACCGCCCACACAATGGGAATACAGTGAGTATCTCGTTGCCCGAGTGGGACCTGATTACCACATAGACTACGGCAAAAACTGGTACTCGGTGCCGCATCCGCTGGTTGGCGAGCGCGTTGACGTCATCGCCACCCAACGGCTGGTGCAAATCCACCATAAGGGCGTCTGCGTGGCTACGCACCCTCGCAGCGATAATGCCTATAGGCACATGACTCAGGCGGCGCACATGCCGGCTAACCATAAGGGGCAGAGTCAGTGGACGCCGGAAAGGCTGTGCAGTTGGGCGCTGTCGGTGGGTGTGTGCACACTGAAAGTGGTCGAGTCCATCCAAAAGAGCAAAGCCCATCCGGAGCAGGCTTACCGCTCCGTGCTGGGGCTACTCAATCTGCAACGGCGCTATGAGACGACGCGACTGGAGAAGGCCTGCGCGCTGGCGTTGGAGAAAGGGTGCATTAACCGCTCTTTCATAGCCAACGTATTGAAACACGGTCGTGAAAGTGAGGTCACCCAGGACGGAGCCGGCGTATCAATGCTGGTTCACGAAAACCTCCGAGGTCCGGACAGTTATCACTAAGGAGAATAAATATGGATACACTGTTAATGGCTCTGCGAGAGCTGAAGTTGTCGGCAATGGTCCAGGCGTTGGAGACGCAACGCGAACTCCCGGGGAGTTATGGGGAGCTGGGGTTCGAGGAGCGGTTGTCGCTGATGGTAGAAGCGGAAAATTTGCATAGAAAAAACAACCACATATGCCGTATGCGATGGCAATCGCAAATGCGCTTGCAGGCAAAACCGGAAGATATCCGTTATATCCCTAGCCGAGGAGTGACACCGGAACAGATGCGAGATCTGCTAGGGGGACAATATCTGAAATATCAGAAAAGCATACTCATCACGGGGCCGACAGGTACGGGCAAAACCTGGCTCAGTTGTGCGCTTGGTGAGCAGGCATGCCGGCAGCAATATAGCGTGCGTTACTGGCGAGTGGGTCGGTTGCTGGCCCATCTTCACCAGTGTCAGGTAGACGGGACCTATCTAAAACAGCTTAAGCAGTTAGAAAAAATAGAGTTACTGATCTTGGACGACGTGGGCCTAGAATCAATAAGTCCGATGCAGGCAACGATGCTGTTGGAGGTGATGGAAGATCGTTACGACAAAAGCAGCAGCATCCTGATCAGTCAACTGCCGGTGAAAAAATGGTATGGACTGATAGAAAACCCCACGACAGCTGACGCGTTACTCGATCGGTTAGTACACCCCAGCTATAGACTGGAACTTAAAGGCGAATTACTACGCAAAGAGCAAGGAGTAGCCAGCACAGGAAAAATAGACTAAACCCGAGTCAGAAGATGAGCGAACACGTGATCGAATATCACTGGAATGGGTGATCGGAAAATATCGGAAGAGCCTGTTTAGAAATTTGTGTATTTGCCTGATTTTGATATGTTCAATCCAACATCAAAAACAGGTTAATTTATGGACGAAAAACAGTTGCAGGCTCTGGCTAACGAACTGGCCAAAAATCTCAAAACCCCTGAAGATCTCAGTCACTTCGATCGGCTGCTGAAAAAAATCAGCGTCGAAGCAGCTCTCAATGCCGAAATGACCCATCACCTCGGCTACGATAAAAATCAGCCTAAACCGGGGACCAACGCCCGCAACGGCTATTCCACAAAAACCGTTACCACTGGCGATGGCCCGCTGGCGCTGCGTACTCCGCGCGATCGTGACGGTTCCTTTGAACCGCAACTGGTGAAGAAGAACCAGACCCGGATTACCGGGATGGATAACCAGATTTTATCGTTGTACGCCAAAGGGATGACCACCCGCGAGATCGCCGCCGCGTTCAAAGAGCTGTATGACGCCGATGTCTCACCGGCGCTGGTCTCAAAGGTCACCTATGCGGTCATGGAGCAGGTTGTTGAATGGCAAAACCGGCCTCTGGATGCAGTCTATCCCATTGTTTATCTTGACTGTATCGTTCTAAAAGTCCGGCAGGACAGCCGTATCATCAACAAATCTGTGTTCCTGGCGCTGGGCATCAACATCGAAGGCCAGAAAGAGTTGCTAGGTATGTGGCTGGCCGAAAATGAAGGCGCAAAGTTCTGGCTGAACGTGCTGACAGAGCTGAAAAACCGCGGCCTGAACGATATCCTTATCGCCTGCGTAGACGGGCTGAAAGGTTTCCCTGACGCTATTAACGCGGTGTATCCGGAGGCGCGGCTCCAGCTGTGTATCGTGCATATGGTGCGCAACAGCCTGCGGTTCGTCTCCTGGAAGGACTACAAGGCCGTCACCCGCGACCTGAAAGCTATCTATCAGGCCCCTACGGAAGAAGCCGGCTTGCAGGCGCTGGAAGCGTTCTCCAGTGCCTGGGACATCCGCTACCCGCAAAGTAAGTCGAAGCTGGCAGGCAAACTGGGCCAATCTGGCCACGTTCTTTGCCTACCCAACGGACATCCGCAAGGTGATCTACACGACCAACGCCATCGAGTCGTTAAACAGCGTGATCCGGCATGCCATCAAAAAGCGCAAGGTGTTCCCGACCGACGACGCAGTGAAAAAGGTGGTGTGGCTGGCGATACAGGCGGCCTCACAGAAATGGACAATGCCTTTGAGGGACTGGCGCATGGCAATGAGCCGCTTTATTATCGAGTTCGGTGACCGCCTGGACGGTCACTTCTGAGAAAAGGCATTTACACAGAATCGTGTACAGGGTCTATCGGAATAACTGATCGGATGTCGCCGGAACAGCTGATCGGATACGTTGGAATCTGCAACTACCCATCAATAACCCTCTAACCATCCCATAGACTTACTCCTTATCGATATTATCAATGTAGCGCTGGAAGATATCGTCCAGCCGCGGCGCCAGCCACGCACTGCCCGCCACGTCCTGGCCTTGCCAGGCCTCCACCGCCACGCCGCCGCGATCGCGCGCATAGGGGCGGTAGAAGCCGTATTCGCCCAGATGCCGGTCAAGCCAGCGGGTGAGCGAGGCGAAACAGCCGCCGGGCAAATACTCCTCGGGCGTAAGCTGTAATTGCGCGCCGGGGGGCAATAAATCGGGATCAAAGATATCCAGATCGGTATCCCAGTGGTGGCGGCTGGCGCCCGGCAACGCCGACCAGCGCAGGATGGCCTCGCAGCGTGGCCCTGTTGCCAAACTCAGCGCCTCCAGCGGCCGGCTAAAGTGATCCAATAATGGCCGCTGACCGTGAAATTTGTCATTCTAGATGCGCAATTGGTGTTCAAAGTCACGAAAACTGCTGGCCGGGCGCAGGGAGAACCTCGCTTGTGTCGCCGCTTGCTGCAACCGCGCGAAAGCCGTCGCAGCAAGCGGCTGTAGTCGATGACCCGTTTCCAGCGGGATCAAATGCCGGTCGGTGCGGCCGGTAACCGCCAGGGCATCCATCATAGAACCAATTGTTCCATGATGCGCTGGTACATCCGGCTCAACAGTTGCAAATCGGCTGCGCTTACGCACTCGTTGACTTTATGAATGGTGGCGTTGACCGGGCCGAGCTCCACCACCTGTGCGCCCATGCGGGCGATGAACCGGCCATCGGAGGTGCCGCCGGTGGTTTCCAGGCGCGGCGTTAACTCCTGATAGTGTTCCACCGCGCGCACCGCCGCGTCCACCAGCTCGCCGCGCGCGGTCAGGAACGGCTGGCCGGATAGCGACCAGTCAATGCGATAGCGCAGCCCATGTTGCTGCATCAATGCTTCTACCCGCTGACGAATGGTGGCGTCAGAGAGCTCGGTACTGAAACGAAAATTGAATTGCACCTGTAACTCGCCGGGAATGACATTGTTGCTGCCGGTACCGGCATGAATATTGGCGATTTGCATCGTCGTGGGCGGGAAAAATTCATTGCCCTCGTCCCACCGGGTTGCCACCAGTTCCTTCAGCGCGCCCATCGCGCGATGCACGGGGTTCTCCGCCAGATGCGGATAGGCGACATGACCCTGTACGCCCTGCACCACCATATTGGCGGTGAGCGAGCCGCGCCGGCCGTTTTTGATGATATCACCGACCTGACGGCTGCTGGACGGCTCGCCCACCAGGCAATAGTCCAGCCGTTCCTGACGGGCCATCAACACTTCCACCACTTTGACCGTGCCGTCGCGCGCGTCGGCTTCCTCATCGGAGGTGATCAGAAACGCCAGCCGGCCCTGATGATGCGGATGTTGAGCGACAAACCGTTCGGCGGCGACCACCATGGCGGCCAGCGATCCTTTCATATCCGCCGCGCCGCGGCCGTAGAGCAGGCTGTCATGTAACGTCGGCTCGAACGGCGGGTTATCCCAATGTTGTGTCTCGCCGGTCGGCACCACATCGGTATGGCCGGCGAAGGCCAGGGTGGGGCCCTCGCCGCGCCAGGCCCAGATGTTAAGGGTGTCGCCGAACGGCATCGGTTCAATGGTGAAACCCAGCGCCCGCAGGCGCGCCGCTATGATCGCCTGGCAGCCGGCGTCATCAGGGCTTAAGGAGGGGCGTTTAATTAATTGCTGCGCGAGTTCCAATATGGGACAAGACATGTCAGACCTCGCTGGTGGTAAGCTGCTGATAATCTTGCGAAGAGAACCCCAGCAGCAGACGGCCATCCGCCATTTGCAACAGGGGACGCTTGATGATGGCCGGTTGGCTGAGCATCAGCGCCGCCGCGCCGCGCGCGTTGCCGGCCTCCGCGCGCTGTTGGTCGCTGAGTTTGCGCCAGGTGGTGCCGCGGGTGTTAAGCAGCGGTTGCCAACCCAGGCGGTCGATGAAGCGCTGCAAAAGGATGGCGTCAAGGCCATCGCCGCGGTAATCGTGAAAGCGGTAGGGCACCTGCTGTTCGTCGAGCCAGCGGCGGGCTTTTTTTACCGTATCGCAGTTTTTGATGCCATACAGCGTGGCGATGGGGTGCTGTAAATCGTTGGACATACCTAAAGCTACCTTAAGCGGGAAAGGAGGCGCCTGACGGCTCTCTCTAACGGCCGACCAGGGCAACACAAAGCTCCATGATGAGGGAAAAAGAGCGCGGGATCCAGCGTCGTGGCACGCTTGTGCGGTGGGCGTCGGGGCGAAGGTTGCCCCGCAGGTGCCGCGGCCGGTTGACGGGATAACGACGGGACAGGGCGGCTGTTAGCGTACGATGGCCGGGGCTGTCGATTGCCCATCATGCCCATGGCCGGGGTAATGGCTGGCGTGTTGAGTGTTTTACCCAAGCGATAGCTGGCTAAAGCCGCTGGGTTGCAAAAGTGGCTATGGGTATGGCTGGCATCACGCTGCGGTTAACGATCAACCATTACTAGTTTAAATAATATAAATATATAATAGATTTAATCATTACTATAATGCCCGACACGTACCCGGCGTCTATTACTCCAAAGGGGGCCTGCGATGAATTGAGCAAAATGATGAGAGTGGCTTATGAATAATCGCCGTCGGCGCTGGCCCGGATAAACGCCGGGCTGAAGCGTTGGCGTGGCGGCTCAAATCCTGGCGGATTCTGCCGCATCCGCGCTGCCGCGCAGGTGACAACTGACATCCGTTCGACGCACGAACGGCGGCGCGCCCAAGGCATTAATATCCTCGGTCAACAAGTGTTAATACAATTAACAGATATCTTATTAAATACATGTCATCTATTTTACTTTCACTGAATATAGGAACATAGCGCCCGGTTTTGGTGCCGATTCATTTCTATTTCCGTGTCATGGATCTTATTTTTAGTGCGCTTGAGGGTGTTATTAACGATCGTCAATCGGTATAATGCTACCAGAATTAAAATGAGGTGGTTATGTTAGATAAAGAATTAGGCAATTGGAAAGATTTTATAGAAGCGATGCTCCGCAACCAGCAGCAGCCTGTGCCGGTAAGCGCTTAAGAATAACGGAGATGTTGAAGAGGCAGTGGCCGATTGAATTTTGTCATCCCCTAGCAGCCTGTAGGCATTGATGTCCCCCGGTCGTCCTGCACCGGTTCAGTTGCCCGTATTATAGGGTAGGTATCCGCTTCTCTGCATTTAATTCGCGACGTTGCCACGTTTGCCAGATTAATCCAGGGCCTGCTTTTCGTTCGCCAGCGGTATGCGTTCGCGCGCCATGAGGGCTAGGCGGTCCATGGCGTGATAGCAACTCATACCTAATAGCCGATTGAGCGTCATGAGCAGGGCGATGATCTGGATTGTACCCAGTGGCGCTGGGCGATACTCCCACGTTGTTATTCGAGGTGCCGGCGGCAATTCTGGCGCCCGCCACCGCCCTTCACCGCCGCGCCGGGAATGACTCCGTCACGTAAAGCCTGACTTTGGCCCGGCGTTTAGCGCGCAGCGCCAGCATTCAAGCCTGTCGCGGATGTTACGGGTGTGGCTCGGTATCCGTGCTATCAACGGCGGTCGTCGACACGGCCGGCGGGGTGCCGGGCGTCAACGGGAAACGCCGCCTGATTAACACGTAAAACAGCGGGATAAAAAAGATCGCCAGGAAAGTGGCGCTAAGCATACCGCCGATGACGCCGGTACCCACCGCATGCTGGCTGGCGGAGCCGGCTCCCTGGCTGCTGGCCATCGGGAATACGCCGAAAACGAACGCCAGCGACGTCATCACTATCGGCCGTAAACGCATGCGCGCCGCCTCAAGGGTCGCCTCCATCAGCGCCATGCCGCGCGTATGCAGCTCATTGGCGAACTCAAGAATCAGAATAGCGTTCTTGGCCGATAGGCCGATGACCGTTAATAGCCCCACTTGGAAATAAACGTCATTGTCCAGGCCGCGGAACCAGGTCGCCACCCGCGCGCCCAGCACGCCCAATGGAACCACCAGCATGACCGAGAAGGGGATTGACCAGCTTTCGTACAGCGCCGCCAGACAAAGGAACACCACCAGCAGCGAGATGGCGTACAGCGCCGGCGCTTGGGCGCCCTGAAACCGCTCTTGATAAGACATGGCGGTCCATTCCAACCCAAGTACGCCAGGCAATTGGCGCATCAGTTTCTCCATCTCGTCCATTGCGGCGCCGCTGCTGACGCCCGGGGCCGCCTCGCCGACGATCTCAAGCGACGCATAACCGTTGTAGCGTTCCAAACGTGGCGCACCGTATTCCCAGCGCGAACTGGAAAAGGCCGAGAAGGGAACCATACTGCCGCTGCTGTTACGGACATACCAGCGATAGATATCCTGCGGCAGCATGCGATATTTTGCCGTTGCCTGAACATACACGCGCTTGACCCGCCCGCGATCGAGGAAGTCATTAACGTAACTGGAGCCCCAGGCGGTTTGCAGCGTATCGTTGATATCATCCACCGACACCCCGAGCGCCTGCGCCTTGCGCTGATCAATATCGATCTGCAACTGCGGGCTATCATCCAGGCCGTTATGCCGGACACGGGTTAGTAACGGGGAATTTGTTGCGGCCGATAACAGTTGGTCCCGGGCCGCCATCAGTGCGTCATGGCCGATGCCGCTATGATCCTCCAGCATCAAATCAAAGCCGGCGGCATTGCCTAATCCCGAGATGGCCGCCGGGTTGTTGGCCAGCACCTTCGCCTCGGGGATCTTGTTAAAGGCTTTAGTCGCGCATTCGATAATGGCAAAGGATGAGCGGTCGGCGCTCGCGCGGTCCTCCCAGTTTTTCAGCCGGATGAACAGGCGCGCCACGTTCTGGCCGTTGCCGCCGGGACCGGCGCCCACCGTGGAAAATACCGACAGCACATTATCCTTTTCCTGGGTCATGAAATAGTTCTCGACCTTCTCAACCACTTTTAATGTCTGTTGTTGGGTGGAGCCGACCGGCAATTGCATTTGCGCCATAAATACGCCGCGATCTTCGTCGGGCAAAAACGAGGTGGGCAAATGGATAAACATCCATGCCATGACGCCAATCAGCAGCGCATAAAGCAGCAACCAGCGGGTAGCGCGCTGTATCACGCCGGCCACGCCGCGCTTATAGCGCAAGGCGCTTTGGTTGAAACAGCGGTTGAACCAGCCGAAAAAGCCGCGTCGGCTGTGATGCTGACCGGCGGGCAGGGGTTTAAGCAGCGTGGCGCACAAGGCGGGCGTTAGGATCATCGCCACCAATACCGACAGCACCATCGCCGCCACGATAGTCACGGAAAACTGGCGATAAATGGCGCCGGTGGTGCCGCCGAAAAACGCCATCGGCACAAACACCGCCGAAAGCACCATTGCGATGCCCACCAGCGCGCCCTGAATCTGGCCCATGGATTTGCGTGTCGCCTCGCGCGGCGACAGCCCTTCCTCGCTCATCACCCGTTCGACGTTCTCCACCACGACGATGGCATCGTCCACCAAAAGGCCGATAGCCAGCACCATGGCGAACATGGTGAGGGTATTAATAGGCTTTGTTGAATAAATCGAACTTTTAGGTGACTGGCGGCTCTGATCACTACATTCGTTTCAACATCAGGTCCCCATGGCAAAGCAAAAGTTTAAAATCACCAACTGGCCCGCATACAACAATGCGCTCAGGCAGCGGGGGAACCTGACAGTATGGCTTGATGAGTCAGCCATTGCTGCATGGACTGAGAGTACACCACCTGAACATCGTGGCCGGCCGCTTCACTACACCGATATGGCCATTACCACGGTTCTGATGATAAAGCGCGTGTTTAACCTTTCGCTCCGGGCGTTACAGGGTTTCGTTGACTCGATTTTTAAACTGATGGGGCTGTCGCTGCGCTGCCCAGATTACTCTCTGGTCAGCCGGCGAGCAAAAACCGTCGACATCAGCATAAAAACGCCAACCCGCGGCGAAATCTCACACCTGGTCATCGATGGCACCGGCCTGAAAGTCTTCGGCGAAGGCGAATGGAAAGTCAGGCAGCATGGGGCTGAGAGGCGCAGAGTATGGCGCAAGCTTCATCTGGCAGTAGATAGCGCGACACATGAAATTATCTGTGCCGATTTATCGCTAAGCGGTACGACAGATGCGCAGGCGCTGCCCGGGCTGATTAACCAAACCCACCGGAAAATCAGGGAAGCGTCGGCTGACAGTGCTTACGATACGCGTTACTGTCATGATGCTCTGCTGAGGAAAAAAATAAAGCCGCTTATCCCACCGCGAAGTGGTGCGCAATATTGGCCAGCTCGATACCATGAGCGTAACCATGCGGTGGCAAATCAGCATCTGAGCGGCAATAACGATACCTGGAAAAAGAAAGTAGGTTATCACCGGCGTTCACTGGCTGAAACGACCATGTTCCGGTTTAAAACACTTCTGGGTGGTCATCTGAGTCTGCATGACTATGACGCGCAGGTAGGTGAGGCTATGGCAATGGTCAAAGCGCTTAACCGGATCACGCTGTTAGGAATGCCAAACAGCGTCCGCATCATGTAACAATCGCCCTGATAGGGAGGAAGTCGTCACACAAATTTCGGATTTATTCAACAAAGCAGTATTAATACTGAAATTGAACAAATAAAGCACCGCAAAGGTGCCCAACAGCACCACCGGGACGGCGATAGTGGGGATAAGCGTGGCGCGAAAGTTCTGCAAAAACAGGTACATCACCAAAAACACCAACACAATGGCTTCACACAGAGTTTTCACCACATCGCGGATCGAGGCGCTAACGAACGGGGCGGTTTCGTAGGCGATTTTCGCCTCCAGACCATGGGGAAAGAACGGCTCCAGCTCCGCGATTTTCTTTTTCACCGCCAGATTGGTTTCCAATTCATTGGCGCCGGAGGCCTATTTGATGCCCATACTCGACGCGGCCATGCCGTTGTAGCGCGTCAAATAGTCATAGTTTTCCGATCCCAGTTCCACCGTCGCGACATCGCCCAGGGTGATATACGAACCGTCCTGATTGACGCGCAGCGTAATGGCGCGGAATTGATCCGGCGTTTCAAGCTGCGCCAGGGCATTGATAGTGGCGTTAAGGGCCTGATTGTCCACCGCGGGGGTGCCGCCGAGCTGGCCGACCGCTACCTGGCTGTTCTGCGCCTCGATGGCCGACACCACATCATCGGTGGTCAAACTGTAGTTATTCATTTGATCGGGGTTGAGCCAGATACGCATCGCATACTGCGAGCCGTAGGCATCGATACTGCCGACGTCGCTGACCCAGCTTACCGGATCCTGTACGTGGCTGACCACATAGTCGGCGATGTCCTGTTTATCCATGGATCCATCGGTCGAGACGAAAGCCACCATCATCAAATTGGTGTCGCCGGTTTTGCTTACGGTCACGCCCTGGCTTTGTACCGCCCGCGGTAAGCGGCGCTGCGCGGCCTGCAACTGATTTTGTGCCTGCTGCATGGCTTCGTTGGGATCGGTGCCCGCCAAAAAGGTCAGCGTGGTGGTGGCGCGGCCGGTATTGGTACTTTGCGAGGCCATATACAACAGATTATCGAGGCCGGTCATATTCTGTTCGATAATCTGGGTAACGGTATTTTCCAGCGTTTGCGCAGAGGCGCCGGGATATAATTGGACGAAATACGGATCGTCGGCGGCGCCAGCCGGGGATATTGCTCTATCGGCAGCGATATGATGGCCATCACGCCAGTCAGGCAAACAATAATTGCCAGCACCCAGGCAAAAATAGGGCGATCAACAAAAAAATTAGCCATCCAGTCATAACCTCAAGGCAATAGCTTATCGGGTCGGCGCTACGCGACCCTTTGCACCGGTGCTCTGTACTTTACCCGTCTGTTGCGGATAAAACGTGGAGAAATAAAGGAGATATTGTAAAAAACTGATCCCTTAGACTAGCCTGACGCCGCGGGGCGTATTAGGTTATGATCATTTTTACGCTATTCTCCTGAAACCACCATCGGAAAGATTATGTCTTTTAAGATTAAAATCATTGAAAATACGTTGTTATCTCAGCATTGGTTTGTTCTGCGCAAAATTGTCTACGATCTGATGAAAAAAGACGGCGGCAGCCAGCGTCAGATGCGAGAAGTGTACGACCGCGGCAACGGTGCGACAATATTGCTTTATCACCGCGGCAAAAACAGCGTGGTGTTAATCCGCCAGTTCCGCATGCCGACTTATATCAATGGCAATGCCGACGGTATGTTGATTGAAACCTGTGCCGGCCTGCTGGACGATGACTCTCCCGAGGAGTGTATCAGGCGCGAAGCGATGGAGGAGATCGGCTTTGCGGTGGGCGAAGTGGAAAAACTGTTTTCGGCCTATATGTCCCCAGGCGGCGTGACCGAACTGGTGCTTTGTTGAATAAATCCGAAATTTGTGACGACTTCCTCCCTATCAGGGCGATTGTTACATGATGCGGACGCTGTTTGGCATTCCTAACAGCGTGATCCGGTTAGAGCCTGTTTAGAAATTTGTGTATTTGCTTGATTTTGATATGTTCAATCCAACATCAAAAACAGGTTAATTTATGGACGAAAAACAGTTGCAGGCTCTGGCTAACGAACTGGCCAAAAATCTCAAAACCCCTGAAGATCTCAGTCACTTCGATCGGCTGCTGAAAAAAATCAGCGTCAAAGCAGCTCTCAATGCCGAAATGACCCACCACCTCGGCTACGATAAAAATCAGCCTAAACCGGGGACCAACGCCCGCAACGGCTATTCCACAAAAACCATTACCACTGGCGATGGCCCGCTGGCGCTGCGTACTCCACGCGATCGTGACGGTTCCTTTGAACCGCAACTGGTGAAGAAGAACCAGCCCCGGATTACCGGGATGGATAACCAGATTTTATCGTTGTACGCCAAAGGGATGACCACCCGCGAGATCGCCGCCGCGTTCAAAGAGCTGTATGACGCCGATGTCTCGCCGGCGCTGGTCTCAAAGGTCACCGATGCGGTCATGGAGCAGGTTGTCGAATGGCAAAACCGGCCTCTGGATGCAGTCTATCCCATTGTTTATCTTGACTGTATCGTTCTAAAAGTCCGGCAGGACAGCCGCATCATCAACAAATCTGTGTTCCTGGCGCTGGGCATCAACATCGAAGGCCAGAAAGAGTTGCTAGGTATGTGGCTGGCCGAAAATGAAGGCGCAAAGTTCTGGCTGAACGTTCTGACAGAGCTGAAAAACCGCGGCCTGAACGATATCCTTATCGCCTGCGTAGACGGACTGAAAGGTTTCCCTGACGCTATTAACGCGGTGTATCCGGAGGCGCGGCTCCAGCTGTGTATCGTGCATATGGTGCGCAACAGCCTGCTGTTCGTCTCCTGGAAGGACTACAAGGCCGTCACCCGCGACCTGAAAGCTATTCTTCAGGCCCCTACGGAAGAAGCCGGCTTGCAGGCGCTGGAAGCGTTCTCCAGTGCCTGGGACATCCGCTACCCGCAAATAAGTCGAAGCTGGCAGGCAAACTGGGCCAATCTGGCCACGTTCTTTGCCTACCCAACGGACATCCGCAAGGTGATCTACACGACCAACGCCATCGAGTCGTTAAACAGCGTGATCCGGCATGCCATCAAAAAGCGCAAGGTGTTCCCGACCGACGACGCAGTGAAAAAGGTGGTGTGGCTGGCGATACAGGCGGCCTCACAGAAATGGACAATGCCTTTGAGGGACTGGCGCATGGCAATGAGCCGCTTTATTATCGAGTTCGGTGACCGCCTGGACGGTCACTTCTGAGAAAAAGCATTTACACAGAATCGTGTACAGGGTCTCCGGTTAAGCGCTTTGACCATTGCCATAGCCTCACCTACCTGCGCGTCATAGTCATGCAGACTCAGATGACCACCCAGAAGTGTTTTAAACCGGAACATGGCCGTTTCAGCCAGTGAACGCCGGTGATAACCTACTTTCTTTTTCCAGGTATCGTTATTGCCGCTCAGATGCTGATTTGCCACCGCATGGTTACGCTCATGGTATCGAGCTGGCCAATATTGCGCACCACTTCGCGGTGGGATAAGCGGCTTTATTTTTTTCCTCAGCAGAGCATCATGACAGTAACGCGTATCGTAAGCACTGTCAGCCGACGCTTCCCTGATTTTCCGGTGGGTTTGGTTAATCAGCCCGGGCAGCGCCTGCGCATCTGTCGTACCGCTTAGCGATAAATCGGCACAGATAATTTCATGTGTCGCGCTATCTACTGCCAGATGAAGCTTGCGCCATACTCTGCGCCTCTCAGCCTCATGCTGCCTGACTTTCCATTCGCCTTCGCCGAAGACTTTCAGGCCGGTGCCATCGATGACCAGGTGTGAGATTTCGCCGCGGGTTGGCGTTTTTATGCTGATGTCGACGGTTTTTGCTCGCCGGCTGACCAGAGAGTAATCTGGGCAGCGCAGCGACAGCCCCATCAGTTTAAAAATCGAGTCAACGAAACCCTGTAACGCCCGGAGCGAAAGGTTAAACACGCGCTTTATCATCAGAACCGTGGTAATGGCCATATCGGTGTAGTGAAGCGGCCGGCCACGATGTTCAGGTGGTGTACTCTCAGTCCATGCAGCAATGGCTGACTCATCAAGCCATACTGTCAGGTCCCCCCGCTGCCTGAGCGCATTGTTATATGCGGGCCAGTTGGTGATTTTAAACTTTTGCTTTGCCATGGGGACCTGATGTTGAAACGAATGTAGTGATCAGAGCCGCCAGTCACCTAAAAGTTCGATTTATTCAACAAAGCTTGATGAAGTATCTCGGGAGCATGAACGTCAGGGCACTATATCCCAGTTTTCATTCCCGCTGATGAATTAATTTTTTTCTGATGGCGGTCAACGACTCCTTCGGCGAAAATAATCACGCTGGCGAGAAATGAGAATACATTGACCGGCGTGATCGATTGCGCCGGCAGGCCAAAGCCCGCCGTCCGCCGCGCCAGGTCACCCCTGGCGCGGGCAGGGATCACCCTGGGTGGGGAAGAGCTCGAAGCGCCGCGAGATATTTACCTTATTCAAGGATGATAGTAAATGAAAGTTGAATGATGGCCGCATAATAGGAATGTCGCCACGCTTTATTGATTTATCGTGCGTGAAATAAGCGAGCATACCGCGAAGGTTTATTATTATTCCTTGCTCAACGGGCGTCAACGCGAATAGTCCCTTAGGGTGCGGTGAGCGCTGTACGCAATAAACACCCTCGCGACAGCGGGCGGGTTTACTCACCCAGATTAGGCCGCAGAAAATAACTATGGCCCGGCGTTAGCAACGCCGGCCTGAAAGCTGCGATGGGCATGAGGGCGCACCGTGACGATGACGCGGCGGCAAACCGCCGTTTCCGGCCGGACGGAGACGTCACCGCGCGCCAACAGATTGTAGTGGGCGCGGGCCCCGCGCGGAGGGCGGGGGCATTGCCCTCAACGCCTCGGCGGCGGGTGTTGGCAGAAGGGTGCCGCGCGGTTGGCCGAAGTCACCGGGGCGCCGCCGCGTCAGCGGCGTATCGTTCGAGCAGCGCCGCATACGCGGATGCCGTCCGTGCTGCGCCAGCGTCAGCGATGTACGTCCGGCGTTATCCCTCTGTTGGATAGTGACTCCCGCTACCGACAGCAGTTGTTGTACCGCCTCGGTATGACCCCTTTCCACCGCCAGCGACAAAGCGCTCATACCATTGATATTGCGTAGGTTTATCGCGATGGCGGGGTGGGTTAACAGTTCGGAGATCGCGGCGTGATGGTTGCCCTGCGCCGCACGCATCAGCGGCGTAAAGCCCAACTGATCCACGCGGTTTATATCAATATCATTATGATTCAGCAATATCTGTACGGTCATCGCGTTACCGCGCCGCGCCTGTCCCGGCGGTTGACGTTAACGCCCGGCGCGCGGACCATATTGATGACGTTAAGGGCGATATCGCTTTCGACCGCCTGCATCAACGCGGTTTCGCCTAATGCATCGGCTTTATCCAATGCGATGCCGGGGGCATTCAGAAGCCGCAACAAGCACAGCAGCCGATCCTGGCTGACAGCCAGGCTAAAGCGCACTCTGCCCGCCGTCTCGGGAGGCGTTGACGTCCAATAGCGGGTTTTTAAGTAGCTGATCGACCACTTCGGCATCGTTAATCTCCACCGCTCTCATCAGCGGCGTAAAGCTAGTCAGATCGGCATCATTGACGTTGATATTGGGCAATTTCAACAAGCGGAGGGTGAGGTCGCGCCGCTCACTGGACAGCGCCAGCGTCAGGGCGCTAAATCCCAGGTGGTTATGCTGGTTATAGTCAACTCCGGGGGTATTGAGCAGCAGTTCCACGCAGCGGCGATGATTATTGCGTATTGCCAGCAGCAGCGCGCTATTGCCGTCATGACGCTGTGCATTGACGTTGCAGCCGGGCGCGGAGGTGATAGCGCGTACGATACTGGCTGTGCCGTTCTCGGCGGCTATCATCAGCGCCGTCATGCCCTGTTGGTTAGTGAAATTGATTGCGATGCCCGGCTGCGCCAGCCATAGGCGCACCATCGCGCTACGGCCGTTCAGCGCGGCCTGAATCAGCGGCGTGCTCAGGTTGGTGTCGGAGAGATTGATTTGGATGCCCTTCGCCTGGAGCAGCGTTTGTAAGATCGCGGGATGATCGTCGCTTGCGGCCCACAGCAGGGCGCTGGCGCCATTGTAGTCCATCCGGTTCACATCAATCCGCCGTACCGCCAGCAGGAGCCGCACCGCTTCGGTGTCGTGGCGCATCACCGCCATCATCAATGGGGTTAGCCCTTCGTTGTCGCCGCTATTGACCTCGATGTTCGGGACGCGCAGCAGGGCGGGAAGCATAGCGGTACGCCCCCTGCGTACCGCTATGGCCAAAGCCGAATTGCCGGCGACATCGCGCAGGTTGATATCAAGCCGCGACTGGCGCAGCAGCATAGGGACGATATCAACACGGTTGAGTTCCAGTGCGTGCATCAGGGCCGTTTGTCCCTGCTCATCGACGGCATTGATATTGACGTCGCTGATCTTCAACAGCATGCGTACCGCGGGTTTATGGCCCTGCATACAGGCTTGAATCAAGGGCGTGAAACCATGCTCGTCGGCGGCGTTGATCTCGCGATTCGGCATGGCATTCAACGCCCGCAGAATACCCACATTACCCTTACCGGCGGCCCAGATGAGCGCACTGGCCTCCTCGGTGTCCCTGAGGTTAATGTCGATATCCGGTTTGGCCAACAGCAGGGTGACCAGCTCGCTGTATTCATGGCTAATCGCGTGCATGAGCGCGGTCATACCGGAGTTATCCGCCGCGTTGACATCCAGATGGGCAAAGGCCAGCAGGGCGCGGGAAACGGGGAGATTGCCGGTCTGCGCCGCCATGATGAGCGGCGTGATATCGCGCAGATCGCGGCTGTTAACATCAATGCCCGGCGTATGCAGCAGCAGTAAGGCGATATCGCTGCGATCTTGCGTAATGGCCAGGAGCAACGGTGAAATACCGTTATGATCGTCGGCGTTAATATCAAGGTCCGGTACCGCCAGCAATTGGCGCACACGGTCGATATAGCCGTGCTGAATCGCGTTAAGTAAAGCGAAGCTACCCTCATGGTTGACCGCATTGACGTTGATGTCCGGCCGCGCCAGCAGTGCGCTGAGCAGGGCGCCGTCGCGATGTCCCGCCGCAATCAGGGTGGCGGTATTGCCTTGAAGATCCGTGGCACCGGGGTCGACGCCTGCGATCGCCAGCAGGGGGGTAAGTAGATCGACACGCCCTTCTTACACCGCAAACAGCGGCAGGTCGGCGGCCTGATCGAACCCGGCCACAGAGCCGCCATGGGCACTGAAAAATTGCACGGCCGGCACGTTGAAAGCGCGTGCCGCCGTCACTAATTGTGCCGCCTGGCGCTGAGCGCTGAATTGCTTCAGGCTATGCGCCGCCTCCTGCCGGTAGCGATCGTTAAGTTGCGCCACGGCGGCCAGGCTGGCCAAATCCAGCTGACGCAGAATATTTTCGACCACTTCGCCCGGTAAGTCATCAATGGATCGCGCCTGACCGGCCACGTCCGCTGCCCACTTGCGCGCCGCCGCCTTGGAGCCTTTCCCTCCCAGCCCCTGGGTGCGGATATTGCGCAGATGAACGGCCAATTTTTTTGGCACTTTGCGCAGCACCCCTTCGGGACTCAACGTATATTTGATCCCGCAAACATCGCCGTTGTACGGGTTGATGCGCACGAAAACCGTCTGCCCGCGATAGGTATCGCCCGCCAACGCCAGTAGAGGCACCTCGTGCTCCAGCCCGGGGAGACGCCGTGGCGCACGAATACCGCGCCGCCGCGAGCAGTTGTTCGCAGGCCATGACTTTCACCGCGCGACGGACGGCAAATAAGCCACCGCGTCCTAGCGCAGAGCCGAAATGCAAGCTGATCGCCGATGCCTCGCCAACAACCGGCACCAGCGCAAGCGCATCGAAGGCGCAGGGCAGCAGCGCGTTGGCCGTCTCGCCGCGGCTCAGGAGGCGGACACAGTCGTAGAAGGGAACCAGCGACAGCAGGAAGTCCAGCGCCTGTTCGCGAAAGGTGGCGTCATAGCCTTGTTGATACAGATGGGTGCTGAACTGTGTCTGGTGGTGGGTGGCCAAGGTCATCGCCAGCGCTTCCAGCGGCGCGCCGGGCTGCTTTAGCCTTTCTTGCTGCTCGTGTATTTTTAAATCATAACGTTTGTAACGATAATGGCGCGGCGCGGGAAACAGATTGTGATAGCGACTATCGTTGCGGTCCACGCGGCTTAAGAGATACCTGCCCTCCTGGAGCTGAAGGGCATAAATTCGCTCTTCTTGCTGATGACGCGCAAGCAACAGTTCCACGCCGGGTAGGAGCTCCAGCACTAAATCTACGACCGATTGCCCGCTATGATGCAGGCCGCTTAGCTCAAAAGCGGAAAACGCGGCAACCGGTGAGCGCTCCGCCCGCGCGAAGGTGACCTGCGCCAGACGGATAAAATCCCTCTCCACCTCGTCCAGCCGGGCAAAGGTATTGCTCAAGATCAAGAGATCAACGGTAGCGTAATGGCGGGCCAGTTCAGCGTTTTGTTCTTCAAAACGCCCGTCGATATCGGGCAGTGGCGGCAAATCCGGTTCTCCCGGCGGCGGGCAGGAACAGTGCCAGGGGCCGTGGGCGTTGAGGTAACTTTCCGTATCGGCCTGTAACGCCTTCGCCGCGTCGGCGTGGGCCAGCTCGGGACAGCGGTTGACAATGGCGTCTTGCGCCAGCTGGCGGCGGCTGCGCCAGGCGTCCAGCGCCATACCAAATTGACGTACGGGATCGTTGGCCAGCATCTCGGCATCCACATCGAGGATGAAACGTTCCAGCGCGCGTACGCAGCTCCTCTTCCGGGTAAGCGGCATCGGGAAAGTGATAACGATAGCGCAGCAGGGCAGGGAGCTGAAAAATTTCCAGATATTCCGGCGGCAGCGCGCGTTTCTCCAGCAGCAGCGCCAGCGCGCATCCGAGATCGACGGCTTCATCTACCGAGAGGGCATGAGGCGTGCCGCGCTGTGCCTCATCAGCACGTGCCATCCTCGCCAGCCGCAGCCCCGCATGGGCATAGGCCCAGCGTAAATCCACCACGGGGAGGGCGCTCCAGCGGCGATCGTGAGGCCAGCTCATCAGCGCCGGCGCTGACTTACCGGCCACCTCTTCCAGCAAATATTTACGCGCCGGGTAGTTTAACGTGCCGCCCTGGGGACGTCGTGTTGGTGCAGCAACTGATGCAGCCAGTGACGCAACTGCCCGATCAGGGCGGCATGCGGCGCTAGCTGCCGCCCGGCGTCGGCCAATGTGTCCGCCAGCAGCGCCTCGAAAGTTTGGTTGAAGAGGACGCCCGTTAACCAGCCGTTAAACAGCTGGTGTTGCGTGTCGGGGCTGAGCCACTCCCCAGGGTTGGCGCCGTATAGACCCGCGGGCCGCAGCAGCTCTTGTACCAGCTGTGACAGGTGCGCCGGCCGGCGGACGAATTTCACCACCAGATTCGCCCGGTGTCGAAGCGATAACACCGCTTCGTCCTGCGGATCAAGCCGGCGATGCTGCAGCAGTAGGGTATAAATGGCCCGCGTTTGCGCCTCAAGTCGGGTGGACGTCATACCCAGCGGCGTTATGGCCGCGGAATCGGAACTCAGGGTGGCAGGCGTCCGCCCGCGCGCTCCAACTCTGGCGGCGCCGGCGCGCCGATCCTCGATGACGTCGGGATAGCGGGCTGCTGCTCAGCCCGCCCGGCGTCGGACGCTACCGTTTCCGGCGGCAGGAGCGCTAAGGCGGTTTTATCGTTACGGGGCGGCGCTGCGCTGAAGGGAGAGGTTGCGCCAACCGGGGACGCCTTACGAAAAGCGGCCGCGGCGCTTGTCGAGGACGCCGCTTCGGAGGGGGACGTTGCACCGGCAGAGAACGCCGTCGTGGCGCGAAGTCCGTCTGCCTGGGCTGAGGTTCGCGTCCTCGGGATGTCTGTGTCTTGCGCCGCGGGCGTCGTCGCTGCCGGATGTGAGAGGCGCGCTATCCCGGGCTGGTCCGGCGTCAGCGCACTCACCCGCCAGAGCCCCGATCCTTTGCCAAGCGCCGACCCCTTGCTAAAAATTGCGCCCTCCGCCGGCGGATCGCGCCTGGGCACCTTCAGCACAACGGGGCGTCGTCCAAGTGCTTGTACCGGTTGTAGCTGTACCGAGAGGAGCGCCAGAATAAAAATATTCGCCATGGCTTTATGATAGCCGCTGTGATTCTCGCGATGGGGGGATTGGTCAACTGAAGACAATCGTGACCCGCGTGGACGCGTGGCGCTTTTCGACGAGCGGCTTACTTGCAAATCATTATAGTAATGCCCAATACATTTACGATGGCGATCAATACTGGTTGGCATAAGCGATCTCCAGACTATTAACGCTAAGGCGCAATAAAATGGCCGGTAAGCGTCAAAATTGAAACGGTTAAATTCGCTAATAACGCTTCGCTGCACGTTCAGCGCGGCAATTAAAACGCGTTATATACCTGTTCCCAACGACGATCGTTGGGCTGCAAGCGGCGCCGGTGTGCAGCCTCTAGCTGCCATTACTCGCTGCGATAGGTGGAGAGATAACGATGCCGCACGATCAGCTTAGTTAATTTTTAATGACACAGTTGGCAATAACATCAGCCTGAATATCGTGTACGTTTCTGCGTCCTTACAATTCATTAGTGTATTATTGAATTAAGGCGTTACCCATTAACCCATCAATGTATAATACCCTCGTTATTAATAAGTTTATCCCGTAGCTTGTCAATAATAAATCGAATTTTTACGACATTAATCGATTCGTTTATCATTAAATCTGCTATTGCTGCCAGAAAATAAAATAGACGATCATTATTCAAGTTTTGCTACACGGCGTGCGAACGGCAGATGAGCAACGTTGATAAACGACGGGACGATGTGAATTGCGTTTGCCCTCCGGCCGATACCCTCGACCACATGACGTACCGCCGTTCTGCAACCTTACCTGGCGCTTCACAACCATCGCCCGGTGAGGTGCAGCGATTAGCGCCGGTGGCTGCCGGCAAAACCGAACGGCGATGGCTGACATCGCCGCTGTTTATCACATTGTGTCCTCCCCAGAGGGTGAAAGATGTTTATCGTTTATTGCAACTTGACGGCCGATGAGAATAAAAGGGGACGCGTCGGCCGGTTTATTTCTCTCTGCCCCAGTATGACTGTTAATAAGCCTACAGTTCTGCTAGGTAGGCGCAGAAGTTTTTTCCTGGAGAGTAAGAAAGAATAAGTAAAAAGTTAAAGTCAGGAGGCTTGATGATGCATTGCGGTGCAAAACGCGTCGTTAGCTATGATCTCTTAACCGCTTTGTTGAATAAATCCGAAATTTGTGACGACTTCCTCCCTATCAGGGCGATTGTTACATGATGCGGACGCTGTTTGGCATTCCTAACAGTGTGATCCGGTTAAGTGCTTTAACCATTGCCATTGCCTCACCTACCTGCGCGTCATAGTCATGCAGACTCAGATGACCACCCAGAAGTGTTTTAAACCGGAACATGGCCGTTTCAGCCAGTGAACGCCGGTGATAACCTACTTTCTTTTTCCAGGTATCGTTATTGCCCCTCAGATGCTGATTTGCCACCGCATGGTTACGCTCATGGTATCGAGCTGGCCAATATTGTGCACCACTTCGCGGTGGGATAAGCGGCTTTATTTTTTTCCTCAGCAGAGCATCATGACAGTAACGCGTATCGTAAGCACTGTCAGCCGACGCTTCCCTGATTTTCCGGTGGGTTTGGTTAATCAGCCCGGGCAGCGCCTGCGCATCTGTCGTACCGCTTAGCGATAAATCGGCACAGATAATTTCATGTGTCACGCTATCTACTGCCAGATGAAGCTTGCGCCATACTCTGCGTCTCTCAGCCCCATGCTGCCTGACTTTCCATTCGCCTTCGCCGAAGACTTTCAGGCCGGTGCCATCGATGACCAGGTGTGAGATTTCGCCGCGGGTTGGCGTTTTTATGCTGATGTCGACGATTTTTGCTCGCCGGCTGACCAGAGAGTAATCTGGGCAGCGCAGCGACAGCCCCATCAGTTTAAAAATCGAGTCAACGAAACCCTGTAACGCCCGGAGCGAAAGGTTAAACACGCGCTTTATCATCAGAACCGTGGTAATGGCCATATCGGTGTAGTGAAGCGGCCGGCCACGATGTTCAGGTGGTGTACTCTCAGTCCATGCAGCAATGGCTGACTCATCAAGCCATACTATCAGGTCCCCCCGCTGCCTGAGCGCATTGTTATATGCGGGCCAGTTGGTGATTTTAAACTTTTGCTTTGCCATGGGGACCTGATGTTGAAACGAATGTAGTGATCAGAGCCGCCAGTCACCTAAAAGTTCGATTTATTCAACAAAGCCTCTCTTAACGCCGATTTTTTATTATTTCCCTTCTCTAGTTCGCTATAATTAATATCGTATATCGTCTCTTATGCTGTGTTTTATTTTATTCTTCGCTTGGGTGTTGTCGTGTAAAAATGTTAATTTATTTCGGCGGGTGATGGTTGAGGTATAGTCCCTTCCTGTTAGCGTATTGCATGGCTGAAAGACAGCGGTGATCCCTGAAAATAAAGGAGAGACGTGATGATTACCGAATTATCGTCGTACCGCCGGCAGATTGGCTGCCACCATACTCGCCAGTTACCACCGGGTAATATGAACCACAATTCCGTGGCCAGAAATGACGAAAATAATGCCCGCACCGTGCCATCGCGGTGTATGCCGCTATTGATAACGGGCTTGTTACTCACGAGCCAAATCGCTCAAGCGCTTGCCGCCCCGCCCACCGTTACCCGGGGGCAGCACGGTCCTCCATCGCGCGGCGCTGGCGCGCTGCGCACCGTCAGACAGACATCTGCAGCGCATTCCGCGAGCGAAAGCTACGCGCCCGCAGCGCCCGCCTTGGGCGTGGGACACGCCCCAGAGCCACCCGTATTTCCCAGCCGGTCAGACCGGGACAGCGTGCTTGCTGGGCATAGCCATTTCTCTCACTCGGACGAAGCGCAAGCACCGCCGGCACGCACCGCTGCACGTAAAAAACGCTGGGATAAAGTCCCTGATTTGGCCATTGTTCCTGGTTGTGACGCTTCAGGACGCCTAAATCTGGCCCTCCCCGCGTCGCAATGTAGGGATGTCACCGCGTCGCATTGTCCGGCCCGGCACCTCGGCGAGGCAGTGGCGTCCCCCGCGAGGTTACCTTTCTCTCTCGCGCAAGCCGCCAAAGAGGGGGATCTCGATTGCGTTAATGCCTGCTTACGCGCGGGTAGCGTCGTCGACCAGCTTGATGAAAATAATTACACGCCGCTACAGTTGGCCATAAAAAATGGCCACCTCGCTGTGGTAGAGACTTTATTAAGCCATAACGCTAGCCTTGCGGTTGTCACTCAGGACAGGAACGCCACCGTGCTGCATTTGGCCGCACACGCCGGTTGTCCCGAGGTGTTGCTACTGCTGGCTGATGTTGACAGAGGCTTAGTCAATCAGAAGGATAGCTGTGGTTGGACCCCGTTGATGATTGCCACGCAATGGCCAGACCCCACACTGTGCTCAATCCTGCTTAACGTCACGGGAATCAATGTCAACCTTACCAATCGTTATCATCAAAGCGCCCTGTGGTTAGCAACCGCCCATGGCAACAAGAAGGTCTTTGATCGGCTACTTCAATGCCAGGATGTTGACGTTAATATTGCCGATAACTATAACAATACCGCGCTAATGGAGGTGGTCAGAAAGGGTAAAAATTGCCGCCTAAAGCAACTTCTTAAAAACACAAGTATAGATATTAACCGGCAAGATAATCGGCACCAGACGGCGCTAATGCTGGCGATTGAACACAACAAGCCCCGGATGTTTGATTCATTACTTGCGGCTGAAGGGCAAGACCCCAGCCTTCCTGGGTGGTATGGCGAAACTGCGCTATATATGGCGGTGAATTTGGCGGTGAAATCGGGCAATTTAAGCTACGTTCAGAAACTCATGGCCAAAAGCACTGACGAGATCAACGCGACGGAATATGACGGCAACACCGCGCTGCATATGGCGGCCTACGCCGATAAACGGGCCATCGTCGAGCAGTTGCTAACGGCAGAGAGTATCAACGTCATGCTTAAAAACCGTCACGGTGAAGATGCCCTACATCGCGCTACGAAATCTACCGAGACGTATTGGGTGCTTAGAAACTATATGATGCAACATCAACTCGGCCCCATCGACGATGAGGTGGCCGACGAAAAATCGCCCTAGATCTGCGTTGGGCGACCCCGGCGCCGTTGGACTAAGCTGCCCGCTTTGCGTCGGCAAACCGCTCAGAAGCGCGCACTGAGCTGCGTGCTGTGAGGTAGGCAGGCGGCGCGTGCTAGGGCATCCCCGGGCGAATGTGGTCTCGACGGCGCGTGGCAACGTGGGTAAGCGGATACCAAGCGCAACGGGATAGCGCAAACCAAGCGCAACGGGGTATGGAATACTCGACGCAACGGGGTAAAGGGAATAACAAACAAAACGCCGGGACCCGAGGGTCGCCGGCGTAAGGTAAGGCGAGGACTTATTTCAGCAGCAAACAAGCCCGTACCGGATTCTGTGTAAATGCCTTTTCTCAGAAGTGACCGTCCAGGCGGTCACCGAACTCGATAATAAAGCGGCTCATTGCCATGCGCCAGTCCCTCAAAGGCATTGTCCATTTCTGTGAGGCAGCCTGCATCGCCAGCCACACCACCTTTTTCACTGCGTCGTCGGTCGGGAACACCTTGCGCTTTTTGATGGCATGCCGGATCACGCTGTTTAACGACTCGATGGTGTTGGTCGTGTAGATCACCTTGCGGATGTCCGTTGGGTAGGCAAAGAATGTGGCCAGATTGGCCCAGTTTGCCTGCCAGCTTCGACTTATTTGCGGGTAGCGGATGTCCCAGGCACTGGAGAACGCTTCCAGCGCCTGCAAGCCGGCTTCTTCCGTAGGGGCCTGATAGATAGCTTTCAGGTCGCGGGTGGACGGCCTTGTAGTCCTTCCAGGAGACGAACCGCAGGCTGTTGCGCACCATATGCACGATACACAGCTGGAGCCGCGCCTCCGGATACACCGCGTTAATAGCGTCAGGGAAACCTTTCAGCCCGTCTACGCAGGCGATAAGGATATCGTTCAGGCTGCGGTTTTTCAGCTCTGTCAGCACGTTCAGCCAGAACTTTGCGCCTTCATTTTCGGCCAACCACATGCCTAGCAACTCTTTCTGGCCTTCGATGTTGATGCCCTGCGCCAGGAACACAGATTTGTTGATGATGCGGCTGTCCTGCCGGACTTTTAGAACGATACAGTCAAGATAAACAATGGGATAGACTGCATCCAGAGGCCGGTTTTGCCATTCGACAACCTGCTCCATGACCGCATCGGTGACCTTGAGACCAGCGCCGGCGAGACATCGGCGTCATACAGCTCTTTGAACGCGGCGGCGATCTCGCGGGTGGTCATCCCTTTAGCGTACAACGATAAAATCTGGTTATCCATCCCGGTAATCCGGGTCTGGTTCTTCTTCACCAGTTGCGGTTCAAAGGAACCGTCACGATCGCGCGGAGTACGCAGCGCCAGCGGGGCATCGCCAGTGGTAACGGTTTTTGTGGAATAGCCGTTGCGGGCGTTGGTCCCCGGTTTAGGCTGATTTTTATCGTAGCCGAGGTGATGGGTCATTTCGGCATTGAGAGCTGCTTCGACGCTGATTTTTTTCAGCAGCCGATCGAAGTGACTGAGATTTTCAAGGGTTTTGAGATTTTTGGTCAGTTCGTTAGCCAGAGCCTGCAACTGTTTTTCGTCCATAAATTAACCTGTTTTTGATGTTGGATTGAACATATCAAAATCAGGAAAATACACAAATTTCTAAACAGGCTCCAGCAAACGAGCTTTGCTCAGCACGTTATCGACGGTAAAATCGAACACTTTAAACAACTCTTCCGCCGGTGCCGATTCACCGAAGGTGGTCATGCCGACAATCAGCCCGTTCAGACCAACGTACTTGTACCAATAATCGGCGATACCGGCCTCTATGGCGACACGCGCCGTCACCGCTTTCGGCAATACCGACTCGCGATAGGCATCGTCCTGCAAATCAAAGACGTCGGTGGAGGGGAGTGATACCACGCGCACCTTGCGCCCTTCATCCTTCAACTGCTGATAAGCGGCCACCGCCAGCTCCACTTCCGAACCGGTGGCGATAAGGATGAGCTCCGGTTGTCCGTCGCAATCTTTAAGCACATAGCCGCCTCGGGCGATATCCGCCAGCTGCTGCGTCGTGCGATCCTGCTGCGCGAGATTCTGACGCGACAAAATAAGCGCGGTAGGACCGTCATGGCGCTCGATGGCTTTCTTCCAGGCAACCGCCGTTTCCACCTGATCGCAAGGGCGCCAGTTACTCATGTTCGGCGTCATGCGCAGGCTGGCCAATTGCTCCACCGGCTGATGGGTCGGACCGTCTTCACCCAGGCCAATGGAGTCGTGGGTATACACCATGATGTGGCGCGCCTTCATCAGCGCTGCCATGCGCACCGCGTTACGGGCGTATTCGACGAACATCAAAAAGGTGGCCGTATAGGGCACGAAGCCGCCGTGATGGGCGATACCGTTACCAATGGCCGTCATGCCGAATTCGCGCACGCCGTAATGAATATAGTTACCGGCGGGATCATCGGCGATAGAGATGGATTTCGACCAAATGGTCAAATTACTCGGCGTCAGATCCGCCGAACCGCCCAGGAATTCCGGCAGCATGGGACCAAAGGCCTCCAGCGCATTCTGCGAGGCTTTACGGCTGGCGATCTTCGCCGGCTTGGCCTGGAGCTGCTCGATGATTTTCTGGCTCTCCGCCTGCCAGTTTGCCGGCAGTTCACCATTTATCCGACGTTTGAACTCGCGCGCCAGCTCGGGGAAAGCATTTTCATAGGCGGCGAATTTATCATTCCAGGCAGCTTCTTTCTGCTTGCCCGCCTCTTTCGCATCCCAACCTTGGTAGATTTCCGCCGGGATCACGAACGGCGGCTCGTTCCAGCCGAGCGCTTTGCGGGTAGCGGCGATTTCGTCGTCACCCAGAGGCGCGCCGTGGGCGCCGTGGGTGCCGGCTTTGGTCGGGGCGCCGAAGGCGATAACGGTTTTACACATCAGCAGCGACGGCTTATCGGTGACGGCGCGGGCGTTCTCGATAGCCGCTTTGACCGATTCGCTATCGTGGCCGTCCACGCCGCGCACGACGTGCCAGCCATAGGCTTCAAAACGGGCGGCGGTGTCATCGCTGAACCAGCCTTCGACGTCGCCGTCGATGGAGATGCCGTTATCGTCGTAAAACGCCAGCAGTTTTCCTAGCTTCATGGTGCCGGCCAGCGAGCAGACTTCATGAGAGATGCCTTCCATCATGCAGCCGTCGCCGAGGAAAACATAGGTATGGTGATCGACAATCTCATGGCCAGGGCGGTTGAACTGCGCCGCCAGCGTACGTTCGCCAATCGCCAGACCCACGGCGTTGGCGATGCCTTGGCCCAGCGGCCCGGTGGTGGTTTCCACGCCATCGGTGTAGCCGTATTCCGGATGCCCCGGCGTTTTGGAATGCAGCTGCCGGAAGTTTTTCAATTCTTCCATCGGCAGATTGTAGCCAGTAAGGTGCAACAGGCTGTAAAGCAGCATCGAACCGTGCCCGTTGGAAAGAATAAAACGGTCGCGGTCGGCCCATTTCGAATTGGACGGATTATGGTTCATGTAATCGCGCCACAGGACTTCGGCGATATCCGCCATGCCCATCGGCGCGCCGGGATGGCCGGAATTGGCTTTTTGCACAGCGTCCATGCTTAACGCACGAATAGCGTTGGCCAGCGCTTTTCTTGATGTCATTAGATGCTCCAAAGGTTACAGTTTTGCCACCAAAAGATCTTCCAGGCTTTGTTGGTCAACCGCGAACTGGCGGATGCCTTCGGCCAGTTTGTCCACGGCCATCGCATCCTGGTTGTGTTCCCAGCGGAATTCCGATTCAGACAGCGGCGCCGGCTGATGAAAACCTTCGGTAGAGGGAGACAGTTTACGCTCAACGCGCCCATCGCCTTTGTGCAGCTCTTCCAGCAGGGCTGGGGAAATGGTCAGGCGATCGCAGCCGGCCAGCGCCAGAATCTGTTCCACTTTACGGAAGCTGGCGCCCATGATAACGGTCTGATAACGGTGCTGTTTATAATAATCATAGATTTTGCGCACCGACACCACGCCCGGATCCTCGTCGACCACGTACGGATCGAGCGGTTTACGCTGGTTATACCAGTCGTAAATGCGGCCGACAAACGGCGAAATCAGATACACGCCCGCTTCGGCGCAGGCGCGTGCCTGCGCAAAGGAGAATAGCAGCGTCAGATTACAGTTAATGCCTTCTTTTTCCAGCTCTTCCGCGGCTTGAATCCCTTCCCAGGTGGAAGCAAGCTTAATGAGAATACGGGATTTATCAATACCCTGTTCCTGATAGAGGGCCACCAGTTTACGGGCCTTGGCGACACACATGCCGCGAGTGAAGGAGAGGCGCGCATCCACTTCGGTAGAGACACGTCCAGGCACGCTTTTCAGAATTTCCACGCCGATATTGACCGCTAATTTGTCGCTGGCGTTAATAATCTGGGTTTCACGGGTGCCGCCCTGCTTGCGGGCGTAGGCCAGCGCGTCTTCAAACAGCGGCTGATAGGCGGTGAGGCTGGCGGCTTTCAGGATCAGGGATGGATTGGTGGTGGCATCTTGCGGTGTGTAATGACGGATGGACTCGATGTCTCCGCTGTCGGCCACGACGGTGGTGAATTGTTTCAGACCTTCTAACTGGTTCATTTCTCTACTCCATGAATTGAATACTATCACCCGCATAAGTGACGGTTAACTTTAGGATAACACTGCATCAACAAGACGTAGAATGAAATACGCTTTTTCTGATTATTATGATGACCCTAATCGATGGCCGCGCAGAAGGCAGCGTCCGGGGGGGCGCTGTCGCGTAAGGTCAATAATCTACTTTATCGTATCATAAATAATTGTGAAAGAGTGCTATATATTCGCGTCGCGTTCAAACCTGATGCAGCCATTTATCCAACTGACGCGCAAATTCCTGGCGTTCTCGCTGCCCGAGCGGCGGCGGACCGCCCGTCTGTATGCCGCTGCCGCGTAGCGTGTCCATAAAATCCCGTAGGGTCAGTTTTTCGCGAATCGTAGCCTGCTGATAAAGCTCGCCGCGCGGATTAAGCGCCAGCGCGCCCTTCGCCAGCACTTCCGCCGCCAGCGGAATGTCGGCGGTAATGACCAGATCGCCCGCGGCGGCGCGTTTGACGATTTCATTGTCCGCCACGTCGAAACCGGCGGCCACCCGCAAGGTGCGGATAAAGCGTGACGGCGGCACTTGCAGCGATTGATTGGCCACCAGCGTGACCTGTATTTCATGCTGCCCGGCGGCGCGAAACAGAATGTCTTTAATCACCCGGGGACAGGCATCGGCATCCACCCAGATTTCCATGGCGTTACTCCTGCAGCCAGTCGCGGACCGGCAAAAAGTCGCGATATAGCGCGGCTTCAGGGCTATTGGGCGCCGGCTCGTGATGATATTCCCAGCGGGCCAGCGGCGGCATCGACATCAGAATAGACTCGGTGCGGCCGCCCGATTGCAGACCGAATAACGTGCCGCGATCCCACACCAGATTGAACTCGACATAGCGGCCGCGGCGATAGAGCTGGAACTGCCGCTCGCGTTCGCCCCAGGTATGGGACTTGCGCCGTTCGACGATGGGCAAATAAGCGTCCAGATAGCCCTGGCCGACGGCGCGGGCAAAGGCGAAGGCCTGGTGAAAATCGGGGGTATTCAAATCATCGAAAAACAGCCCGCCGATACCGCGCGCTTCGTTGCGGTGCCTGAGAAAAAAATAGTCATCGCACCAGCGTTTGTAGCGGGGGTAGACGTCGCCGCTGAACGGCAGGCAGAGCGCTTGCGCCGTGCGGTGCCAGTGCACGGCATCTTCGTGAAAGCCGTAAAACGGCGTCAGGTCGAAACCGCCGCCAAACCACCAGATGGGTGCCGTGCCCGGTTTCTCGGCGATAAAAAAGCGCACATTGGCGTGGCTGGTGGGGACGAAAGGATTTTCCGGATGCACGACCAGCGACACGCCCATGGCTTGATACGATCTTCCAGCCAGTTCCGGTCGGTGGGCGGTGGCGGAGGCCGGCAGGGCGCCGCCATACACCCGCGAGAAATTCACCCCGGCCTGCTCGAAGACCCGGCCCTGGCGCAGTACTCGCGTCCGTCCGCCGCCCTCGGCGCGCTGCCAGAGATCCTCATGGAAAACGGCGCCGCCGTCGGCGGCGGTCAGTGCAGCGCAAATCGTCTCCTGCAGCCCAAGAAGATAGGCATTGATGTGTTCGATATCCGGTTGTTCCATCGCTAAATCCCTGTATGTAAGCGGCGAAAAGGTGAAGCCACGCCAGTATAACGCCGGCGGGGCCGTAACACTAACCGTTGCGGGCCAAAACGGCGCTTAGGCGCGGCGTGGACGCCTGGGCGGAGGTAAACGACGTTGAAAGAGAGGGGATTTCGAGCGAAAGCGCGCGAAAGAGTCATAAACCGCGCCGGAGTTATTTGCCTTCATCGCAAATAACGTGATAATCAGTTGAATCATTCATTACTCTGTAGCGGCGGCGGCAATTATGGAAATTCGAGTATTTCGTCATGACGATTTTGAAGAGGTCATTACGCTATGGGAACGCTGCGATTTGTTGCGATCGTGGAACGATCCCGAAATGGATATTGAGCGTAAGCTGAACCATGATCCCGATCTTTTTCTGGTGGCGGAAGTGGCCGGGGAAGTGGTGGGGTCGGTGATGGGCGGTTATGACGGCCACCGCGGCTCTGCCTACTACCTGGGGGTGCACCCGGATTATCGCGGCCGCGGTATCGCCAATGCGTTAATAAGCCGGCTGGAGAAAAAATTGATTGCCCGCGGCTGTCCAAAAATCAATCTGATGGTGCGCGGCGAAAACGACGCGGTGATTAACATGTACGAAAAGCTGGGATACGAAATGCAAGATAGCGTATTGCTGGGCAAACGGCTTATTGAGGATCAGGAGTATTAAAGCGGCGCGACACCGGCGGCCCTCCCGCCGCGGTGTCGCGTCGCGCGATTATTGTTTTTGCAGTTGCTCAACTTCCACCGACGTCCCCTGCGGGCCTTTATGCAGCCTACCGCTGACGATAATGAGATCGTCGGGGGAGATATCGGCCCCGTGCCGACCGTCCGGCGCGATATGCAGCGCCAGCGAGCCGGCGTCGGTTTCAAACTACAAGGAGAAATGATGAAGTCGTTCCGTCCGTTAATCATTGGACTGCCGCTCCTGCTGGCCGGGTGCTCGACGCTATCCGACCTTTCCTGGTCAAGCTTTTTCCCTTTCCATTGGTTCGGCGAAAGCCGCAAGGTGAGCGATCAGGACGTCGGTGACATTACCGCCGCCACGCCAATGACGCCATCGAAAGCGCCTGGGGCGTCAAGATCGGTACGCTGTTTAACGCTGTTTATCAGAAAGCCTATGGTGCCTGCCACAAGGGCAGCGGCGAGGATCGCGAGGCGGTGGTATGTCAGGCCCCGCAAAGCGGCCACGTCAGTTACGTATTTAAGGGCATCTGGCACGGTCCTGAATCGCTGATGCCGGCTGACGATCAGCTGCAAACCTGGCAGGTGAGCAAAATCATCTGGCGTGCGTCCGCCACGCGCTAACGCCCCCCTGGCCCCTTTCAGAGCCTTGCCCGCCGGGCGACGCTGTATGGCGTTGTATGACGCTGTCTATAAAGGGGCGCACATCCCCCCTGACGCGCGCTTCGCGGCTTTGTCTTGGCGGCCGCGCCCCCAGCCTTATGCTTTTTGAGACTTGTAAATCACCAATCGATATATAAAAGCGTTACGGGTTATCCCTCCGTTATAAATAAACTGTAAGGCTATCGGGGCGGCTTTTTTGTCCTTCACCAAAGGACACCTTATGACCTTTACGCTTTTTTCCGGCCGGGTGGTGCGCGGGTATGTCGCGGCGGCGATGCTGGCCTGCGGACCGGCGCAGGGCACGGCATTGATCAACAGCTCCTATGACGTGGCCCGCGAGCTGTTCGCGGCCCTGAACTCCGGCTTTAATCGCGCAATGGCAGCTGGCGCATCCCGGCGACACGCTGACCATTCGTCAGTCGCACGTCGGATCGTCCCGGCAGGCGCTGGCTATCCTAACAGGGGTTTCCGGCGGATGTGGTGATCTACAATCAGGTGACCGATGTGAAAATCCTGCACGATCGTGGCCAATTGATTGCCGCCGATTGGCGCGATCGCCTGCCTAACTAGAGTTCGCCTTACTATTCGACCATGGCGTTTCTGGTGCGCAAAGGAAACCCCAAAGGGATCCACGACTGGAACGATTTAGCCCGGGACGGCGTACGGCTGGTGTTTCCCAACCCGAAAACCTCGGGGAATGGCCGCTATACCTAATTTAGCCGCCTGGGGCGTGATGGAGCAGGCGTTTAACGGCGACCGCGCCCGAACCCGCGCCTGGATGCAGAAATTTCTCGCCAACGTCGAGGTCTTCGATACCGGCGGGCACGGCGCGACGACGACCTTTGTCGATCGCGGGCAGGGGGATGTGTTGATAAGTTTTGAGTCGGAGGTCAATACCCTGCGCGATCAGGCGGCGCCGGCGATTATGACGTTATTGTGCCGGCCACGAATATCTTGGCGGAGTTTCCGGTGGCCTGGGTGGATAAGAATGTGGAGAAAAACGGGACCGACGAGGCGGCGAAGGCTTATCTCAACTATCTCTATAGCCCGGCGGCGCAACACATTATCGCCGGGTTTTATTATCAGGTATAACGATACGCAGATGATGAAGGCAAACAAAAACAAATTCCCGCCGAACCGGCTATTCAGGGTTGAAGATCGATTCGGCGGTTGGCCGTCGGCTATGGCGACGCATTTCGACCGCGGCGGCGAACTGGACCGATTGCTGGCGGCGGGGCATCGCTAATGCTGGCCATGACCACCAAACGGGTCCTGCCCGGCTTCGGCCTGAGCCTCGGCGGCAGCGTGCTGTTCGTCTGCCTGATCCTGCTGCTGCCGTTAAGCGCGCTGGTCATGCAGCTGGCGCAGATGAGCTGGTCGCAATACTGGGAAGTCATCACCGGCCCGGAGCTGCTGGCGGCGTATAAGATAACGTTAATCTGCGCCGGGGTGGCGTCGCTGTTTAATGCGATTTTCGGCATGCTGATGGCCTGGATCCTCACCCGCTACCGTTTTCCCGGCCGTGCGCTGTTAGATGGCCTGATGGATTTACCGTTCGCACTGCCTACCGCGGTGGCGGGTCTGACGCTGGCCACGCTATTTTCCACGACCGGCTGGTACGGCGGCTGGCTGGCCCAGTTTGGCATCAAAGTCTCCTATACCTGGCTCGGCATCGCCGTGGCGATGGCCTTTACCAGCATCCCGTTCGTGGTGCGCACCGTGCAGCCGGTGCTCGAAGAGCTCGGGTCGGAATATGAAGAAGCGGCCCAAACCCTGGGCGCGGGGCACTGGCAGACGTTTCGCCGCGTCATTTTGCCGGAGGTCGCGCCGGCGCTGCTGGCGGGAACCGCACTGTCGTTTACCCGCAGCTTGGGTGAATTTGGCGTGGTGATCTTTATCGCAGGCAACATCGCCTGGAAGACCGAGGTCACCTCGCTAATGATTTTTATCCGCCTGCAGGAGTTTGATTACCCGGCGGCCAGCGCCATCGCCTCGGTGATCCTGGCGGCGTCGCTGCTGCTGCTGTTTATCATTAATGTGCTGCAATCACGCTTTGGCCGCCGGTTGGGAGGGCAATGATGACGGATATCTCCGCCTTTAACGGCGCCGCACGCGCGCCTTTCCCGTGGGGAAAATGGCTGTTGATCGGCCTCGGCGCGCTGGTTTCGCTGCTGTTGCTCCTGGTGCCGCTGATTTCGATTTTCGCCACCGCGCTGGCGGAAGGGCTGGCGGCGGTGGGGCGCAATCTCAACGATAGCGACATGCTGCACGCCATCTGGCTTACGGTGCTGATTGCGCTGATAACCGTACCGGTCAATGTGGTTTTCGGTACGTTAATGGCCTGGTTGGTGACGCGGTTCAATTTCCGCGGCCGCCAACTGTTGCTGACGTTGATGGATGTGCCGTTCGCGGTCTCCCCGGTAGTGGCGGGCCTGTTGTATCTGCTGTTTTATGGCACTAACGGCCCCCTCGGCGGCTGGCTGGACGAGCATAATTTACAGTTGATGTTCTCCTGGCCGGGAATGGCGCTGGTGACGATATTCGTCACCTGTCCATTTGTAGTGCGCGAACTGGTGCCGGTGATGCTCAGTCAGGGCAGCGAGGAGGATGAAGCCGCCATTCTGCTGGGCGCATCCGGCTGGCAGATGTTCCGCCGCGTTACGCTGCCCAATATCCGCTGGGCGTTGCTGTATGGCGTCATCCTGACCAACGCCCGCGCCATCGGCGAGTTTGGGGCGGTATCGGTGGTGTCGGGGTCGATCCGCGGTGAAACCTATACCCTGCCGCTGCAGGTGGAATTACTCCATCAGGATTACAACACCGTGGGCGCGTTTACCGCCGCCGCGCTGCTGACCCTGATGGCGATTGTGACATTATGCTTGAAGAGCGGGCTGCAGTGGCGCCTGGCGCGCCATCAAGCGTAGCTTCAACCGGGGGAATCTCAATGAGTATCGCGATCGATAAGGTCAGTAAGTTTTTTGATAACAGCAAAGTACTGAACGCTATTTCGTTGGATATCAACGCCGGGGAGATGGTGGCGCTATTGGGACCTTCCGGCTCGGGCAAGACAACGCTTTTGCGTATTATCGCGGGGCTGGAACACCATAATAGCGGCCATTTACGTTTCGGCGGTAAAGACGTCAGCCGGGTGCACGCCCGCGATCGCCACGTAGGGTTTGTGTTCCAGCACTACGCCCTGTTTCGCCACATGACCGTCGCCGAAAATATCGCCTTCGGTCTGACGGTCCTGCCGCGACGGGAGCGTCCCGGGCGTGCCGTTATCAAACAGAAAGTCGCCAGCCTGCTGGAGATGGTGCAACTGGGCCATTTGGCCGCGCGCTATCCTTCCCAGCTTTCCGGCGGTCAAAAACAGCGCGTGGCGCTGGCGCGCGCGCTGGCGGTGGAGCCGGAAATCCTGCTGCTCGACGAGCCGTTTGGCGCCCTGGATGCGCAGGTGCGTAAAGAGCTGCGCCGCTGGCTGCGTCAGCTGCACGAAGAGCTCAAGTTCACCAGCGTGTTTGTCACCCATGATCAGGAAGAGGCAATGGAAGTGGCGGATCGGGTAGTAGTGATGAGCCAGGGCAACATCGAACAGGTGGGAACGCCGCAGGAGGTTTGGCGCGAGCCGGCAAGCCGTTTTGTGCTGGAGTTCCTGGGCGAGGTCAACAGGCTGGACGGTGAAATCCGCGGCGCCGAGCTCTTTGTCGGCCCGTACCATTGGCCGTTGCCTTACGCGCCGGTTCATCAAGGGCAGGTAGAGCTGTTCCTGCGGCCGTGGGAAATGGCGTTAAGCGAAAAACCCACCGCCCGCTGCCCGTTGCCGGTACAAATCATTGATGTCAGTCCGCGCAGCCACTACTGGCAATTGGTAGTACAACCGCTGGGCTGGCACCCGCAGCCTTTGACGGTGGTGGTGGCGACGGAGTCGGCCGGCACGCCGGCACGAGGCGATCGTCGCTACCTCGGTGGCCAGAACGCCCGCCTCTACACCGGCGATAAAGCCCTGCAACCGATAGCCTTCGCCGAAAGCGCCTAAGGCCTCCTCTTTTCATGACCCGTGCGTTGCGCGGGTCTGTCCGCCGCCGAAGTTCCGTTGCCCGTTACCCGTTGATCTGCCGCGGCATTTCACATCGAAAAAGCCCGTGCAGTTAAAGCCCCCGGCGGCGTTTGCGGCTTAATAGTGAGGAAATAAATCTCATCAATAACCAACCTGACGCGGGTTGCGGCCGGTGGCTGTCGCGTCAGCGATCGGCACTCTATCCCCCTTAACGAGGTAAGTCATGGCTGAACTGGTAAGTCATGGCTGAACTGTTTGAACCCATAAAGATTGGCGCTATCGAGCTGGCTAACCGCATCGTGATGGCCCCGCTCACCCGGATGCGCGCCGACGACGAGCGCGTGCCCGGGGCGCTGGCGCAGGAATACTATAGCCAGCGCAGGGTTGATTTTCACCGAGGCGACGTCGGTGTCGCCGCAGGGCGTCGGTTATCCCAATACGCCGGGGATTTTGTCGCAGGAGCAGACTCAGGCGTGGGCGAAAGTGACCGCGGCGGTGCACCAGGCCGGCGGTAAAATCGTCAGCCAACTTTGGCACGTCGGGCGGATATCCGATCCCCTTTACCTTGACGGCGAACGGCCGGTCGCCCCCAGCGCAATTGCGCCGGAGGGCTTTGTCTCGGTTATCCGTCCGCAAAAAACCTATGTTACGCCGCGGGCGCTGGAAACCGACGAAATCGCCGGGATCGTAGAGGATTACCGGCAGGCGGCGGAAAATGCCAAGCGCAGCGGCTTTGACGGCGTGGAGCTGCACGCGGCCAATGGCTATCTTTTCGATTAGTTCCTGCATGACGGTTCCAACCAGCGTACCGATCGCTACGGCGGTTCGATAGCCAATCGCGCCCGCTTTTTGCTTGAGGCGGTGGATGCGGTGCTGACCGTCTGGCCCGCCGATCGTGTGGGGGTGCATCTCAATCTGATGTCGGACACCCACAGCATGCGTGATTCCGATCCCAAGGCGATGTTCAGCTATGTCGCGCGAGAATTAAACGCGTGCGGGCTGGCTTTCATCTTCGCCCGTGAGGCGCTGGACTTTCCCAACCGCTTGGCGCCGACGCTGCGGCAGCATTTCCACGGCGCTTTAATCGTCAACGAAGGGTTTACCGGCGCAAGCGCTGCCGCCACGGTCGCCGCCGGTGCCGCTGAGGCAGTAGCGTTCGGCAAACTGTATATCGCCAACCCGGATTTGGTGGAGCGCCTGCGCGGCCAGGCGTCGCTAAACGAGGTCAACCCGCAGACCATCTATGCCCGCGGCGCAGAGGGCTATACTGATTATCCGGCGCTCAAGGATCAGGTCGCCTGTTAGCGACGGTGCGCAGAGGAGGGGCCTGTGGCGGCGGCGAGATTTGGTTGAAGATGGAAGGCAATAATCCGGCGGGGTCGGTGAAGGATCGCGCCGCCTTATTCATGATTCAACAGGCGGCGCGGCGAGATCGCCCCCGGCGATATCTTGATTGAGGCCACCAGCGGCAACACCGGCATTGCCCTGGCGATGATTGCCGCGCTGAAGGGTTATCGTCTGAAACTGCTGATGCCTGACAATATGAGCATGGAGAGGCAGGCGGCAATGCGCGCCTACGGGGCCGAACTAATTTTGGTGGATCAGGGGCTTGGGATGGAGGGCGCACGTGACCGGGCGCGCGCTTGCCCGCGCCACGGGCGGGAAGGTACTGGATCAATTCAATAATCCAGATAATCCGCTGGCGCATTTTACCACCACCGGGCCGGAAATCTGGCGTCAGACCGACGGGCGCATTAGTCATTTTGTGTCCAGCATGGGCACCACCGGCACCATCATGGGCGTTGGCCGGTTTTTGAAATCGCGCCGTGCGGACGTCACCATCGTCGGGCTTCAGCCGATGCCGGGAAGCAGTATTCCCGGCATCCGGCGCTGGCCGGCTGCCTATATGCCGGCTATTTTTCAGTCTGAGTTGGTGGCTCGAACCCTGGATATGCTTCAAGACGAAGCGGAAACGACGATGCGCCGACTGGCGCGGGAAGAGGGTATTTTCTGCGGCGTTAGCTCTGGCGGAGCGGTGGCCGGCGCATTGCGCGTGGCCGCAAAGGCCCCGGGGAGTCTGGTGGTCGCCGTCTGCGGCGACCGCGGCGATCGCTACTTGTCCACCGGAGTATTTGATTAGGCTGATGCTGCGTCAGCGCTTTTGCCGCATTCTGGCATTATTGGCAGCACCTTTTGCTCACTCGCGGGTCAAACAGTGGCTGGCCTGTGACCTGATGAATGATGCAAGGCTGTCTGGCGCTAACGCGGGAGAGCAATGGCGACGTTTGTGGGGAGAAAAAAATGAAAATTTTGCTGGTTGATGACGATCGGGAACTGGGCAAAATGCTGAGCGAATACCTGACCGCGGAGGGTTTCGATACCTCCTTGGCCCTGACCGGCCAGGAAGGGGGGGACGGCGCGCTTTCCGGCGACTATACCGCTATGATTCTGGATATCATGCTACCGGATATGAGCGGCACCGATGTCTTGCGCCAGGTTCGCAAAAGCAGCCGTATGCCGATTATCATGCTGACCGCGAAAGGCGATAATATCGATCGCGTCATCGGTCTGGAAATGGGCGCAGATGATTACATGCCCAAGCCCTGCTATCCCCGCGAGCTGGTCGCGCGGCTGCGCGCGGTGCTGCGTCGTTTCGACGAACGGCCGGAGCAGCCTGCCGAGGCCGGCGTCGCAAGCTTCGGCGATCTGATACTCAATCCCGCCACCCGCACCAGCTTATGGCGAGGGAAAGCGTTCGATCTTACCGCTTCGGAATTCAATCTGCTGGAGCTTTTGATCCGCGCGCCCGATAGAGTGGTGTCAAAAGATGACCTGTCGGAAAAGGGGCTGGGCCGTCGCCGCGAGGCGTACGATCGCAGCGTCGACGTGCATATCAGCAACATCCGGCAAAAATTGTCGCTGCTGCCCGGCAGCAGTTTGGGCATTGAAACGGTGCTCAGTATCGGCTATCGGATCCGCTGATGAGAATACCGGGGCGGTTGTTCTGGAAGATCCTGCTCGGCTTTTGGCTGATATTCCTGCTGATTACCCAGGCGCTGTGGGTCGGTTTTATCCTGTATGGCAATCGCCACGAACCGCCGGAAGAGTCTATCGCCCGACGTTTCATCCATTTGCAGATGGTGTCGGCCGAGTCGGCGCTGAAAACGGGCGGACTACCGGCATTGCAGGCACTCATGGCGCAGTGGCCGGACGGGGAACAAACGCTGCTGGTCGCCAAACCGTTAACGCCCGCCGACAGCAAACCTGGGGCGGCGGCAGAAAACGCTTCCTTTTTCGCCGACAAGGGGATTCGTCCGGCGACGCCAGCGGGAGATGAGGAGGCCGGCGCCCGGCCCCGGCGCGGGCCGTCGGGAAACCCCGCGCTGCCGCCGCTGGAATCCATCGCCAACCGGCAAGTAACGGCGGCCGATGGTCGGCAATATCTGCTGCGCTACGACTTTGAAAGCTTACGCAGGCAGTATCACAACGGCCACAGGAGCAATATCCTCAATATGCCCAGTCCGCTGTTCTGGCTGGGGATGACGGTCGGGCTGCTGTTCAGTTTGCTTCTGGCTTGGAACCTGACCCGCCCCATGCGCCAGCTGCGCCGGGCCTTTGCACGCGTGTCCCTGGGGGATTTAACGGTGCGACTCTTTCCCGTTATACGCCGCCGTCACGATGAGATAACCGAAGTAGCGAAGGACTTTGACGCCATGGCCGAGCGGCTGCAGGTGCTGGTCGCGGCGCGTGAGGCGCTGCTGCACGATATTTCCCACGAACTGCGCACGCCGCTGGCCCGATTGCAATTGGTCATCGGACTGGCGCATCAGAATTCGGCTAACGTGGATACCTCCCTGGCGCGCATCAAGCAGGAAGCCGAGCGTCTGGATCGCATGGTGGGGGAGCTGCTGGCGCTTTCGCGCGCGGAGCACCAGGGCATGCTGGCGGAGGAGTATTTCGATTTACTGGGGCTGGTGGAAGCGGTGGTCAACGACGCCCGGTACGAGGCGCAGCTCACCCGGGTGACCATCACACTGACCGCCCAGCAGCCGGCGGACTATACCGTCAAAGGCAACGCGGAAATGATGCGCCGCGCGGTGGAAAACATCGTGCGCAATGCGCTGCATTTTTCACTGCCGGGGCAAGAGATTGCGGTGAAGCTGGCGGTGGAAGATCGCCTGCTCACAAATCTGCAGATTCCGACGTATCCGATCAGCTGTTCCGGCGACATCCGATCAGTTATTCCGATATTTTCCGATCACCCATTCCAGTGATATTCGTTCACGTGTTCGCTCATCTTCTGACTCGGGTTTAGTCTATTTTTCCTGTGCTGGCTACTCCTTGCTCTTTGCGTAGTGATTCGCCTTTAAGTTCCAGTCTATAGCTGGGGTGTACTAACCGATCGAGTAACGCGTCAGCTGTCGTGGGGTTTTCTATCAGTCCATACCATTTTTTCACCGGCAGTTGACTGATCAGGATGCTGCTGCTTTTGTCGTAGCGATCTTCCATCACCTCCAACAGCATCGTTGCCTGCATCGGACTTATTGATTCTAGGCCCACGTCGTCCAAGATCAGTAACTCTATTTTTTCTAACTGCTTAAGCTGTTTTAGATAGATCCCGTCTATCTGACACTGGTGAAGATGGGCCAGCAACCGACCCACTCGCCAGTAACGCACGCTATATTGCTGCCGGCATGCCTGCTCACCAAGCGCACAACTGAGCCAGGTTTTGCCCGTACCTGTTGGCCCCGTGATGAGTATGCTTTTCTGATATTTCAGATATTGTCCCCCTAGCAGATCTCGCATCTGTTCCGGTGTCACTCCTCGGCTAGGGATATAGCGGATATCTTCCGGTTTTGCCTGCAAGCGCATTTGCGATTGCCGTCGCAGACGGAATATGTGGTTGTTTTTTCTATGCAAATTTTCCGCTTCTACCATCAGCGACAACCGCTCCTCGAACCCCAGCTCCCCATAACTCCCCGGGAGTTCGCGTTGCGTCTCCAACGCCTGGACCATTGCCGACAACTTCAGCTCTCGCAGAGCCATTAACAGTGTATCCATATTTATTCTCCTTAGTGATAACTGTCCGGACCTCGGAGGTTTTCGTGAACCAGCATTGATACGCCGGCTCCGTCCTGGGTGACCTCACTTTCACGACCGTGTTTCAATACGTTGGCTATGAAAGAGCGGTTAATGCACCCTTTCTCCAACGCCAGCGCGCAGGCCTTCTCCAGTCGCGTCGTCTCATAGCGCCGTTGCAGATTGAGTAGCCCCAGCACGGAGCGGTAAGCCTGCTCCGGATGGGCTTTGCTCTTTTGGATGGACTCGACCACTTTCAGTGTGCACACACCCACCGACAGCGCCCAACTGCACAGCCTTTCCGGCGTCCACTGACTCTGCCCCTTATGGTTAGCCGGCATGTGCGCCGCCTGAGTCGTGTGCCTATAGGCGTTATCGCTGCGAGGGTGCGTAGCCACGCAGACGCCCTTATGGTGGATTTACACCAGCCGTTGGGTGGCGATGACGTCAACGCGCTCGCCAACCAGCGGATGCGGCACCGAGTACCAGTTTTTGCCGTAGTCTATGTGGTAATCAGGTCCCACTCGGGCAACGAGATACTCACTGTATTCCCATTGTGTGGGCGGTAGAGGCCCAAGAGCCGGTTTGTCCAGCTGCTCGAAGCGTTCAAGGCGACTTTGTCCGCCGTAATGACGCATCGGGCGCAAATTCAACTCATGATTGAGTTCTCGTATCACCTGGTTGAGTTCGGCCAGCGAGTAGAACCTACGTTTACGCAACCGGGCCAAAACCCAGCGTTCTACCAGCTGCACAGTTGATTCTGCCTTCGCCATGTCTTTCGGTTTTCTCGGGCGCGCCGGTAGCACCACTGTCTCATAGTGATTTGCCAGCGCCTGGTAGCTCTGGTTTATGACCGGCTCATAGCGGTCAGGGGTGCTGACAGCGCTGCGCAGATTATCAGGTATCATCAGCTCCGGAACCCCACCCATGAAGTGCAGGCAGCGGCTATTGGCGTTGAGCCACGATGCCATGTCCTGGCCTTCGCAGGCTTCGATATACGCATAGCCTGACACGCCCATGGCAGCGACGAAGATAGCGACCTGGCGTACGCTACCGGTCGCAGGGTTGACGATAGGTACGGTGGGGCCACAGAAGTCGATGAAGAGCTTTTCGCCAGCCTTGTGCTCCATGCGCATGGAACGCCGCTGCTTCTTTTTCCAGTCACGGAACAGTGCACAAAACTGTGAGTAACCGAGGGCATCACCGCCCACAGCGGACTGATATTCCATCCAGAGCAGCTGCTTGGTCATGCCCTTGCGGCTTAACTCGGTATCGATATCAAGCCAGCTGGGTAAGGTATTGATAACTTTCCGGATTTGCCGGGATAGAGCAGGCGGTCGAGGTCGATGGGGGACAGTTCCGCCGGCAATGGCCAGACCAGGTTAGCTACCGTGAATCGGCCGAGGATATCGTGCACGGTAGTACAGCCTATGCCGAGCGCTGCTGCGATAGTGCGATTCGAGCGACGCTGCTCGAATTTCATACGTAATACATTAATATAGATGCACATTTCCGTTCTCGCTTTCTTCTTTTTACGTGCCATGCCATGCCCCCGGAAGCTAAAAGTCTCCAGAGTATGGCGGAACAGAAGATGAGCGATCGTACAGAATCGGAATCGCTGATCGGGCGACCGGAATCAGTGATCGGATGTGACCGGAACCAGCACAATCAGCGTAGCAGACCAGGGGCCGGGGATTGCCGAAGAGAAGCTGTCCAGCATTTTCGATCCCTTTGTGCGGGTGAATTCCCCGCAAAGCGGCAAGGGCTACGGCCTGGGGCTGGCGATTTCCCGCAAAGTGCTGTTGGCGCACGGCGGGTCGGTCGACGCCCATAACGGGCGCGAGGGCGGGCTGCAAATTCATTTGAGGCTACTCCACTGGCAGTAACCCCACTGGAAGTAACCGTTTACGGCCTGGCCACCGACGGCAAAAATTAACGGCGCTCATTGAGCGCCGTTATCGTTGTTCCGGCCGCTGCGGCCGGAAAGGAAGGGGGAGGGGCTACTTGCGGATACGTATGATCAGCGTTTCACCGACCACGACGCTGCCGGACAATTTCACCAGCTCTTTGATTTCATCCATATTGGAAATCACTACCGGCGTCAGGGTCGATTTCGCTTTTTCTTCCAGCAACGGCAGATCAAACTCGATCACAACGTCACCTTTTTTCACACGTTGACCTTCTTCAGCGATACGGCGGAATCCTTCGCCTTTCAGCTCAACGGTATCGATACCGAAATGGACGAACAGCTCAATGCCGCTGTCGGATTCGATGGAGAAAGCGTGATTAGTCTCGAAAATTTTGCCGATCGTGCCGTCTACCGGGGCGACCATTTTATTGCCGCTGGGCTTGATGGCGATCCCATCGCCCACGATCTTTTCAGCGAAAACCACGTCAGGAACATCTTCAATGTTTACAATTTCCCCCGAAAGAGGTGCAACTATTTCAATGCTTCCCGTGTCTTTCTTATCATCGGAAACCAGAGATTTCAGTTTATCGAACAAACCCATGATCTTCTCCTAAGCATTTATATCGGGTCAGCGTCGTGAAATCAGCAGAGCGTTTTTTCTTCAATAAATTTGTTGACCAGATTCATCAACTCTTCCACTGTTGGCTGAGCTAATGCTTCCTCTGCTAATGCCTTTGCATCGCCAAAATTGGTATTACGAATAATTTTCTTGATGCGCGGGATAGAGATAGCACTCATGCTGAATTCATCCAGTCCCATCCCTAATAACAGTAGTGTAGCACGTTCATCTCCCGCCAGCTCGCCGCACATACCGGTCCATTTGCCCGCAGCGTGAGACGCGTCAATGACTTGCTTAATTAATGTCAGTACCGCCGGAGACATGGGATTATACAGATGAGAAATAAGCTCATTACCGCGATCCACGGCAAGAGTATACTGGGTCAGGTCGTTTGTCCCAATACTAAAGAAATCGACTTCCTGGGCCAGATGACGGGCGATCACCGCGGCGGCGGGTGTTTCCACCATCACGCCGACTTCGATGCCCTCGTCGAAGGCCTTGCCCTCTTCGCGCAGCTGCGCTTTCAACAGCGAGAGTTCATGCTTCAGGATGCGCACTTCTTCTACGGAAATGATCATCGGATACATGATGCGCAGCTTGCCGAACGCCGAGGCGCGCAGAATGGCGCGCAGCTGCGCGTGCAGCATCTCTTTACGATCAAGCCCGATGCGGATAGCGCGCCAGCCGAGGAACGGGTTGTCCTCTTTCGGCAGATTCATATAGGGCAAATCTTTGTCGCCGCCGATATCCATGGTGCGCACGATAATCGAACCGGTGGGCATGGATTCGGCCACCGCTTTGTAAGCCTGGAACTGCTCCTCTTCGCTGGGCAATGAATCGCGATCCATAAACAGGAACTCGGTGCGATACAGGCCCACGCCTTCCGCGCCGTTGCGTTCGGCGCCCGCCACGTCGCGCACGGTGCCGATATTGGCGCAGACTTCCACCTGATGGCCGTCAAGCGTGACGGCGGGCAGATCCTTAAGCTTGGCCAGTTCGCTCTTCTCGGCGGCGTATTGGCTTTGCAGCGCTTTCAGTTCTTCAATCACCGCCGGTTCGGGGTTGATATAAATCTGGTTGTTGATAGCGTCCAGAATCAAATAATCGCCGTTGGCGACCTGCTTGGTGATGTTACCCGTCCCAACAATCGCCGGCAGCTCTAGCGAGCGCGCCATAATGGATGTATGGGAGGTCCGGCCGCCGATATCGGTGACGAAGCCCAACACTTTATCCAGATTCAGCTGCGCGGTTTCCGACGGTGTCAAATCCACCGCGACCAGCACGGCTTCCTCGCTGATGGCGCTCAGGTCGATGATCGGCATAGCGAGAATATTGCGCAGTAAACGTTTACCGATATCGCGCACGTCGGTGGCGCGTTCTTTGAGGTATTCGTCGTCGAGTTCTTCCAGCGCTTTCGCCTGCGTTTCTATCACGGTATACACGGCAGCATCCGCGCTGGCGAGGTCTTCTTTGATAAGGGCTATGATGTCCTGCTCAAGCTCTTCGTCTTCCAATAACATGATATGGCCTTCGAAGATGGCTTCCTTTTCCTCACCGAAGGTTTCACCCGCTTTGGTTTTGATCGCTTCCAGCTGCGCGGAGGCTTTGGCGCGTCCGGCAAGAAAACGTTCAACTTCCGGTTCGACCTGGTCCGCGGTGATCTTTTTCCGGTTGATGACAATCTCATCTTCCTTCAGTAGCAGCGCTTTACCAAAGGCGATGCCCGGTGATGCTAAAATGCCTGAAATCATAACCCTACCTTACTCATGACACATATTAACTAAAAAGACCGGGCCGTATGTTACTCAAGCTCTGCCATAAGTTTAACCAAATGTTCTACCGCCTTTTGTTCATCTTCGCCTTCCGCGGCGATTGTGACGACGGTACCCTGCGTCAGACCAAGGGTTTGCAGTTTGAACAGGCTTTTTGCGCTGGCGCTTTTGCCATTAGAGGTCACGGTGATTTCGGAACTAAAGCCTTTGGCTTCCTTGACAAACTGGGCGGCGGGACGGGTATGCAGACCATTAGGAGCAGTAATCGTAACTTCTTGCTGGTACATTTTATTTCCCCAACTTATTAGATGATATCAGTGTTATGGGGCTAAAGTTTAGCTTAAAAGGTTCACTTTAGCCTATATGGTTGTGGCGGAGTCTGTGGCGCGATCGTAGGCGATACTCGTCCTGACGGGGCGTCCCAGCATTAATTGCTTAATCACGCCGTTTGAGGCATGAATGCTTTTGACATTAATCATTATGCCGCTTTTCGTCGGAAATCCATAGGCCGGCGAGCGTTTCTGTTGACTGTATAATAAATAGCCTGATTAATTTCATACTCCGAAATAATTGTCCGTTTAAATACAAGACAGGACCAACAAAATCAATTCGTGGTGGGTTAAAAGTATGATCCAGTCCACAAAAAAGCACCCTGGCGGGTGCTTTTTTCAACAAACCGGCTATAGCGGGCGCTATTATAATTCAGGCGAAGTAAACAGATCGGTGCTGAGATAGCGCTCGCCGGAGGAGGGCAGGATCACCACAATATTCTTGTTGGCGAAATCTTCCTCTTCTTGCAGCTTCAGCGCTGCCGCAACGGCGGCGCCGGAGGAAATGCCGGCCAGGATGCCTTCCTCTTCCATCAGGCGGCGCGCGGTGCTGATCGCTTCATCGTTAGTAATTTTCTCGACCCGGTCGATAAGCTTCAGATCCAGATTATCGGGAATGAAACCGGCGCCGATCCCCTGGATTTTATGCGGTCCAGGCTTGATTTCGTCTCCGGCCAGCGCCTGGGTGATGACGGGGGAGTCGGTGGGCTCCACCGCGACGGTAAACACGTTCTTACCCTGAGTATTTTTCAGATAACGGCTAACGCCGGTGATGGTGCCCCCGGTACCGACCCCGGCGATAAAGACGTCTACATCGCCGTCGGTGTATTGCCAGATTTCCGGGCCGGTGGTCTGCTCATGGATGGCCGGATTGGCCGGATTGCTGAACTGCTGGAGCATCAGGAAGCGCTCGGGATCGGTCGCGACAATTTCTTCCGCCTTGGCAATGGCGCCTTTCATCCCTTTCGGGCCGTCGGTCAACACCAGGTTGGCGCCCAGCGCTTTTAGAAGCTTACGGCGCTCGCTGCTCATCGTTTCAGGCATGGTCAGCGTCAGTTTATAGCCGCGGGCCGCCGTGACATAGGCCAACGCAATGCCAGTGTTGCCGCTGGTGGGCTCCACCAGCTCCACGCCCGGTTTAAGCACGCCCCGCTTTTCCGCATCCCAAATCATATTCGCGCCGATGCGGCATTTGACGCTGAAGCTGGGATTGCGCGATTCCACCTTCGCCAGGATGCGGCCATTGCCTATACGGTTTAGACGGACCAACGGGGTGTGACCGATAGTCAGTGAATTGTCTTCATAAATTTTGCTCATGACCAGTCCTATAGTTCGGGTGCGAAAGAAAGGGGATTTTCAGCAAAGCATACCCTTTCAGCATAGGGGTGGAAGTGACAGAATCGTATATCGTTATGTTATTAAGAAATAAGTCTTTTATTCCTAAATACGAAATAACAATATATATTTCATATGGTTAATGGATTTATCATTTTCTTCTGCAAAACCCCTGCAAAACTCTTCTGCAAAATTGTATGTTTTTTATTCAGTCAATTACACAGCAATCACAGTTCAATTACGGCCTCTATCATCATTGTACTTATCGGTCATTTGCTGGTTTTTATGGCCAAGCAACGATTTCGTATCTATTCCTTGCTCTCTTTATAAACGTTCAGATAAAGAACGTTGTTCATGAAATGTTGGAGGTGTGCCTTCCTTCCATTTGATGCCGCTCGCATCTCTAGCGGCACTAAACGCGCCAGTGATTGTTTGTTCTTGAATTCGGCCACCGCGTTTTGTTCTAGCTACTGAATGATGATGGTGTAAAAGATATGGGCTGACAATGCTATCACGGCACATAGAAATAATTTCTGATAAAGTAATGTTAATGGCCTTGCATTGGATAGATAAGGGAATGGCAATACGTGATCCGGTTTTATTCTGAATGACATGCAAATGATTATCCCATACGAGCCTGTTTAGAAATTTGTGTATTTGCCTGATTTTGATATGTTCAATCCAACATCAAAAACAGGTTAATTTATGAACGAAAAACAGTTGCAGGCTCTGGCTAACGAACTGGCCAAAAATCTCAAAACCCCTGAAGATCTCAGTCACTTCGATCGGCTGCTGAAAAAAATCAGCGTCGAAGCAGCTCTCAATGCCGAAATGACCCATCACCTCGGCTACGATAAAAATCAGCCTAAACCGGGGACCAACGCCCGCAACGGCTATTCCACAAAAACCGTTACCACTGGCGATGGCCCGCTGGCGCTGCGTACTCCGCGCGATCGTGACGGTTCCTTTGAACCGCAACTGGTGAAGAAGAACCAGACCCGGATTACCGGGATGGATAACCAGATTTTATCGTTGTACGCCAAAGGGATGACCACCCGCGAGATCGCCGCCGCGTTCAAAGAGCTGTATGACGCCGATGTCTCGCCGGCGCTGGTCTCAAAGGTCACCGATGCGGTCATGGAGCAGGTTGTTGAATGGCAAAACCGGCCTCTGGATGCAGTCTATCCCATTGTTTATCTTGACTGTATCGTTCTAAAAGTCCGGCAGGACAGCCGCATCATCAACAAATCTGTGTTCCTGGCGCTGGGCATCAACATCGAAGGCCAGAAAGAGTTGCTAGGTATGTGGCTGGCCGAAAATGAAGGCGCAAAGTTCTGGCTGAACGTGCTAACAGAGCTGAAAAACCGCGGCCTGAACGATATCCTTATCGCCTGCGTAGACGGGCTGAAAGGTTTCCCTGACGCTATTAACGCGGTGTATCCGGAGGCGCGGCTCCAGCTGTGTATCGTGCATATGGTGCGCAACAGCCTGCGGTTCGTCTCCTGGAAGGACTACAAAGCCGTCACCCGCGACCTGAAAGCTATCTATCAGGCCCCTACGGAAGAAGCCGGCTTGCAGGCGCTGGAAGCGTTCTCCAGTGCCTGGGACATCCGCTACCCGCAAATAAGTCGAAGCTGGCAGGCAAACTGGGCCAATCTGGCCACGTTCTTTGCCTACCCAACGGACATCCGCAAGGTGATCTACACGACCAACGCCATCGAGTAGTTAAACAGCGTGATCCGGCATGCCATCAAAAAGCGCAAGGTGTTCCCGACCGACGACGCAGTGAAATAAGGTGGTGTGGCTGGCGATACAGGCGGCCTCACAGAAATGGACAATGCCTTTGAGGGACTGGCGCATGGCAATGAGCCGCTTTATTATCGAGTTCGGTGACCGCCTGGACGGTCACTTCTGAGAAAAGGCATTTACACAGAATCGTGTACAGGGTCGATCATCGGCTGGCTGGCCGGTGCCATCGGGGAACAGTGGTTTTCGCACCAGTTGATGGCGTTTGAGTACGGCGTTTTCATTTCCCCGAACCATCGTGGCGGGTCGGCCGGCGCGCGATTGGTCAAATCCTTTATTGCCTGGGCGAAAGACCACGGTGTCACGGTGATCAACATGGGTATTACCACGGGGGTGCACGAGGAACGCACCGGCGAATTATATTCACGGCTTGGCTTGTCACGCACCGGGCTGCTTTATTCGATGGAGGTGTGAGATGTGTACAGGCGTCGAGATTGCGCTGGTTGCATCGTCGGTATTGGCGGCAGGCGGGGCCGTCGTGCAGGGGCAGCAACAGCAGAAGATGGCGAATTATCAGGCCGCACAGGCTGAGGCAGACGCTGATGCGGCTAAAACGGCGGCAAAGGTGCAGGGGGAAAAAATCCGTAAGGCGGGCCAGCATCAGGCGGCGCAGGCGAATGCCGCACTGGCCGCCTCCGGGGTAGAAACCGGGGCGGGCACTGCGTTACGCATTACCTCTGGCATTACCGGCGATGCGGAAGAGGATGCCTACACCACGATAGTAAACGGCATGAACACCAGCGCACGCTACAGGGCGCAGGCGCAAGCCGACCGTATTAGCGGCAGCAATGCGGCATCAGCGGGATATATCAATGCCGGCAGCGCGTTATTACAGGGAGGGGCAATGGCTTACTCAGGCTGGAAGAAAGCTAACCCGACGACAGACACCGCTTCAAGTAACCTTTTCGCGAATATGGAGATCCGCTGATGCGTATTCCAGTGGGGAATTTTGGCAATGCGACGCCTGCCGCACAACCGACCTGCGTTGACGTGGGCAACACCGGCGCCGTCGCGAATGCACTGCAGCATTTGGCGTCGGTAGGCATCGGGGTCGCGGAGCAGCAACAGCGGCGCATCGAGCAGGAAAGACAGAGTCATTTACAGGCACTGACGCTGCAGCTTGATAATTTCACCCATGGCCTGGTCAATGACCCCGAACACGGGCTGCTTTCGTTGCAGGGGACAAACGCAGAAGGGGCTACGGGTTATTACACGCGGCAATACGAGGATTTCGCCAATAAACTGGCGGCTGAGTTGCCCTCAGATATGCTCGAGCCGTTCCAGCAGCAGGCTATCGCGCGGCGTATCCAACTCGAGCGAACCGGCTTAAGCCATGAGTTGGGGCAGCGTCGGCGCGTTGAGCAGGGGAATTTTGAATCAACGATAGCCAACAGCCAGACGCGCGCCGCCGGATTTTGGCATGACAACGTCAGTTACCAACTGGAAGTCGGGAGCGCGCAACAGCAGATCGCCGAGTACGGCAAGGCGCACGGTTGGACTCCGGAACAGATAAGCGAGCAGCAGAACAATTATGTGAAAACAACCGCGTTGACTACCGCGCAGAATATCGCGGTATCGAATCCCGCTGATTTCGTCCGGCTGGCGGGAGAGCCCTCAGACGCCGGGGGGGGGGGGGCGATGCGCTATAGCGGCGGCAGCGCAACCGAGCCGGTCGGCGTGCGCAGTAACAATCCGGGGAATCTGGTACGCACGGAAAACACCTGGGAGGGGGAGACCAAGGGCGACGGACGGTTTGCGTCATTCGCGACGCCTGAGCACGGCCTTCGTGCGTTGTGCAAAAACCTGCTGGCCTACAATAAACGCGGTTACAACACGGTCGAGCAAATCATCGGACGCTGGGCACCCCCGAATGAAAACGACACCGTCGCCTATATCGCCGCCATTTCCAAAGCGTTAGGCGTACCCGCCGGCAAGCGACTCGACCTGACGGACATCAATACGCTAACCGCGCTGTGTGCGGGAATAACCGAGCATGAAAATGGCGGTAACCCCTATTCCAAAGAACAAATCTCAACGGGAGCAATGTCCGCGCTGGGTCTGGTGACGCTACCCGCGTCGGACGGTAACCACTTGCGCGCGGCGGGCGAGACTACTGCCGTGACCCAGTTAGATCCGGTACAACTCGCCCGGTTGCGCAGCGTGGCGCAGGGACAGCTCAGCCAACAGCAGCGGGAATATCGTGTTGAGTTAGAGGGTGAACTGAAAGATTTCACCGCGGCGGCGTTACGTGGGAAGAATTACCCCCGTGAATTCACAGCGGACGAATTTACCCGCGCCTACGGCTATGATGCCGGACAGAAAGAATATGCAAATTATCTCGATACCCAACAGCTAGGCAGTGATATCTCAACGGTCCAGCAGTTATCACCGGTGGGGCAGCAGGCCTTGCTGAATGCGCGTCAACCCGTGCCAGGAGAAGGTTACGCTGAGGCGGCTAAACGGCATGAGACATTGCAAAAAGCCGTTGAATACGTCAACAGGGCGCGAATGCAAGATCCTATTCAATACGCCACGGAACAAAAACAAATTGACCCTCTCGATATGCAAACGCCTGATTCCTTAAGCGCGGGGCTATCGGCGCGGGCGAGCTTAACCCCTGAGCTGGCACGGCATTACGGCACCCCGTTAGCCATTTTTTCCCAGTCGGAAGCGTCTCAGATAGGCGAAATGCTGCGTTCTGCACCGGCGTCACAGTCCGTTGCTTATCTGGATGCAATGCGGCAGGGGCTGGGATCAGGGGCGCAGTACTCAGCCGCGTTACAGCAGGTGAGCCGCTACGCGCCGTCGGCGGCGGTTGCCGGTGCCATCATGGGAAAGAGGGGTAACGTAATAGGAAATTCTGGCTGGTTTTCTGACTCTACGGTTAGCCTTGATGATGCAGCGAAAACGATTATCGAGGGGGCCAATGCCCGCGCCGGTGTGACGACCAACGTCAACGGGATCGAGAATAAAACCCGCGGGATTGAAATGCCTAAAGATACTGATTTACGCCCTGAGTTTGTCGACAAGGTAGGCAAGGCTTTTGCGGGGGATGCCGAAGGCGCTGCGCAGGCGTACGATGTCGCGAAGGATTATTACGCTGGCGTCATGGCACGCAAGGGGAACGTGTCAGGGGAATACGACAAAGACACTTGGACTCAGGCTATCAACGTGGCGACTGGGGGCGTTTACAACTACGGAGGACAGGGGGACGTGCTGTTACCCTGGGGGATATCAGAAAGCCAGTTCAATAAAGCGGTGGGCGTAGCCTGGAAGGAGCAAGTGTTGGACGACGGAATCAAGCCGCCGCCCGGGCGATACGGCTTACAGAGCCACGGCGACAGTCAGTATCTGGTGAAGCTGGGTGGCGGTTATCTGATAGGAAAGGACGGCAGACCTGTGGTGCTGAGAATTGATGCAGAAAAGCTCCGCTTTGGCGAGGAGGGCATTCCTCAATGAGCTATTTCGATTTTAGCCCGACACAGCAAAATAAAGAACTCTCGTACGCTGCGGAACATCCCATTGGCACAGGTACGCTGCGAGATGCGGCGTTCTTCGATGGCGCGGGGACTGCCCTTTTTGAAGGACTGTGGTCTGGCGTAAGACAGGCGGATCAAGTGGGATGAGCGACGCTGGATACCGTGATGTCGCCCGTTGCCGAAGCGGTGAGCGAAACCTTTGGCGTGCGTGACTCCTCAGCCGATTTTTTCAAGGAACAGCGAAAACTGGCGGAAAAAAGCGTCCGCGAACTTACACCCGATCCGGGCACGACCGGAACGGCGGGGCAAGTCCTGTACTCTCTGGGGCAAATAGGCGGACAGGCGATCGCAGGATCCCTCATGGGTGGTCCTTGGGGCGCTGCTGCAACCGTGGGTACACTGCAAGGGTTCTCCGATTACGAGAAATCGCGAGCCGACGGCGTTGATTACGGGACCGCCGTTGATAAGGCGCTGGTCACCGGCGGCATTAGGTGTGGTTCTCCCTATGTCGCTGGGGCTGCGGGCAGGGGGCGCGGTGGCCGAGGGGGTAGGTGCCGCGCTGTCTGTTGGCAGAGGCACCTCGGGAGCATTAGCGGGTGCCGTGGCCCGCGCTGCACCTGACCTGTTTTATTCGGCAGGTACCAATGTCGCAATGGGCATGGCCCAGCGTGGGTTGTCCGCCGAGATTTTACGACGTGGCGGTTACGAGGACATGACGCGCCAGTATGACGTTATGGATGCTCAGGCATTGGCAACCGATGCCGTTTTAGGCGTGGCGTTCGGTGGGTTGGGGCGCTTTATCAATAGCCGCGGTGAGGACGTACCGGTAAGGCGCGTCTCCCCGGAAGAGATTGATGCCGCGCTAACGAGCAGCAGCCACGTTAATTTTGAGGTGACCGTGGCGCCGGGGGTGCCTGTCAGCGTACTTTCCCGCAATGCCCATGCCCATGCCCATGCCCAGGCGATGAATAAGGCGATGACGGACGTACTGGCAGGTGAACCCGTCGATGTCGGCGCGCTGCTTGAGGGGGCGGAATTTCTGCAAAAGATGCCAAGAGTCAATCTGGCTTCACAGTCGGTGCGTGAGGCATTAGGGCTTAGGGGTGGCGCCACCACGGCAGCGGAGCAGTATCACGCGGATGTCGCGGGGATGAGTGGGTTATCCACGCCTAAACCCCGTACAGTGGCGCAGGTGAGACAGGACCAGTTAGCCGCGGGGGAACATCAGGCCCGTGGTAATAACACTGCGGGTGATGAGTATGATTTCCGCCATGCAGAACGCGCCGTGATGGAGAAACCCGATCTTGAAGTGCTTGTTGTGGGTCATGATGACAGTGTTACAGCGGTCAGGGCGGCGGACTTGTTGGCCCAAGTCAATAAGGATGTCGAAACGCTCAGCACGACGCCAGTTTATTTGATGTGGCGGTGAGCTGCTTCCTTGGGAGAGCGATAGGATGCGACAGGAATGTATACAGGCGATCACCGCGGCGTCGAAACGCACGTTGACCTCAGCAGAGATCCAGGGAATTGAAGATCGCATCGTGAAAAATATGCGCCATTTGGCGCGCAACGATCCGGTGTCATGGCGGAGTTTAAGCGAGTCAGAGCGGATGCAGCGCGCGGGACAAATGGCGGCGGAAGCGTTAGAGCGCGAGGCCACGCTGAAAAAGCGGCGGGTGGCGCTGACGATAGCGGCGCGCCAGCGGTTGGATAACTTTATCGCGGGCTATAAGGGAAAAGGCGGCAAGCTGGAAGCCCTGAACCGAACGATTGCGTTTCACGCTGACGGAAAGGCCAATTTTTTATCGGTGGAATCCCGCACCAAGGCAACGCGGGATTATGCCCTAAGCCAACTGGACGAATTATTCAGCGTCATTGACCCGCGTTTTTTTCAGCTTTTTGAAGATACCCAGGGGGTGCGCGATCTGGTCTACGAAATGCGCGGGCAGGATACCGGTAACGTGAGGGCAAAAAAGGGGGCTGAAGCGTGGAAAAACGTCTCCGAGCTGTTGCGCCGCCGCTTTAACGACGCCGGCGGTGATATCGGTCACCTGGAAGACTGGGGCATGCCGCAACACCATTCAATGGAAAAGGTGGGTAAAGCCACGCAATCTGACTGGGTCGGGTTTGTGATAGGGAAGCTTGAGCGCAATAAGTACGTCAAAGAGAACGGTGAGCTGATGAGCGATAAGGACGTCGCCGATTTTCTTGGTCATGGTTACAAGACCATTGCCACTGGCGGCATGAACAAACTGGGTGATTCGGGGCGACGTCTGTCTGGCGCCCGCGCGAATCGTGGTAACGCGGAAAGGCAAATTCATTTTAAAGACGCGGAAGGGTATTTAGCCTATCAGCAACGCTTCGGTGAAAAGTCGATGTGGGATATTCTGGTCAACCACCTGGACGGTATAAGTAAAGATATCGCGTTGGTGGAAACCTACGGCCCTAATCCCGATCATGTGTTCCGCTCCCTGCTTGACGAGCTGGCGGCGAAAACCGCTGACGAAACGCCCTCAAGAACCGGCAGGATAAAAAAACTGAAGAACAAAACAGAAGACCTTTACAACTTTATCGTCGGGAAAACGCAGCCGGTCGCTAATCCTTATATTGCCCGCAGGGCGGATCACGTGCGCAACTGGCTCGTGGCGTCACGGTTAGGCTCGGCACTGATTTCCTCGCTGTCTGATAACGGCACGATGTACCTGACGGCCAAGGTCAATAACTTGCCGATGGCACAGCTATTGCGCAATCAGCTTGCCGCGATGAACCCGGCGAATAAGGACGAGATCCGGCTTGCCCGTGGCGCGGGTCTGGCGATGGAAACCTTGTTGGGAAGCGTCAACCGCTGGGCGACCGATAATATGGGCCCCTCGCCCTCTCGCTGGGTTGTGAACGCGGTAATGCGGGCCAGTGGGCTCTCTGCATGGTCGGATGCGCATAAGCGGGCCTACGGCGTTACCATGATGGGCGGTATTGGTAACCTGGTACGCAAGCATGCGGACATCGCCAAAATTGCCGATGAGGACGCGCGAATACTCAAAAGCAAAGGTATCAGCTCGCAAGATTGGAAGGTTTGGAAGCTGGTCGAGCAACAGGACTGGGGAAATGGCAACACCACCATGCTGACCCCGGAAAGTATTATGCGCATACTGAATGAGAAGCTTGCTGGATTGGGGAACGCCGAGCGGGTGAAATTTGAGGCGATGCGCAAATTGCTCGGTGCCGTGAGCGAGGAAGTGGATATGGCGGTGGTTACGCCCGGTGCGCGCGAGCGCATGGTGACCGGCGCGGCGATGCAGCGCGGGGACTGGCGGTGCGAGCTTGTGCGTAGTGTTTTTCTCTTCAAATCTTTCCCCATCGCGGTCATGATGCGTCATTGGTCCCGTGCGTTGAATATGCCCTCTGCGGGCGGTCGTGCGGCGTATCTGGCGGCCTTTCTGGCGAGCACAACCGTATTGGGTGCGATGTCCCAACAAATCAGCGAAGTTATTGCGGGACGAAATCCCCGGGATATGACGGGCGATAAAGCTCTGAAATTCTGGCTCGATGCCTTTTTGAAAGGCGGCGGATTGGGCCTCTATGGCGATTTCTTGCTGTCTGATCACACCCGGTATAGCTCTGGCGCATTGGCCTCCATGCTCGGGCCGGTGGCGGGGGTTGTTGATGACGTCATTAAACTGTTGCAGGGTGTCCTGCTCAACGCGGTCGAGGGTAAGCCGGAACAAACCGGGGGCGATCTCGTCAAGTTTGCCAAAGGCATGATCCCAAGGCAAAATTTATGGTATACCAAGGCGGTGTTTGACCATATGGTCTTTAATCAGCTACAGGAACTCTTTTCACCGGGATATTTGCGTCGAATGGAAAAGCGTGCCCGGAAAGAGTTTAATCAAACCTATTGGTGGCGTCCGCAGGACAGGCTGCCGCAATAAACCCGCTCGCGCTAATCGGTCGGGATCCCGACCTTCAGTAAGTCCATGATAGCTCTGTGATAATCACGGGGCTTTTTTATGCATAACGATGAAAAAATACGCCTCAGCACGCTGAGTGATAAATTAACGGATGTGGTGCTGGAAGAAGCCGATCCAGATAACTGGCCTGGTGCAGGAAAGGCCATTGACGCGCACACTCAACAGGAGCGCGGCGATCGCTACTGGTTCAAGAAGAACGCGGCGGCGACGCTGACGCTGTTAACCAAGGTGCAGACGCTTATCGGCCTGCAAATGCGTGGAGGAACGCCAGGAGGCCGCCCTAGCGATGATGATGAGGCTTTCGAGCTGGGTCAACAGGTTGCCAGTGCCGAGCGAGAAGCGGAGAAAATCATCGCTCGCATACAGAAAGGGAAGGGATGACGTCTTTCCTCGCTTTCTTCCTGATATGGGCGGAGCGCATGGGATGGGATGTGCCCGACTGTCATTATCGCGCGTGCTACTGGCTGGAGCATCGCGGCAATCTGGCGGTGCTCCGTTGCTTTCGTGGCTTCGGTAAATCGACTATTCTGGCTGTTTATAATGCCTGGCTGTATTACCGCGATCGGCAGTACCGTATTCTTCATCAGTCCGAATCGGATTCCACCGCCCGTAAAACCAGTCGCGACACGCAGAACGTGCTGCGTAACCATCCACTGACGAAAGGTATGTTGGCTAAAAGCATCGGTGCCGTTGAGCAATGGTCGGTTGAGGGGGCGCATGATAAGCGCAATGCCAGTATGTTCGCAAAGGGGATCCTTTCAAACGTCACCGGCGCGCGGGCAAACGAATGCCAAAACGATGACGTGGAAGTCCCCGGTAATATTCAGACGCCAGAAGCCCGCGAAAAGCTGCGTTACCGTCTGAGTGAGCAGACGCATATTCTTATTCCCGGAGGCCGAAAATTGTTTATTGGTACACCCCATACCCACGACAGCCTGTACGACGAGATGGAAGCTGCTGGCGCGGATTGTCTGACGATTAAACTTTTTTCCCATGAGTATCGTATCGAGGCGAATGAGGCGGTCAGTCTGCGCTATACGCTGCCGTTTCGACCTGACTATGTCTTTATGGGGATCCACAATGGGGCGCGACTGCTGGTCGAGCACGTGGATTATCGGCTGACAGAAGACGGTATCGCGTTTGCGGCACCACCCGAGACGATGATTGACTGTTACGCGGGCTGTCAATGGCCCGAACGTTTCAACGCGGAGGAGCTTGAAACCCGGCGCAAGGATTGTCGCACGGTTAACGAATGGGACAGGCTTTGTTGAATAAATCGAACTTTTAGGTGACTGGCGGCTCTGATCACTACATTCGTTTCAACATCAGGTCCCCATGGCAAAGCAAAAGTTTAAAATCACCAACTGGCCCGCATACAACAATTCGCTCAGGCAGCGGGGGGACATGACAGTATGGCTTGATGAGTCAGCCATTGCTGCATGGACTGAGAGTACACCCCCTGAACATCGTGGCCGGCCGCTTCACTACACCGATATGGCCATTACCACGGTTCTGATGATAAAGCGCGTGTTTAACCTTTCGCTCCGGGCGTTACAGGGTTTCGTTGACGCGATTTTTAAACTGATGGGGCTGTCGCTGCGCTGCCCAGATTACTCTCTGGTCAGCCGGCGAGCAAAAACCGTCGACATCAGCATAAAAACGCCAACCCGCGGCGAAATCTCACACCTGGTCATCGATGGCACCGGCCTGAAAATCTTCGGCGAAGGCGAATGGAAAGTCAGGCAGCATGGGGCTGAGAGGCGCAGAGTATGGCGCAAGCTTCATCTGGCAGTAGATAGCGCGACACATGAAATTATCTGTGCCGATTTATCGCTAAGCGGTACGACAGATGCGCAGGCGCTGCCCGGGCTGATTAACCAAACCCACCGGAAAATCAGGGAAGCGTCGGCTGACAGTGCTTACGATACGCGTTACTGTCATGATGCTCTGCTGAGGAAAAAAATAAAGCCGCTTATCCCACCGCGAAGTGGTGCGCAATATTGGCCAGCTCGATACCATGAGCGTAACCATGCGGTGGCAAATCAGCATCTGAGCGGCAATAACGATACCTGGAAAAAGAAAGTAGGTTATCACCGGCGTTCACTGGCTGAAACGGCCATGTTCCGGTTTAAAACACTTCTGGGTGGTCATCTGAGTCTGCATGACTATGACGCGCAGGTAGGTGAGGCTATGGCAATGGTCAAAGCGCTTAATCGGATCACGTTGTTAGGAATGCCAAACAGCGTCCGCATCATGTAACAATCGCCCTGATAGGGAGGAAGTCGTCACAAATTTCGGATTTATTCAACAAAGCGAATGGGACAGTCAATATCAGCTGCACAGTAAGCCCATGGGTGAGGTGCGTCTCGATCCTGACCGCATTCGTGAGTACAACGTGCAGCCGGAGATACGCTACGCAAACCGAGCGTGCTCGTTGTGGCTGGGGGCGACTCAGATTGTTGGTGCCGTCGCCTGGTGGGACGTGGCAACCGGGAAAGTAAAAGCAGATGCCAGCGCCTTTTCCTTGATGCTGACCGATGCGCGCGGGCAGGTGTGCCAGGCGCTAACCGGAGAATTGGCCGAATTCAATGATAACGACAAAATCACTGGCGGGCAGGTGGTGCAGATACGCGACATGGTGATCAAATACCAGATCCCCCGCGTGGTGGTGGTGGAAGTCAACGGCCCCGGTAGCTTTGCCGGAAAACTGCTGCGCCAGGCATTAAAAGGTATCGGGTGCGGCGTGCAGGAAGAATTTACCGTTACCAACAAACAAAAGGACCCTGTACACGATTCTGTGTAAATGCCTTTTCTCAGAAGTGACCGTCCAGGCGGTCACCGAACTCGATAATAAAGCGGCTCATTGCCATGCGCCAGTCCCTCAAAGGCATTGTCCATTTCTGTGAGGCCGCCTGTATCGCCAGCCACACCACCTTTTTCACTGCGTCGTCGGTCGGGAACACCTTGCGCTTTTTGATGGCATGCCGGATCACGCTGTTTAACGACTCGATGGCGTTGGTCGTGTAGATCACCTTGCGGATGTCCGTTGGGTAGGCAAAGAACGTGGCCAGATTGGCCCAGTTTGCCTGCCAGCTTCGACTTATTTGCGGGTAGCGGATGTCCCAGGCACTGGAGAACGCTTCCAGCGCCTGCAAGCCGGCTTCTTCCGTAGGGGCCTGATAGATAGCTTTCAGGTCGCGGGTGACGGCCTTGTAGTCCTTCCAGGAGACGAACCGCAGGCTGTTGCGCACCATATGCACGATACACAGCTGGAGCCGCGCCTCCGGATACACCGCGTTAATAGCGTCAGGGAAACCTTTCAGCTCGTCTACGCAGGCGATAAGGATATCATTCAGGCCGCGGTTTTTCAGCTCTGTCAGCACGTTCAGCCAGAACTTTGCGCCTTCATTTTCGGCCAGCCACATACCTAGCAACTCTTTCTGGCCTTCGATGTTGATGCCCAGCGCCAGGAACACAGATTTGTTGATGATGCGGCTGTCCAGCCGGACTTTTAGAACGATACAGTCAAGATAAACAATGGGATAGACTGCATCCAGAGGCCGGTTTTGCCATTCGACAACCTGCTCCATGACCACATCGGTGACCTTTGAGACCAGCGCCGGCGAGACATCGGCGTCATACAGCTCTTTGAACGCGGCGGCGATCTCGCGGGTGGTCATCCCTTTGGCGTACAACGATAAAATCTGATTATCCATCCCGGTAATCCGGGTCTGGTTCTTCTTCACCAGTTGCGGTTCAAAGGAACCGTCACGATCGCGCGGAGTACGCAGCGCCAGCGGGCCATCGCCAGTGGTAACGGTTTTTGTGGAATAGCCGTTGCGGGCGTTGGTCCCCGGTTTAGGCTGATTTTTATCGTAGCCGAGGTGATGGGTCATTTCGGCATTGAGAGCTGCTTCGACGCTGATTTTTTTCAGCAGCCGATCGAAGTGACTGAGATCTTCAGGGGTTTTGAGATTTTTGGCCAGTTCGCTAGCCAGAGCCTGCAACTGTTTTTCGTCCATAAATTAACCTGTTTTTGATGTTGGATTGAACATATCAAAATCAGGCAAATACACAAATTTCTAAACAGGCTCCGATGATCTGCTCGTTGTGCTCTGCCACCAGAACGCAACCGGCATCGGCGTTGATAAGGTGATCGGCCAAGTCAGCACATTTTAGCGCGTCAAACGGCGAGTTTTCCGCGTAGCGTGATTCCTGGTACATGCTGGCCCCCAGCGCAATTAACGCCGGGATATCGTTTCGTGTTGCCGTTCGGATCATGGTTAGCCCCCGTTGCTGGTAAACGTGGTGATAATGGCCAGAAGGTGAAACGGCAACGGCTGGCGCTGCTGCACGATCAAGGTATCCTCGCCACGCTCCCAGCCCAGTTTTCCCATATAGTGATCCCCCGTGAACACCTGAGCGGGTTTATCCAAAACCTTCGGTCCGAATGTACGAAAAGGGATAATCTGGCCGTTGCACTCTGCGCCGATGGTGTCAAGAAAACGCATCGTGACTTCGCTGGTCCGCTTACACGCGTTCTGCGTTGTCCCCTCCGTCGTGGCAACTTCAGGCGTTAATGTCTCTATCGTGGTGTCGTAGTGGAGACCTATCTCTACGGTCTTCGCTTTACGCGCCAGCGTGACCTGCTCGCCAGAGACAACGGCACGCGGCATGACCGACCCATCGGCAACCATATCCACCGTTTTGCCCTCCAGGTGCCGAAGCCCCGCCCAGGTCGTAGCACCGGCCTCGCTGCGCCCGGTGATAGCCGCATCGGTATTCAGCACGTTATCGAACACTTCGACGTAGCGTACGGTTTGGCCGTTAATGTGACGGCGAACCAGCGCATACAGCACGTCATCCCGCTCGGAGGGAATGGACGTCACGGACTCAAAAGCGCCCTCTGTCATCTGGCGTGACCAGGCAACCACATCCTGAGCGCGATCCATCGTCACCGTGACGGCGACACCATCTTCACGCACCAGCCAGATAAGCCCGTCCAGCTGCTGCTGGTAAGCCATATCGCGCACACCGCCCGCCGTGATGTGCTCCGCCAGTACCGTCAAATCGTTAGCAGCATAGGACACGAAGCTGTCGGGATCGTACGCCACGGCATAGAGCTTGCGTCCGGCCCGCTGGATAAACAGAATTTCGGTACCGACACGCAGCGGACGAATACGGTTACAGCCATACGGGCTGGGATTCTTGACCAAAATATTGGTGGGCGTGATAGCCGCGTCGTTGCCCGACGTAATGGTAAATTCACCGCCGTAGGTCAGCGCAATCAGCGTGTTCATCTGTGCCAGGTGGACGATCGGGTTAAGCTGATCAGAAGACAGTGTAAAGCTGATAGCCGCATCGTCTTTGGTCCCCAGCTCGAACGACAGATAGGCTCCGGTTTCACTCCACCAGATGGTTTGTGGATATTTGGGCGATCCGGCCAACACCAGACGCTGCTGGTATAACGTCACCGCCTCCGGATAACCCAAATTATCCGTCCAGACCGACTCCTCTCGCGTCCATGAGCCGGGTGACGCGGCCTGCTTGGCGTTTAAATCCGAGCGAAGCGTCCCCACTGCCACCTGCGCACTGTTGATGCGCTGGATCAGGACAAGACCGCCATTGATGCGTACATAGGCCCCCACATCCTGGGCAACCCATCCCGCACCAGTGAATGGCGGATTTTTATTCTCCCCCGGGTCCGCATCACTGAGCGTCAGTGTCACCTCAGAGCCTACGAATTTTTTTGCCGAGGGCCTACACCATTTTTTGGGGGTCTCGCGAATTTCATCAAAGGGCTCGACGATAAACGGCGCAGGCTCCAGCACCCAGTCCGTTTGCCCACGACGCTGGAGCCGATAAGGCTTCACCGCCGGATGCACCAGGAACATGGTATCCGCGCCTTGAACGTAATTCACCGAGGGCAACCGGTCAGCGCTGTAGGGGCTGGCAATTTCATACGGCGTGTTGTTGGCGTTCACCACCGGTTTACCGTTCTGGTAAACGCGCAGGTAACCGGCGCCAAACTCCAACACATACGCCTGTGAACGGTTAAAAACATACGGGATAAGTCGTGCCGGGCGATCGCTGTATTTGGCGGCGGCCGCAAAGCGGGTACCCGGACGGCGCATGACGCCGCCCTGCACCCCTACAACGCCATTTTGGATAGCCTTTCGCGCCATTGGCGTAACGCATAATATCAACGCGCCCCATCAGGCGCGGCGAGACTTCCCCGGCGGTGAAATTGGTTTTAATCAGATTGGCGCGCATCTCAGAGCCTCGACGCCAGGGTGGGGAAACCGTCCAGCCTCTCCGGCGGATCTTCCTATCCGTTAATGGATTTCGCCTGCTGGAGCAGGAAAGCGGCTTTCTGTGTCAGACTGTCGCGCAAGCTGGCAGATCCCGTCACGGCATAGGCCAGTTTTGCCTGCATCATCACTTCGGCGACGTTGACCAATGCCACGTCCCAGGTTGATTCATCCTCACTGCGAAAGATATAGCGCAGACGGGCTTCCTGTACGTTCGCCAGCAAGCGTTTTCCCTCAATGCGATACGGTATATCGTCATACCGTTCACCCACCGACAATACCCGGATAAGATCCGCCGGGAGGGGAAACTGGTAGCCAAAACCGAAAGCGGGGGCGGTACTGACGGGAGAGAGCACGACGCGTTTAATGGCGCAGTGCCACGGATGAGCGCACAGCAGGTTATTGCGTACAGAAGGGTAAATATTGGCGCAGAGTCTGGCGTGCGGGGTCGCCTCATCGAAACTGTTGATCGGATGCGCCCCCAGCGCCAGCAACGCGTTAGAGCAGATAGATACACTCGAACTCATGGCGACACCTCAAATGCGAAAGGCCGAGGAGCCCCCGGCAAAGATCCCGGCGGCTTACGCGACAAACTCGATGGCGACGACTTTTTTTTCGTTCGCCCGACCGGCACCATAAGACGCATCGACAGAAATCTGAATGGTATTGTTTTTATCGCGACGCGGGCCGATATCAACGTTGTACTGTGCGCCCGTCCCCAAATGCACCGCAGATTTACACCAGGCAGCGGCGGTTTTGGTGGTGACGCCAGGCTCGCCTGCTTTCGCTTCGTCCAACTTTTCGTACGCCAGCCACTTAAAGCCCAGCCAGTTACCGGACACCGCGCCCTCCTGGAGCATCTTCACCGCCATAAAATCGGCGCTGGTCAACGTGGTATCGCTGAGGATCTGTGTCAACATGTCGGCATTGTAGGTGATATACAGCGCCTCACCGTTCTGTTCATCGCACTCGTTACGGCGAAACATAGCCTTGGAGGCAATCAGCTTGGCTTTGGTCATGCCGGTTTTGCCTGCGACAATCTTTTGCGTTGTCGGCAGGGCGACGGGCGCATAAGCATCGGTATCCGATGTTTTGCGCAAAACGGTATCGAGCAACGCCCGATAAATAATGTCGTCCTTTTTGCGGTTAGCGGCAGCCAGGGTCAGCTGTAAATAGGGCCCCTGCGGATCGGCAATCAGTTTGCGCAGGTCACGCTTCTCCATCGGCACGAAGACCCCGTAGTCCGCCATCAAGGCGTTACGCGTTCCCGCTTCAGGGACATCCCAGACCGTATCACCGAACCGCGTGGTGATTTGGGTCATCTCGATAGTCCCCATATCGTTGATGGTGAACGATGCCCCGGTAATATGGCCTCGGTCGGTGACGGCGGCCTGCAGGCGAGAGTCTTTTTGCTGCGAGGCAATTTCAAACGAATCATGGAACTGCTGCACAAACGCAGCGGTGATCATGTTCTTGTTGGCATCAAAAGCCATAATGCACACTCCGAATAGTGATTAATCGCCTGCGAGGTGTCGGTCTCCCGGCTCGTTTCAACGCTGCCCGGTTGGCGCTGACGGACAGAGGGGATCAGGTATCCGGCTACCCAGCCGGGCTGCTTTGTGAGGATTGTGAGTGTGATGTGCGGTCAGGATCCCGACCAAATGAAACGAGGCCAGCCACGCAGCCGGCCTGTTGAGGGTCACGCGACAGAATGCGTGCCGTACGTCTTCTGGTAGAATGCGCGTATCTGGGCGGCGACACGATCATGATCAGCATGTTTCGGATCGGCATAGGCCTCCGACTTCATCAGGTCACGGATGACTTGCTGTGCCGCCGGGTTAGCGGCCGCCCCCGCCGGCGTATCTTCCTGCATCTCTGCCCCTACTTTCGCCAGCATTCGGATCACCAATGGATTATTGCCGATATCATCCAGGCGATCTTTGTCGCCTTCATCGGCCAGCGCATGAAACGCACGGTAGGCCAGACCGATGTTTTTGTTAAATTCAGCGTCAGATTGCCACACCGCGCGTAACTGTGTCCCCGCGGCGTCCGCATCCAGCTCGGCCGCACCGTTCACTAACGCCGGGGCACGTTGCAGGTACTCGCCCAGAATAAAGCCCATTTGGTCATTCGTGATGCCCTTGGCGTGAGCGGCTTTGAGAAAGCCCTGCATCTCAGGATCGGCTTTGAATTCATCCCATTGAAACCCCTCGGCGTCTACCTTCGGCGCGTAGTCATCAACGGACTTCGGCGGGGCATCACCGTGACCTAAACGCTTCTCAAGATGCGTAATAAGACTCCGCCAGTTTGCGCGCAGAGCTTTCCACGTTGAGCTTGCCGTCATCGTCCATAACGCGGAATTTTTCCGGTACCCAATCCGCCTCGTCCGCTGGCGCCTGTGCGCCGGTGCCAAGCAAAGAATGACCCGCATCAGAATTAACAGATTCGTCGCCACCGTTGCCCCCCGCATCCTCGCCAGCATCAGCGTTCATGAATAGCGGTTTAATCGTCCACATCGTCGTATACTCCATCAGCCTGGTTAATTCTCATGAGAATGAAATCGAGCACGGCACGCTGCCCGGCTCTGTAGCACGTTGCGCGGTCGCCCTCAGGGCCACCCTCCACGTAGACGGCTCGCCCGAATCGCCGGGCTAATTCCGCCAGCACTTCAGGGCCGCCCGCAGTCTCTTCAAACAGGCGTTTGTAATCGCCCGGTAGCACGGGTTTTCTCATTGTCCCTCCGCCAATCTTTGGCCCATTGCGCTCCCCGAGGCCTGACCGGCGGCGCTGGCTGCCTCCTGCCCGGCCTGCATCATCAGCTGCTGTTGCGCTTGCTGCTGCTGCGCCTTGGCGCGCTGGTCGCGCATGCTGGTGACATCCGCCGCCGAGCGGATCACCTTCGCCGGTACACCCAGCGCATCGGCCACCACGCGCGTGGCCTCATCGGTGTCCACCAGATCTACGACCTCCGGGCTAACCTGGGAGAGCTGCGCCACGTTCGCGCCAAGACGCTCAATCGCAGTCACGTCCTCCAGCTTCTGTGCGCGGGCCAGCGGCGAGATATAGCGCACGTTAAAATGCGCGGTTTGCATGCTGTCCGGGGGAGCAGGGAAGACGCCAGCGCGGAAGGCAATACCGAAACAGCGCTCAACCAGCGGTTGCAGGTATTCCGCCTGAAACCGTCCGTAGACCGGCCCCAGCAGTTGGCGAATCAGGGCCACGCGGACATGGACTTCGGTCGCGGTCATTGCCGGACCATCCTGTGGTTGCAACTGGTCGGCCATCATGATTTTGCGAATGCTGGCCTGCAGGCGGTCTTCTGCGGTAAACGCGACCTGAAAATCAGCCCCCGTGAGCAAGGGCTTCATACTGTTCACGCTGCTCGCGACAATAATGCGGCGCGGGCCGACCTTGACGGAGTACGGATTCATGACACCGTCATCCTCGGCAATCCACATGCCCGAAATGGCCAAATCCTGCGCGGCCTTCTCCATGCGCTTGGTTTCGTTCAGCTCCTTGCAATCTGGCAACGCATCATATACCGGGCCAATGCCGTACGCGCCGCCGGGGATTTTCATCCAGCGCGGTACGCAAACCGGGAATTCGTGGTAACCCGATTCTCGCACTATGCGCTTTCCCTGCCTCTCCACGTGAAAAGAGGCAAAGCGCAAATGCTTAGCCAAACGGGCGTTTACCACATAATTCGTACGCGGGAATATCGCGTGCAGGAAATCAAACCTGTCATCCGGCTTATCCTTGGCCACACGGCGTATTTTCTCGCTGACGCCCTGCTCTCCGAACTCAGCGATCGCCTGCTCGGCGGTCATCTGGTAGCAGCGATAAATCGTATCGACAATGCCGTCTTTGCGGGTTGACGCAACGTAGCATTGCGACAGCGGCCACTGCTGGAACGTATAGCCGCCCTCCTCCCGATTCTCGTCGATGTACAGCACGAACCAGCCCGCGCACACGACGTCAAGATTCGCCTCATAGCCTTCCGCGTCAAAATTAGCAGCGTGGATGTTCTCCCATACCAATGTGGCACAGGTGGAGAGCCAGGCCTTGTCCTCGTCAGCCAGCGATTCACTGTCGAGATTGAGCCACTGTGCGTTGGCCGGGGTCATGCCGGACATGAGCGCCGAGGCCAGCATGCGGGCGCTATCGGTGGCGGTGCCGTCCAGCAGTTTCGCCACCTTCGACTTAGCGCTCTGTGCGTCCAGCACGTCAGCCGAAAAACCCGCGCCACGCAACGGATAGGTAGTAGTCGTAGCACTCGAGCCAGACGCTTTCATGCCGCTGGCGGTGGGATTTTAGCGCATCAGCACGCGTAATCAGCTTGACGGCAAGTTCATCCATCGGTTACGCCCCTAATGCCTTTTTCTGCGCAGACTGCGCGCCCGAAGACAACAAAGAGCTGCCTGAGTCCGCGGCCCCTTCTGCACCACTGGCCAGCAAAGACGAGCTTTTCTTGCGTTTCTTGCGCGCGGCGGCATCTGCGTTCGCCGCCTTTGCCGCGGCGTCAGCCGCCGCATTGGCTTCAACCTGCGGATCCGTTCGTACGACCTGGGGTGCACTCCCTCCACACATCACGTTCTCCTTAGCCCGGCACGTGCCAGCCGTGTTCCGTTAAAATCGGCTTACCCAGTACGGGCTGACGTTTACCTTCTTCATTCGTCACAATCCCAAGCGGCGCGACGGGTGCTGCCGTGGTGGCTTTCTTGACGAGTTCGAGGAAAGAGAGATTGTCGGTCAGCTTCTGGTCGGTCATATCGGTAAAGCCCAGCGCGTCAAAGCGGGTGATGATGGCTGCGGCCGGCTCGTCAAGCGTGGACAGGATAGCGTTACGCTCAGCCTGCGCAGTGCTGTCTGGCAGTGCAGAAACCCTCTGCGGCACGCTCTGCTCATCGGAAGTGCCGACACCCTCAGGCAATGCTTGATTGCCCGTCTGTTCGTCTGTCGCAACCTCTGCGGCGGTTGTGGACTCCTGCCCCGGGATTTCGACGGCTTTTCTTTTTCGTGCCATTGTCGTGGCTCCTGTCGATAATAGAGCCGCCAGTGTGAAAGGGATGCACGGTCAGGATCCCAACCAAATACGCTGTTGCGGAAGCGGGGGCTAGCGTTTGTTGCGCCAGGCGTACACAAAGCGCCGCGATGAGACCTGCACAGGCAGCTCTGTGCGCTGGCGATGCGTGACATAACACCAGAAATCAATCAGCGCCTCGCCGGTGTGATGATTAGGTGCCGCGCCCTGCTTCCAGCCAATAATCGCAGACTTGGACACGTCCAGCTCTCTGGCGATTTCCTGTAGTGGGATCCCGGCGCGGGTAATGTCGTTTATCACCCGGAACCAGTCGGTTTTGACCGTTGCAACTACTGGCACGGTGTCCCCCCAAAACGCGCGTGCGCGCGACCTTGAGAGCGTGTTTTTATCGATTGCAACACACCGCCGGCCTCGACAGTTGTCGTGGTCAGTGTGGTAGGTCTCGTTTTTCGATATGCCGCCTGCGCCATCTTAAACCCCTGGGTTGGACGGCACAGCAGTTGAGTTAGGGAGGCCAGTTGTTCAGGCTGGCGTGGTGATTATAGCAAATTACCTGCAAGTTGCCTTGCCATGCCCCCGACAGCTATACTGCCTACATCACCACGAGGATACGCATATGGGCCAAGTCGCATTTGATACACAAGAGTTCGTCGAAACGCTGGAAAACGCCGGCCTCAACAGAGAGCAAGCCAAAGCGATAACCCTTGTCGTGCGTGAATCGCACGAGGTTGCCGATCTTGCTACCAAAGCAGACATCAAAGATGTAAAGCGTGATCTTGAAGATGCTCGCAAAGACTTATCCGCAGAGATTGCCAATGTTCGCAAAGATTTATCTGCCGAAATTTCTACGGTCAAGCGCGATCTTGAAGATGTGCGTAAAGAGATTGAGTTTCGGTTCGAGAAGACCGATGCCCAAATCGCCGATGCCAGAAAAGAAACGGCGACCCAGATAGCCCTTTTGCGTAAGGATGTTGAAAGCATATCAACGTGGTTGCTCATTAAGATGGCTGCCATGATGACGGCACTCCTTGGAGTTGCGGTCACGCTCGTCAAAATCCTCATCTAAGAGCCTGTTTAGAAATTTGTGTATTTGCCTGATTTTGATATGTTCAATCCAACATCAAAAACAGGTTAATTTATGGACGAAAAATAGTTGCAGGCTCTGGCTAACGAACTGGCCAAAAATCTCAAAACCCCTGAAGATCTCAGTCACTTCGATCGGCTGCTGAAAAAAATCAGCGTCGAAGCAGCTCTCAATGCCGAAATGACCCACCACCTCGGCTACGATAAAAATCAGCCTAAACCGGGGACCTACGCCCGCAACGGCTATTCCACAAAAACCGTTACCACTGGCGATGGCCCGCTGGCGCTGCGTACTCCGCGCGATCGTGACGGTTCCTTTGAACCGCAACTGGTGAAGAAGAACCAGACCCGGATTACCGGGATGGATAACCAGATTTTATCGTTGTACGCCAAAGGGATGACCACCCGCGAGATCGCCGCCGCGTTCAAAGAGCTGTATGACGCCGATGTCTCGCCGGCGCTGGTCTCAAAGGTCACCGATGCGGTCATGGAGCAGGTTGTTGAATGGCAAAACCGGCCTCTGGATGCAGTCTATCCCATTGTTTATCTTGACTGTATCGTTCTAAAAGTCCGGCAGGACAGCCGCATCATCAACAAATCTGTGTTCCTGGCGCTGGGCATCAACATCGAAGGCCAGAAAGAGTTGCTAGGTATGTGGCTGGCCGAAAATGAAGGCGCAAAGTTCTGGCTGAACGTGCTGACAGAGCTGACAGAGCTGAAAAACCGCGGCCTGAACGATATCCTTATCGCCTGCGTAGACGGGCTGAAAGGTTTCCCTGACGCTATTAACGCGGTGTATCCGGAGGCGCGGCTCCAGCTGTGTATCGTACATATGGTGCGCAACAGCCTGCGGTTCGTCTCCTGGAAGGACTACAAGGCCGTCACCCGCGACCTGAAAGCTATCTATCAGGCCCCTACGGAAGAAGCCGGCTTGCAGGCGCTGGAAACGTTCTCCAGTGCCTGGGACATCCGCTACCCGCAAATAAGTCGAAGCTGGCAGGCAAACTGGGCCAATCTGGCCACGTTCTTTGCCTACCCAACGGACATCCGCAAGGTGATCTACACGACCAACGCCACCGAGTCGTTAAACAGCGTGATCCGGCATGCCATCAAAAAGCGCAAGGTGTTCCCGACCGACGACGCAGTGAAAAAGGTGGTGTGGCTGGCGATACAGGCGGCCTCACAGAAATGGACAATGCCTTTGAGGGACTGGCGCATGGCAATGAGCCGCTTTATTATCGAGTTCGGTGACCGCCTGGACGGTCACTTCTAAGAAAAGGCATTTACACAGAATCGTGTACAGGGTCTCATCTAACCTTTCTTGGCAACCCACGCCCAGCCCCAAATTATCTTCAGAACGGGATTGAATCCTCGTAGGCATCGACTGGCGGTATGCCTTGAGATGGATGGCCGCTGTATTTCGGGTTATGACGGCGCTCATCCTTATCCTTAAGCGTGGAAAGCATCGTATCGATAGTCTTTGCATCCTGGCTTTCGAGACGTTCCTTGATAGTCTGCTTCGTATCAGGATAGAACGGGATACGAATTTCAAAGTTATAGGTATCGCCGCCGTCCTGCTTGGTGCGTAAGATCTTCTGCAACAACAACCCAACACGCTTCCCTGCAAACTCTGGCACGTTAGTTTGGCTGGTACTGAGCATCTTTTCGCTGATGCTTTTGACTTCGGTACAGCCCATGATGGCTTGAATCATGTTAACGCCGTAGGCATTGACGGAGCCATCTTTCTTGTTGATGCAAACGGAAAGGTATTGGATGAGGTGGCCGTCTGCTGATTCGCCTGAAAATTCAATGAACGTCGCACCATTTTGACTTTTCACCACCTTGGCTTCTTCAATGGTGATAACGTAAACGCCGGACTCCTTGATAAAGTTGCTCTGCCCGGCAGATACGGCTGCTGATTCGTCATAAGTGAACAAGGTTTTGCTCATGATACAGTTTCCTTGAGATTTCGGATGTTGGTAAATTTATAGTCGCTGCAAGTTGCGGTGCCGCTGTTGAGCGTCAGAGAGACCCTGTACACGATTCTGTGTAAATGCCTTTTCTTAGAAGTGACCGTCCAGGCGGTCACCGAACTCGATAATAAAGCGGCTCATTGCCATGCGCCAGTCCCTCAAAGGCATTGTCCATTTCTGTGAGGCCGCCTGTATCGCCAGCCACACCACCTTTTTCACTGCGTCGTCGGTCGGGAACACCTTGCGCTTTTTGATGGCATGCCGGATCACGCTGTTTAACGACTCGATGGCGTTGGTCGTGTAGATCACCTTGCGGATGTCCGTTGGGTAGGCAAAGAACGTGGCCAGATTGGCCCAGTTTGCCTGCCAGCTTCGACTTATTTGCGGGTAGCGGATGTCCCAGGCACTGGAGAACGCTTCCAGCGCCTGCAAGCCGGCTTCTTCCGTAGGGGCCTGATAGATAGATTTCAGGTCGCGGGTGACGGCCTTGTAGTCCTTCCAGGAGACGAACCGCAGGCTGTTGCGCACCATATGTACGACACACAGCTGGAGCCGCGCCTCCGGATACACCGCGTTAATAGCGTCAGGGAAACCTTTCAGCTCGTCTACGCAGGCGATAAGGATATCGTTCAGGCCGCGGTTTTTCAGCTCTGTCAGCACGTTCAGCCAGAACTTTGCGCCTTCATTTTCGGCCAGCCACATACCTAGCAACTCTTTCTGGCCTTCGATGTTGATGCTGCTGGTTCCGGTCACATCCGATCACTGATTCCGATTTCACCCAATCACTAATTCTGATTTCATCCGATCACTGATTCCGGTCGCCCGATCAGCGATTCCGATTCTGTCCGATCGCTCATCTTCTGTTCCGCCATACTCTGGAGACTTTTAGCTTCCTGGGGCATGGCATGGCACGTAAAAAGAAGAAAGCGAGAACGGAAATGTGCATCTATATTAATGTGTTACGTATGAAATTCGAGCAGCGTCGCTCGAATCGCACTATCGCAGCAGCGCTCGGCATAGGCTGTACTACCGTGCACGATATCCTCGGCCGATTCACGGTAGCTAACCTGGTCTGGCCATTGCCGGCGGAACTGTCCCCCGTCGACCTCGACCGCCTGCTCTATCCCGGCAAATCCGGAAAAGTTATCAATACCTTACCCAGCTGGCTTGATATCGATACCGAGTTAAGCCGCAAGGGCATGACCAAGCAGCTGCTCTGGATGGAATATCAGTCCGCCGTGGGCGGTGATGCCCTCGGTTACTCACAGTTTTGTGCACTGTTCCGTGACTGGAAAAAGAAGCAGAGGCGTTCCATGCGCATGGAGCACAAGGCTGGCGAAAAGCTCTTCATCGACTTCTGTGGCCCCACCGTACCTATCGTCAACCCTGCGACCGGTAGCGTACGCCAGGTCGCTATCTTCGTCGCTGCCATGGGCGTGTCAGGCTATGCGTATATCGAAGCCTGCGAAGGCCAGGACATGGCATCGTGGCTCAACGCCAATAGCCGCTGCCTGCACTTCATGGGTGGGGTTCCGGAGCTGATGATACCTGATAATCTGCGCAGCGCTGTCAGCACCCCTGACCGCTATGAGCCGGTCATAAACCAGAGCTACCAGGCGCTGGCAAATCACTATGAGACAGTGGTGCTACCGGCGCGCCCGAGAAAACCGAAAGACAAGGCGAAGGCAGAATCAACTGTGCAGCTGGTAGAACGCTGGGTTTTGGCCCGATTGCGTAAACGTAGGTTCTACTCGCTGGCCGAACTCAACCAGGTGATACGAGAACTCAATCATGAGTTGAATCTGCGCCCGATGCGTCATTACGGCGGACAAAGTCGCCTTGAACGCTTCGAGCAGCTGGACAAACCGGCTCTTGGGCCTCTACCGCCCACACAATGGGAATACAGTGAAGTATCTCGTTGCCCGAGTGGGACCTGATTACCACATAGACTACGGCAAAAACTGGTACTCGGTGCCTCATCCGCTGGTTGGCGAGCGCGTTGACGTCATCGCCACCCAACGGCTGGTGCAAATCCACCATAAGGGCGTCTGCGTGGCTACGCACCCTCGCAGCGATAACGCCTATAGGCACACGACTCAGGCGGCGCACATGCCGGCTAACCATAAGGGGCAGAGTCAGGTGGACGCCGGAAAGGCTGTGCAGTTGGGCGCTGTCGGTGGGTGTGTGCACACTGAAAGTGGTCGAGTCCATCCAAAAGAGCAAAGCCCATCCGGAGCAGGCTTACCGCTCCGTGCTGAGGCTACTCAATCTGCAACGGCGCTATGAGACGACGCGACTGGAGAAGGCCTGCGCGCTGGCGTTGGAGAAAGGGTGCATTAACCGCTCTTTCAGCCAACGTATTGAAACACGGTCGTGAAAGTGAGGTCACCCAGGACGGAGCCGGCGTATCAATGCTGGTTCACGAAAACCTCCGAGGTCCGGACAGTTATCACTAAGGAGAATAAATATGGATACACTGTTAATGGCTCTGCGAGAGCTGAAGTTGTCGGCAATGGTCCAAGCGTTGGAGACGCAACGCGAACTTCCGGGGAGTTATGGGGAGCTGGGGTTCGAGGAGCGGTTGTCGCTGATGGTAGAAGCGGAAAATTTGCATAAAAAAAACAACCACATATGCCGTCTTCGACGGCAATCGTAAATGCGCTTGCAGGCAAAACCGGAAGATATCCGCTATATCCCTAGCCTAGGAGTGACACCGGAACAGATGCGAGATCTGCTAGGGGGACAATATCTGAAATATCAAAAAAGCATACTCATCACGGGGCCGACAGGTACGGGCAAAACCTGGCTCAGTTGTGCGCTTAGTGAGCAGGCATGCCGGCAGCAATATAGCGTGCGTTACTGGCGAGTGGGTCGGTTGCTGGCCCATCTTCACCAGTGTCAGGTAGACGGGACCTATCTAAAACAGCTTAAGCAGTTAGAAAAAATAGAGTTACTGATCTTGGACGATGTGGGCCTAGAATCAATAAGTCCGATGCAGGCAACGATGCTGTTGGAGGTGATGGAAGATCGCTACGACAAAAGCAGCAGCATCCTGATCAGTCAACTGCCGGTGAAAAAATGGTATGGACTGATAGAAAACCCCACGACAGCTGACGCGTTACTCGATCGGTCAGTACACCCCAGCTATAGACTGGAACTTAAAGGCGAATCACTACGCAAAGAGCAAGGAGTAGCCAGCACAGGAAAAATAGACTAAACCCGAGTCAGAAGATGAGCGAACACGTGATCGAATATCACTGGAATGGGTGATCGGAAAATATCGGAATAACTGATCGGATGTCGCCGGAACAGCTGATCGGATACGTCGGAATCTGCAGATGCCCAGCGCCAGGAACACAGATTTGTTGATGATGCGGCTGTCCTGCCGGACTTTTAGAACGATACAGTCAAGATAAACAATGGGATAGACTGCATCCAGAGGCCGGTTTTGCCATTCGACAACCTGCTCCATGACCGCATCGGTGACCTTTGAGACCAGCGCCGGCGAGACATCGGCGTCATACAGCTCTTTGAACGCGGCGGCGATCTCGCGGGTGGTCATCCCTTTGGCGTACAACGATAAAATCTGGTTATCCATCCCGGTAATCCGGGTCTGGTTCTTCTTCACCAGTTGCGGTTCAAAGGAACCGTCACGATCGCGCGGAGTACGCAGCGCCAGTGGGCCATCGCCAGTGGTAACGGTTTTTGTGGAATAGCCGTTGCGGGCGTTGGTCCCCGGTTTAGGCTGATTTTTATCGTAGCCGAGGTGATGGGTCATTTCGGCATTGAGAGCTGCTTCGACGCTAATTTTTTTCAGCAGCCGATCGAAGTGACTGAGATCTTCAGGGGTTTTGAGATTTTTGACCAGTTCGTTAGCCAGAGCCTGCAACTGTTTTTCGTCCATAAATTAACCTGTTTTTGATGTTGGATTGAACATATCAAAATCAGGCAAATACACAAATTTCTAAACAGGCTCAAGTCAAGAGAAAACCCTTCTGCAAAACTATTTTTAATTAGTTGTTTTTACTGATGATTTACTTTTTCATTTTGCTTATCTTAATGAAGGTGGTATTCATAAAAAATTAATAAATTACATTGACTTATATTGAGTATTGGTATCTTTTATTAAGACATAAGTTTTTAAGAACCGGATAAAGTATGGCCGGTGCGATAGTTGTCTACCCACATCGCCGTGGCGCCACATACCGCCACCGGCAAAATCACCAGATTTACCACCGGTATCAGGGTAAACAGGCTCACCAGCGCCCCAAACTGCAGATTCGCGACCTTGTGACGGCGCAGTGCGGCGCGCATCGCCGGAAAGGGGACCTTGTGATTATCAAACGGATAATCGCAGTATTGAATTGCCAGCATCCAGGCGCTGAAGAGGAACCACAGCACCGGGACCAGCGTTTGGCCGATGGCGGGAATAAAATGGAGGGCCAGTAATATCAGCGCTCGGGGTAGGTAGTAGCACAGCTTCACAAATTCGCGGTGCAACATGCGCGGCGTATCGCGCATCAAAGCCACCAGGCCGCTGTCCGGGGCGACATGGCCCGTCAGGCGCGATTCCAGCCGTTCGGCCAACAGCTCGTTGAACGGCGCGGCAATCACATTGGCCACGGTACTGAAGAAATAACCGAACACCAGCGGTACTGCCAGTACGCATAAAGGCCAGAGGAGGTAATTAAGCCAGTGCAGCCAATGGGGCACGTAGCTCATCAATTGCGGTATCCAGACGCTGAGCTGGCGATACAGCCACCAAAAAGCGCCGCCCAACAGCGCGATATTGACCAATAGCGGTAGCAGGACGTAGCGTTTAATTCCGGGTAGCATGATTAAACGCCAGCCGGCGAAAAAATAATGCACGCCGCTGCGGGAAGTTATCTCGTTTTGCATGTCGTTTTGTGCCATTTTTGTCCGAATAGATAAGGGTGTAACCCTGGTTTTAAGGGTTTATGGCTGCCGCTTGGCCCATTTTGTCGCTTTGTTGAATAAATCCGAAATTTGTGACGACTTCCTCCCTATCAGGGCGATTGTTACATGATGCGGACGCTGGTTGGCATTCCTAACAGTGTGATCCGGTTAAGTGCTTTAACCATTGCCATTGCCTCACCTACCTGCGCGTCATAGTCATGCAGACTCAGATGACCACCCAGAAGTGTTTTAAACCAGAACATGGCCGTTTCAGCCAGTGAACGCCGGTGATAACCTACTTTCTTTTTCCAGGTATCGTTATTGCCGTTCAGATGCTGATTTGCCACCGCATGGTTACGCTCATGGTATCGAGCTGGCCAATATTGCGCACCACTTCGCGGTGGGATAAGCGGCTTTATTTTTTTCCTCAGCAGAGCATCATGACAGTAACGCGTATCGTAAGCACTGTCAGCCGACGCTTCCCTGATTTTCCGGTGGGTTTGGTTAATCAGCCCGGGCAGCGCCTGCGCATCTGTCGTACCGCTTAGCGATAAATCGGCACAGATAATTTCATGTGTCACGCTATCTACTGCCAGATGAAGCTTGCGCCATACTCTGCGCCTCTCAGCCCCATGCTGCCTGACTTTCCATTCGCCTTCGCCGAAGACTTTCAGGCCGGTGCCATCGATGACCAGGTGTGAGATTTCGCCGCGGGTTGGCGTTTTTATGCTGATGTCGACGGTTTTTGCTCGCCGGCTGACCAGAGAGTAATCTGGGCAGCGCAGCGACAGCCCCATCAGTTTAAAAATCGAGTCAACGAAACCCTGTAACGCCCGGAGCGAAAGGTTAAACACGCGCTTTATCATCAAAACCGTGGTAATGGCCATATCGGTGTAGTGAAGCGGCCGGCCACGATGTTCAGGTGGTGTACTCTCAGTCCATGCAGCAATGGCTGACTCATCAAGCCATACTGTCAGGTCCCCCCGCTGCCTGAGCGCATTGTTATATGCGGGCCAGTTGGTGATTTTAAACTTTTGCTTTGCCATGGGGACCTGATGTTGAAACGAATGTAGTGATCAGAGCCGCCAGTCACCTAAAAGTTCGATTTATTCAACAAAGCCCCATTTTGTCTGAAAAGCAGCAAAAAAATAACTTGCCAAACTCTTTTTGCCAGAAAGTACCCTGTAGACTTGCACTTGTCTATGCAGGCAAATACAGTTAAGAGAGTAAATGTTTGCCGCTATGGCAATGTGCAATGAATTTAGAACAGCTGAGATGGCAATGATGCAGGATTTGCGTCTGATATTAATCGTCGTGGGTGCGGTCGCGATTATAGCGTTACTTTTACATGGTCTTTGGACCAGCCGTAAAGAGCGCTCTGCGGTTTTTCGCGATCGCCCGGTCAAACGACTGAAACAAGAACGTCAGGATCAGGACGAGCCGCCGCTGTCTGAGCGGGATGAGGGGGTGGGCGAAGTTCGCGTCACGCACGTTCGCCACCACGACGGCGCGGATGTCGGTCGCATCGACGACGACGCGCCGTTCTCACGTCCCGCCGCGCGCCGCGCCCACGCCGGTGAGGGTCAACGGGATGATGATGTCGATCCTCTGCTGGATGAAGGTTTCGGGCAGTCCGCTCCTGGCGCCGCCAGACCCCACCGCGAACACCCGCAAATCCGCGCCGCCGAGCCCGCAATGCCCGCACACACACAGGCCGCGCCGGGCGACGATGCGGAATATGACGACGACCCGCTACTGCCCGCCGCCGCTCGCGCCGCGGCGCCGCAGGATGAATACCGCCCGTCGGCGCCGTCCGCCGCGCTTGACCCTGTAGACGTGGACGCGGCGCAGCCGTCGCCGGTGCGGGAAAAAGAAACGGTGCTGGTGCTCCATGTCGCCGCTCACAACGGGACGGTGTTAGGCGGCGAGGAATTGCTGCAAAGCGTACTTCAGGCCGGTTTTCAGTTCGGCGAAATGAATATTTTCCACCGCCATCTCAATCCCGCCGGCAGCGGGCCGGTGCTGTTCAGCCTGGCCAATATGGTCAAGCCCGGTTCTTTCAATCCTGATGATATGGCTGACTTCACCACCCCCGGTATCTCCATGTTCATGATGGTGCCTTCCTATGGCGATGCCCATCAGAACTTCAAACTGATGTTGCAATCCGCCCAGCGTATCGCCGATGATTGCGGCGGCGGCGTGCTTGACGACGAGCGACGCATGATGACCCCGCAAAAACTGGACGATTACAAAGCGCGCATTCGCCAGGTGCTGGACGCCAACGCCGGCGCCTGAACGCGTAAGTGATCCGGCGCGCCGCCGGTGTACCTCGATCGGTCTAAGAGGCGTCACCCGCGCCTGCCGTTCTCTGGTTAAGCCCGAGCGTCAGGCGGCGGGTGATCTGCGCTTGCCTGCCGTGGCGAGCCGGCCCCGCGATGGCGTGTCGTCCGCGCCCGCCGTCTGCGGCTACGCTTATCCGGCCGGTTACTGCTAAAATAGCGTTACTCCTCAGCCCCCGCTTGCGGGGGTTTTTGCTGCTGATGGTGCATCATGGAACAGATAGAACAACAGATCCTGCGGCTGCGTGAGCAGTTGCGACATTGGGAATACCTCTATTACGTGGAATCCGCCCCTGAAGTGCCCGATAGCGAATATGACCGGGTCATGGCGGAACTGCGTGAGCTGGAGGCTAAACGGCCGGACCTGCTGACCGCCGATTCTCCCAGCCAGCGCGTTGGTGGGCAGGCGCAGAATAGCTTCGGCCAAGTGCGCCATGAAGTGCCGATGCTTTCGCTGGATAACGTTTTTGAAGAGCCCGGTTTCTTGGCGTTCGACAAACGGGTGCGGGACAGGATTAAGCGCGATGACGATATGACCTACTGCTGCGAACTCAAACTGGACGGTCTGGCGGTTAGCCTGTTGTATGAAAACGGCGAGCTGGTGCGGGCCGCCACCCGCGGCGACGGCACCACCGGCGAGGATATCACCGCCAATGTGCGCACCATTCGCACCATTCCGCTGCGTTTAAAAGATAACGGCGACCTGCCGCGTCTGCTGGAGATCCGCGGCGAAGTGTTTATGTCGGAAGCGGGCTTTCAGCGGCTGAATGAAACCGCCAAACGGGAAGGGGGCAAAGTTTTCGCCAATCCGCGCAACGCCGCCGCCGGCTCCTTGCGCCAACTGGATCCCGCCATCACCGCCAAGCGGCCGCTGACGTTTTATTGTTACGGCGTCGGCCTGCTGGAAGACGGCGCGCTGCCGGAAAGTCATTGGGAGCGGTTGCAGCAGTTTAAAGCCTGGGGCGTACCGGTCAGCGATCGCGTCCGCCGCTGCACCGGCAGCGCCGCGGTGCGGGCGTTCTATCAACAGGTGCACGAGGCGCGCGCGACGCTCGGCTTTGATATCGATGGCGTGGTTATTAAAGTGGATTCGCTGGCTCTACAGCAGCGCTTGGGGTTTGTCGCCCGCGCGCCGCGCTGGGCCATCGCCTATAAGTTTCCGGCCCAGGAGCAGTTAACCCGGGTGCGGGACGTGGAGTTCCAGGTGGGACGTACCGGTGCCATCACTCCGGTGGCGCGGCTTGAGACGGTGCTGGTGTTTGGCGCCATGGTCAGCAATGCCACTCTGCACAACGCCGATGAGGTCGAGCGGCTGGGACTGATGATTGGCGATACGGTGATTATCCGCCGCGCCGGCGATGTCATCCCGCAGATCGTCGGTGTTGTCGCCTCCGAACGGCCTGAGGATGCGCGGCCGGTGGCGTTTCCGTCCCATTGCCCGGTCTGCGGCTCGGATGTGGAGCGCGTTGAGGGCGAGGCGGTGTTACGCTGCACCGCGGGCCTGGTCTGTGCCGCGCAACGAAAGGAAGCGCTGAAACATTTCGTTTCTCGTCGGGCGATGGACATCGACGGCATGGGGGATAAGATTATCGATCAACTGGTGGAGCGTGAGCTGGTGAAAACGCCGGCCGATTTGTTCCGACTGACGAAAGAGAACCTGACCCGGCTCGAGCGAATGGGGCTGAAATCGGCGCAAAATTTGCTGGAAGCGCTGGAGAACGCCAAACAGACCACCTTCGCGCGTTTTCTCTACGCGCTCGGGATCCGCGAGGTGGGCGAGGCGACGGCGGCAAATCTGGCTGCCGCTTATGGTACGCTGGACGCGCTGACAGCCGCAGATATTGACTCGCTGACTGGGGTGCAGGACATCGGCAAGATTGTGGCAACCCACGTGCGCCACTTTTTCGAGGAAAGCCATAATCTTGAGGTCATTAGAGAGTTGCTGAGCCCGACGATAGGCATCCATTGGCCGGCGCCTGTGGCCGCATCCGTCGCGGCGGGGGATAACCCGTTTGCCGGTAAGACCATTGTGCTGACCGGATCGCTCAGCACCCTGTCGCGGGATAAGGCCAAAGATCGGCTCGTAGCCCTCGGCGCTCGGGTCAGCGGCAGCGTTTCCGCCAAGACCGATCTGCTGATCGCGGGGGAGGCGGCCGGTTCTAAACTGTCCAAGGCTCAGCAGTTAAATATTCCGATCATGGATGAGGCGGAAATGATGCGTCTTTTGGGGGACTAACCCGACGCGCAAGGGGGCGAAAATGGAAAAAGAGGATCTGGTGGCCATTGCCAATACCGCGATGCCGTTTGGCAAATATCAGGGGCGGATGCTTATCGATCTGCCCGACCCTTACCTGCTCTGGTTTGCCCGCAAAGGGGAATTTCCGGAAGGGCGGCTGGGCCAGCTCATGAGTCTGGTGCTGGCGATAAAGATAGAAGGGTTGGATAGCCTCATCACGCCGCTAAAACAGCGTTAAAAGCCGTCTCAGGCGGCGGTGGCGGGGGGTGTGAGGGCACCGCGCCGCGCCCATGGCGCTGGGCTGGCGGACGCGCCGGGAGGGTTTCTCCTTGGCCGCGCACCTCGGCCGCCGATGCTGGCGTGCCGTCACTGGACCTCGCGTTGAGACTCCGCGCGCCGATAACGTCCCTCGCGTGCGGAAGCCTGATGCCGTTAACGGCCCAGGGCGGATATCTGATGCGCGCCATTCACGTCCTGCGCGCGAATGCCTGATGCGTGTCGTCAACGTCCCTCGTGCGCGAATATCTGATGCCGTTAACGCGCTCCCCGGGTCCAGAGGGTGCCCAACGCGGCAGGTAGAACCGCCCGGCGCCCGAAAACGACGAGCACCAGCATCACGGTGATGAAGGGCAGCATCTGAATGACATCGGTAGGGAGATTCACCCCCAGCACCTGTAGCGCGGTGGTCAGCGACAGGCACGTCCCGAACAGTAGCGCGCCCGCCAACACCCACAGCGGGCGGCCGCGCGCCAGCATTGCCAGTACAATAGCGATAAAACCGTTGCCCTGGGTCATGAACGGCACGAAGATACCGGCGCCGATCTGCGCCATGTAGGCGCCGCCCAGCCCGGCCAGCGCGCCGGGCTTATCGCCTGCCGTCTGTAGCGCCAGTCCGGCGTTGCTGGCGCGATAAAGCCAGGCCAGTAGCGGCACGCATCCCACGGCCAAATAGACGACCAGCGGCTGCACGAACAGGGCTTTGCCGAAAACCGACAGATTAGCAAGCCACGGCACGCTGAGGGTGTCGACGCCGCCCAAACGGGGATAGCTATGGCTGAAAGCCATTTGCTGTAGCAGCGCGGTGGCTCCCTCGGCGCCAAGGGTCAGGGCGATACCGATGACTATCTGATTGAGCCGCAGCCACAGGCACAGATCCGCCATTAGCGCCGCCGCCACCATCCCGCCTGCGGCGCCGGCCCATAAGCCCATCGCCATGGAATCATGGCGCCAGGCCACCAAGAATCCTAACCAGGCGCCGGCCAGCATCATTCCTTCCAAACCGATATTCAGCACGCCGGCCTTTTCCGACAGTTGCTCACCCAGCCCCGCCAGCAACAGCGGGATGTCGGCGACGATGGCCCCCATCAGTAAGGACGTGACAAAACCGCTGGTTAACCCTTTCATGTATTCTCCTTCGCCGACGCTAAGCGCCGCCCTGTGTGGTATTACGCAGCGCGCGATGGCGCAGCGCCTGCCGCAGCCTGGCGACCGCCAGACGGGTCAATCCCGGCACGATCAACAGCAGCGCTACGGTCAACAAGGTGAAATGGTTGGGGACGCCCATCCGCCGCGCCGCGCTTTCGCTGCCGATGGAAAGCACCGAGAAAACGAATACCAGGGCGATACTGCCAAAGCCGTTGAATTGCGCGAGAAACACCAGCGGCACGACGACCAGGCTATAGGCCGGATTCCAATCGGCGCGCACGTTGCCCTGTATCCCGATGATTTCAACCGCTTCCGCCAGCCCCGCCAGCCCGGCGGACAGCGCGAACACCGCAAGCGTCAGCGCGCCGACCGGCAGTCCGGCATGTATCGCCGCGCGCGGGTTGGCGCCCATCACCCGTATACGCAGGCCGAACGCAGTATGGTTTATCACAGCGTGCGTCAATAATACCGCCAGCAGACTGAGCAAAAGGCCGCTGGAAACCGGACCGCCGAACAGCATCGGCAGCCGTTGTTCCCAGGGAAGATTGCGGGTTTGTGGCACGGTGGTGGCCGGATCCGCCAGCAGTAGCTTGACCAGCACATTAGCCAGCGAAACGCCGAGAAAAGACATCATCAGGCTAGTAATGATTTCGTTAATGTTGCGCCAGATTTTCAGCGCCACCGGCAGCAGACCCCACAGCACTCCGGCCAGCGCCCCGGCCAACAGCGCTAAAAACAGGGTGATGCCTAGGGGAACGCCATGGGACAACAGCGCCGGCGCGATGGCCGACGCAAATACGGCGCCTAGCATAAACTGCCCGTCGCCGCCGAGGTTCCACAAACCGGCGCTGAACGCCACCATCAGGCTGGCGGCGATCAGCAGCAGCGGCCCCATGCGAGTCAGCGAAGCCTGCCACCCAGAAGGGGCCAGCAACCCTTTACGTAGGATAAAGCCATAGTAGGACAGAGGGTCGACGCCCATCAGCCAAAGCAGCAGACCGGCCATCAAAAGCGCTAATCCGATCGGTAGCAAAGTAAATCCCGTTTCCAGGCATAAGCGCCTTAACCCGGCGGCGGTGCCGTTGCGGCGGGGGGAAGGGTCTCTCATTGCGCTTCTCCTCTTATCAACATGCCGATGCGCCGACGGGCATCGGTATCATTTTCGACCATGCCCACGATCTGTCCCCGGCGCAGGACCGCTACGCGATGGGCCAAGGCCAGCAGCTCGTCGAGATCGGTGGAAATAAGCACTACCGCTACCCCCTGCGCCGCGGTCTGGCGTATGCGTTCACGGATGGCCAAGCTGTTATGCAAATCAAGGCCATAGGTGGGTTTGGCAAAAATCACCGCTCGGGCGCGGTCGTTGAGCTCGCGCGCCAGCAGAACTTTTTGCCTATTTCCGCCGAACAGCGTATCGATAAGGGTACCGGGGTCGGGGGGACGGATATCGAACGCGCGGATACGCCGGCGGGCAAAGGCATTGATGCGTGCCGGGCGGAGTATGCCGCCGCGCCAGAAAGGGGGGGCGCCTATCTGCTTGAGCAAGAGATTTTCCGCCATCGGGAATGCGCCAACCGTGCCTTCGCCCAGCCGGTCATCGGTGATGTAGCTCAACCTACGCCGACGTCGCTCGCGCACGCTACAGTCGTGCAGCGACTGCTCCGCCAGCCAGATCTGCCCGGCGCTTAGCGCGCGCTATCCCGCCAGGGCTTCCGCCAGTTGCGTTTGGCCATTGCCGTCGATTCCGGCGATAGCCAGGATCTCGCCGCCGGCAACGCTAAAAGTGATGTCGCGCAACGGAACGCGCGGATCCGCCACTGACAGGTGCTGCGCCACCAACAGCGGCGTTGCACCGGTTATCCCGTGGAACCGTTCCGGCGTCGTCTGCGCGGGGGCCTGCTCGCCGTCGTCCGGGAGTGATACCGACGTAGCGTCTGCGAGCGGGGGAGCGTCCTCGCCGGTAGGATGAAACATCCACTCTAGCACTTTCCCTCTGGCCATCTGTGGGGAAAGGGCCTGCAGGCGCGCCGGCGGAATTTCCCCCGCCTTGCGGCCGCGCCGTAGGACACTGAGGCGGTCGCCCCAGGCTAAAGCTTCATTGAGCTTATGGGTGATAAACACCACCGCCAGACCCTGCGCCACCAGACGGCGCATCAGCAGGCCCAGCCGCTCGGCGTCTTGCGGCGTGAGCAGGGCGGTCGGCTCGTCGAGGATCAGCACCCGGCTGCCGCGCAGCACCGCGCGCAGAATTTCCGCCTGCTGCTGCTCGCCCAACGATAGCGTGCTCACCGGCACGCAGGGGGCCACCGTTACGCCGAAACTGGCGCCCAGGCGAGCAATAGCGGCCGCGTAGCGCCGCCGGGCGGGGGGCGCCACCAGGCATCGCCCAGCGTCAGATTTTCCGTTAGCGTCAATGTCGGCACCAGTATCGGGTGCTGGTACACCGTGCCGATGCCGAGGGCCAGAGCCTGGCGGGGTGAATCTATCTGCCGCGCCGGCCACCTCGATGCGGCCGCTATCGGGTCGCAGCATGCCGGACAGCAGCGCCACCAGCGTCGATTTACCCACACCGTTTTCCTCCAGCAGCACATGCAATTCGCCGGGCCACAGCGCCAGGCTGATAGCATTATTGGCGATGATGCCGGGAAACGTCTTGGTGACCGCGTGCAGCCTGACCAGGGGCGCGCCGGCGGGGAGAGCATCGTCTGTGTCGGCGGGGATAGCGTTGCCCGCGCCGGTAGGGAGAGCGCCGCCGGTGTCGGCGGAGTTAGCATCGGCCATGCCGCTATTGACCGGCCAGCAGCGCATGCAGCGTACTGGCGTCATAATCCGCCGGCACGGTGATCTCGCCGCTGATAATCCGATCGTGCACCGCCTGGACCTGCGCCCAGATATCATCAGGAATATGCGGTATTTTCAGGAGCCCTATCGCGCCGTTGGCCAGCGAGGTCTGGTAGCTATGGCTACCGAATTGGTTATTTTTCAGACCCTTTATCATGGCGGTATAGACTGGCGTCAGATTCCATAGCACCGAGCTCAGAAGGTGCCCTTTGTCGATGGGGGATTTGTCGCCGATGACGTCGATAAACCAGACTTTACCGCCGTCCTGGGCGGGCGTGGTTTCCACCGCCTGCAGCATGCCGAAGCTTGAACCGTTGCCCTCGCCGAAAATAACGTCGGTGCCGGCGGCGATCACCGACGCGGTGACTCGTTTACCGCCGGCGGCATCGCTATAGGCGGCAGGACCAATAACCGCATAGCGGATCTTAATCGCGGGGCGCGCCGCACGGGCGCAGAGCACAAAAGCCGCGGCTTGGGCGTTCCAGGCCGGCGGCTCGCCGGACACGACGATGCCGAGCGTGCCGCTGCGCGACATTTTGGCCGCCAGGGTGCCCGCCAGCCAGGCCTCTTTTTGGCCGCTGACGGTATAATCGGCAACGCGGCCGGCCTTCAACGAGGACGGGCTGTCGGTAATGGCAACCGGTATGCCGGTCTGGGCGCCAATTTCCGGCGCTGCCTGGATATAGCCACTGGCGTGGGCGATAAACAGCTGCGCGCCGTCGTAGGCGAGATCCCGCAGGGTGGGGCGCACATCGCCATAACCAAGATTGTCGGCGACCAGCACCTTAACGCCCTCTTTTTTGCCCGCTTCACGCGCCGCGTTGATGCCTTGCTGATTCCAGCCGTAATCCGTGCCGGGCTCTGGCGTCAAAATAGCGATGGTGTTAATTTCGGCGGCGTAACACGCCTGGTACAGCAGCGACGTCAGCGTGAGGGTGCCCACGCCGGTTTTCCAACCGGTTAACTTCATTGTTTGTCCTCAAAAAGCGTATGATAACGCCCTAATCCAGTACACCGCCGGCCGTTGCCGGCGCCAATCGTCTTGTTTGACGGAGATGTCGATGAACGCGCGGGGAATACTGCTGTCCGGCCTGCTGTTGCTGACCCACACCGCCAGCGCTGGCGATAAGGTAAATTACCACCGCGGCAACGCCGGACTACAGGCTTTTTCTGTAACCGTTAACAATCAGGGCCCATCTCCTCCTGGCCTGCCAGGCGACCACCGCCCATTGGTATTCGGTAGAGTTAGGCACCCTGGCTCCCGGCGCTACATTGTCCACCCGCCTGTGGAAAAATACAGTCACCGGTGAAATTTTTATTCTCAACCAGTATCAAGACCGCCTGCCGCTGCAGCGCGCTTGGTGCGGCATCGCGGGCAATGCCTGGCGCACCCGCGCCGATATCGCGCTGCCGATACGGCGCAGCCCGACCGTAGCGGCTATCGCGCCGCGCCCGGTGCCGAAAGTAGAACGTCGCGCCGTTAGGGACAACGTAACATGTCGTACTGCTGCGAGACGCATCGACCAAGTAAAATGTCATATCGCCGCGACGCACGTCGACCAAGTAAAATGTCATACTGCCACGACGCGCGTCGACCAACTAATGTGTCGTATTGCCGCGATGCACGCCACGTATGCTTGATGGTGACGATGCGCTATCACCTCCGGCGTCCAAGCGGCGCCGCGCGTTAGCGCACTGACGCAGGCGTTTTTAAGTCAGGAAACCTGCCGGTAAACGGGTTTCGAGGCGACATGCCGATGTGATGGGCTTGAGACCCGGTGAGGGGGCTTAGCTGACGCCGGCAGCGCCGGAGCGCTGTCGCCGATGTTCAGCACCACAGGCCGATTGAGGGCGCGCCCTGTGTTAACCTGCCGTTTTGACCGAACTGGCCTGTGGTAAAAACACCGTGGCCAAAACGCGAGGCGGGTGATACTGGGGCATCTTGCATTTTTTGCTAACACCTTACCGAGTGACGCCATGATAACGATAAGAGCACGTACTGTTACCGATAGCCCACCGTTGGTGGCCCTTTGGGAGCGCTCCGTCCGCGCTAGCCATCATTTCCTCCGCGAAACGGATATCGACGCGCTACGCACGCTGGTGGCGGAGGAGGGGCAACACGGGCTCCGTGGCTTCATTGGCTTATCGGATAACCACGTCGAGATGTTATTTATAGAGGCAGCGGCGCGCTGCGGCGGTATCGGCCAACGGTTGTTAGACTATGCCGTGGCTCTGAGTGGCGACCTGACGTTGGATGTCAATGAACAAAACCACCAGGCGCTAGGATTTTATCAGCATTATGGGTTTGTCCAGACGGGCCGATCCGAGGTGGATGCCCAAGGAAATTCCTTTCCTTTGTTGCATATGCAATGGCAAAAGCGCTAACGCATACTTCCCCTTCAATTTCTCTATTCTACCCGCTCGCCGGGCGCTATCACCGCGTCCAATGTTCGGTCAGGCATTGGGCGGGCGTTCAAAGGTCCAGCCCGCGATTAGGTGCCCAGCTTTCATGCCAACGTCCAGTAGCGTCAGGTAGGCGTTCCGCGTCACCCACCCCCGAACAGGCGCGACGCCCATAGGGACGGGCGCCCTGGCCATTGACAGCCTTGACGGGCGTCGTTTTTTCGCCGGCGGCGGCGCAAAGGCGGCCGTTTTGCCTAGTTTTGTCTGTTTTCGTAAATACCTGGTTACAAAACTGACTATTGTTTACTTTAATTAATAAGGCTATAGTTGCCCGCGGAATAGCTGCCTAGGCATGGATTAAGATGAAACACTTCGCGCCGGAGCAGTTGGAAGAGGTCTTTCAACTGGGCCGCAACATTCACCGGCTCAATAGCGATAAAGATCGGTTATTGGAAACCTGGTTGCTGCCCCACGACATTACCGCGGCGCAGTGCAAGGTCATGCTGCTGATGTATCGGGAAGGGTTGGAAACGTCGGCGGAGCTTTGCCGCCGAATGAACCTGGACAGCGGCGCCACCTCGCGCATGCTGGATCGTCTGGAAAACAAAAATTTGATTGTGCGCGTGCGCTGCTGCACCGATGATCGCCGCCAAATGCGGCTTTCTTTGACCGATACCGGACGCGTTTTTTGTTGGCAATTGCCGTCGATTATTACCCACACCCTAAATGATCTTATGGCGCCGCTTACCCCCGCCGAGTTTAAAGAATTTGCCCGTCTGCTGAACAAGCTGGTGGATCCTGCCGGTATTTAAGGAGTTACTAACACTATGCCGTTGCGCATTCATCTATTACCGCTCTTAAGCGCGATGATGCTGGTGGGCTGCGCCTTGCCTTACGGTTTACATACCGAAGGCCGGCCGCCGATTGGTGGAACAGCCTGGGCGACAGCAACCTGGACGCCCTGATCCGTCGGGCGCTACAGAACAGTCCCGATTTGCAGGTGGCTGACGCCAGCGCCGGTATCACGCGCGCCCGCAACGCCCGCGTGGATGACTATAACGGTCAAGGTAAGCAATACGGCACCGTCAGAACCTTATCCGCCGATTTTAACTACGCCTTTGATTTATGGGGCGGCCAGCGGGCCGCCTGGGAAGCGACGGTTGGGCGCGCCAACGCCGGCGAAGTAGATCGCCAGTCGGCCCGTCTGACGCTGGCGGCCAATGTGGCGCGCGCCTATAACGACTACGGCGAAGCCCACGCGATGCTGGATTTGGCGCAGCAGGATCTAAACCGCACCCACACCATGCTGGAGCTGGCGCAGCGCCGGTTCACCGCCGCGCGTCAACAGGTGACCGCCGCAGGAATCCGCCTGGCGGTACTGGTGGGCCAAGGCCCCGACGCCGCCCGTACCCTGCCGCGTCCGCAGTTGATTGCGCCGGCCGCGGTGAGCCTGCCGGCAACGCTACCGGCGGAACTGCTCGGCCGCCGTCCAGACCTGATCGCTGCCCGCTGGCGGGTTGAAGCCGCCGCCAAGGATATCAAGGTTAGTCGAACCGCCTTTTATCCCAACTTGAATCTCAGCGCTGCGGCCGGAACCAAAATCGCTGTTGGGCGATGCGTTTTTCGGCGCGCCCAGCCGCTTCTTTACCATCGGACCGGCGCTGTCGCTGCCTATCTTTGACGGCGGCCGCTTGCGCGCGGATCTGGCGGGCAGCAATGCCGACTACGATCTGGCGGTCGCGCAATATAACCAGTCGCTGGTCAGCGCCCTTGGCGATATCGGCGATGCTATTACGCGCCTGGCGTCGCTGGAAACGCAAGTGCAACAGCAAACGCGGGCGCGGGATATCGCGCCCGCGTCCTGGGACAACGCCATGCAGCGCTACAGCGCCGGTATCGGTAACTATCTCGATGCGCTGAGCGTGGAACAGCAACTGATTCAGGCCGAACGCGATCTGGCCAGTATCAACGCCCAGCGCATCGATACGGACATTGTGCTGATGCAGGCCCTCGGCGGCGGTTTCCAAACACCCGCATCTCTCCCGGCCGCGCCTGTCGTGGCGCAGAATAACTAAAACAGACTGAGAACTCATTTTATGGCTGAATCGCAATCTACTCCGCAACAAAATGCGGCTAACACCAGGCCTGATAACGCCGGTGCTGCGCCGGCGCGCAATAAAGGCAAGCGCAAAATGATGCTGCTTCTCCTGCTGGCGGTCGTCGTCATCTGTCTGGTCGCTTTTGGCCTGTATTACTGGCTGCACGGCCGGTTCTACGAAAGTACCGACGACGCTTATGTGACCGGCAACCTGGTGCAAATTACGTCGCAGGTGGCGGGTACCGTGACCACTATCGCGGCTGATGACGGCGACTACGTCAAACAAGGGCAACTTCTGGTGCGTCTGGATCCCAGCGATACCATCGTGGCGCAGGAAAGCGCCGAGGCCAATCTGGCCCGTGTGGTGCGCCAGGTGCGCGGGATGTACAGCAACGTGGATAATTACAAAGCGATGGTCGCCGCGCGTAAAGTGGAACTCCAGCGCGCGCGTACCGATTATCAGCGCCGCGCCAATCTGGCGCGCGACGGCGCCATCTCGCAGGAGGAGTTGTCCCATGCCCGTGATGCCCTGACCTCGGCGGAAACCTCGCTGACGTCGACGCAGCAACAGTTGAACACGACCTTCGCGCTGGTGGACGATACCACTATCGCCTCCCATCCGGACGTCAAAGATGCCGCCGCCTCGCTGCGCAGCGCCTATCTCAACCATGTCCGCAGTACGCTGGTGGCACCGGTCAGCGGTTTTGTCGCCAAACGCTCGGTACAGGTGGGCAGCCGGGTTCAGCCGGGCGCCGCCTTAATGGCCGTGGTGCCGCTGGATGATGTGTGGATCGACGCCAACTTCAAGGAAACGCAGCTGCTGTCGATGCGTATTGGTCAGCCGGTGGACATTAACGCCGATCTGTACGGCGGCGACATTACTTACCACGGCAAAGTGGAAAGTTTGGGCGTCGGTACCGGAAGCGCTTTCTCGCTGCTGCCGGCGCAGAACGCCAGCGGCAACTGGATCAAAATCGTGCAGCGCCTGTCGGTACGTATCCGCTTGGATCCGGACAATCTGGATCACCATCCGCTGCGGGTCGGTTTGTCCACCAACGTGACGGTGGATATGCACAACCAGGACGGACCGGTGCTGGCGCCGCGGCCTTTGGATAAACCCCGATACAATACCGACGTCTACGAACATCAGCTGCGTGAAGCGGATAGCCTGGTGACGCGCATCATTCATCAAAATGGCGTCCAGGCACGCGATGCCGACCAAGGTCAACAGTGATGCGGAGTTGCCATGAGTGAGCAAGGCTTTCGTCCGCCCAGCCTGGTGCTGGCCACCATCGGCCTGTCGCTGGCGACCTTTATGCAAGTGTTGGACACGACCATTGCCAACGTCGCGTTGCCCACGATTTCCGGCAACCTGGGGGTAAGTTCGGAGCAGGGGACTTGGGTTATAACCTCGTTCGCGGTGTCCAACTCCATCGCGCTGCCGCTGACCGGCTGGATGTCGCGGCGCATGGGGCAAGCCAAGTTATTTTTGGCCTCGGTGCTGCTGTTTATCATCACCTCCTTTTTGTGCGGTATCGCGCAAAATATGACGCAGCTGGTCATTTTCCGCGCGCTACAGGGCTTCTTCGCCGGGCCGCTTTATCCCATGGCGCAAACACTGCTGCTGTCCATTTATCCCGCCGCCAAGCGGGGGATGGCGCTCTCGCTCCTGGCGATGGTCACCGTGGTGGCGCCCATCGTCGGTCCGCTGGCCGGCTGCTGGATAACCGATAATTATACTTGGCCGTGGATCTTCTTTATTAACGTGCCTATCGGCGTATTCGCGGCCATGTTAGTGCTGGCGCAGCTCAAGGATCGGCCGGAGACGACGGTGACCCAGCCGATTGATTATGTCGGCCTGGCGCTGCTGGTGCTGGTCATTTGGGAATTGACCGACAAACATCCGATTATCGATCTCCGCCTGTTTAAATACCGTAACTTTTCGTTTGGCACGCTGGCGCTGGTACTGGGCTATTCCGGTTTCTTTGGCATCAACCTGCTGCTGCCGCAATGGCTACAGACCCAGCTTGGCTACACCCCGGTCTGGGACGGCCTGGCGGCGGCGCCCATCGGTATTTTGCCGGTGTTTCTGTCGCCGCTGGTCGGTCGCTACGCGCATAAATTCGACCTCCGGCTATTGGCGGGCGGATCGTTTTGGTGATTGGCATCTCCTGCTTCATGCGTGCCGATTTCACCACCGACGTGGATTACTATCATATCGCGATGATTCAAGGCTTCATGGGGATCGGGGTGGCGCTGTTTTTTTATGCCCACCACCAGTATTCTGCTCTCCAGTTTACCGCCGAAGGATATTGCCGAAGGCTCCGGCCTGGCGACTTTTTTGCGGGTACTGGGCGGCAGTTTTGCGTCCTCGTTGACCACCTGGATTTGGCATCGGCGCGAGATATTCTACCACGCGCATTTGACGGAGGATATTACCGCCTACAGCCCCGCGACGCAGTCCTACATCGAGGGGTTGGGGGGTAATAGCCAAAGCACGATGGCGCAGCTGGACAAATTGGTGGAAGGGCAGGCGTATATGCTGTTGACCGTGGACTATTTTACGCTGTTGGGCTGGATCTTTTTCGCGCTGATCCTGGTCATCTGGTTGGCAAAACCGCCGTTCAGTCCCCAAGGCGGTGGTGGCGGCCATTAAGGGGGCTGGCGCCAGCGTCTTCTCGCCATCCTGGCGAGCACGCCGTCGGCATCCCTCCCGCCTGGCGCCTGAATGTGAAGCCGTCGCCCGTTGCCGGGCGACGGTATTTTATGCCCTTAAGTCACCCCTTTCGCGGTATATCTCTGGCGGTGAGGGCAGGGAAGCCGACGCGCAGCGGCGAAGCGTAGGCTCACACCTTTGCGTTTGTCGCCTGCGTTAGCGCGGCGGGCGCTTTCTACGCCGCCGACAAAGCCTCCGGCGCCAGTCATGTCTGGACAGCGCCGTCTGCGCCGTAAAAGAACTGAACAAGAGGGATCAATGCGACAACATTGGCCGGCGAACAAGACCCTTGTTAATTGTCGATGCGTTCCAATCCTACGGTGGTGATGCGATAATGTTGTTGCTTGCCCATTTCGGCCAACCGCACGTGCCGTATCTCGTTTGTAATGATTAAACGGTCGTCCGGTTCCTCATGAAACAGGCGTATCACCTCGCCACCGTAGCCGGAGAGGGGCAACACTACTGAGCGCGCCTGCTGATTCTGGTTGCCGATCACCTCTTCGCGATAGACGCTATTGCCGTCAGCATCTTCATAAGCGATTGAAGCGTATACGCTGGAGAAATAGCTGTGTGGGATCCCTGCTGAGATTTTAATCGTTAACGCGCTTTGTTGAATAAATCCGAAATTTGTGACGACTTCCTCCCTATCAGGGCGATTGTTACATGATGCGGACGCTGTTTGGCATTCCTAACAGTGTGATCCGGTTAAGTGCTTTAACCATTGCCATTGCCTCACCTACCTGCGCGTCATAGTCATGCAGACTCAGATGACCACCCAAAAGTGTTTTAAACCGGAACATGGCCGTTTCAGCCAGTGAACGCCGGTGATAACCTACTTTCTTTTTCCAGGTATCGTTATTGCCGCTCAGATGCTGATTTGCCACCGCATGGTTACGCTCATGGTATCGAGCTGGCCAATATTGCGCACCACTTCGCGGTGGGATAAGCGGCTTTATTTTTTTCCTCAGCAGAGCATCATGACAGTAACGCGTATCGTAAGCACTGTCAGCCGACGCTTCCCTGATTTTCCGGTGGGTTTGGTTAATCAGCCCGGGCAGCGCCTGCGCATCTGTCGTACCACTTAGCGATAAATCGGCACAGATAATTTCATGTGTCGCGCTATCTACTGCCAGATGAAACTTGCGCCATACTCTGCGCCTCTCAGCCCCATGCTGCCTGACTTTCCATTCGCCTTCGCCGAAGACTTTCAGGCCGGTGCCATCGATGACCAGGTGTGAGATTTCGCCGCGGGTTGGCGTTTTTATGCTGATGTCGACGGTTTTTGCTCGTCGGCTGACCAGAGAGTAATCTGGGCAGCGCAGCGACAGCCCCATCAGTTTAAAAATCGCGTCAACGAAACCCTGTAACGCCCGGAGCGAAAGGTTAAACACGCGCTTTATCATCAGAACCGTGGTAATGGCCATATCGGTGTAGTGAAGCGGCCGGCCACGATGTTCAGGTGGTGTACTCTCAGTCCATGCAGCAATGGCAGACTCATCAAGCCATACTGTCATGTCCCCCCGCTGCCTGAGCGCATTGTTGTATGCGGGCCAATTGGTGATTTTAAACTTTTGCTTTGCCATGGGGACCTGATGTTGAAACGAATGTAGTGATCAGAGCTGCCAGTCAACCTAAAAGTTCGATTTATTCAACAAAGCCTGAAAGGAACTGAGACCGCGCTGACGCTAACTTCTACCCAGTTACGGCCGACGCTGAAGTTAGCCTCAGTTTTTCTGCCGTCGTTTAATAATCGTAGCGTCAACGTGCTACTGAAAGCTACATCGACCTGGCGCACTCTAAGCGTCTGATTGGCGGCGAGAATAATGCCTAAATGCTGGTGATCGTGGTTAATCCCTTTACTCATGCCAGCAGCATCTAACCAATCAGGTCTTGTCAGCGTATAAATTGATTTCAATTGGGTAACACTATGCATTTTACTTTCCTCAATGGTTTCAGCTATTTTGAAAACATTGAAAAATTAGCCTATCACGGATTTTTTGAGCAATTAAGTGTGCCTGGTGATATCTTATAAAGAAAACAGAATGGTAAATACTTGGATAATTGAATTGGGGAAAGAGAGAGTCAATTCAGAAAATTATCAATAGCATTAATGCCGCAACAGTAAATGTCTTTGCCCTCTAGAACGGGATACACATTTCAAGCGTTGCGGCGGTGTTGCTATGGGTTAGAAGTGGGGTAAGTTTCGGATGGACGCCACGTTTATGAGCGTCATTCTTACATTTTTGGTTACTTTTGGGCCTAAAGCACGCTGTTTCCAGCAACGATATCCATTCCCTTATTCTGCTCCGTCGTGGGTGAGTTATTTATTCGTTGATATAAAGTAATGCTATTGATTATGTTATCCTCTCAATACTCCTTGGCCGACCAATAGATTGAGTGAGACGATAGCCATTTATTATTGGGCATTTACCATTAATGCATTCATTACTCTGGAGTTGAGCCATCGCTGTATCGATAAACGTGATATTACCGGGGGGATAACATTATCAGTTATCGCCGGAGGATTTTATAGCAATGCCATAGGCATAAGGTTATGGGTAATCTATTATCCAGCAATTACATACTGTGCAATTTTTTACCTTAACATTTGTGCTGTAGGGCTCGAGCAGCATTACCCCGCCGATTAGCCTGCTGTGGAATCTGAAGCTAATGTAACGAGCTATTGAATCGTAAGCAACTTAATCACTCGTTGCCTATGACAGATAGCGTTGCCATTTCGGCGTCTTGACTAGCGAGAGGAGAACGGGGCACAGAGACGTGCCGTCTGCGGTAGTCAGCATCACAACCTGGCTGCATAGCCGTATTTGCAGCGTGCCGTCTGCGGCGGCGAACAGCAACCTGAACGCACGGGCGTATTTGCAGCGTGCCTTTGACAGCGGCGCGACAGGTTAGACGACGATGAATATTGATAAAGACTACAAACAGGCAAACGGAGAAAGGGAAAACGGAAAGTGGTGGGTCGTGCAGGATTCGAACCTGCGACCAATTGATTAAAAGTCAACTGCTCTACCAACTGAGCTAACGACCCACTTAAAGACGTCAGAATTGGTGGGTGATGACGGGATCGAACCGCCGACCCCCTCCTTGTAAGGGAGGTGCTCTCCCAGCTGAGCTAATCACCCCCGCTGTGTGGAGCCGCATTATAGGGAACCGCCGCAATGAGTCAACGATTTTTCCCGTGAATTTGCGTGTTCGTATTAAATTTAGCCATCCCGGGCGGTTTTGCGCCATGATGCGTGAAAAAACCGCCCCTATGAGGACAGGCGTTGAGGATTCGGCCCTAAGTGGTAGACTATTCCCCACTTTTTATTATGGGTCGGAAGCGCCGTTCCGGCTCTTCGCCATGCGTAATGAAGGCAATGTAGCTGATGAAAATTAAAACCCGTTTTGCGCCCAGCCCTACGGGCTATTTACATGTTGGTGGCGCGCGTACCGCGCTCTATTCGTGGCTGTTCGCCCGCAATCTGGGCGGCGAATTCGTGCTGCGCATTGAGGACACCGATCTTGAGCGCTCAACGCCGCCGGCGATTGAGGCCATTATGGACGGTATGAACTGGCTCAACTTGGACTGGGACGAAGGCCCCTATTTTCAGACTAAACGTTTCGACCGCTATAACGCGGTCATTGACGATATGCTGTCCCATGGCACCGCTTATAAATGCTATTGCTCCAAAGAGCGGCTAGAGACGCTGCGCGAAGCGCAGATGGCCCGCGGCGAAAAACCGCGTTACGACGGACGCTGCCGCGACAGCCACGACCAACACGCCGCGGATGAACCCTGCGTGGTGCGTTTTAGCAACCCGCAGGACGGCTCGGTGGTCTTTAACGATCTTATCCGCGGGCCTATTGAGTTCAGCAATCAGGAGCTCGATGATCTGATAATCCGCCGCACCGACGGATCGTCCACCTATAATTTCTGCGTGGTGGTGGACGACTACGATATGGCGATAACCCACGTCATCCGCGGTGAGGACCATATCAATAATACGCCGCGGCAGATCAATATCCTCAAGGCCCTGGGCGCGCCGGTGCCGGATTATGCCCATGTTTCGATGATTCTGGGCGACGACGGCAAGAAGCTTTCCAAACGCCACGGCGCGGTGGGGGTCATGCAATACCGCGATGACGGTTTTTTGCCGGAAGCGCTGCTGAACTATCTGGTGCGCCTGGGATGGTCCCATGGCGATCAGGAAATTTTCAGCGTCGACGACATGAAGCGGCTATTCAGCCTTGACGCGGTAAGCAAATCCGCCAGCGCGTTTAACACCGAAAAACTAATGTGGCTTAATCATCATTACATCAATGATCTTCCGGCCGACTACGTTGCCACGCATCTGGTCTGGCATATTGAGCAGCAGGGGATTGATACCCGTACCGGGCCCCAATTGGCGGAGCTGGTGAAACTGCTCGGCGAGCGCTGCAAAACCCTCAAAGAGATAGCCGCCAGCTGCCGCTATTTCTACGAAGACAGCGAATTTGATGTCGATGCGGCCAAGAAGCATTTGCGCCCGGTGGCGGCCCCGGCGCTGCAGGCGGTTCGCGCCAAGCTGGCGGCGCTCGACGAGTGGACGCCGGCTTCGGTGCATGCGGCCATTGAACAAACGGCCGAGGAACTGCAGGTGGGCATGGGCAAAGTGGGTATGCCGCTGCGCGTTGCGGTAACCGGCGCCGGTCAGTCCCCGGCCCTTGATGTTACCGTGCATGCAATAGGTCAGTCGCGGTCTCTGGCGCGCATCGATTTGGCGCTGGATTTTATCGCCCAGCGAGCGCAATAAAGGGCCCGTCAGCGCTGATTTGACGGCTTTTTCAGCGTTTGACCCGTTTGGCGAATTTAGCCGTTGACAGAGTTTGTTGAAATTCATATCATGCGCCCCGTCCACCAGAGACGACATCATGTGTACGGGGCTATAGCTCAGCTGGGAGAGCGCTTGCATGGCATGCAAGAGGTCAGCGGTTCGATTCCGCTTAGCTCCACCAATAAAAAAAACCGGCCTCGGCCGGTTTTTTTACGTCTGGACCGGGCGTCTTCAGGAAAAAAACGGGCCAGCCAGGCTGACCCGTCCCGACCGACAGGCCGGAGTGCATCTCACGCGGCAGGAGCGGCGTTAAATCACCAGGCCGGCGATGGCGGCCGACAGCACGCTGACCAGCGTAGAGCCATAGACCAGTTTCAGGCCGTAGCGGGAGACCACGTTGCCCTGATGCTCGTTCAGGCCCTTGATTGCGCCGGCGACGATGCCTATCGATGAAAAGTTGGCGAACGACACCAAGAACACCGACAGAATCCCCACCGAGCGCGGCGATAATTCACCGGCGACTTTCTGCAAATCGATCATGGCCACAAATTCATTCGACACCAATTTGGTGGCCATAATGCTGCCTACCTGTAGCGCTTCGTGCGCGGGCACGCCCATCACCCAGGCGAACGGGAAGAAAATATAACCGAGGATGCCCTGAAAACTTATGCCGAACAGCAGGCTAAACAGCGCGTTAACGGCAGAGATCAGCGCGATAAACCCGATAAGCATCGCCGCGACGATAATCGCCACTTTAAACCCGGTGAGGATGTATTCGCCCAGCATTTCAAAGAAACTTTGTCCTTCGTGCAGATGGCTCATCTGCAAATCTTCTTCTTTTTCTATCCGGTAGGGATTGAGCAAAGATAGAACGATAAAGGTACTAAACATATTCAGCACCAGCGCCGCCACGACATATTTGGGCGCCAGCATGGTCATATAAGCGCCGACGATGGACATGGACACCGTCGACATCGCCGTGGCGGCCATTGTGTACATGCGCCGTTCGGACATTTTGCCGAGGATATCTTTATAGGTGATGAAGTTTTCCGACTGGCCGAGGATCAACGAACTCACGGCGTTGAACGATTCCAGTTTGCCCATACCGTTGATTTTCGACAGCACCGTACCGATGATGCGGATAACGAAGGGCAGCACGCGGATATGCTGCAGGATGCCGATAAGCGCCGAGATGAACACAATCGGGCAAAGGACGTTCAGGAAGAAGAACGCCAGGCTCTGTTTATTCATATTCCCGAACACGAAACCGGTACCTTCGGCGGCAAAACCCAGCAGCTTATCGAACAGGGCGGAGAAACCTTGCACGAAGCCCAGACCAATGTGGGAATTGAGGAAAAAATAGGCGAGTAAAATTTCAATCGCTAACAGCTGGATAATAAAACGCACGCGAATGCTTTTACGATCGCGGCTAACCAACATTGCCAGGATCGCCACCATGGCGAGTGCCAGGACAAAGTGCAAAATGCGGGACATAGTTGCTCCAAAAATAAGGTAGGCAGAATTCGCCGCTCATTCTATGTAACGGGGCAGGTAAAAACGAGTTATAAGTTGCAAATATAGCAAAATCCTCTTTCTCTCCTGCGCGGCTATCGTCCACATTCGAAATTTTATGCATTTTTGTTAATTATTAGGATCGAAAGGTTAAGATCTGTGCTAGGCTAAAACATAGCCTGTGCTATACTTTTAGTGTCAAGGTGAAACGACGTTGAGCCCGGGCCGTCCGACCGTGGGACATGCGGTGCATTAATAGCTGCTATCGCAGAGATAAGCAGAATCGCTATAAATGCACTTGATAATCATTATCATTTGTATATTCTCATAAACATGTTAGTTGATAAGGTTTATTACTATGGTGGACAGCCGTGCTGCGGATAACGCCAATCGTGCAGCGAGAAAAGTAAAGCTCTCCCTACTCGGACCGGCTTTTATCGCCGCGATTGGGTATATCGATCCCGGTAATTTCGCTACAAATATTCAAGCCGGCGCCAGTTTTGGCTATCGGCTGCTGTGGGTGGTGGTATGGGCCAATATTATGGCGATGCTGATTCAGCTTTTGTCCGCCAAATTGGGGATCGCCACCGACAAGAATCTGGCTGAACATATCCGCGATCGTTTTCCCCGTCCGGCGGTCTGGGTCTATTGGGTACAGGCGGAAATCATCGCGATGGCCACCGATCTGGCGGAATTTATCGGCGCCGCCATCGGCTTTAAAATGCTGCTGGGGGTAACGCTGCTTCAGGGCGCGATAATTACCGGCGTTGTCACCTTTTTAATCTTGATGCTGCAAAATCGCGGGCAAAAACCGCTTGAAGTCGTGATAGGCGGCCTGCTGCTGTTTGTCGCCGCCGCCTATATCGCCGAGTTGTTTTATTCCCGTCCGGTGCTGAGCGAATTGGGCGCCGGCATGCTCTGGCCGACGCTGCCCAACGGCGAAGCGGTATTCTTGGCCGCCGGGGTGTTGGGCGCCACCATCATGCCGCACGTGATTTATTTGCACTCCTCGCTAACCCAGAACAGCCGCGTGGGCAGCTGCGCCGAACGTTACTCTTCCACTAAACTGGATGTGGCCATCTCCATGACGATTGCCGGGTTCGTCAATCTGGCGATGATGGCGACCGCGGCGGCGGCGTTCCATTTCAGCGGACATACCGGTATCGCCGATTTGGATGAAGCCTACTTGACGTTGTCACCGTTGCTCAACCATACCGCCGCTACGGTGTTCGGTTTGAGTCTGGTCGCGGCGGGGCTCTCCTCCACGGTGGTAGGCACGATGGCCGGCCAGGTGGTGATGCAGGGGTTTGTGCATTTCCATATCCCGCTGCTGCTGCGGCGGGTGATAACCATGCTGCCGTCGTTCGTAGTCATTCTGCTGGGGCTGGATCCGACGCGCATCCTGGTGATGAGCCAGGTGCTGCTCAGCTTCGGCATCGCGCTGGCGCTCGTGCCGCTGCTGGTCTTCACCGGCAACCGCCAGCTGATGAACGAATTGGTTAATAGGCCGCTCATTAACACGCTGGGCTGGCTTATCGTGGCGGTGGTCGTCACGCTGAATATCTACTTGTTGATCGGCACCACCATGGGGCATTAGATCAGGCCAGGATGGCCTCGATCTCGGCCAGCTCACGCTCGCTAAATTGCCGGTTGGACAACATGGCGACCGCATCGTCAATTTGCGCGGTTTTGCTGGCGCCAATCAGCACTGACGTGACCCGATCGCCTCGTAGCACCCACGCCAGCGCCATTTGCGCCAATTTTTGCCCTCGGGCGGCGGCCACCGCGTTGAGGCGGCGAACTTTCGCCATCTTCTCCTCGGTCAACTGCGCGCCGGAGAGAAAGACGCTCTGGCTGGCGGCGCGCGAGTCTTCCGGGATACCGTTAATATACCGATCGGTCAGTACTCCGCCCGCCAGCGGCGAAAAGGCGATTGCGCCGACGCCATGGCTGGCCAGACTGGATAATAATTGAAGTTCCACCCAGCGCTCGAACATCGAATATTTCGGCTGATGAATAAGACAGGGTGTGCCCAGTTCACGCAACAGATCGAATGCCCGCTCCGCCAGCGGCGCCGGGTAATTCGACAGACCGATATACAGCGCCTTGCCCTGGCGCACAAGGAGATCCAGCGCCGCCATGGTTTCCTCCAGGGGGGCGTGTCCGGATCCGGCCGGTGATGATAGAAAATATCCACATAATCCAGCCCCAGGCGCCGCAAACTCTGGTTCAGGCTAGCCACCAGATATTCTTCGATCCCCAATCACCATAAGGCCCCTGCCACATCGTGTAGCCCGCCTTGGTGGAGATAATCAATTCATCGCGGTAGGGCGTAAAATCCTCGCGCAGCAGCCGGCCAAAGTTTTCCACCGCCGATCCCGGCGGTGGACCATAATTATTGGCGAGATCGAAATGGGTAATGCCCAGACCGAAGGCATGACGCAGCATTTGGCGGCTGGTGTCCAACAAGGTGGCATCGCCAAAATTGTGCCAAAGCCCGGCTTTGTTGAATAAATCGAACTTTTAGGTGACTGGCGGCTCTGATCACTACATTCGTTTCAACATCAGGTCCCCATGGCAAAGCAAAAGTTTAAAATTACCAACTGGCCCGCATATAACAATGCGCTCAGGCAGCGGGGGGACCTGACAGTATGGCTTGATGAGTCAGCCATTGCTGCATGGACTGAGAGTACACTACCTGAACATCGTGGCCGGCCGCTTCACTACACCGATATGGCCATTACCACGGTTCTGATGATAAAGCGCGTGTTTAACCTTTCGCTCCGGGCGTTACAGGGTTTCGTTGACTCGATTTTTAAACTGATGGGGCTGTCGCTGCGCTGCCCAGATTACTCTCTGGTCAGCCGGCGAGCAAAAACCGTCGACATCAGCATAAAAACGCCAACCCGCGGCGAAATCTCACACCTGGTCATCGATGGCACCGGCCTGAAAGTCTTCGGCGAAGGCGAATGGAAAGTCAGGCAGCATGGGGCTGAGAGGCGCAGAGTATGGCGCAAGCTTCATCTGGCAGTAGATAGCGTGACACATGAAATTATCTGTGCCGATTTATCGCTAAGCGGTACGACAGATGCGCAGGCGCTGCCCGGGCTGATTAACCAAACCCACCGGAAAATCAGGGAAGCATCGGCTGACAGTGCTTACGATACGCGTTACTGTCATGATGCTCTGCTGAGGAAAAAATAAAGCCGCTTATCCCACCGCGAAGTGGTGCGCAATATTGGCCAACTCGATACCATGAGCGTAACCATACGGTGGCAAATCAGCATCTGAGCGGCAATAACGATACCTGGAAAAAGAAAGTAGGTTATCACCGGCGTTCACTGGCTGAAACGGCCATGTTCCGGTTTAAAACACTTCTGGGTGGTCATCTGAGTCTGCATGACTATGACGCGCAGGTAGGTGAGGCTATGGCAATGGTCAAAGCGCTTAACCGGATCACGCTGTTAGGAATGCCAAACAGCGTCCGCATCATGTAACAATCGCCCTGATAGGGAGGAAGTCGTCACAAATTTCGGATTTATTCAACAAAGCGCGGATAATATCGCAAATGTGGGTTAAGGATTTACTGTTGATATGGCGAAAATAGGGTAGCGTCTTATTGGCAATGTCCAGCGCCAGTTTGGACTGCCGCGCGGCTATCACCTCTTTTTCATCTTCAACGCCCTGCACCAGTAAAACAATCATGCCGATGCTGACCGCCCCCAGGATCATCGGCACAGCTATTTTGGCAACAATATCCAGACCCAACGAGGTAGGCTCCGCCCAAACCACTACCAACAGCATGGTGAGAGACTCACACAGCATGGCGCCCAGGATCCCCAAGCTCCATCGGCGTTCTTTCGTGACCCGCAGATGAATCAATCCAGAGACCACCCCCGCCACCACGCTACTAATTAGACAGGGCACCGATGTCGGGCCGTGGATGTCGATGGCGAAGCGGTGCAGGCCGGCAACCGCGCCGGTAATGATACCGACCCAAGGGCCAAAGAGGATCCCGCCGGACATGACCGCAATAATGCGTACGTTGATGAGCGATCCTTCCACATGGATCCCGGAATAGTTACTAAAAATCGCAAACAGACAGAATATGGCGGTGACCACCACCTGCTCCTGACGGCTGTGCTCTTCGGTTTGCAGCAACTGACGGAAACGGCGGGTGCGGGTCAGCAAAAATAGGCAGATGAGCATCAACGCGGCGCGTTCATACACCGCGAGTAGAATTTCAAAAATTTCATTCACAACGGTAATCCGGCCGATGGCAGACCCTTACTATAGGCAAAATGTGATCTCTGTTCCATAACTGAGGTCAAACTCCGCGCCGCGTCGGGAGTTTATCCACGTTATAAAGCGCCATTGATCCCAGCTGCCCAGGTTAAAAGAGGAAACCTGAGTAAAAATTTAAGGAAACGTAAACCGCGCTAAAAGGGATGCCCATCGGCAAATTTCCACTTTAAAAGAGGATAATTTTATAAAAATATAAATATATTTCCCCTTTTTTTGGCGTACCGATAGCTGTGGCGCGATGATTTGCCAGAGCCAGAGCCAGAGCCAGAGCCAGAGCCAGAGCCAGAGCCAGAGCCAGAGCCAGAGCCAGAGCCAGAGCCAGAGCCAGAGCCAGAGCCAGAGCCAGAGCCAGCGGCCCCTGATGCCTGTGCCGCGCCGCGGTCAAAACCGCGGCTTTTCGGCGGTCGCCACCTTAAGGCGCGATGGAGTGCGGAAAGAAAGCGCCGACCGCAAAAAAGTTATCTTTCCCTACTCGACAGCCTGTAATGAATGGGATAGTTTCATTGGTGATCCCGTTCAGGGGTAGCGTCGCTTGGACGGTCCGGGCGCTTACGTCATCAGAGGATAATATGGCTGAATTCGGTTCTGCACGCCGCTTTACGCGCATTGAACGTCTTCCCCCTATGTTTTCAACATTACCGCCGAATTGAAAATGGCTGCGCGCCGGCGCGGCGAGGATATCATCGATTTCAGCATGGGCAACCCGGACGGCCCGACGCCGCCGCATATCGTGGAAAAGCTATGCACGGTCGCTCAGCGCGAAGATACCCTCGGTTATTCCACCTCTCGCGGGATCCCGCGCCTGCGCCGCGCTATTTCGCGCTGGTATGCAGACCGCTACACGGTTGACATCGATCCGGAAAGCGAGGCTATTGTCACTATCGGTTCCAAAGAGGGCTTGGCGCATTTGATGCTGGCGACGCTTGATCACGGTGATACCGTGTTGGTGCCTAACCCTAGCTATCCCATTCACATTTACGGTGCGGTCATTGCCGGTGCCCAAGTGCGGTCCGTTCCGCTGGTGGAGGGCGTGGATTTTTTCCGCGAGCTGGAGCGCGCGATCCGTGAAAGTATTCCCACGCCCAAGATGATGATCCTTGGCTTTCCGTCGAACCCCACTGCGCAATGCGTTGAGCTGGATTTTTTCGAGCGCGTCGTGGCGCTGGCGCGTCAATATAACGTACTGGTGGTGCATGATTTGGCCTATGCCGATATCGTTTACGACGGCTGGAAGGCGCCATCCATCATGCAAGTCCCTGGCGCCAAAGATATCGCGGTAGAATTTTTCACGCTGTCGAAAAGCTACAATATGGCCGGCTGGCGTATCGGTTTTATGGTCGGGAACCCGGCACTGGTCAACGCTTTGGCGCGTATCAAAAGCTATCATGATTACGGCACCTTCACGCCGTTGCAGGTGGCGGCTATCGCCGCGCTGGAAGGCGACCAAGAATGTGTGCGCGCTATTGCCGAGCAGTACCGTCAGCGGCGAAATGTGCTGGTGCGCGGCCTGCACGAAGCAGGCTGGATTGTGGAAAACCCTAAAGCGTCGATGTACGTCTGGGCCAAAATCCCCGATCATTATGCCGCGTTGGGATCGCTGGAGTTCGCTAAAAAGTTGCTGGCCGAGGCAAAAGTGTGCGTATCGCCCGGGATCGGTTTCGGCGATTACGGCGATACCCATGTGCGTTTCGCGCTAATTGAAAATCAGGATCGCATACGGCAGGCGGTGCGCGGCATCAAAGCCATGTTCCGCGCCGATGGGGGTGCTTAAGGCGCAGGCGGTGAAGCAGCCGGGCGCCGTAAAAACGGGTTAACGACGCTTTAGGTTAACGGTGCCTGAGGTGCGTAATCATCACCCCAGGCTCTCGGTGAGTCACTCGCGGCAAAACGGTCTGCCGCGCCGCGAGTGTGCCGCTTATTCCAACAATAAAAAGAAGGTACCTACCCACAAGCACAGCATACATGAAATGCCCATCACAAAATATTTCACTGGACCAATTCCTTACTGATACCACACAGGCTTTGATTCTGCTATGGCAGGTGTTGAAGGGACATCATCGACAGTTGCCCGCCCGCCGGCGCATCCTATTCCGGGCGTCGCGCTGAAAAAGCGCAACAGGATCGGCGCATAATGTACTCCCGACGCCAAGCAAAATTCGATAGATTCAGTCGGCTGCGGCCCGCAATTCGCAAAAAAAGATATTTGCGCGTCGCGTTTCGTTGCGCCATGTGATTATGCTGCCGCGGGCGCTAGCGCCGTTATTTCCTGTCAAATCGGCGCCGAGTGAGCCTCCCGACATTATGGGGTAAAATATTTGAGCCCGGCAATGCCGGCAATTAGCAGGCACAGGCTGATAACCCGACCGGCGGTCACCGCTTCTCCCAGCAAACTCATGCCCACGAGCGCAGCGCCGACGGCGCCGATGCCGCTCCAGACGGCGTAAGCGGTACCCGCCGGCAAGGTTTTCATGGCCCACGATAACAGCAAGAAGCTGATACACAGGGCGCCAATGACAATTAGACTGGGGAAGGGGCGGGTGAAACCCTGGGTATATTTCAACCCGATGACCCAAATCACTTCAAACAGGCCGGCGATAAATAATATGAACCAAGACATGGGACGCGTTCCGTTTCGGTCGGGTCGTCCCGTGGGGTAAGGCAGGAGGCCCAGGTCGTCCTGAGCGCTGTGATAACGATTGCGGATTAGCACAGTGGCAGTAGTTGCAGCAACGTGGGTTTTAACGCACTCAGCGCGAGCGACGGCTAAGAAGGGCATAGGCACAGCACAAGGGTCAATGAGGCCCAAGCGTAGGAGCAGGAAGGATAGGCAATATGACTTTGGTATCACCGAAGCGATGCTCTGTGTACCTGGGGAAAGCCCTAAAGCCCCAAAGATGGGATCCACACTAGCTCAAGGAAAAAGCTTAATGAAAAGACCCATTCCGCCATTAAACGAAACCGGCCTTGGGGTAAATTTCCATCAGAGCCTGGGGTAAATTTCTATCTGAGCCTCGGTTTGCGGCGTCGGAGCAAGCGAGCCTGTTTAGAAATTTGTGTATTTGCCTGATTTTGATATGTTCAATCCAACATCAAAAACAGGTTAATTTATGGACGAAAAACAGTTGCAGGCTCTGACTAACGAACTGGCCAAAAATCTCAAAACCCCTGAAGATCTCAGTCCCTTCGATCGGCTGCTGAAAAAAATCAGCGTCGAAGCAGCTCTCAATGCCGAAATGACCCATCACCTCGGCTACGATAAAAATCAGCCTAAACCGGGGACCAACGCCCGCAACGGCTATTCCACAAAAACCGTTACCACTGGCGATGGCCCGCTGGCGCTGCGTACTCCGCGCGATCGTGACGGTTCCTTTGAACCGCAACTGGTGAAGAAGAACCAGACCCGGATTACCGGGATGGATAACCAGATTTTATCGTTGTACGCCAAAGGGATGACCACCCGCGAGATCGCCGCCGCGTTCAAAGAGCTGTATGACGCCGATGTCTCGCCGGCGCTGGTCTCAAAGGTCACCGATGCGGTCATGGAGCAGGTTGTCGAATGGCAAAACCGGCCTCTGGATGCAGTCTATCCCATTGTTTATCTTGACTATATCGTTCTAAAAGTCCGGCAGGACAGCCGCATCATCAACAAATCTGTGTTCCTGGCGCTGGGCATCAACATCGAAGGCCAGAAAGAGTTGCTAGGTATGTGGCTGGCCGAAAACGAAGGCGCAAAGTTCTGGCTGAACGTGCTGACAGAGCTGAAAAACCGCGGCCTGAACGATATCCTTATCACCTGCGTAGACGGGCTGAAAGGTTTCCCTGACGCTATTAACGCGGTGTATCCGGAGGTGCGGCTCCAGCTGTGTATCGTGCATATGGTGCGCAACAGCCTGCGGTTCGTCTCCTGGAAGGACTACAAGGCCGTCACCCGCGACCTGAAAGCTATCTATCAGGCCCCTACGGAAGAAGCCGGCTTGCAGGCGCTGGAAGCGTTCTCCAGTGCCTGGGACATCCGCTACCCGCAAATAAGTCGAAGCTGGCAGGCAAACTGGGCCAATCTGGCCACGTTCTTTGCCTACCCAACGGACATCCGCAAGGTGATCTACACGACCAACGCCATCGAGTCGTTAAACAGCGTGATCCGGCATGCCATCAAAAAGCGCAAGGTGTTCCCGACCGACGACGCAGTGAAAAAGGTGGTGTGGCTGGCGATACAGGCGGCCTCACAGAAATGGACAATGCCTTTGAGGGACTGGCGCATGGCAATGAGCCGCTTTATTATCGAGTTCGGTGACCGCCTGGACGGTCACTTCTGAGAAAAGGCATTTACACAGAATCCGGTACGAGCTCGAGCAAGCCGCACGCCGCCTTTATATTATTTTTCGCCTACGTGGCTGGCGGTCGCTCCAATTCATTGGATATTAACGACCGCCGCACGGAAAACGAGACGAAAAGGACCGGGTTTAGGAAACCGATAGGGCGATATTAGGCATTACGCCCTACGCTGTGGCTGTGTTGCCCGCTTTTTTTACCCGCTTCAGATGCCTTTTGTGGATCATTTTTAAAATTCCCGCCGCTGGAGCTGCTGCTGCTTTGTCCACCTTTACGACCGGCTTCGGATGCTTTCTGTTTATCTTCCGCGAAGTTGCCTGAACCGCCACGATGTTCTGCCATGGTTAATCTCCAACTTATAATAAGAAAATCAAGAATTCATCGTATCCCAAAAAATTGCTGATAATAGTCGTTTTTTTGGATTCATATTGATGTGGTAATAAATCACTCAACATCAATGTTATTAATAGTAGTTAGGGGTAGGTGCAGATTCCGACGTATCCGATCAGCTGTTCCGGCGACATCCGATCAGTTATTCCGATATTTTCCGATCACCCATTCCAGTGATATTCGATCACGTGTTCGCTCATCTTCTGACTCGGGTTTAGTCTATTTTTCCTGTGCTGGCTACTCCTTGCTCTTTGCGTAGTGATTCGCCTTTTTAAGTTCCAGTCTATAGCTGGGGTGTACTGACCGATCGAGTAACGCGTCAGCTGTCGTGGGGTTTTCTATCAGTCCATACCATTTTTCACCGGCAGTTGACTGATCAGGATGCTGCTGCTTTTGTCGTAGCGATCTTCCATCACCTCCAACAACATCGTTGCCTGCATCGGACTTATTGATTCTAGGCCCACATCGTCCAAGATCAGTAACTCTATTTTTTCTAACTGCTTAAGCTGTTTTAGATAGGTCCCGTCTACCTGACACTGGTGAAGATGGGCCAGCAACCGACCCACTCGCCAGTAACGCACGCTATATTGCTGCCGGCATGCCTGCTCACTAAGCGCACAACTGAGCCAGGTTTTGCCCGTACCTGTCGGCCCCGTGATGAGTATGCTTTTCTGATATTTCAGATATTGTCCCCCTAGCAGATCTCGCATCTGTTCCAGTGTCACTCCTCGGCTAGGGATATAGCGGATATCTTCCGGTTTTGCCTGCAAGCGCATTTGCAATTGCCGTCGAAGATGGCATATGTGGTTGTTTTTTTATGCAAATTTTCCGCTTCTACCATCAGCGACAACCGCTCCTCGAACCCCAGCTCCCCATAACTCCCCGGGAGTTCGCGTTGCGTCTCCAACGCCTGGACCATTGCCGACAACTTCAGCTCTCGCAGAGCCATTAACAGTGTATCCATATTTATTCTCCTTAGTGATAACTGTCCGGACCTCGGAGGTTTTCGTGAACCAGCATTGATACGCCGGCTCCGTCCTGGGTGACCTCACTTTCACGACCGTGTTTCAATACGTTGGCTATGAAAGAGCGGTTAATGCACCCTTTCTCCAACGCCAGCGTGCAGGCCTTCTTCAGTAGCGTCGTCTCATAGCGCCGTTGCAGATTGAGTAGCCCCAGCACGGAGCGGTAAGCCTGCTCCGGATGGGCTTTGCTCTTTTGGATGGACTCGACCACTTTCAGTGTGCACACACCCACCGACAGCGCCCAACTGCACAGCCTTTCCGGCGTCCACTGACTCTGCCCCTTATGGTTAGCTGGCATGTGCGCCGCCTGAGTCGTGTGCCTATAGGCGTTATCGCTGCGAGGGTGCGTAGCCACGCAGACGCCCTTATGGTGGATTTGCACCAGCCGTTGGGTGGCGATGACGTCAACGCGCTCGCCAACCAGCGGATGCGGCACCGAGTACCAGTTTTTGCCGTAGTCTATGTGGTAATCAGGTCCCACTCGGGCAACGAGATACTCACTGTATTCCCATTGTGTGGGCGGTAGAGGCCCAAGAGCCGGTTTGTCCAGCTGCTCGAAGCGTTCAAGGCGACTTTGTCCGCCGTAATGACGCATCGGGCGCAGATTCAACTCATGATTGAGTTCTCGTATCACCTGGTTGAGTTCGGCCAGCGAGTAGAACCTACGTTTACGCAACCGGGCCAAAACCCAGCGTTCTACCAGCTGCACAGTTGATTCTGCCTTCGCCTTGTCTTTCGGTTTTCTCGGGCGCGCCGGTAGCACCACTGTCTCATAGTGATTTGCCAGCGCCTGGTAGCTCTGGTTTATGACCGGCTCATAGCGGTCAGGGGTGCTGACAGCGCTGCGCAGATTATCAGGTATCATCAGCTCCGGAACCCCACCCATGAAGTGCAGACAGCGGCTATTGGCGTTGAGCCACGATGCCATGTCCTGGCCTTCGCAGGCTTCGATATACGCATAGCCTGACACGCCCATGGCAGCGACGAAGATAGCGACCTGGCGTACGCTACTGGTCGCAGGGTTGACGATAGGTACGGTGGGGCCACAGAAGTCGATGAAGAGCTTTTCGCCAGCCTTGTGCTCCATGCGCATAGAACGCCGCTGCTTCTTTTTCCAGTCACGGAACAGTGCACAAAACTGGGAGTAACCGAGGGCATCACCGCCCACGGCGGACTGATATTCCATCCAGAGCAGCTGCTTGGTCATGCCCTTGCGGCTTAACTCGGTATCGATATCAAGCCAGCTGGGTAAGGTATTGATAACTTTTCCGGATTTGCCGGGATAGAGCAGGCGGTCGAGGTCGACGGGGGACAGTTCCGCCGGCAATGGCCAGACCAGGTTAGCTACCGTGAATCGGCCGAGGATATCGTGCACGGTAGTACAGCCTATGCCGAGCGCTGCTGCGATAGTGCTATTCGAGCGACGCTGCTCGAATTTCATACGTAAGACATTAATATAGATGCACATTTCCGTTCTCGCTTTCTTTTTTTTACGTGCCATGCCATGCCCCCGGAAGCTAAAAGTCTCCAGAGTATGGCGGAACAGAAGATGAGCGATCGGACAGAATCGGAATCGCTGATCGGGCGACCGGAATCAGTGATCGGATGAAATCAGAATTAGTGATCGGGTGAAATCGGAATCAGTGATCGGATGTGACCGGAACCAGCAGTAGGTAGGTTAGAAAATTCATGAAGTGCCTTTAAGAATAATCCCACTATGCATAGTAACCGTTTGATTTTAGAGTAAAATTAGAGATCATGAATTGTTTAGCGTAATCAGATAATTAAAAACGTAGAATTTGATTAATAAATTTTAATAAAACATAACGTTTATTGAGCGAAATAAAAGACGTTAACAAAGGGAGTAAAATGTTCCTCTGAAAAACAGCGGGTTAAAGGCAAGGGAAGGCGCGCTACTCATATTTCAAAGTGTTTCACGCGCAAAAAATTTATGGGTAAAAAGGCGGGTATTTAACGGCAGGATGCGTAGCCGCGATGGATTATCACGGCAAAAGTAGGGCTGCAAAATAGAGCTACTGACGTCAATGAGGCCTGCGGCCGAAGGTTTTATGGATCCTTTGGCTTACGGCCTAAGCTAAAGCACGCGTATCGACCTTTAATCATGACATTGATTAGTGAACACATCGCGGCCATGGGGACAAACATCGCCGGCGTTGGGTAAATTGAACAGGATCCCCCCCATGCCGCTGCAGCCCGTCAATAATAGAACGGTGAGTAGCAGCCAATATGCTTTCATCGGATCTCCTGTCGCCATCGTTTCCAGGAGCAGCATAACATGCGACGCTGGCCATTATGCTACTTTCATCGTCATTGTATCTCAACGGGACGCAGGGTTATTTGCTACAGATACCGTTTTTACCCGGTGTGAGGATATTTACCACCTCCCAAGCGGGGTAGAGGCTAATGGCTGAGCAAGAATCTGCATGGCACGGCGGTGAGATAAACGCGCAAGCGTCAAAATAAATTGTTACGCTGTGAAAAGACTGCCCGATGATGCCGGGCAAAGGCCGTGCATAATTCCCAGGATGGAAGAGATGACTCAATTTGCTATCTTACCCGCAACCCGGAAGGACGACTCTCAGGTATTTCACCTATTTTCGGGCCTAGCGCATAACCGTGATGTTATCGTTACGGTTTTTCAGCGCTCGCTAGCTGACCGACCTGCCTACATTGCTGCTTTTGGTGTTCGATTAATGATGCGACCAGCGGATCAACGAAAGCTACAGGGATCGGTGCATAAACAATCAAGAGATGACCGGAAAACGTCAGTTAACATCTTCACAGTAACCTGAATTAAACCTCGCGGCCGTCCGTGGCGTCATCGTCGCCGCAGAATTGATAAGACTCAAAAAAGGGATCGCTCCCATGGGGGCCAAAAAAGCCTATTGCACTGAGTTCATCGAAATTCATTGCCAGGGTGCCATTATCAAACAATAGGCTGGTTTGCCCTGTAGCCCGCAGTATTTTCACGAACGCTTTAGCCGTCACGCAATTTTTTTTTAATTCCTTGAGAGCCGCGCTCAGCAGCCGTTCTTTGTAGACTTTCGCGTAAATAATCTTTGGCATAGTACCTCCTGTTGCGATGAATAAGGAGTGTACGATCCGTGCAGGGATAGCGGCTTGCAGAATCCGCCGGCGTTCGCGCGTAATAACTTTTTTAACGAGATGCGACGCGTTATATATCGCGCCAAAGCGAGAAAGTCGCACGGCGGCTCACCGAGCAGGCGCTAACATCGCTTTAGCGGCGCGGTTGTCCGCGCCGGCCGTGAACATCCACTTTAGGCGCGGGTAGTCTGGTGAGGCTTTGTTGAATAAATCGAACTTTTAGGTGACTGGCGGCTCTGATCACTACATTCGTTTCAACATCAGGTCCCCATGGCAAAGCAAAAGTTTAAAATTACCAACTGGCCCGCATATAACAATGCGCTCAGGCAGCGGGGGGACCTGACAGTATGGCTTGATGAGTCAGCCATTGCTGCATGGACTGAGAGTACACCACCTGAACATCGTGGCCGGCCGCTTCACTACACCGATATGGCCATTACCACGGTTCTGATGATAAAGCGCGTGTTTAACCTTTCGCTCCGGGCGTTACAGGGTTTCGTTGACTCGATTTTTAAACTGATGGGGCTGTCGCTGCGCTGCCCAGATTACTCTCTGGTCAGCCGGCGAGCAAAAACCGTCGACATCAGCATAAAAACGCCAACCCGCGGCGAAATCTCACACCTGGTCATCGATGGCACCGGCCTGAAAGTCTTCGGCGAAGGCGAATGGAAAGTCAGGCAGCATGGGGCTGAGAGGCGCAGAGTATGGCGCAAGCTTCATCTGGCAGTAGATAGCGTGACACATGAAATTATCTGTGCCGATTTATCGCTAAGCGGTACGACAGATGCGCAGGCGCTGCCCGGGCTGATTAACCAAACCCACCGGAAAATCAGGGAAGCGTCGGCTGACAGTGCTTACGATACGCGTTACTGTCATGATGCTCTGCTGAGGAAAAAAATAAAGCCGCTTATCCCACCGCGAAGTGGTGCGCAATATTGGCCAGCTCGATACCATGAGCGTAATCATGCGGTGGCAAATCAGCATCTGAGCGGCAATAACGATACCTGGAAAAAGAAAGTAGGTTATCACCGGCGTTCACTGGCTGAAACGGCCATGTTCCGGTTTAAAACACTTCTGGGTGGTCATCTGAGTCTGCATGACTATGACGCGCAGGTAGGTGAGGCAATGGCAATGGTTAAAGCACTCAACCGGATCACACTGTTAGGAATGCCAAACAGCGTCCGCATCATGTAACAATCGCCCTGATAGGAAGGAAGTCGTCACAAATTTCGGATTTATTCAACAAAGCGGTCTGGTGACGCAAGCAGCAAAAACGCAACCCTCGTCCGCGCTGGTTTTGGCAGGCGAGGGGCTTTGTTGAATAAATCGGACTTTTAGGTGACTGGCGGCTCTGATCACTACATTCGTTTGGCTTTGTTGAATAAATCGAACTTTTAGGTGACTGGCGGCTCTGATCACTACATTCGTTTCAACATCAGGTCCCCATGGCAAAGCAAAAGTTTAAAATCACCAACTGGCCCGCATATAACAATGCGCTCAGGCAGCGGGGGGACCTGACAGTATGGCTTGATGAGTCAGCCATTGCTGCATGGACTGAGAGTACACCACCTGAACATCGTGGCCGGCCGCTTCACTACACCGATATGGCCATTACCACGGTTCTGATGATAAAGCGCGTGTTTAACCTTTCGCTCCGGGCGTTACAGGGTTTCGTTGACTCGATTTTTAAACTGATGGGGCTGTCGCTGCGCTGCCCAGATTACTCTCTGGTCAGCCGGCGAGCAAAAACCGTCGACATCAGCATAAAAACGCCAACCCGCGGCGAAATCTCACACCTGGTCATCGATGGCACCGGCCTGAAAATCTTCGGCGAAGGCGAATGGAAAGTCAGGCAGCATGGGGCTGAGAGGCGCAGAGTATGGCGCAAGCTTCATCTGGCAGTAGATAGCGCGACACATGAAATTATCTGTGCCGATTTATCGCTAAGCGGTACGACAGATGCGCAGGCGCTGCCCGGGCTGATTAACCAAACCCACCGGAAAATCAGGGAAGCGTCGGCTGACAGTGCTTACGATACGCGTTACTGTCATGATGCTCTGCTGAGGAAAAAAATAAAGCCGCTTATCCCACCGCGAAGTGGTGCGCAATATTGGCCAGCTCGATACCATGAGCGTAACCATGCGGTGGCAAATCAGCATCTGAGCGGCAATAACGATACCTGGAAAAAGAAAGTAGGTTATCACCGGCGTTCACTGGCTGAAACGGCCATGTTCCGGTTTAAAATACTTCTGGGTGGTCATCTGAGTCTGCATGACTATGACGCGCAGGTAGGTGAGGCTATGGCAATGGTCAAAGCGCTTAACCGGATCACGTTGTTAGGAATGCCAAACAGCGTCCGCATCATGTAACAATCGCCCTGATAGGGAGGAAGTCGTCACAAATTTCGGATTTATTCAACAAAGCGCATTCGTTTCAACATCAGGTCCCCATGGCAAAGCAAAAGTTTAAAATTACCAACTGGCCCGCATATAACAATGCGCTCAGGCAGCGGGGGGACCTGACAGTATGGCTTGATGAGTCAGCCATTGCTGGATGGACTGAGAGTACACCACCTGAACATCGTGGCCGGCCGCTTCACTACACCGATATGGCCATTACCACGGTTCTGGTGATAAAGCGCGTGTTTAACCTTTCGCTCCGGGCGTTACAGGGTTTCGTTGACTCGATTTTTAAACTGATGGGGCTGTCGCTGCGCTGCCCAGATTACTCTCTGGTCAGCCGGCGAGCAAAAACCGTCGACATCAGCATAAAAACGCCAACCCGCGGCGAAATCTCACACCTGGTCATCGATGGCACCGGCCTGAAAGTCTTCGGCGAAGGCGAATGGAAAGTCAGGCAGCATGGGGCTGAGAGGCGCAAAGTATGGCGCAAGCTTCATCTGGCAGTAGATAGCGTGACACATGAAATTATCTGTGCCGATTTATCGCTAAGCGGTACGACAGATGCGCAGGCGCTGCCCGGGCTGATTAACTAAACCCACCGGAAAATCAGGGAAGCGTCGGCTGACAGTGCTTACGATACGCGTTACTGTCATGATGCTCTGCTGAGGAAAAAAATAAAGCCGCTTATCCCACCGCGAAGTGGTGCGCAATATTGGCCAGCTCGATACCATGAGCGTAACCATGCGGTGGCAAATCAGCATCTGAGCGGCAATAACGATACCTGGAAAAAGAAAGTAGGTTATCACCGGCGTTCACTGGCTGAAACGGCCATGTTCCGGTTTAAAACACTTCTGGGTGGTCATCTGAGTCTGCATGACTATGACGCGCAGGTAGGTGAGGCAATGGCAATGGCAATGGTTAAAGCACTTAACCGGATCACACTGTTAGGAATGCCAAACAGCGTCCGCATCATGTAACAATCGCCCTGATAGGAAGGAAGTCGTCACAAATTTCGGATTTATTCAACAAAGCGAACCGAGTCGTCAGTCGGGAACACTTTGCGTTTTTTAATAGCCGCGCGGATAACGCTGTTCAGCGACTCGATGGCATTCGTGGTGTAAATTGCTTTGCGAATATCAGTTGGGTAACCGAAAAACGTATTGAGGTTTTCCCAGTGCGTACGCCAGCTTTTGCTGATTTGCGGATATTTGGAGCCTGTTTAGAAATTTGTGTATTTGCCTGATTTTGATATGTTCAATCCAACATCAAAAACAGGTTAATTTATGGACGAAAAACAGTTGCAGGCTCTGGCTAACGAACTGGCCAAAAATCTCACCCCTGAAGATCTCAGTCACTTCGATCGGCTGCTGAAAAAAATCAGCGTCGAAGCAGCTCTCAATGCCGAAATGACCCATCACCTCGGCTACGATAAAAATCAGCCTAAACCGGGGACCAACGCCCGCAACGGCTATTCCACAAAAACCGTTACCACTGGCGATGGCCCGCTGGCGCTGCGTACTCCGCGCGATCGTGACGGTTCCTTTGAACCGCAACTGGTGAAGAAGAACCAGACCCGGATTACCGGGATGGATAACCAGATTTTATCGTTGTACGCCAAAGGGATGACCACCCGCGAGATCGCCGCCGCGTTCAAAGAGCTGTATGACGCCGATGTCTCGCCGGCGCTGGTCTCAAAGGTCACCGATGCGGTCATGGAGCAGGTTGTCGAATGGCAAAACCGGCCTCTGGATGCAGTCTATCCCATTGTTTATCTTGACTGTATCGTTCTAAAAGTCCGGCAGAACAGCCGCATCATCAACAAATCTGTGTTCCTGGCGCTGGGCATCAACATCGAAGGCCAGAAAGAGTTGCTAGGTATGTGGCTGGCCGAAAATGAAGGTGCAAAGTTCTGGCTGAACGTGCTGACAGAGCTGAAAAACCGCGGCCTGAATGATATCCTTATCGCCTGTGTAGACGGGCTGAAAGGTTTCCCTGACGCTATTAACGCGGTGTATCCGGAGGCGCGGCTCCAGCTGTGTATCGTGCATATGGTGCGCAACAGCCTGCAATACGTTGCCTGGAAGGACTACAAGGCCGTCACCCGCGACCTGAAAGCTATTATTTATCAGGCCCCTACGGAAGAAGCCGGCTTGCAGGCGCTGGAAGCGTTCTCCAGTGCCTGGGACGTCCGCTACCCGCAAATAAGTCGAAGCTGGCAGGCAAACTGGGCCAATCTGGCCACGTTCTTTGCCTACCCAACGGACATCCGCAAGGTGATCTACACGGCCAACGCCATCGAGTCGTTAAACAGCATGATCCGGCATGCCATCAAAAAGCGCAAGGTGTTCCCGACCGACGACGCAGTGAAAAAAGTGGTGTGGCTGGCGATACAGGCGGCCTCACAGAAATGGACAATGCCTTTGAGGGACTGGCGCATGGCAATGAGCCGCTTTATTATCGAGTCCGGTGACCGCCTGGACGGTCACTTCTGAGAAAAGGCATTTACACAGAATCGTGTACAGGGTCGATATTTGTCGTCCCATGCTCCCGCAAACGCATCCAGCGCTGCCTCTTCGGTCGGGGCCTGATAAACCGTTTTCAGTCCGCTGGTGGCGGCTTTGTAGTCCTTCCAGGCAACGTATTGCAGGCTGTTGCGTACCATATGGATGATGCACAGCTGGATATGCGTCTGTGGATAGACGCTGTTTATCGCATCCGGGAAGCCCTTAAGGCCGTCAACACAGGCAATCAGGATATCCTGAAGCCCCCGATTTTTAAGCTCAGTCAGTACGCTCAGCCAGAACTTTGCGCCTTCGTTTTCGGCCAGCCACATACCCAGTAACTCTTTCTGGCCTTCGGTGTTGATCCCCAGCGCCAGGAAAACGGCTTTGTTTATTACGCTGCCATTATGACGGACTTTCACGACAATGCAATCCATATAAACAATGGGATACAGCGCATCCAGCTGCCGGTTTTGCCACTCAGTGACCTGCTCTTTGACGGCGTCGGTGACCTTAGATATCAGTGTGGGTGACACATCGGCGTCGTACATCTCTTTGGAGGTGGCGACGATTTCGCGCGTGGTCATGCCTTTGGCGTACAGGGATAAAATCTGGCTGTCCATTTGCGTGATGCGCGTCTGGTTCTTCTTAATCAACTGAGGTTCGAAGGTGTTTTCACGGTCACGCGGCGTGTTTAATTCTATCTCATCGTCATCGCACAACAGTGTTTTTGACGAGTAGCCATTGCGGGTGTTTGAGCCTGTTTTGGGCGCATTTTTCTCATGCCCGAGGTGGTCAGTCAGCTCCGCATTGAGGGCTGTTTCGACGGTTAATTTCGTCAGCATACGGGAAAAGTGATTAAGATAGGCTTCGGTTTTAAGACCTTTAGCCGACCCTGTACACGATTCTGTGTAAATGCCTTTTCTCAGAAGTGACCGTCCAGGCGGTCACCGAACTCGATAATAAAGCGGCTCATTGCCATGCGCCAGTCCCTCAAAGGCATTGTCCATTTCTGTGAGGCCGCCTGTATCGCCAGCCACACCACCTTTTTCACTGCGTCGTCGGTCGGGAACACCTTGCGCTTTTTGATGGCATGCCGGATCATGCTGTTTAACGACTCGATGGCGTTGGTCGTGTAGATCACCTTGCGGATGTCCGTTGGGTAGGCAAAGAACGTGGCCAGATTGGCCCAGTTTGCCTGCCAGCTTCGACTTATTTGCGGGTAGCGGATGTCCCAGGCACTGGAGAACGCTTCCAGCGCCTGCAAGCCGGCTTCTTCCGTAGGGGCCTGATAAATAATAGCTTTCAGGTCGCGGGTGACGGCCTTGTAGTCCTTCCAGGAGACGAACCGCAGGCTGTTGCGCACCATATGCACGATACACAGCTGGAGCCGCGCCTCCGGATACACCGCGTTAATAGCGTCAGGGAAACCTTTCAGCCCGTCTACGCAGGCGATAAGGATATCGTTCAAGCCGCGGTTTTTCAGCTCTGTCAGCACGTTCAGCCAGAACTTTGCGCCTTCATTTTCGGCCAGCCACATACCTAGCAACTCTTTCTGGCCTTCGATGTTGATGCCCAGCGCCAGGAACACAGATTTGTTGATGATGCGGCTGTCCTGCCGGACTTTTAGAACGATACAGTCAAGATAAACAATGGGATAGACTGCATCCATAGGCCGGTTTTGCCATTCAACAACCTGCTCCATGACCGCATCGGTGACCTTTGAGACCAGCGCCGGCGAGACATCGGCGTCATACAGCTCTTTGAACGCGGCGGCGATCTCGAGGGTGGTCATCCCTTTGGCGTACAACGATAAAATCTGGTTATCCATCCCGGTAATCCGGGTCTGGTTCTTCTTCACCAGTTGCGGTTCAAAGGAACCGTCACGATCGCGCGGAGTACGCAGCGCCAGCGGGCCATCGCCAGTGGTAACGGTTTTTGTGGAATAGCCGTTGCGGGCGTTGGTCCCCGGTTTAGGCTGATTTTTATCGTAGCCGAGGTGATGGGTCATTTCGGCATTGAGAGCTGCTTCGACGCTGATCTTTTTCAGCAGTCGATCGAAGTGACTGAGATCTTCAGGGGTTTTGAGATTTTTGGCCAGTTCATTAGCCAGAGCCTGCAACTGTTTTTCGTCCATAAATTAACCTGTTTTTGATGTTAGATTGAACATATCAAAATCAGGCAAATACACAAATTTCTAAACAGGCTCCTTTAGCCAGTTCTGCCGCAAGGGCCCTGAGTTTCTTGTCGTCCATAATTTGCTTGTCTCCGTTGTTGGAGTGAACATATCAAAAACAGGCAATTACACAATTTTAATTACAGTCTCGTTTTATTATCAAGTTCGGTGACCGCCTGAGCGATCACCTTTAATACGATGGCAGTTACACAGAATTACTGACAGTCTCCAAGCCTGACGAGGACATCCTTGCTGTACCCCGACAAGGCCCGATTGAATACCTCCACTTCTGACACTCTCAAAAATGGATCGTGAGCGCTTTTTGGCGTATCCATAGCAATAGATAAATCTGGGGCAAGATTATACACCGCCCGACCCGTAACGGTTGCGTACATAGACACCTCTGTGCCACGCCTTCCAGCCTTTTTGCCTTGTTACATGACTCCTCAAACTTTAAATTTCATTAGCACCTCCAGCACCTCCAGCACCTCCAGCACCTCCAGAGACTTTATCTCTGGTATTTGCAGTGCGCCAATATAAGGGAAAATATCGGCCTCGAACATGTACCTAAGTTCAATGGCATACTTCTCAGACCCGGTGTTCATTTTCCCCGCATTCCACTCTCTGGCCACAACCATAAAGGTATTGTTCACGTTTATGATCGACTCCGCGCGTCGTGCCTTTTGTCCTCACTGGGATCGTTCCCCATCGAGAGCAGCTCCCGGGCCTTGTCCCTTTTACCCCTTACATCAGCCGAAGAAACTGCAAGATATAGGCCAAACATCATTAGTTTTTCTTTTCCATTGATGTGATATCAGCCACCACGACTCATTTCCTTAGGGAGAAATGTGTAGAAAAAGGCCGACGGCATCAGTGATTTTACAGGCTTTTCTTTAGGGTTTTAGCGTCTCGACTTGGCGTGCTGTCAGCGGCATTTTGCGGGTACCTTGAGGAGACGATTTTACGATACCCCCAAGGATACGATACCCTACATGAATGTTGATTAAGGTTATTCCAATTTAAGTAAGTTTAGTTAGAACATAGTGAGTTTAATTAGAACATAGAGAGCTGACCGGCTGGCGACGAAAAAGTCTAGATAGGTATAGTTGGGTTTAGGTCAGAATGGTGTCCCCGACAGGAATCGAACCTGTAACTAGCCCTTAGGAGGGGCTTGTTATATCCGTTTAACTACGGAGACACGTCAAGCGGCGGCCAGTATAGCCTATCTGGCCCCGGAAATAAGCACCCGGCGGCGCGTTTGCTCAATTCCTGGTCAAAGCGCGGCGTTACCCGCCTCATGGCGAGAAACCCGTAAGCGTGCGGCGGTATCCACGCCCGCTGGCGCGGGGAAAACCGCGACTCAAGCCTTGGGCGTCACGCGAGGGGCCTGCCGCGGCACCGAGGGGTTCCGGGGGCTAATCTTGCTTGGCGGAGGCTGTTTTATTGCCGCTGGCGGCGGATGTCCGCCGGTGATGGCTCAAGTCGTTGCGTATTTGGGCGTGGCTTATCAACGCGAAAATAAATGTACCACCAACGATATTGCCCGCCAGCGTGGGCAGCGCGAACGGATAGAAAAATTGCCACCACGGGATATTGCCATTGAAGACCAGATACAGGATTTCGACCGATCCCACCACGATATGGGTCAAATTGCCGATGCCCATTAAGTAGGTCATCAGGATAATGATGAGTAACTTATTGTGTTTTGCCGAGGGCATCATCCAGACCAGCGATGCGATGATCCAGCCGGAGATAATGGCGTTGCAAAACATCTCCCCTGGGGTGTTGGCCATCACCTTTTGGGAGAGCGTGACAAAAGCCGCGCGCGTAGCGCTGTCAAACACCGGCAGGTGGATAAAGGCGAAAGCCATCAACGCCGTGCCAATCAGGTTGCCTACCAGCACCACGCCCCAAAGCCGCATCAGAATAGCAAAATTATGGCGGGTCGGTTTGTGCATAAACGGCAGCACGGCGGTCAAGGTGTTCTCCGTGAACAGCTGCTGGCGCGCCATAATAACAATCACAAAACCAATGGTGTAGCCCAGATTTTCGACAAAAAAACCGATTGCGCCTTCAGGGAGCCGCGCGTGAAAAATGCCTTTTGCCATTAGCGAGGCGCCCATCGACAGGCCGGCCTCCAGGGCGGACCACCCTAATGCCAGACTGTCACGTTCCAGCTCTTTCTCTCCTTCCTGGCGGATCTCTTCATGTACCGCGGCGGCGGGGGAAGGGAGGTTCTCCTCCTCCACCTCAATATCGGTTCCTTCTTCATTCTCCTGGCTTTCGACTTCATGGTCTTTGCTGCCGGCGTGGGAAAGCTCGTCGTCCCGACGCGGGCTATTGTCATTTTGCTGAAGGACCACAGGGTTTTTTTCGTGTTTCTGGTGCATAGATTGGTCTCTTTAGCAGCGGCGAGGATAGCAAACCTCATAAGCGTAGCGGCTAGGGCGCAATCAGTCGCGTACGTGCGGCGAGGGCGTCGAAAAAAATATGTCCCGCTATAATTTGGGGTTAATGAGTAACAAAATTTTAACGTTACTGGTTTTTCATGTGTTTTATTGATCTAATACAGGCTTTCGGTAATAGGCCGGCGGTAGCGTCGGCGACGGCCTTTTTCCTGTGGCGCTCCGTGTTATGATGCGGGCCATTGTTAATAAAGAGTTTAATTTCTGATGCTGGCAATCCACAATCTGGCCTGTGTCCGCGATGATCGCCCCTTATTTAGCGGATTGAACGATGAGATTGGTCCCGGTCATTGGGTGCAAATAGAGGGCGCGAACGGTGCCGGCAAAACGTCACTGCTGCGGATCCTGGCCGGTCTGGCGCCGCTGGATGACGGCGAGATCCGCTGGCGCCAGCGCCCGCTGCGTCAGTGTCGGAGCGACTATTATCGCGAGCTGCTTTATATCGGCCATCAGGCGGGCATTAAGGCCGCCCTGACGCCGTGGGAAAATCTGCTATTTTATCAAGGCATCAATGGAGCGCGACATGACGCCGACATCGGGCGGGCGCTTGAGCAGGTTGGGTTGTTGGGATATGAAGATGTGCGCGCGGCGGGGTTGTCGGCGGGGCAGCAGCGGCGTATCGCCTTGGCTAGGCTGTGGTTGACGCCGGCGACGCTTTGGATCCTGGATGAGCCGCTCACGGCGCTCGACCTTCAGGGAGCCAAGGCGTTGACCAGGCAGTTTGAGCAGCATTGCGCCACGGGCGGCATGGTGATTCTGACCACCCATCAACCGTTGCCGCTCTCGGCGAGCCGGGTGCGTAAGATTGCGTTGGACACGGCGGAGACGGCGTCATGTTCTGGTTAGTGTTGCGCCGTGAGCTGCGGCTGGCGTGGCGCCATGGCAATGAGCTGGCGAATCCGCTGTGGTTCTTTCTTATTGTCATTACGCTATTTCCTTTGGGAATTGGGCCGGAGCCGGTGTTGCTCAAACGTATCGCGCCGGGCGTCATTTGGGTGGCGGCGCTATTGGCCTGCCTGCTCTCCCTTGAACGGTTGTTCCGCGATGATGCGCAGGACGGCTCGCTGGATCAATTGCTGTTATTGCCGGCGCCGTTGCCGCTTACGGTACTGGGTAAAGTCTGTGCCCATTGGCTGGTCACCGGCCTGCCTCTGTTGTTGATGTCTCCGCTGGCGGCGCTGTTGTTGTCGCTTGATCTGGCTACCTGGCGCTGTTGCTGCTCTTGGGGACACCGACGCTGAGTTTGCTCGGCGCGATAGGGGTGGCGTTAACGCTGGGCGCGCGCCGCGGCGGTATGTTGCTCAGTTTACTGCTGCTGCTGCTGTTTATCCCGGTGCTGATTTTTGCGACCGCCGCCGTGGACAATGCCGCGTCAGGGTTGCCCGTGGACGGCTATCTGGCGGTGCTGGGCGCGTTGCTTGCCGGCAGCGTAACCCTGGCGCCGTTCGCTACCGCCGCGGCGTTGCGGTTCGGCGCGCCGTGATGGCCGGCGGACCTTGCAAGTCACCTTGTTATGCCGATACCCCGGACAAGGGGTTTGCCTTGTTAATTGTGAGCAATAACTATCATGTGGAAAGTGCTTCATCAGTGGGCCAAACCGGAACGGCTATACCAAATTTGCGGGTGGTGTCTGCCCGGGCTTGCCCTTGCCGCGGCTATCACGTTGCTGCTTGGCTGGGTCTGGGGCTTTGGCTTTGCGCCGCCAGATTATCAGCAGGGTGACAGCGTGCGTATTATGTATTTGCACGTGCCGGCCGCGATGGGATCGATGGGCATATATGTCGCTATGGCGATAGCCGCCTTTATCGGTCTGGTATGGCAAATGAAAATGGCTGATTTGGCGGTGGCGGCGATGGGGGCGGTGTTTACCTTTATCGCGCTGGTAACGGGATCCGCCTGGGGCAAACCCATGTGGGGCGCCTGGTGGGTATGGGATGCGCGCCTTACCTCGGAGTTGGTGCTGCTGTTTTTGTATTTGGGCGTGATGGCGTTGTATCACGCCTTCGACGATCGCCGTATCGCCGGCATCCTGATCCTGGTCGGGGTCGTCAATATTCCCATCATTCATTTTTCGGTGCAGTGGTGGAATACCCTGCATCAGGGCTCCACCGACATGCAGCAAACCATTGATCCCAGCATGCGTACGCCGCTGCGTTGGGCCATTGTCGGTTATCTGTTGCTGTTCATTACCGTGACGCTGATGCGTTTACGCACGCTGATTTTATTCCAGGAGCGTAAACGTCCTTGGGCTATCGCGCTGGCGCATAAGGAGCGTAGGCGATGAACGCGGCATTTTCTTCCTGGCCGGCCTTTCTGGTGATGGGCGGCTACGCCTTTTACGTTTGGCTAGCGGTCGCCGTCACGCTGCTATCGCTGGCGGCGTTGCTGGGACATACCCTCGTGGCGCGCCTGCTGCGCGCCATTCGTCGGCAGCAGGCGCGCGCCGAACGGATGCGACAGGGCGCCCTGCGCGCTACGCCGGCGATCCCTCCGGAGAAAGTTCAGTGAACCCGCGTCGTAAAAGCCGTCTCTATCTGGCGATGGTGGTCGTTTTCGGGGCGGCGGTGACGCTGGCTCTTACGCTGTACGCGCGGCGCGCTAATATTGATCTGTTTTATACGCCAAGCGAAATTCTCGGCGGTAAAGGGGAAGATCACCAGTTACCTCACGTCGGCCAGCGCTTGCGCATCGGCGGTATGGTCATGCCCGGCAGCGTAAAACGCGATCCGCAAACCTTGCAGGTGACCTTCAAAATTTATGATGCCGCCGGCGCCGTTGCGGTCAGCTATGTCGGTATTTTGCCCGATCTATTTCGTGAAGGGCAGGGGGTAGTGGCGCAAGGCATCCTGGCGCCGGGGAATAGGGGGGAGGCCCGGGAAGTGCTGGCGAAACATGATGAAAAATATACCCCGCCGGAAGTGGCCAGCGCCATGTCCCCGGCCCGTCGACCGCCGGCGAAGAGCGGGGAGCAGCCATGATCCCGGAACTCGGCAATTTTCTCCTGTGCCTCGGCACCGGCCTGGCGCTGCTGCTAAGCATTTATCCCCTGTGGGGCGCCAACCGACAGGATGCGCGCATGATGGCGGTTGCGCGGCCTTTGACCTACGGCGTGTTTCTCTCCCTCGCCGGCGCCTTTGTCTGTCTGGTTCATGCGTTTATCGTTAACAATTTTACCGTCGCCTATGTGGTGAACAACTCGAACAGCAGCCTGCCCATTTACTACCGTATCGCCGCCACCTGGGGCGCGCATGAGGGTTCGCTACTGTTGTGGGTGCTATTGCTGAGCGTCTGGATGCTGGCGGTGGCGCGGTTTAGCCGCAACATGCCGGCGGAAGCCGTTGCGTGGGTGCTGGCGGTAATGGGGATGATCGCCTGCGGTTTTCTCGCCTTTTATTCTGCTGACTTCTAACCCGTTTCGCCGTACGCTGCCGGATTTTCCCATTGATGGGCACGATCTTAATCCCGTATTGCAGGACATCGGTCTGATTTTCCATCCGCCTTTACTCTATATGGGCTATGTGGGGTTTTCAGTGGCGTTTGCCTTTGCCATCGCGTCATTGATTGCCGGCCGTTTAGACACGGCCTGGGCGCGCTGGTCGCGCCCCTGGACGCTGGCGGCATGGATTTTCCTCACCATCGGCATCGTACTCGGCTCCGCCTGGGCCTATTATGAACTCGGCTAGGGCGGCTGGTGGTTTTGGGATCCGGTGGAGAATGCCTCATTGATGCCCTGGTTGACCGGTACCGCCCTGTTGCACTCGCTGGCGGTCACTGAAAAGCGCGGGACGTTTAAAGCCTGGACGGTACTGCTGGCCATCGCCGCCTTCTCTTTAATGCTTACTGGGGACGTTCCTGGTGCGATCCGGGGTGTTGGTCTCAGTGCATGCTTTCGCGTCGGACCCGGCGCGCGGGATGGTTATTCTGGCCTTTTTGGTGTTGGTCATCGGCGGTTCACTGCTGCTGTACGCCATTAAAGGGGGGCAGGTTCGCAGCCGCGCGCAAAATGACGTGTTTTCACGCGAGACCTTCTTGCTGGGCAATAATATTCTGCTGATGGCCGCCATGCTGGTGGTGCTGCTCGGCACGCTGCTGCCGCTGGTGCATAAAGAGCTGGGCATGGGCAGCATTTCTATCGGCGAACCCTTTTTCAACAGGTTGTTTACCTGGCTTATGGCGCCGATGGCGCTGCTGCTCGGGATTGGCCCGCTGGTTCGCTGGCGGCGCGATGAGGCGCGAAAGCTGCTTAAATGTCTGCTGCTGGCGATGGTTGCGACCCTGATATTGTCCATCCTGCTGCCTTGGGCGCTGGAGGACGATATCCGCGGTATGATGGTGGTGGGACTGATGATGTCGCTGTGGGTGATTATCCTGACGCTGCTGGAGCTGCACGAGCGCGCCACCCATCGGCACGGTTTCTGGCGCGGTCTCACGCATTTGACCCGCAGCCATTGGGGCATGGTGCACGGCCATCTGGGCGTGGCGGTGACGGTAATCGGCATCGCCTTCAGCCAGAATTACAGCGTGGAGCGCGATGTGCGCATGCGTCCCGGGCGACAGCGCGACTATCCGCGATTATCAGTTCATTTTCCGCCGGTTGGAGACGCTGCGCGGGCCGAATTATACCGGTGCCGCGGCGGTCATTGACGTCAGCCGCCGCGGTCGGCCGGAAGGGACGCTACAGGCAGAGAAACGTTTTTATACCGTCGCGCGCGCCGTGATGACCGAAGCGGCGATAAGCGGCGGCATCACCCGCGATCTGTATGCGGCGTTGGGCGAGGAGCTTGACGGCGGCGCCTGGGCCGTGCGCCTCTATTACAAGCCGTTCGTGCGCTGGATTTGGCTGGGCGGATTATTTATGGTCGCCGGCGGTATTTGCTGTTTGTTGGACCCGCGCTATCGGGCGGGTAAAAAGGCCCGTCTGACGGGAAGCGGGGCGCCCGTATGAGCCGCAAGCTGCTGTTTGTGCCTTTAGCGCTGTTTTTGCTGTTGTCGCTCGCTTTCACCGTGCAGTTGACGCGCAGCGCCCACGGCGACGATCCCACGCGCCTGGAGTCGGCGTTGATAGGAAAACCGTTACTGGCCATGACCCTGGCGTCTTTGGCAAACCCGAGTAAAACCTACGATCAAGCGCTGCTGCGCGACGGGCGACCCTGGCTGCTTAATGTCTGGGCCACCTGGTGTCCCACCTGTCGCGCCGAGCATCAATTCCTTAACGGCCTCGCCGCGCGGGGCGTGAGGATCCTCGGCATCAATTACAAAGACAGTCGCCCGCAGGCATTGGCCTGGCTGAACACGCTCGGCAACCCCTACACCCTGAACGTGATCGACGGCGACGGAATGCTTGGTTTGGATCTTGGGGTGTATGGCGCGCCAGAAACCTTTCTTATCGATGGGCAGGGGATTGTGCGCTATCGTTACGCCGGCGATATGAACGACCGGGTTTGGCGGCAGGAGGTTACGCCGCTCTATCGCCAGTATGGCGGGGGGAAAGAATGATGCGCGCAGCGATATTGGCGTTGTTGGGCGGCCTGCTGCTGAGCGCTTACGCTGCGGCGGCCGTTGATATTCATCAATTCAGCAGCGTGGCGCAAGAACAGCAGTACCGCGAGTTGATAGGCGAATTACGCTGTCCGAAATGCCAGAATACCAGCATCGCCGATTCAAATGCCGTCATCGCCGGCGATATGCGCGATAAAGTTTATCACTTGATGCTGCAAGGCCAGAGTAAGCAACAAATCATCGATTATATGGTGGCGCGCTACGGCCGTTTCGTCACCTATACGCCGCCGCTAAATCCGCTTACGCTCTTGCTGTGGCTGGTGCCGTTGCTGTTTGTGGCGGGAGGGGCGACGATAGTCATCGCTTCGACCGCCCGCCGCAAGCCCGCCATCAGCGCGCTGTCGTCGGCGCAACAGCAGCGTTTGGCGCGATTAATTCCGCCTGCCGATAGGGATGCGCCATGATAGCTTCCCTTCTTCTGGCCTGCGCGCTTTTCGTGCTACCGGCGCTGCGCTATCGCGGTGAAACCGAAACCGTTAGCCGTGATCAACTCAACAAGCGCTTCTATCAGCGCCGGCTCCACGAGCTGGCTCACGACGAGCGCGAGGGGGTGGTGAGCGAACGGGCGCGGCACATTGAGGATTTGCAGCGTGCGCTGCTAACGGATATTCCGGCGGCGCCGGCGCGGTCCCCGCTGCCGCGCTGGATGCTTATCTCGGGGGTGGTACTGCTGCTGGCGCTGGGGCTGTATGGCCTGACCGGCGGTGCGAGTCAGGTACTACGCTGGTGGCAGGCGGTTAACGAATTTCCGGCGCTGCGTGCGCGGGTCTTAACTACCCAAGGGCAACCGTTAAGTGCCGAGGCGCTTAGCCGTTTCGCCGTCGGTCTGCGCGCCGAGCTGCAGCAGCATCCGGCGGACAAGCAAAACTGGCTGATCCTCGGCCGTCTCGGCGTGGTGCTCAATAACGCCGATATGGCGACCCAGGCGTTCGCTAAGTCCTGGCGCCGGAGGATGATGCCATCGCGCTGGATTACGCCTCGGTGTTGACCCGTTTCGCTGATCCGGGGGACAACGGCGCGGGCAATCGGCTGCTGCGTGAGATTATCGCTAAACAACCGCATAACCTACAGGCGCTGGATTTACTGGCGCTGAATGAATATCAGCAAGACCATGATGCCCAAGCGATCGCGCTGTGGCGCGAGGTACTGGCGCGCCTGCCCGCCGCCGACCCCCGCGCTGACGCCCTCCGGCAGCATATCGAGCAGGTAAAGGCGCAAGGCGGGTTGGAGCAGGGCGCTTTGACGGTTGTCGTTACCCTATCGCCGGCCGCCGCGGCCGCGTTACCCCCCAGCGGGACGCTATTTATTTCCGTCAGCGATGGACAAAGTCCAATACCTGTAGCGGTAAAACCTTTGCCGATGAGTCGCTTTCCGTTATCGTTATCGCTCGACGATAGCAATGCCATGATCCCCGAACGTTTGCTTTCCGCCCAGCGGCAGGTAAAAGTACGGGTCCGACTGGCGCGCGACGGCACCGCACAACCGCAACGCGGTGACTGGTTCGGCGAAAGTACGAGGCAGCCATTTAACGGTAACGGCCGGGTAGCGGTTGAGATAGACCAGCAGCTTCCCTAGCGATGGCATAAGAAAATACAACGGAGTTTTATAATGAATTTCCGCCTGTCAGGTGTGGCGTTTGCCAGCGTCCTGCTTCTGGGGTGCGCTACTCATCAAAATCAGGACGACCAAGGCCGGTCGGATCCTCTGGAGGGTTTCAACCGCAGCATGTTTAATTTCAACTATAACGTGCTGGATCCCTACGTGGTGCGCCCGGCGGCGGTGGCCTGGCGGGATTATGTGCCGAAGCCGGCGCGTGACGGGTTGAGCAATTTTTTCACCAACCTGGAAGAGCCCGCCACCATGGTCAACTACTTTGTCGAGGGCAAGCCCTACAAAGCGATGGTGCATTTCAACCGCTTTTTCCTTAATACCCTGCTTGGCATGGGGGGCTTAATTGATGTGGCCTCTATGGCGAACCCAAAACTGGCCAAAGAGGAGCCTCGGCGCTTCGGCAGTACGCTGGGTCATTATGGCGTCGGTTACGGCCCGTATGTGCAGTTGCCCGGCTACGGCAGTTTCACGCCCCGTGAGGACGTCGGCGGGCTGGTGGATGATCTCTACCCGCTGTTGAGCTACCTAACCTGGTGGATGTCCGCCGGCAAATGGGCGTTGGAAGGCCTGGAAACCCGCGCCCAACTGCTGGATTCGGACGGCCTGCTGCGCAATTCGCAGGATCCTTACGCCATGGTACGCGCCGCCTATTTCCAGCGCCATGATTTCCTGGCCAGCGACGGCGTGTTGACGCCGCAGGAAAACCCGAACGCCGCCGCGATCCAAGGTGATCTTAACTCGATAGATGCCCAATAAACGGAGCTGCCCCCTGTGGTCGATGGGCTAACGCCCGGACGGCAGAGGGGACCGCGCGCCGGTCGGGGAGGGCGCGTGAGCGGGGGCAGGGGCGACTGACGGGGTGACGACCCGCCGGGGGCGGTGATGTTAGCGCCGTCGCACACGGTATGACGTTCCGTTTACGCTCTCGCTACATCGGTAACGCGCTGGAAATAGCGAGCGATTTCCGTTTACCTCGGGCGATAAAAACGCGTCTTTGACGGTCCTATTGTCCGCCGGATCGGCTGTTAACGCCGGCGCAAGGGGCGTATAATTATTCCCTATAATGAGTAAGATTGATGACTAGCGCCACCCCGGATCGCTCGGCAAGGAGAACACAATGGCTAATTCACTGAACAAATGCAGCGCAAATGAAACGGCAGCCTGCTGCTGTGTTGACGTTGGCACCATCATTGATAATGAAGATTGCAAGGTGAGCTTTAGCCGCGAGTTTGCGGTTCGCCAGCAGGCGGAATCGATGTTGGCCACGCTGACGGAAAAAGCCCGCGCGGTGGAATCCGATCCTTGCCAAATCGATGCCAGGATTGAACCGCAGGACGACGGTTTCGTGCTGGACGCGGATTTTACTTTTTGCTGTCAGGCGGAAACGCTGATTTTCCAACTGGGTCTGCGTTAACGCCATTGTCGACCCCCGCTGCTGAACCCTTACGGCGCGGCGGGGAACCGTTTTTGTTCCGTGTTGAGAATATTCCCACGGTGTTTATGCACCATTCGGCTAAAGTGTTGTCATAGCCTGATAGTCATCGTAAAGGCGCGGCGCGTTTTCACCCCGAAATCGCTGCTCGCTGCGAATGACCCTGCGCGTGATATTGACTCCCGGGGTGGAGTTGATGTAAAAAAAACAGCGTTTTGGTCAGATGAGACTGCTCATCTGGCACGGTCGTTATACCGCCACCGCGGGTGGATGGCGGCACGACCCGTGCGTCAGTGGCAGGCTGTGGGTTATTATCCAGCCGACCGGACGCGTTTTTCCCCAACAACAACGGTGCATTATGCAAGTTCTAATTATGCGGCATGGCGATGCTGTTTCCGAGGCCGCCAGCGATGCGGAAAGACCCCTGACCGATCGGGGCCGTGACGAATCCGGCCTGATGGCGCGCTGGCTTAGCGGCCAAGTGGCGGATATCGATCGGGTGTTGGTCAGTCCCTATTTGCGCGCTAGGCAGACGCTCGATACCCTGCAGGCATATCTGGTGTTGCCGGACGGACATGAAGTGTTGCCGGAGCTGACGCCGGGCGGGGATGCCGGACTGGTATGCTGCTATTTGCAGGCGCTGGCGAATGAAGGGCTGAACCGGGTGCTGGTCATCTCCCATTTGCCGTTGGTGGGATATCTGGTGGTGGATTTATGCCCCGAGGAGCAGCCGCCGATGTTCGCCACTTCCGCCGTGGCGGGCGTGGATCTGGACGCCGTCAGCGGCAGCGGCAAGCTGTGCTGGCAAGTAGGGCCAACGCAACTGCTAAGTAGGGCCAACGCAACTGCTGTCGAAAGTCTGAACAAAGGGCGTGCGGGCGCAGCGAAGGCTGTCCCTGAGAGCGGGGATTATGACCTTTTCCCCTGCTAGACGCGTTGCCGCGACGTTTTCGGACGCTGACGCCGCTAATCGACATTGCTGTCTCTAGGCTTACGTCTAACGGTTTTGCCGCGCCCTGCTTAGCGGCTTACCGCCCTGTCGCGCCGGTGAAAGACCGAGTGGCGTTTTGGCTGAGATAGTCGCTCTCTGCGGCCCTTATCTTCCCCGACGCGGGTTAACAGGCCCGCCGTCAGCGTGAGGATCGGCAAGTAGATGTCTTATCTAGGCGGGACGGCCCGCCCTTTTCTTACCGCTCACCGTGTTTGTGCGCCAGACTTGCCCCCGCCTGCCGGTGCGTCTTAGTTCATCTTTTAAGAAGCATTAACCCTCAAACAATCCCCCCCACAAAGCTCACCCCAAACGCGTTCCCGAGCAACCGTATTCGCTATAAAGCGCGGTTTGCGCGGTGAATCCGCGGGTGCCATAACCCCCCGTGGTCAGGGGGGGGCTGTCGGTACCGTCCGGTCTAGGAAGGAGGTGGGTGGTGCGACTCACTTGAACGAAACGATATATATACGTGTTCTCATTTACAACAGGAAAGTTAAATAAAAGTATGGAAATCATATTATTAACAATTATTAATGCAATAGTAAAGGTCGTGCAAATTTTGTGTGTATTTACAGATTAAATTAATTATAATGGTTTCTCATTGTCAAACTTGAGAAGAGTGGGTGACATTTTTAACAAGCGGGAAAACAGGGGTTTCAGGGGGATAAACGCTTTGTTGAATAAATCCGAAATTTGTGACGACTTCCTCCCTATCAGGGCGATTGTTACATGATGCGGACGCTGTTTGGTATTCCTAACAGCGTGATCCGGTTAAGCGCTTTGACCATTGCCATAGCCTTACCTACCTGCGCGTCATAGTCATGCAGACTCAGATGACCACCCAGAAGTGTTTTAAACCGGAACATGGCCGTTTCAGCCAGTGAACGCCGGTGATAACCTACTTTCTTTTTCCAGGTATCGTTATTGCCGCTCAGAGAGCCTGTTTAGAATTTGTGTATTTGCCTGATTTTGATATGTTCAATCCAACATCAAAAACAGGTTAATTTATGGACGAAAAACAGTTGCAGGCTCTGGCTAACGAACTGGCCAAAAATCTCAAAACCCCTGAAGATCTCAGTCACTTCGATCGGCTGCTGAAAAAAATCAGCGTCGAAGCAGCTCTCAATGCCGAAATGACCCATCACCTCGGCTACGATAAAAATCAGCCTAAACCGGGGACCAACGCCCGCAACGGCTATTCCACAAAAACCGTTACCCTGGCGATGGCCCGCTGGCGCTGCGTACTCCGCGCGATCGTGACGGTTCCTTTGAACCGCAACTGGTGAAGAAAAACCAGACCCGGATTACCGGGATGGATAACCAGATTTTATCGTTGTACGCCAAAGGGATGACCACCCGCGAGATCGCCGGCGCTGGTCTCAAAGGTCACCGATGCGGTCATGGAGCAGGTTGTCGAATGGCAAAACCGGCCTCTGGATGCAGTCTATCCCATTGTTTATCTTGACTTTATCGTTCTAAAAGTCCGGCAGGACAGCCGCATCATCAACAAATCTGTGTTCCTGGCGCTGGACATCAACATCGAAGGCCAGAAAGAGTTGCTAGGTATGTGGCTGGCCGAAAATGAAGGCGCAAAGTTCTGGCTGAACGTGCTGATAGAGCTGAAAAACCGCGGCCTGAACGATATCCTTATCGCCTGCGTAGACGGGCTGAAAGGTTTCCCTGACGCTATTAACGCGGTGTATCCGGAGGCGCGGCTCCAGCTGTGTATCGTGCATATGGTGCGCAACAGCCTGCGGTTCGTCTCCTGGAAGGACTACAAGGCCGTTATCTATCAGGCCCCTACGGAAGAAGCTGGCTTGCAGGCGCTGGAAGCGTTCTCCAGTGCCTGGGAGACATCCGCTACCCGCAAATAAGTCGAAGCTGGCAGGCAAACTGGGCCAATCTGGCCACGTTCTTTGCCTACCCAACGGACATCCGCAAGGTGATCTACACGACCAACGCCATCGAGTCGTTAAACAGCGTGATCCGGCATGCCATCAAAAAGCGCAAGGTGTTCCCGACCGACGACGCAGTGAAAAAGGTGGTGTGGCTGGCGATACAGGCGGCCTCACAGAAATGGACAATGCCTTTGAGGGACTGGCGCATGGCAATGAGCCGCTTTATTATCGAGTTCGGTGACCGCCTGGACGGTCACTTCTGAGAAAAGGCATTTACACAGAATCGTGTACAGGGTCCGCTCAGATGCTGATTTGCCACCGCATGGTTACGCTCATGGTATCGAGCTGGCCAATATTGCGCACCACTTCACGGTGGGATAAGCGGCTTTATTTTTTTCCTCAGCAGAGCATCATGACAGTAACGCGTATCGTAAGCACTGTCAGCCGACGCTTCCCTGATTTTCCGGTGGGTTTGGTTAATCAGCCCGGGCAGCGCCTGCGCATCTGTCGTACCGCTTAGCGATAAATCGGCACAGATAATTTCATGTGTCGCGCTATCTACTGCCAGATGAAGCTTGCGCCATACTCTGCGCCTCTCAGCCCCATGCTGCCTGACTTTCCATTCGCCTTCGCCGAAGATTTTCAGGCCGGTGCCATCGATGACCAGGTGTGAGATTTCGCCGCGGGTTGGCGTTTTTATGCTGATGTCGACGGTTTTTGCTCGCCGGCTGACCAGAGAGTAATCTGGGCAGCGCAGCGACAGCCCCATCAGTTTAAAAATCGAGTCAACGAAACCCTGTAACGCCCGGAGCGAAAGGTTAAACACGCGCTTTATCATCAGAACCGTGGTAATGGCCATATCGGTGTAGTGAAGCGGCCGGCCACGATGTTCAGGTGGTGTACTCTCAGTCCATGCAGCAATGGCTGACTCATCAAGCCATACTGTCAGGTCCCCCCGCTGCCTGAGCGCATTGTTATATGCGGGCCAGTTGGTGATTTTAAACTTTTGCTTTGCCATGGGGACCTGATGTTGAAACGAATGTAGTGATCAGAGCCGCCAGTCACCTAAAAGTTCGATTTATTCAACAAAGCCTCATAGTCATGCAGACTCAGATGACCACCCAGAAGTGTTTTAAACCGGAACATGGCCGTTTCAGCCAGTGAACGCCGGTGATAACCTACTTTATTTTTCCAGGTATCGTTATTGCCGCTCAGATGCTGATTTGCCACCGCATGGTTACGCTCATGGTATCGAGCTGGCCAATATTGCGCACCACTTCGCGGTGGGATAAGCGGCTTTATTTTTTTCCTCAGCAGAGCATCATGACAGTAACGCGTATCGTAAGCACTGTCAGCCGACGCTTCCCTGATTTTCCGGTGGGTTTGGTTAATCAGCCCGGGCAGCGCCTGCGCATCTGTCGTACCGCTTAGCGATAAATCGGCACAGATAATTTCATGTGTCACGCTATCTACTGCCAGATGAAGCTTGCGCCATACTCTGCGCCTCTCAGCCCCATGCTGCCTGACTTTCCATTCGCCTTCGCCGAAGACTTTCAGGCCGGTGCCATCGATGACCAGGTGTGAGATTTCGCCGCGGGTTGGCGTTTTTATGCTGATGTCGACGGTTTTTGCTCGCCGGCTGACCAGAGAGTAATCTGGGCAGCGCAGCGACAGCCCCATCAGTTTAAAAATCGAGTCAACGAAATCCTGTAACGCCCGGAGCGAAAGGTTAAACACGCGCTTTATCATCAGAACCGTGGTAATGGCCATATCGGTGTAGTGAAGCGGCCGGCCACGATGTTCAGGTGGTGTACTCTCAGTCCATGCAGCAATGGCTGACTCATCAAGCCATACTGTCAGGTCCCCCCGCTGCCTGAGCGCATTGTTATATGCGGGCCAGTTGGTAATTTTAAACTTTTGCTTTGCCATGGGGACCTGATGTTGAAACGAATGTAGTGATCAGAGCCGCCAGTCACCTAAAAGTTCGATTTATTCAACAAAGCCGCTTTATATCGTAAGCATCAGAATACTACTCTGTTACGTGGCCGCATTTATTTATGGCATCGTAAGGGCTACGGAAAGAGTGAGGGAAAAGCTAGCCGCCGTTAATGATAATGAGCCTAGCTTGCTCGACTTTTTCTTTATCCTCGAAGCGATAGGTATTGTAATCGGTTTATTCGCGGTGGCAAGTCTGAATCCTGACTCACCCCGCCACGTGCAATGGGCTATGTCGCTGCTCAAAATAACGTTATTCCTTTGGCTTTATGAACAATTATCCCGCATTATCAGAAGAACCAAAAGCACGCTGGCGATCATAACCATCATCGTGGCTCTCTTGACATCGTGCTGGTATCCCGTAGTCAGCAATAAACACCTTAGTCTCAGCATTCATATCACGTTCCATCGCAATCGCGATTTCAATCGCGAAATTCTGACGTTGATGTGGCAGAATAATATCTATCAAATTTACAGCGCAGACTTTTGGGGGATATTACCGCTGAATGCGATTGATAATCGGGTAAACGCCGGTGAATTTGCCATGAATGGCGACAACTTTGTTCCTCGACATTGGCTGTCGCGCCCAAGTTGGTTCTGCGCCACGGGGGAGGTGTTTTACTATTTAAACCAGGATGTCGAAGCAGACAGGTTGATAAAAGATCGGATAGTGAAGCGCCATGGCGAATTACTTCTCATAAAAGGAGATGTGTCGATTTGGAAAGGACCCGTGATTTGGGAAAACGACCGGCAATGCGTTAACTGACCCCCGATCGACTACGGGCGCAAACACTAGCGCCCGAGCCTGGTAACGGGTGGCTTCGCTATCGCAACCGTCATCTTTTAGGACGCCAGCTCCGCCAGAATCAATAGCGCCGCGCTGCCGCCAAATTCCTTCTGCGCCTGATGAAAGCCTTTGATATTAGGATGTTGCGCTAGCCACAGGGGCGTCTGTTGCTTCAAAATATGTTTGCCGTGTCCATGCATGACGCAGGCGCAATACACATGTTCACGCCGGCAGGCGGCGATAAGCGCGCCCAGTTCCTGTTTTGCCTCCGCCTGCGTGAGCCCGTGCAGATCCAAAAACAGCTCCGGCGTATAGTCACCGCGCCGCAGCTTTTTCACCTCATAGGGGCTCACGTCCGGCCGGACATAGCGCGGCGGCCCCTCTTCCTGAAGCAGCGGCTGGAATTCATCGGAAAAGTAAAAACTGGCGTCCACCTGCTCCTGAATCAATCGTCGCGGGGGCAGGGCGGATTTCGTGCGCCGCGGCGGGGGCGGTCTTACCCGGTGCTGGGGCAGCGGCTTAGCGCCTACCACCGTCTGCCTGAACAGCAGCAGATCATCCTCCGCCAGTGTAAATCGTTTCTTCATTGTTTCGCTCTGCGCCTAGCATTTTATCTCAGTTTACCCTTTCCTTACCGTTGACGGCGAAAAAAGTGGCGCTGTTTCCCTCCAAGGTTTACTGGCTGCTGCTTTGTCCGTCACTTCATGGCACACTAGCGCCTGTTGAAGAAAGTGAAGGCCGCGGAGGGCAGATTGGACAAAATTTTTGTGGGTGAAGCGGTAGCGGAAATGCATACCATACAGGATATGCTGCGCTGGACGGTCAGCCGGTTTAACGCCGCGCAGCTCTATTACGGCCACGGTACCGACAATCCCTGGGATGAAGCGTTACAGCTGGTGTTGCCCAGTTTGTTCCTGCCGCTGGATCTGCCGCCGGAGATGCACGGCGCGCGCCTGACCTCCAGCGAGCGTGCCCGCGTGGTTGAGCGGGTGATCCGCCGGGTCAATGAGCGCATACCCGTGCCGTACTTGACCAACAAGGCCTGGTTTTGCGGACTGGAATTTTATGTTGACGATCGCGTGCTGATCCCGCGTTCGCCCATTGGCGAACTGATTACCGATCGTTTTCGCGATCTGTTGTCCCATTCTCCGACGCATATCCTTGATATGTGTACCGGTAGCGGTTGCATTGCCATCGCTTGCGCCTACGCCTATCCCGAGGCGGAGGTGGACGCGGTGGATATTGCCCCCGGCGTATTGGTGGTGGCGGAGCAAAATATCCAGGCGCACGGCGTTGAGCATCAGGTCACCCCGATTCGCTCCGATTTATTCCGTGACTTACCGCCGCTGGCCTATGACGTGATCGTGACCAATCCTCCTTATGTGGATGAAGAGGATATGAACGATTTGCCGGCGGAGTTTCACGCTGAACCGGTGCTGGGCCTGGCCGCCGGCAGCGATGGCCTCAAGCTGGTGCGGCGTATTCTGGCCTGTGCGCCCGATTATCTTGCCCAGAATGGCGTGTTGATTTGCGAAGTGGGCAACAGCATGGTGCATTTGATGGCGCAATACCCGCAGGTGCCATTCCGCTGGCTGGAATTCGCCCAAGGTGGCGACGGTGTATTCATGTTGACGCGGCAACAGTTGATCGCCTGCGGCGAACTTTTCAAGCTGTACCGTGATTAAAACCCCTGGCCCGGCCGCAGAACTCGCGTGCGGCCGTGGCGTGTCTGTTTTATTTATCAGGAATTGAGAAGGAGTCCCTATGGCAGGGAACAGTATTGGGCAATTTTTCCGCGTTACCACCTTCGGGGAATCCCATGGCCCGGCCCTGGGCGGGATCGTCGACGGCGTACCGCCGGGTATCCCGCTTAGCGAGGAGGATCTGCAGCGCGATCTCGACCGCCGGCGGCCCGGCACGTCGCGCTATACCACGCAGCGACGCGAGCCGGACCGCGTGAAGATCCTCTCCGGCGTATTCGAGGGTGTCACTACCGGCACCAGCATCGGGCTACTTATTGAGAATACCGATCAGCGCTCGCAGGATTACAGCGCTATCAAAGATCTCTACCGTCCGGGCCACGCCGATTACAGCTACGAACAGAAGTATGGCCGACGGGATTATCGCGGCGGCGGTCGTTCATCGGCGCGGGAAACGGCGATGCGCGTCGCCGCCGGCGCCATCGCCAAGAAATATCTAGCGCAACACTGCGGCGTGCAGGTGCGCGGTTTTTTGGCGCAAATGGGCGATATTCGCTGCGAACTCAAAGATTGGGCGCAGGTGGAACAAAATCCCTTCTTCTGCCCGGATGTCGACCGTCTGGAGGCGCTCGATGCGCTGATGCGCGATTTGAAAAAAGCCGGGGATTCCATTGGCGCCAAGGTTACGATCGTAGCAGAGAATTTGCCCGCCGGCCTGGGTGAGCCGGTATTCGACCGCCTTGATGCCGATCTGGCCCACGCGCTGATGAGCATTAACGCGGTGAAAGGGGTCGAGATAGGCGATGGCTTCGCGGTCATCGGCAAGCGCGGCAGCGAAAACCGCGACGAGATCACCCCCGAAGGTTTTCAAAGCAATCACGCCGGCGGCATTCTCGGCGGCATCAGCAGTGGCCAGCCGGTTATCGCTCATCTCGCCCTGAAGCCCACCTCCAGTATCATGGTGCCCGGTCGGACGGTGAACCGCAGCGGCGAGGCGGTGGAAATGGTGACCCGCGGTCGTCACGATCCCTGCGTCGGCATTCGCGCGGTGCCGATCACCGAGGCCATGATGGCGATCGTGTTGATGGATCATCTGTTGCGCCAGCGTGCGCAGTGTGCGGACGTTGTTGCGGCGGCGCCGATATGGTGACCATGATGCGTAGGCTAATCACGGTCTGGCTGGCGGCATTCGGCGCGGGCGCCGCGCAGACGCCGTAGCAAAAAATCGAGTATCCCATCGCCGGCGCGCCCAGCCCCATCGGCAGCTTCTCCAACGGCTGTATTGTCGGCGCCCAGCCGTTGCCGCTGGAGGCGGGGAATTATCAGGTGTTACGGCCGGATCAGCGGCGCTATTTCGGCCATCCGGATCTGCTGTTGTTCATCCAGCGCCTGAGTAATCAGGTGAAACATTTGGGGCTGGGAGAGGTGCTGGTCGGTGATATGGCGATGCCGCCGGCGGCCGGTTCAGCAGCGGGCACGCCAGCCACCAGTCGGGACTGGATGCGGATATCTGGCTACAGACGCCGCGTCAGCGCTGGAGCGCCTCCCAACTGCTGAAACCCCAGCCGCTGGATCTGGTGTCAGCCAACGGCCGCGGCGTAGTGCCGCGCCTGTGGCAGCCGCAAACCGCCGCGCTGATTAAACTGGCGGCGGAGGATGACCAGGTCATCCGTATTTTTGTCAATCCGGCCATTAAAAAACAGCTGTGCCTGGATGCGGGCAGCGATCGCGACTGGCTGCGCAAGGTTCGGCCCTGGTTCGGTCACCGGGCCCATATGCACGTACGGCTGCGCTGTCCGCCGGGCAGCCGCGACTGCGTCGATCAGCCGGCACCGCCGCCGGGCGACGGTTGCGGCGCCGAACTGGAGAGCTGGTTTCTGCCGGCCAAACCCGGCACCGGCGCACCGGTGAAAAAAACGCCGCCGCCTGCCGCCTGTCAGGCGCTGCTCGATCGGCATCGGGTATTGCCCTGAAAAGCAGGCCGCCGCGCCAGCGTCGCCGGGGCCAGTGATGGCCCCGCGCTACCGTCATTAGGGAATTGAGTATGGATTGGTTAGTGGTTTCGCCCTGGCTGCTGGCGGGGCTGTTTTTCGTCGCGGTACTGGCCGGGTTTATCGATACGCTGGCCGGCGGCGGGCTTATCACCATCCCGGCGCTGCTGGCCGCGGGGCTGGCCCCAACGCAGGCGCTGGCGACCAATAAATTACAAAGCGTGGGCGGCAGCTTTTCCGCCAGCCTGTATTTTGTGCGTCGGGGGACGGTGAAGCTCGCCGATCAGAAACGCAACATCGCCATGACTCTGCTGGGAGCGGTGGCGGGCGTCGTTTTTATTCAGCATGTGCGCGCCGATTTGCTGCGCCAACTGCTGCCGCTGCTGGTGATAGCGATAGGCCTCTATTTCCTGCTGATGCCGCGTATCGGCGCCGAAGATCGGCAACGTCGGTTATCCGGCTGGCCATTCGCCCTGGTGGCCGGCGGCTGCGTGGGGTTTTACGATGGCTTTTTTGGGCCAGGCGCCGGTTCATTTTACGCTCTGGCCTTTGTTATGCTAAGCGGGTATAACCTCGCCACCGCCACCGCCACCGCCACCGCCACCGCCACCGCCACCGCCACCGCCACCGCCACCGCCACCGCCACCGCACATGCCAATGTACTGAATTTTACCTCCAATTTCGGCGGTCTGATGCTGTTTGTCCTTTCGGGCAAAGTGATATGGGCGGTCGGTCTGGTGATGCTGGCGGGACAAATTCTGGGCGCACGGCTTGGCGCCCGCATGGTGCTGGCGAAAGGGCAGCAGCTGATCCGGCCGATGATCGTGGCGGTATCGCTGTTGATGAGTATCAAACTGATTTATGACAATCACGGCGCCGCTATTGCGCACTGGCTGGCCGTGTGGCTGTAAAGGTAAAGCATGTCCGTACAACCCCATCATTACCAACAGTTAATTGACATCTTCGACGGCTGTTTTGCCGACACGTTGAATACGCGGTTAATTAAAGGCGACGAAGAGCCCCTCTATATTCCCGCCGACGACGCGGCGCCCTATCATCGCATCATTTTCGCCCACGGCTATTATGCCAGCGCGCTGCACGAAATCGCCCACTGGTGCATTGCGGGCGCTCGCCGACGGCTTTTGGTCGATTTCGGCTACTGGTATTGTCCCGACGGGCGCGATGCCGACACGCAGGCGCAGTTTGAGCGCGCCGAAATCAAACCGCAGGCGCTGGAATGGATGTTTTGCGTCGCCGCCGGCTTCCCCTTTCATGTCAGCTGCGATAATCTCAATGGAGATTGTTAGCCTGATCGCATTTTATTCCAGCGGCAGGTGCATGCACAGGTCATGTTGAATCTGGAAAACGGGGTAGGGCCACGCCCGGCGGCGTTTAAACAGGCGCTGCACCGCTATTATCAAACGCCGCCGCTGGCGCAAGAGCAGTTCCCTTTGCCATCAGACCTAAAAGAATAGCATTACAACATCATCAAGAGGATGAGTATGATCGCGGATTTTGAAGCGCGCATTCTGGCGCAGATCGATGAAATGGTCGAGCATGCCAGTGACGATGAACTGTTCGCCGGCGGCTATCTGCGTGGTCATCTGACGCTGGCGGTCGCGGAAACCGAACAGAACGGCGAGCATACCCTGGAAGCGCTGCATAGCCGAGTGCAGGAAAGTCTTGAGCGCGCCATCAGTAAAGGGGAGCTGTCGCCGCCGGATCAGATTTTGGTCAAAACGATGTGGCAAACGCTCTATCAGCGCGCCGCGGGCTGAGTCGCGCCACCGTGACGCTGACCCGCACCCGGTTTCGCGTCGCATGGGGCGCCGATGGACGGCGGCGGGGGAGTAGCGCGGTTACGCGCGGCAATCAGCGGCGGTAGCGGACGTCCAAGGTTCAGCCGTCCCGCGCAGCGGCTTACAACAACGGCTGTCCAGTAGGAGAGGGTGAATGTAGCCATCCTTGCACCCTGCGCTCGCTTCACCCGCTTATGAGTCCTCTGCGCGCGGGGAGGAAGGCCGCCGCTGGACGATCTCTTTCCCCTTCAATAAGTTGCGTATCCAGAAACGGTTGGGATTCAAGGCCTGTGCCACGGTGCGGTTGACCGGCAAGGGCTCGCCGAATATCTGGGCCGCCACGATTTCCGCCGCAACGTGCCTGCTGGCCGCTGATATCCACCGCGTCCAGCCAAGGCGCCTCCGGCAGGCAATCCCGCAATCGTTGCAGATTTTGCTGCTGTTCGCTTTCACGGTAATCCGTACCGGCGTCGCCGCGTTGATAGCTGGTCCCCAAGCAATGGCAAGCGTTGCCGGGGCTTTGCGGCGTCAGATAACCATCAAAACACAGGACCTGGCGCAGCGCCGCCAGCGGCGCCGTCGCCGGAATATGACTCACTTGGCCGCGCACCGCATAAAGCGGCAGCAACGTGGTAGGGGCCAGCGCGCTCATCCCCTGTCCATTGGCCAACACGACCGTGGCGTGGCGCGCTTCGAGTCCGTCGGCGAACCTCACCCCCCAGCCGCCGCTGCCGTCGGCGTTTAGGCCGTTGACCGGCCTGCGGTAGTGTGTTTGTAGTCCCTGCCGCTCGGCGAGCTGTAGCGCTTTTCTCGTCCCAGGCCAGCTGGGTGACGCCGCACCAATGATGTTCAAAAACCACGCCTTGCGCCGCCAGCTGTTGATAGCAGCGCAGCGCATAGGGAAAGGCGGTGGCGTAAAATTGGGCCAAGGCATCATACCGGTGATTGAGCAGCGGATAGAGTGCGCCCTGACGATTGCCGGAAGCGCCTTGCGCCGGTTGACCGTCGGCGCAATAGAGCGTGACGCGGGCGCCGCGCCGTTGTAACGCCAGCGCGGTAAGCGCACTGGCGATACCGCCGCCGATAATCGCTACATCGTCAGGAACAGCGGCCGCGGGACGGGCATACCAGGGCGCGGCAGGCGCGTGCCGGTAAGCATCTCCCGCTTATGGCCGAACCCTTTAACCTTCGCCACGGCGAATCCGGCCTGCTGAAGCCCGCGGCGAACAAAGCCGGCGGCGGTAAAGGTAGCGAAACTGCCGGCCGGCGCCGCTAACCGGGCCATGGCGGCAAACAGCGTTTCCTGCCACATATCAGGGTTTTTCGCCGGCGCGAAGCCATCGAGAAACCAGGCGTCGATGCCATCGTCAAGGCTGGGATCCAGCGTGGGGATCAGCGCGTTTACATCGCCGAAGCCGATATCGAGAATTACTCGGCCGTGCGCCAGCTCTAGGCGGTGATAGCCGGCCAGCGGCTGCGGCCAGAGGGTTTGCAGTTCGCGCGCCAGCGGCGCCAGTTCTTCCCAGGGCTCAAGCGCGCTGCGCAAATCCTCAGGACCGAGGGGGAATTTCTCAAAGCTGATGAAGTGCAGGCGCCGCGCGCCCGTTATTGGCTGTTGCCGGCAATGTTGGTCAAAAGCATGACATAACGCCAGAAAATTGAGGCCGGTGCCAAACCCGGTTTCCGCCACCCTGAACACCGGGCGCGGATGATGGCTAAAGCGGGCGGGCAAGCCGTTTCCGTTGAGAAAAACATGGCGCGTTTCCGCCAGCCCATCCTGATTGGAAAAGTAAACGTCATCAAATTTTTGGGATACAGGTGTACCCTGTTCGTTCCAGCGCACGACGGCGGGTACAATAGCGTGGCGGTTCACGGCAGCAGGCTCACGGCAGGGAAAGTGGCACGATTCTAACCACGCGGGCTTTCCGGTGCAAATTTTACTAACATCCGCTGATCGGACTTGTTCAGCTTACATCTGTAAGCTAAAGTGCGTGACTGAAACTCAAATATTATTACAAGAGGTATTAAATGAAACGTGTTGTGATTACCGGCCTGGGGATCTTATCAAGTATCGGTAACGACCAAAAAGAAGTCCTGGCCGCGTTGCAACAAGGCCGCTCCGGGATTACCTTTTCCCAGGAATTGAAAGATTCCGGCATGCGCAGCCATGTCTGGGGCAATGTCAAACTCGATACTACCGGGCTGATTGATCGCAAAATGGCGCGCTTTATGAGTGATGCCTCTGTCTACGCCTTCCTGTCCATGGAGCAGGCGGTTGCCGATTCCGGCCTAACCCCCGACATGGTCTCCAACGATCGCACCGGCCTTATCGTGGGCTCCGGCGGCGGCTCGCCGCGCAATCAGGTTGCCGGATCCGACGGCATGCGCGCCCGCGGTTTGCGCGGCGTGGGGCCCTATATGGTCACCAAAGCCATGGCCTCCGGCGTATCGGCGTGTCTGGCGACGCCTTTTAAAATCCGCGGCGTCAATTATTCCATCAGTTCCGCCTGTTCGACCTCCGCGCACTGTATCGGCAATGCGGTGGAAATGATCCAGCTCGGCAAACAAGATGTGGTCTTCGCCGGCGGCGGTGAAGAGCTGTGCTGGGAAATGGCCTGTGAATTCGATGCCATGGGGGCGTTATCCACCCGCTACAACGAAACGCCGCAGAAAGCGTCGCGCACCTATGACGTCAATCGCGACGGCTTTGTTATCGCCGGCGGTGGCGGTATCGTGGTCGTGGAAGAGCTGGAGCACGCCCTGGCCCGCGGCGCCCATATCTATGCCGAAATCATCGGTTATGGCGCGACCTCCGACGGCGTGGACATGGTAGCGCCGTCCGGCGAAGGCGCCATCCGTTGTATGCATATGGCGCTGAAAGAGGTAGATACGCCGGTGGATTATCTTAACGTCCATGGCACCTCCACCCCGGTCGGCGACGTGAAAGAGCTGTGGGCGATTCGTGAAACCTTCGGCAGCCAGCATCCGGCGTTCTCCTCCACCAAAGCGATGACCGGCCACTCGCTGGGCGCAGCAGGGGTGCATGAGACGATCTTTACGCTGCTGATGTTGGAGCATGGTTTCATCGCTCCGAGCATCAATATTGACGAACTCGATCCGCAGGCGGAAGGGATGAATGTCATCACCGAGCCGACCCAGCGCACCTTGACTACCGTGATGAGCAACAGCTTTGGTTTCGGCGGCACCAACGCCACGCTTGTTATGCGGAAATACCGCTGAGCCGCGTCGGATGCGGACGCGCCGTGGGGCACCGGCCTTCGCGGCCCCTTTGCCGTACAATGGCGTAAGCCTTCACGCTAACCAACGCTTCCCTCTCTACCGTGACGGCCTCGGCAGGGAAAGGGCGTTGGTTTTTTTATGCTCTCTATGCCGTTAATTGTCAGGAGCAAGCCCGCACTATGTATGCTGAACCGACTACATTGGGCACCATTCCGGCGAATAAGACGCTGTTCTCGCTGTGTAGCGCGGTGTTTCTGTGTTATTTGACCGTGGCGTTGCCGCTACCGGTTATCCCGCTTTACGTCCATGACGAGCTGGGGCTCAGTAATACCCTGGTGGGCGTCGCGGTCGGTGTTCAGTTCCTGGCCACGGTACTGAACCGCAGTTACGCCGGCAGGCTCGCCGACCAGTGCGGCGCCAAGCGATCCGCGCTTCAGGGGATGGCGGCATGCGGACTGGCCGGCGTGTTCTATCTGCTTTCCGCCCTGCTGCCGTTGCCGGTCTATCCGCGCTACGGGCTGCTGCTGATAGGGCGCGTGATGCTGGGTTTTGGTGAGAGCCAATTGCTGACCGGTACCCTAAGCTGGGGGTTCGGTTTGCTGGGACAGGTGCGGGCGGGTAAGGTCATGTCGTGGAACGGCGCCGCAATTTATGGCTCGCTGGCGGTGGGCGCGCCGGTCGGTCTGCTGCTCTATCACCGCTCCGGTGGTTTTATTACTCTCGGGTTAACGACGCTGCTATTGCCGCTGCTGGCCCTGGCCTGCAATGCCCGCATTGCGTCGATTCGACCGCATCCCGGCAATCGGCCGTCCCTCAAAGCGGTGCTCAGGTTGATTTGGCTGCCGGGGATGGCGCTGGCGCTGCAGGGGGTGGGTTTTGCCGCCATCGGTACCTTCGTTTCACTGTATTTCAATTTGCGGCATTGGGATCATGCCGGTTTCGCTTTCAGTGCCTTCGGTATTGCTTTTGTCGCCCTGCGCTTTTGGGGCAGCCATTGGCCGGATCGCTTAGGCGGCGTACGGTTGACACTCATCTCGCTGGCGGTGGAAGCGCTCGGCCTCGCGCTGCTGTGGCTGGCGACGGATCCCGGTTTGGCGCTGCTGGGGACGGGCTTGACCGGCGCCGGATGCTCATTGATATTCCCCGCCATGGGGGTGGAAGTGGTGAAACGAGTACCGGCGCAGACGCGTGCGACGGCGGTAGGCGGCTACAGCGCGTTTCAGGATGTCGCCTATGCCCTGACCGGACCGCTAACCGGTATGCTGGCGACCGCCTTCGGTTATGCCTTGGTATTTGGCGCCGCCATGCTATGCGCGCTGGTGGGCGTTGCCGTAACGCTGCTTTTCGCCCGGCAGCGACGGCTGGACAGCGGCGACTCCGGCCTTTGACCGGCACCTGGGCGCGCGCGTAAACGGCGCACTGCGCGCCCGCTACCAGGGTAACGGCCTCCCGCGTTTGCCACAGCAAAAAAACCGTTGTCGCCCGCGTCGGCTCGCCGCAGGCCGGCGCGCGTTGCGCCCCGCGCAGTAACCACCTCAGCCGCGTTCATCAGTCAATCTTCCCCCGCGCCTACCCTGTAGCGCCGCGCCCGGCTACTAGCGGGCCAGCAGCCAGATCACCAGCAGCGCCACGGCGACGGACACCCCGATCACCAGCGGCGAACGCGCCGCGCGGACGGGCCGCGGCTCGTGTTCCGTCGCGATGAGCGGATGGGTCACCGGCTGGAGCAGCCGGACATCGGGGGTTTGGTGCTGGCTTTGGGTGCGACTCAGGCGATAAATAAACAGATACTGCATCACCGCGTTGACCTGGGCGCTGGTTAAGGGCGTCTGGCTGTCGGCGGCGAAATGTTGCCGGCAGTATTGTTCCACCGCCTGCTGCTCCTCGCCGTGGATGGGATGTTTGAGCACCGCCGTGAGCGTCGCCAGCGTGGGATGCCCCTGCTGCGACAGCGTAAGATGGCTTTGTAAAAACTGGCTTAACAGCGGGAAATGGCGGGCGAGAATCGGATCGCCGGATTTCAGCCCCATCATGCGGTGCAGACTTTCCCAAAGCTCGGTCGGCATTTCGCCGGTCAACGCCGCCAGCCTTGTAATGAGCTGACTGATGGCCTGGTGTTCCGCCGGCAGCAGGGTGCGATCGGTCATGGCGGTCTGCTGCGGCGCTGGAATATCCAATTGCTCGCTTTACAGTAATTGCAGCACCTGATGCAGTTGGCCGGCGTCCAGTTGGCTTAACACGGTGTGGCCGAACTGGCTGCGAATATAGTCACTGACCGCCTGCCGATTATTGCCCTGGGGCAACAGATCGGTCAGCTGCTGCAACAGCTGTCGGCCGGCGAGCGTCTCCTGCGCCGTCAACAATCGCCCCTGTAGCATCTGTTCGGCGGCGATGAAATGCCGCACCCGTAACTCGCCGTCGCCGGCAATGTGCAGATGGTGGAACAGCGCGGCCCAAATTTCCGCGGGTTTACTGGGACTCAGGGCCAAGATGCGGGTAATCAGCCGCTCAAGCGTGGTGCGCTGGGCGGTGGTCAACGGCTGATCCGGGCCGGTCGGCGGCGGTGTCTGACCCCGTGGCGGCGTACCGGGACCGGTAACTGGTTGCATAGTACATGTCCTCTCGGGATGGCAGATGGTGAAAATCCGGCGCGGCGTCGCGAACGCGCGCGGCTGTAGGGGGCTGATAATAGCAAGCCCCCGCCGGCAGCGGTAGCCTCTGGCACCGGGATGGCATTTTCTGCCGGACTGGCATCATTAGACCATGCCCCCGGCAAGTTTAGCGGGTTGCGCCGGCGGCAATGGCAAAATGAAGCGTGATAGGGTTGGGATTCTTGTGCATTCGGTGGCAGAATATTCCCCCTTTAACGTTTGATGGCAGGGTACTGCCGGAGCCTGATGTGAAAATCCTGGTGGATGAGAATATGCCCTACGCCGAGGCGCTGTTTGGTCGCTTGGGCGACGTACAGGCGGTGGCGGGCAGAGCCATTCCCGCGCCGGCGTTGGCCGACGCGCTAATGGTGCGTTCGGTAACCCGCGTCGACGGCGCCCTGCTCGACGGCAGCCGGGTCGCGTTCGTCGGTACCGCCACCGCCGGCACCGATCATGTGGATGAGGATTGGCTGGCGCAGGCGGGAATTGGTTTTTCTGCGGCCCCGGGCTGCAATGCGATTGCGGTAGTGGAGTATGTTTTTTCCGCGCTGCTATGGCTGGCTCAGCGCGACGGTTTCGCCTTGCGCGATAAGACCGTCGGCATTGTCGGCGCCGGCAACGTCGGCGGCCGTTTACAGCGGCGGCTGAATGCGTTCGGCGTGCGTACCCTGTTGTGCGATCCGCCGCTGGCGGAAGCGGGGGCGCCGGGCGACTGGCAGCCGCTGGAAAAGCTGGTGGCTGAGGCGGATGTGCTGACTTTCCACACGCCGCTCACCCGCGCCGGCCGGCATGCGACCTGGCATCTGGTCGACGAGACGCTGCTGGCGGCGCTGCCGGCCGGCCGTATTATCATTAATGCCTGCCGCGGCGCGGTAGTGGATAATGCCGCTCTTCTGCACACGCTGGAGCAGGGTAAGCCTCTGGGTGTGGTGCTGGATGTCTGGGAGCCGGAGCCGGCGTTGTCGCTGCCGCTACTGGCCCGCGTTGATATCGGTACCGCTCATATCGCCGGCTATACGCTGGAAGGCAAGGCGCGCGGCACGACGCAGGTCTTCGATGCCTACAGCGCCTTCGTTGGCAGCGACGCGCGCGCGAGCCTGGCGGCGCTGTTGCCGCCGCCGGCGGTGGAGCGTATCCATCTGCGCGGCGCCATTGACGAAGAAGCGCTGCGCCTGTTGGCACATCTGGTCTATGATGTGCGGCGTGATGATATGCAGTTGCGTCGCGCGGCCGGTCTGCCGGGCGAGTTTGATCGCTTGCGTAAACACTATTATCAGCGTCGGGAGTGGTCGTCGCTCTGCGTAGAGACCGACGACGACGCTGGCGCGGATACCCTGCGGCAACTGGGATTCCAGGCCCGGCCGGCCGTCGGTTAAGGGCGCGCAAGGCACAGGACGCCTTTGTTGCCGAGTGAGACCGCGAGGCGCCGGCGGGCCTGTCCCGCCCGTGCATCCTCGGGCCCGTGGCGGGCGGCGGATGCGCCAAGGGCGTCCCACCACATTTTGATGACGGATGCCGCCGCAGTAGAGCGCCGTGAGGCATCCCAATAACGGGAGATGAAATGATGTCTGACGGCTGGAATATCGCCCTTCTTGGGGTAACAGGCGCAGTCGGTACGGCGCTGCTGGATATTATGCAGGAGCGCCAATTCCCGTTCGGGGAACTTTTTTATTGTCCAGCGAGCGTAGCGTCGGAGAGACGGTGCGGGTCAACGGGCAAAGTCTCCAGGTCAGCGAAGCAGCGCAATTCGACTGGTCGCAGGCGCAGTTGGCGTTTTTGTCGCCGGCGCTCAGGCCTCGGCGCTGTATGCCGCTGACGCCGCCGGCTGTCTGGTTGTGGATGTCAGCGGCCTGTTCGCCCTGGAGCCGGACGTCCCGCTCGTGGTGCCGGGGGTCAATGACGATGTGCTGGCCGATTACCGCAACCGTAACATGGTGGCGGATGCCTTGACCAGTCAATTACTGCTGGCGCTAAAACCCCTTACCGATTTGGCGGGCCTGAGCCATCTGCACGTCAGCACGATGCTGTCCGCGTCCGCCCACGGTAAGGCGGCGGTAGACGATTTGGCGGGCCAGAGCGCGCGCCTGTTGAATGGTTTGGCCGCTGAGCCCGGCTTCTTTCCGCGTCAGCTGGCGTTCAATTTGCTGCCGCTGCTGCCCGACGACGCGAGATCGGTGTGCAGCGAGCGCCGTCTGGTAGATGAAGTGCGCAAAATCCTGCGCGATGAGGGGCTACCGATTTCGGTCAGCAGCGTGCAGGCGCCGATATTCTACGGCCATGCACAGCTGGTGCATCTGGAAACGCTGCGGCCGATGGCCGCGGAAGAGGCCCGCGTGGCGCTGGCGGCCGGCGAGGGGCTGACCCTGAGCGACGAGCTGGACTACCCGACGCCGGTGGAAGATGCCTCGGGGAACGTCGCGCTGAAGATTGGTTGTTTGCGTAACGATTATGGCATGCCCGATTTACTGCAATTCTGGTCAGTGGCGGACAATGTTCGCTTCGGCGGCGCGCTGATGGCGATACTCACCGCGGAAAAACTGATGGCCGAGGCCAGCGCATGGTAACGGCGCAAACGGCGCCGCTCCCCGAGGTGGACGAAGCGATGCCGGCGGCGGCCAATGATGGCGCGATGAAGCTGGTGCTCGGGATTGAGTATGATGGCAGTGCGTACTACGGCTGGCAGTGTCAGCAGGAAGTGCCAAGCGTGCAGGCGTGCCTTGAGCGCGCGCTCTCGACGGTCGCCGACGAGCCTGTCACGGTCCACTGTGCCGGCCGTACCGATGCCGGCGTGCACGCGACGGGGCAGGTGGTCCATTTCGACACACGGGCGCGCCGGCCGGACGCCGCCTGGACGCTGGGCGTCAACGCCAATCTGCCCGCCGATATCGCCGTGCGCTGGGTGGCGCCGGTGGCGGACGATTTTCATGCGCGTTTCAGCGCCACCGCCCGGCGCTACCGCTATATTATTTATAACCATCGCCTGCGTCCGGCGCTGCTCGGCCGCAGGCTGACGCACTATTACCCCCCCCTTGATGCGCCATCGATGGCGCGCGCGGGCCAATGTTTGCTGGGGGAGAACGATTTCACCTCTTTTCGCGCCCTGCAGTGCCAATCGCGCACTCCGTGGCGCAACGTGCACCATTTGCACGTCACGCGCCAGGGGCAATATGTGGTGGTGGATATCAAAGCGAATGCTTTTGTTCATCATATGGTTCGTAATATTGTAGGCAGTCTGCTGGAGGTAGGTTGCGGCAACCGGCCGGAAAGCTGGATAGCCGAACTGCTGGCGTGCCGCGACCGGACACAGGCCGGCGCTACCGCCCCGGCGGAGGGGCTTTATCTGGTGGCGGTGGAGTATCCATCGCGTTTCGCCCTGCCTGCGCCACCGCCGGGGCCGTTATTTCTAGCGGAGTGACCGCTAATGTCTATCGCGTTGCGTTACCGGGATAACTGAATGGAATATATAAAATTTATCATCGATTTTATTTTACATATCGATGTCTACCTGGCAGAACTGGTGGCGCAGTATGGTGTTTGGGTGTATGCTTTTTTGTCTCTGATTCTGTTTTGCGAAACCGGTCTGGTGGTCACGCCTTTCCTGCCGGAGGGCTCGTTGCTGTTTGTCGCCGCCGATGCGGTCAATTATACCATTGGCCGCCTGTTCGGCGAAAAGCTGTTCAGCCGCCCCGACTCGAAAATATTCCGCCGAAGCTATCTGGAAAAAACCCACCAGTTTTACGCCCGCCACGTGCTGGTTCCGGTCACATCCGATCACTGATTCCGATTTCACCCGATCACTAATTCTGATTTCATCCGATCACTGATTCCGGTCGCCCGATCAGCGATTCCGATTCTGTCCGATCGCTCATCTTCTGTTCCGCCATACTCTGGAGACTTTTAGCTTCCGGGGGCATGGCATGGCACGTAAAAAAAAGAAAGCGAGAACGGAAATGTGCATCTATATTAATGTCTTACGTATGAAATTCGAGCAGCGTCGCTCGAATCGCACTATCGCAGCAGCGCTCGGCATAGGCTGTACTACCGTGCACGATATCCTCGGCCGATTCACGGTAGCTAACCTGGTCTGGCCATTGCCGGCGGAACTGTCCCCCGTCGACCTCGACCGCCTGCTCTATCCCGGCAAATCCGGAAAAGTTATCAATACCTTACCCAGCTGGCTTGATATCGATACCGAGTTAAGCCGCAAGGGCATGACCAAGCAGCTGCTCTGGATGGAATATCAGTCCACCGTGGGCGGTGATGCCCTCGGTTACTCACAGTTTTGTGCACTGTTCCGTGACTGGAAAAAGAAGCAGCGGCGTTCTATGCGCATGGAGCACAAGGCTGGCGAAAAGCTCTTCATCGACTTCTGTGGCCCCACCGTACCTATCGTCAACCCTGCGACCAGTAGCGTACGCCAGGTCGCTATCTTCGTCGCTGCCATGGGCGTGTCAGGCTATGCGTATATCGAAGCCTGCGAAGGCCAGGACATGGCATCGTGGCTCAACGCCAATAGCCGCTGTCTGCACTTCATGGGTGGGGTTCCGGAGCTGATGATACCTGATAATCTGCGCAGCGCTGTCAGCACCCCTGACCGCTATGAGCCGGTCATAAACCAGAGCTACCAGGCGCTGGCAAATCACTATGAGACAGTGGTGCTACCGGCGCGCCCGAGAAAACCGAAAGACAAGGCGAAGGCAGAATCAACTGTGCAGCTGGTAGAACGCTGGGTTTTGGCCCGGTTGCGTAAACGTAGGTTCTACTCGCTGGCCGAACTCAACCAGGTGATACGAGAACTCAATCATGAGTTGAATCTGCGCCCGATGCGTCATTACGGCGGACAAAGTCGCCTTGAACGCTTCGAGCAGCTGGACAAACCGGCTCTTGGGCCTCTACCGCCCACACAATGGGAATACAGTGAGTATCTCGTTGCCCGAGTGGGACCTGATTACCACATAGACTACGGCAAAAACTGGTACTCGGTGCCGCATCCGCTGGTTGGCGAGCGCGTTGACGTCATCGCCACCCAACGGCTGGTGCAAATCCACCATAAGGGCGTTTGCGTGGCTACGCACCCTCGCAGCGATAACGCCTATAGGCACACGACTCAGGCGGCGCACATGCCGGTTAACCATAAGGGGTAGAGTCAGTGGACGCCGGAAAGGCTGTGCAGTTGGGCGCTGTCGGTGGGTGTGTGCACACTGAAAGTGGTCGAGTCCATCCAAAAGAGCAAAGCCCATCCTGAGCAGGCTTACCGCTCCGTGCTGGGGCTACTCAATCTGCAACGGCGCTATGAGACGACGCGACTGGAGAAGGCCTGCGCGCTGGCGTTGGAGAAAGGGTGCATTAACCGCTCTTTCATAGCCAACGTATTGAAACACGGTCGTGAAAGTGAGGTCACCCAGGACGGAGCAGGCGTATCAATGCTGGTTCACGAAAACCTCCGAGGTCCGGACAGTTATCACTAAGGAGAATAAATATGGATACACTGTTAATGGCTCTGCGAGAGCTGAAGTTGTCGGCAATGGTCCAGGCGTTGGAGACGCAACGCGAACTCCCGGGGAGTTATGGGGAGCTGGGGTTCGAGGAGCGGTTGTCGCTGATGGTAGAAGCGGAAAATTTACATAGAAAAAACAACAAAATATGCCGTATTCGACGGCAATCGCAAATGCGCTTGCAGGCAAAACCGGAAGATATCCGCTATATCCCTAGCCGAGGAGTGACACCGGAACAGATGCGAGATCTGCTAGGGGGACAATATCTGAAATATCAGAAAAGCATACTCATCACGGGGCCGACAGGTACGGGCAAAACCTGGCTCAGTTGTGCGCTTAGTGAGCAGGCATGCCGGCAGCAATATAGCGTGCGTTACTGGCGAGTGGGTCGGTTGCTGGCCCATCTTCACCAGTGTCAGGTAGACGGGACCTATCTAAAACAGCTTAAGCAGTTAGAAAAAATAGAGTTACTGATCTTGGACGATGTGGGCCTAGAATCAATAAGTCCGATGCAGGCAACGATGCTGTTGGAGGTGATGGAAGATCGCTACGACAAAAGCAGCAGCATCCTGATCAGTCAACTGCCGGTGAAAAAATGGTATGGACTGATAGAAAACCCCACGACAGCTGACGCGTTACTCGATCGGTCAGTACACCCCAGCTATAGACTGGAACTTAAAGGCGAATCACTACGCAAAGAGCAAGGAGTAGCCAGCACAGGAAAAATAGACTAAACCCGAGTCAGAAGATGAGCGAACACGTGATCGAATATCACTGGAATGGGTGATCGGAAAATATCGGAATAACTGATCGGATGTCGCCGGAACAGCTGATCGGATACGTCGGAATCTGCACCACGGCGGTAAAATGATTGTCCTGGCGCGTTTTGTGCCTATCGTGCGGACTTTCGTGCCGTTCGTGGCCGGCATGGGACATATGCGCTACCGCCATTTCGCGCTGTATAATGTCGCGGGCGGCCTACTGTGGGTTCTACTGTTCAGCTATGCCGGCTATTTCTTTGGCAATATGCCGATGGTGCAGCAGAATCTGAAGTGGCTTATCGTGGCGATTATCCTACTATCGGTGCTGCCGGGCGTAGTGGAAGTGTGGCGCCAGCGCCGACTGGCCGCCAACGGTAAAAGTGAGTAATTTCCCGATGCCGGCGGGCAAAATGTGTACAAAGTACAGAGTTTTCTGTGCCAAGTCGCTGGCCGTTATGGTTTAATGGGCAACCTTTGGCGCGCCATCCCCGGCGGGGAGCGCGCAAAACGGCGGCCTTCTCGCCGCGGTAAAAGGTCAAGTAGATATAGCGGACTGGCGGATGCCAGGTTCAAACAGAAAGGTTATCGATGAGCTGGATTGAACGAATTCTCAATAAGAGCACTATCACCCCGGCGAGCAGGGCGAACATTCCCGAGGGCGTATGGACCAAATGTGATAGCTGCGGCCAGGTGCTGTACCGCGCGGAGCTGGAGCGCAATCTGGAGGTCTGCCCCAAATGCGATCACCACATGCGTATGACCGCGCGCGCGCGCCTGCACGCTTTCTTGGATAAAGGAAGCGAGTCAGAACTCGGTAGCGAGCTGGAGCCGAAAGATATCCTGAAGTTCAGGGACTCGAAGAAGTATAAGGATCGCCTGGCGGCGGCCCAGAAGGCCACCGACGAGAAAGACGCGCTGGTGGTGATGAAAGGCACGCTGTACGGTATGCCGGTGGTAGCCGCGTCCTTTGAATTTGCCTTTATCGGCGGGTCGATGTCCTCGGTGGTCGGCGCGCGTTTTGTGTGCGCGGTGGAGCAGGCGATGGCGGACGACTGTCCGCTGGTATGCTCTTCCGCCAGCGGCGGCGCCCGCATGCAGGAAGCGCTGATGTCGCTGATGCAGATGGCCAAGACCAGCGCCGCGCTGGCGCGGCTGCGCGAGCGGCGGTTGCCCTACATTTCGGTGCTGACCGATCCCACCATGGGGGGCGTTTCGGCCAGTCTGGCAATGCTGGGGGATTTGAACGTCGCTGAGCCGAAAGCGCTGATAGGCTTTGCCGGTCCGCGCGTGATTGAACAGACGGTGCGTGAAAAACTACCGGCCGGCTTTCAGCGCAGTGAATTTCTGCTGGAAAAGGGCGCCATTGATCTTATCGTGCGCCGCCCGGAAATGCGTCTGCGTCTTGCCAGCCTGCTGGCGAAACTGACCAATCGGCCGCAGCCGCAGGATCCATTGCCGCACGAACCGCGCCCTGATGCGGTCCCGGAGGATCATCAGGACGAGGCCTAAACGGACGGTGCAAGCCTGCCCGCGGCCATCTGCCGGGGCGGGGCAGGCTTAGTGAGAACCCAGCATAAGCCAATGAACGGACGTATGGAAAATCTGCCTATCCCTCAAGCCACGTCGCCACTGGCCGCGTGGCTTCATTATCTTGAACGTCTGCATGCCAAACCCATCGATCTGGGCCTGGAGCGGGTAAGCCATGTGGCTACCGGCTTGAATCTGCTGCGCCCGGCTCCCTGGGTCATTACCGTCGGCGGCACCAACGGCAAAGGCACCACCTGCCGGCTGCTGGAAGCCATCTTGCTAGCCAGCGGCATGCGGGTCGGGGTCTATAGCTCGCCGCATTTACTGCGCTACACCGAACGGGTGCGTATCCAGGGCGACGAATTGCCGGAAGCCGCCCATAGCGAGGCGATGGCGGTTATCGAAACCGGCCGCGGCGCCACCTCCCTCAGCTATTTCGAGTTCGGCACGCTCGCGGCGCTACAGCTATTTCGGCAAGCGTCTCTGGATGTGGTGATCCTGGAGGTCGGGCTGGGGGGACGGCTGGACGCCACCAATATCGTTGACGCCGACGTCGCCGTGATTACCTCCATTGCCCTCGATCATACCGATTGGCTGGGGCCGGATCGCGCCAGCATCGCGCGGGAAAAAGCCGGCATCTTCCGTCGCGGCAGGCCGGCGATTGTGGGTGAGTCCGATCGGCCGGCGACGCTCGACGCCGCCGCGGCCGATAGCGGCGCCGTCTTGTATGCCCGCGACCGCGATTGGTGGTGGCACCACGACGGTCAGCACTGGCGCTGGTGGGACGGCTTGCGCGAGCTCACGGCGCTACCGCTGCCTGCCATTCCCCTGGAGAATGCCGCCACCGCGGTGACCTCCGTCGGCCGCCTGCCGTTCGCGGTGCCGGAGTCGGCGGTGCGACAGGGGTTACGTGAGGCCTCGCTGCCGGGACGTTTCCAGTGTATCGGCCGAGCGCCGCTAACGATACTGGACGTGGCGCACAATCCCCACGCCGCCGGCTACCTGGCCCGGCGTCTGGCGGCGCTGCCCCGCACCGGCAAGGTGCGGGCGGTGATTGGCATGCTGGCGGATAAAGATATCGCCGGCACGCTCGCCTGTCTGCGCGGGCAGGTGGATGTCTGGTATTGCGCCTCCCTCGATGGGCCGCGCGCCGCCAGCGCCGCACAGCTGGCCGCCCATCTTGACAGCGACGCGCAACGGTTCGAGGATGTGCTAAGCGCCAGGCATCAGGCAATAGCGGACGCCGTGCCGGAGGATTGTGTGCTGGTTTTCGGCTCTTTCCATACCGTGGCACCGGTCATGGCGCTGGCTGAAAGGGAGAAATATTGTGGCGAGTAAATTTCAGAACCGCCTGGTGGGGACCATTATCCTTGTCGCCCTCGGCGTCATTATTTTGCCCGGCCTGCTAGACGGTAAAAAGAAACACTATCAGGACGAGTTCGCCGCCATTCCGCTGGTGCCGAAGCCCGGCGACAGCGATGAGCTCGATGCGACGCCGCCGGCCAGCCAGCCGCCGGAAGGGGCGGGGGAGGCGGTAGAACAATCCAGCCGGCCGGCCAACAGCGGTCAGCCAGCGGCTCCGCTGCCCGATGCCGCCAGCGGTTCCCGCCAGCCGGAAACGCTGGCGCCGCCGGAGATGAAAACCACGCCGCCCGCGCCGGTTAAACCCGAGCCCAAACCGGTCGCGCGGCCTGAGACCAAACCGGTACCCAAACCGCAGGCGCCGAAAGGGCAGGCGTGGGTGGTGCAGTTGGGCGCGCTGAAAAACGCCGATAAAGTGTCGGAGATTGTGGCTAAGCTGCGGCTGTCGGGCTACCGCGTTTATACCTCGCCGTCGGTGCCGGTTCAGGGGCAGATTACGCGGATATTTGTCGGCCCGGATGCATCCAAGGAAAAACTGCAATCCGCGCTCGGCGAATTGAATCAGTTGAGCGGCCTTAACGGCCAATTGCGGCCATATAGCGCACGCTAGACTTTTACCGTTCCCAACTAGGGGTGCGGCCCGATGCCAGGGCCCGACATAAAGCGCTGCTCTGGCGCGGCAGGATACACAGCCTTCCTCGCGGGGGGCGCTGGGCGTCTGGTCGGTGAAGCGCTTCGCGCTATCTCATTGCGGCGATTGGCTTTTTTTAATCGCCGTTATTTATTTAAACAGGGGGATAAATCCCCTACGCAAACGTTTTCTTTTTCTGTTAGAATTCGCCGCTAACCAGCTGACCGGGCGAATGATCAAGGGATGCATGCATGATCTGGGTTGATTACGTCATTATCGGCATCATTGTTTTTTCCGCTGTGGTGAGCCTGATTCGCGGGTTCGTGCGCGAGGCATTATCTTTAGTAACCTGGGCCTGTGCATTTTTTGTCGCCAGTCATTACTATAGTTACCTTGCGATATACTTCACCCGTTTTGAAGAGCAGATGGTACGCAACGGCATTGCGATTGCCCTGCTGTTCGTGGCGACCCTGATTGTTGGGGCGATCGTCAATTACGTGCTTAGCTCACTGGTGGAGCGGACCGGTTTATCCGGCACTGACCGGGTCCTTGGCGTCTGCTTCGGCGCGTTGCGGGGCGTTCTAATCGTGTCGGCGGCGCTGTTCTTTCTCGACACCTTCACCGGTTTCTCCCACAGCCAGGAGTGGCAGCAGTCCCTGCTGATACCGCAGTTCAGCGGTATCATCAGATGGTTTTTTGACTATCTGCAAAGCACGTCGAGTTTCTTACCGAGGCAGTAGTTGTCCCGGTAACGCTGATGAGGAAATGACCACATGTGCGGTATTGTCGGAATCGCCGGTTTTATGTCGGTAAACCAGTCTATCTATGATGCATTAACGGTGCTGCAGCACCGTGGGCAGGATGCGGCAGGCATTGTTACCATCGATGCATTAAATGGCTTTCGCCTGCGTAAAGCCAATGGACTGGTTAAAGATGTTTTCGAGGCCCGGCATATGCAACGCTTGCAGGGCAATATGGGGGTGGGCCATGTCCGCTACCCGACCGCCGGCAGCTCCAGCGCCTCCGAGGCGCAGCCGTTTTACGTCAACTCCCCGTTCGGCATCACCCTGGCGCACAACGGTAACCTGACCAACGCCCACGAATTGCGTAAAAAGCTGTTTGAAAACGGACGGCGCCATGTCAATACCACTTCCGACTCGGAAATCCTGCTTAACGTCTTCGCCGCTGAGTTGGATCGTTTTCCGGATTACCCGCTGGAGGCGGATAACATCTTCGCGGCGGTGGCGGCGACCCATCAGCAAATTCGCGGCGCCTACGCCTGCGTCGGCATGATAATCGGCCACGGCCTGTTTGCGTTTCGTGATCCCAACGGCATTCGCCCTCTGGTTATCGGTAAACGCACGCTGGCGGACGGGCGCAATGAGTATATCGTGGCCTCCGAAAGCATGGCGCTGGATACGCTGGGCTTCGATTTCCTGCGCGACATCGCGCCGGGCGAGGCGGTGTACGTCACGGCAAAAGGGCAGCTGTTTACCCGGCAGTGCGCAGAGAACCCCCGGCACCATCCGTGCCTGTTCGAGTATGTCTATTTCGCCCGGCCGGATTCCTTCATCGATAAAATTTCGGTCTACAGCGCCCGCGTGCGCATGGGCCAGATGCTGGGCGAAAAAATCGCCCGCGAGTGGGAAGATCTCGATATCGATGTGGTGATCTCGATTCCAGAAACCTCCTGCGATATCGCGCTGGAGATCGCCCGCATCCTGAATAAGCCGTATCGTCAGGGATTTGTGAAAAACCGCTACGTCGGCCGCACCTTTATCATGCCCGGTCAGCAGGTTCGTCGGCAGTCGGTGCGCCGGAAGCTTAACGCCAACCGCGCCGAATTCCGCGACAAAAATGTGCTGTTGGTGGACGACTCCATCGTACGCGGTACGACCTCGGAGCAAATCGTTGAAATGGCGCGCGAGGCGGGCGCCCGTCACGTTTACCTGGCTTCCGCCGCGCCGGAAATCCGCTTCCCGAACGTCTACGGCATCGATATGCCCAGCGCGTCAGAGCTGATTGCCCACGGTCGCGAGGTCGACGAAATCCGGCAGCTCATCGGCGCTGATGCACTGATATTCCAGGATTTGGCCGATTTGGAACAGGCGGTGCGGGAAGATAATCCCGACGTGGAACAATTTGAATCCTCGGTCTTTAACGGTATTTACGTCACGCGTGACATTGATCAGCGCTATCTCGATTATTTGGAGTCGCTGCGCAACGACGATTCCAAAGCACTGCGCGCCCAGACCGAGGTCGAAAACCTGGAAATGCATAACGAAGGTTGATCGGTAGCGCGCGGGTGCAGTAGGCTGTGCCGCTGTACCCGCGCTTTACGGCAACTGGTCATCTCTACCCGGGCGGTCAAACGCGCCGGGTTTTTTTTCGTCTTTCCTACTGGCGGGAGTTGAGGTATGAAACGTCTGATTGTTGGTATCAGCGGCGCCAGCGGCGCCGTGTATGGCGTCCGCCTGCTACAGGTGCTGAGCACGCTGCCGGAGATCGAAACCCATCTGGTCATGAGCCCGACCGCGCGGCAAACCCTGGCGCTGGAGACGACTTATAGCCTGCGCGAAGTGCAGGCGCTGGCGGATGTGGTGCATGATTCCCGCGACATTGCCGCCAGCATCAGCTCTGGTTCATTCCAGACCCTCGGGATGGTTATCCTGCCCTGTTCGATGAAAACCCTCTCCGGTATCGTCAATAGCTACAGCGATGGGTTGCTGACGCGCGCGGCGGATGTGGTGCTAAAGGAGCGGCGCCGGTTGGTGCTCGGGGTGCGTGAAACGCCGCTGCATCTGGGCCACCTGCGCCTGATGACCCTGGCGGCCGAGCTCGACGCGGTCATCATGCCCCCGGTCCCAGCCTTTTATCACCGGCCCGCCCAAATCAGCGACATCATTGACCAAACGGTTAACCGCACGCTGGATCAATTCGATCTGATGCTGCCGCAAGATCTGTTCCAGCGCTGGCAGGGCGGCTGAGGCCTGCGGCCAGCCATATATTCAATTTAATAATTATTTTCATAATAATGGTTTATGAAAATAACATTGCACCAATAATGAACATGCTGGGTAAATGGATGGTGCAGCGTCGCCGACGGCGGCCGTGCGCGGCGGGTGGCGTGCCTGATGCAGCGCGCGTTTGCGGCGCAAAGGTGTGGGTTACGGCGGGTCTCGCCGCGTTCTGCGCCATGCGCCCAGGCGGCGCGATACATGGCATGAAATGTGCAATGGTTCCGACGGAAAAGGACACACGCTATGCCGGGCAATGAATAATTATACTGAGGGTCATTTATGAAAAAGCTGGTAAAAGTTCTTCCTTTGGTGGCGGCGCTGGCTTAGACTCTGTACACGATTCTGTGTAAATGCCTTTTCTCAGAAGTGATCGTCCAGGCGGTCACCGAACTCGATAATAAAGCGGCTCATTGCCATGCGCCAGTCCCTCAAAGGCATTGTCCATTTCTGTGAGGCCGCCTGTATCGCCAGCCACACCACCTTTTTCACTGCGTCGTCGGTCGGGAACACCTTGCGCTTTTTGATGGCATGCCGGATCACGCTGTTTAACGACTCGATGGCGTTGGTCGTGTAGATCACCTTGCGGATGTCCCAGGCACTGGAGAACGCTTCCAGCGCCTGCAAGCCGGCTTCTTCCGTAGGGGCCTGATAGATAGCTTTCAGGTCGCGGGTGACGGCCTTGTAGTCCTTCCAGGAAACGAACCGCAGGCTGTTGCGCACCATATGCACGATACACAGCTGGAGCCGCGCCTCCGGATACACCGCGTTAATAGCGTCAGGGAAACCTTTCAGCCCGTCTACGCAGGCGATAAGGATATCGTTCAGGCCGCGGTTTTTCAGCTCTGTCAGCACGTTCAGCCAGAACTTTGCGCCTTCATTTTCGGCCAGCCACATACCTAGCAACTCTTTCTGGCCTTCGATGTTGATGCCCAGCGCCAGGAACACAGATTTGTTGATGATGCGGCTGTCCTGCCGGACTTTTAGAACGATACAGTCAAGATAAACAATGGGATAGACTGCATCCAGAGGCCGGTTTTGCCATTCGACAACCTGCTTCATGACCGCATCGGTGACCTTTGAGACCAGCGCCGGCGAGACATCGGCGTCATACAGCTCTTTGAACGCGGCGGCGATCTCGCGGGTGGTCATCCCTTTGGCGTACAACGATAAAATCTGGTTATCCATCCCGGTAATCCGGGTCTGGTTCTTCTTCACCAGTTGCGGTTCAAAGGAACCGTCACGATCGCGCGGAGTACGCAGCGCCAGCGGGCCATCGCCAGTGGTAACGGTTTTTGTGGAATAGCCGTTGCGGGCGTTGGTCCCCGGTTTAGGCTGATTTTTATCGTAGCCGAGGTGATGGGTCATTTCGGCATTGAGAGCTGCTTCGACGCTGATTTTTTTCAGCAGCCGATCGAAGTGACTGAGATCTTCAGGGGTTTTGAGATTTTTGGCCAGTTCGTTAGCCAGAGCCTACAACTGTTTTTCGTCCATAAATTAACCTGTTTTTGATGTTGGATTGAACATATCAAAATCAGGCAAATACACAAATTTCTAAACAGGCTCTATTTCTCCTCCGCCAGGACAGGTATGATTGATGCTTTTTGGTTATTCGCAATTAATTATCAACGGCGCGCTGGTGACGCTTGAGCTGGCGCTCAGTTCCGTTTTACTGTCGGTGGTGCGCTTTGTTGAATAAATCCGAAATTTGTGACGACTTCCTCCCTATCAGGGCGATTGTTACATGATGCGGACGCTGTTTGGCATTCCTAACAGCGTGATCCGGTTAAGCGCTTTGACCATTGCCATAGCCTCACCTACCTGCGCGTCATAGTCATGCAGACTCAGATGACCACCCAGAAGTGTTTTAAACCGGAACATGGCCGTTTCAGCCAGTGAACGCCGGTGATAACCTACTTTCTTTTTCCAAGTATCGTTATTGCCGCTCAGATGCTGATTTGCCACCGCATGGTTACGCTCATGGTATCGAGCTGGCCAATATTGCGCACCACTTCGCGGTGGGATAAGCGGCTTTATTTTTTTCCTCAGCAGAGCATCATGACAGTAACGCGTATCGTAAGCACTGTCAGCCGACGCTTCCCTGATTTTCCGGTGGGTTTGGTTAATCAGCCCGGGCAGCACCTGCGCATCTGTCGTACCGCTTAGCGATAAATCGGCACAGATAATTTCATGTGTCGCGCTATCTACTGCCAGATGAAGCTTGCGCCATACTCTGCGCCTCTCAGCCCCATGCTGCCTAACTTTCCATTCGCCTTCGCCGAAGATTTTCAGGCCGGTGCCATCGATGACCAGGTGTGAGATTTCGCCGCGGGTTGGCGTTTTTATGCTGATGTCGACGGTTTTTGCTCGCCGGCTGACCAGAGAGTAATCTGGGCAGCGCAGCGACAGCCCCATCAGTTTAAAAATCGCGTCAACGAAACCCTGTAACGCCCGGAGCGAAAGGTTAAACACGCGCTTTATCATCAGAACCGTGGTAATGGCCATATCGGTGTAGTGAAGCGGCCGGCCACGATGTTCAGGTGGTGTACTCTCAGTCCATGCAGCAATGGCTGACTCATCAAGCCATACTGTCAGGTCCCCCCGCTGCCTGAGCGCATTGTTGTATGCGGGCCAGTTGGTGATTTTAAACTTTTGCTTTGCCATGGGGACCTGATGTTGAAACGAATGTAGTGATCAGAGCCGCCAGTCACCTAAAAGTTCGATTTATTCAACAAAGCCTCGGTGGTGATCGGTCTTATCGGCGCCGGCGCCAAACTTTCCCGCAGCCGCGTGCTGGCGGGCTGCTTTGAAGGCTATACCACTCTGATTCGCGGCGTGCCCGACCTGGTGCTCATGTTGCTGATTTTTTACGGTTTGCAAATCGCTCTGAACAGCCTGACGGAAGCCGTCGGATGGGATCAGATCGATATCGACCTGATGAGCGCGGGCATTATCACGCTGGGCTTTATCTACATCTACGGGGCCTATTTTACGGAAACCTTCCGCGGGGCGTTTTTGGCGGTGCCGCGCGGGCAGATCGAAGCGGCTACCGCGTTTGGCTTCAGCGGCGCGCAGACCTTCAGGCGCATTCTGTTTTCCGCCATGATGCGCTTAGCGCTGCTCGGTATCGGCAATAATTGGCAGGTCATTTTAAAGGCCACCGCGCTGGTGTCGTTGCTCGGGTTGAATGATGTGGTGAAGGCCACCCAACTGGCGGGCAAGGGTACTTATCAACCGTTTTATTTCGCCATCGTCGCCGGCGTGGTGTATTTGCTGTTCACCACGCTCTCCAATGGCGTGCTGCTGTGGCTGGCGCGGCGCTATTCGTTGGGCGTGAAGAAGGCGGAATTATGACGGAAATTCTGCAACAATACTGGCACGCGCTGCTGTGGAGCGATCGCTACCGTTTCACCGGGCTGGCGGTTACCCTATGGCTGCTGATTATTTCTGTCGCGCTGGGCGGTCTGCTGGCGGTGCTGCTGGCGGTGGCGTGGGTATCGCCGCGGCGCTGGATAAGTATGCCGGTGTGGCTGTTTACCTATATTTTTCGCGGCACTCCGCTGTATGTACAGCTGCTGGTGTTTTACTCCGGGATGTACAGCCTGGAAATCGTGCGCGGCACCGATCTGTTAAACGCGTTTTTCCGCAGCGGCATGAACTGTACCCTGCTGGCGCTGACCCTCAATACCTGCGCCTACACCACCGAGATTTTCGCCGGCGCCATCCGCGCGGTACCCCACGGGGAGATCGAGGCGGCGCGCGCCTACGGTTTCACTCCGTTCAAACTCTACCGCGCCATCATTTTGCCCTCCGCGCTGCGCTGCTGCCCTACAGCAATGAAGTGATTTTAATGCTGCACTCCACCGCGCTGGCGTTCACCGCCACGGTGCCGGATATATTGAAAATAGCCCGCGATATCAACTCGGCGACCTATCAGCCGTTTTATGCCTTTGGCATTGCCGCGGTGATGTATCTGATGATCTCTTTTGTTTTGATTAAGGGCTTTGTTGAATAAATCGAACTTTTAGGTGACTGGCGGCTCTGATCACTACATTCGTTTCAACATCAGGTCCCCATGGCAAAGCAAAAGTTTAAAATCACCAACTGGCCCGCATACAACAATGCGCTCAGGCAGCGGGGGGACCTGACAGTATGGCTTGATGAGTCAGCCATTGCTGCATGGACTGAGAGTACACACCTGAACATCGTGGCCGGCCGCTTCACTACACCGATATGGCCATTACCACGGTTCTGATGATAAAGCGCGTGTTTAACCCTTCGCTCCGGGCGTTACAGGGTTTCGTTGACGCGATTTTTAAACTGATGGGGCTGTCGCTGCGCTGCCCAGATTACTCTCTGGTCAGCCGGCGAGCAAAAACCGTCGACATCAGCATAAAAACGCCAACCTGAGGCGAAATCTCACACCTGGTCATCGATGGCACCGGCCTGAAAATCTTCGGCGAAGGCGAATGGAAAGTCAGGCAGCATGAGGCTGAGAGGCGCAGAGTATGGCGCAAGCTTCATCTGGCAGTAGATAGCGCGACACATGAAATTATCTGTGCCGATTTATCGCTAAGCGGTACGACAGATGCGCAGGTGCTGCCCGGGCTGATTAACCAAACCCACCGGAAAATCAGGGAAGCGTCGGCTGACAGTGCTTACGATACGCGTTACTGTCATGATGCTCTGCTGAAGAAAAAAATAAAGCCGCTTATCCCACCGCGAAGTGGTGCGCAATATTGGCCAGCTCGATACCATGAGCGTAACCATGCGGTGGCAAATCAGCATCTGAGCGGCAATAACGATACCTGGAAAAAGAAAGTAGGTTATCACCGGCGTTCACTGGCTGAAACGGCCATGTTCCGGTTTAAAACACTTCTGGGTGGTCATCTGAGTCTGCATGACTATGACGCGCAGGTAGGTGAGGCTATGGCAATGGTCAAAGCGCTTAACCGGATCACGCTGTTAGGAATGCCAAACAGCGTCCGCATCATGTAACAATCGCCCTGATAGGGAGGAAGTCGTCACAAATTTCGGATTTATTCAACAAAGCGTTGATTAAGCTGTTTAAACAGGCGGAAAAGCGCTGGCTGCGCCATGTCAAACCGCAATAACCCACGTGCAGGATACGTATATGCCAGAAATCAAATTGTCGATCCAGGAGCTGCACAAACGCTATGGCGACCATGAAGTATTGAAAGGTGTGTCGCTTGAAGCGCGCGCCGGCGATGTGATCAGTATTATCGGATCCTCTGGGTCGGGCAAAAGTACCTTTTTGCGCTGCATTAACTTCCTGGAAAAGCCCAGCGAAGGATCGATTGCCGTGAATAACGAAAATATTCATATGGTGCGCGATCATGACGGCCAGCTAAAAGTGTTCGACAAGAAACAGTTGCAGCTGCTGCGCACCCGGCTGACGATGGTCTTCCAGCATTTTAATCTCTGGAGCCATATGACCGTGCTGGAAAACGTCATGGAAGCGCCGGTGCAGGTGCTGGGCCTCAGCAAAAACGACGCGCGCGAGCGCGCGGCGCGCTATTTGGACAAAGTCGGTATCGATGAACGGGCGCGCGCCAAATACCCCATAAACCTCTCCGGCGAGCAGCAGCAGCGCATTTCCATTGCGCGCGCGCTGGCAATGGAGCCGGAAGTGCTGTTGTTTGATGAACCCACCTCGGCGCTGGACCCGGAGCTGGTCGGCGAAGTGCTGCGTATCATGCAAAAGCTGGCCGAAGAGGGCAAGACCATGGTGGTGGTGACGCACGAAATGGAGTTCGCCCGCCATGTTTCCAATCACGTCATCTTCCTGCATCAGGGGGTTATCGAAGAGCAGGGGCCGCCTTCGGCGGTATTCGGCAGCCCGAAGAGTCCGCGGTTGCAGCAGTTCCTCTCTGGGGCCCTTAAGTAACCGCGCCGATGGCTATACGGCGTTGACGATTTCCGTCAGCGCCGCTTCCAGTTCGCTGAAGCAAAAAGTGAAACCGGCCTCGGTCAGCCGCCGCGGCATTGCCCGTTGGCCGCCGAGAATCAGCGAGGCGCCTTCGCCGAGAAACAGCTGCACCGCCCGCGCCGGCACGCGGGTGAAGGCGGGCCGGTGCAGGACCCCCGCCAGTACGCTGCTAAAATGCTCATTGCGCACCGGATAAGGCGAGCAGACGTTAAACGGGCCCGCCAGGCCGTCGGTGGTCAGCATGAACAGCAGCGCGTTGACGATATCGTCGATGTGGATCCAGGACATAAACTGGGTGCCGTCGCCGATGGGGCCACTCAGCCCGACTTTGTACAGCGGCAAGAGCCTGCCCAGCAGGCCGCCGTCGGCGGCCAGCACCACGCCGGTGCGCGACAGACACACGCGGGTTTTCTCGTTGCGCGCCCGTAGCGCCAAATTCTCCCAGCGCGCGCATAGCGTGTGGGCGAAATCGATAATCGGCGGTTCATCCTCGTCCACCAGGGCATCATTCTGATCGCCATAATAGCCGGTGGCGGAGCCGGAAATGAACACCGACGGCGGATTGTCGCTCTGGCGCATCAGCAGGCTCAATTGGCCGGTAACGTCCCAGCGGCTCTGGCATAGCTTGTTTTTTTGCTCGTCGGTCCAGCGGCGCTCGGCGATAGGCTCGCCGGCAAGGTTTATCACCGCATCGAACTCGTTGAGGTGCGACAGCGGCGCCAGCGTGGTCATGGTGGCAATCTCCGGCCCCAGTGTCTGCTGCGCGCGCTGGGCGTCGCGGGTCAACACGGTAACATGGTGCGATAAGGTCTGTAGTCTCATAACCAGGTGCCGGCCAATCAGCCCGGTCCCGCCGGTCACTAAAATTTTCATGGTGGTGTTCTCCGCCCGACGTTAATCGCTGCGAGCGGACCGCGGGCGGCCGTGGGCAGCGATAGCAAAACTCCATTCTGCCTAAAGCATAGGCCACGGCGGCAGTAAATGCCCAAAGCGGACGCAGCGTCGGGATCTGCGCCGCTACCGCCGGGCCGGCAGGGTTTAGCCGTTGGCTCGCCGCCAGGCGCGCTCCACCGGCCGGACGGGTGCGGATCTCGTTAAACCAGCGCTGTACCGCGGGATAGTCCGCCAGGTTGATATCTTGTTTCTCATGGGACACCGCCCAGGGGTAAGTGGCGATATCGGCGATGCTGTACTGCTCACCCGCGATATAGCGATGGTCCTGCAACTGCTTGTCCAACACGCCGTACAGCCGTGCGGTTTCGGTACGGTAGCGATTGATGGCGTAAGGCACTTTCTCCGGGGCGTACTGGTTGAAGTGGTGGTTTTGGCCAAGCATCGGGCCGAACCTCGCCATTTGCCAGAAGAGCCGCTGCAGGGTGGTGTGCCGTTCACGCAGTTCGTGCGACAGCAGCTGGTCGGTTTTTTCCGCCAAATAGAGCAGAATGGCGCCCGATTCAAACAGGCTTAACGGCGCGCCGCCGTCCGCCGACTGGTTGTCGACAATCGCCGGGATTTTGTTATTCGGCGAGATGGCCAGGAAGGCCGGCTTGAATTGATCACCGGCGCTGATATCCAGGCGGTGAAGCTGATAAGGCACCCCGGTCTCTTCTAAAAACAGCGTAATTTTATGGCCGTTGGGCGTGGGCGCATAATAAACGTCGATCATAAAGCCTCCTCTAGGATAACGCGAGTGGTTTAACTGTAGTGCAAAAGCGCAGGAGATAAAAGCGAATAAGCGGCGGGGTGTGAGCGGGCTTTATGGCGCAATAACGCCGCAATCGGCCGCCGGCGACGGGATAGCGCTGACGGGGTGAAGTTTGTTAAGCTTGGGCTGCTGCTGGGCGATTTTCTGAATCACGGTCCGGTCCGCGCAATCCGCTGCCCGAGGATTATCGACCGGCGGAAGTCGCCGCCGCGCTTAACGCTTATCGCCAGAGGATTATCGCGGTACGCGGCAATTGCGACAGCGAAGTGGATGAAATGCTGCTCGACTTTCCCTTTAGCGCGCCCTGGCAGCAGGTTCTGCTGGGGGAGACGCGGCGGCTGTTTTTAACCCCACGGGCATCTCTATCATCCGGCGCATCTGCCGCCGCTGGCGCCCGGCGACGCGTTCTTGTACGGCCATACCCATATTCCGCAGGCGGAGCAGGCGGGGGAGCATATTCTGTTCAATCCGGGGTCGGTCAGCTTGCCCAAAGGCGGCTTTCCGGCAAGCTATGGTCTACTGGCGGACGGCCGGTTACAGGTACTGTCATTAGATGGCGGCGAAACTATTGCGCAAGTCGCAATAACCTTCTAAGTTATGACAAAATACGTCAGTGGGTTTTTCCGTTTAACCATACCGCGCGGGCTGCCCGCGCCATTGCATAAGGGTGTCATAGGATGGAGCAACAGAGTCAGTCTGCCGGTGAGGAATGGGTCGACATTGTCAATGAAAACAATGAAGTCATCGCCCCGGCCAGCCGCCAGCCGCCAGCAGATGCGCGCGGAACGTCTGCGTCACCGCGCCAGTTATATTGTGGTGCATGATGGTGCGGGCAATATTCTGGTTCAGCGTCGTACCGCCAGCAAAGACTTCTATCCGGGCTATCTGGATGCGACCGCCGGCGGCGTGGTGCAAAGCGGTGAGGGGATGCTCGATTCCGCCCGCCGTGAGGCGGAAGAAGAGCTGGGCATCGCGGATGTGCCGTTCGCTGAACACGGGCAATTTTATTTCGAGAATGACGCCTGCCGGGTGTGGGGATCGCTGTTTAGTTGCGTGACCCATGGCCCGTTCGCGTTACAGGAGAGCGAGGTGGCGGCGGTCAATTGGCTGACGCCGGAGGAAATTACCGGCCGCTGCGACGAATTCACCCCGGACTCCCTGAAAGCGTTGTCGCTGTGGCTGAGCCGCAATAATGCCCAGAGCTTTGGCAAGCCCCTGGCCGCGCAGACGTCGGACGATAGCGCGGCACAGTAGCCAGCGAGGAGGGGGGCGACCTTCGCGCTCGGGCTAAATGTAGGCGGGCGTAGGCGAGGTAGCGCCCGGCCCGCACGGGCTGAACCGGCGCAAGCGCTTGGGAAAGCCTAACCCCATTGGTTCTGAGCAGGCACAAGCGCTGAGGAAATTCCCGTTGGGTTTGAACGGGGTAAGCGCTGGGGAAGGGCGAGCCGGCCCGCGCAGGGCAAAAAAACGCCGGCCTCAGGCCGGCGTGGTCATGTCTGGCGCCGTAAACGCGGAATTAGCCTTCCGCCTGTTTCGACTGAATGGCGGTCAGCGCGACCGTATAAACGATATCGTCCACCAGCGCGCCGCGCGAGAGGTCGTTGACCGGCTTGCGCATCCCTTGCAGCATTGGGCCGATAGAGATCAGGTCCGCCGAACGCTGTACCGCTTTATAGGTGGTATTACCGGTGTTCAGATCCGGGAAGATAAAGACCGTCGCCTGACCCGCTACCGGCGAGTTGGGCGCTTTCGACAGCGCGACATCGGCCATAATGGCGGCGTCATACTGCAGCGGACCGTCGATGACCAGATCCGGGCGCTTTTCCTGCGCCAGGCGCGTGGCTTCACGCACTTTCTCGACGTCGCTGCCGGCGCCGGAGTTGCCCGTCGAGTAAGAGATCATCGCCACGCGCGGCTCAATACCGAAGGCGGCGGCGGAGTCGGCCGACTGAATGGCTATTTCCGCCAGCTGCTCGGAGGTCGGATCCGGGTTGATGGCGCAGTCGCCGTACACCAGCACTTGCTCAGGCAGCAGCATAAAGAACACCGACGACACCAGCGAACTTCCCGGCGCAGTCTTGATGAGCTGCAGCGGCGGGCGGATGGTGTTAGCGGTGGTATGCACCGCCCCTGACACCAGGCCGTCCACTTCGCCCTGCTCCAGCATCAGCGTGCCCAGCACCACGTTATCTTCCAACTGTTCGCGCGCCACCACTTCGGTCATGCCTTTGCTTTTGCGCAGCTCGACCAGGCGCGCGACATACTTCTCGCGCGCCACTTCCGGATCGATGATTTCGATGCTGTCGCCGAGCGTAACGCCCTGTACCGCGGCCACGCGCTGAATTTCATCGGGGTTGCCCAACAGCACGCAGTGGGAGATACCGCGCTCGGCGCAAATGGATGCCGCTTTGACGGTGCGCGGCTCGTCGCCTTCCGGCAGCACGATGCGTTTACCCGCCTGGCGCGCCAGTTCGGTCAACTGATAGCGGAACGCCGGCGGCGACAGGCGGCGCGGACGTTCGGAGCTGGCGGACAGGGATTCGATCCAGGCATTATCGATATGGCCCGCGACATAGTTTTGCAGTTTTTCCACCCGGCTATGGTCGTCGGTCGGCACTTCCAGGCTGAAGCTCTGTAGGCTGAGCGAGGTCTGCCAGGTATTGGTCTGCACGGTAAACATCGGCAGACCGGTCTGGAAGGCGCGTTCACACAACTGTTGAATGCGCGGATCGATGTCATAGCCGCCGGTCAGCAGCACCGCGCCGATTTCCACGCCGTTCATCGCGGCGAGGCAGGCGGCGACCAGCACATCGGGACGGTCGGCGGAGGTCACCAGCAGCGAACCCGGGCGGAAATGCTCCAGCATGTTCGGCAGGCTGCGCGCGCAGAAGGTGACGGATTTCACACGGCGGGTCTGAATTTCCCCTTCGTGGATAATGGTGGCGCCCAAATGGCGGGCCATGTCGATGGCGCGGGTGGCGATGAGATCGAAATTCCACGGGATGCAGCCCAGCACCGGCAGCGGGCTGTTTTCAAACAGCAGGCTCGGATCAACGTTGGTCTTGCTGGAATCGTCGAAAATTTCCGACAGGTCCGGACGGGTGCGGCCTTGTTCATCCACCGGCGCGTTCAATTTATTGACGATAACGCCGGTAATGTTTTTATTTTTGCTGCCGCCGAAGCTTGAGCGTACCAGCTCGATGCGTTCTTTCAATTGGTCCGGTGAGTCGTTGCCCAGCGAGAGCACGAAAACGATTTCGGCGTTCAGCGTGCGGGCGATTTCATAGTTCAGCGCGGTGGCGAACTGATGTTTACGCGTGGGTACCAATCCTTTCACCAGCACCACTTCCGCTTCTTGGGTGTTGGCATGATAGCGGGCAATGATCTCTTCCATCAGCACGTCTTGCTGGTTGGAGCCCAGCAGGGATTCCACATAGCTCATGGCCAGGGGTTCGGCGGAGGGAATAGTGGAATTGGCGCGGATAATACGGGTGGTGGCGTCGAGGGTGTCCTCACCGGATCGGGGCTGCGCGATGGGTTTGAACACGCTTAGGCTCACGCCTTTTTGCTCCATGGCGCGGATCACGCCGAGGCTGACGCTGGTCAGACCGACGCTGGTGCCGGTAGGGATCAACATGATTGTACGGGACACGGCTAAACCTCTTTCAACGGTTGCTCGTTAGTCAAAAACAGCCCCGCCGGACAAAGCCGGCGGGGAGATGAGAATTACGCGGTCAGACGAGCGGCGTCCTGGGCGATGACCAACTCCTCGTTGGTCGGGATGACGATAGCCGGGCGGCTGGCGTCGGTGGTGATCACGCCGGCGTGGCCGAAACGCGCGGCCAGATTGCGTTCATGATCCACCTCGAAGCCCAGCAGCGCCAGTTTTTTCAGCGACAGCTCGCGCACCATTGCGGCGTTCTCGCCGATGCCGCCGGTGAAGATCACCGCATCCAGCCGTCCGTCCATCAGCGCGCTATAGGAGCCGATGTACTTGGCCAGACGGTGGCAATAAACATTCATGGCGCGGCGGGCGTCGGCTTTATCGCGGTAGTTGTCCTCGACATAGCGGCAGTCGCTGGTCACGCCGGTCAGGCCCAGCAGACCGGACTCTTTGGTCAACAGGGTGTTGATACGGGCGACGGACATACCTAACGCATCGTGTAAATGGAACACGATAGCCGGGTCGATATCGCCGCTGCGGGTGCCCATCACCAGGCCTTCCAGCGGAGTCAGTCCCATGGACGTATCCACGCACTGTCCGTTGCGGATGGCGGAAACGGAGCCGCCGTTGCCCAAATGGCAGGTAATCACATTAAGCTGGTCAACCGGCTTGTTAAGCATCTTGGCCGCTTCGCGGCTGACATAAAAGTGGCTGGTGCCGTGGGCGCCGTAGCGGCGGATAGCATGTTCTTGATATAAAGAGTAAGGCAGGGCATAAAGATACGATTCTTCCGGCATTGTCTGATGGAAAGCAGTATCAAAAACCGCTACGTTCTTTTGTGCCAGCTGCGGAAACTCTTTCAGAGCTTCGTGGATACCGATAAGATGCGCCGGATTATGCAGCGGCGCGAACGGGATGGAATCCTCGATGCCTTTTAATACGTCGTCATTGATAATGGCGGACTGGGTGAACCGTTCGCCACCGTGTACGATGCGGTGACCGATGGCGGTTAATTGTGCGGACAGTTCCGGTTTTTGTGCCAAAATGGTATTAACGATACAGTGCAGCGCTTCACTGTGCGCGCTGCCGGCACCCAACGCCGCTTCTTGCTTGACGCCGTCCATTTTCCATTTGATACGCGCTTCCGGCAGATTGAAGCACTCGGCGAGACCGGAGATATGTTCTTCACCGTTGGCGGCATCGATAATGGCGAATTTCAAAGATGAACTGCCACAGTTAAGAACCAGTACTAGCTTACTCGACATGGAAGTACCTACTTGTTATGCGTGGTTAATAATTCGTCAAACAGGCTTTAATCGTAGCGCATTCCGCCGCTGACATTTATGATTAACATCATGGATGCGGTGAATTCGCGGTTATGATGTCGGCAATGCGCTCACGCGGCCCTGATACGTTAGCCCTAGGCGGCTTTGCCCCTGGCTGTCGCGGTCGACCTGAACGCAGGCGGCGGCGCATGCTGCGCTAAGCCCCGCAGCGTGGAATAGGATAACGAGAGACCGCGGTAAAGACAAAATATATTTAAATGTTATAAAATTCTTAGTGAAATTGTGCGAAAATTTTAATCATTGCTCATAAAGTTGAGGTCCGCTATGTCGACACTCCCTTCCGGTTCGGTAAGTTGGTACAAAATTTTCCAACGCGGACAACACTATATGAAGGCCTGGCCCGCCGAAAAAAGCCTGGCGCCTATCTTCCCTGAACACCGTGTGGTTCGCGCCACCCGTTTCGGCGTGCGCTACATGCCGGCGGTCGCGGTCTTTACCCTGAGCTGGCAAATCGCCCTCGGAGGGCAGCTCGGTCCCGCGGTGGCGACCGCCATCTTTGCCTGCAGCCTGCCGATGCAAGGCCTGTGGTGGCTCGGCAAGCGGTCGATTACGCCGCTGCCGCTTTCGCTACTGAACTGGTTCCACGAGGTGCGGCAAAAGCTCAACGAGGCCGGCCAGGCGCTGGCGCTGGAGAAGACCGGCGGCGTGGATGTCGTAGTGCGCCTGCTCATGCGCCTGTCGGGCGGGGCGGGGGCGCATATGATGCTGCTGAGTCTGTTTATTCTGTGCGCGGCGCACCAGATGGGCGTCTCACCGCATCCGTTCGCCATGATTGTCGCCGTCGCCGCCTCGGCGGCGTTCATGACGCCGGTCTCCTCGTCGGTGAACACGCTGGTGCTGGGGCCGGGGGGGCTACAAGTTCAGCGACTTTGTTCGTATCGGCGTGCCGTTCACCCTGCTGGTGATGGCCGCCAGCGTGCTGGTAGTGCCGCTGCTCTACCCTTTCTGACAGGCCAGCGGCGGGTCATCGCTTAAGGCGAAGGCGCGTTTTAGCAGGGTGACGCTACAGCGGCGAATCCTGGCTAATTTCGTCCAGCGACAGGCTGAAGCTTGGGAGAAACACCGTCTGGAAATAGTCCATCGCGGGGCTGCGCCGCTCGTTCAGCGTTTTTTCCAAGCGCGCCATCGCTAGGGTAAATTCGGTATTGCCGGCGGAAATCTCCTCCAGACACTTTAGATAGGCACACAGCACATCGGCCTGCTTGACGACGGCTTTCTCCGCCGGCAGGTAATGTTGCTCGTCGATGAGCAGACGAAAATCCTCGCGCAGGGCTTCCGGGACCATATCTATCAGCTTTTGCTGGGCGTTTTTTTCAATGTTTTTGTACTCGTGGGCGATTTGGGCGTTGTAATACTTAATGGGCGTCGGCATATCGCCGGTCAGCACTTCGCTGGCGTCGTGATACATCGCCAGCAGCGCGATACGCTCGGCATTCAAGTCGGCGCCGAACAGGCGATTATTGATGAGCGCCAGAACGTGGGCGACAAACGCCACCTGCAGACTGTGCTCCGAGACATTTTCGGTACGCACATTGCGCATCAGCGGCCAGCGGTTAATCAGTTTTAAGCGTGACAGGTGGGCGAAGAAGTGGCTTTGGGTCATATACGTTTCCAGAAAGACGCGACAACGGAAACGCTATTGTGCGCACCCGGCGGCGGATATGCAAATCTCCCAATGCCAATGCCAATGCCAATGCCAATGCCAATGCCAATGCCAATGCCAATGCCAATGTCGATGCCAATGCCAATGTCGATGCCAATGTCGATGCCAATGTCGATGCCGGGTAATAGGGATGCCGATGCAGGGCGACGATGCCTGCTCCACGACGCCGGAGACAACATTGGGCATACAGCATGTCTGGCACCAGCGCGGTCAGGCAAAGCGTATTCGCCGGCGCGCAGCCCTAACGCCCGGCGCCGACTCGCGGCAGACGTAGGTATCTCCGCCGCTGTGGCATCACCGGTCGGGCGCTATATCGGCCTGCCGTGGGCCGTGGGCTTATTGGTGATAATGCTGCATAAAGCGGCCGAATTTGCCGATGGCGGTTTCCAGCTCGTCTACCCGCGGCAATGTGACGATGCGTAAGTGATCCGGCCAGGGCCAATTAAAAGCGCTACCCTGAACCAGCAGAACTTTTTCCTGTAGCAGCAGATCGAGCACCAACTTTTGATCGTCATGGATATTGAAACGTTTGGCGTCATAGCGCGGGAACATATACAGCGCGGCGCTCGGCTTCACGCAGGATACGCCGGGGATGTCGTTGATAAGCTCCCAGGCCCGGTTGCGCTGCTCATATAGCCGCCCGCCAGGTTGAATAAACTCGCTGATGCTCTGATAACCGCCGAGGGCGGTCTGGATCGCATGCTGCATCGGCACACAGGCGCATCGACGCCAGCATCTCCAGCCCTTCGATATAGCCTTTGGCGTGTTTCTTCGGGCCATTGAGTACCATCCAGCTTTACCGGAAACCGGCGACGCGGTAGGTCTTCGACAGGCCGTTGAACGTGACGGTCAGGAGATCGGGCGCCAGCGCCGCGATAGAGTGATGTTCCGCGGCGTCGTAGAAAATTTTGTCGTAAATCTCGTCCGAGAAGATAATCAGATTATGCTGTCGGGCGATTTCAACCAGCGACATCAGCATGTCTTTACTGTAGACCGCATCGGTCGGATTATTCGGGTTGATAATTACCAGCCCGCGTGTGCGGGGCGTTATTTTGCGGCGGATATCCGCTTTGTTGAATAAATCCGAAATTTTTGACGACTTCCTCCCTATCAGGGCGATTGTTACATGATGCGGACGCTGTTTGGCATTCCTAACAACGTGATCCGGTTAAGCGCTTTGACCATTGCCATAGCCTCACCTACCTGCGCGTCATAGTCATGCAGACTCAGATGACCACCCAGAAGTATTTTAAACCGGAACATGGCCGTTTCAGCCAGTGAACGCCGGTGATAACCTACTTTCTTTTTCCAGGTATCGTTATTGCCGCTCAGATGCTGATTTGCCACCGCATGGTTACGCTCATGGTATCGAGCTGGCCAATATTGCGCACCACTTCGCGGTGGGATAAGCGGCTTTATTTTTTCCTCAGCAGAGCATCATGACAGTAACGCGTATCGTAAGCACTGTCAGCCGACGCTTCCCTGATTTTCCGGTGGGTTTGGTTAATCAGCCCGGGCAGGCGCCTGCGCATCTGTCGTACCGCTTAGCGATAAATCGGCACAGATAATTTCATGTGTCGCGCTATCTACTGCCAGATGAAGCTTGCGCCATACTCTGCGCCTCTCAGCCCCATGCTGCCTGACTTTCCATTCGCCTTCGCCGAAGATTTTCAGGCCGGTGCCATCGATGACCAGGTGTGAGATTTCGCCGCGGGTTGGCGTTTTTATGCTGATGTCGACAGTTTTTGCTCGCCGGCTGACCAGAGAGTAATCTGGGCAGCGCAGCGACAGCCCCATCAGTTTAAAAATCGCGTCAACGAAACCCTGTAACGCCCGGAGCGAAAGGTTAAACACGCGCTTTATCATCAGAACCGTGGTAATGGCCATATCGGTGTAGTGAAGCGGCCGGCCACGATGTTCAGGTGGTGTACTCTCAGTCCATGCAGCAATGGCTGACTCATCAAGCCATACTGTCAGGTCCCCCCGCTGCCTGAGCGCATTGTTGTATGCGGGCCAGTTGGTGATTTTAAACTTTTGCTTTGCCATGGGGACCTGATGTTAAAACGAATGTAGTGATCAGAGCCGCCAGTCACCTAAAAGTTCGATTTATTCAACAAAGCCCCAGAAAGGGCGAAAGCCGTGATTATGCCGTTGCCGATCGGCGGGTGGCGTGAATGCGGCCGCGGTGTCCCGCCTAAGCTATTGGGCAGGCAAATGCCGAAATCGCCGCCTCGTTGAGGAAGCATTTCATTTAGTTCGTCGTCTAGCGCACGAGGCGAAATTTAACTTCTTGACCGTCGCGGGGTTATTTATGGTATACCTTTACAGGCGGCCGCATTTAGAAAAGAAGAACACTTTTTTTCGTTTAAACAACAGTTAAGAGAAATTTATGTAAATAAGCGGCGCCGTAAGATAAAAATAACGCTTAATCATTAATATCTAACATTTATTGTCCTTGCTGACCCAGCGTTTAATTAATTAAATTAACGTTTGTAGTAAGCCGCCAGGTTATTTTGTTTTATACATCAAGGGGAACAAATGTTATCCTTAAAAAAGAAAATGTATTGACCGCATTGGTGCTTAATTTCAGTTTCGCGGCAGTCTTTTATTTAAGTGGTAGCGTGATTGCGCTTTGTTGAATAAATCCGAAATTTGTGACGACTTCCTCCCTATCAGGGCGATTGTTACATGATGCGGACGCTGTTTGGCATTCCTAACAACGTGATCCGGTTAAGCGCTTTGACCATTGCCATAGCCTCACCTACCTGCGCGTCATAGTCATGCAGACTCAGATGACCACCCAGAAGTATTTTAAACCGGAACATGGCCGTTTCAGCCAGTGAACGCCGGTGATAACCTACTTTCTTTTTCCAGGTATCGTTATTGCCGCTCAGATGCTGATTTGCCACCGCATGGTTACGCTCATGGTATCGAGCTGGCCAATATTGCGCACCACTTCGCGGTGGGATAAGCGGCTTTATTTTTTTCCTCAGCAGAGCATCATGACAGTAACGCGTATCGTAAGCACTGTCAGCCGACGCTTCCCTGATTTTCCGGTGGGTTTGGTTAATCAGCCCGGGCAGCGCCTGCGCATCTGTTGTACCGCTTAGCGATAAATCGGCACAGATAATTTCATGTGTCGCGCTATCTACTGCCAGATGAAGCTTGCGCCATACTCTGCGCCTCTCAGCCCCATGCTGCCTGACTTTCCATTCGCCTTCGCCGAAGATTTTCAGGCCGGTGCCATCGATGACCAGGTGTGAGATTTCGCCGCGGGTTGGCGTTTTTATGCTGATGTCGACGGTTTTTGCTCGCCGGCTGACCAGAGAGTAATCTGGGCAGCGCAGCGACAGCCCCATCAGTTTAAAAATCGAGTCAACGAAACCCTGTAACGCCCGGAGCGAAAGGTTAAACACGCGCTTTATCATCAGAACCGTGGTAATGGCCATATCGGTGTAGTGAAGCGGCCGGCCACGATGTTCAGGTGGTGTACTCTCAGTCCATGCAGCAATGGCTGACTCATCAAGCCATACTGTCAGGTCCCCCCGCTGCCTGAGCGCATTGTTATATGCGGGCCAGTTGGTGATTTTAAACTTTTGCTTTGCCATGGGGACCTGATGTTGAAACGAATGTAGTGATCAGAGCCGCCAGTCACCTAAAAGTTCGATTTATTCAACAAAGCCGCGTGATTGTTGAAGAATGAACCATCCGGCACAAATAGTGCATATCGTTCGAGGCGCCTGGCCTTACGGACGGCACGATATGCTCATGGCCGGTTTTGACAATACGATGGAGTTACCACCTTTTGCAACGCCAGGACAGTAGTTTGTAATTAGAATTCAAACAGCGAAGACAATATATGACCAATGCAAATCGTCCCGTACTCAATCTTGATCTTGATCTGTTGAGAACGTTTGTTGCCGTCGCCGATCTTAACACCTTCGCTGCGGCAGCGGCCTCAGTTTGCCGCACGCAGTCTGCGGTTAGCCAGCAAATGCAGCGATTGGAACAGCTTGTGGGGAAAGAGCTTTTCGCCCGTCATGGCCGTAATAAGCTTTTAACTGAACATGGAATTCAACTGCTTGGCTATGCCCGCAAGATTTTACTGTACAATGACGAAGCCTGTACCTCCCTTATGTTTAGCAATATCCAGGGTGTACTGACCATAGGCGCGTCCTATGATACGGCCGACACCATCCTGCCCTACCTGCTTAACCGCGTTACCCGAATTTATCCCAAACTGTCCGTGGATGTCTGCGTGAAGCGCGGTCCGCAAATGGTGGAAATGCTCAACAACGGCGAAGTGGATTTGGCCATCAGCACCCAGAGCGATCGCTACGCCTTCGCCCATCCTGCCGTGACGCTGCGCACCTCGCCCACGCTTTGGTATTGCGCGGCGGATTATCGCTTCACGCCCGGCGAGGTGGTCCCGCTGGTGGTGCTGGACGAGCCTAGCCCGTTTCGCACCCTGGCCGTGGAAAGCCTTGATGCGGTGGGAGTGCCGTGGCGTATCGCCTACATCGCCTCGACGCACGCTGCCGTGCGCGCGGCGGTCAAAGCCGGCATGGGCATCACCCTGCGGCCGGTGGAGATGATGAGCCCCGATTTACGCGTGCTGGGGGTGAGCGACGGTCTGCCCGAGCTTCCTGCTACGTGCTATGCGCTGTGTAAAAATCCCCACGGTGAAAACGAATTGGCATTGGCGATTTTCAATGCCCTGCAGTCGGGCAGCGATACCTATACGCCCAAACCCCCGCCGTCGCTGGAAGGGGAAAGCCCTTCACTGGAAGAGGAATGATTGTTACGACTTAAAATAAGCTGCTGATCAGGGAGCTTATTTTTTACAAACAAGATAATAACATCTGTTTCCCGCTTTTTACGCATTCAACCGGTTAAAACCCGCTATTTTCCTCCCCGGTGCCTCCAGGATATTTCCCCGTTGCTTACGCCCGCGCTCCCTGTCCATTTAACGGGCATATCAATAAATTAGAAACACTATTTCAAATCTTATCCTTGCAAAAAGGTGGTTATTTGCACAATAAAACCCTAGAAAATCTGTTGAAATGTGTCCTGGATCATAAAAAGGGTTTACCGCTAACGTCGATCCATAGGATTTTTCGCGAAAATGGTATAATTGACCGCAGCTTTTCCTAACAACGGGTCCGCAGGCCGAAATCCCGTTTTACTGGCTGACACGATTTAGCTAATTTCTTGCGCATCTAAGTTAAGCGGCTATTGCAGGTGTAAATTAACATGGAGTTCATGATGTCTAAGTTGACAAAAGGTTATAAAAAGGAGTAAAAAACCCTACACAATGGCTGTGTATCTCATTACCACACGGCTTTATACGGTTTCTTACTTCCTTCCCGTAAATCGATGTGATGCGTAAAACTGCCTATGTCTAAGAGCAGCCTGTAAATCGCCACTTTTGATGAGTAGCATAGAGAATGTTGATAACCACTGAAATTACCGCTCATTATTGGGCTTTCGCCGTATTCCTCCTGGGTGCGCTGGGACTGTGTGCCTTTATGCTTACCGGCGGCTTCCTGCTGGGCGGTCGCGGTCGCGCGCGCTCGAAAAACGTGCCGTTTGAATCCGGAATCGATCCGGTGGGCACCGCAAGATTGCGCCTTTCAGCTAAATTTTACCTGGTGGCGATGTTTTTCGTCATTTTCGACGTTGAAGCCCTCTATTTATACGCCTGGGCTACCGCCATCCGCAAAGCGGGCTGGGTAGGCTTCATTGAGGCAACCATTTTCATTTTTATCCTGTTGGCGGGTTTGGTTTACCTGGTGCGCATTGGCGCGCTTGACTGGACGCCGGAACGCTCCCGGCGTTTGCGCCGAGCAGGCCCGATAGGCGAAACCCCCCGTCATCAAAAGTAACAGCGAGGCAGCAAAAATGGATTATATCCTCACCCGCGCGGAGCCGGACGGCGACAATGAGCGGTATCCCCTGCAAAAACAGGAAATCGTGGCGGATCCGCTGGAGCAGCATGTCCATCGCAGTGTTTATCTCGGCAAGCTTGAGAGCGCGCTGCACAATGCGGTGAACTGGGGACGCGGCAGTTCGCTTTGGCCCTACAACTTCGGCCTCTCCTGCTGCTATGTTGAAATGACTACCTCGTTTACTGCCGTGCACGACGTGGCGCGGTTTGGGTCGGAAGTCATCCGTGCCTCACCGCGCCAGGCGGATTTCATGGTGGTGGCGGGCACGCCTTTCACCAAGATGGCCCCCGTCATCCAGCGGCTGTACGACCAGATGCTGGAGCCGAAATGGGTTATCTCCATGGGGGCCTGCGCCAATTCCGGCGGCATGTACGATATTTATTCCGTGGTGCAGGGGGTCGATAAATTCCTGCCGGTGGACGTCTACATTCCCGGCTGTCCGCCGCGCCCTGAGGCCTACATCCAGGCGCTGCTGCTGCTCAAGGAGTCTATCGGCAAAGAACGCCGTCCGCTCTCCTGGGTCGTGGGCGATCAGGGCGTCTATCGCGCCAATATGGAGTCGGAACGTCAACGTAAGCACGGTGAACGCATCGCGGTCACCCATCTGCGCACGCCCGACGAAATTTAACGCGCGGATACGCATGCCGGCCGCGGCGGATAAGCGCGGCGGCATGCGCCGGCACAGCCAAATGTGGTGAAGATAACTATGACAGAGTTGATGACGCAGAATTCCGCCCTGCCGGCCTGGCAAACCCAGGATTATCTTGATGATCTGGTGATTGGCGAGTTGCGTAACCATTTCGGCCCGGACGCGTTCAGCGTGCAGCCGACCCGTACCGGAATTCCGGTCGTGTGGGTGAAGCGTGAGCAGATCCTCAAGGTGCTGACCTTCTTGAAAAAGCTGCCGAAGCCCTATGTGATGCTCTATGACCTGCACGGGGTGGACGAGCGCCTGCGTACCCACCGCCAGGGCCTGCCGGCGGCGGATTTTACCGTTTTCTACCATCTGATTTCCATCGATCGCAATCGAGATATCATGTTGAAGGTGGCGCTGCTGGAAAAAGATCTGCGCCTGCCCACCTGTACCCGCATCTTCCCCAACGCCAACTGGTATGAGCGCGAAACCTGGGAAATGTTCGGCATGACCTTCGACGGCCACCCGCACCTGACCCGCATCATGATGCCGAAGAGCTGGGACGGGCATCCGCTGCGCAAAGATTATCCGGCGCGCGCCACGGAATTCGATCCCTTCGTCCTCACCAAGCAAAAAGAAGACTTGGAGATGGAAGGGCTGACCTTCAAGCCGGAAGAGTGGGGCATGAAGCGCGGCACGGAAAACGAGGACTTCATGTTCCTCAACCTGGGGCCGAACCACCCCTCCGCCCACGGCGCCTTCCGCATCATCCTGCAGCTCGACGGTGAAGAGATCGTCGATTGCGTGCCCGATATCGGTTATCACCACCGCGGCGCCGAAAAGATGGGCGAGCGCCAGTCCTGGCATAGCTATATCCCCTATACCGACCGCGTCGAATATCTCGGCGGCTGCGTCAACGAGATGCCTTATGTGCTGGCGGTGGAAAAGCTGGCCGGCATCGTGGTGCCCGATCGCGTCAACGTGATCCGGGTGATGCTGTCGGAGCTGTTCCGCATCAATAGTCACCTGCTGTACATCAGTACCTATATTCAGGACATCGGCGGTATGACGCCGGTGTTCCTGGCGTTTACCGACCGTCAGAAAATTTATGATGTCGTCGAGGCGATTACCGGTTTTCGCATGCATCCCGCCTGGTTCCGCATCGGCGGCGTGGCGCACGATCTGCCGCGCGGCTGGGAAGGGCTGCTGCGGGAATTTCTCGACTGGCTGCCGAAGCGTCTGGACAGCTATGTCAAAGCGGCGCTCCGCAACAGCGTGCTGCGCGCACGCGCCGAGGGCGTGGCCGCCTATGGCGCGAAAGAGGCGCTGGACTGGGGCGTGACCGGCGCTGCGCTGCGTGCCACCGGCATCGATTTCGACGTGCGTAAATGGCGTCCCTATTCCGGTTATGAAAACTTCGACTTCGAGGTGCCGGTAGGCGATGGCGTGAGCGACTGCTACAGCCGCGTGATGCTGAAAGTGGAAGAGATGCGCCAAAGCCTGCGCATCCTTGAGCAGTGCCTTAACAATATGCCGGCGGGGCCGTTTAAGGCCGACCATCCGTTGACCACGCCGCCGCCGAAAGAGCGCACCCTGCAGCATATCGAGACGCTTATCACGCACTTCCTGCAGGTTTCCTGGGGACCGGTGATGCCGGCCAACGAATCATTCCAGATGATCGAGGCCACCAAGGGCATCAACAGCTATTACCTGACCAGCGATGGCAGCACGATGAGTTACCGGACGCGCATCCGCACGCCCAGTTTCCCTCATTTGCAGCAGATCCCCTCGGTTATTCGCGGCAGCCTGGTATCGGATTTGATCGTATATCTGGGCAGTATTGATTTCGTTATGTCAGATGTGGACCGCTAATTATGCAGCAACAGCAAGATACCCCCAAGCATGCGGCGGCGGGGCTGGACGCTGCCATCGAAACGTTCGAGCTGAGTCGCGAGGAGCGCGAAGCCATCGAGCATGAGAAGCACCATTACGAGGATGCGCGCGCCGCCTCGATCGAAGCGCTGAAAATCGTGCAGAAGAACCGCGATTGGGTGCCGGACGGGGCTATCGCGGCCATCGCCCAGGTGCTGGGCATTCCCGGCAGTGATGTCGAAGGGGTGGCCACGTTCTACAGCCAGATTTTCCGCCAGCCGGTAGGCCGCCACGTTATCCGCTATTGCGACAGCGTGGTCTGCCATATTACCGGTTATCAGGGGATTCAGGCCGCCCTTGAGCAGTCGCTGAATATCAAGCCGGGCCAGACAACGCCCGATGGCCGGTTCACCCTGCTGCCCACCTGTTGTTTGGGCAATTGTGACAAGGGGCCGACCATGATGGTGGATGACGATACCTACGTGCATCTGACGCCGGAAGGCATTGGTCCGCTGCTGGAGCAATATCGATGACCAAAACCATTGTCCGCTTGGCGGAAACGCACCCGCTGACCTGGCGGTTGCGTGATGACCATCAGCCCGTGTGGCTGGACGAATATCAGAGCAAAAACGGCTATGTCGGCGCGCGTAAGGCGTTAAGCGGCATGGCGCAGGACGATATTGTCACGCTGGTGAAAGACGCCGGCCTGAAAGGACGCGGCGGCGCCGGCTTTTCTACCGGCCTGAAGTGGAGCCTGATGCCGAAAGATCCCGCCATGAACATTCGCTATTTGCTGTGCAATGCCGATGAAATGGAGCCTGGAACCTATAAAGACCGTCTGCTGATGGAGCAATTGCCCCATTTGCTGGTGGAGGGGATGCTGATCGCCGCCTTCTCGCTGAAAGCCTATCGCGGCTATGTCTTCCTGCGCGGCGAATATATCGAGGCGGCGGCGAATCTGCGCCGCGCGATAGCCGAGGCCACCGAGGCCGGCTGGTTGGGCAAAAATATTCTGGGCAGTGGTTTTGACTTTGAGCTTATCGTCCACACCGGCGCCGGCCGCTACATCTGCGGCGAAGAGACGGCGCTAATTAATTCGCTGGAAGGCCGCCGCGCCAATCCGCGCTCAAAACCACCGTTTCCCGCCAGCGCCGGCGCCTGGGGTAAACCCACCTGCGTCAATAACGTCGAAACCTTATGCAACGTGCCGGCTATCCTTGAGCATGGGGTGGACTGGTATCAGGGCATCACCGCCGGCAAGAGCAACGACGCTGGCACCAAGCTGATGGGCTTCTCCGGCCGGGTGAAGAACCCCGGCCTCTGGGAGCTGCCGTTCGGTATTACCGCGCGCGAGATCCTCGAGGATTACGCCGGCGGTATGCGCGATGGCCTGACCCTGAAAGCCTGGCAGCCCGGCGGCGGCGGCACCGATTTCCTGACCCAGGATCATCTGGATCTGCCGATGGACTTCGAGAATATCGGCAAAGCGGGCAGCCGGCTCGGTACCGCGCTGGCGATGGCGGTAGACAACGAAATCAACATGGTGTCGTTAACGCGCAATCTGGAAGAGTTTTTTGCCCGGGAATCCTGCGGCTGGTGTACGCCATGTCGCGACGGCCTGCCGTGGAGCGTCAAACTGCTGCGCGCGCTGGAAAGCGGTCAGGGCCAGCCGGGGGATATTGAGACCCTGGAGCAGCTGTGCCGCTTCCTTGGCCCCGGTAAAACCTTCTGCGCGCATGCGCCGGGGGCGGTGGAGCCGCTGCAAAGCGCGATTAAGTATTTCCGCTCCGAGTTTGAGGCGGGCATCAGCGTCGACTTACTGGGCAATACCCGCGCCATTGCCGGCGTGCAGCCCAACCTATTAAAAGCGCGCTGGTAATTGTCCATGCGGCACAAGCGGGTCAGGCGGGCGCACGCGCTTTGCACCCTGAACGCATTTTTGATTAACGCCCGTCTTTGGCGGGCCTCACCTGAGCATGCTGACTATGGCTACCATTCATGTAGACGGCAAAGAGTACGAGGTTAACGGGTCTGACAACCTGCTGGAAGCCTGTCTGTCCCTCGGCCTCGATATTCCTTACTTTTGCTGGCATCCGGCGCTCGGCAGCGTCGGCGCTTGCCGCCAGTGCGCGGTCAAGCAATACCAAAACGCCGAGGATACCCGCGGCCGGCTGGTGATGTCCTGTATGACGCTTGCCGCCGACGGGACCTTCATCTCTATCGCCGACGATGAAGCAAAACAGTTCCGTCAAAGCGTGGTGGAGTGGCTGATGACCAACCACCCGCACGATTGCCCGGTGTGCGAAGAGGGCGGCAACTGCCACCTACAGGATATGACGGTCATGACCGGCCAGAATTTCCGCCGCTACCGCTTTACCAAGCGTACCCACCGCAATCAATATCTCGGGCCGTTTATTTCCCATGAAATGAACCGCTGCATCGCCTGCTACCGCTGCGTCCGCTACTACAAAGATTACGCCGACGGCGGCGATCTCGGGGTGTATGGCGCCCATGATAACGTCTATTTCGGCCGTCCTGAGGACGGGGTGCTGGAGAGCGAGTTTTCCGGCAATTTGGTAGAAATCTGCCCGACCGGCGTGTTCACCGATAAAACCCACTCCGAGCGCTATAACCGTAAATGGGATATGCAGTTCGCCCCCAGCGTCTGTCAGCAGTGCAGCATCGGCTGCAACACCAGCCCCGGCGAACGCTATGGCGAACTGCGCCGCATAGAAAACCGCTACAACGGCAGCGTCAACCATTACTTCTTGTGCGACCGCGGCCGCTTCGGCTACGGCTACGTCAATCTGAAAGATCGCCCGCGCCAGCCGCTACAGCGCCGCGGCGACGATTGGATCGCGCTGAACGCCGATCAGGCGATGCATGGCGCCGCGGATGCGCTGCGCCATGCGCGCAAAATGATCGGCATTGGCTCACCGCGCGCCAGCGTCGAGAGCAATTTCGCCCTGCGTGAACTGGTGGGCGCCGAGAATTTCTACACCGGGATTGCCGGCGGCGAACAGGACCGGCTGGCGCTGATGCTCAATGTCCTGCGCAACGGCGGTATCCGCACGTCCTCGCTGCGCGAAATGGAAAGTTACGATGCCGTGCTGGTGCTGGGGGAGGATTTGACCCAGACCGGCGCGCGTATTGCGCTGGCGGTGCGTCAGGCCGTGAAGGGCAAGGCGCGCGAAATGGCCGTGGCGCAGAAAGTGGCCGATTGGCAGATAGCCGCCATCATGAACATCGGCCAGCACGTCAAACACCCGCTGTTCGTCACCAACGTCGACCGTACGCGCCTGGATGATATCGCCGCCTGGAGCTACTGCGCGCCGGTGGATGATCAGGCGCGGCTGGGTTTCGCCATCGCTCATGCGCTGGACGAGACGGCGCCGGCGGTAACCGGTCTTGATGAGTCGCTCAAGGGTAAGATTGACGTGGTGGTGCAGGCGCTGGCCGGCGCCCGCAAGCCGCTTATCATCTCCGGCAGCAATGCCGGCAGCGAGGCGGTGATCGCCGCCGCCGCCAACGTCGCCCGCGCCCTGAAGGGGCGGGGGAGCGATGTGGGGATTAGCTTTATCGCCGCCGGCGCCAACAGCATGGGGCTGGCGATGATGGGGGGCGGCAGCCTGGACGATGCGCTGGACGAGCTGGAGCAGGGGGCTGCGGATAGCGTGATTGTGCTGGAAAACGACCTTTACCGCCATGCGCCGGCCGCGCGCATTGATGCCGCGCTGGCCAACGTCAATAACCTTATCGTGCTCGACCACCAGCGCACCGCCCTACAGGAGAAGGCCAATCTTATCCTGTCGGCGGCGAGCTTCGCCGAAAGCGACGGCACCCTCATTAACCAGGAGGGCCGCGCGCAGCGCTTCTTCCAGGTCTATGATCCAGCCTACTACGATGATCAGGTCGTCATGCTGGAAAGCTGGCGCTGGCTGCATTCGCTGCACTCCACCTATTTGAACCGCCAGGTGGATTGGACCCAGCTTGACCATATTATCGATGCCGCGGCCGCGGCGCTGCCGCAACTGGCGGGGATCAAGCACGCCGCGCCGGACGCCGGTTTTCGTATTCACGGCCAGAAACTGGCGCGCGAGCCGCACCGCTACAGCGGACGCACCGCGATGCGCGCCAACATCAATGTGCATGAACCGCGCGTGCCGCAGGACCAGGACACCATGTTCGCCTTCTCCATGGAGGGCAACAATGCGCCCCAGGCGCCGCGCCAACAGGTGGCGTTCGCTTGGGCGCCGGGCTGGAACTCCCCCCAGGCCTGGAATAAGTTCCAGGATGAGGTGGGCGGCCATTTACGCCACGGCGACCCCGGGGTGCGGCTTCTGGAAGCGGGTGAGGGCCGGCTGGATTATTTCAGCGCGATTCCACCCGCCTTCGTGCAGCCCGAGGACGGCAGCTGGCGCATCGCGCCCTATTGGCACCTGTTCGGCAGCGAGGAGACCTCGCAGCGCTCTCCGGTCATCCAGGAGCGGATGCCGGCGCCCTATGTGGCGGTGAGCCAGGCGGACGCCGCCCGGCTGGGCGTCAACAGCGGTACGCTGCTCGCCTTCACCTGCGCGGGTCTGGAGCTGCGTCTGCCGGTGCGGTTCAGCGATAGCCTGAGCCCGGGACAGGTGGGGCTGCCGCTGGGTTTGCCGGGCATTCCGCCGATGCTTACGGGACAGAGCGTTGTTAATTTGCGGGAGGCCGCGCTATGAGTTGGTTGACACCGGAGGTCATCGATATCCTCCTGACGGTGGTGAAGGCGGTGGTTATCCTGTTGGTGGTGGTCACCTGCGGCGCCTATATGAGCTTTGCCGAACGGCGCCTGCTGGGGCTGTTCCAAAACCGCTACGGGCCCAACCGCGTAGGCTGGGGCGGATCGCTGCAACTGCTGGCCGACGTGTTGAAGATGATGTTTAAAGAGGACTGGATCCCGCCGTTCGCCGATCGGGGCATTTTCACCCTGGCGCCGGTTATCGCCTTTACCTCATTGCTGATTACCTTTGCCATTGTGCCGGTGAGCCCGACCTGGGTGGTGGCCGATTTCAATATCGGCGTCCTGTTCTTTTTGATGATGGCCGGGCTGGCGGTTTACGCGGTGCTGTTTGCCGGCTGGTCGAGCAATAATAAATACTCCCTGTTGGGCGCCATGCGCGCCTCGGCGCAGACGCTGAGTTATGAAGTGTTCCTCGGTTTATCGTTGATGGGGGTGGTGGCGCAGGCTGGCTCGTTTAATCTCGGCGCGATCGTCGAGTCGCAGGCGCACCTGTGGAACGTGGTGCCGCAATTCTTCGGCTTTGTCACCTTTGCTCTGGCGGGCGTCGCGGTATGTCACCGCCACCCCTTCGATCAGCCGGAAGCCGAGCAGGAGCTGGCCGACGGTTACCATATTGAATATTCGGGGATGAAGTTCGGCCTGTTTTTCGTCGGCGAATACGTCGGCATCGTGACCATTTCGGCGCTGATGGTGACGCTGTTCTTCGGCGGCTGGCAGGGGCCGTGGTTGCCGCCGTTTATCTGGTTTGCCATAAAAACCGCTTTCTTTATGATGATGTTCATCCTGATCCGCGCGGCGCTGCCCCGTCCGCGCTACGACCAGGTGATGGCGCTGGGCTGGAAAATCTGCCTGCCGCTGACGCTGCTCAACCTGTTGGCGACCGCAGCGGTCATCTTGTACAACGCGCATTAAGGGGTGGATGAATCATGACGTTAAAAGAGTTAGCGATTGGCTGCGGGACCACGCTGCGCAGCATCTGGATGATAGGCATGCAGGCGTTCAACAAGCGCGAAACCCGCATGTACCCGGACGTGCCGGTTAATCCGCCGCCCCGTTTCCGCGGCCGTATCGTGCTGACGCGCGACCCTGACGGCGATGAGCGCTGCGTGGCCTGTAACCTGTGCGCGGTCGCCTGCCCGGTGGGCTGCATCTCGCTGCAGAAAGCGGAGACCAAAGACGGCCGTTGGTACTCGGAATTCTTTCGCATCAATTTCTCGCGCTGTATTTTCTGCGGCCTGTGCGAAGAGGCGTGTCCTACCACCGCCATCCAGCTCACCCCGGATTTCGAGATGGGCGAGTTCAAGCGCCAGGATCTGGTGTATGAAAAAGAGGATTTGCTGATTTCGGGGCCGGGTAAATATCCGGAATACAACTTCTACCGCATGGCCGGTATGGCGATCGCCGGCAAGGACAAAGGCGAGGCGGAAAAAGAAGCCAAACCCATCGATGTAAAAGGCTTGCTGCCCTAAGGAGACTGGCATGGAACTGGCGTTTTATCTTTCCGGCCTGGTGGCGGTGCTGGCGACGTTACGCGTCATCACCCATACCCAACCGGTACATGCGCTGCTGTACCTGATTATTTCGCTACTGGCCATCGCCTGCGTATTCTTTTCGCTGGGGGCCTACTTCGCCGGCGCGTTGGAAATTATCGTTTACGCCGGCGCCATCATGGTGTTGTTCGTGTTCGTGGTGATGATGCTCAACATGAGCGTCGGCCGCGATAAACAAGAAAGCGCCTGGTTGCGTCCCCGGGTCTGGATCGGGCCGTCGCTGCTGTCGCTGGTACTGCTGGCGGTGCTGGTGCGCGCGCTGGCCGGCGCGTGCGATCACGACATCGCGGGGGAGCTTATTGCGGCTAAAACCGTCGGCATCGCGCTGTTCGGTCCTTATGTGTTGGCAGTGGAGCTGGCCTCCATGCTGCTGCTGGCGGGGCTGGTGGTTGCGTTCCATCTGGGCCGCGACGAGCGCGACAGTGTCGATGCGCTTTATAAGGGGCCGAAGATGACCGACGCCATCAAGAGAAGAGGGGAGGAGCAAACATGATCCCGTTATCACACGGTCTCATCCTGGCCGCTATCCTGTTTGTGCTGGGCCTGACGGGGATGATGATCCGCCGCAATCTGCTGTTTATGCTCTTGGGGCTTGAGATCATGATTAACGCCTCGGCGCTGGCGTTCATTGTGGCCGGCAGCTATTGGGGCCAGGCGGACGGGCAGGTGATGTATATCCTGGCGGTTACCCTGGCCGCCGCCGAGGCCAGTATCGGCCTGGCGTTGCTGCTGCAATTGCACCGTCGCCGCCGGACCCTGGATATCGACACTGTCAGCGAGATGCACGGATGAACCTACTCTATTTAACCCTATTATTCCCCTTGGCGGGTTTCCTGCTGCTGGCGTTCTCCCGCGGTCGCTGGTCTGAAAACCTGGCGGCGACGGTGGGCGTTGGCAGCGTCGGGCTGTCGGCGTTGACCACCGTTTGGGTGGCGCTGGATTTCTTCGGCGCGCGCGGCGATGGCGCGGCGGTGTTTACCCAAACGCTGTGGCACTGGATGGCGGTGGGCGATTTTCAAATTCCCATCACCCTCAGCCTGGACGGCATGTCGCTGACGATGCTGTCGGTCGTCACCGGCGTCGGCTTCTTCATCCATCTTTATGCCTCGTGGTACATGCGTGGGGAAGAGGGCTATTCGCGCTTTTTCGCCTACACCAATCTGTTTATCGCCAGCATGCTGGTGCTGGTGCTGGCGGACAACCTGCTGCTGATGTATCTCGGCTGGGAAGGGGTGGGGCTATGCAGCTACCTGCTGATCGGTTTCTATTACAGCGAGTCGAAAAACGGCGCCGCGGCAATGAAGGCGTTTATCGTCACCCGCGTGGGGGATGTGCTGCTGGCGTTCGCGCTGTTTATCCTTTATGACCAGCTCGGAACGCTGAATTTCCACGATCTGATGGTGCTGGCGCCGCAAAAACTGGCGGAGGGCTCCCCGGCCATCACCTGGGCGACCCTGATGCTGCTGGGCGGCGCGGTGGGGAAATCGGCGCAGCTGCCGCTGCAAACCTGGCTGGCGGACGCTATGGCCGGTCCGACGCCGGTGTCGGCGCTGATTCACGCCGCCACCATGGTGACCGCCGGCGTGTATCTTATCGCCCGCACCCACGGCCTGTTCCTGATGGCGCCGGAGGTGTTGCATCTGGTGGGGATCGTCGGCGCGGTTACGCTGGTGCTGGCGGGGTTCGCCGCGCTGGTGCAGACCGATATCAAACGGGTGCTGGCCTATTCCACCATGAGCCAGATAGGCTATATGTTTCTGGCCTTGGGCGTTCAGGCCTGGGACGCGGCCATTTTTCACCTGATGACCCACGCGTTTTTCAAAGCGTTGCTGTTCTTGTCCTCCGGTTCGGTGATCCTCGCCTGCCACCACGAGCAAAACATCTTCAAGATGGGCGGCCTGAGAAAGTCGATTCCGCTGGTGTATATTTGCTTTTTGGTGGGCGCCGCGGCGCTGTCGGCGCTGCCGCTGGTGACCGCCGGCTTCTATTCCAAGGATGAAATCCTCTGGGGGGCGCTGGCCAATGGCCATAGCGTACTGATGCTGGCCGGCCTGGTGGGGGCGTTCCTCACCTCGGTGTATACCTTCCGCATGATCTTTATCGTGTTCCACGGCAAGGCGCAAATCCAGGCTCACGCCTGCCGCGGCATCAGCCATCATCTGCCGCTGGTGGTACTGATGGGGTTGTCCACCTTCATCGGCGCCTGGATTACGCCGCCGCTGGCGGGAGTCCTGCCGGCTGGTGAGTTCGGTCATGACGGTAAACTGGCGCTGGAAATCACCTCGGGCGCGGTCGCCATCATCGGTATTTGCCTGGCGGCGGCACTGTGGCTCGGCCAGCGCCGTTTGGTCAACGCCGTGGCCGCCAGCGCGCCGGGACGTTTCTTCTCGGTCTGGTGGTTCCACGCCTGGGGATTCGACTGGCTTTACGACAAGGTCTTCGTCAAACCCTACCTGGCCATCGCGCGGCTGCTGGCGCGCGATCCCCTTAACGCGGTGATGAATCTTCCCGCGCTGCTGGCGCGCTGGGCCGGACGCGGCCTGACGGTGAGCGAAAACGGGCAGTTGCGCTGGTATGCGACGTCGTTGAGTTTGGGTGCGGTTGTCGTGGTGGCGCTGTTGGTATTCGTTTAAATACCCCGAGCTTCGTTTCCGGCTCAGGGCGGGGCGGCGGGCAGAATGCCGCTCCGCTGATACGCAAGTTTATTGATTTTACAATTAGGGACGCAAAACGCCATGCTACTACCTTGGCTAATTCTTATCCCCTTTATCGGCGGTCTGCTGTGTTGGCAATGTGAGCGTTTCGGTACCCGGGTACCGCGCTGGATAGCCTTGATTGCCATGGGGCTGACACTGGCGCTTTCATTGCTGTTGTGGCAGCAGGGCGGATACACCCTGGCGATGGCCCAGGGGTTGCCGCAATGGCAGGTGGAGTATCTGCTCCCCTGGATCCCGCGCTTCGGTATTAGCATCCATCTGGCGCTGGATGGCCTGTCGCTGCTGATGGTGGTGCTGACCGGGTTGCTCGGGGTGCTGGCTATCCTCTGCTCCTGGCGGGAAATTCAGCGCTACCAGGGCTTCTTCCACCTTAACTTGCTGTGGATCCTGGGCGGCGTTATCGGCGTGTTCTTGGCCATCGACATGTTTCTCTTCTTTTTCTTCTGGGAAATGATGTTGGTGCCGATGTATTTTCTCATCGCGCTCTGGGGGCATAAAGCCTCCGACGGCAAGACCCGTATTACCGCTGCGATCAAATTCTTTATTTATACCCAGGCAAGCGGCCTGGTGATGTTGGTGGCGATACTCGGCCTGGTGCTGGTGCACTATAACGCCACCGGCGTCTGGACCTTCAATTATGAAGACCTGCTGCGCACGCCGATGTCGAAACGGCTGGAATACCTGCTGATGCTGGGGTTCTTTTTGGCCTTCGCGGTCAAAATGCCGGTGATGCCGCTGCATGGCTGGCTGCCGGACGCCCACAGCCAGGCGCCCACCGCCGGTTCGGTGGACCTGGCGGGGATATTGCTGAAAACCGCGGCCTACGGGATGCTGCGCTTTAGCCTGCCGCTGTTTCCTCACGCCTCGCACCAGTTTGCCCCCATCGCCATGTGGCTTGGGGTGGTGGGCATCTTTTACGGCGCCTGGATGGCGTTCTCGCAGACCGATATCAAGCGCCTCATCGCCTATACCAGCGTGTCCCACATGGGCTTTGTGCTGATTGCCATCTACAGCGGCAGCCAGCTGGCCTATCAGGGCGCGGTGGTACAGATGATCGCCCATGGTCTGTCGGCCGCCGGCATGTTCATTATTTGCGGTCAGCTGTATGAGCGCCTACACACCCGCGATATGCGGCAAATGGGCGGTCTGTGGGGCCGGCTGAGCTTTATTCCGGCGCTGTCGCTCTTTTTCGCCGTCGCGACGCTCGGCATGCCGGGCACCGGCAACTTTGTTGGCGAGATTACCATTTTGTTCGGCAGTTTCCCGGTGGTACCGGTGATTACGGTGATTTCCACGTTCGGTCTGGTGTTCGCATCAGTCTACTCGCTTATCATGATGCAGCGCGCGTATTACGGCCCGGCTAAATCCACCGAGCCGCTGCCGGGTATGACGCTGCGCGAACGACTGATTATTTTGTTGCTGGTGGTGCTGCTGGTGCTGCTCGGGTTCTTCCCGCAGCCGATTATGGATACCTCGGCCGCCGCCATGAGCAATATCCAGCACTGGTTCGCCGCCGACGCCGGTTCCACTATTTCAACGACAAGGCCGTAATTCGCCATGACAATAACTCCTCAACAACTGATCGCATTATTACCGCTGTTGATCGTCGGATTGACGGTGGTGGTTGTGATGCTGTGCATTGCGTGGCGACGCAACCACTTTATCAACGCAACGCTGACGGTCATCGGGCTTAACCTGGCGCTGCTGTCGCTGTGGTTCGTGGCGCAGAATGGCCCGATGGACGTGACGCCGCTGATGCGCGTCGACGGCTACTCTATGCTCTACACCGGGCTGGTGCTGATGGCCAGCCTGGCGACCAGCACGCTGGCCTACGCCTGGCTGGCGGGCTATCCGGGCAACCGCGATGAATTTTATCTGCTGGTGCTGATTGCCGCGATGGGCGGGATCCTGCTCGCCTGCGCCAATCATTTGGCGGCGCTGTTCCTCGGTATTGAGCTGATTTCGCTGCCGCTGTTCGGGATGGTGGGTTATGCGTTCCGCCAAAAGCGCTCGCTGGAAGCCAGCATTAAGTACACGCTGCTGTCCGCGGCGGCGTCCTCCTTCTTGCTGTTCGGTATGGCGCTGGTGTATGCCAGTACCGGTCACCTGTCTTTCGCCGGCATTGGCCAAACACTTAACGACGGCATGTTGGCGCAACCGGTGCTGCTGGCGGGTTTGGGCATGATGATCGTCGGCGTCGGCTTCAAGCTGTCGCTGGTGCCGTTCCACCTGTGGACGCCAGATGTTTACCAGGGCGCGCCCGCGCCGGTGTCCACCTTCCTGGCGACCGCCAGTAAAATCGCGATTTTCGCGGTGGTGATGCGTCTGTTCCTCTACGCGCCGGTGACCCACAATGAAGTGGTGCGGCTGGTGCTGGCTATCATTGCCTTCGCCTCCATGCTGTTCGGCAACCTAATGGCCCTGAGCCAAAGCAATATCAAGCGGGTGCTGGGCTATTCGTCCATTGCCCATCTGGGTTATTTATTGGTGGGATTGATTGCGGTGCAGGCCCACACGCTGGCGCTGGAAACCGTCGGCGTATATCTGGCGGGTTATGTGTTCGCAAGCCTGGGGGCGTTCGGCGTCGTCAGCTTGATGTCCAGCCCCTACACCGGCGAGGATGCGGATTCGCTGTATTCCTACCGCGGTCTGTTTTGGCATAAGCCGCTGTTGTCGTCGGTGCTGACGGTGATGATGTTGTCGCTGGCGGGCATCCCCATGACGCTCGGTTTTATCGGCAAGTTCTACGTTATCGCGCTCGGCGTGAATAGCCATCTGGGCTGGCTGACCGGTGCGGTGGTGGCCGGTAGCGCCATCGGGCTGTTTTACTACTTGCGTATCATGGTCAGCCTCTACCTGTCGCCGCCCGAAAACCTGCGGCGCGATACCCCTTCCAACTGGGCGCTGACCGCCGGCGGTGTTGTGGTACTGATCTCCTCGCTGCTGGTGCTGCTGCTCGGGCTGTATCCGCAGCCGCTCATCACGCTGGTGCAGTTGGCGCAGCCCATTCTCTAACTCAGCGCCGCGGGGCGTTTCCCCGCGGCCTCCCCCCTGCCAAGTGCGACATCAGCGATACGCCCGTTTTTTCGGATTGCTCCGGCGAGAATAGTCCTCCGGCGGGGGCATTTTTTGCCTATAGTTAGTCTGACGCCTTTCATCAGAACACGGAGAATAGTGATGACTACACCTAACGATCCCCTTCAGCCGCACGAAACGCATGTCGACGATGACGTGCAGCTCCTGTCCGAAACGCTGGAAGAGGTGCTGGCTTATTCCGGCGATAAAACCGATCAAAAGTATGTCGAGCTGAAGACCCGCGCGCAGCAGGCCCTGGATGATGTTAAAACGCGTGTGAGCCATGCGTCCGACACCTACTATCTGAAAGCCCGGCAGGCAGTGAGCGCCGCGGATGACTATGTGCAGGAAAACCCTTGGCATGGCGTCGGCATCGGCGCCTCGGTTGGGCTGGTGGTGGGGCTACTGTTGGCGCGCCGATAACCGCGGCCGGCTTGGCGGCGGCGCTAAGGCAATACGGCCGCGGCGTCGTCGATCCATCATCTCAGCCTGAATGCGCGCAGCGTCACATGCCGGTGACCTGCGCGTTTTTTATGTCCGCCGCTGTATCCGCAATGCTATTGGCAGCACCGCGACGGTCATGAAGAGGTGGCGAGCTGCGGAGCGGTGCGCCATTTCTCCTGCCTTGGCGATGCGCAGCGCTTCCTGGCCGCGCAGCCGGCGGTAAGGGATTTGCGGATTTGGGGGCTCAATGCCTTTGGTGCCGATGCGGGTGAGCCGGAAAGCGCGCTGTTTTTGCCGCGCCTGAGCTGGCGGCGTCTGCGGGATCGGTATCAGATAATAATGACGTTTTACAGCGAGACGTAGCTGGCCGCCGACGCCGCCGATTTTCTCGCCTGGCTTGAGGCCCACGGCGCCGACGCGCCGGCGCCCCTTCCGCCGCTGACGGCCACGGTGACCGGCGTGACGCATCTCCCCGAGCTGCCGGCGTGGCGATGCCTTGTAGCTCAAGCGTTGGGGCAATTCTGCCAGGGCGGGCTGGAGAAAGTGGTGCTGGCCCGGCGCTCTACGCTGCGCGTGGAGATGCCCCCTTCGCCGCTGGCGCTGATGGCGGCCAGCCGCCAGGTAAACCACCGGTGTTTCCATTACCTGATGGCCTGGTCGGCCCATGAGGCCTTTTTGGGATCCAGCCCGGAGCGGCTTTATCATCTCGACGATCGCAGGCTTGATACCGAAGCCCTGGCCGGCACCGTCGCCTGCGATCCGGATCCCCGGCAGGCCGCGCGGGCGCTGGATGTCAGCGGCCCGGAAATCATCCGCCTGCGCACCGTACAGCATTTGCGACGGGGGATTCAGGGAGATTTGCAGCACGCCGACGACAGCCTCTGCCTGGCGCTGCTGCAGCCGACGGCGGCGTTTATTCAGCGTCACGAACCCTTCGCCCGCCGCTGGTACGCCGGGTCGGCAGGCTACCTGACCCTTGATGAGAGCGAGTTTTGCGTGGCGTTGCGCTGTGCCCGGGTGTCAAGTCACCATATCTGACTTTATGCCGGCGCCGGTATTGTGCCGGGATCCGATGCCGATCAAGAATGGCAGGAAGTCGAAAATAAAGCCGCCGGTCTCCAATCATTATTTACCGGTGCGGCGCGGGAGTAGCAAACGTCGCAAATCGGTGTTTACATCAATATCCGCTCCCGCAGAGGACTTACAATAGGGTGTCACCCTTACCACCTAAGCGCCAGGCCCATCATGTCCCGTATTGTGTTTAACCGTCGCTGGGCGACGTTACTGCTGGAAACCCTGACCCGACACGGCGTAGGGCATGTTTGTATCGCCCCCGGTTCGCGCTCAACGCCGCTGACGCTCGCCGCAGCCGCCCATCCGCGCCTGACCCTCCATACCCATTTCGATGAGCGCGGGCTCGGACATCTGGCGCTCGGTCTGGCGAAAGCCGGCGGCCAGCCGGTGGCGGTGATTGTCACCTCGGGCACCGCCGCCGCCAATCTCTACCCCGCTTTGATAGAAGCCAGCCTGACCGGCGAGCGGCTGGTGCTGCTTACTGCGGACAGGCCGGCCGAACTTATTGACTGCGGCGCCAATCAGGCGATCCGCCAGCCCGGTATGTTTGCCGGTTTTGCCGCGACCGACGCCAGCTATTCCGGCGCGCTGGTTGGTCAGCGCCGTGGATGCGCTGCTAGACGAGGTCGCCCACGGCGGCGTGCATATCAATTGTCCGTTCGCGGAGCCGCTGTACGGCGCGGAAGAGGAACAAGAGGACGACTGGTCGCAAGCGCTCGGCGATGTGCTCTCCCATACCGGCCAGCCGTTGCCCCATGCCGATCTTTGGCTTAACGCTTCGGCGGCGGAGGAGATACTTGCCCGTACCGAGTTGGTGGTGCAGTTTGGCAGTAGCCTGACCGGCAAGCGTCTGCTGGCCTGGCAGGCCGATTGTCCGGCGCAAACACTGTGGCTCGTGGATCCGCTGCCCGGCCGGCGCGATCCGGGCCATCACCGCGGGCGGCGTATTTTCGCCGATGTCGAGCCCTAGCTGGCGCGACATCCGGCCGTGGTAAATCCCCCCTGGCCGCCGCCGCGGCGCGGCGGGTGCGTCAGGCGCTGTTGCCGGCGGCCGTGGCCCGGTCCGCCGTCGGCGTTGACCCGGCTTATTGCGCCGCTGGTGAGGGGCAAAGCGGCGCTGAGCCGGTGTATCATGGCGCGGACAGGGGGGCGATTCACGCCGGATCGGCTGGCGGGGCCGCTACCGCGTTGGCGGTCTGCGAGGCTCGGCTGGCCTATGGGTTGCCGGCGCTGTTGCCCGCGAAGGGAGGGGTCTTCCTCGGCAATAGCTTGACTGTACGATTAGCGGATGCGTTAGCGCAACTGCCGGCTGGCTATCCGGTCTGGGGCAACCGTGGCGTCAGCGGGATTGACGGTTTGCTGGCGACCGCCGCCGGCGTCGCGCGCGGGCCACCGCCGGGCCGCTGCTCGCGTTACTGGGGAACCTTTCGGCGCTGTACGATGTCAATTCGCTGGCGCTGTTCCGCCATTGCCCGGCGCCGGTGGTGATCCTGGTGGTGAATAATAACGGCGGTCAAATTTTCTTGCTGGTGCCGACCTCAGAGACGGTACGCTAGACCTATTACGTCATGCCGCAGCAGGTGGACTTCCGCCACGCGGCGGCGCTGTTTGGTTTAGGCTACCAGCGGCCGCGCGATATGGGCGCGTTGCGGACGGCCCTGGATACCGCCTGGTGCCGGCGCAGCAGGGCGCATCCCTGCTGCGCGAGCTGGTAGCGGAGATGGCGCGATGACGCCCTGGGCGGTGCGGCACAGGCAACCGGGCAGCCGTCGGCGGCCTTGTCTGGTCTGGCTGCACGGCCTGCTCGGCTCGGGCGACGACTGGTTGCCCGTTCTGCCGTATTTTGCCGGCTGGCCGCAGGTGACGCTGGATCTACCGGGCCACGGCGACAGCGCCGCACTGCCGCCGCAGCCGTTTGCCGCGCTGTCGACGACGCTCAGCCAGACCCTGCGCGCCCTGAACATTGGCGACTATATCACGATCGGCTATTCCCTCGGCGGGCGTATCGCGCTTTATCACGCCTGCCATGGCCAAGATTCCTTTTGGCGCGGGTTGTTTGTCGAAGGCGCGCATCCCGGTCTGACGGAGGTGATCCGGCTGCGCGCCGGTAATCGCGGCGCAGGCGTGGCGGCGATGTTGATCGTCGGCTCGTTGGGCCGCCAGCCGGATCTTCTGGCGCCGTTTACCTTTGCCGTTCGGTTATCTGTGCGGCGCCCAAGACGCCAAGTTCTCGGCGCTGGCCGAGCAGGCGGGGCTCCCCTGGTGGCCGGTAGCGGCGGCAGGGCATAACGCCCATCGCGGCAACCCGCGGGCGTTTGCTGAACGACTTCACTATTTGCTGGCTCCGTTTGAATAAAGGAATGCATGATGCTTGAACCTAATGAAGACTCCTGGTATGCCCCCCCTCGACTGGCGTGATTGCAGCGGCGACTTCACCGACATTCGCTATCACAAATCCGCGGACGGGATCGCCAAAATTACCCTTAACCGTCCGCAGGTGCGTAATGCCTTCCGGCCGTTAACGGTCAAGGAGATGATGCTGGCGTTGAGCGATGCGCGCTACGATGAGGGCATCGGCGTGATCATTCTCATCGGCGAGGGGGAAAAGGCCTTCTGTTCCGGCGGCGATCAAAAAGTGCGCGGCGATTATGGCGGTTACCAGGACTACGGCGGCGTGCATCATCTGAATGTGCTCGATTTTCAGCGCCAGATCCTCACCTGCCCCAAGCCGGTGGTGGCGATGGTCGTCGGCTACGCCATCGGCGGCGGCCACGTACTGCATATGATGTGCGATTTAACGCTGGCGGCGGACAATGCGGTCTTCGGCCAGACCGGACCGAAAGTCGGCTCGTTTGACGGCGGCTGGGGCGCGTCCTATATGGCGCGCATTGTCGGCCAAAAGAAAGCGCGGGAAATTTGGTTTCTGTGCCGCCAGTACAATGCAGAGCAGGCGCTGGAAATGGGGCTGGTGAATGCCGTCGTGCCGTTGGCGCGCCTGGAAATCGAGACCGTGCGCTGGTGTCGGGAGATGCTGGCCAATAGCCCCATCGCGTTACGTTGCCTGAAGGCGGCGCTCAACGAGGATTGCGATGGTCAGGCCGGTCTGCAGGAGCTGGCGGGGAATGCGACCATGCTGTTTTACATGACCGACGAGGGGCAAGAAGGCCGCAACGCCTTTGTCGAAAAGCGCCAGCCGGACTTCAGCCAATTCAAGCGTAATCCGTGATGCGCTGGACGGCGGGGGAGGCGTCGGAGTCGACGCTTGATGCCGCCCCGCCCTCGGTCGGTTTTGGCATCAGCTGCGCGCTGGCGGCTATGCCAGGCGCGCGGGTGGCCAAGCTTAAGGTGGGGCTGTATGAGGCGATCCGGGACAGCCTGACGGTGAATATGCTGTTATCGGCCTTGCCCGATTTGCGCCTGCGGCTGGATGCTAACCGCCGCTGGACGTGCGATCGCGCCTTGCAGTTCGCCCGCTATCTGGCGCCGGGCTGCCTGTCCCGCATCGATTTTCTTGAAGAGCCCTGCGGCCGCCCTGACGATTCGCTGGCTTTCGCGGAGCAAACCGGCATCCCCATCGCCTGGAACGAGAGCGCGCGCGAGCCGGGCTTTACCCTGCATGCCGTTCCCGGGGTGGCTGCGCTAGTGGTAAAACCCAGCCTGACGGGGGCGCTGGCGCGCTGCCGCCAGACGCTGGAGTGCGCCCAGGAGTTTGGTTTGACGGCGGTCATCAGCTCCGGCGTGGAATCGAGTCTGGCGCTGACCCAGCTTTCACGCCTGGCGCAGTGGCTAACGCCCGCGGTGACGCCGGGGCTAGATACGCTGTCGTTGATGCAGGCGCAACTGGTGCGGCCCTGGCCGGGCTGTGATTTACCGCTGCTGTCTTGGGCGCAGTTGGAGCCCATCGGGACAATGCCATGAGCCAAGGCCACGGGAGCGCGATCGATACCTGAGCATTGTGATGATTGGCCCTGGCACCAGTGGGCGCAACGTTATCCGCATGCGATCGCCCTGCACGGGCCGCAAGGGGAGCTGAGCTGGTGGCGGCTGTGCAGCGGCAGGCGGGCGTGGTCGAGGGTTGCGGCGTGGCGCTGAGGGGGCATAATTCGCTGGAGCTGCTGTTCGCCTATCTGGCGGCGCTCGAATGCGGGGCGCGGGTGGCACCGCTTAATCCCCGTCTGCCGGCGGAGCTGTTGGCACACCGGCTGCCGCCGCTCGATCTGGCCTTTGGCTGGAGCAGCGAGCCCGCGGCGTGGCCGTCAGGCATGGTGCCGCTCGAGGTCGACGTTGCGCGGCTGCTGTCGTCAGACCCGTCCGCCGCTGAGGCGCAGCCGCACCGGCCTTCGCTACCGCCGGCGGACACGCCATGGGATCCCCAGCGGCTTGCTACCCTGACTCTGACCTCGGGGTCGAGCGGGATGCCCAAGGCGGCGCACCGCTATGCCGCCCATTTATGCAGCGCGGCCGGGGTGGTCACGCTGCTGGATTTCCAGCGCGCGGGCTGCTGGCTATTGTCGCTGCCGCTGTATCATGTTTCCGGTCAGGGCATCGTCTGGCGCTGGCTGTATGCCGGCGCACGCCTGGCTGTGCAAGACGGCGTGCTGTTGGCGCAGGTGCTGGCAGGGTGCAGCCATGCTTCCCTGGTGCCGACGCAGCTATGGCGACTGCTGGACGGATCCCCTACGTCGCTCACGCTCAGCGATGTCCTGCTCGGCGGCGCGATGATCCCCGCCGAGCTCACTACGCGGGCCGAGGCGCAGGGCATCCGATGCTGGTGCGGATACGGACTGACCGAGTTCGCCTCCACCGTTTGCGCCAGACGCGCGGGCGTCGGGCTGCCGCTGGCTGGACGCAGTTTGCGGCTGGTACAGGGCGAGATCTGGCTGCGCGGGGCCAGTCAGGCGGCGGGTTATTGGCATCAGGGCACGTTGCTGCCGCTCGATGAGGGCGCCGGCTGGTTTCACACCCGCGATCGCGGCACGCTGGCGAATTGCGCATCGCCGGCCGGCTGGACAATTTGTTTTTTTGCGGCGGCGAAGGCGTGCAGCCCGAGGATATCGAACGCCTGCTCGCCCGCCATGACGGCGTGCGCCAGGCGTTTATTGCGCCGCTGGCTGACCCGGAATACGGCCAGAGGCCGGTGGCGGATTCCAACGTCCCGCTTGCGGCGCTGCGCGCCTGGCTCGAGCCGCAACTGTCACCGTGGCAGCGTCCCGTCGCTTGGTATTACTTACCGCCGACGCTGAACCAGGGCGGCATAAAAATCCCGCGGGGCGCTATCCACGCTTGGCTGGCGCAAACCCCTGCGCCGTAAGCGTGGGAACGGCGCGTTTTGTTCCGCGTCGTTCTCAGGCAATTATCGCATTTCGTGAAAATCCCTTGAACAGGTGTTGTGTTTGTCGATGCCGCTTTTTAAAGTGGCGGTACAGGATCACAGGAGAAGAGCATGCTTAGGGTAGAAATGCTGTGCACGGGCGATGAAGTGTTGCACGGGTAGATTGTCGACACCAACGCCGCCGGCGATGAACTGGTGGAGCATGCGGAGTGGCTGGCGAAAATGGCGGCCAGTAACCGCAAACAGGCGCTGATTCTCGCCAGCGCCGAGCTTATCGATAATCCGGTCGGCACCGCCTGCGGTTTTGCGCTACAGCTCAACCGCTGTTTGCTGTTTTTTACCCCGGGCGTGCCCTCGGAATTCAAGGTCATGGTGGAGCGCGAAATCGTGCCGCGGCTGCGCGAGCGGTTCGATTTGCCGGATCCGCCGCTTTGCCTGCGCATGACCACTTTTGGCCGCGGCGAAAGCGATCTGGCCAATGAGCTCGACGGCCTGCCGCTGCCGGAGGAGGTGGTGCTCGGCTACCGCTCCTCGATGCCGATCATTGAATTGAAGCTGACCGGCCCGGCCCACGAACGCGAGGCGATGGAGCAGGTATGGCAGCAGATTCGCGCTGTGGCCGGCGACAGCCAGCTTTATGAGGGGACCGACGATTTGCCGACCCGGCTGGGGCAGCGGGGATTAACCCTGGCGCTGGCGGAGCAGTTCACCGCCGGGATGGTCACCTGGCAGTGCCGGAGCGCCGGCGTGCCGGTGACGGGCGGCGAATGGTGGCCTGAAGCACCTGAGAGCGCTGGGCCAAGCGTCGATTTAGCGGCGCTGGCGCAGCAGGCCGCGCAGCTGGCGTAGCGTCACGGCGCCTCGCTGGGGCTGGTGGTAGGCGCTTTGGCGCAGGATCATTTCAGTGTGGCGCTGCATACGCCGGGGCGGGATTATGCGCAAACTATCGTCCTGCGCAACAATTTGGCGCGCCACCCGCTGCGCGCCCGCCAGTAAGTGGTGGCGCTGATGGCGTTAACGATGCTGCAACGCTGGCTGCTGGGGCGGGAGGTCTATGTAGAATATGGCTGGGTGCGACTTGCCGCCACGCTTTAGAACGCGCTGGGACCTACGGCGCCACAGGGGCGGTCACAGCGCCGCTAAGGCGTTTACGGTCTAATAAATAAAAGGGGGCAATCGTCCGGCGACGGCCCCCTTATGCATCCTACCGTGCAGGCTTAATCTACAATGCCGAGTTAACCCTTGGCGCGGGCTTAAGCCACGGCGCAGGTCAATCCCGCCGCAATGACTTATCCCGCAGCGACGGTGGACGGCGACGCGAAATCTTCTGCATCCACATCATAGCCCGACGGCTCCCAGCGAAGGGTCAGCAAGGCTAGCAGGCCCGCCAGCGGCGCCAGCGCAATCACCCAGAAAACGCCGGTGCCGAGCAGCGCCGTCAGCACCGGGAACAAAAACAGCGACAGCGTTGAACTGGCACGCATCAGCGTCTGGTTAAAGCTGACACCCACGCCGCGCAGCGAGGTGGGGTAGCTTAGCGACGCGAACGTCATGCTGTGCGAACCGGGGCCGACTCCTTGTCCGAACAGGAACAACGCCAGCATGGCTATGGCGAGACCGGCCCGAATGCCATCGTGGGGACGGCCGATAAGCGCCAGCCCGATGAGCGACAATAGCTGTAGAGCATAGCCCAGCACGGTCATGGGCCAGGCGCCGAAGCGGGGGACAAAGCGCACCGCAAGCAGCCCGCCGACAAACGCGAACAGTAGATTCAGCGCCAGCGAGAACAGAATGGTGCTCAGCATGGACTGCTCGAGGAAACTGCTGAGGATGACCGGTAGACCAAACGCCACCGCATTATAAGCAAACGAGGAGGCCACGGCGATAAGGGTGGCAAGCACCGTCCGCCGCAGGTAAACGCCACGCAGCAGCGCGGCGTAATTGCGCAAACCGGCTTTGGCGCGACGGTTGATCTGCGGCGCCGGCGCGTCCGTTGCCACCTCGGCATTAATCCCGTAGGAATGGCGCAAGATTTTCGCTGCCCCGGCCAGATCGCCCTGGTTGGCGGCCCAGCCGGGCGATTCGCTCATATAGCGGCTACGGATGGCGATAATCACCAGCGCCGGTACGGCGCCGAAGCCGAGGATCAGCCGCCATAGCCAAGCGGTATGCCCTTCCGGCAATACGCCGTACAGCAACAACACCAGTAGATAGGAAACGCTGATAGCGGCATACCAGGTGGGGCACCACATGGCAATGCTGGCGGCTTTGTTACCCCGTCCGCGCAGGCGGGAAAACTCCGCCAGAAAGGCCATCGCCACCGGCAAATCAATCCCCACGCCCAGGCCCATCACAAAGCGTGCGGCGGTGAGTACCCATTCATTGGGGGCGAAGGCACAGGCCAGCGCCGCCAGCACAAAAAACAGCATGTCCGCCATGAATACCCGATAGCGGCCAATTTTATCGGTTAGATAACCGTCGAAGAACGCGCCGACGATAGCGCCAAACGTAATGGCCGATGCCACCATGCCGGTGGCGGCCGGGGTCAGGTTGAACTCTCGCGCCACATCCTTGATGCCGAACGCCAGCGCACCGAGATCGTAGGCATCGAGAAACACGCCGCCGAGCGCGATGGCAATAATGATGGAGGCATGGGAACGATTATCGGTGTGATAATTGACCAGGCTGGAAACATCGCTGGCGCTGCGAATCACATGCCGCTCGCTGGTGGCGCTATGGCCATCGGCCAACGTGGCGACATGCGCCGTAGTGAGAAGTAAAGGCATAGACGTGAAGGCTTAGCTAAAAAGTTTGCGGTAGCCAAGCATACCGGTTGGCGCAGGGAAAACCAATTCCGTTACGGAATAAGTTACAATTAACGGTTTAATCGGTCCTTTCGTCGCCCCTTATGTCATGAGCGTGATGTCGGGAGAAAGCTGCTTTAGCCACGCCGGCAGCGGATGGGATGGATCGGGGGTAATGATCAAAAGCGACAGGTCGGGTAGCCGCGCGAAATCCTCCTTTGACGCGTGCTGAATAAGTTTAGCAGACATCCGCAGGGTATGGAGGCTGGGCGGCAGCCCCCGTGGCCATTGAGTAAAGCCGTCACCCGTCAACGCTAAGCTGGTTAACGCTTTGAGATTGTCCAGACTTTCAGGCGACATCGGGGCATGCTGGGAAAGGCTGACGTGCGTCAGCGTTTTGGGTAAATGCTGAGGTAAGCGCGGCATGTCACAGTCTTTGAGATTGAGATCGGCCAAATGAGGGGTTCGCGCGGCCAGATTATCGAGCGCGTTGTCCGCTAATTGCGGCGAATCAATGATGCCGAGCGTCGCCAGTGCGGGCGGAAAATGGTCGGGAAGACGCTGAATGCGCTTTGCTTGAAAGACTTCTACGGTCTGGGGAACCTCGCCTTCACACTGCACGTCAGGATAGCCGCGTACGTTAAGTGCGATAAGCGTTTCCCGCGGATTGACCGAGCATAACAGAGGATTCGGCATCGGCTCGAGAGGTTTCTCGGGCGTGAGAGGCGTCGCGCGTCGCGGCGTAACACGTAAGCGGTGTGCGGGCGGTTGGGTTGCGGTGACGCTCTTGCCTTCCGGCTGGCGGAGCAGGGCGTGCGCTTTGTCTTTGTCACCGGCTTGCGGCGTGGTTTCTGTAAGGCGCGGGGCGTATGGAGAGGGAACGTCTTTTCATAAGCATAATCGGCGTCCTCCGGGTAAACCGCTTGCACGGTATAACACGCTTTTTGCAAGTTCAGCGATAACACCGGTTTAAAGTCTTTATCGGTTAGTGTGAACATTAAATCATTCACTTGGGTAAAGTGAAGCCTGTCGCCGCAATTTGCCATCCCCTGCAATTGTTCAAAATAGATTTTGATGTCGCGTTTTGTGATGTCGCGGGGGGATGACAGAGTTCATTCAAGATGAAGAGACATTTTTGGGTGTCGCCGTTAAAGAAAAAGTCTTTGATCTTTTCCCAGAGGGTCATCGTCGGTAATGACTCACCCTTATTTTCCATGATTTTCCCAATTCGCGCCGCGCTGAGGGTATTTGAAAAAAAGCATTTCCGATACTTATTGCCATAACGCACCCCTAATGGTCTATCAGCTGAATTAAAAGGACTGCCGGCATTTTCATGCATTTCTAATCATTCGCTAATACGGTGTTTTGCGTATCATGGCGCTGCGCGCAGCGGGAAAATCAATTTTATGGCGCGTTTATCGCGCGCGATGGCGGCTGACGCATTGAGGGTGAGGGCTGGGAGGGAAGTGGGAGAGGCCTGTGTGGAATGTAGAGACGTCAGAGTGGATGAGGGAGACGCTGAGGGGATGGAGACGTTAAGGGAAGAGGGAGACGTTGATGGGAGAGTGAGACGTTGAGGGTGATAGAGAAGCCGGAGGGAAAATGAGGGCCTCCGGCCCTGCGACCCTGTACACGATTCTGTGACCCTGTACACGATTCTGTGTAAATGCCTTTTCTCAGAAGTGACCGTCCAGGCGGTCACCGAACTCGATAATAAAGCGGCTCATTGCCATGCGCCAGTCCCTCAAAGGCATTGTCCATTTCTGTGAGGCCGCCTGTATCGCCAGCCACACCACCTTTTTCACTGCGTCGTCGGTCGGGAACACCTTGCGCTTTTTGATGGCATGCCGGATCACGCTGTTTAACGACTCGATGGCGTTGGTCGTGTAGATCACCTTGCGGATGTCCGTTGGGTAGGCAAAGAACGTGGCCAGATTGGCCCAGTTTGCCTGCCAGCTTCGACTTATTTGCGGGTAGCGGATGTCCCAGGCACTGGAGAACGCTTCCAGCGCCTGCAAGCCGGCTTCTTCCGTAGGGGCCTGATAGATAGCTTTCAGGTCGCGGGTGACGGCCTTGTAGTCCTTCCAGGAGACGAACCGCAGGCTGTTGCGCACCATATGCACGATACACAGCTGGAGCCGCGCCTCCGGATACACCGCGTTAATAGCGTCAGGGAAACCTTTCAGCTCGTCTACGCAGGCGATAAGGATATCGTTCAGGCCGCGGTTTTTCAGCTCTGTCAGCACGTTCAGCCAGAACTTTGCGCCTTCATTTTCGGCCAGCCACATACCTAGCAACTCTTTCTGGCCTTCGATGTTGATGCCCAGCGCCAGGAACACAGATTTGTTGATAATGCGGCTATCCTGCCGGACTTTTAGAACGATACAGTCAAGATAAACAATGGGATAGACTGCATCCAGAGGCCGGTTTTGCCATTCGACAACCTGCTCCATGACCGCATCGGTGACCTTTGAGACCAGCGCCGGCGAGACATCGGCGTCATACAGCTCTTTGAACGCGGCGGCGATCTCGCGGGTGGTCATCCCTTTGGCGTACAACGATAAAATCTGGTTATCCATCCCGGTAATCCGGGTCTGGTTCTTCTTCACCAGTTGCGGTTCAAAGGAACCGTCACGATCGCGCGGAGTACGCAGCGCCAGCGGGCCATCGCCAGTGGTAACGGTTTTTGTGGAATAGCCGTTGCGGGCGTTGGTCCCCGGTTTAGGCTGATTTTTATCGTAGCCGAGGTGATGGGTCATTTCGGCATTGAGAGCTGCTTCGACGCTAATTTTTTTCAGCAGCCGATCGAAGTAACTGAGATCTTCAGGGGTTTTGAGATTTTTGGCCAGTTCGTTAGCCAGAGCCTGCAACTGTTTTTCGTCCATAAATTAACCTGTTTTTGATGTTGGATTGAACATATCAAAATCAGGCAAATACACAAATTTCTAAACAGGCTCGATTCGCGTATCCGATCAGCTGTTCCGGCGACATCCGATCAGTTATTCCGATATTTTCCGATCACCCATTCCGGTGATATTCGATCACGTGTTCGCTCATCTTCTGACTCGGGTTTAGTCTATTTTTCCTGTGCTGGCTACTCCTTGCTCTTTGCGTAGTGATTCGCCTTTAAGTTCCAGTCTATAGCTGGGGTGTACTAACCGATCGAGTAACGCGTCAGCTGTCGTGGGGTTTTCTATCAGTCCATACCATTTTTTCACCGGCAGTTGACTGATCAGGATGCTGCTGCTTTTGTCGTAGCGATCTTCCATCACCTCCAACAGCATCGTTGCCTGCATCGGACTTATTGATTCTAGGCCCACGTCGTCCAAGATCAGTAACTCTATTTTTTCTAACTGCTTAAGCTGTTTTAGATAGGTCCCGTCTACCTGACACTGGTGAAGATGGGCCAGCAACCGACCCACTCGCCAGTAACTCACGCTATATTGCTGCCGGCATGCCTGCTCACCAAGCGCACAACTGAGCCAGGTTTTGCCCGTACCTGTCGGCCCCGTGATGAGTATGCTTTTCTGATATTTCAGATATTGTCCCCCTAGCAGATCTCGCATCTGTTCCGGTGTCACTCCTCGGCTAGGGATATAACGGATATCTTCCGGTTTTGCCTGCAAGCGCATTTGCGATTGCCGTCGCATACGGCATATGTGGTTGTTTTTTCTATGTAAATTTTCCGATTCTACCATCAGCGACAACCGCTCCTCGAACCCCAGCTCCCCATAACTCCCCGGGAGTTCGCGTTGCGTCTCCAACGCCTGGACCATTGCCGACAACTTCAGCTCTCGCAGAGCCATTACCATTAACAGTGTATCCATATTTATTCTCCTTAGTGATAACTGTCCGGACCTCGGAAGGTTTTCGTGAACCAGCATTGATACGCCGGCTCCGTCCTGGGTGACCTCACTTTCACGACCGTGTTTCAATACGTTGGCTATGAAAGAGCGGTTAATGCACCCTTTCTCCAACGCCAGCGCGCAGGCCTTCTCCAGTCGCGTCGTCTCATAGCGCCGTTGCAGATTGAGTAGCCCCAGCACGGAGCGGTAAGCCTGCTCCGGATGGGCTTTGCTCTTTTGGATGGAACTCGACCACTTTCAGTGTGCACACACCCACCGACAGCGCCCAACTGCACAGCCTTTCCGGCGTCCACTGACTCTGCCCCTTATGGTTAGCCGGCATGTGCGCCGCCTGAGTCGTGTGCCTATAGGCGTTATCGCTGCGAGGGTGCGTAGCCACGCAGACGCCCTTATGGTGGATTTGCACCAGCCGTTGGGTGGCGATGACGTCAACGCGCTCGCCAACCAGCGGATGCGGCACCGAGTACCAGTTTTTGCCGTAGTCTATGTGGTAATCAGATCCCACTCGGGCAACGAGATACTCACTGTATTCCCATTGTGTGGGCGGTAGAGGCCCAAGAGCCAGTTTGTCCAGCTGCTCGAAGCGTTCAAGGCGACTTTGTCCGCCGTAATGACGCATCGGGCGCAGATTCAACTTATGATTGAGTTCTCGTATCACCTGGTTGAGTTTGGCCAGCGAGTAGAACCTACGTTTACGCAACCGGGCCAAAACCCAGCGTTCTACCAACTGCACAGTTGATTCTGCCTTAGCCTTGTCTTTCGGTTTTCTCGGGCGCGCCGGTAGCACCACTGTCTCATAGTGATTTGCCAGCGCCTGGTAGCTCTGGTTTATGACCGGCTCATAGCGGTCAGGGGTGCTGACAGCGCTGCGCAGATTATCAGGTATCATCAGCTCCGGAACCCCACCCATGAAGTGCAGGCAGCGGCTATTGGCGTTGAGCCACGATGCCATGTCCTGGCCTTCGCAGGCTTCGATATACGCATAGCCTGACACGCCCATGGCAGCGACGAAGATAGCGACCTGGCGTACGCTACTGGTCGCAGGGTTGACGATAGGTACGGTGGGGCCACAGAAGTCGATGAAGAGCTTTTCGCCAGCCTTGTGCTCCATGCGCATGGAACGCCGCTGCTTCTTTTTCCAGTCACGGAACAGTGCACAAAACTGTGAGTAACCGAGGGCATCACCGCCCACGGCGGACTGATATTCCATCCAGAGCAGCTGCTTGGTCATGCCCTTGCGGCTTAACTCGGTATCGATATCAAGCCAGCTGGGTAATGTATTGATAACTTTTCCGGATTTGCCGGGATAGAGCAGGCGGTCGAGGTCGACGGGGGACAGTTCCGCCGGCAATGGCCAGACTAGGTTAGCTACCGTGAATCGGCCGAGGATATCGTGCACGGTAGTACAGCCTATGCCGAGCGCTGCTGCGATAGTGCGATTCGAGCGACGCTGCTCGAATTTCATACGTAAGACATTAATATAGATGTACATTTCCGTTCTCGCTTTCTTCTTTTTACGTGCCATGCCATGCCCCCGGAAGCTAAAAGTCTCCAGAGTATGGCGGAACAGAAGATGAGCGATCGGACAGAATCGGAATCGCTGATCGGGCGACCGGAATCAGTGATCGGATGAAATCAGAATTAGTGATCGGGTGAAATCGGAATCAGTGATCGGATGTGACCGGAACCAGCAACAGGCTCTTGGATGAACCGCCAGGCATATTTACGCTGCAACTGACCCCGTTTTACCCCCAGCCAGACGATGTTAGCCTCAAACAGATGCTCCACGCTCAGGCTGACCAGGCCGGTATCCCTTTCGCGGTTGTAAGACATATCCGCCAGCAGGCCCACCCCCAGCCCGAGTTCGACATAGGTCTTGATAACGTCTGAATCCTGAGCGCTTATCACCACCTCGGGATGCAGCCCTGCCGCCTGAAAAGCCACATCGATTCGCGATCGACCGGTAATGCCGTGCCGATAAGTAATAAGCGGGTAGCGGCTCAGGGTCTCAAGGGTAAGCTGCGGCGCTCGAGTCAGCTCATGATCTTCTGGCACCAGCACCGCGTGATGCCAGTGATAATAGGGAAATGCCGCCAATTGCTCTTCGGTCATCAGTTTCTCGCTGGTGATACCGACATCGGCATCGCCGGATTGCAGCATGGCAACGATTTCCTCGGGGCTGCCCTGGTTAAGCACCAACCGCACCCGCGGATACAGTTCGCGAAACTGCTTAATAACGCCCGGCAGACTGTAGCGCGCCTGGGTATGGGTGGTGACGATGGACAGTTCGCCGGAATCCTTATTGGCAAACACATCGGCAATCCGGCGAATATTATTGGCCTCGTTAAGAATGCGTTCGGCTACCGACAGCAGCGTCTTGCCCGGCTCCGTCATACCAATCAGACGCTTGCCGCGGCGAATAAAGATTTCCACCCCAAGTTCATCTTCGAGTTCACGAATATGACGGCTAACGCCCGATTGCGAAGTGAAAAGCATGCTCACAACGTCGGTCAGATTATAGTTGCAGCGGGCTGACTCGCGGATGATACGCAGTTGCTGAAAGTTCACGCCTGTTCACTCCTTAATTTTCCTTCGGAGCTACAGTTCTACAAGCGTTACATATAATCGACAAATAAAAAAAAGCGGCAAGTTATACATTTTAATACTAAGCAAAAAAATGGCTTTGTCGATGCGGTGAACGCATAACGCGCGCGCTTAACGCCGGGCGGCGCGAAGGATGACGGCAGCAGCGACGGAGCGCGCTGCCGCGGGGCTTCAGGCGCGGGTCGTTACTCTCATTGCCCCTGCGCTAAATAGGCGTTGGTATAGTACTCCTCCACCGGCAGGACGCTTTTCACAATGCCGAGCGAGGTCGCCGCATCCAGTACATCACGCCAGGCTTTATCATTTTGCTTTAGTTGTTCGTCGCCGGGCGCGCCCAGCACCTGCATCGTGTCGCGCCATTGGCGTTTGACGAAATTCTCGTCATAAGACTTGCTGTACTTAGCGGCGAAGGCGGCGGTGGCTTCATCGGGGTGCTCGATGGCATAGCGCAGACTGCGCGCGGTCGCGCGCATAAACACCTTCGCCAGCTAAGGATTCTTTTCCAGCCAGCGTTGATTGCCGGCGAACATAAATATCGGCGTATCCGGCACGCCATGGCGTGTCGCGGGCATAAATTCCGGCGTCTGCTTACCAGCCACCGCAATTTCCGTCCCTTCGGCGTTGGTAATCCCGGTCGTTGCATCCACCCGTTTTTGCAATAGCAGCGGCACGGTATCGGCGGCGGCGACCATCTGAATGTCGTCCAACGTCATACCGGCGCTTTTTAACATCAGCGAGAGCTGTGCTTTGGTCCAGGCGTCGTTATAAATGCCGATGCGCTTGCCTTTTAACTGTGCAAGCGTGACCGATTGTCCCTCGGGCGTAAAAATGTCCCAGTTATTGCCGGTGCCGTAGCGACCGATGGAAATGACCGGCGCCCCCTGCTCTTTCGCAAAGATGATGTCCATGACGGTGGTAAACGCCACATCCGCCCGGCCGATGCCGAGGAATTTCATGGTGTCGGCCACGGTCGGCGGCGCCACCACGTTCAGATCGATGCCCTCGTCGCGGTAGAACCCCTTACTGATCCCCAATGTCCAGGGGATCCAAAAACCATCCGCCACCGGCCATTCCTGTACAAAAGTGACTTTTACCAGCGCCGGAGCGGCAAACGCCAGCGCGAAAAGCCATCCCATCCACATTGCCGCGGCGACGGCAAGCGCCGCGCCTTTCGACAGCCAACGGTTCGACATAACCTATTATCCTTGTTTGCAACGGGAACATGACACGCCCGGCGGCCGGACACGCCGCTGCACCTTTAGTCGGGCAGCGCCAGCTAACAGGCGCGGATACTCACACCGACGTTTTGCCGCCGGTGGCGTCATAGGCCGGTAGCGCCTGACGAAACAGATTGAGCCAGGAGAGCAACTTGGGATAGCGCTGGCGCCAGGCGCCGTCAAAGCGCAAATCCAGGTAGCCCAGCGCGGCGGCAAGGGCAATCTCCCCCACGTGCGGCGTTTTGGCGCCCGGCGCAAGAGTATAATGTAATTCGGCGTAATCGAGCGCGCGCGCCATCCTTTCCTGCTGGCGCGCGACCCACCCCGGGGAACGTTCGTCAGCCGGGCGGTAACGGCCCTCATAGACCACCAGCAGCGCCGCATCCATCAGGCTGTCCGCCAGCGCCTGCTGACGTAAAACCGCCCAGCGGGAATCGTCGCGCGGAATTACCACACCGCCGCCGGCTTTGTCATCCAGGAATTCGATGATGACCCGCGAGTCAAACAGCGTCTGCCCCTCCGGCGTAATGAGCGTCGGAATTTTGCCCAACGGATTTTGCTCAAGCAGGCTATCGGTGGGATCATTGACGTCCGCCGGCTCGATAACCAGCCGATCGGCAAGGCCGGTTGCCGCCGCCGCCAAAGCGACTTTGCGACCAAACGGCGAAGCCGGAGACGTTCTTAATCGGTACATGGGGGCATCCTGTCGGCAAAGAGGGGAATGTAAATAGAATAAAGTATTGTTTATCCAAAAGACAATCACAATCCCGAAGCGGCAGAAAACACCTTGATCGCTGGAGGGGCTCTTGCTGGGACATGAGACGGCCTCCCCCTCGGCGCGGCGAAAACCCGAAACGCCGTAGCGGTCGTTAACATCGAAAACATGAGGCGCCGTAACGATTGACGACACCGCAAGCCTAAAGCGCCATGCCGGTTGGCAAGCCGGTAGCCTAAAACGCCATACCCATTAGCACGGCGAAAGTATCAGGCGTTGTGTCAAGCGTTGCAACGCCCGCTTGCGGAATCATCCTATTACCCTCATCCACCTCTGTGCCGATAATAGGCGCCTTTCAGGATAGAAGGAGAGCAAAGAGAGCAAAGAGATGATGAATCTGATTCTCATAGCCGTCTTGCTCGGCTTTGCCGTATTTTCGCTGATTAAAGCGGTCAGACAAATGCGCAAAAAAGCGCTGATAAATTAGCGCTATCGTTAGTGCCTCAACCCCCATCACGTCACTCACCTCCGCGAGGCAATCCTGCTCGCCGGTATCCCTTAGCCGCAGGTCTCCCCACTCACACCGGGCGGAGGCGACGGCGTGTTGGTCTCAAACAGCGGGGCGTCACACCGCACGCCCCGTTTTTCACGAACCCTATATTTTGTCGCGGCGGATTCGTTAGAACATATAGGTCATACCCAATGCGACAATATTGTCGGTGGAGATCTGCGCGGCACGGGTAAAGTCGTCCTTGGGCAGCAGATTGATGCGGTAATCGATGAAGGTCAGCATGTTCTTATTGAAGTTGTAGCGGGCGCCCACCTCGAGGTATTTTTTGATATCGTGGCTTTTACCCTTTTGGTCGCCGTCAATGCGCGACTGCAGATAGCCGAGGGAGGGACGCAGGCCGAAATCAAACTGATATTGCGCGACCAATTCGAGATTGTGCGCCTTTTCAGCAAAGCCGTGTAAATCGCCCGAGAAGTTGCCGTAGGGCGTCATATTGCGGGTTTCGCTGTACAGCGCGGCCAGGTAGAGGTTATAGGCGTCATATTTCAGGCCGAAGGCGTAGGCTTCAGCCTTTTTGCCCTGATTACGCGCGACCACCGGCGATCGCTGAGACAGAGTGCGGTTGCTGCTGCTAACGGCGGCACCGGCGGACACGCCGTTACCCAAATCGTAGGTGACGGACAAGCCATAGCCATCGCCATTGGCCTCCTGGAGGCCGCGGCCGGTGGTATCACCCTCCTTGCTGTCGTTTTTGCCCTGATATTGCAGCGCGAAATTCAGGCCATCCACCATCCCGAAGAAATTGGTATTGCGATAGGTGAGCACGCCGTTGGCGCGGCCGGAAAGGAAATTATCGGTAACGGTGGTATCACCGCCGAATTCCGGCATCACACCGGTCCAGGCGCCGACGTCATACAACACGCCGTAGTTCCGACCGTAGTCAATGCTGCCCGCGTCGTCGAACTTAATCCCGGCGAAACCCAGGCGGGTAAAGGTACTTTTCGCGCCTTCGCTTTCGACGTGGCGCAGCCCGACTTCATGCTCCCAGGTACCGAATCCGATAAGCCCGTCGCTAAGCTGAGTTTCCCCACGGAAACCATAACGAATGAAAGAACGATCGCCGTTTTTATCATCATCGCCGGACATATAACGCATGCCGTTGAGTTTGCCGTACAGATCCAGTTTATCGCCGTCTTTATTATAAACTTCGGCGGCCCCGGCACTGCCGGCCATCACCATAGCCGAAACGAGTACAGACAGATACTGTAGTTTCATGTTGATACCCTCTATATTTATTATATTTTGCCACTAATAATTTGATATCCGCAGAGGCTCAAATAAAAACGAGCATTCAACGGATCTTGATGTCATTGATAGATCGGATATTGAACTGACCGCAGAATCATACTCGATGGATTTTGACCTTTCAAGCCATTGGAGGGCAACAAATAACCGACACACATCATAATGATAAAAACAATAAATACTAAAAGTACTATATTAATCAGCTAATTAATAGCTAAGGTAAAATTAAAATCTATATAAAACATTGTGTTAAAAAATAAAGATCCTCAAACTTTACGTGATGATCGCAATAAAATTCTCGGCAATCAAAATAAACAAACCGCTTTCCATGATGGCATTCGTCGTTATTTTTTAGCGATAGTGTGAGAGAGATCGAGAATAATATGCCGAGCATCAACGATCTTTGGGTTATAAAAGTGAGGTAGGTGGAATTATATTTAAAATCAATAGTGCACAATAAAATAAATAGAGCCACTATTCCATAATTCCGCCCTGCCGCCGCCTGTTTTTCGGCAACGGTCATTCCTGCCAGCGTTCTGCTGCGCCCCTCACGCCGCATTATCGCGCTAGGGGCGAGAGGGGTAGCGTAAATTGTTTGACTGCCCTCCATCGTTTGCCGGCGTACGGCGTGCTATACTGTGCGCCCTGCGCATACCAAACGGGCGCCAGTCGGAGCAAGGTAAAACTATGATGCAAGACGAAAGGAATCAAGAACAGCTGTGGCAACGCTTACAGCAACCAGCCTTTCGGCGCCGTTTCGCCTTAAACCCGCGCGAAGACGCTTATCTGCGCGCTAAGGGTATGGCGGTCGTGCTAAACCATGCGCGGGATTTTATCGCCAGCCGGCTGGCGCCGGCGCTGCCGGCCAAAGACGGTAAGCAAACGCCGTGGCGGGGTCATCCGGTGTTTGTCGCCCAGCACGCCACCGCCACCTGTTGCCGCGGCTGTCTCGAGAAATGGTACGGCATACCGTGCGGCGTGGCGCTTACCGAGGCGTAGCAGGCCTTTATCGTGGCGATGATCGCGCTATGGCTGGAACGCCGCGGCGGCGCGTCATAAGCGTGAGCCACCTCGGCAGACTCAGCAACGGCGGGCGCCAAGCCGGCCGCGACGATTTCGCCCGGCAACAGCAGCGTCGGTTCGCGCCATGCCGGGCGCGCCGGCAATTGATGGCGGCACGCGCCCGCTCCCTACGGGTAAACGCCCACGCTACGGCGGCCAAAGGGGGATTGATGCCGTCGCAGGAAGCAGCAAAAATTCGATTGCGGCCCGCATTGGCCGCGTTTTTAACCAGGACTCATTCTCGCGGCCCATTATTATGACCATTGCCCTCCCCCCCGAACTTCGCGCCACCTATCCGGTGCGTGTCGCCACCCGCGTGGTGTTTTTTATCGCCGGCTTCGCTATGTCGGCCTGGGCGCCGCTGGTGCCCTTCGCCAAAGCGCGGCTGGCGATTAACGATGCCTCCCTCGGCCTGCTGCTGCTCTGTCTGGGTATCGGCTCGCTGCTGGCGGCGCCCTGGGCGCACCGGCTGGGCTGCAAACGGCCGATCGTCGCGGCGGTCTGCGTGCTGGGCGTGACGCTGCCGATACTGGCATGGCTGGAAAGTGCGCTGGCGCTGCTGCTGTTCGGCGCCGGTTTGGGGACGCTGGATATCACGATGAACATTCAAGCGGTAGCGGTGGAGAAAGCCAGCGGCCGCGCCATGATGTCCGGCTTTCACGGCTTTTTCAGCATCGGCGGCATTGCCGGCGCCGGTCTGATCAGCGCGCTCCTGGCCTGCGGCTTGACGCCGCTTGCGAGCGTACTGGTGGTCGTGGCGGCGCTGGTCATTCTGCTGACAATGGCCGCCGGTCACCTCGTGACCGGCGCGGGCGACAACCCGAGCGCGCCACTGTTCGTCCGTCCCCATGGACGGGTGCTGGCCATCGGTTTGCTGTGCTTCTATTCTGTTTTTAACCGAAGGCGCCATGTTGGACTGGAGCGCTCTGTTCCTCACCCATGAACGGGGCATGGACAGCGCGTCCGGCGGGCGGGGTTACGCCTTGTTCTGCATCAGTATGACCCTCGGTCGGCTTTGTGGCGATCGATTGATCAACCGCATCGGCCGCTTTCGCATGCTAATGGGCGGCAGCCTGTGCGCCGCAATGGGGTTATTGCTGGCTATCGCCATCGACGTGCCGGCGGTGACGCTGCTAAGCTTTCTACTGCTGGGCTTCGGCGCCGCCAATCTGGTGCCGCTACTGTTCAGCGCGGCGAGCGACCAGCGGGCCATGTCGCCTCATGGCGCTGGCGGCCGTTTCCGGGGTCGGTTACGCCGGTTTGTTGACCGGCCCCGCGCTGATTGGTTTCATCGCCCAATTAACCAGCCTGTATGTCGCTTTTGGCTGTGTAGCGGTATTATTACTGCTGGTCAGCGCCAGCGCGCGCCCCATTAAAGGACAATCCGAGCCGGGCCGTTATGCAAATTAAAAAAATCGCGTTAACCTCGACTGCGCTGCTGCGCGGTTTTCTGGTATTTATCCTCTTATTATTGCTATCGCTATGGGTCCTGGGTTATCAGGTGTTCAGTACCTATGTGGTGGAAAAGCAGCATAGTCTGAGCACCATTGCCGGCTCCATGCAAAAACGCATCGACAAATATCGCGTCGCGGCCTATCAGCTTTATGACGCTACCGGCAAAAACGACCCGCAGGCGCTGCAGCCCAACGGCGCTCAGGAAGTGCGGCTGCGTCCGGACGTCTATTTTGTGGATAAACCCCATAAGAAAACCGACGCGATGATTTTCGGCAGCCATGAAAGCGCGACCTACACCCGCGCGCTGGCGATGTCGCGCTATCTTGACGTACTGTGGGGGGTCGAGAATAACAGCTTCACCCTGTACTATCTCAACGGCAGCGACAACAGTCTGACGCTCATCTCCACGCAGCCGCTGCGCGACACGAATCCCCGCTTTCGCGACAGCTATATCGGCTCGCTGGTGGATTCTCGCCGCGGCGAAATGCTGCAGCAGGCCAACATCCTGGATGAACGCGAAAGTTTCTCTCCCCTGCGCAAATATCGTTTTCTCAACGACTACTATTTCACGCAGCGCATGATATTCAATCAGCCAGGCCATCTGGCGACCATTATCGCCTTCGATTTGCCCATCAACGATATTATCCCGCTGAATATGGCGCGCGCCAATTTCGCTCTTAATCGCACCCCCGACAGAAACGCCACGGACAGCGATGCGGACGATGACGATATCGATGACGCCCAGGCGCCGCGCGTTTACAGTCGAATGAGCGGCGCCATGCTCGAAATTACCGCGCCGTTATCCAATGCGCCGCTCTCCATGACCTACCGGGTTTCGCTTATCAGTCTGGCGCTTGACCTGCTGCATAATAATCTGTGGCTGGTGCTTATCGACCTGGTGTTAATGGCCTTCTCGCTGCTCGGCATTTATCTGGTGCGCAAAAACTTATTGCGCCCCAACACGGATATGGTACAGCAGCTAAAATCCCATCAAACGCTGGGACAGGAAGTGATCGCCAATCTGCCGCTGGGCCTGCTGATTTATAATTTCAGCGATAACACCCTGGTGGCGAGCAATAAAATCGCCGATCACCTCCTACCCCATCTGAGTTTACAGAAAATCGCTAATCTGGCCGAAGGCCATCAGGGCGTGATCCAGGCCACGGTGAACAACGAAGTGTATGAAATTCGGATGTTCAAGAGCCAGATCGCCCCTCAGACCTGGCTGTTCCAATTGCTTGATCAGGACAAAGAGGTGTTGGTCAATAAAAAGTTGCAGTAGGCCCAGCGGGAATTGGATAAAAATCATGAGGCGCGGCAGGCGATACTCAACAACATTCAGCAGGAACTGAACGCGCCGCTGGCCGCGATCGAGCTGCTGGTGGATCGTATCACCACCAGCCAGGAGCAGCAGCAGGTGGCGTTATTGGCGCAGCTCCGCCAGGAGTCTTCACGCCTGATGGGGCTCACGGATAATCTACAGCTGCTTACCCGTCTGGAGCTGCAGGAGTGGCAACCGGCGAGCGCGCCTGTCAATCTGCATCAGCTGCGGGACCGGTTACCGCTGCTGAGTCAAAAAGGACTGGGGCTGTTTCATCACTACCTGCTGCCGTTCGACCGGCACTATACAGGGGACGCGCAGGCGGTGAGCAAAGTGATAGCGCTAATCCTCGATTACACCATCACCACCACCCATTTCGGCAAAATCACCTTGCGGGTGAGCGGCGATGACGCCGGCGGCGCGATTACCTTTTCCCTCAGCGACACCGGCAGCGGCATCGGCGAGCAAGAGCTGGCCAACCTCAGCCAGCCGTTTGTCAGCGCGGCGCAGCAGGACCGGTATCAGCGCGGTTCTGGATTGACCTGGTTCTTGTGCGATCAGCTCTGCCGCCGCATGGGCGGCCGGCTGGCGATACAAAGCCGGGTGGATATCGGCACGCGTTATACCCTCAGCTTGCCGCTGGCCCCGCTGGAGGGCGACGCCGGAGACGAAGCCGAGAAGTTGCTGGAAGATACATTAGTCTTACTGGACATTCGCAACGAAGAAATACGCGCTATCGTGAGCGGCATGCTGGAACAATGGGGCGCCGAATGCGTCTACGTCGATGAACACCATCTCGGTCAGGAACATGATTTACTGATGACGGACGACCCGGCGCGCATGGAGGATTATGCGCTGCTGCTGGACGGTGACGCTCAGGGTGTAATGGCGCTTACCACCCGGCGTATCAAGGTAAATTACAATTTTAGCGCACCGATGCTTGAGGCGATTTTGCAGCTGATAGAGCAGCGGTTGGGGGAGCCGGAGGACGAGCGGGATCAGGCGACCGGCGAGCCGATGAGCACCGGCGGTTACCAAAACCGGTTACAGGACAGCGACTATTATGCCCTGTTTGTTGAGACAGTACCCGACAACGTAAAGAGGTTGTATACTGAAGCGGAAAGCGGCGATCTGAACGCGCTGGCGCAAACCGCTCATCGTTTGAAAGGAGTTTTCGCGATGCTCGGCCTAGAGCCTGGCAAACGTGCCTGTGAGTCACTTGAGTTATATGTTAAACAACAAGATATAGCGAAGATGGGATCAGAAATCCATCAGATTGATGTTTTTGTCACTAAAATGCTGCAGCATGCAAGGTAGCCTTAACTATGAATAACCTTAATGTCATCATTGCCGATGACCATCCGATCGTCTTGTTCGGCATTCGAAAATCCCTTGAGCAAATCGAATGGGTCAACGTTGTTGGCGAATTCGAGGACTCCACCGCCCTTATTAATAGTCTTGGCAAATTGGATGCGAATGTCTTAGTGACGGATCTCTTCATGCCGGGAGAAAAGTACGGTGATGGCATCACGTTAATCAAATACATCAAACGCCATTATCCGCACCTGGCGATCATTGTTCTGACCATGAATAACAACCCGGCGATTTTGAGCGCGGTGCTGGAGCTGGATATCGACGGTATCGTGTTGAAGCAGGGCGCGCCTACCGACCTGCCCAAGGCATTGGCATCGCTGCAAAAAAGCAAGAAATACACGCCCGAGAGCGTCGCGAAGCTTCTGGAACGCATCAACGCCGGCGGTTACGGCGACAAACGCCTGTCGCCCAAGGAAAGCGAAGTGCTGCGGCTGTTTGCCGAGGGTTTTCTGGTGACTGAAATCGCCAAAAAACTGAACCGTAGCATCAAAACCATTAGCAGCCAGAAGAAATCGGCCATGCTCAAACTGGGCGTGGAAAACGATATCGGCCTGTTGAATTACCTCTCGTCGGTAAGCATGGCGCCGGTGGATAAAGAGTAATTCCCCCCTTTTCGGACGCGCGGCATAGCCTGCCGCTGCGCCGCCTTAAGGGGTGTCGTCACGGGCGCCCATCGCACCCGCCTCGCGTTATCCGGCATAGCCATCTTCACGCTACCCGCGCCAAATGATGCGGCAAAGCGGCGTATCTGGCCTGCGCGCCCACCTTGATCGAGCCGCCCGTCGGCGTTCGCCGCGGTTTTATCCGGCGATAGCGCGACACGCCTGCACGCTACCCGCGCCAGGTTATTCGGCACAGCGACGCAGCACACTTTCACATCCATTTTGACCGACAATCGCTCCTGGGGTGCGCTCCGCTCTCGACCGCAGAGTGCGCGGCTGGTTTTATACTGCCCGCGGCAACTTTCGCCCTCAATCCTCAGCCGGTTTTCGCGCCTGGCGTACCTTTTGGCTGTAGGCCGTAAGCACCGGCTGTAGCACCTCCAGCGTCACCGGTTTTGATAGGCAGTTGTCCATACCCGCATCCAGACAGCGCTGTTTTTCCTCCGCCAGCGCGTTGGCGGTCACGCCGACTACCGGCGTCACCCTACCCTGGGTGCGCAGCGCGCGGGCAAATTGATACCCATCCATGTTCGGCATATTGACGTCGCTCAAAATCATGTCCACCGCCTGCCGGCTTATGACATTCAGCGCATCCAGCCCGTCGTTGGCGGTTATGACCTGATAGCCCAGCGAACCCAGCTGATCCGCCAGCAGCCGACGGTTGATGGGGTGATCGTCCACCACCAAAATCAGGATATCGTCGTTGTCAACGCTCGCGGGTAGCATCACCTGCGGCGCCGGCAACGCCGGACACACCGCCTGTTCGCTGCGATAGAGGTAGTTGAGCAACAACGGCAGATCCCCGGTGAACGCCGGAGTGACGTGCCAATAGCCGGGGCGGATCTCCTCCGCAGGACCAATATGCTCGTTGGAGAAGCAAATCTTGGCGCGCGCCGTCCCTTCCGGCTGCTGCGGATCATCGCACAGGAAAATATCGTCGACGCTTAACGCTTCGTCATGATAGTCCAGCATCGTCAGCCCCTGATGACGCAATAACAACTGCAAATAGCGTCCCATGGCGCTATTGCGCACCGCCAACCAGCAGGTATGCCCAGCGGCATCCTGTGTCTGTGCCGGCCGGGTGACCGCCTGATAAAGCGGCAGCCGGATGGTGAAACGGCTGCCGATGCCGCGTTCGGACTCCACGGCGATATCGCCGTCCATTAAATTGACCAGTTTTTCACAAATCGCCAGCCCCAGGCCGGTACCCTGGGTCGGGCGCTGGCCGCCGTCGCCCAATTGCACAAACGGATCGAAAAGGCGCATCACTTCCCGCGGCTGCATGCCGACGCCGGTATCCCGCACGCTAAACTGCAAATAGCCGTCCCGACAGTACACCGCCACCACGATACTGCCGCTGCGGGTAAATTTAATGGCATTATTCAATAAATTGGACAGTACCTGCTACAAACGCACCGGATCGCCGCGCAGGCTGTCCGGTACGTCGGGATCGATAAAGCAGTACAATCCCAGGCGTTTTTTCACCACCAGCGACAGGTAATTGCCAACGATATAGCTCACCGTCTCGCGGGGGGAGTAGTCTTTCGGTTCAATCTTCAGCTGCTCTGATTCGATTTTGGAGAAATCAAGGATGTCGCTAATGATGTTGAGCAGCAGCGCCGAGGAGTTACTCATCGCCATGACCAGCCTGTCGACGCCGTCCGGCAGAACCTTTGTTTTCAACGGATCCAGGTTGCCAATAATGCCATACAGCGGCGTGCGCAGCTCGTGGCTCACGGTCGCCAGGAACATCGATTTGGCCTGGCTGGCCTGCTCGGCGGCCGCCGCCATATCCTGCAGCGACTCCTCCATCCGCACGCGAGCGCTGACGTCCACCAGCACACAAATAGCGACGTTCTGGTTACGATAGCGGGAATGGACGAAGCTGATTTGCAAGTTGGTATTGTTGCTGGTAATGACATCGACAAAATTAACCTGCTGCCCACTGATGATATGGGTAATGCACTGGCGATCCTCATGGGTAAGCATGCTTAAATAATTATGCTCTAACTCATTACTAATGAGATTGGAGCCGTCGCTGATGCGCAGAATGGAGATGCCCACCGGCGCAGAGGCGACGATTTTGCGGTTAAACTGTTCATTCTCTTCCAACTGATAAACGTTCTTTTCCGCCGGCGCCAGCATCCCGCGCTCAAACAGCCAGGTTAAGCACATCAGCGCCGCAGCGGAAAAGAGATTCAACAGCCCCAGTTTAAACAGCAGCATGCTGAGATTGTCTATCACCGCGCTGCGCGGCAGCGAAAACGCCATGCTCAGCGCGGTTTGCGACAGCGGTTTTTTCATCACCAGATTGGCAAAACCGTGGTTATAGCCGAAAAACGCCGGCTGCGACGGAAAGATACCCAGCGCCGCGGCGCTGCGTTCGCCGCTGGTCAGGCTCAGCAGCGGCAGATTGTTTTGGTCCAGCAGCGTAAGGCCGATCGGCAGGTTACTGGCGCTGGCGAAATCCTCCAGCCTTATCGTTTGCTCGATGCCGATAAGTGCTTCCAGCTTATTGCCGCTATAAAGGGGGATAAGCACATAATAGCTGCCGCTGTCGTGCCGGTTACCGGGGGCGACCCAATATTGCGTGCCCTGCCGGTCGCTGAGGCGCGCGTTGCGAAATTTGATGACCTGGCGCACCAGGCTTTTCGGCACGGCGTCGTTGCCGTTCTCCACGCTGTGCATGCCGAAATCGGCCAGGCACAGGCTCTCCCCGCCGATATAAAAAACTCGGTTGAGATCGTAGGCATCGGAAAAATTGTCTTTCCAATAGCTGAGAAAATAGGTCAGCGCGCTGATCGCGGCATGAAAACGCGGCGTTTCTTTGGCGCAGTCGCCATTGGGGATTAGCGCGCTGTAGCGCGGCTGGGTGAGTTTGCCGCCGGCGTTGGCGTCCAGCCTATCCAGCCCGCCCAGGCTGCCGGTCAGCCGGTTTTCCGCCATGTATCTCAGCTGGCGCGTGATATCCACCGAGTGCCGGATATAATTCTGCGCCTGCTCGTAGCTATTGTCGTATTCCTGCCGCAGCACGGATTCCCGCTGATGCAGCAGGCTGACAAAATAAAGGAAGGATAATAGCGTGCCGAGCGCCCACAGCATTAGCGTTAGCGTCCTGAACAGGTAGCGGGAGATTTTGACCGTAGTGCGAAACGAAGTAAGATATTTCAAACCCGTACCGTTCAGATAAAGAAAACCAGCCAGAATCAAAAAGGCCAGCGCAACCGCGCTGGCACTTGTTTGTCACCTTTACGCACCGGCGCGTCGCCGGTCGAGGGTGTTATTCGCGTTCACCGTCGACATCATCGTCATCGCTGACGCCATCATCCGCTTCATCGGCATCCATGAGGTCGTCTTCAGGCGCCGCATCCGGGATCGCCACCGAATCCAAATCCTCATCGTCCACCGGTTCGGCGACGCGCTGCAGCCCCACCACGTGCTCATCCTGCGCGGTGCGGATAAGCGTCACGCCCTGGGTGTTGCGCCCGACGATGCTCACCTCGGAAACCCGCGTGCGCACCAGCGTGCCGGCGTCCGTTATCATCATGATCTGGTCGCAGTCATCCACCTGCACCGCCCCCACCACTTCGCCGTTGCGTTCGCTCACCTTAATGGAGATAACGCCCTGGGTCGCGCGGGACTTGGTCGGGTATTCGGCCTGCGCGGTACGCTTGCCATAGCCGTGCTGGGTGACCGTCAATATTGGCCCCTCGCCGCGCGGCACGATGAGGGACACCACCCGGTCGCCGTCCGCCAGATTGATCCCCCGGACGCCGATCGCGGTCCGCCCCATGCTGCGCACCTGATTTTCCGGGAAACGCACCACTTTGCCATAGGCGGAGAACAGCATAACTTCGTTGCTGCCGTCGGTCAGATCCACCCCGATCAGCTCATCGCCATCGTTAAGATTAACGGCGATAATCCCGGCGCTGCGCGGGCGGCTAAACTCGATAAGCGAGGTTTTCTTCACGGTGCCGCTGGCGGTCGCCATAAAGACGTGGCGTCCTTCTTCATAATCACGCACCGGCAAAATGGCGGTGATACGTTCGTTGGACTCCAGCGGCAGCAGATTGACTATCGGCCGGCCGCGGGCGCCGCGGCTGGCTTCCGGCAACTGATAGACCTTCATCCAATACATTCGTCCCCGGCTGGAGAACAGCAAGATGGTGTCGTGGGTGTTCGCCACCAGCAGCCGGTCGATGAAGTCCTCTTCCTTGATGCTGGCCGCCGACTTGCCTTTTCCGCCGCGGCGCTGCGCTTCATAGTCCGTCAACGGCTGATACTTCACGTAACCCTGATGGGACAGAGTGACTACCACATCTTCCTGATTAATCAGGTCTTCGATATTGATATCCGAAGTATTGGCGGTAATCTCGGTGCGGCGCAGATCGCTATACTGCTCTTTAATGGCGACAAGCTCTTCGCGGATCACTTCCATCAGGCGGTCCGGATTCTGCAGGATGCGGATAAGTTCCGCTATCTGGGTCAGCAGCTCCTTGTATTCATCAAGCAGTTTTTCGTGTTCCAGACCGGTCAGTTTTTGCAGCCGCAGATCCAAAATCGCCTGGGCCTGCTGCTCGGTCAGATAATATTGACCGTCGCGAATGCCGTACTGCGGCTCCAGCCACTCGGGTCGGGCGGCGGCGTCGCCAGCGCGCTCCAGCGTGGCGGAGACGGTGCCCAGCGCCCGCGAACGCGCCACCAGGGCGGCTTTCGCTTCAGCCGGTGTCGGCGCCTGGCGGATCAGTTCGATAATCGGGTCGATGTTCGCCACCGCCACCGCCAGCGCTTCCAGTATATGGGCACGCTCGCGGGCCTTGCGCAGCTCAAAAATAGTGCGGCGGGTCACCACTTCGCGGCGATGGCGCACAAAGGCGGATAAAATGTCCTTCAGCGGCAGGATCTTCGGCTGCCCCTGATGCAGCGCCACCATATTGATACCGAACGACACCTGCAGCTGGGTCAGGGAGTACAGATTGTTAAGCACCACCTCCCCAACCGCGTCACGTTTGATTTCAATGACGATGCGCATACCGTCTTTGTCGGATTCATCGCGCAGGCCGCTGATGCCCTCTACGCGCTTTTCTTTGACCAGCTCGGCGATTTTCTCAATCAGGCGCGCTTTATTCACCTGATAGGGAATTTCATGCACGATGATGGTTTCGCGGCCGGTTTTGCCGTCCGTTTCTACCTCGGCGCGCGCGCGGATGTAGATTTTGCCGCGCCCGGTGCGGTATGCCTCTTCGATGCCGCGCCGGCCATTGATGATGGCGGCGGTGGGGAAATCGGGACCGGGGATATGCTCCATCAGGCCTTCGACGCTGATGTTCTCATCGTCGATATAGGCCAGGCAGCCGTCGATGACTTCCGCGAGGTTGTGCGGCGGAATGTTGGTGGCCATCCCCACAGCGATGCCGGAAGAGCCGTTGACCAGCAGGTTGGGGATCCTGGTGGGCATGACATCGGGAATTTGCTCGGTGCCGTCATAGTTGGGCACGTAATCGACGGTCTCTTTTTCCAGATCCGCCAGCAATTCGTGGGCAATTTTCGCCATGCGCACTTCGGTATAACGCATCGCCGCGGCGGAGTCGCCGTCAACGGAGCCGAAGTTGCCCTGGCCATCCACCAACATGTAACGCAGCGAGAACGGCTGTGCCATACGCACGATGGTGTCGTAGACAGCGGTATCCCCGTGGGGGTGATATTTACCGATGACGTCGCCGACGACGCGCGCCGATTTTTTATAAGGTTTATTCCAGTTATTACCGAGCACGCTCATCGCAAACAGCACGCGACGGTGTACGGGTTTGAGTCCGTCCCGCACATCCGGCAACGCGCGTCCGACGATGACGGACATGGCGTAATCCAGATAAGAACGTTTCAGCTCTTCTTCGATATTGACCGGTGTAATTTCTCTGGCAAGGTCGCTCATGGAGCCGCTATCCCTCTACTAAATGAAGCTTCTACCCGGATTTAAAGGTGTCAGAGTATACCATCTTTTTTCTGTGAAAGGGCACAGTCACCGTTGAAAGGCGTAGCGGAATCATCTCATGTCCCCATCGGCACCCGCCGACGCTCCCCGCACGCCGCTAATGCAGGCTTTTGCGGGCAAACGGGCTGCCGTACGGCCCGGTTGCGCGTATACTTAGCCAATAAATGTATAAGGAGCTTTTACATGACCCCCGAAGTAAGTAAAGAAGCGGACCATAACGCCCCGCCCCGTCAGGAAAATGTCGATCCGGGCGAAATCGCCAAATTCGACGCCGTCGCCGCCCGCTGGTGGGATCTTGACGGCGAATTCAAGCCGCTGCACCGCATCAATCCCCTGCGCTTGGATTATATTCTCGAACGCGCCGGCGGGCTGTTTGGAAAAAACGTGCTGGACGTCGGCTGCGGGGGCGGCATTCTGGCGGAAAGCATGGCGCGCGAAGGGGCGAAGGTGACCGGTCTGGATATGGGCGCCGAACCGCTGGCGGTGGCCCAGTTGCACGCCTTGGAAAGCGGCGTGGCCCTGGATTATCGCCAAGAGACGGTCGAGGCGCACGCCGAGGCGCATCCCGGCGCCTATGATGTGGTGACCTGTATGGAAATGCTGGAGCATGTGCCGGATCCGGCGTCTATCGTCCGCGCCTGCGCGCGGTTGGTGAAACCGGGCGGCGAGGTGTTTTTTTCGACGCTGAACCGTAATCCGAAGGCCTGGCTCATGGCCATCGTCGGCGCCGAATATGTGTTGCGCCTGGTGCCGCGGGGCACGCATGATATCAATAAATTCATCAAACCCGCCGAGCTACTGGGTTGGGTGGACGACACCCCGCTGCGCGAGCAGCATATTATCGGTTTGCATTACAATCCGCTGCGGGATCGTTTCTATTTGGGTGGTAACGTGGATGTGAATTATATGCTGCATACGCACCGGCAAGCGTAAGGCGCTGGCCGCCGCGGCGCAGGAGCGCGCACTTCCTCCAGACGTCTTCGTCAGGTCGAGAGACGTTGACTACCTCCCGAGGAGGCCCGTCACGACGACGACGTGATCCTCCCTGTTGGGCCGCCTAACGCGTCGGGAGCTGCCGTTTCTCCCCGAGATCCGTCAACTGCCGGGCCGTTGGCGCCCGCGTGCGGCGCCGTCAAAAACAGACGGCGTTCAATTAAGCAACGATCGCATTATTTTAGAAAAATTTATCCCCCGCAATTGACAAGCGCGAAGCGCAGGCACAATAGCGGCTTACCCGTTTGCTGACCGTTTCTCCCCAACGTTATCCACAAAAGTTGGCAAGTTACTCACTTGCATTGCGGTGGCTTTGTCACTATCTTGTTACCAAACTAACTAAAAGACCCATATATAGTGATTTGCCCCTAGCAAGGCACTATTTTGCCTGCGCGCCAGCAGGGCGTCTGCGGGTCACACAGACAGGTATAAAGCCGCATGAACCAGAGTCTGCTAGTCACCAAGCGCGACGGACGTAAAGAAACCATTAACCTCGATAAAATCCACCGGGTCATCGACTGGGCGGCCGAAGGGTTGGAAAACGTTTCCGTTTCCCAGGTGGAATTACGTTCCCATATCCAGTTCTACGACGGCATCAAAACCGCCGATATCCACGAAACCATTATCAAAGCCGCGGCGGATCTGATTTCGCGCGAGGCGCCCGACTACCAGTATCTCGCCGCCCGGCTGGCGGTGTTCCATTTGCGCAAAAAAGCCTACGGCCGGTTTGAGCCACCGAAACTCTACGAACACGTCTCGCGTCTGGTCGAGATGGGCAAATACGATAAACATTTGCTAACGGACTACAGCGCCGACGAATTTAAGCAGATGGACGGGTTTATCGATCACTGGCGCGATATGAACTTCTCCTATGCCGCCGTCAAACAGCTTGAAGGGAAGTATCTGGCGCAAAACCGGGTAACCGGCGAGATTTACGAGAGCGCCCAGTTTCTCTATATGCTGGTGGCCACCTGCCTGTTTTCCGGCTACCCGCGCGCGGCCCGCCTCGACTACGTCAAAAGGTTCTACGACGCGGTGTCGACGTTTAAAATTTCGCTGCCGACGCCGATTATGTCCGGCGTACGCACCCCGACCCGTCAGTTCAGTTCCTGCGTGCTCATTGAATGCGGCGATAGCCTCGACTCCATTAACGCCACCTCCAGCGCGATTGTGAAATACGTTTCCCAGCGTGCGGGGATTGGCATTAACGCCGGCCGCATCCGCGCGCTGGGCAGCCCGATCCGCGGCGGCGAGGCTTTCCACACCGGCTGTATTCCGTTTTATAAACATTTCCAGACCGCGGTCAAATCCTGCTCGCAGGGCGGCGTGCGCGGCGGCGCGGCCACCTTGTTCTACCCCATGTGGCATCTGGAAGTGGAAAGCCTGCTGGTGCTGAAAAACAACCGCGGCGTGGAAGCCAACCGGGTGCGCCATATGGATTACGGCGTGCAGCTTAACAAACTGATGTACCAGCGCCTGGTCAAGGGTGAGGACATTACGCTGTTTAGCCCCTCCGACGTACCGGGGCTGTATGACGCCTTTTTCGCCGATCAGGATGAATTCGAGCGGCTGTACACCCAGTATGAGCAGGACAGCAGCATCCGTCAGCGCCGCATCAAGGCGGTGGAACTGTTCTCGCTAATGATGCAAGAGCGCGCTTCTACCGGCCGTATCTATGTGCAGAATGTGGATCATTGCAACACCCACAGCCCGTTCGACGCCGCGGTGGCGCCGATCCGCCAGTCCAACCTGTGCCTGGAAATCGCCCTACCCACCAAGCCGCTCGAGGATGTTAACGACGACAGCGGCGAAATCGCCCTGTGTACTCTGTCGGCCTTCAACCTGGGGGCAATCGATAGCCTGGATGATTTGGGCGAACTGGCGACGCTTGCGGTGCGCGCCCTCGATGCGTTGCTCGACTATCAGGACTATCCGATCCCGGCCGCCAAGCGCGGCGCCATGGGTCGCCGCACCCTCGGCGTGGGGGTGATTAACTTTGCGTACTATCTGGCCAAGCATGGCGTACGCTACTCCGACGGCAGCGCCAATAACCTGACCCACCGTACGTTTGAAGCTATTCAGTACTACCTGTTGAAAGCCTCAAACGATCTGGCCCGTGAGCGCGGCGCCTGCCCGTGGTTTAATGAGACCACCTATGCGCAGGGTATCCTGCCCGTGGACACCTATAAAAAAGATCTCGACAGCATCGTCAGCGAACCGCTGCATTACGATTGGGAAGCGCTGCGCGCGGATATCAAGCAGCACGGCTTGCGTAACTCTACCCTGTCGGCGCTGATGCCGTCGGAAACGTCTTCGCAGATTTCCAACGCCACCAACGGTATCGAGCCGCCGCGCGGCCTGGTAAGCATCAAAGCCTCCAAAGACGGTATTCTGCGCCAGGTGGTGCCGGAGTCCATCCGTTTGCAGGAAGCCTATGAGCTGCTGTGGGAAATGCCGAGCAACGATGGTTACCTACACTTGGTGGGCGTGATGCAGAAATTCGTCGATCAGGCCATCTCCGCCAATACCAATTATGACCCGTCCCGGTTCCCGGCCGGTAAAGTCCCGATGAAGCAGCTATTGAAGGATTTGCTGACCGCGTACAAGTTCGGGGTGAAGGCTATGTATTACCAGAATACCCGCGACGGGGCGGAAGACGCTCAGGAAGACATGCAGTCGACGCAGCAGGACGATTGCGAAAGCGGCGCCTGCAAGATTTGAACATGGACGCGGGCGGTAACGATGCCGCCCGCGTGTAACGGGAGTCCCCATGGCCTATACCACGTTTTCACAAGTTAAAAATAACCAACTGCTGGAGCCGATGTTTTTCGGTCAGTCGGTGAATGTCGCCCGTTTCGATCAGCAGAAATACGACATTTTTGAGAAGCTGATTGAGAAACAATTGTCGTTCTTCTGGCGTCCGGAAGAAGTGGATGTGTCGCGCGATCGCATCGACTATCAAGCGCTGCCGGAGCACGAAAAACATATTTTTATCAGCAATCTCAAGTATCAGACGCTGCTGGATTCCATCCAGGGCCGCAGCCCCAATGTCGCGCTGCTGCCGCTGATATCGATACCGGAACTGGAAACCTGGGTGGAAACCTGGGCGTTTTCAGAAACTATCCATTCGCGCTCCTACACTCACATTATCCGCAACATCGTCAACGATCCGTCGCTGGTGTTCGACGATATCGTCACCAATGAGGAGATCCTGAAACGCGCCAAGGATATTTCCGGCTATTACGACGGTCTTATCGAGCTGACCAGCTATTATCATCTGCTGGGGGAAGGCACGCACCAGGTCAACGGCAAAACGGTGGTGGTGAATCTGCATGAGCTAAAGAAAAAGCTCTATTTGTGCCTGATGAGCGTCAACGCGCTGGAGGCGATCCGTTTCTACGTCAGTTTTGCCTGCTCGTTCGCCTTCGCCGAGCGCGAATTGATGGAGGGCAACGCTAAAATCATTCGCCTCATCGCCCGCGACGAAGCACTGCACCTGACCGGCACCCAGCATATGCTCAACCTGATGTGCTCCGGCGAGGACGATCCCGAAATGGCCGAGATTGCGCGCGAATGTCAGCAGGAAAGCTATGATCTGTTCTTGCTGGCGGCGCAACAGGAGAAAGACTGGGCGAGCTATCTGTTCCGCGACGGGTCGATGATTGGCTTGAACAAAGATATTCTGTGTCAGTATGTGGAATACATCACCAATATCCGCATGCAGGCGGTCGGTCTCGATCTGCCCTTTACCACCCGCTCCAACCCGATTCCGTGGATCAACTCCTGGCTGGTGTCGGATAACGTTCAGGTGGCGCCGCAGGAGGTGGAAGTAAGCTCCTATCTGGTAGGGCAAATTGATGCCGAAGTTAACAGCGACGACCTCAGCGACTTCCAGCTGTAACATGGCCCAGCCTGTTATCCACCTGCGCCAACGCAGCTCAGCTCTCTCCTGCGGCGGGGCGCATCGTTCGCCGCTGGAGGCGCACCAGGTGCCGGTGGAATTCCAGTGCCGCTCCGGCTACTGCGGCGCCTGTCGCCTGCGCCTGCTGGCGGGAGAAGTGAAATACCACCAGGAGCCGCTGGCGTTTGTCGGCCGCGGGGAAATTCTGCCCTGCTGTTGCCTGCCGGTCGACGATATCGAGCTGGAGTTGTAGTCCCGGCCGCAGGGCCGAGCCTGTTTAGAAATTTGTGTATTTGCCTGATTTTGATATGTTCAATCCAACATCAAAAACAGGTTAATTTATGGACGAAAAACAGTTGCAGGCTCTGGCTAACGAACTGGCCAAAAATCTCAAAACCCCTGAAGATCTCAGTCACTTCGATCGGCTGCTGAAAAAAATTAGCGTCGAAGCAGCTCTTAATGCCGAAATGACCCATCACCTCGGCTACGATAAAAATCAGCCTAAACCGGGGACCAACGCTCGCAACAGCTATTCTACAAAAACCGTTACCACTGGCGATGGCCCGCTGGCGCTGCGTACTCCGCGCGATCGTGACGGTTCCTTTGAACCGCAACTGGTGAAGAAGAACCAGACCCGGATTACCGGGATGGATAACCAGATTTTATCGTTGTACGCTAAAGGGATGACCACCCGCGAGATCGCCGCCGCGTTCAAAGAGCTGTATGACGCCGATGTCTCGCCGGCGCTGGTCTCAAAGGTCACCGATGCGGTCATGGAGCAGGTTGTCGAATGGCAAAACCGGCCTCTGGATGCAGTCTATCCCATTGTTTTGACTGTATCGTTCTAAAAGTCCGGCAGGACAGCCGCATCATCAACAAATCTGTGTTCCTGGCGCTGGGCATCAACATCGAAGGCCAGAAAGAGTTGCTAGGTATGTGGCTGGCCGAAAATGAAGGCGCAAAGTTCTGGCTGAACGTGCTGACAGAGCTGAAAAACCGCGGCCTGAACGATATCCTTATCGCCTGCGTAGACGGGCTGAAAGGTTTCCCTGACGCTATTAACGCGGTGTATCCGGAGGCGCGGCTCCAGCTGTGTATCGTACATATGGTGCGCAACAGCCTGCGGTTCGTCTCCTGGAAGGACTACAAGGCCGTCACCCGCGACCTGAAAGCTATCTATCAGGCCCCTACGGAAGAAGCCGGCTTGCAGGCGCTGGAAGCGTTCTCCAGTGCCTGGGACATCCGCTACCCGCAAATAAGTCGAAGCTGGCAGGCAAACTGGGCCAATCTGGCCACGTTCTTTGCCTACCCAACGGACATCCGCAAGGTGATCTACACGACCAACGCCATCGAGTCGTTAAACAGCGTGATCCGGCATGCCATCAAAAAGCGCAAGGTGTTCCCGACCGAGGACGCAGTGAAAAAGGTGGTGTGGCTGGCGATACAGGCGGCCTCACAGAAATGGACAATGCCTTTGAGAGGGACTGGCGCATGGCAATGAGCCGCTTTATTATCGAGTTCGGTGACCGCCTGGACGGTCACTTCTGAGAAAAGGCATTTACACAGAATCGTGTACAGGGTCGTTAGGGAATGCCAAACAGCGTCCGCATCATGTAACAATCGCCCTGATAGGGAGGAAGTCGTCACAAATTTCGGATTTATTCAACAAAGCGGAGCCAGTGGGCAAAATCGGGAAAATCAACGATGGCGAACCTCATCCGAGCATTTTTGCTTGACCTATTTCGTGAAGCTATTGCTGAAGGACTTATTAAAAGCAATCCCGTTGAAGCTACCCGCAATCAACGAGTAGAAGTGAAACGTAAACGCATGACGCTGGAGGATTGGAAGGGTATCCGTAAAGCGGCGGACACATTATCTGCATGGGTTGGCCCCTGCCTTGACCTGGCATTGGTCCACAGGGCAACGACTGGGCGATATACAGGCGCTACGCTGGGAAGACTACAAGCTTGGTAAGTTGTACATCAAACGGCTTTGTTGAATAAATCGAACTTTTAGGTGACTGGCGGCTCTGATCACTACATTCGTTTCAACATCAGGTCCCCATGGCAAAGCAAAAGTTTAAAATCACCAACTGGCCCGCATACAACAATGCGCTCAGGCAGCGGGGGGACATGCCAGTATGGCTTGATGAGTCAGCCATTGCTGCATGGACTGAGAGTACACCACCTGAACATCGTGGCCGGCCGCTTCACTACACCGATATGGCCATTACCACGGTTCTGATGATAAAGCGCGTGTTTAACCTTTCGCTCCGGGCGTTACAGGGTTTCGTTGACGCGATTTTTAAACTGATGGGGCTGTCGCTGCGCTGCCCAGATTACTCTCTGGTCAGCCGGCGAGCAAAAACCGTCGACATCAGCATAAAAACGCCAACCCGCGGCAAAATCTCACACCTGGTCATCGATGGCACCGGCCTAAAAATCTTCGGCGAAGGCGAATGGAAAGTCAGGCAGCATGAGGCTGAGAGGCGCAGAGTATGGCGCAAGCTTCATCTGGCAGTAGATAGCGCGACACATGAAATTATCTGTGCCGATTTATCGCTAAGCGGTACGACAGATGCGCAGGCGCTGCCCGGGCTGATTAACCAAACCCACCGGAAAATCAGGGAAGCGTCGGCTGACAGTGCTTACGATACGCGTTACTGTCATGATGCTCTGCTAAGGAAAAAAATAAAGCCGCTTATCCCACCGCGAAGTGGTGCGCAATATTGGCCAGCTCGATACCATGAGCGTAACCATGCGGTGGCAAATCAGCATCTGAGCGGCAATAACGATACCTGGAAAAAGAAAGTAGGTTATCACCGGCGTTCACTGGCTGAAACGGCTATGTTACGGTTTAAAACACTTCTGGGTGGTCATCTGAGTCTGCATGACTATGACGCGCAGGTAGGTGAGGCTATGGCAATGGTCAAAGCGCTTAACCGGATCACGCTGTTAGGAATGCCAAACAGCGTCCGCATCATGTAGCAATCGCCCTGATAGGGAGGAAGTCGTCACAAATTTCGGATTTATTCAACAAAGCGACATCAAACAAGAAAAAACCGGCATGATGCTGGCGTTTCTTGAAACAACCAGGATTGGATGTATCAACTTGTGCCTCGCTGATGTCCTGCACCAACTTCGGGAATTAAGCGAAGGAGAGGGCCATATCGTAGCAGACAAAAGGCATCCACAGTTTGCACAGGACACCATATCGAAGGCATTCCTAAAAGCCCGTCGCTTATCAGGATTAGCGTGGCAAGGCAAAGCGCCATCATTTCACGAAATCAGAAGTCTTGCGGCACGTCTCTACACCGACGAAAAAAGACGGGATTATGCACAAAATTTGTTAGGACACAAAAACGCCGCAACGACGGACAAGTACCGAGATGTGAGAGGGTCGGAATGGGCGGAAATATAATTATTTCGATCGAATTCCGAGCAATTTCGATCGATTTATTATAATTCATTGAATTTTAAAGCGAGAATTTGCCATCCTGCTATTGCATTCATAGCAGGAACGGGTAGTATAAGCGCCCATGAGTTCGGCATGTAGCGCAGCCTGGTAGCGCACCGTCATGGGGTGTCGGGGGTCGGAGGTTCGAATCCTCTCATGCCGACCAATCTATCCGAGCCCGTGGTGCCGGATGCGGCAGAGTAATCCCCGGCCCCCTCTACACGGGTCAATTCGCTGCTGGTTTATAACGCCGATACTATAAAAACCATATCCTTTCATCGAGGATGGAACATTTATTTGGCAAAGTAGTTTTTAAAGAAATAACGAGCATCTGCGATGTTTGCATTTAACAAGTTTCCTTCATTCGTGATTTTATTAGCGTAGTAGGCAGTATAGCGTCCACAGTCATTTCCATTAAATAAAGATTGCTCGCCGCGATGCTCTGTTGTGACGAAAAAATCTTTGCTTAAACTTAAGCTATCATGTGTCCTTAGTTGTTTTGTTAAATGCTCTGCGCCATCATAAAAAGCATCAATCAATCCAGCTTTAGAGTCATGTAGTTGAGCTGATTGGATATTTCCATCATTTATTGTTACTTCCAATAGAACAAAGTGGCCGCGAGGCCCAAAACAACCTAATGTATTGCTTTGTGCGATAGGAACCAATACCTTTAGATAAGCATTACTGTAGATATCCTTGATTTCACCGAGCGTCCTTGCTGTTGAACGTCCCCCAGATAATTGTGCTTGTACCGTGTTTTCGTCAGGCAGATCGTGTGCTGGAGCGGTCACAAGGTATTTAGTACCACCGACTTGTTTACTTCGCCACGCGGTTTGAATTGTACCTCCATACTCGAACGTTGAATCAGTCTTCCAGCCATTTTTTTGGTTAAATATAGAATCTAGAGTGATATTTAGCTGTGAGCAACGTAATTTTTCTCCAAAAGTACCTGTTAGATAATTAAACAAGCTGCACATCCAAGAACAAAAGCCTTTGCTTTCAATGCAGGGCGATTTTCTTAATGTTTCCGGCAATTTATTCTCTAACGTTGTCACATCATCTGATTTATAATTTATTATGTGTAGATTCGATTGGGGATTTGAAATGCAAATAGTCATTATAATTACACTCCTATGCTTTGATGATGCTTTCACGATTCCTCAAGACTGTGTTGGACAAAACAGTTAAAGAGGAATATTCCGCACCATACTTACTTATGCTAGTGGTATGCGCTCGAGAAGGCTATCAAGTATCCTCAGTAATTTAACTCGGTTAAAAACCCCAACCATAACTACAGTGTTACCACGTCGTGCACCATAATCCCCGGCCCTTCAGCGAGCCGGGGCGACCGTCAGTGACTTTGCGCGAACTGGCCGAGTTCAGACTTGTGCCAACGGGTCAGCGTATCGGTGAGCATGAAGGCGTTACTCTGGCTGGCCTCAATGAGCAAGCTATCGATTTCGCTCATCATGCTATCCACGTTCTCCCGCTTGCGCACTAGTTGCCGGATGGTTCGTTTCTCAGCCTCTACCATAGCCGATTGCAGACGTTCGATAATAGTCCATATGCGTTCGCATTCTCTGGCAATATGCGGGATATGGCGGACTTCCATCGGCTGGGGTGAGGGGATGCCTGTGACTTCGCGTAGGGCGTACCAGATGCTGTTATTCCATGCTTGCTTAAAGCGGAAGTTATGGCTCATGTGCCAAATCAGGCGGGCGAGGTTGGAAGTATCGTTAGCGGTGAAAAGTTCATGGGACTCGGGCTTGTAGACGGGATGCTCGTACTTGCCAGTCTTGCGAATTGAGGGAAGCACTTCACTCGTTACCCACTTGCAGAAACGATGAGGCAGGGTGCCTTGCTTCACAGCATCGCGGCAGCGTAATACCAGGGTGAACATGCCGGATTCGGATATCAAAGAAATGCGCTGAGCGCCCGTCCTTGGCTGACTGTAGGTTAAAGCGACGGTCGTCTTTTCGTCGTCGTCCAACTTGCCTAAGGCATCTCTGTTGTTGCTTATTCCGAGTGCAGAACACACGTCAATACCAACGAACCACGGTTCGCCGTTTAAAATGATTGTGCGCACTTCATGCTTTTCAAAAGAGAATGGAACAATAGACAGTGTGGTCATGATGACCTCCAAATGGTTACTTGAAGTTATCACCACCGTAAGACGCGAATCTAGAGGGTGGTGAGCTGGACGGAGTTCGCGTACCGGAGTAACCAACCGGTGAGCTTTTCAGCTCCACCATCCAGCCCACCATTGAGATGTAGCTAGACTGCGACATAAAAAAACACGCTTGCGGCGTGTCATCATGTCGCGGTTACTTCCGTCAGGACGCGAATCCCGGCACCTGAATTTGCAGATGTAAAGCGGCTATAGCGCATGGGATTTCCTTCGTCAAATGTGGGGAGTTCGGCGGTTAAATTTGGGCGATTCTGGCGTAGTCGGCAAGTCGAAACGAAATGAGCGGCAAGTTATTGATAAAAATGTCGTGTATTGTCGTGCTTTGTTGTGTTTTGTCGCCTGTTTTTTGAGCGGCGATGTCAATCAATATATTGATATTTATGGATTTTATGTATTTTTACGCAGCTATGAATGCAATAGCCGACCCTAACGACTGCTTTAGTTTTAAGCGTTTAGTTAGCAATAAAGCGTTTTTCATTGGTTAGCACCTGCAACAGCAGCGTCAGCTGCGGTTTTTGCTGCGGCAGCTCCTTGCCGTTGACGTCAAAGGTGCGATAACTGCCGTTATTGTCCAGCAATAGCGTTTCGTTTGCCGTGGTGATGGCCAACTGATGTCTATCCGCGCTCAGCACCCAATCATTACGGCGGCGCGGGGCGAAAAGATCCTCTCCCTGTGCATAGTCGCTGGCGCGGTTGCTGACATGCAGCAAACGCTGCATAAGCGTCACGGTCACGTCGTTGTGATTGGTGAGTTTCGTCACCACCTGCGCCGGCGTGCCGGGCCAATGCACCACCAGCGGCACTTGCAACTGCGCGCGGTTGAAACGGGTGCCGCTCTCGCGCCGCCCGCGGCCGTCGTCGTCCAATTCCAGCCCGGTGGCGGCGGTGATAATGACCACGGTGTGGTCCAAATCGCCGCGATCGCGCAATGTATCTAACATTTGCGCCAGGCTATTATCCAGGCGCTGCGCCCCTTGCTGATAGCGACGTGTGATATCCGGCGTGTTCAAGCCGGCGCTGACGCTGGTGCCGTTGAACGAAATATAAGAAAACCAGGGCGAGGTGCCGCTGTAGCCGTCTCGCCATTGCTGCCATTGTTTGGCGGTTTGCGCGTCGCTCTGGTTGACGGGTTCAGGGAGCGTAAAGTCGGCGAGCAACGCCTGGCGGTAGAGCTGATCGCGAAAACCGTCGGAGGGGAACAGGCTGAGCTGATAGCCCTGTTTGTTGAGGGCGTCCAAGAGCACCGAAGATTTACGCGTCGCCAGAATCCCGTCCAAATAAGAAGCCGAAATGCCGTAGAACAGCCCGAATAACCCCGTGTCCACCTGATTGCCGGTGCTAAAATGCTGCGTGAAGCGGATGTTTTGTTGGGCGAAGCGCTTAAGGGCCGGCATTTGCTGGTCCAGGGTGTCATTGCGTAGCATGCCGGTGGTAATAATAAGCAGATTGAGGCCGCTGCCCTTGTCGTTAAAGCTTATTGGACTCAAGGGATACTCCACCGCCGCCGCTTCCGGGTTGCCCTGCTGGACCAGCCGCCGCTCGAAGTCCTGGGCGTCAAGCAGGCCATGGCGCTCCAGAAAACGGCGCGCGGTCATCGGATAGGACAGCGGCAAATTGGCGCGCTGCATTGTGATGGGGCGGTAAAAATTCGCGTCGGCCCAAATATAAGCCACATGCGAGGCGCAAAAGGCGCCGATAAACAGGGCGCTAATGGGTTTACCGATGCGATAGCGATTAAGGCTGCGCAGTTTTTGCCAGCTCCAGTTGCCAAATAGCATTTCCACCAGGAAGATCACCGGAATACCGATAAACATCAATTGCCAGTCGCGGGCCAGCTCTGTCTGATCCGGGTTTATCACCAACTCCCAGAACCATGGGGTTCGAATGCTGATGAAAACGGATAAAAACTTCGGTATCTACCAGCAGCAGCGTCAATCCGGCGGTGGCGATAATGGCCGACAGAAAACGCAACAGCCGCTGCGACATCACCACGAAGGTGAGGGGAAACACCACCAGCAGATACAGCGTGAAGCCGAGAAAGCTGAAATGGCCGAGCCAGCTGGCGAACGCGTACAGCCGGCCCGCCAGCGAGCCGGGCCAGTCCGCAATAAACAAATAGCGACTGCCAAGCCCCAAGCTGAGCAGGATATTGAAAAGGGCGAACCAGTGACCCCAACTGATCATTTGGGATACTTTGTCACGGTAGCGCTGACTATTTGTCACCATAGCTCTGTCTTGGCTTGTGCTTAATGCGTGTCGGGAAGCGGCACCGAAGCATGCAGGGTATCGGTGAACGATTTTACCAGCGTGCCGCGCATCTCCGGCGCAACGCGGGTGCTAATCACATGGGTAACCATATTCCCCAGGACCATCAGCGCGAGATCGGTCGGCGTACGATGTTTTTCCAGTACCGCTGCCAGCTCGGCAAGCAGGACCTCTACCTGTTCGTCACTGTAACGGGATGCTTGTGGCATAATATCATCTATGTGGCCTGTCAAAGTCCGGTATCTTACCGTATCAACTCCCCTTTTTCCGCACTTTTATCGTTTCTAACCCTTGTAGCGTTTCCGGCTCAGTTCGCGGCGGCGGCAACGGAGTTGCAGCGGCGGGCTATTCGGTGTTTGAATACGCACCTGACCAGAATGGAGAATAGATCATGAGTCTGGATATTGACCAGATTGCCCTGCATCAAATGATTAAGCGCGATGAACAGACGCTGGAACTGGTGCTGCGCGCATCACCGCTCGAGGTTTCGCCGGCGGTGCAAGACATGATGGCCGAACTGCATCGTGTCTATAGCGCCAAAAGCAAGGCTTATGGCGTTTTTTCGCCGCAAAGCGAACTGGCGGACGCGGTACGCGGCTGCCGCAGGGGGAATGACGACTTTCTCGGCTTCAGCCGCGCCGCGACGGGGCGCCTGCGCGATGAGTTGGCGAAATACCCTTTTGCCGAAGGGGGGATCGTACTGTTTTGCCAATATCGTTATCTGGCGGTGGAATATCTCATTATTGCGGTACTTGGCACCTGCCACAGTATGCGGGTGAATGAACAGCTGGATATCAGCAGTACCCACTATCTGGATATCCATCATGCCGATATTGTGGCGCGCATCGATTTGACCGAATGGGAAACCCAGCCGAACTCGACACGCTATTTGACGTTTTTGAAAGGGCGCGTCGGACGTAAAGTCTCCGATTTCTTTATGGACTTTCTCGCGGCCGTCGAAGGGTTGGACACCAAGGCGCAAAACCGTGATCTGCTACAGACGGTGGATGATTATTGTACCGAGGCGCATCTCGATAACCACCAACGGCAAGATGTTCGCCAGCAGGTACATAGTTACTGTAAAGAGCACGGCGAAGAGATCGCGCTGGCGGCGCTTTCCGCGACCCTTGTGCCGGTGGGGGAAAAGACTTTCCAGGCTTTCTCCAGCGAACAGGGCTATGCGCTGGAGGAAACGTTCCTGGCCGATCGCAGCACGCTGCGCTAGCTAACCAAATACGCCGGCAGCGGCGGCGGGGTTACCTTGAATTTCGATGCACAATTGCTCGGCGAGCGTATATTCTGGGATGCCGCGACGGACACCTTGACCATAAAAGGAACACCGCCGAATTTGCGCGACCAACTGACCCGTCGGCGTAACGGCAACTAACGCCAATAAACCTTAAACCACCGCCAAATATTTGGCGATGGTTTAAGGTGGCTATTTCACACATCTGATCGTTAGGGGTGATGTCCATAATTGGCGTAAATTTGCCTTAGGCACCAAAGTCTCTCCTTACCTCTTTCTGGCGGGTGTGTTTTTGTTGCAATGTCGACTGACGCTATGCTACCTTTCTGAAAAAATAACATTAGCCCAGTCCTGGCAACTATTATAATGAATTTCAATATATGTCGGGTGATGTGATGGTCTTTTGTCCTTTTTTAATGAATATTTGCCAGAATCTTATTTCCCTCTTTATGTAATATCATCCGCCAAGTGTTCTGCGCTTTATTTTTCCGAATGCAGAATGGGACCTAAATAGAACAGGAGGTTTATGATGCCCATATCATCTGTAGCATTGCAAAACAACCTAGTCGGTAAATATTATAACGTTCGTCATGATAAAAATAAAAAAATATTTACCGCAAACCGCAGAGACCGGATTTTACTTCCAAACCCGGTAAGGGATAATAATGCCGCTGGCCAACGAATTTTCGGCTTCATCAATGGCAGGAATGAAATGAATTTCGGCACCCCTAGGTTAAAGCAAAGCAAAATCGCAAACCTGCTCACATTCCTGTCGCTTCTCCACCAAACCCGTGTCATTGACAATTTGCATCCTGCGGCAGCCCATGTGGGCATGGGTTCAACCGCACTGACCCTCGAGGGATCACCGCTGGCGACGGCTGCCCCTTTGCCCGGCCTTTATCTTCCCGTGCAAAGCAACTTTTCTGAGCGTAATCGGAGAGGGTTGTCTCTGGGTAACCTCAGGACAAAACGGTCGGCGGATACGGATCTACATGAACGCATGGATGACATCTTGATTTTGAAAACGGCGGAAAACTCATATCCTACCGCCGTCAACGCGTTGTATCATTCAATAGCGGTGATTATAAATGAAAAAATAGCCAATGAATCCTATGGGCTATTGATTGTTGCCAAACGGATTTGTAAACAGGCCGAATATCTTCTTGAGGCCGCCCGGTTGATAAAACACGATCTCAATAAGCAGGAAATCCATATTAGAGAAAACAAATTTTCACCGCGGCACTTACGTAAAATGAAAAATGTCGCCGAGGATTTACGCAATGACGCAGTCAAAGAGGCGTGGAATGCCTACCAGTCGTTTCGGATTTGCTATACGATTGCCCGTTCGGAAAAGAAATTCCAGACATTATTGAGGAAAATCAGTAAGACCTATGCGTCACAGCAAGAGGTGGCGGTCGCCGTGGTGGAAGAGGAGTTAAGGAAAAACAGTCATGTTCTCGGGTTGAGCGATGAGAAATTAAATCACATACTCGACGATATTAAAGACGCCATTAAAGCGTATGCTAAGCTGGAGAGCCTGTTTAGAAATTTGTGTATTTGCCTGATTTTGATATGTTCAATCCAACATCAAAAACAGGTTAATTTATGGACGAAAAACAGTTACAGGCTCTGGCTAACGAACTGGCCAAAAATCTCAAAACCCCTGAAGATTTCAGTCACTTTGATCGGCTGCTGAAAAAAATCAGCGTCGAAGCAGCTCTCAATGCCGAAATGACCCATCACCTCGGCTACGATAAAAATCAGCCTAAACCGGGGACCAACGCCCGCAACGGCTATTCCACAAAAACTGTTACCACTGGCGATGGCCTGCTGGCGCTGCGTACTCCGCGCGATCGTGACGGTTCCTTTGAACCGCAACTGGTGAAGAAGAACCAGACCCGGATTACCGGGATGGATAACCAGATTTTATCGTTGTACGCCAAAGGGATGACCACCCGCGAGATCGCCGCCGCGTTCAAAGAGCTGTATGACGCCGATGTCTCGCCGGCGCTGGTCTCAAAGGTCACCGATGCGGTCATGGAGCAGGTTGTCGAATGGCAAAACCGGCCTCCGGATGCAGTCTATCCCATTGTTTATCTTGACTGTATCGTTCTAAAAGTCCGGCAGGACAGCCGCATCATCACAAATCTGTGTTCCTGGCGCTGGGCATCAACATCGAAGGCCAGAAAGAGTTGCTAGGTATGTGGCTGGCCGAAAACGAAGGCGCAAAGTTCTGGCTGAACGTGCTGACAGAGCTGAAAAACCGCGGCCTGAACGATATCCTTATCGCCTGCGTAGACGGGCTGAAAGGTTTCCATGACGCTATTAACGCGGTGTATCCGGAGGCGCGGCTCCAGCTGTGTATCGTGCATATGGTGCGCAACAGCCTGCGGTTCGTCTCCTGGAAGGACTACAAGGCCGTCACCCGCGACCTGAAAGCTATCTATCAGGCCCCTACGGAAGAAGCCAGCTTGTAGGCGCTGGAAGCGTTCTCCAGTGCCTGGGACATCCGCTACCCGCAAAATAAGTCGAAGCTGGCAGGCAAACTGGGCCAATCTGGCCACGTTCTTTGCCTACCCAACGGACATCCGCAAGGTGATCTACACGACCAACGCCATCGAGTCGTTAAACAGCGTGATCCGGCATGCCATCAAAAAGCGCAAGGTGTTCCCGACCGCCGACGCAGTGAAAAAGGTGGTGTGGCTGGCGATACAGGCGGCCTCACAGAAATGGACAATGCCTTTGAGGGACTGGCGCATGGCAATGAGCCGCTTTATTATCGAGTTCGGTGACCGCCTGGACGGTCACTTCAGAGAAAAGACATTTACACAGAATCCGGTATGGGCTCAAGCTGGACAAAGCGCCTTATTACAAATCATTAATAAATCAGGGCTATCCTGGCATTGTGGTGCTGTCGATTGCGAATAAACACTTTCCGCTCACTTCCTCTTTGACGGGGATAGATAGCCAAACTCCTACGCCATCCTTAATGGATAAAGCTAACCAGGAATTCATCGCTCGCTATGTTATGCCCTGTGAGGAGAAGGCCAAACTCGAGGCTCAGAAAAATCAAACTCTTCCTCATACCCTTAGTGCAGCCGGCGGCAGCGCCGCTGGCGCCTACTACTTGTTGAACAGAAAAAAGCACACTGGCTCGCCCACCGACGTGGCCACTGAAATGTAACAGGTTAACGGTGGCGCCGATATCTCCCTGGAAGAAGATCTTGGCGCAGACATAGCTGAGGGGAGGATTATGGAAACACCAGCGGAAACGGTTGCACAGGCCGGGGCGGATGGGGTCATGGCATCAGCGGAGCAAGCGGATACCCGAGCCGGCGCGGCGGGGGAAATGGCATCGGCAGCGCGAGGGGATATCCAAGCCGATGCGGGTTGGATCCGGGAGCCGGCAGGGGGTACGGTTATAGAGGCCGACGCCGAGGTGGCATTGGCACCCGCTGCGGAAACGACATTGGCAGAGAACGTCGAGATAGTCGAGGAGGCCTTGGCGGAGTTAGCCGTTGAAAATCTTGAGATTGGCGCCGAGGAGCTAGGGACGGCGGTCGGGGGGCCGGTTGGCGCTGTTGCCGCGGTGGCGGCCTATGAAGTCGTTAAAGAAATGGGCACTGCCATCGTCGAAACTTTAGCCGAATCGGCGGCAGAATCGTTAAGCGAAGCGATGCAAGAAGCGGTGGGTTCCGTGTTCAAATCGGCGGCCGGGGCCATGATGGACCAATCCACGGTTGATGCCGTTGGCGTAACGGCGGGGGAGGCGATTATAGAGTGGCGGTGGATAAAATAAACGCAAAGATTGAAAGCAGGCTGGCGAACAAACTTAAAAAACCGCTGCGAATGCGCTAGATGCAACACAAGTGACTGTGCGCAGGCTCCGGTGGCCGCGGCGATTCGCCCGGCGGTCAATGCCACGGCCGGCGCCGAATGCGCTGCGCTCCCCTGATGCCACAGTTTGAAAGGGGGCGGTTTACCGGCAGGTATAAAAAAACGCCGCAGAATGCGGCGTTTTCTCACGACGTAATTCGCTTAAGCGCGAACGAAGTCGATATGGGTCAGTTTCGGTTTGAACGGATGACGCTGCACCGCCTGCACCTTCACTTTGCTTTCTTTACCGTCGATGACCAGGGCCAGAACGTCGGTGTAAAAGCCTTCTTTGGTCTGGGTGTTCAAAACGATATCATGATCCAGCTCGATGGCGACCGGTGCTTCAGCACCGCCGTAAACGATGGCCGGGAACTTGTTCGCGAGACGCAGGCGGCGGCTCGCACCCTTGCCCTGGTCTTTGCGGATTTCAGCATTGATAGTTAACATAATTTTTCTCAAAACCTGGAATTTAACCTGCTACAGGCGGACCCAGCAGCAGGCAGGATAAACGTGCTTGTGAGTAAGCGGGCAGGATTTTACCGGAATTACCGGCGCGGGGCAAACAAAACCCGGTCAGCCGCGAAATTCATGGGCGCTGCGGCGCGCAGGTGTAAGGGCAGAAAACGCAGCGCAAACAGCCGTCGCTGCGCCGGCGTGTGTAGGCGGAAACGCTCGCCGACGTCGGCGCCGTCCTCATCAAAATAGGTGACCTGTAGCCATTCCCCCTTCTCATCCTGGCCCGCGCGCAGCGACATGCCGCTGCAGCGCAGCACCAGCGCATTTTTCAAACGCAGCGCGGCCTTAAGCATATCGTCCGGGTCCAGCAAAATCCGCTGGCAATGATGGCAGCGGCGGGCGGCGATATCGTTCTGGGCGTTGCAATCGGGACACAGTTTAAAACGAAAACGATAATCGCACTGCTGGCGCGCACCGCTTTCGTCCTCGAGCCAGCCCTGGCAACGACGGCCATAATGTTCGATAATCGTGCCATCGCCGGCGGTTTTGCCCCAAAACAGATTGGCGAAACCGCAGGCGGGACAGAAGACCTGGACCGGTTTTGTCTGCCCGACTTCCGGCGAATAGAGATCGTGTCCGTTCCCGGCATGATCCAGGATCAGGCACGCGGTTTTGCCGGGATAAAGGCGCAAGCCACGGCCAACGATCTGTTGATAAAGACTTACCGATTCCGTCGGGCGCAGGATGGCGATGACGTCAACGTGCGGCGCATCGAAACCGGTGGTGAGCACCGACACGTTGACCAGGTAACGCAGGCGCTGCGCGCGGAAGGCATCAATGAGGCGATCGCGCTCGGCGGCGGGCGTCTCGGCGCTGACCAGCGCCGCCTGATCCGGCGGCGACAGGTTGAGAATTTCGTCGGCGTGCTCGACGGTCGCGGCAAAGATCATCACCCCCCGTCTGGCGGCGCCGTAATCGCGGATCTGCGCGACAATCAGCGGCGTGATGCGGCGCTGGCGCTGCAATTCGCCGTTGAGGTCGACCGCAGGATAGTCGCCCAGCGCGTTGGGCGAGAGGCGGCTGAAATCGTAATGGCGCACCGGCATATCCAACCGTTCGGGCGGCACCAGATAGCCATGCTTCACCATATAGTGCAGCGGCAGTTCAAAGATGCAGTCGCGAAAGAAACAACGCTCATCGCCGCCTACCCTCCCGTGGTAATGAAAATGATAAATCCATCCCTTGCCCAACCGGTAGGGTGTCGCGGTAAGACCGAGAACGCGCAGCCCCGGATCCCCACCTCGCGCAGATGGCGGATCACCTGCTGATATTGGCTGTCGTCATCCCCGAGGCGGTGGCATTCATCGATAATCAGCAGCGAGAAAGGGGTGGAGAACGCAGCCAGATTGCGCGCGACGGATTGTACGCTGCCGAAAACCACCTTGCCGGCGCTGTCGCGCAGCTTCAGGCCGGCGGCGAAGATAGCCGCATCCAGCCCCAGGGCGCGGTATTTTTGCGCATTTTGCGCCACCAGCTCTTTCACGTGCGCCAACACTAGGACACGGCCGCGCGCCAGGCGCGCCAGCTCGGCGATGACCAGGCTTTTGCCGGCGCCGGTGGGCAGTACAATCAGTGCCGGCGTGCTGTGGCGGCGAAAGTGCTCGACGGTGGCCTTGACCGCTTCTTGCTGATAGGGGCGAAGCGTCAGTGCCATCAGCGCCGCACCGTTCCTAATGGAAGCGGAGAGGGGAAATTGATCGTGATAATCGCTGTCTTCATAATGAAATAGGATGGAAGCTAATAATTCAAGTGGATGCCCGCTAGGCGCGGCGGGCAAGCCCCGGTATACTCATGGCATAAACAGCAACGGCTGTTCCGCCTGCGCGTGGGGCTGACGTTTTTTCAGCCGCGGCGGCTCCCCAGCGAGGGTGCCGCAATCGCCAAGCGCTTCCCAAGATTACAGGCAAAACAACGTTAATGCGACTGGACAAATTTTTATCTCAACAGCTGGGCATCAGCCGGGCCCTGGTGGCGCGCGAGCTGCGCGCCAAACGCGTCACCGTGGATGACGAGGTGATTCGGCAAGGGGCGTTCCAGCTGCTGCCTGAACACCAGGTGCGCTTTGACGGCAACGTGCTGCAGCAGATTCTGACCGCGCGCTATTTCATGCTGCACAAGCCCCAGGGTTATGTCTGTTCCACGGACGATCCCGATCATCCCACTCTCTTGTATTTCATTGATGAACCGGTGCCGGATAAGCTGCACGTCGCCGGCCGGCTGGACATTGATACCACCGGTCTGGTGCTGCTGACCGATGACGGGCAATGGTCGCACCGGCTAACGTCGCCGCGGCATCATTGCGAGAAAGACTATTTAGTGACGCTGGAACAGCCGCTGGCGACGGAGACCGCCGAGCGTTTCGCCGCCGGGATAATGCTGCGCGGCGAAAATCTGCCTACCCGTCCCGCCCGTTTGGAAGCGCTTTCGCCGCAGCGGGTCCGTCTGACCCTCAGAGAGGGACGCTATCACCAGGTTAAACGCATGTTCGCCGCGCTCGGCAATCGGGTGATAGCGCTGCATCGTGAGCGAATCGGCGCCATTGTGCTGGATGCGCATCTTCAGCCGGGGGAATACCGCGCGCTGACCGCCGAAGAGATCGCCAGTGTAGGTCTGCCGACGGATTGAATCATTAAAACACTGAATCAGGCTGATGAAAGGAGTATGGAGAGTGCATCCCGAACGTAAAAAACATATCGGTATTGTGGTGATACTGGGACTGTTGTCCATGCTAATGCCGCTCGCTATCGATATGTATCTGCCCGCATTGCCGATTATCGCGGCGGAGTATGGCGTCAGCGCCGGCAGCGTGCAGATGACGTTGAGCGCCTATGTGCTCGGCTTCGCTATCGGCCAGCTGTTCTATGGCCCGATGGCTGACTGTCTCGGTCGCAAACCGGTCATTATGTTCGGCACATTCTGCTTTGCGCTGGCCGCGGCCGCCTGCGCGCTGTCGCAATCGGTCGAGATGTTGATTTATATGCGCCTGCTGGTGTTATTGAGCTGGCACGCGATTTTCTGGACGATCGGCCTGGCGGCGCTGGTGGCGACGATATTGGTGCTGGTGTTTATTCGCGAAACGCTGCCGCGCGAACGGCGGCAGAAGTTTCGCCTCAGCACCACCATCGGTAATTTCGGCTCGCTGTTTCGCCACAAGCGGGTGTTCAGTTACATGCTAGCCAGCGGTTTCTCGTTCGCCGGCATGTTTTCCTTTCTCAGCGCCGGGCCGTTTGTCTATATTGACCTCAACGGCGTGTCGCCGCAGAACTTCGGCTACTACTTTGCGATCAACGTCGTATTCTTGTTTATCCTGACGCTTATCAATAGCGGCTTTGTCGCGCGTTTCGGGGCGCAAAGCATGTTTCGGCTGGGCCTGACGATCCAGTTTGTCACCGGTCTTTGGATGATAGCGGTGCTGGCGCTGCATCTCGGTTTCATTCCGCTGGTGGTTGGCGTGGCGCTATTTGTAGGCTGTGTGGCTATGGTGACCTCGAACGGGATGGCGGTGATCCTGGAAGATTTTCCGCATATGGCCGGCACGGCGTCGTCGCTGGCGCGGGCACGCTGCGTTTCGGCGTCGGGGCGGTCATCGTCGCGTTGCTGTCGCTGGCGACGTTCGATAGTGCCTGGCCGATGGTGTTTTCCATGGCGGTTTGCAGCAGCGTCGCGCTGCTGTGCTATCTGTACGCCAGCCGTCCGCGCAAGAGCAAAGTACGGCTTTCGCTGGGCTAATAGACGCCTTCGGCTGGCGCCCCGCGCCAAGCTGGCTTGCGATCCGCCTGACGCGGCGGCGCTGACCAGCGCGTTGCCCTTGACTCACAAGGGAGTGCTATTCGCCTCGCCCAGGCCTCATCCGGGCGCATGGCCGGCCCGCGCGCGGCGGCGGCCATCGCCGCCAATTCCGCTGTTTTTCCTTACTTTCCGTAGGAATTGAGCGCGGCAGCAAAGTTGCAATTTTGCCGACGGTCACCTTGTTTTTCATAATAGGTAATGATAATCAATATCGTTCTTATTTGCGTTTGTTTACAATGGTCTGCCCTGGAGGCGGATGAGGATAAATGATGTTTGTACCGTTTCTTATCATGTTCAGGGAAGGGCTTGAAGCGGCGCTGATTGTTAGCCTCATCGCGGGTTACCTGAAAAAAACCGGACGCGGTCAATTGTTGACAAGGGTGTGGCTCGGTGCCATCACCGCGGCGCTGTTGTGTCTGGCGCTGGGGCTGGCGATTAACGCCACCACCGGTGAATTTTCGCAAAAGGAACAGGATCTGTTCGAGGGCATCGTAGCGGTTATCGCCGTCGCCGTATTGATCTGGATGGTACTGTGGATGCGCAAAATGTCCCGTTCGGTGAAAAATCAGCTGGAAATGGCGGTGGACCAGGCCCTGGCGCAATCCCAGCGTCAGGGATGGGCGCTCACCGGCATGGTGTTTTTTGCCGTGGCGCGTGAAGGCCTGGAGTCGGTGTTCTTCTTGCTGGCGGCGTTCAGCCAGGACGTGGGCATCGCCGCGCCGATCGGCGCGGTATTGGGTTTGGCCTGCGCCATCGCGCTGGGCATGGTGATGTACTGGACCGGTATCCGGTTGCCGCTGGCGGCCTTTTTCAAATGGACCAGCGTGTTTATTTTGTTTGTCGCCGCCGGGCTTGCCGCCGGCGCGATCCACGCGTTCCATGAAGCCGGGTTGTGGAACGGCTACCAATCAATCGCCTTTGATTGGAGTCAGGTGCTCTCGACGCATACGCTATTCGGCACGCTTTTGGAAGGCCTGTTAGGCTACCAGGAAACGCCGACGGTCAGCGAGGTGGCGGTATATTTGCTTTATCTGGTACCGGCGCTGATTTTGTTTTTCCTGCCGTCCCGGCACTCCCGGGCGGCGACGCTCGCCAAATAAGAAATTTTTCATCAGCCGCAAAACATCAGGATAATGTTATTGTAGCGATGCAATCAATTCTGGACTAATTTGCAAACAATTCTGGACTCCCATAACCCCTAAAAAATGGCTATTTTGGACAGTCCAGAATTGTTTGCAAACAGGAAATCAGGCGAAATTACGAATGACCAACTCGCGTCTACTATGACGGTTCTTGCCTAATGAGTATTTTAGGTCAACAACGTCGATATGAAGGTTTTTGAAGATGAGCCTCATTTCTGGGATATCATTAACTGAAATCACCATTCTTCCTGCTATTGAATGAGCAAGGCTATCAATGATGCTGTATTGTTCCAGGCCAAACGCTGCGCCATAGCCTTGAGTCTTCCAGTAAGGTGGATCAAGATAGAACAATGAGTGTGGCCTATCATATTTTTCAATACAAGCCTGCCACCCAAGATGCTCTATGGCTGCATGGGATAAACGCAGGTGAGCCTGTGATAGCTGTTCTTCGATTCTTAAGAGGTTCAATGACTGTGATCGCACAGCCGAAGTACCAAAGTTCTGCCCGCTCACTTTGCCACCAAATGTGAGCTGCTGAAGACAGTAAAAGCGGGCGGCTCGCTGTATATCGGTCAGCTGCTGGTTCCGGTCACATCCGATCACTGATTCCGATTTCACCCGATCACTGATTCCGGTCGCCCGATCAGCGATTCCGATTCTGTCCGATCGCTCATCTTCTGTTCCGCCATACTCTGGAGACTTTTAGCTTCCGGGGGCATGGCATGGCACGTAAAAAGAAGAAAGCGAGAACGGAAATGTGCATCTATATTAATGTTTTACGTATGAAATTCGAGCAGCGTCGCTCGAATCGCACTATCGCAGCAGCGCTCGGCATAGGCTGTACTACCGTGCACGATATCCTCGGCCGATTCACGGTAGCTAACCTGTGTCTGGCCATTGCCGGTGGAACTGTCCCCCGTCGACCTCGACCGCCTGCTCTATCCCGGCAAATCCGGAAAAGTTATCAATACTTTACCCAGCTGGCTTGATATCGATACCGAGTTAAGCCGCAAGGGCATGACCAAGCAGCTGCTCTGGATGGAATATCAGTCCGCCGTGGGCGGTGATGCCCTCGGTTACTCACAGTTTTGTGCACTGTTCCGTGACTGGAAAAAGAAGCAGCGGCGTTCCATGCGCATGGAGCACAAGGCTGGCGAAAAGCTCTTCATCGACTTCTGTGGCCCCACCGTACCTATCGTCAACCCTGCGACCGGTAGCGTACGCCAGGTCGCTATCTTCGTCGCTGCCATGGGCGTGTCAGGCTATGCGTATATCGAAGCCTGCGAAGGCCAGGATATGGCATCGTGGCTCAACGCCAATAGCCGCTGCCTGCACTTCATGGGTGGGGTTCCGGAGCTGATGATACCTGATAATCTGCGCAGCGCTGTCAGCACCCCTGACCGCTATGAGCCGGTCATAAACCAGAGCTACCAGGCGCTGGCAAATCACTATGAGACAGTGGTGCTACCGGCGCGCCCGAGAAAACCGAAAGACAAGGCGAAGGCAGAATCAACTGTGCAGCTGGTAGAACGCTGGGTTTTGGCCCGGTTGCGTAAACGTAGGTTCTACTCGCTGGCCGAACTCAACCAGGTGATACGAGAACTCAATCATGAGTTGAATCTGCGCCCCGATGCGTCATTACGGCGGACAAAGTCGCCTTGAACGCTTCGAGCAGCTGGACAAACCGGCTCTTGGGCCTCTACCGCCCACACAATGGGAATACAGTGAGTATCTCGTTGCCCGAGTGGGACCTGATTACCACATAGACTACGGCAAAAACTGGTACTCGGTGCCGCATCCGCTGGTTGGCGAGCGCGTTGACGTCATCGCCACCCAACGGCTGGTGCAAATCCACCATAAGGGCGTCTGCGTGGCTACGCACCTTCGCAGCGATAACGCCTATAGGCACACGACTCAGGCGGCGCACATGCCGGCTAACCATAAGGGGCAGCGCCAGTGGACGTCGGAAAGGCTGTGCAGTTGGGCGCTGTCGGTGGGTGTGTGCACACTGAAAGTGGTCGAGTCCATCCAAAAGAGCAAAGCCCATCCGGAGCAGGCTTACCGCTCCGTGCTGGGGCTACTCAATCTGCAACGGCGCTATGAGACGACGCGACTGGAGAAGGCCTGCGCGCTGGCGTTGGAGAAAGGGTGCATTAACCGCTCTTTCATAGCCAACGTATTGAAACACGGTCGTGAAAGTGAGGTCACCCAGGACGGAGCCGGCGTATCAATGCTGGTTCACGAAAACCTCCGAGGTCCGGACAGTTATCACTAAGGAGAATAAATATGGATACACTGTTAATGGCTCTGCGAGAGCTGAAGTTGTCGGCAATGGTCCAGGCGTTGGAGACGCAACGCGAACTCCCGGGGAGTTATGGGGAGCTGAGGTTCGAGGAGCGGTTGTCGCTGATGGTAGAAGCGGAAAATTTGCATAGAAAAAACAACCAAATATGCCGTATGCGACGGCAATCGCAAATGCGCTTGCAGGCAAAACCGGAAGATATCCGTTATATCCCTAGCCGAGGAGTGACACCGGAACAGATGCGAGATCTGCTAGGGGGACAATATCTGAAATATCAGAAAAGCATACTCATCACGGGGCCGACAGGTACGGGCAAAACCTGGCTCAGTTGTGCGCTTGGTGAGCAGACATGCCGGCAGCAATATAGCGTGCGTTACTGGCGAGTGGGTCGGTTGCTGGCCCATCTTCACCAGTGTCAGGTAGACGGGACCTATCTAAAACAGCTTAAGCAGTTAGAAAAAATAGAGTTACTGATCTTGGACGACGTGGGCCTAGAATCAATAAGTCCGATGCAGGCAACGATGCTGTTGGAGGTGATGGAAGATCGTTACGACAAAAGCAGCAGCATCCTGATCAGTCAACTGCCGGTGAAAAAATGGTATGGACTGATAGAAAACCCCACGACAGCTGACGCGTTACTCGATCGGTTAGTACACCCCAGCTATAGACTGGAACTTAAAAGCGAATCACTACGCAAAGAGCAAGGAGTAGCCAGCACAGGAAAAATAGACGCTTTGTTGAATAAATCCGAAATTTGTGACGACTTCCTCCCTATCAGGGCGATTGTTACATGATGCGGACGCTGTTTGGCATTGAGCCTGTTTAGAAATTTGTGTATTTGCCTGATTTTGATATGTTCAATCCAACATCAAAAACAGGTTAATTTATGGACGAAAAACAGTTGCAGGCTCTGGCTAACGAACTGGCCAAAAATCTCAAAACCCCTGAAGATCTCAGTCACTTCGATCGGCTGCTGAAAAAAATCAGCGTCGAAGCAGCTCTCAATGCCGAAATGACCCATCACCTCGGCTACGATAAAAATCAGCCTAAACCGGGGACCAACGCCCGCAACGGCTATTCCACAAAAACCGTTACCACTGGCGATGGCCCGCTGGCGCTGCGTACTCCGCGCGATCGTTACGGTTCCTTTGAACCGCAACTGGTGAAAGAAGAACCAGACCCGGATTACCGGGATGGATAACCAGATTTTATCGTTGTACGCCAAAGGGATGACCACCCGCGAGATCGCCGCCGCGTTCAAAGAGCTGTATGACGCCGATGTCTCGCCGGCGCTGGTCTCAAAGGTCACCGATGCGGTCATGGAGCAGGTTGTTGAATGGCAAAACCGGCCTCTGGATGCAGTCTATCCCATTGTTTATCTTGACTGTATCGTTCTAAAAGTCCGGCAGGACAGCCGCATCATCAACAAATCTGTGTTCCTGGCGCTGGGCATCAACATCGAAGGCCAGAAAGAGTTGCTAGGTATGTGGCTGGCCGAAAATGAAGGCGCAAAGTTCTGGCTGAACGTGCTGACAGAGCTGAAAAACCGCGGCCTGAACGATATCCTTATCGCCTGCGTAGACGGGCTGAAAGGTTTCCCTGACGCTATTAACGCGGTGTATCCGGAGGCGCGGCTCCAGCTGTGTATCGTGCATATGGTGCGCAACAGCCTGCGGTTCGTCTCCTGGAAGGACTACAAGGCCGTCACCCGCGACCTGAAAGCTATCTATCTATCTATCAGGCCCCTACAGAAGAAGCCGGCTTGCAGGCGCTGGAAGCGTTCTCCAGTGCCTGGGACATCCGCTACCCGCAAATAAGTCGAAGCTGGCAGGCAAACTGGGCCAATCTGGCCACGTTCTTTGCCTACCCAACGGACATCCGCAAGGTGATCTACACGACCAACGCCATCGAGTCGTTAAACAGCGTGATCCGGCATGCCATCAAAAAACGCAAGGTGTTCCCGACCGACGACGCAGTGAAAAAGGTGGTGTGGCTGGCGATACAGGCGGCCTCACAGAAATGGACAATGCCTTTGAGGGACTGGCGCATGGCAATGAGTCGCTTTATTATCGAGTTCGGTGACCGCCTGGACGGTCACTTCTGAGAAAAGGCATTTACACAGAATCGTGTACAGGGTCTTTGGCATTCCTAACAGTGTGATCCGGTTAAGTGCTTTAACCATTGCCATTGCCTCACCTACCTGCGCGTCATAGCCATGCAGACTCAGATGACCACCCAGAAGTGTTTTAAACCGGAACATGGCCGTTTCAGCCAGTGAACGCCGGTGATAACCTACTTTCTTTTTCCAGGTATCGTTATTGCCGCTCAGATGCTGATTTGCCACCGCATGGTTACGCTCATGGTATCGAGCTGGCCAATATTGCGCACCACTTCGCGGTGGGATAAGCGGCTTTATTTTTTTCCTCAGCAGAGCATCATGACAGTAACGCGTATCGTAAGCACTGTCAGCCGACGCTTCCCTGATTTTCCGGTGGGTTTGGTTAATCAGCCCGGGCAGCGCCTGCGCATCTGTCGTACCGCTTAGCGATAAATCGGCACAGATAATTTCATGTGTCGCGCTATCTACTGCCAGATGAAGCTTGCGCCATACTCTGCGCCTCTCAGCCCCATGCTGTCTGACTTTCCATTCGCCTTCGCCGAAGATTTTCAGGCCGGTGCCATCGATGACCAGGTGTGAGATTTCGCCGCGGGTTGGCGTTTTTATGCTGATGTCGACGGTTTTTGCTCGCCGGCTGACCAGAGAGTAATCTGGGCAGCGCAGCGACAGCCCCATCAGTTTAAAAATCGAGTCAACGAAACCCTGTAACGCCCGAAGCGAAAGGTTAAACACGCGCTTTATCATCAGAACCGTGGTAATGGCCATATCGGTGTAGTGAAGCGGCCGGCCACGATGTTCAGGTGGTGTACTCTCAGTCCATGCAGCAATGGCTGACTCATCAAGCCATACTGTCAGGTCCCCCCGCTGCCTGAGCGCATTGTTATATGCGGGCCAGTTGGTGATTTTAAACTTTTGCTTTGCCATGGGGACCTGATGTTGAAACGAATGTAGTGATCAGAGCCGCCAGTCACCTAAAAGTTCGATTTATTCAACAAAGCCTGTTTTTTGCCCAAAACAACCATACAAAAATAGTTAGATCCCGCCCTGACATCTCTATCAGTTTAAGTAATAGGCGTGCACATTTATCTTCATGTGGTGTAACCTTTTTTTGTTTAGCACGGACATTCGCATGAGTGCCTTTTTCATCATCTAGAAGAGTCACTGTTATTTTAATTGGCATGATAGCCTCAATGTAATGACGTTGACCAAATCACCTTTCACCCACCTTTCATGAATGCCCCTTGCTTAAAACCACCCTGTGCGTTTTTGCCCACGGTGATATAATCCGCCTGCCCCTGTTTTAATAACTGCTCACAGAGCGGATGGTGTTCAATACGGATAACGAGTTTGCAATTATGCAATATCACGCTTTTTACACTCACGCCTCTTATCGTCAAATAATGAATAACGGCTCCTGCCTGCGTCATCGCGGCGATAAGATGAGTGTTGGTCGATGCCGCTTTATGATGGACTGACATGCTTTCCTCCTTCAATGAATTAGCATTTCTGCATAGCGGTCGATTAACGTCACGGACATCCCCTGATTGCCGATAACGCTTGTCCGGGCCACCCCGCGCGCCAGTTTAAACAGGCGGCGATAATTGCCCCGAGAATGCTTGCGAAAGGCGGCGGCAATTTCCGGCGCAAGCGGCTCGCCCGTGGCCTCACCGTTCGATAACAGACTGCCCAGAATGGCACTAAAATCCTCGGTTTCGCTCTCTTGCCTGCGAGACTCCAGGTCTAACGCCATGCCCACCCGGCTATAGAGCTGGGCGTATTCCCCGCGTGAGCCTTTCAGATTGAGCAGCAGGCGTGGCATCCCCGCCAGGACAATGGCCACCCCGGAACGGTCGTGAATGCGGCGCAAGACCTCAAGCGCCCTGTAGGGCAGCAGCTCGGCCTCATCAACCAGGACCAGCCAGTGCTTGTCGCGCAGCCCCTGCACACATTCCTCGACCAGCTCATGGATATTGCCAGTTTTGCGCAGACCCAGCCGGGCGCACAACGCCTGCAATAACACCTTGGCGGTATAGCCGGGGTCGGCTTCAATCAGGATGACGCCTTTATTGGCGCTGTTGGCGCGCACATACTCCTTCAGCACCATGCTTTTCCCCATGCCGGCCGGGCCGTATATCACGCCGATATCGCCGAAGTCGTGCGTGGCACTAATCAGGTCCAGCGCCACCCTGGCCAGATGGGTCGGCACAAAATTCACCTTGATGTCCCGCCGGTGAGCGCGCTCTGTCTCGCGGTCAAGAAAATCCCGCAGTGTGCCTTCGACGTTATCAATATTGCCATTGTAAACCCCCTTTAAATATTGTGAAATGGTTGTGCCGCTTAATCCGGTTTTATCGGCCACCTTGCGCTGGGTGTAGCCTGACCGTTCCATCAGCTGGAAAATACGTTCTCGCGTTGTCATACAATATATCCTTATCGGTTATTACCGACCTGCTTGATATCGTGCTCGTATTCAGATTCAAATAAATACACCTTCTCTTTTTCAGGTGCCGCTACCTTGGGTAGCAGCAGGCTGTAATCGTTCTCCCTGGGCGCGTCAATCACCGGACGTAATTCGTCTTTCGCATCCTGAATTTTATTTTCAGCCAGTTTAATGCGACGCTTGGCGTGCGCCTCCAGGGCTTTTTCCACTCTGGAGACCGGCACCGGCGAAGCGGTATTGCCATTCCACAGCGCGGTGCAGAGATAAGCGCCGTCCATCTGGCGAATAATCACTTCATTGGGATTATGGATATCGTAGGCCACCCGCACCGTCTGGCGGTCTACCTCAATCAGCTCCCTGGCAAAATACTGGTTATTCAACAATTCAACCCAACCACGCTGGGCCACGCGTTTCTCTTCTGACATAAACATCTCTCGCAACTCGCCCGGCGTCAGGTATTCAATGTTGTCTCCTTGCTCAGCCAACAGGGCCTTGCGGTAGGCGGCCGGCGTCATCGATTTATCGTTGACCTTCGGCAGTGCGCTGTGCTCGTGGCTGTGGTTATAGCGTTGTACCTCCTCCTCGATGGCGTCTATCAGCTGCCGCCAGCTGGGCAGAATCGCCAGCGTCTTTTGCTGCGTGGCGTTCAGCTCCTTCCCCTGACGCAGGGCGTTCGACAGACTCAGTAGTTTTTGCCCCTGCACCCGTACCCCGTTAGGGTCGGCGCTCAATCCGTTATAGGTCTGAAAGCGCAGTGCCAGCCGACGTGGGAGCACCCCGTTCAGCCGCTCAATAATGCCCCGCGCCTGCGGATTACCGGGGATACCGGTAATATGCTCTATGCCCAGCCGGGGAAAAATCCAGGTGATATCCGCATCCAGCATTTTATTGGTCTCACCACCGCCGTTATCGGAGTAGGCAAACAGCGGCTTGCCGTGGTGCTGGATGGCATAACGCCACGCATCGGCCACCGCGATGGCGTTTTCCGCCAGTGACAGGCTCCAGCCCACCAGATACCGGGTACGCCCGTCGAGCACCAAAGTCAGCTCTGGGGTAAAGGGCCGCCCGTGTATCGGATGCGCCACTTTCATGTTTAGCGACTTACCGTCGGCTATCCAGCAGCCATTCACCGGCATCTGTGCCCAATCCCGCTGCTGGTATACCTGATACGCCTTAAGCGCCGAGCCGGTGACACGGCCCTTGACCCTTCGGTTGGGTGCAACCCGCCTGACCATGCGATTGACCTTGTCGTAGGTCGGCAGGGCCGCCAGCATGGCAGGCTGGTCATGGTATTTGCCCTGCCAGTCCGCCTGAAACGCACGGTAGGCTTCCAGCACCGTCGGGCCACAGGGCCGGACATAATGCGGCCAGAACAGGGCGTAGAACCACGTCATATCCTTGGGACGCTGCTTCTTCGGCTGCCCGGGAGCCAGTATCGCCAGGCGCTCCTGGGGTCGCTCAGCGCTGAGATAGAGACTCACCCATTCCTGCAGACTGCTTTTGCCCATCCCTTGCCGGGTGCGGCCCTTTTTGGCGTTAGCCAACGTGGCGGCGCGCTGCAGGGCCTCGGGCAATGTACCGGCCTTTGACTCATCGACGATAAAGGTCACCGCCGCAATGCGAGTCATGTCAGCCTGCTGTAACCGGATCACTTCCTGTGCCAGCCTCATGCGTGCATCGGCAATCTGCTTCTGCTGATCGTTCAGGGCCTGCACCTTGCGGTCTAGTAGGGCGGGACATTGGCGCATGATCGCCAGCTCATCACGCGACTTGATGGCGATGCTGCGCTTGACCGACTCATCAACCGGCTGGGCCGGGGCTTGCGCAATCAGGGATTTATAGTGCCGTTGTTTGATGATCTCGCGTGTTGATTCCGGCAAACAATCGATGTGGTACTCGAAAGCCTTGGTGCCAGGACGTTTGCGTACCAGTTCAGGCGCACCCTCCGAATATCGACACAGTGCCTGGCGAATGCCCTTGGTTGTCGCGGGTAAGCCGGGTACTCCCATTAATTCCTTGGCGACAACAAACATGATCAGGACACCTTGCGAATGTAGCTTGCAGTTCTGTAACGGCTCGGCCAGATCACTTCCGGCTCTACCCCCAGCGCATTAGCAATAATTTGCTGATACGGTCTACATGGTGTACGCAAAACGGTTTTAAGTGAGTCTTTGCTGTACCCCGCCTCCGGTGAAAGCGCGCGGAGCGATAGTCCTCTTATGGATTTCCGCCTTGATGATTTCAGGGTGCCAATCGACACACAGATCTTCTTTTTGACTCATCATTCATCTATCCTAAAAAGCTAGCCGTGGGGATAACCGAGGGGTTATCTCTACAGACAAAATTCACATAACCAAAAACACCAAATCAAGGTGTTTTTGGTTATTTAGGTGCTTTTGTTATAACAGATTGTTTTACATGTATTTTTATGGAAAAGAACCCCGCATGAGAAAAGAACGCCTTGGTATTTTTCAAACACATGACAAAGAACCTGTCATCGATAGAATTGCGCAGCTAGCAAGGATATACCCCTCGCGCAGTGTGGCTGCCAGAGCTTGGGGGATAAACATCAACACACTTAACAGCTATTACAAAAGGGAAGCGAATCCACCAATGCCACGTGAAAACCTTCTTTCTCGGATCGCAAAATGTGAGGGGGTTACTCTGGAGTGGCTTCAATTTGGAGATGGAAAAACACCAAAAACACCAAATAAAACTGAAGATCGTGATGGCTTGGTAGATATGCTCTCATTTTTAACTAAAGAAGAGCGGGAGCAATTGACAACCATGCTGGCTCGCAAAGGGGTAGAAACAGTTCTCTATCTGCTTGACGAGAATAATATTGAATTGCTGCGCCTAGATCACGTGGTGAAAGAGAAAATCCTTGGAAAACAGCCTCAAACGCAAGAAGAGGCTGTTTTAAACGCTCGGAAGGCTAGAGAGTGTGGTCTTGATGGTAACAATGAGGCAGGGGAAGAAATCCTAACAAGCTATAGCAAAAGGGCCGTTTAAATAAACAAAATATAAATACATTGTATAAAATTATCAACAAAATCGTTAATAAAAAACTGTTTAAACGGCTTTCAAACATACTCAAACTACGACCAATCCAGTCCAGAATATAGTGCAAAAAACTCAATTTTCGCTCATTTTTTTGCAACTAGTCCAGAATCCGTAAAATCGCTGTAAGCCGCGCCAGTAAAGGGATTCCGGCTAATCCATCGTTCCCCTTGAGAGTCCAGAAATGATTGCCACCCCACATTATATGTCAATCCAACAACGTTTTGGTCGTCGCCTGGCGCCGGCGATGCTGTTCGCTCTGCCGGTATTCACGACAGCCAGCCTGCCCGCGCGAGCGGCGGATATCCCGGAAGTCAAGATCACCGTCAACGATAAACAATGTGAGCCGATGGCCTTGACCGTCAACGCGGGAAAAAACCCGTTTCGTGGTCCATAATACCAGCCAGAAAGGGCTGGAATGGGAAATATTGAAAGGGGTGATGGTGGTGGAGGAGCGCGAAAATATCGCGCCGGGTTTTACCCAAAAAATGACCGCCAACCTGGAGCCGGGGGAGTATGACATGACCTGCGGGCTGTTAAGTAATCCCCGCGGTAAGCTGACGGTCACCGTCGACGGCAGCCAGAGCGGCACGCAACCGGATGCCATAGCGCTGGTGGGCCTCATCGCCGACTATAAGGTCTACGTCATTGGCGAGGTCGCGGAACTGGTCAAGGGCACCAAGGCCTTCACCGAGGCGATTAACCGCGGCGATTTGGCCACCGCCCAGCGTTTGTATGCGCCAACCCGCCAACATTATGAGCGCATCGAACCCATCGCCGAACTGTTCTCCGATCTGGACGAGAGTATCGACGCGCGGGAAGATGATTACGAAAAAAAGGCCGCCGACCCGAAATTTACCAGCTTCCACCGGCTGGAAAAAACGCTGTTCGCTGATAAAACCACCGACGCGATGACGCCCTTCGCCGATAAGCTTTACCGCGATGTGCTGGAGTTGCAAAAACGCATCGGCGCACTGACCTTCCCGCCCAGTAAAGTCGTCGGCGGGGCCGCTGGCTTGATTGAGGAAGTGGCTTCGAGCAAAATCAGCGGCGAAGAGGATCGCTACAGCCGCACCGACCTGTGGGACTTCCAGGCCAATATCGACGGCGCGCAAAAATTGTCAATCTGCTGCGCCCGCTGTTGACCAAAGCCAACGCGCCGTTACTGAGCAAAATTGACGGCAATTTCAGCAAAGTCGACACGGTGCTGGCAAAATACCGTACGGCGCAATGTTTTGAATCCTATGAAAAACTGACCGAAGCCGATCGCAATGCGTTGAAGGGGCCGATCACCACGCTGGCGGAAGATCTTGCGCAGCTGCGCGGCGTGTTGGGGCTTGACTAGGACAATTAGATTGATGCGTCGCAGTCGCAAGAAGTCAGCCCGCCGGGAACGCTGTCGCCGGATGAGCGTTGGGAACGGCAGCCGTGCTTCGGCCTGCATCAGGCGGACATCGTGACGCCCCAACAGGCGGCGATAATGCTGGTTGCCTTTGATGTGCTGGCGGACAACCGCCAGGATCTCGAGCGCTTGTTCCGGCTGCTGACCGCGCGTATCGCGTTTCTCACTACCGGCGGGCAGGCGCCGGCGGTGAATGAACGATTACCCCCCATGGATTCCGGCATACTCGGCGCGTCGATTTATCCTGATAACCTGACGATGACGGTCTCGGTGGGGGATTCGTTGTTCGATCAGCGCTTTGGCCTGACGGCACATAAACCGCTACGTTTGCAGGTGATGCGCCGGTTTCCCAATGACGCGCTTGACGGCGCGCTGTGCCACGGCGATCTGTTGCTGCAGATCTGCGCCAACAACAGCGACACGGTGATCCACGCGCTGCGGGATATTATCAAACATACGCCGGATCTGCTCGGCGTACGCTGGAAGCGGGAAGGGTTTATCTCCTCGCACGCCGCGCGCAGTAAAGGGCGCGAGACGCCCATCAACCTGCTGGGGTTCAAGGATGGCACCGCCAATCCTTCTACGGCCGATGGACCACTGATGGATAAGGTGATTTGGGTCGGCAAGCCGCCGTGCGAACCGGCCTGGACCTATGGCGGCAGTTACCAGGCGGTGCGGATTATCCGTTTTCGCGTGGAGTTTTGGGACCGCACCCCGCTGCATGAGCAGCAGCAAATTTTCGGCCGCGATAAGCGCACCGGGGCGCCGCTGGGTATGAAAAAGGAGCATGATGTACCCAATTTCCAGAAAGATCCTCAAGGGGCCATTATTCCGCTGGACGCCCATATTCGCCTGGCCAACCCCCGTCGGCCGGAAGATGTGGCCAGTACCATGCTGCGCCACGGCTACAGCTACTCGTTGGGGATTTCCAACGCCGGCCAGCTGGACATGGGGCTCTTATTTGTCAGCTATCAGCACGACCTCGTACAGGGATTTCTCACCGTTCAGCGTCGCCTGAACGGCGAGGCGCTGGAAGAGTATATTCAGCCCGTCGGCAGCGGCTATTTTTTCGTCTTGCCCGGCGTCCCCGACCAGGATCATTATTTGGCACAAGGGCTACTGGAGGCGTAACCCCCTAAAGCGTCGACGTCGTTGCTCGCCCGCGCGAAACGGGCGCGCAACGACGGACCGGCAACGCGTTTTGTCCGGGGGGATTTTATGGCAAGTCCGTTGAGACGGCCTCGGCCGTCACATCGCCGCTACCTCCCCAACATTTCACGCGGGAACACCCTCTATTTCGCCTCCGCCCCGGCGTCAATCGGACACGATGAGCCGACATTGCCTCACTTCCCGCCATCATTGATGCCCCTACATAATGTAACAGTTATGCATAAAAAAGTTGTATTGCGTAGCCAAAAAAGGTTACATAGTGGTTAAAATGTCGATTTATATCACACTTTAGACACTAATAACTACCGGAATATGACTTTTTTGTGCAGATGTCACGCTAGTATTATGCTCATGTGATAAAATTGTTATGTGATGGCGCTTCTGGGGAGAGGCAGTGACGAATTTACAATTATCCGTGGTACACCGGTTACCGCATCACTACCGCTGGCTACAGGGGTATACCGACGTCAAGGTCGAGCCGATCATTGCCGCCAGCCATGATGACAATGTTCTGATTGGTTTGACGCTGTTGAGCCACGGCGATGATACGGCCTGGCAGGTGATGCGCGAGCTTGCCCGGACGCTGGCCGAGATCGAAGTCAGTTGCTCCATCGTGGAATGCGATGGCAAGCCCTGCCTTTTTTTGCATCGTGAAGACGAATGCGCCGGGTTGTGTCGCATAAAAAATATTGGCGTCGCGGTAGCTGAACCTGCGGCAGCGCCGTATATCACCTCAGTATGAGGCTTTAGCCCATCAACGGCCGGCGCCCATGATTTCTCGCCTTTGCTCCCCCAACGCGCGCCGCGCCGACGCCGCAAACCTCACCTTTGTGCCGCGCCTTAAGCCCCTTGCCTATCGGGGCTCCCGGGTCTATGCCGATGCGCCGCCATCGGGCTACCCCTCCGTGACCGCCTGGCGTCCGGCCGCCATTAACTCGCGGGTATAAGCCGCCCGCGGCGTGTGGAACAGCGCGTCGGCGCTGCCCTGTTCGACCACCTGTCCTTGCCACAGTACCACAACTTGATGGCACATCGCGCGCACCACCTGCAAATCATGACTGATAAACACATAGGCCAGCCGGTGTTTTTGCTGCAACGTTTGCAGCAATGACAATATCTGGGCCTGAACCGTGCGATCCAGAGAGGATGTCGGCTCATCAAGGATCACCAATTCGGGCTGGAGAATCAACGCGCGCGCGATGGCGATGCGTTGGCGCTGTCCACCGGAGAATTCGCCCGGGTAGCGATGACGGCTATCGGCATCCAGGCCGACCTCCTCAAGCGCGGCGATGACCCGCTGCTCCACGGCTTGAGCGCTGAGCTGTTGGTGGACCAGCAGACCCTCCGCGACGATTTCCGCCATCGATAGCCGGGGATTTAACGCCGAGTAGGGATCTTGAAATACCACCTGAATGCGCCGGCGCAGCGGCAACATCTGCCGGCGATTGAAGCGATGCACAGGCAAGTCGTCAAACCAGATTTCCCCCTCGCTGGCGATGAGCCGCAGTAGCGCCAGCGCGGTGGTACTTTTGCCGGAGCCGGATTCCCCCACCAGACCCAGACTTTCGCCGCGCCGCAGCGAAAAGCTAAGATTATGTAGCGCGGTTTTAGACGCTTGGCGCCGCGTAAATAAGGCGCCCTTGCCGCCATAGCTGACGCCCAAGGCGTTTACCCGCAACAGGGGGGCGGTATCCTGCGCCACCGCCGCCGGTTGGCCCGACGGTTTGGCGGCCAGCAATCGCTGCGTATAGGGATGAGCCGGCGCGCTGAACAAGGTGTCGCAACGATTGGTTTCCACGCAGCGGCCGTTTTGCATCACCGCGACGCGGTCCGCCAGCCGGCGCACAATATTCAGGTCGTGGGTAATAAACAGGAGCGCCATATTCAACTCTCGGCGCAGGTCCGCCAGTAATTGCAGGATCTGCGCCTGTACCGTCACATCGAGCGCGGTGGTGGGTTCGTCGGCAATCAACAGCTTCGGCCGCGTCAGTAGCGCCATCGCGATCATGACCCGCTGGCGCTCACCGCCCGATAGTTGATGGGGATAATCCCGCAGACGGCTCGCCGGATGATGAATGCCTACCCGCTCAAGGGCGGCCTGCGCCTCGGCGCGAGCGGTTTTGCCCCGCATACCGCGATGCAGCATCAACACTTCGCTCAACTGCTTCTCCAGGGTATGCAGCGGATTAAGCGACGACATCGGCTCTTGAAAAATCATGGCGATGTCATTGCCGCGAATACGCCGCAGTACGGCCTCGTCGGCGGTCAGCAGGTTTTGCCCGTTAAACAGGATCTCGCCGCCGGGGTACGCTACCGGCGGCGCGGGCAGCAGGCGCAGCACCGATAGCGCGGTAACGCTCTTGCCGGAGTCGGATTCGCCCACCAGCGCCAGCGTTTCGCCCGCATCCAACGTCAGCGACACGTCTTCGACGACGCGGCGCGCCGAGCTTCCCTGGTGGAACGCCACGCTTAAGTGATTAATGGCCAATAGCGGAGTGCGGTTCATCTCAGTACGCCTTCCCCGGATCAAAGGCGTCGCGCACCGCTTCGCCGATAAAAATCAATAACGACAGCACCAGCGCCAGCGTGATAAAGGCGGTAATACCGAGCCATGGCGCCTGTAAATTGTTTTTCCCTTCCAGCAGCAGGTTCCCCAGCGAGGGCGAACCGAGCGGCAGACCAAAGCCGAGGAAGTCCAGCGAGGTCAGCGTGGTTATCGAGCCGCAGAAAATAAACGGCAGAAAGGTGAGCGTCGCCACCATCGCATTGGGCAGCATATGACGTAGCATAATGCGCCGGTCGCTGACCCCCATCGCCTGCGCGGCGCGGATATAGTCGAAATTGCGGGTGCGCAGGAATTCCGCCCGCACCACGCCGACCAAGCTCATCCAGCCGAAGAGCACGGTAATGCCCAATAGCCACCAAAAATTGGGCGGCACCACGCTTGACAGCAAAATAATCAGAAACAGCGTCGGCATACCGGACCACACTTCGATAACGCGCTGACCCCACAAATCCAGACGGCCGCCGTAATAGCCTTGGGTCGCGCCGACCAGGATACCTATCAGGCTCGACAGAAGCGTCAGCGCCAGCCCGAACAGCATCGACAGCCGGAAGCCATAAAGCAGATTGGCCAGAACATCGCGGCCGTTGCTGTCGGTGCCGAGCCAATTACCTGCGCTGGGCGGCGCGCCGGGAATGGCAGGGGGGAGGCGTAATTGATAGTGCGGTAGTTGAATCGTACCGGCGCCCACAGCGCCCAGCCTTGCTCGTCCAGCCGCTTCTCAAGCCACGGGTCGCGGTAATCCGCACGGCTGGCCAGCGGGCCGCCGAAATTGGCTTCGCTGTAATCATGAAATAACGGCAAATAGAATTGGCCCTGATAGCGCACCAGCAGGGGCCGGTCGTTGGCGATAAGCTCAGAGCCTAGACTGAGGACAAACAGCAGGATAAATAACCAAAGCGACCAATAGCCGCGGCGGTTGTGCCGAAAACGCGCCCAGTGCGCCTGATTAACCGGCGACAAGGATTTCAATGGCGCCTCCCGAAATCGATTCTGGGATCAACCAGCGTATAGGTGATATCGCTGATGATGTTCAGCAATAGCCCGATAAGCGTAAAGATGTACAGCGTGCCGAACATGACCGGGTAATCGCGCGATAGCGTGGCGTCATAACCGAGCAGGCCCAAGCCGTTCAGTGAGAACATCACTTCGATGAGCAGCGAGCCGGTAAAAAACATGCTGATAAAGGTGGCGGGAAAGCCGGCGATAACCAGCAACATAGCGTTGCGAAAGACGTGGCGATACAGGATGGCGCTTTCCCCAAGACCCTTGGCGCGGGCGGTGACGACATACTGTTTGCGGATCTCGTCGAGAAAGGCGTTTTTGGTGAGCATGGTCAACGTCGCGAAACCGCCAATCACCATCGCCAGCACCGGCAACGTGAGATGCCAGAAATAATCGGCTATTTTGCCGTACCAGGGCAGGGTAGCGAAATTGGCGGACACCAGGCCGCGCAGCGGAAACCAATCGAGATAGCTGCCGCCGGCGAACAGCACAATGAGCAGGACGGCGAACAAAAACGCCGGGATGGCATAGCCGATAATGATAAGGGAGCTGCTCCAGGTGTCGAATGCGCTGCCGCTGCGCACCGCCTTTTTGTTGCCGAGAGGAATCAATACCAGATAAATAATCAGCGTACTCCACACGCCGAGCGACACCGATACCGGCAGGCTGCCTTTAATCAGCTGCATCACGGAGGCGCCGCGGAACAGGCTGTCGCCAAAGTCAAAGCGAACATATTGCCACAGCAGGGTGAAATAACGCTCGTGCAGCGGTTTATCAAAGCCGTAGCGGCGGGTAATTTCGGCGATTACCTCCGGATCCAGCCCCCGCGCGCCGCGATATTGATTATCCCCCAATTGGCCGCCGTGCAAGGTCTGCGTGCGGGACAGGGGATCGCCATGGCTGCCGCCAAAGCCGGCCGTTTGTCCCAGCTCGATGGCGGCAATCGCCTGATCCACCGGCCCGCCCGGCGCAATCTGTACGATAAAGAAATTGAGCGTGATAATGGCCCACAGCGTGGGGATTATCAACAGCAGGCGTTTTAATACATAGGATGTCAAGCCCGTCCTCCTCGTCAGCGCCGCTGGGCGGGCAATTGCGCCGCCTTATTGACATCATACCACCAGCTGTCGAATCCCAGGTCATAAGTGGGGCGCTGGGTGGGCATGGCGAATTTGTCCCAATAGGCCAGGCGGATCTGGTGCGAATACCACAGCGGGATCATGAAATAATTCCAGGTCAGCACCCGGTCCAGCGCCCGTCCTAGCGGCAGCAGCGCCGCTTTATCGCCCTGGTGGTGCACGATTTGGTTAATCAACTGGTCGATAGCGGGGTCTTTGACCCCGGGACGGTTGTAGCTGGAATCCACATACGCCGACCCCCAGATGATTTGCAAATCGCTGCTGGGGAACGCATACGCGCCGTAGGAGGAAGGGATCATATCGAAGTCCCGTTTGCGCAGGCGGTTGGTGAACTGGGCGCTGTCCACTTCCCGTACCGTCATGGTGATCCCAAGGCGCGCCAGACTATGCTGAAAGGGCAGGATGTACTGGTTATTACCGCCGCTCATCACCAATAGCTCAAAGCGGAACGGTTTCCCCTGGGCGTCCACCAGACGCTTATCGCGCAGCGTTCAGCCGGCCTGTTTAAGCAACGCCAGCGCCTTGAGCAGATTGCCGCGGTCGTAGCCGCTGCCGTCGGATACCGGCGGCTGATAGATAGCGTTGAACACCTCCGCCGGCACCTGATTTTTGAGCGGCGCCAGTATCGTCAGCTCGGCGGCGTCCGGGTAGGCGCGCGCGGCATAATCGGTATTCATAAAGTAGCTGTTAACGCGCTGATAGCCATTATAAAAAAGCGCCTTATTCATCCATTCAAAATCAAACGCCAGCGACAGCGCCTTTCTGATCCGACGGTCGGCGAACAGCGGCCGCTGAATGTTGAAACTCAGCCAGGGCGTGGATACCGGGGCGTTGTTCGCCACCTCGCGATGCACAATAAAACCGCGGTCGAAATTACCGCCGCGGTACTGGGTCACCCATTTTTTGGGGGAGTCTTCGATGCGCAGATCGAACGCCCCGGCTTTGAACGCCTCCATGGCGACATTATCATCAAGATAATAGTCATAGCGCAGGGTATCAAAGTTGTAGCGCCCGACATTGACCGGCAGCGTGGCCGCCCAATAATCCTTCACCCGGCTAAAGGTGACGGACTGGCCCGTGCGCCAGGCGGTTAGCCGATAAGGGCCGCTGGCGGGCGGCGGAAACGTGAGGGGATCGCTCAGTTTATGCTGCGACCAAAAACTTTCCGGCAGCACCGGCAGCGTGAGCAGCCCAAGTAAGGCATCTTTGTTCGGCTCGGGGAATTCGTAGCGCACCGTCAGTCGGGAGATGGCTTTCACTTTCACCCCTTTATAAAACACCCGAAATTGGGGGACCCCTTCGGTCATAAATTTGTTGAAAGTAAACGCCACATCGGCGGCGGTAATCGGCTGGTGGTTATGATAGCGGGCGCGTGGATTAAGCGTGATTTCCGCCCAGGCATAATTGGCGGGATAGCGTGCCGACTCGGCGATTAACGGATAATAACTGCCCACTTCGTCATCGGAGATGACATACAAGCTGTCGTAAAGCTGTTCGGTACGCGCCGCCGCCGTGCCGCGCGACGCGTAACGGTTGAAATTGTCGAACGTGCCGATAGCGGCCATGGTCACGCTGCCGCCCTTGGGCGCGGCCGGATTGACATAGTCGAAATGGGTGAAGTCGGGCGGGTAGCGCGGCTCGCCCAGCAGCGCGAAAGCATAGCCGTCGCGCAGGGGCTCTGCCAGGGCGCACAGGCAAATCACGCTGAAAAGCAGCGCCAGCCAAACATGTGGAAACATCCGCTTATGCTCCTAGCTCGTCCGATATCCGCCGACGGGAATAAACAGATTCATCAGCGTCCGTTGGTGACTATAACGTTTTTTTACCATAATTATTAGAACAATCAATCAGGTCCCCGCCGTAGGCGGGTTGTCAGGAGAATGACTATGCGTAAGGTTATCGCCACCGTCGCGCTATCGGGCACGCTACCGGAAAAACTTGAGGCCATCGCGCGCGCGGGCTTTGCTGCCGTGGAGATTTTTGCCGACGATCTGGAGGCCTTTCCCGGCAGCGCGCGGGACGTTCGTCGCTTGACCGACGCGTTGGATCTGGAGGTGGTGGTGCTACAACCCCTGCGCAATTACGTAGGCGCGCCAGCCGAACGTCGCGCCGGGGCCAATGAAAACGCCCGGCGGTTGCTGGAAAACATGAACCAGCTCGGTTGTAGGCTACTGCTGGCCTGTAGCGCAACCGACGCGGCGACATCCCCCGAGCCCGCGGCGCAAATTGAGGATCTTCGCCGCCTGGCGGACCTGGCGCAGCAGCATGGCTGCGCTGTGGCTTATGAAGCGCTGGCCTGGGGTAAGTACGTGAATCGTCTTAGTCAGGCGTGAGATCGGGTGCGCGCCGCCGCTCATCCTCATCTGGGCGTGATGCTGGACAGTTTTCACGTTTTGGCGCAAGGGGAGGGGGCACGTGAAATCATGGCTATCCCGGCCGACAAGCTCTACTTTATTCAAATGGCGGATGCCGCCGCCCGGCCCTCGCCGACCATGCCGGTCGATCAATGGAGCCGGCACCACCGTTGTTTCCCCGGCAAAGGCACGCTGGCGGTGGCGGCGTTTGCCGCAGCGGCGCGGCAGGCCGGGTATCAGGGCGTCAGGTCGCTGGAGATTTTCAACGATCGTTACCGGCAGTCAGCGCCGGCGTCGGTGGCCGCGGAAGGTTTTGCGTCTTTACAGTGGTTGCAGCGGCAGGTAGAGGCCCAGGACTAACGCGATGCCCGTGCCTGTCGCCCTTACTGGTAAAACTGTTTTTTATGGGGTTATTCCGTTTGAAACCGGTAACACCGCCGCAGCGGCGCACCGCGTCAAGATTTCACGCGGGCGCCGTAGGCTCCAGGCACCGGTGCGCCCGGCGGCAAGTTTGACCCACCTGGCTAATATCCTGGTCCGGCGGGGTAAACGCGCGTTTTTCGCGTCCCGCGCTGGCGGTAACCAGGCGAATTATTCTGTTTAGCCCTGCGGATAATGTCGGTCAGGCGGCGAAAAACGTTTGGCTTTATTCAGACGGAAGAGGGGATAACGCAGCGTTTCTGGCAACAATTACCAAACAATTAAACTACAGGGCGGCGATATAGCCAATAAGGAAAGAATTAATTAACAGTCATTAATTGAATTGTAAATATCGCATTCAATTATTTTACAAATTCATTAATTCATCACAAGGATGATTAAGGATAAAAAAAGCCGCTTTTGCGCGGCTTTTTTCTCTCATTGGGCAGTTCGGACGTTCAATAAATAACCAAATTAACTCTGCGCGTCGTTGGGAAGCACTCGGCGGGCTTCGCGGTAGCGGGTCTTCCAGTAACTTTCATTCAGGCTGGATATCATTACGCCGCTGCTGGTGGACGCATGAACAAATTGATCGTTACCCAGATAAATGCCCACGTGGCGGCCCGTTGAGCCGGCGCGGAACAGCACCAAATCGCCCGGACGCAGCTTACCGCGTTGAATTTTGGAGCCTATTTCCCGCTGATCCAGCGTGGAACGCGGTAGGTCAAGGCCAAACTGTTCGCGGAACGTCATCTGCACGAAGCCAGAGCAATCAATGCCGCGTTTAGTACTGCCGCCGAGGCGGTAACGCACGCCTTTCCAGTCGGCATATTGATCCATAATTTTGGATTTAATATCCACATTACGAACCATTTCTTCAAATTCATCCTGAGAGGCTTGCAGTAAGAAATGATTTGAATCGTTTACTGCACGCATGTCAGCGGTTTGTTTCGGACTATGAGAAGTACTGCAGGCGGATAGCATGGCCGCAACCGCCACTGCGGGGATGAGCCGCAGAACATATCTCAAGATAGGCTGAGATTTGACCATTATATGTGTTATCCTTTGAAGTCCTTAACGACAATGTCGTTATAAAATACCAAACAATGAGAATTAAACGCGCGTCCTAATTGACCAGATTTCGTTCAACAAATGTGTGGTATTACTCACACAATCGTTTCAAAGACCGAAAAATAACGGGCAGGACGTCGAGCGAATTCGAGGTTACCGTAATGAATAAAGGAAAGCGAGGGTTTTTAGCCGTAATCTTATAACTTTTAATGATGTAATTATTTGTCAGCGTGCAGAGAATAACGTGGCGGAAATAATCGGCAGCGTTGGGCGAAATCGGCGCCGGCGCAGAGCGGCGGCGCGTGTGGCTGCATTCATAGGGGCGCGGCGTCGCGCCAGGCCGCTTCTTGGCGCGGATGACACCCCTCGGCGGCGGATAATATTTTCTTATCCGTGCGGCTGGCGACGCCCGCTGAACTTCGCCGTGCGCGGCAGGTAGCGCTCAAGCCGCTTCACCAGCGCATCACAACCGCTGCCGGGCAGCCACAGCCCCAAGCCCACCAGAACAATGGACAGTGAACCGACCGCCACATCGGTGAACCAGTGCGCGCCGATAAGGATCCTCGGCGTCGAGAAGAGAAGTACAATCAGTACGCCCTGCAAAAACCCCTTACGGTCAAAGAAGTGCAGCATGAAGGCGGCGAAAATCATCAGCAGCATGCCGTGATCGCCCGGGAAGCTGTCGCTCGAATATTCTTTGGTGGGAATTTGCGTCAGTTTGGCGATGCTGACGACGCTGGGCGTGGCCTTGAAATAGCGCGACGGACTGACATGCGTCACCGGCACCAGATGGCCCAACTGGTTGAGCACCAGGGCGGTGATGATCATGGCCAGGCCAATGGCCAGCATGCGGCGGCATCGGCGCGCAGATAGTAGCGCAAATAGACGATGCCCATCGCCAGCAATGAGCACAGATCAAAGACGCGGTTGTTGGTAATAGCCAACAAATCGGCAAACAGCGGATGACGTACCGCCTGATGATTTACCGCATGGTAGATGCCGCTGTCGTGTGCGAACCAGAAACCGTGATGCGCGGGCAGAAACCAGGAAAAAAACAACGCCACGCCGAGCAAGCTCAGCATCGCCATGGCCGGGAGGCGAGACATGGACCAAACCTTTCGCTAAACGAATAACTCTATTTAAATATAATCGAACTAACCTAAACGGAGTTTCAACAATGTGCTCTGAAAGCGATTCCAGTTCGCGGCCTGGGGATGAATAAGCTCTATCCGGCTGTCCCTCGGCGGCTGCGGCAAGGTTTCCGTGTGCAGATCATTACCCTGGCGGTTTATCCGCAGCGTGCCTTCGCTCACCCGCAGCACCCCTTTGATGCGTTCCACCGGGGCGCCAGACGTGCCCATTCCAACAGCCCCAAGGTGTCGAATTGGGTTTGACTATCAAATATCCAGCCGCAGGCATAATAGCCCTGCCCCTGATTCAGCGCGCGGCGCCAGCCTTCATTGCCCGGCAGACGGAGCGCGGCCAGTCCGCTACGGGGGGGCGTGCTGATGTTCATGACCGGCGCCGGGCGCCGGCGCGCGCAGAGTTGTCCTGGCGCGATCCAAAAGCGTCACCGGTACCTGTCCGCGGCTGACGGTGAACAGGTCTCTATCGTTCGCGCTGGCGCGGCGCCACCAGCGTCTCCCGGTCCGCGTCGGTATAGGTTTCCTGCTTGTTGGCGATAATGATATCAGCCGCGGCCAACTGATCGTGGAAGTTATCGTTGTCGCGATAGCGCGGCTGACTCAGCTGTCGGGCGTCAAGCAGGCAGAGCGTGGCCCGCAGCGTAAGCCAGTTCTGATAGGTGTCCGAGGCCAGTAGGGCGAGGATTTGCGCGGGGTGGCCCAGACCGGTGGGCTCAATGAGTAGCCGATCGGGCCGTTTTCGCGTCAGCAGGGTATTGAGGCCGATTTGCAACGGCAGACCGTTAACGCAGCACATGCAGCCGCCGGGGATCTCTTTAAGCGTCGCGCCACTGTCGGCGAGCAGGGCGCCGTCCACGCCGATTTCGCCGAACTCGTTGACCAGAATAGCCCACTTCTCGCCGCTGGGTTTCTGGCTAAGCAGATGCAATAACGTCGTGGTTTTCCCGCTGCCGAGAAAACCGGTTACCAAGGTGGTTTGGGTCGTCATGGCGGTTCCGCGTTAGTCGTTAAGAAGACCGGCGACCGTCGCCAGCGCACCGTGCTGCATCAGCGATCGGTAAGCCTCGGTGACCGCGGCGACAAATGTCGGGTTTTCCGGCAGATCCTGGCCGAAAACGTTTCGCAACGCAAGCCACGCCCGCACCCGCCCCGGACCGTCTTCATGCTGGGCTGCGATTTCCGCCAGAGCGCTTTGCAGCGGGTCGCGGATATCGATAGGCTGCCCCCGCTCGTCAGTCCCGCCGGCATAGCGCATCCAGCCCGCCACCGCCAGCGTGAGCAGCGGGGCGCTGCTGCCGTGCCGTAAATGCCAACGCAGCGGATCGAGAATGCGCTGCGGCAGTTTTTGGGTACTGTCCATCGCGATTTGCCAGGTGCGATGTTTCAGGGCGGGGTTGGCAAAGCGCGTCAGCAACTGCCGGGCGTAGTCACCCGTGTCCACTCCCTCGATAGCCCGCAGGGTGGGCGCTTGTTCGTTGATCATCAATTTCTCGACCGCGGCGCGCAGCGCAGCGTCATTCATGCAGTCGCTGATATGGGGGTAGCCGGACAGATAGCCCAGCCAGGCGAGAAACGAATGGCTGCCGTTTAGCATCCGCAGCTTCATTTCTTCAAAGGGGGTCACATCGTTGACCAACTGGGCGTCCGCCCGCTCCCACTGCGGGCGGCCGGCGACAAAGTGATCTTCAATCACCCATTGGATGAAGGGCTCACAGGCGATGGCGCAAGGATCGCGCACGCTAAGCATCGCCGCCACGTCCGCCAGCATCTCTTCGCTGGCGGCGGGCACGATACGATCCACCATGGTGATGGTGGCCGGGAAGGACGCGTGATCGGCTATCCAGCGGCCCAGCGCCGCATCCCGCGCTAACCCCAATACCGACGCGCGCACCACCTGGCCGTTGCCGGGGATGTTATCGCAGGAGAGAACGGTAAAAGGCGCCAGGCCGCGGCGATAGCGCATGTTAAGCGCTTCAACCAGAATGCCGTGCACCGTGCGAGGCGCGTGTGGCGCCGCCAAATCCGCGATCACCCCCGGGTGCGTGCGGTCGAGTTGACCGCTGCCCGGTTCAATGCAATAGCCTTTCTCGGTAATGGTCAGCGACACGATAGCCACCTGCGGCTCGGCCAGCTTCGCCAGCAGAGCGTCGATACCCTGTTCGGCAACGATCAGCGAGTCGCATACGGCGCCTATCACCCGCGCGCTCTCTCCGTCGGGGCCCTTGACCAGCACGGTGTAGAGATGATCCTGACGCCGCAGCGCCTGCAACAGATCGGCGCTGTGCAGGCTAACCTCACATATCCCCCAATCGCCGCCGTGCCGATTAAGCACCCGGTCGGTCATCACTCCCTGGTGGGAGCGGTGGAACGCGCCAAAACCAATATGGACGATTCGTCCGGCAAGGCGATGATGATCGTAGCCCGGTTGCTGCACCAGTTCCGGTAGCGACACTGAGGCGATAGTTGGCATGGGGTGTCCTTAGTAGAGGGGCGCTCCCGGCAACGGCAGAGCCGAGGCGAAAGTGACTTTTTTGTTAACAGAGTAAACATGAAAAGTTAATGCTGCAAGCCGGACAGTCTAAAACCGCTCAATTGGTCAGGATAACGACGGCGTAAAGGGCAATAGGCGGTTAACCCGCCGCCCGGCAAGTTTAACCGCTATCAGAAGCGCGGGCCGGCGCGCTCTTTCGCCAAAGTTAACCGCGTGGCGGGGGGCAGGCCAATGTGCAGCAAAGGGTCGAGGTGGCGGGCGGGTCAATGCGCAGCGAAGGGGACGAATCGCGAGCTCAGCCCTTGCGCCAAGGCTAGCCGCCATAGCGTGCTTGACCGACGTGATGTGCTAAGCCGGCGAACCGCGTTTATCTCATGCGTCGCGGTAGGGTTAACCGATGCGGTCCGGTTAATCGGCGCGTCCCATGTAGCGGCGTTCCGCCACGTGGATCCGAATACGCTCGCCGCTGCTGAGGTATTCCGGCACCTGGATAACCAGACCGGTCGTCAGGGTGGCGGGTTTGGTGCGCGCGCTGGCGGAAGCCCCTTTAATGCCCGGCGTGGTATCGACGATATCCAGATCCACGGTCTGCGGCAGCTCGAGCGCTAGCACCGCACCATCCATCGTCAGCACTTGCATGCCGGAAATACCGCCCTCAGGGAGAAACAGCAGCTCATCTTCAATCTGATCTTTTTTGAAGATGTAGGGGGGTGTAATCCTTGTTGTCCATAAAGATATATTCGTCGCCGTCCACATAGGAGAACGTTACCGAGCGCCGGGTCAAGGTGATGGTATCAAGGATGTCATCGCCTTTAAAACGCTCTTCAACCTTCAAACCGGTACGGACATCGGCGAAACGCATTTTATATAACGTACTGGCGCCGCGCGCGCTGGGGCTTTGGATGTCGATATCTTTAACCAGCAATAATTTACCATTGTAATTTATCGCCATGCCGCGCTTTATTTCATTAGCTCTAGCCATTAACAAGGACCTGTAGTGTATGTCGTGATCATGGCGACACCTTACCGTTGCCGTCGGTGCCGGGCAGAGGGGGCTGAAGAGTGTCGCGGGGTTGCGGCGAATCTACATCACGAATGCGCCACATGCAATATCCGGCGCCGGCAATCATCAGCAACGACAGCGAAAAGACGCTGTGAAATTGACTGATTTCCGCTACTAGACTCGCCAGCGAGCCGGCGATAATCCAGCCCACCCACCCACCCACCCACCCACCCACCCGCCCGCTGTTGGTAAACAACGTCGTGGCGGCGCCGGCCTGACCGGGCATCAAATCCTGAAAATAGATCATGCCGATGTCGGCTAGAATACCGATAAAGAGGGCATTCAGCCACTGCAACATCAGTAGCGTCGTGGGATCGCGCATTGTCAGCATGCCCAGGTAAAACAGCGCCCCGGTCACCACCGCCAGGCGCATCAAACGCCGCTTCCCCCAGCGCCGGCTTAGCCAACCGGCCAGCAGCATGGTGGGGATTTCCAGACCGGCGGCGGTGCCCATCATCACCCCGGCGGTTTTCTCCGGCAGATGCAGTTCGTGCAGGATGTACAGCGGCATATTGATGAGATACATGCAATTGCAGGTCCACATTAATGTACAGGCGCCAAACAGCCGTAGCGTATCCTGCCGGTTGCGGCGCGGTGCCTCCAGTACTTCGCGGGCCTGCCGCTGCGTTTTTCGCATAGAAGGCAACATCAGCCAGACCAGGGCGCCGCAGAGCAGAAACGTCACGCCGGCCATCAGATACATCGTTTTGAAGCCGAATCCCATCACCAGCGCGAACGCCAGCGGCGGACCGATGACCCAGACCAGCGAAACCTGCGCGCGCAGCACCGAACTGAACATGACCGCTTCACGGCCGGTATTATCCGCATGTTCGCGTGCCAGGGCGAAAAGCTGCGGGTTGGCGGTGGAGCCAAAGCTGGTCAGCAGCACGCCCAGGCCCAACAGCAGATAATAGTTGCGATCGTAAGCGAACAGCACGCAACCCAGCGCGCCCAGCAGGCAGCAATTAAAAATCAGAATTTTGCGATCGCCATGCTTGTCGGAATGGGCGGCAAGGAATTGGCTGACGAAAATACCGATTACGGCGCTGCCGGTATAAAACAGGCCGACCATAAACGGACGGGCCTCGACTTCTTGCGATAAAAATACGCTAAGCGTAGGGAGCTGGAGCGCACCGGCAATACCGGTGAGAAAGGCTATCGCTAGAAAGGCCGCAGAGGTCATATCCGGCCGGCGTCGCGCCAGGGCGACAGGGGTAGGTATCATGAATAGCGTTCGGGTAAAGGACGGGGACGGGCGCATCATACGCCGATGGCGGCAAAACAAAATAGCGCCAGAAAAAAAAGGCCGGGGCAACGTCGGACGGCCGACGAGACACGGTGGGAAAAAAGCGAGAGGCGTTTTTCTCCTTCAGCGCAGCTTCAGCCGGCGCGTCAATTAACGGGCCGCCGTGGAGAAAAATGTGCGTGGCATCAAAGATTCATCATGAAATAGACGCGATCGCTTGCATTAAGCATCAACTGGTTTCACACTCCCTTGAAACGTTTCAGTGTGGCTTTTCGGTGGACACACCTAAAGTCACGCGTTTTTTAACTCAATTAGGTGAAACGATTCAACTTCAGCCATTCAGCAGGTGAGGAGAACTATGTTCGAGCTGTCATTAAATGACATCCATCCCGGCGCCAAGGCCGAGAATAAAGAGCAGGCCATTCGTCAGGCCGCGGACGCGCTGACGCAGGCGGGTTGCGTTAGCGATGGCTATCTGGCGGGCATGTTGGAGTGGGAAACCCAAACGTCTACCTTTCTGGGAAACGGTATCGCTATTCCCCACGGCACCACGGCGACCCGCCATCTGGTACAAAATACCGGTGTGCAGGTCTTTCAGTATCCGCAGGGGATTGACTGGGGTGAAGGACAGACGGCCTATGTGGTCATCGGTATTGCCGCGCGTTCCGACGAGCATCTTGCCCTGCTGCGGCAGTTGACCCATGTGCTAAGCGATGAATCCCTGGCTGCGCGTCTGGCGAAAACCGACTCGGCCGAGGAATTGCGCAGCGTACTCATGGGCGAGCAGCAGCCCGCGGCGTTTTTGTTTGACAGCTCAACCTTACTATTAGATATCGCCGCCGGCGATCTGATGACGCTGAAAGCGCTTAACGCCGGTTTGCTTCAGCGCCTCGGCGCCGTGGAGCCTCGTTTTGTCAGCAACGTTATCGCCAGCCCGCCGTTTCATCTGGGGCAGGGTGTCTGGCTGGACGATAGCGCGCAGGGCAATGTTATCAGCGCCGTCGCCATTAGCCGTCCGGCAAGTGCTTTCCAGCAGGATGGCGTGTCGGTCATGATGCTGATAACGGTGGCGATGGCGGACGACCAACCGCTGCCGGTGCTGGACTATCTTGTCGCGCTGCTGGCGCTGCTAACCAGCGAGGTGCCGGAGCAGGCGAATCAACTGACCGCCGAATTCGTGGTGCGTAACGAGCACGGGCTACATGCTCGGCCGGGCACGGCACTGGTGAGCGTGATTAAACAGTTCGACAGCGCCGTTACCGTCACCAATCTCGATGGCAGCGGCAAGCCCGCCAATGGGCGCAGTTTGATGGAAGTAGTGGCGCTCGGCGTCAAAAAAGGTCACAAATTACGCTTTACCGCTGAAGGCAATGATGCCGAACAGGCGCTGCAGGCAATAGGCGAGGCCATTGCCTCGGGTCTCGGGGAGGGAGAGGCATGAGCAGACGCGTAGCAACGATTGCGCTAAATCCGGCTTACGATCTGGTGGGTTTTTGCCCGGAAATCGAACGTGGCGAAGTCAACCTGGTACAAACCACCGGGCTGCACGCCGCGGGCAAAGGGATTAACGTCGCCAAAGTTTTAAAAGATCTGGGCATCGACGTGACCGTTGGCGGTTTTTTGGGGAAAGAAAATCAGGACGGCTTCCAACTGCTGTTTAGCGATCTGGGCATTGCCAATCGGTTTCAGGTAGTGCAGGGCCGGACGCGTATCAATGTCAAATTGACCAAAAAAGACGGCGATGTCACCGACTTTAATTTCTCGGGGTTCACGGTCACGCCGCAGGATTGGGATCGTTTTGTCAACGACTCGCTCACCTGGCTGGGCCAGTTCGATATGGTGGCGGTCAGCGGCAGTCTGCCCGCCGGCGTGGCGCCGGCGGCCTTCACCGACTGGATGGTGAAGCTGCGCAGCCATTGCCCATGCATTATTTTCGACAGCAGCCGCGAAGCGTTGGTGGCCGGGCTGAAAGCGTCACCCTGGCTGGTGAAACCCAATCGCCGGGAATTGGAAATCTGGGCCGGGCGACCACTGCCGGCGCTCAGCGACGTCGTTGAGGCCGCCCATGCCCTGCGCGAACAGGGGATCGCCCATGTGGTCATCTCGCTCGGCGCCGAAGGGGCGCTGTGGGTAAACGCCTCCGGCGCCTGGCTGGCCAAACCGCCGGCCTGTGAGGTGGTCAGCACCGTCGGCGCCGGTGATTCGATGGTGGGTGGCTTGATTTATGGCCTGCTGATGCGCGAGTCAAGCGAGCATACGCTTCGGTTGGCGACGGCCGTGGCGGCGCTGGCGGTCAGCCAAAGCAATGTGGGCGTGACCGACCGTCCGCAACTGGCGGCCATGATGGCTCGTGTCGATTTGAAACCTCTTAATTAAGCGGGAGTGAGGATGAAAACACGTCTGATTCTGGACAGTGCATTGGGCCAGGCCCGCAGCCATTTATTGCGGACAGTATTGGCTGATGCGGCGGGGAAAAGCGGGCTGCAGCTCGTCAACGACGACCCGGACGCCGAACTGTGGGTATTGGTGGGCGAAGGGGCCGGCGATGCGACGCTGAGCGGCAAGATTGCTTTTCAGGGAACGGTAGTGGCGGTGACGGCTTGTCCCACCGGCGTTGAGCATACCTTCATGGCGGCCGAGGCTATTGAAGCCGAGGCGAAAAAACGCGGCTGGTGGGTAAAGGTCGAAACCCGCGGGTCGGTCGGCGCCGGCAATGCCATCACGCCAGAGGAGGTGCGGGAGACGGATCTGGTGATTGTGGCGGCGGATATTGAAGTGGATCTCGCTAAATTCGCCGGCAAACCCATGTACCGGACCAGTACCGGGCTGGCGCTGAAAAAAACCGCTCAAACGCTGGATAACGCAGTGGCGCAAGCCCAAGTCTTCCAGCCTGCGGGACAGGGGGCGGCCGCCGAGGAGAAAAAGGGATCGCCGGGCGCCTACCGCCATCTGCTCACCGGCGTCTCCTATATGCTACCAATGGTGGTGGCGGGGGGGCTTTGCATCGCGCTGTCGTTCGTGTTCGGCATTCATGCCGCCGACGAGCCGGGCACCCTGGCCGCGGCGTTGATGCAGATTGGCAGCAAATCCGCCTTGGCGCTGATGGTGTCGGTACTGGCGGGGTTCATCGCCTTTTCTATCGCAGATCGTCCGGGTCTGACGCCGGGGCTGGTCGGGGGGGATGTTGGCGGTCAGCACCGGCGCGGGTTTTATCGGTGGCATTATCGCCGGTTTCCTGGCGGGCTATGTCGCCAAGCTTATCAGCAATAAACTGCCCCTGCCGCAAAGTATGGCGGCGCTGAAGCCCATCCTTATCATTCCGCTTATCGCGACCTTAGGTGACCGGTTTGGTGATGATTTATGTGGTGGGTACGCCGGTCGCCAAAATCCTGACCGCGCTGACGCACTGGCTCCAGGTCATGGGAACCGCTAACGCGGTGCTGCTGGGGGCTATTCTCGGTGCGATGATGTGCAGCGACATGGGTGGCCCCATCAACAAAGCCGCCTACGCTTTTGGCGTCGCGCTGCTCAGCACCCAGACCTATGGCCCGATGACGGCCATTATGGCCGCGGGTATGGTGCCGCCGTTGGGCATCGCGGTGGCCACGCTTATCGGACGCCGTAAGTTCGATGACACCCAGCGTGAAGCCGGCAAAGCCGCGTTTGTGCTTGGCCTGTGCTTTATTTCGGAAGGCGCGATCCCCTTCGCCGCTCGCGATCCGATGCGCGTTATCCTGCTTAGCATGGTGGCGGGCGCGCTGACCGGCGCCTTGTCGATGATGTTTGGCGCTACGCTGATGGCGCCGCACGGCGGGCTGTTCGTGCTGCTGATCCCGGGCGCCATCTCGCCGGTGACCGGCTATATCATCGCGATTGCCGCCGGTACTCTGTTGCTGGGTGTGCTGTACAGTCTGCTGAAACGTCCTGACGTAGAGGGGGCGCCGGCCTGACTTTCGCTATCCCAATGCCGGGAGAGCGAAAGCGCGCTGGTGAGGTAAAAATGCCTAGCGAGCCTCTGCCGGTACCCTCATGCCGGCATTAAGAGGCGTGTGGGCGCAAACGTCCTGACGCGCCGGGCAAAGGGGGCTGACCCGTTCGCCTGCCGGTACATCATCGCCCGCGAGGGCAGTTACGCTTAAAACGTCCTAACCGCGTGGCGCTATGGGACGGACGCATTACGGCCCGCAAGGTTATCCCGCGGGCCGTTTTCGTTGGCGCTTAGCTTTCGGCCGGCGTTGCGGCGGTGTTACCGCCGGCGGCCAATGCTTTCAGCCAGGCGATTTCCTGCGGCCAGATATCCGGCTTAACCGTTTCCAGAATCATCGGAATGCCGTCAAAGCGTTTATCGGCCATGATCCAAGCAAAGGTGGTTTTTCCTATTTTGCCCAGGGCGAGGCTGTGGTGGCGATCGACCCGGCTACCGCAGTCGGTTTTGGCATCGTTAAGATGCATCCCGCGCAAATAGTGGAAGCCGACGATATCGGCGAACGCCTTGAAGGTGTCGGCGCAGGCCGAGGCCGTGCGCAGATCATAACCGGCGGCAAAGGCGTGGCAGGTATCGATGCAGACGCCGACACGGTTTTTATCGTCGACGCGATCGATAATCACCGCCAGTTGCTCAAAACGAAAGCCCAGGTTGCTGCCCTGGCCGGCGGTGTTTTCGATGACGGCGGTAACGCCTTGGGTTTTCTCCAGCGCCAGATTAATAGAATCGGCGATGCGCGCTAGGCATTCATCTTCCGCGATCTGCTGTAAATGGCTGCTGGGATGAAAATTAAGCAGGCTGAGCCCCAGGTGCTCGCAGCGCTGCATTTCATCGATGAAGGCTTCGCGCGATTTCTCGAGCCCTTCGCGTGTGGGATGGCCGAGATTAATCAGGTAGCTGTCATGGGGAAGGATCTGGCGGGAAGCATAGCCATAGCGCTCGCAGGCGGCGCGGAAATTATCGATAGTCTCGGTGGTCAGCGCCGCCGCTTTCCATTGCCGCTGGTTCTTGGTGAAAAGTGCGAACGCTGTCGCCTTAAGGTCGTGTGCGCGCGCCACCGCCCGATCGACGCTTCCCGCTACGCTAACGTGCGCGCCGATAAACTTGTTTTCGCTCATCCTGGCTGGGCTCCCGGTTAAAGTGATGAAGAGAAGAAAAGAAATGATTATAGTTGGTTATCTCGTTGAAATGTTGGATTACTAAAGCTATGGCCATTACCCTGCGCCAGCTGGAAGTCTTTGCCAAAGTGCTGAAAAGCGGTTCGACCACCCAGGCCTCACAGATATTATCGTTGTCGCAGTCGGCGGTCAGCGCCGCGCTGACCGATCTGGAACAGCAGTTAAAAGTAAAATTGTTTGACCGCGTGGGCAAACGGCTGGTGCTCAATGAGCATGGGCGATTGCTCTATCCGCGCGCCGTTGCGCTGCTGGAGCAGGCGGGGGAGATAGGCACACTGTTCTCCCAGGGCAATGGCGCGTTGCGGCTGTTTGCCAGCAGTACCATCGGTAATTATATTTTGCCGGAGCTAATTGCCGGTTACCGGCGCGCGGTGCCCGACACGCCGCTGTCGCTGCAGGTGGGCAATAGTCAGGAGGTGATAAACGCCGTGGCGGATTTCCGCGTCGATCTGGGGCTGATTGAAGGACCAAGCCACCACCCGGATCTGGTGACCCGCCCCTGGCTCAACGACGAACTGGTGATTTTTGCCGCCCCCGACAACCCGCTGGCGGGGCGCCGGCTGGAATTGCCCGCGCTGGCGGACGCCCCCTGGATTTTGCGCGAGCGGGGCTCTGGCACCCGCGATATCGTCGACCATCTGCTGCTCTCGCGCTTGTCGCACTTTCATTTAGAAATGGAACTCGGCAATTCCGAGGCCATCAAACATGCGGTACGCCACGGATTGGGTATTAGCTGCCTGTCGCGCCGAGTGGTGGCAGAGGCGCTGGCGCTCGGCACCCTGGTGACCCTGGCGCCGCCGCTGCCGCCGCTTTATCGCACGCTGTATGTGGTGCATCACCGGCAGAAACACCTCTCCCACGCCCTGCAGCGGTTTATCGACTATTGTCAGCACGCCGCCGGCGCGGACGCCCGCTAACCGCCTCCTTCCCCAGACGGGGTGAAAGGTGAGCCACGTCTCCTTTATGGCGATAATCAACTGCAACGGCGCAGCGCAATGGCGTAAAAAACACCAAATTTGTCATATGACGATTATAATTTACCGTACATTATGAAGCTATCTTATAATTCGACTGCTTGATGGTGCGCGGCGGGAACGATTTGCTACAATCCCGCCTCGATTTTTGCAGAGACCCGTCAAACGCCATGTTTCACAAAACAACCCCTCCTTTGCCCAGCAGCGGACTGCGCCGCGAATTGAAAGCGCGCCATTTGACCATGATCGCCATTGGCGGCTCCATCGGCACCGGCCTCTTTGTTGCCTCCGGCGCAACCATATCCCAGGCGGGGCCGGGGGGGGGGGGCGCTGCTCTCGTATGCGTTGATTGGTCTGATGGTGTATTTCCTGATGACCAGCCTCGGCGAGTTGGCGGCCTATATGCCGGTGTCCGGCTCGTTTGCCACCTATCTATGGCGCGCGCTATGTAGAAGAGGGCTTCGGCTTCGCCCTCGGCTGGAACTATTGGTACAACTGGGCGGTCACCATCGCGGTGGATCTGGTGGCGTCGCAGTTGGTCATGAGCTATTGGTTTCCAACGGTCCCGGGCTGGATTTGGAGCGCGCTGTTCCTGGGCATCATATTTCTGCTCAACGTCATTTCGGTGAAAGGATTTGGCGAAGCGGAATACTGGTTTTCGCTGATAAAAGTCGTCACCGTGGTGGTGTTCATCGCGGTAGGCGTGCTGATGATTTTCGGCATTCTGCGCGGCGGCGAGCAGGCGGGCTGGCACAACTGGAGGGTGGGTGACGCGCCTTTTGCCGGCGGCTTCGCCTCAATGATTGGCGTCGCGATGATTGTCGGCTTCTCCTTTCAGGGTACCGAACTTATTGGTATCGCCGCCGGCGAATCGGCGGATCCGGCCAAGAATATTCCGCGGGCGGTTCGGCAGGTGTTCTGGCGAATCCTGCTATTTTATGTGCTGGCGATTCTGATTACCAGCCTGATAATTCCCTATACCAGCCCCGACCTGCTGCGCAATGAGGTGAAAGACATCGCCGTTAGCCCGTTTACGCTGGTATTCCGCAACGCCGGGCTGTTGTCGGCCGCGGCGGTGATGAACAGCATTATCCTGACGGCGGTCCTGTCGGCCGGCAATTCCGGCATGTACGCCTCGACGCGCATGCTATATACCCTGGCGTTGGAAGGCAAAGCGCCGAAGATCTTTGCGCGCCTGTCGCAAGGCGGGGTGCCCCGCTACGCGTTAGCCATGACGACCCTGGTCGCGGCGCTGTGCTTTCTCTCTTCTTTATATTCCAACCAAAAAGTGTACCTGTGGCTGCTTAACACCTCAGGCATGACGGGGTTCATCGCCTGGCTGGGGATCGCGGTCAGCCACTACCGATTCCGACGCGGCTACGAGAAGCAGGGGCGTAATCTTGCCACGCTGCCCTATCGGGCTGGACTGTTTCCGCTGGGGCCGGTGCTGGCGTTTATTTTGTGCCTGCTGATTACGCTTGGGCAAAACTATCAGGCGTTTTTGGCACAGACCATTGATTGGAATGGCGTTATCGCGACCTATATCGGTATCCCGCTGTTCCTGCTTATTTGGCTGGGCTACCGTTGGCGCCGCGGCAGCCGGCTGGTCCGTTATGAAGACATGACATTTCCCGATAGCCGGGACAACCGGTGATCGCGCGCCACCGGCCCGGTCTGGATGTGAGCTGCGGCGTGGCTGACCGGCGCCGTGGCGCTACCGCTGTCCGGTAAAGGCTTAATATGATTGATAAAGCTTATTATTTGCTTTATCGTTGATGCCTCATGACTGCCGCCCTGTCCGGCCCTCGCGCCTTTTCCGGCCGCGAGCCGGCGTGCGGCGCGTCCGACATTTGCCCTGACGCCGCTGATAGCGGACCGCGCCGGCACGACAGCCCTAAAATCAGCCTTTCAGATAGAGCGATGTGTATGACCTCCGAATCGAAGCCCGCGGCGCCAAACGTTCCGCAAACCGCCACGATGGGGCAGTATCGGTGTCTTTTGCGCCGGCGCCTGCTGCTGGCGGCGCTGGTAGCGGTAATTATCGCCTGCGTGCTGGTGGATTTCACCTTGGGCCCGTCGGGGCTGGGGCTGGACGTCTTGTTGAAAACGCTGCTTCATCCTCAGTTGGCGGACGGCGGTATGCGGGTGATTGTCTGGGATATCCGCCTGCCGTATGTGTTGATGGCGGTTGCGGTGGGCCTGTCACTGGGACTGGCCGGCGCGGAAATGCAGACTATCCTCAATAACCCTCTCGCCAGCCCCTTTACCTTGGGCGTGTCGTCGGCGGCGGTGTTCGGCGCCGCGTTGGCGATTATCCTGGGCATTGGCCTGCCCGGTTTGCCCGAGATCTGGTTTATTGCCTTTAATGAGTTTGTTTTCGCCCTGCTGGCGGCGCTGTTGCTGGATGCCGTAACGCGCTGGACTCGGGTGGCGACGTCCGGCGTGGTGCTGGTCGGTATCGCGCTGGTGTTTACCTTTAACGCGTTGGTGTCGATGATGTAGTTTATTGCCAGCGAAGATATGTTACAGGGGCTGGTGTTCTGGACCATGGGCAGCCTGGCGCGCGCGTCCTGGCCGAAATTAATGATAATGAGCGCGGCGTTTGCGCTGCTGCTGCCCTGGTCGCTGCACAGCGCCTGGAAGCTGACCGCGCTGCGGTTGGGCGAGGATCGGGCGATAAGCTTTGGTATCGACGTCAAGCGCTTGCGTCTGGGGACGCTGTTGCGTATCAGCATCCTGTCGGCGCTGGCGGTGGCGTTCGTCGGGACTATCGGTTTTATCGGACTGGTGGCGCCCCATATTGCGCGGCTGATGTTCGGCGAAGATCACCGCTTTTATCTGCCCGCCAGCGCGCTGCTGGGGGCGTTGGTCTTGTCGATGGCGTCGGTGGCGTCTAAAAATATCGTGCCTGGCACGCTGATTCCCGTCGGTATCGTGACCTCGCTGGTCGGGGTGCCCATTTTTCTTAGCATCATTTTGCGCCACCGGAGGAATTTGTGACCACGGGACTGCGTATCGCCGGCTTTTGCGCCGGTTATCCGAAACGTCGGGTGATCGACCATCTCGACGTTCCCTGCCTGCCGCGCGGTCAAATCAGCGTGCTTTTAGGGCCTAACGGCTGTGGTAAATCCACGCTGCTGCGATCGCTGGCCGGTTTGAATCCGGCGCGCGGCCAACTTTGGCTAGGGGATGAGGATCTGCTGCAATTGCCGTTTGCCCGGCGAGCGGAGAAGGTGGTGTATCTGCCGCAGAGCCTGCCCGCCGGCGTCCATTTGCAGGTGCTGGAATCGGTCATCATGGCGCAGCGCGCCTCCGGCGGCCGCGCCCACCAGGCTGATGAACACGAGGTGATGGCGTTGCTAGCGCGGTTGGGCATCGCGCATTTGGCGTTCCACTATCTGGACAAGCTTTCCGGCGGCCAGAAGCAATTGGTGGGACTGGCGCAATCGCTGATACGCCAGCCGGCGATGTTGTTGCTCGACGAACCCCTTAGCGCGCTGGATCTTAATTATCAATATCATGTTATGTCGCTCATGCAGATTCCGACGTATCCGATCAGCTGTTCCAGCGACATCCGATCAGTTATTCCGATATTTTCCGATCACCCATTCCAGTGATATTCGTTCACGTGTTCGCTCATCTTCTGACTCGGGTTTAGTCTATTTTTCCTGTGCTGGCTACTCCTTGCTCTTTGCGTAGTGATTCGCCTTTAAGTTCCAGTCTATAGCTGGAGTGTACTAACCGATCGAGTAACGCGTCAGCTGTCGTGGGGTTTTCTATCAGTCCATACCATTTTTTCACCGGCAGTTGACTGATCAGGATGCTGCTGCTTTTGTCGTAGCGATCTTCCATCACCTCCAACAGCATCGTTGCCTGCATCGGACTTATTGATTCTAGGCCCACGTCGTCCAAGATCAGTAACTCTATTTTTTCTAACTGCTTAAGCTGTTTTAGATAGGTCCCGTCTACCTGACACTGGTGAAGATGGGCCAGCAACCGACCCACTCGCCAGTAACGCACGCTATATTGCTGCCGGCATGCCTGCTCACCAAGCGCACAACTGAGCCAGGTTTTGCCCGTACCTGTTGGCCCCGTGATGAGTATGCTTTTCTGATATTTCAGATATTGTCCCCCTAGCAGATCTCGCATCTGTTCCGGTGTCACTCCTCGGCTAGGGATATAGCGGATATCTTCCGGTTTTGCCTGCAAGCGCATTTGCGATTGCCGTCGCAGACGGAATATGTGGTTGTTTTTTCTATGCAAATTTTCCGCTTCTACCATCAGCAACAACCGCTCCTCGAACCCCAGCTCCCCATAACTCCCCGGGAGTTCGCGTTGCGTCTCCAACGCCTGGACCATTGCCGACAACTTCAGCTCTCGCAGAGCCATTAACAGTATATCCATATTTATTCTCCTTAGTGATAACTGTCCGGACCTCGGAGGTTTTCGTGAACCAGCATTGATACGCCGGCTCCGTCCTGGGTGACCTCACTTTCACGACCGTGTTTCAATACGTTGGCTATGAAAGAGCGGTTAATGCACCCTTTCTCCAACGCCAGCGCGCAGGCCTTCTCCAGTCGCGTCGTCTCATAGCGCCGTTGCAGATTGAGTAGCCCCAGCACGGAGCGGTAAGCCTGCTCCGGATGGGCTTTGCTCTTTTGGATGGACTCGACCACTTTCAGTGTGCACACACCCACCGACAGCGCCCAACTGCACAGCCTTTCCGGCGTCCACTGACTCTGCCCCTTATGGTTAGCCGACATGTGCGCCGCCTGAGTCGTGTGCCTATAGGCGTTATCGCTGCGAGGGTGCGTAGCCACGCAGACGCCCTTATGGTGGATTTGCACCAGCCGTTGGGTGGTGATGACGTCAACGCGCTCGCCAACCAGCGGATGCGGCACCGAGTACCAGTTTTTGCCGTAGTCTATGTGGTAATCAGGTCCCACTCGGGCAACGAGATACTCACTGTATTCCCATTGTGTGGGCGGTAGAGGCCCAAGAGCCGGTTTGTCCAGCTGCTCGAAGCGTTCAAGGCGACTTTGTCCGCCGTAATGACGCATCGGGCGCAAATTCAACTCATGATTGAGTTCTCGTATCACCTGGTTGAGTTCGGCCAGCGAGTAGAACCTACGTTTACGCAACCGGGCCAAAACCCAGCGTTCTACCAGCTGCACAGTTGATTCTGCCTTCGCCTTGTCTTTCGGTTTTCTCGGGCGCGCCGGTAGCACCACTGTCTCATAGTGATTTGCCAGCGCCTGGTAGCTCTGGTTTATGACCGGCTCATAGCGGTCAGGGGTGCTGACAGCGCTGCGCAGATTATCAGGTATCATCAGCTCCGGAACCCCACCCATGAAGTGCAGGCAGCGGCTATTGGCGTTGAGCCACGATGCCATGTCCTGGCCTTCACAGGCTTCGATATACGCATAGCCTGACACGCCCATGGCAGCGACGAAGATAGCGACCTGGCGTACGCTACCGGTCGCAGGGTTGACGATAGGTACGGTGGGGCCACAGAAGTCGATGAAGAGCTTTTCACCAGCCTTGTGCTCCATGCGCATGGAACGCCGCTGCTTCTTTTTCCAGTCACGGAACAGTGCACAAAACTGTGAGTAACCGTGGGCATCACCGCCCACGGCGGACTGATATTCCATCCAGAGCAGCTGCTTGGTCATGCCCTTGCGGCTTAACTCGGTATCGATATCAAGCCAGCTGGGTAAGGTATTGATAACTTTTCCGGATTTGCCGGGATAGAGCAGGCGGTCGAGGTCGACGGGGGACAGTTCCGCCGGCAATGGCCAGACCAGGTTAGCTACCGTGAATCGGCCGAGGATATCGTGCACGGTAGTACAGCCTATGCCGAGCGCTGCTGCGATAGTGCGATTCGAGCGCCGCTGCTCGAATTTCATACGTAAAACATTAATATAGATGCACATTTCCGTTCTCGCTTTCTTCTTTTTACGTGCCATGCCCCCGGAAGCTAAAAGTCTCCAGAGTATGGCGGAACAGAAGATGAGCGATCGGACAGAATCGGAATCGCTGATCGGGCGACCGGAATCAGTGATCGGATGAAATCAGAATTAGTGATCGGGTGAAATCGGAATCAGTGATCGGATGTGACCGGAACCAGCAGCTCATCGGTAACGAAACCCGGCGGCGGAATATGGTCACCCTGATGGTGGTGCATGATATCAATATCGCGCTGCGCCACGGTCACCATGCGCTGATGCTGCGCGATGGCCGCTTGTTGGCGGATGGCGCGCCTGAACGGGTGATTACCCCCGCAAGCCTTGCCAGCGTGTATGGCGTCAGAGGGCGTATCGAACGTTGTTCACAAGGGCGGCCGCAGGTGTTGATTGACGGTCTGGTCAATCCGCCGGAGCCGATTTAGAGGGTGAAACGCGGCGCGCCGAACGCGCGGCGCAAAACAGCCTTTTGGCGGCAAAAAGAAACCCAGACGCCGCCGTGGACCCGCATCCATTACGGTTTTACTCCACCTTCTTTCCTTTGCAGTAAGGCGATAGGCCGCCAAAGGCCCATTATAACGGCGTGTTGTTTCCTTAAGGCTGGGCGCTATCGCCTATCGCGCTGGCGTTGACGCTCCCTCTCGGCGCCTCCCTTTAGGGCAAAGCGGCGGCGCTTGCCCCTTTTTTTGGCATGCACGGCAGCGCCTTCGCCACCGAGAGATAAACCGTACTCCCATTTACTTCACTACCGCCCGGGCACACTTTTAAGCGTAAGCGCTCTGGTGTCGCGGGTCCGTTGCGTTTCACGTCAGTCGCGCGATCGCTAAACGCGCCGCAAAATCACGGGGCGCAACCGCTCCTCATTAAAGCAAATAGTTATGATAATGAGATCGATTTTTATTTATATAAAAAGTATTTTCTTACAATGGCTCACGCAATTAAGGCAAAGTGGCAACACCATAAGGAAATTTTGTCATGCGTAACAGAGTCACGCCCTGTGCCATGCTCCTGTCGATGGCGACCTTAACCTCCTCGCTGGCCGGCGCAGCCCAGTCAGATCCGACCACGGACACCGTGGTGGTCACCGCCGCCGGCTTCCAACAAAAAATCGAGGATTCCGCCGCCTCAATTTCGGTTATTTCGCGTGAAACCCTGGAAAATAAGGCCTATACCGATGTCACCGACGCGCTTAAGGATGTCCCGGGCATGGTGGTCACCGGCGGTGGCAGCCGCAGCGACATCAGCATTCGCGGTATGGCCGCCAAGTACACGCTGATCCCGGTGGACGGCAAACGCGTCGACACCCGCGGCACGCGTCCCAATAGCGATGGTCCCGGCATTGAACAAGGCTGGTTGCCCCCGTTGGCGGCGATTGAGCGAATCGAGGTGGTGCGCGGTCCTATGTCCTCTTTGTACGGCTTCGACGCCATGGGCGGGGTGATTAATATCATCACCCGTAAGGTCGGCAAATCCTGGCAAACCTCCGTGCGTAGCGAGGCCGTATGGCAAGAAGACCGTCGTTCTGGGGATATTTACCAATCCAATCTTTATACCGCCGGGCCGCTGATTGATGGCTTGCTGGGGGTCAAACTCAACGGCCTACTGTCGCGCCGCGGCGAGGATCGCATTATCGAAGGGTACAATGGCCAGCGTATGAAGAGCGGCGGCGTCACCTTCACACTGACGCCGGACGACGCTAACAGTTTCGATCTGGATCTGGGGCATTTTGTTCAGGATCGAAATAGGTCTCCCGGTAAATCTCTCTCCGCGGGCAACCCTCCTAGCGATGTGTGCTATACGCGTAACAACTACGCACTCACGCATTACGGTAACTATGACGGCGGCATGACCACCAGTTATTTGCAGCGGGAGGAAACCCGCAATCCGTCTCGGAAAATGGAAACGGCTAACGCCCTGCTGAATACCCAGAATGCGTTCTATCTTGGCAATCATACCCTTAGAGTCGGCGGACAATATCGTTACGAGACCCTAAAAGATCAAGGCAACCAATTGGCCTCTGCCCGTAGCCTCAACGAATTGAACCGCAGGAGCTGGGCGCTGTCCGCCGAGGATGAATGGCTGATGACCCAGGACTTTGCCCTGACCACCGGCTTGCGCATCAATCGCGACGAAAATTACGGTAGCCACTGGACGCCTCGGCTGTATGGTGTCTGGCATTTGACCGAAACATGGACGCTGAAGGGCGGCGTCTCCGGCGGCTACCGCTCGCCGGAGTTGCGTCAGGCCGTGGCGGAGTGGGGGCAGATCACCGGCGGGGGCGGCACGCCGGCCATCATTATCGGCAACCCCAATCTGAAACCGGAAAAAAGCCTCAATCAGGAAATCGCGCTGTTATGGGATAACCACCGCTATTTAAATGCCGGCGTCACGGTGTTTAATACCGATTACCGCGATAAAATTACCGAAGTACGCAGCTGCACCGATCCCAGCGGCACGGCCTCCGGCGCCTGCACAATTGGCGGCATTAACTATAAATTTATCAGCCACCGGGTCAACGTGGATAAAGCCCGGGTTCGCGGCGTTGAGGCGACCTTTAACTGGACGATAACGCCGGCGTGGTCGCTGGCCTCCAGTTACACCTTCACTGAAACCGAACAGCGGAGCGGCGAATTCAGCGGTAACCCGTTGAATGAAATGCCGAAGCATATGATTAACGCCATGCTGAATTGGCAAACCACCCCTGATATCGCCAGTTGGCTGCGGGTCAATCACCGGGGACAAAGCTCGGCTTATCTTAGTCGTACCAGCATGAGTGAAGGCCGGCCATCCTATACTTTTGTCGATGTGGGCGCTAGTTGGCGGGTGATGAAACAGCTGCAACTGCAGGCGGGGGTGTATAACCTGCTGGACAAGCGCGTGGATTATGTCACCTACGGTCGCGTACTGGACGGTAGACGCTACCTGCTCGGCGCCAATATCGACTTTTGATCGACAGTGCCGGGGTGCGGGTGCGCGGCAAAGGGAAAGCCGGTGGGTAAACCGGCAGGGCGATGGCCAGGCGGCCCACCGCTCACGCCCGGCGGTTTCCCTTCCACCGGGCGGAGCGGCCTCCTTCTGATTAGGCGTGCAGATAGCCGGCGTGAAAACGCAAATGATCGTCGATAAAGCTGGCGATAAAGAAATAGCTATGGTCATAGCCCGGCTGGATGCGTAACGTCAGCGGCCATTGGCGCTGGCGCGCCAGCGTGGCCCATTTTTCCGGCTGTAGCTGTTCCGGTAAAAACGGGTCGGCATCGCCTTGGTCAATCAACACCGGCAGCGGCTGCACGTCGTCGCCGGCAAGCAGCCGGCAGCTGTCCCATTGCCGCCACTGTGCCTCGTCCTGGCCCAAATACTCGCCGAACGCTTTGCGGCCCCAGGACACCTCGCTGGGGTTAACGCTCGGCGCAAAGGCCGACGTCGAGCAATACCGTCCCGGATGACGCCGCGCCATTAACAGCGCGCCGTGGTCGCCCATCGAATGCCCCATAATGGACTGCCGATCACCCGTCCTGAACTGCTGGCGGATGAGCGCCGGCAGTTCGTCGCTGAGATAGTCGAACATGCGGTAATGGGATGACCAGGGCGGGATCGTGGCGTTGAGATAAAAACCCGCGCCTTGACCCAAATTGTACGCCTCGTCATCCGCCACCGCCTCACCGCGTGGGCTGGTATCGGGCATCACCAGCAGCAAATTCAGATCGGCGGCAAGGCGTTGCGCGCCCGCTTTGGTGGTGAAGTTTTCATCGTTGCAGGTCAGCCAGGACAACTAGAATATCACCTGCGGTGGCCGTTTATCCGCGGCCTCCGGCGGCACAAAGACGCTATAAGTCATCGGGACGCCGGTTGCCTGCGACGGGTGCCGATAGCGATATTGCCATCCGCCGTGCAGGCGGTGGGCGGCAATGCGTTCGACGCTTGTGCTCATCGCACTCTCCTTGTGTCACTGGTCAAAATGGATGACGGAACGAATTGATTTACCTTCATGCATGAGGCTGAACGCGTCATTAATCGCCTCAAGCCCCATGGTGTGGGTGATAAAATCGTTGAGCTGAAATTCGCCTTTTAGGTAGCGTTCGACGATGCCGGGCAACTGCGAGCGGCCTTTTACGCCGCCGAAAGCGGAACCGCGCCAAACGCGACCGGTCACCAATTGGAACGGCCGGGTGGCGATTTCCTCCCCGGCGCCGGCAACCCCGATGATGACCGATTCGCCCCAGCCTTTATGGCAGCACTCCAGCGCCGAACGCATCACATTGACGTTGCCGATACATTCAAAGGAAAAGTCGACGCCGCCGTCGGTCAGTTCAACAATCACGTCCTGGATCGGGCGATCGTAATCCTGCGGATTAATCAGATCGGTGGCGCCAAGTTTGCGGGCCAAATCGAATTTACTGGTATTGATATCGATACCGATAATCCTGCCGGTGCCGGCCATGTGGGCGCCGATAATGGCCGACAGGCCGATGCCGCCCAGGCCAAAAATGGCGACGGAATTACCCGGCTGGACTTTGGTGGTATTCATCACCGCGCCCATGCCGGTGGTCACGCCTTCACCCAGCGCTTCCACCACGCCGCCGCCTTCATGACCCAGAATGGCCGGGAACACGCCTTCGGGATCCTTGCCTGATAGCGTATAGGCGTCGGTATGGCAGACGCCGCTGGCAACGATGCGTACCAGGACTTCGCCTTTTTGCGGCGGCATCAGATCGACTTCGGTGACCGCCAGAGGCTGGTTCGGCCCCCAGGCGACGACGGCGCAGAAACAGCGTCGTCGGTGGTGGCATCGTGCCATTCAATGATAAGCTGTTTTAATGCCTCCACGTTGGGCCCGAAAGCGTCGCGCCGCCAAATGAGCCAGGTCGCTGCGTCGTCGATGTGGCGCGGCAGCGGGTGTACTTTGACCCGCTCGCGGCCGGGCAATTGTTCCAGCACCGACAAGGGCAGCAGCGCTACCCCGGCGCCGCTGGCCACGCAGGCCTGCATCGCATGATAGGATTGAATTTCCATCGCCGCGCCGGGATTGACGCCATCAGCGTAAAACCAGCTTTCCAATTTTTGCCGATAAGAGCAACTGTGGCGGAACGCAAACACCGTCTGACCGGCGATGTCCTTGGCGGAGGTGATGTCGTCTTGATCCGGGCTTGAGATCAACCCCAGCGTTTCGCGAAAGCTGACGCAACCGTGGATATCGTCATACTCCACCGGGCCGTCCACCAGCACCGCCGCCAGCGTACCGGCACGCACCCCGGCGACAATCTCACCGGAGGTGCCGGTAATCAGCGACAAGGAGACCTGGGGAAACCGTTGATGGTACGTGGCCTGCAACCCCGGCAGCCGGGTGGTGGCGGTGCTCTCCATCGACCCCAGCGGGAAGCGTCCGTCCGGTTCGCCCGCTCGGCTCATCGCGATGGCCTCCTCACTTAACGCCAGGATACGGGTGGCGTAGCACAGGAAATTATGCCCCATCGGCGACAGCCGCAGCCGCTGTTTCTCGCGGATGAATAGATCGGGGCCCAGTTCGTCTTCCAACTGACGTAGCCGGGTGGTCAAGTTGGAGGGGACCCGGTGAAGCTGCTCGGCGGCACGGGCCAGGGAACCGGTTTCAGCGACGCTGCAAAACATTTTCAGTTGGGTAAGGTCCATATCTTCTCATTTCGTCATTAACTTGGTCTGAATTATTCATTTTCCGTGATTCTGGCGATCGGACATTCTTTTGGCAACAACAATGGGTAGTCACGGAGTTAAGATGGCCATAAAGGTGGCATTAAGCGGTTTTCTGGCGTTGTTAGTGGCCATGGGGATAGGGCGTTTTGCTTTCACGCCGCAGGTGCCGCTCATGATAGCGGACGGTCAGCTTACCCTGACCAGCGCGGCGCTGGTGGCGGCCTTCAATTATCTTGGTTATTTGCTGGGGGCCTTTGATGCAATGCGTGCCCGGCGCGGTTTGGAAAAACGGCTGTGGTTCGGGGTCTGGGGGGCGGTAGCCTTGACGGTGTTGTCCGCATGCGCGCATCAGCTCTGGAGCCATGCCGCGCTGCGGCTTATCATCGGTTGGGCCAGCGGTTGGGCGATGGTGCTGGTGGCGGCCTGGACCAACGATCAACTGCTGCGCCTGCGCCGCCCGGCGTTAAGCGCGGCGGTGTTCGCCGGGCCCGGCGCGGGTATTTTTGTCAGCGGCATGCTGGCGATGTTGCTGCACTATTGCCGCGGTACTTATCGCTATCATTAGCCGTAATTTACCCCGAAGCGGCACGCTGGTGTATCCTACCCAAGCGGTAAGCTTGCCGACGCTGAGCCTGCCGTTGAAAAAACTGGTATGGAGCTATTTTCTGGCGGGCTTCGGCTATATCCTGCTCGCCACCTTCCTATCGCAGATGGAGGCGCAGCGCTTTCCCGGCAGCGCCTTTGGCCAATGGGTATGGCCGGTATTTGGCGCCGCCAGCGTCGCCGGCATCGTACTCGGTATCCTCACCCGCCACCGGTTGTCCGCCGGCCGCCGCCTGGCGCTGACGTTGTGGGCGCAGGGCCTCGGGGTCTTGCTGATGATTAGCTTGCCCGGTATCGGCAGCCTGATTATCGGCGCGCTGCTGACCGGCGGCGGCTTTCTTAGCGTCGTGCAACTCACGCTCGAATCTAGCCGCCGACAGGCACCGGACCACCTGCGCTACATGGCGGGGCTGTTGACCTGCGGCTATGCGCTGGGGCAACTGGCGGGCCCCGTGCTGTCCGCGGTATCCACCTGGTTGACCGGGCGCCTTGAGCCGGCATTGCTGGCGTCGATGCTGGAGCTGACCGTTGCCGGCATATTGGCGTGGCGCCAACCATAGCAGGCTAAGTTGTCACGAGTCAGCTATCATGAAACACATTCACTGGATTATCCCCGCGCACTCCACTAGAGTGTTGCCCATTCTGCGGTTAACCTCGCGGGAGCGAATCGGCTGCTGGAGAAGAATGAATATGGTAACGCTGACAAAAGAGGCCTCGCAGGTACGCGAAGCTTTACTGGCCCGAGGACTCGAAACACCGCTGCGGGGCGAGGTGCTGGACAACGAAGTGCGCAAACGTCTTATCGCCGAGCACATGACGGCCATTATGACGCTGCTTAACCTCGACTTGACCGATGACAGCCTGGCGGAAACGCCGCATCGCATCGCCAAGATGTACGTAGAAGAGGTGTGCGCCGGCCTGGATTACGCCAATTTTCCCAAAATTACGGTCATCGAAAACAAGATGAAAGTGGATGAAATGGTCACGGTGCGTGATATTACGCTGACCAGCACCTGTGAACATCACTTTGTGATTATCGACGGCAAGGCGACGGTCTCGTATATTCCCAAACACTGCGTCATTGGGCTGTCGAAAATCAATCGTATCGTGCAGTTCTTTGTCCAACGGCCGCAGGTGCAGGAGCGGCTGACGCAGCAGATCCTGCTGGCGCTGCAAACGCTGCTCGGCACCAATAACGTGGCGGTCTCCATTGATGCCGTGCATTATTGCGTCAAAGCGCGGGGGATCCGCGACGCCACCAGCACCACCACTACCACATCGCTGGGCGGACTGTTTAAATCCAGTCAAAATACCCGCCAGGAATTTTTGCGTGCTGTCACGCATCATAACGGTTAATCTGTTGTTAACCCTCAATTACGGCGTCGCTAGCGCCGTCTGACAGAAGAGATTAGCCATGCGGCAGCGCATCGCGATGTTGGATTGCGCGCGCGGGATTGCCATTTTGGGCATCCTGCTGATGAACATCACCGCCTTTGGGCTGCCGAAAGCGGCTTACCTCAACCCCGCCTATGCCGGCAACATTACCCGCGGCGAAGCCTGGACCTGGGCCGTGCTGGATATGGTGGCGCAGGTGAAATTCCTCACCTTGTTCGCCCTCTTGTTTGGCGGTGGGCTGGTGCTGCTGTTACCGCGCGGAACGCGCTGGATCCGAGCGCGGCTGTTCTGGTTAATGGGTTTTGGTCTCCTTCACGCCATCTTCTTCTGGGATGGCGATATTTTGCTGGATTACGGCCTGGTGGGCCTGCTGTGTTTGGGGCTGATTCGCCGGGCGCCCAGCGATCGCAATGTGATCGCCACCGGTACCGTGTTGTATCTATTAGGGGTCATGTTACTATTGATTTTTCAGCTGTTGCTGGGCTCTCAGCCTCCCGGCCGTTTCTGGCTGCCCGATATTGCCAACCGCGTCTATGAACATTATTGGCAAACCGTCGGCGGCCCGGAAGCCTGGCGTGAGCGGGTCAACCTGCTGCACGGCAGTCTGCTGGCGATGGCGTCGCAATATGGCTGGCAGCTGGCCGGCGCAATGTTGATTTGCGCGGGGCTCATGCGCAACGGTTGGCTGGCCGGCCGCCGTGCGCCGGCGCATTACCGACGAATGGCGCTGTGGCTTATCCCTACGGGCCTGATTATCAACCTGCCGGCGGTAGTGGCCCAGTGGCAACTGGGTTGGGATTATCTCTGGTGCGGCTTTCTATTGCAGATGCCGCGGGAAATTAGTGCACCGTTTCAGGTGTTGGGCTATGTCGCCCTGCTGTACGGATTCTGGCCGCGATTGGCCGATAAGACGGTGATCCGTCTCCTGAGCAATGTCGGAAGAATGGCGTTGACCAATTATCTGCTCCAAACCCTCCTCTGTACGCTATTGTTTAATCAGTTGGGGCTCTTCATGGCCTATGACCGGCTGCAACTGATGATGTTTGTGCCGGCGGTTTGGCTGGTGAATATGGCGGTATCCGCCCTGTGGCTGAGACATTTTCGTCAGGGGCCCATGGAGAGCGTATGGCGCCATTTAACGCGGTTGACCGGCGGCGCGCCGCAGCCGAACACGTCGTCTTGAGCGCGTTTTACCGTGCGCCGTCGTCACCCCGGCGCGGCGCGAACGCTCCGCCCGCCGTGGCGCATGCCGCGGCAGCCGTCCGCGCCATCGTCCCCTGACTTTTTACCGAAGAATGCGGTTGCCGCCCGCTTTCGCGGCCAGGCTACCGGTTCGGTTGAACATGCCGGTCAAAATGCGGTCTATTACCCTCATCGACCCGCTATGACCGTGGCGGCCCTGCGTGTTTCGTCACGCGCTGGCCTGCGCCGGTTAGCCGGTCGATGACACGGGCACCCGCAGGGATGCCGAACGGATGACCTCTTGGTTACTGGGATCGCGGGTAATGAAAATTTTGGTGATTGAGGACGATAAACTTCTGCGGGAAGGGTTGCGGCAGGCGCTGGAGCAGGAGCGTTTCGCCTGTGAGTGCGCCACCGACTTGCGTCAAAGCGAGTCGCTATTGGGCGCCATGTCGTATAGCCTGATTATTCTCGATTTAGGTTTGCCGGACGGCGATGGGATGACCCTGCTGGAACAACTTCGCCGGCGGGGGAACGACGTGCCGGTATTGATACTGACCGCGCGTGACGCGATTGATGAGCGGGTACGCGGCCTGGAGACCCTGTACACGATTCTGTGTAAATGCCTTTTCTCAGAAGTGATCGTCCAGGCGGTCACCGAACTCGATAATAAAGCGGCTCATTGCTATGCGCCAGTCCCTCAAAGGCATTGTCCATTTCTGTGAGGCCGCCTGTATCGCCAGCCACACCACCTTTTTCACTGCGTCGTCGGTCGGGAACACCTTGCGCTTTTTCATGGCATGCCGGATCACGCTGTTTAACGACTCGATGGCGTTGGTCGTGTAGATCACCTTGCGGATGTCCGTTGGGTAGGCAAAGAACGTGGCCAGATTGGCCCAGTTTGCCTGCCAGCTTCGACTTATTTGCGGGTAGCGGATGTCCCAGGCATTGGAGAACGCTTCCAGCGCCTGCACGCCGGCTTCTTCCGTAGGGGCCTGATAGATAGCTTTCAGGTCGCGGGTGACGGCCTTGTAGTCCTTCCAGGAGACGAACCGCAGGCTGTTGTGCACCATATGCACGATACACAGCTGGAGCCGCGCCTCCGGATCGGATACACCGCGTTAATAGCGTCAGGGAAACCTTTCAGCCCGTCTACGCAGGCGATAAGGATATCGTTCAGGCCGCGGTTTTTCAGCTCTGTCAGCACGTTCAGCCAGAACTTTGCGCCTTCATTTTCGGCCAGCCACATACCTAGCAACTCTTTCTGGCCTTCGATGTTGATGCCCAGTGCCAGGAACACAGATTTGTTGATGATGCGGCTGTCCTGCCGGACTTTTAGAACGATACAGTCAAGATAAACAATGGGATAGACTGCATCCAGAGGCCGGTTTTGCCATTCGACAACCTGCTCCATGACCGCATCGGTGACCTTTGAGACCAGCGCCGGCGAGACATCGGCGTCATACAGCTCTTTAGAACGCGGCGGCGATCTCGCGGGTGGTCATCCCTTTGGCGTACAACGATAAAATCTGGTTATCCATCCCGGTAATCCGGGTCTGGTTCTTCTTCACCAGTTGCGGTTCAAAGGAACCGTCACGATCGCGCGCGGAGTACGCAGCGCCAGCGGGCCATCGCCAGTGGTAACGGTTTTTGTGGAATAGCCGTTGCGGGCGTTGGTCCCCGGTTTAGGCTGATTTTTATCGTAGCCGAGGTGCTGGGTCATTTCGGCATTGAGAGCTGCTTCGACGCTGATTTTTTTCAGCAGCCGATCGAAGTGACTGAGATCTTCAGGGGTTTTGAGATTTTTGGCCAGTTCGTTAGCCAGAGCCTGCAACTGTTTTTCGTCCATAAATTAACCTGTTTTTGATGTTGAATTGAACATATCAAAATCAGGCAAATACACAAATTTCTAAACAGGCTCCTGAATTGACCACATAGTCCTGCTTACCGTCATCAAAGAGCAATTTGCTGGAATCCACCACGCGATTTTCCCATTTCTGGTGAGTTTGTACCTGGCCCTGCTCGCGACTGATTCGCTTCGAGCTGTCAATGCGCTGTTCCCAATCCGCGCGAATTTCATGGCGGAATTGATTGTTAGCCGCTTTGGCGGTGCGCAAATCTAAACGATGCTGGATCTGCTCAGGATAGCGATATTGGAAATGTTTTAACCGTATATGATGAGGCCAGATGAGGTTGGGGAACTTGCCGACCGGCCATAGGCTGTCTTCTTTCCACTCGCGGTTTCTATACTTAACGAACCGCGCCTCGGAACTGTTACAGGCGAAAAATTTAAGTGCATCGATCGACGCACCATCACGATAACGTTCCGGATAGAGATGATAGGCTTTGTTGAATAAATCGAACTTTTAGGTGACTGGCGGCTCTGATCACTACATTCGTTTCAAAATCAGGTCCCCATGGCAAAGCAAAAGTTTAAAATCACCAACTGGCCCGCATACAACAATGCGCTCAGGCAGCGGGGGGACATGACAGTATGGCTTGATGAGTCAGCCATTGCTGCATGGACTGAGAGTACACCACCTGAACATCGTGGCCGGCCGCTTCACTACACCGATATGGCCATTACCACGGTTCTGATGATAAAGCGCGTGTTTAACCTTTCGCTCCGGGCGTTACAGGGTTTCGTTGACGCGATTTTTAAACTGATGGGGCTGTCGCTGCGCTGCCCAGATTACTCTCTGGTCAGCCGGCGAGCAAAAACCGTCGACATCAGCATAAAAACGCCAACCCGCGGCGAAATCTCACACCTGGTCATCGATGGCACCGGCCTGAAAATCTTCGGCGAAGGCGAATGGAAAGTCAGGCAGCATGGGGCTGAGAGGCGCAGAGTATGGCGCAAGCTTCATCTGGCAGTAGATAGCGCGACACATGAAATTATCTGTGCCGATTTATCGCTAAGCGGTACGACAGATGCGCAGGCGCTGCCCGGGCTGATTAACCAAACCCACCGGAAAATCAGGGAAGCGTCGGCTGACAGTGCTTACGATACGCGTTACTGTCATGATGCTCTGCTGAGGAAAAAAATAAAGCCGCTTATCCCACCGCGAAGTGGTGCGCAATATTGGCCAGCTCGATACCATGAGCGTAACCATGCGGTGGCAAATCAGCATCTGAGCGGCAATAACGATACCTGGAAAAAGAAAGTAGGTTATCACCGGCGTTCACTGGCTGAAACGGCCATGTTCCGGTTTAAAACACTTCTGGGTGGTCATCTGAGTCTGCATGACTATGACGCGCAGGTAGGTGAGGCTATGGCAATGGTCAAAGCGCTTAACCGGATCACGTTGTTAGGAATGCCAAACAGCGTCCGCATCATGTAACAATCGCCCTGATAGGGAGGAAGTCGTCACAAATTTCGGATTTATTCAACAAAGCGGAGATGATATTCCTCAACATCTTTCTCGGTGAAATAATATTGAAAACTGGCACATTGAACAATATCGTATTGCTTGCCGATCTTGGCGAGAAACTCGCGCGGATCATCAATATAGAATTCATCAGAGTCCAGCCGGCACCACCAATCGCCATCCTGCGCCTGTTCACGAAATTTATTATATGCGCGCGATCGTAGCCCGTCGGTAAATTCATCGGTGATCTGACCGTAGACTTCCACTTTCTCCCAATGGCGGAATTTTTGATCGATAAGCTCCCAGGTTCCATCCGTGCTGGCATGATCAATCAGAAAAATTTTATCGACCCAAGGCAGCGCGGCGAGTAGCGCTCTTTCCAGGACGTCGATTTCATCTTTCACCATACAAATTGCAAATATTTTCATTTATATTTACACCAGTTGGCCGGACCGCTAAGCAAGCCTAATCAGCACTAAGTCCATTTCAAAGTAAAATCAATGAGTTGCAGTCAAGAAATCCATTAAAAATTTCAGTATCCATTACGTTTCGTTATTGCTGGACCAATTTTGGTATTGCGCATCACGCTATATACCTTGTTACGACGCAATACGCATGACGTTCATTGAAAATTATCACTTTTTGAGTATAACTTTTTATCCTCAGGCACAACAGACGCGACCGGCAAAATCAGATTTTTCTTTGGCTTAGGTATTAAGCAGGGCATGGGGGCATCGATAGCGGTGGAGTGAGGTCTTTGGATTTCCCGCTGCACGGCGAAACTGGTCACGCATGATGGCGTGTGTCCTACTTGACGCTCGATCATGCTGACCCGCTTGGGATGGGGCGCGGTATATCCCCGTGGCGGCGGCCTTTCCGCATCTGTTGCGCAATAGAGCCGTAGGTACAATCTTTCCGCTTTTGGCGCGGAATACAACCCTGGGCGCGGACAATCTCAAGCTAACGCGCTATATCCGGGGGAGGGGCTTTTCTCGTTCTCGCGCGATATACCCGCGTAGGTACTGCCTCTATCGGCCGGGCGCCATCGGCAATGTTCTGTGCTTTCCCCACCCAGCGTTCCGCTTTGGCAATCAAGGGATATGGTAATCAAAGAGAAATAGTTACAACATACTGTAACGTTTCATTTTTATCTTCTTTCTCCTTCTTGAAGCGGTCAGATAGCTAGCTTTAGTGATGTAAGCGCTTTCTGTCCTGTGAGCTGATTCACGCTGCGTTTAATTTAAATCCGTTAGAATAAGCGTAGATGTTTCGTAATTGTTATCACAAGGAATGAGAAACATGAGGGAAGAGCTGATTGTATGACAACGATTCGTGATGTGGCCCGCCTGGCGGGTGTGTCAGTGGCAACCGTTTCTCGGGTGTTAAATGACAGCGCGTCTGCCAGTAAGCAGGCGAGGGAGCGCGTTCTCTCAGCGGTATTCCAATTAGGCTATCGTCCTAACGCCAATGCGCAGGCGCTGGCTAATCAGAGCAGCGATACCATCGGGGTGGTGGTCATGGACGTCTCCGACCCCTTCTTTGGCGCGTTGGTCAAAGCGGTGGATGATGTGGCGCAGCGGCACCGCAAAAACGTCCTGATCAGCAACAGCTATCATCAGGCGGATAAAGAGCGCCACGCCATTGAGGTTTTGATTCGCCAGCGCTGCAGCGCCCTGGTGGTGCATGCCAAAATGCTCAGCGACGAGGAACTTATCGCTTTTATGCAAAGCGAGCCGGGAATGGTATTGGTCAATCGTATCGTGCCCGGTTATGAGCACCGCTGCGTCGGTCTGGACAATGTGGCCGGCGCATTGATGGCGACGCGGATGCTGCTTAAGCAAGGGCACCGCAATATTGGCTATATCGGCTCTAATCATGATATCGAAGACCAGCACCAGCGGCGCCAGGGTTATCTGCTGGCGATGAATGAGGCGGGCATTAAGCCGCAGCAAAGCTGGCAGGTCAGGGCGGATCCTTATCTCCACGGCGGCGAACAGGCGATGGTGGAGCTCTTGGGTCGTAACCAGCAGCTAAGCGCGGTATTTGTCTATAACGACAGTATGGCGGTAGGGGCGCTGGCGACTCTGAAAGAAAACGTTATCACCGTGCCGGCGCACTTTTCCGTCATCGGTTTTGACGACCTTCCCATGTCCCGCTACACCAGTCCGCATTTGACCACGGTGCGTTATCCCGTGTGCATGATGGCGGTAGCGGCGACAGAACTGGCGTTAAAAGGGACCGCCGGGCAACTTGATCAGAGCCAAACCCATCTCTATATGCCGACGCTGGTACGTCGCCATTCGGTGGCGCCGCGTCAAACTGTGACGGCGATCGCTGCTTCGTCACAAGATGAAATATAACCGGTTTCAAAGTGTGAGAATATTTACATTATATTAACATCCCTCCCGATATGCTGTAGCCGTTCTCCCGTCAGACATGGATAAACGAGTCGTTCGGAATGACTCCGGGTGGCGCGACTGCTACGGTCCGTGATGCCGTCTGGCGGGGCTATCCGGCCTGGCCCCTTTATTTGCTATAACCTGAAAGCATTGCAAGATACTCACTGAGTTCTACCCTACTGATATCCAGAGAGACCAATGAATAAGAAGGTATTTTCCCTTACCGCTCTGGCAGCCGGCCTGATGTTTTCCATGGCCGCGCAGGCCGCCAACGTCCGTATTGGCGTGACTATCTATAAGTATGACGATAACTTTATGTCGGTGCTACGCAAAACGCTTGAAAAAGACGCCAAAGACAGTTTAGGCGTGACGCTTTTGATGAATGACTCCCAGAACGATCAGTCCAAACAGAACGACCAAATTGATGTGCTGATTGCCAAAGGGGTCAAAGCGTTGGCTGTCAACCTGGTGGATCCCGCGGCCGCGCCTGTCGTGATTCAGAAGGCGCGCGGCAATGACATTCCCGTGGTGTTCTACAACAAAGAGCCGAGCCGCAAAGATTTGGACAGCTACGACAAGGCCTACTATGTCGGTACCGATTCTAAAGAATCCGGCATTATTCAAGGTGAGCTGATCGCCAAACATTGGAAAGCCCACCCCGATTGGGATCTGAACAAAGACGGCGTCATCCAGTATGTCATGCTGAAAGGCGAACCGGGACATCCGGATGCGGAGGCGCGCGCTAGCTACGTCATCAAGACCCTGAACGATCAGGAAAAATTAAAGACTCAGCAGTTGCAGCTCGATACCGCCATGTGGGACACCGTCCAGGCGAAGGACAAAGTCGACACTTGGCTCTCCGGGCCTAACGCCAACAAGATTGAAGTGGTGATTGCCAAATAACGACGCCATGGCCATGGGCGCCGTAGAAGCCCTCAAAGCCCATAATAAGAGCAGTATCCCGGTATTTGGCGTAGACGGGCTGCCGGAAGCCCTGGCGCTGGTTAAATCGGGCGCGATGGCCGGTACCGTGCTTAACGACGCCGACAACCAGGCCAAAGCGACATTCGATCTGGCGAAAAACTTGGCTGAAGGCAAAGGCGCCGCCGACGGCACCCAATGGAAGCTGGACAATAAAGTTGTCCGTATCCCTTATTTTGGCATCGATAAAGACAACTTGGCGCAATTCAAAAAATAAAACCTGATACCCCCGCCGACTCCGGCGAGGGAATGAAACTTGTCTATTTTTGAGCTGGTGTAACTATGGCCGACATTACGACCGAACAGCATCGCGAATGGCTGCTGGATATGAAAGATATCAGCAAATCATTTCCTGGCGTGAAAGCGTTGGATAACGTTAATCTCAATGTCCGTTCCCATTCTATTCATGCCCTGATGGGGGAAAATGGTGCGGGCAAATCGACGTTATTAAAATGCCTCTTCGGTATTTACAGCAAAGATGCGGGAAGCATCATTTTTCAGGGACAGGAAGTTAATTTCAAGAACTCGAAAGAAGCGCTGGAGCAAGGGGTTTCCATGGTGCATCAGGAGATTAACCTGGTGCTGCAGCGTACCGTGATGGACAATATGTGGCTTGGTCGCTACCCCCGCAAAGGGCTATTCGTCGACTATAAGAAAATGTATCAGGACACCAAGACTATTTTTGAAGAGTTGGACATCGATATCGATCCACGTGATAAAGTCGCCACCCTGTCCGTGTCCCAGATGCAGATGATCGAGATAGCCAAGGCGTTTTCCTACGACGCTAAAATCGTCATTATGGACGAGCCCACCTCGTCGCTGACCGAAAAAGAAGTCAATCATCTCTTCGCTTTGTTGAATAAATCCGAAATTTGTGACGACTTCCTCCCTATCAGGGCGATTGTTACATGATGCGGACGCTGTTTGGCATTCCTAACAACGTGATCCGGTTAAGCGCTTTGACCATTGCCATAGCCTCACCTACCTGCGCGTCATAGTCATGCAGACTCAGATGACCACCCAGAAGTATTTTAAACCGGAACATGGCCGTTTCAGCCAGTGAACGCCGGTGATAACCTACTTTCTTTTTCCAGGTATCGTTATTGCCGCTCAGATGCTGATTTGCCACCGCATGGTTACGCTCATGGTATCGAGCTGGCCAATATTGCGCACCACTTCGCGGTGGGATAAGCGGCTTTATTTTTTTCCTCAGCAGAGCATCATGACAGTAACGCGTATCGTAAGCACTGTCAGCCGACGCTTCCCTGATTTTCCGGTGGGTTTGGTTAATCAGCCCGGGCAGCGCCTGCGCATCTGTCGTACCGCTTAGCGATAAATCGGCACAGATAATTTCATGTGTCGCGCTATCTACTGCCAGATGAAGCTTGCGCCATACTCTGCGCCTCTCAGCCCCATGCTGCCTGACTTTCCATTCGCCTTCGCCGAAGATTTTCAGGCCGGTGCCATCGATGACCAGGTGTGAGATTTCGCCGCGGGTTGGCGTTTTTATGCTGATGTCGACGGTTTTTGCTCGCCGGCTGACCAGAGAGTAATCTGGGCAGCGCAGCGACAGCCCCATCAGTTTAAAAATCGAGTCAACGAAACCCTGTAACGCCCGGAGCGAAAGGTTAAACACGCGCTTTATCATCAGAACCGTGGTAATGGCCATATCGGTGTAGTGAAGCGGCCGGCCACGATGTTCAGGTGGTGTACTCTCAGTCCATGCAGCAATGGCTGACTCATCAAGCCATACTGTCAGGTCCCCCCGCTGCCTGAGCGCATTGTTATATGCGGGCCAGTTGGTGATTTTAAACTTTTGCTTTGCCATGGGGACCTGATGTTGAAACGAATGTAGTGATCAGAGCCGCCAGTCACCTAAAAGTTCGATTTATTCAACAAAGCCTCATCTCTTCAGTATCATTCGCAAATTGAAAGCGCGCGGCTGCGGTATTGTTTATATCTCTCATAAAATGGAAGAGATTTTTCAGCTGTGCGACGAAATCACCATTTTGCGCGATGGACAATGGATTGCTACTCAGCTGGTGGAAGGGCTGAGCATGGACCAAATTATTGCCATGATGGTAGGCCGTTCACTGAGCCAACGTTTCCCCGATCGTATTAGTGCGCCGGGAGAGATGATGCTCGAAGTGCGCAACCTCACATCGTTGCGCCAGCCTTCGATCCGCGATATTTCGTTTGATCTGCACCAGGGCGAAATTCTCGGCATCGCCGGCCTGGTTGGCGCGCGGCGCACTGATATTGTCGAAACGTTATTCGGTATTCGTGAAAAGTCCGCCGGTACTATCCGTCTGCACCGCTTTGTTGAATAAATCCGAAATTTGTGACGACTTCCTCCCTATCAGGGCGATTGTTACATGATGCGGACGCTGTTTGGCATTCCTAACAGCGTGATCCGGTTAAGCGCTTTGACCATTGCCATAGCCTCACCTACCTGCGCGTCATAGTCATGCAGACTCAGATGACCACCCAGAAGTGTTTTAAACCGGAACATGGCCGTTTCAGCCAGTGAACGCCGGTGATAACCTACTTTCTTTTTCCAGGCATCGTTATTGCCGCTCAGATGCTGATTTGCCACCGCATGGTTACGCTCATGGTATCGAGCTGGCCAATATTGCGCACCACTTCGCGGTGGGAGAAGCGGCTTTATTTTTTTCCTTAGCAGAGCATCATGACAGTAACGCGTATCGTAAGCACTGTCAGCCGACGCTTCCCTGATTTTCCGGTGGGTTTGGTTAATCAGCCCGGGCAGCGCCTGCGCATCTGTCGTACCGCTTAGCGATAAATCGGCACAGATAATTTCATGTGTCGCGCTATCTACTGCTAGATGAAGCTTGCGCCATACTCTGCGCCTCTCAGCCCCATGCTGCCTGACTTTCCATTCGCCTTCGCCAAAGATTTTCAGGCCGGTGCCATCGATGACCAGGTGTGAGATTTCGCCGCGGGTTGGCGTTTTTATGCTGATGTCGACGGTTTTTGCTCGCCGGCTGACCAGAGAGTAATCTGGGCAGCGCAGCGACAGCCCCATCAGTTTAAAAATCGCGTCAACGAAACCCTGTAACGCCCGGAGCGAAAGGTTAAACACGCGCTTTATCATTAGAACCGTGGTAATGGCCATATCGGTGTAGTGAAGCGGCCGGCCACGATATTCAGGTGGTGTACTCTCAGTCCATGCAGCAATGGCTGACTCATCAAGCCATACTGTCAGGTCCCCCCGCTGCCTGAGCGCATTGTTGTATGCGGGCCAGTTGGTAATTTTAAACTTTTGCTTTGCCATGGGGACCTGATGTTGAAACGAATGTAGTGATCAGAGCTGCCAGTCACCTAAAAGTTCGATTTATTCAACAAAGCCCGTCTGCACGGCAAAACTATCAAAAATAACAGCGCCAACGAGGCTATCAGCCACGGTTTCGCGCTAGTGACCGAAGAGCGGCGCGCCACCGGCATTTATGCTTTCCTCGATGTTGGCTTTAATTCGCTCATTTCCAATATTCGCAGCTATAAGAACAAGATGGGCCTGCTAAATAATACCCAAGAGCGATATTCAGTGGGTCATCGATGCTATGCGGGTGAAAACGCCGGGGCACGGCACCCATATAGGATCGCTTTCGGGCGGTAATCAGCAAAAAGTTATCATCGGTCGCTGGCTGCTCACACAGCCGGAAATTTTGATGCTGGACGAGCCTACCCGCGGCATCGATGTAGGGGCCAAGTTCGAGATATATCAGCTGATGACTGAACTGGCGAAGCGGGGTAAAGGTATTATCATCATCTCTTCTGAGATGCCGGAACTTCTCGGCATTACCGATCGCATTCTGGTTATGAGCAACGGTCAAATGGCGGGGATCGTCAACACCAAAGAAACCTCGCAGAATGAAATTTTGCGTCTTGCTTCCCTGTATCTCTAATTTGTAAGGGTTTAACGATGAATGCGTTGAAAAAGAAAAGCATGCTCACTTATTTGAAAGAGGGCGGCATCTATGTGGTTTTGTTGGTGCTATTGGCCATTATTATTTTCCAGGATCCGATCTTTTTAAGCCTGATGAACCTGAGTAACATCCTGACCCAATCCTCGGTGCAGATTATCATTGCCCTCGGGGCGGCGGGATTGATTGTCACTCAGGGAACCGACCTGTCGGCGGGGCGTCAGGTCGGTTTGGCGGCGGTGGTGGCGGCGACTTTACTGCAATCCATGGATAATGTTAATAAAGTTTTCCCTGATATGCACAGCCTGCCCATTCCGGTGGTTATCTTGATTGTTTGCGCCATCGGCGCCGTGATCGGTTTGGTTAACGGTTTGGTTATCGCTTATTTGAACGTGACGCCGTTTATTACCACCTTAGGCACCATGATTATCGTTTATGGCATCAACTCGCTTTATTACGATGCGGTGGGCGCCTCGCCGATAGCCGGTTTTGAATCAAACTTCTCGAGCTTTGCACAAGGGTTTATTCGTTTTGGCGATTTTAAATTGTCGTATATCACCTTCTACGCGCTGATCGCCATTATCTTTGTTTGGATACTTTGGACCAAAACCCGTTTTGGTAAAAGTATCGGCTTTGTTGAATAAATCGAACTTTTAGGTGACTGGCAGCTCTGATCACTACATTCGTTTCAACATCAGGTCCCCATGGCAAAGCAAAAGTTTAAAATTACCAACTGGCCCGCATATAACAATGCGCTCAGGCAGCGGGGGGACCTGACAGTATGGCTTGATGAGTCAGCCATTGCTGCATGGACTGAGAGTACACCACCTGAACATCGTGGCCGGCCGCTTCACTACACCGATATGGCCATTACCACGGTTCTGATGATAAAGCGCGTGTTTAACCTTTCGCTCCGGGCGTTACAGGGTTTCGTTGACTCGATTTTTAAACTGATGGGGCTGTCGCTGCGCTGCCCAGATTACTCTCTGGTCAGCCGGCGAGCAAAAACCGTCGACATCAGCATAAAAACGCCAACCCGCGGCGAAATCTCACACCTGGTCATCGATGGCACCGGCCTGAAAGTCTTCGGCGAAGGCGAATGGAAAGTCAGGCAGCATGGGGCTGAGAGGCGCAGAGTATGGCGCAAGCTTCATCTGGCAGTAGATAGCGTGACACATGAAATTATCTGTGCCGATTTATCGCTAAGCGGTACGACAGATGCGCAGGCGCTGCCCGGGCTGATTAACCAAACCCACCGGAAAATCAGGGAAGCGTCGGCTGACAGTGCTTACGATACGCGTTACTGTCATGATGCTCTGCTGAGGAAAAAAATAAAGCCGCTTCTCCCACCGCGAAGTGGTGCGCAATATTGGCCAGCTCGATACCATGAGCGTAACCATGCGGTGGCAAATCAGCATCTGAGCGGCAATAACGATACCTGGAAAAAGAAAGTAGGTTATCACCGGCGTTCACTGGCTGAAACGGCCATGTTCCGGTTTAAAACACTTCTGGGTGGCCATCTGAGTCTGCATGACTATGACGCGCAGGTAGGTGAGGCAATGGCAATGGTTAAAGCACTTAACCGGATCACACTGTTAGGAATACCAAACAGCGTCCGCATCATGTAACAATCGCCCTGATAGGGAGGAAGTCGTCACAAATTTCGGATTTATTCAACAAAGCGAAAAATATCTTCGCCATCGGCGGCAACCCGGAAGCGGCCAAGGTCTCCGGCGTCAATGTGCCGCTAAACCTGATAATTATTTATGCTCTGTCCGGGATCTTCTACGCCTTCGGCGGTATGCTCGAGGCGGGGCGTATCGGCAGCGCCACCAATAACCTCGGTTTTATGTATGAACTGGATGCCATTGCGGCCTGCGTTGTCGGTGGCGTGTCCTTTGCCGGCGGGGTCGGTACGGTACTGGGGGTGGTCACCGGGGTTATCATCTTTACGGTCATCAACTATGGCCTGACCTATATCGGCGTGAATCCCTATTGGCAATATATCATCAAAGGCGCAATCATTATTTTCGCCGTTGCGCTCGATTCATTGAAATACGCGAAGAAAAAGTAGCCTCTGCCCTACGCCTGGCCCGCGCAACCGTGTGGGCCAGGCGAGGGCGAGTCCCGGTGCGCGGTAATGTGCGCCTGCGCCGGGGCCCGCGTTTTGCGCAATGACCTGCCTCGCCGCGTCCCACATAGATCCAGTGCAAGCTTTGCGACATTGGCGAAAATCGCCGGGGCAACGCTCACGGCTCGCCCCCTTATACCGCTTTCACCGGCACCGCCACCGGCGTGACCGCTACCGCGGGCCGCTTTCGCCCGCCTCTCCCGTCGCGTCAATAACCTGTCGTTTGGCCGTACCGGGGGGCGCCGGTTTATCGTCATGGGGCGGCTTTTGTTGCATTTCCAACAGTTGTTCCGGTGACACCGCCGGATAACCCTGTGCTCCCTGCGGAATGTCGTGACGGGCGGGAATGGGAATCAGGGGGCCAAGAAAACGCGGTTCTCGCTTCATGAGATACAGATCGGACAGCGCGCCGAGACGAGCGCCAATTTCCCGGACCCGGACCGACAGCATGTTTTTCGGTGAAGGCACCGCATAGCATTGCGCCTGTATGCCCATGTTCAGCGCGATAAACAGCGCCCGTTCACAGTGAAAGCGCTGGGTGATGATAGTGAAATCGTTGGTATCAAAGACTTTCCGTGTGCGGATAATCGAATCAAGCGTGCGAAAACCGGCAAAATCCAGCACGATATCGGCGGCGGGCATTCCCTGGGCTATCAGGTCGCGGCGCATGGTAATCGGTTCATTGTAGCTTTGCAGTGCGTTATCGCCGCTTAGCAGCAGGTAATTCACCTTGCCGCTGTTGTAGGCGTTGAGCGCGCCCTGAATGCGATAGAGATAATACTGATTGATAACACCGGTGCGGTAATACTTGGCGGTGCCCAGCACCACCCCCACCTGACGGTGCGGCAGGGCGGTCAGATCGTCATAAATAAAGGGCGCGGTTTTCCAACTGATCCAGCGGTCAAGGCCCACCGCCGCCAGTACCAGAACGCCTGCGATAATTAACAGGGTTACAATCAGGCGTTTCAACATGCTATAGCCTTTGCCGGTTCCCGCGAAAGTGTCATGGCTCCAAGGCTACTTTACCTGCCAAGCTGAAGCAAGGTGTGCAAGGGGCAAGTCAGGCCAATGCCGCAAAATTGCCCGTTTACCGGCCGGGTTTCCCCGGCCGGTTGATGGTGAGTTTAAAATGAGGTGCGGCAATAATCGCGATACTGCGGCTGCCAGAAGTTATGCTCGATGGCAAGAGAAAGCGTTTCCTCGTAGGTCACCAGCGCCACCCCGTGCACCTGCGCCGCCTTGGCGACCGCCATGGCAATGACCCGTGAGACCGCCTGGATGTCGTTAATATCCGGCAACAGCGCGCCGCCGTCACCGTTGGCCAGCGGCGAGCAATCCGCCAGTGCACGACTGGCCGCGATTAGCATGGAGTCCGTAATCTGGCTTGCGCCCGAGGCCAATACGCCCAACCCGATACCCGGGAAAATATAGGCGTTATTGCACTGGGCAATCGGGTAGGTTCTACTCTCGAGCTTCACCGGCGTAAAGGGGCTGCCGGTCGCGACCAGCGCCGCGCCGTCGGTCCAGCATAAAATGTCTTCCGGCGTTGCTTCCACGCGCGATGTGGGATTGGATAGCGGCATCACAATGGGACGCTCGCAGTGTTGGTGCATCTCCCGGATAATCTCTTCGGTAAACAGCCCCGGCTGGCCGGAGACGCCGATCAATACCGTGGGTCTGGCGTTGCGTACCACATCTTGCAGCGAAATGGTGTCGCTCTTCAACTGCCAATCGCCAATACTCTCACTGGACTGGACTGGACTGGACTGGACTGGACTGGACTGGACTGGACTGGACTGGACTGGACTGGACTGGACTGGACTGGACTGGACTGGACTGGACTAGGCGGCTCTGAAAATCCAACAGATTCGCCAGTTTGTCGGTCAGCAGGCCAAAGCGATCGACCATCAGGACGCGGCCGCGGGCCTCGTCTTCACTGAGACCTTCAATGCGCATTTCCGCGATAATCTGTTCGGCGATACCGCAACCGGCGGAGCCTGCGCCGAGAAACACCACTTTTTGATCGCGCAAGCGTTTACCCGCGGCGCGGCTGGCCGCCAGTAGACAGCCCAGCGTTACCGCGGCGGTACCCTGAATATCATCATTGAAGCAACATAATTCGCTGCGATAGCGGTTTAGCAACGGCGTCGCGTCTTTCTGGGCGAAATCTTCAAATTGCAGCAGCACATTCGGCCAGCGGCGCTTCACCGCCTGAATAAAGGCGTCGACGAAATCGTCATATTGTTCACCGGTTATGCGCGGATGGCGCCAGCCCATATACAACGGGTCGTTGAGTAGTTGCTGATTATTGGTGCCGGCATCCAGCACCACCGGCAGGGTATAGGCGGGGCTGATGCCGCCGCAGGCGGTATAAAGCGACAGTTTACCGATGGGAATACCCATGCCGCCGATCCCCTGATCTCCCAGACCTAAGATGCGTTCACCGTCGGTCACAACGATAATTTTGACATTTTGCTTGGTAGCGTTTTGCAGCATATCCTCAATTTTGTCGCGGTTATTATAGGAAATAAACACACCTCGCGCGCGACGATAAATATCGGAAAACCGCTCGCAGGCATCGCCGACGGTCGGGGTATAAATAATCGGCAGCATTTCGGCCAGGTGGGCCGCAAGCAACCGATAAAAAAGCGTTTCATTGGTATCTTGAATATTGCGCAGGTAAATGTGGCGATCGATATTGGTGCGGAAATCCTGGTATTGGCGCCAGGCGCGTTCCGCCTGCTCCTCAATGGCTTCCACCGTATCCGGCAGCAAACCCTGCAAATTGAAATTGTCACGCTCTTCCAGGGAAAAGGCGCTGCCTTTATTCAGCAGCGGGAATTCCAACAGAATGGGGCCGGCATGGGGGATATACAGGGGACGTTTGCTTTCGTATTCCAGTTCCATTTTCTTCACTCATCGTTACTGATAATGTTGGCTGTAGGAACAGCATAAGAGATCACGGCGGTGATTGTCCGGCCGGAGTTGTAATATATTTTTCACCCCGCGCCGATAAGCCCATCCGTTGTGGACTTACGACGCGCCTAGAATCAAAGAGAGATTGCTAGATGATGCACCTCGTGGCAGCCCAGCGCGGCAAGGGTGGCGGCGGTGGCCGGCCATTGCGTTATCGGCGCATTTTGCCGCTCGGCCAACACCGCCCGCGTTATCTGACGGCTATCGTCGCCGCTGGCGTTCATTAAGATTAACGCGCTTTGCAGCGGCGGCAGGCTAGGATTAAAGGCGGCGTTTTCCGCATAGCGTCCCGCATAGATGCGGCCATCCCGCGTCTGTAGCGCGACACCGCTATGGCTTTGGCTGTAGGGTGCATGGCTCTGGCTGGCCGCACCAAGGGCCGCGTTTACCAAAGGCGCGTTATCGGCGGGAGCGGCCGCTTGCAGCCCATGGTCTAGCCATGTCACGGTGGCGAAATGATGGTCTATCTCATCGAGTAGCTGGCTTTGAATGGCGAGATCACGCGGACCGAACGCGTCGGGAAGATAACTCGCAAGCGTTGCGGCGGGGCGCTCGGGAAGACAGAGAATCAAATCGGTGCCGCTGTTCAATTCATTCATGAACTGCCGGCAGTGGCCGCAGGGGGTATAATTGACCGTCACTGCCCGCAGACGTTTCTCACCCCGCAGCCAGGCGTGGGCGATGGCGCTTTGTTCCGCATGCACCGTTTGCTGCAGCGGCGCGGCGTGAAATTCCATATTGGCGCCGAAATACAGATTGCCGCTGATGCCGCGTGCGATAGCGCCCACATTAAAATGGGAAAGCGGTGTGACGGCACAGGCGGCAGCGAGCGGCAGCAGCGAGAAACATAATGCGTCTTCGTCAAGGTCGCAGACCTGTAGAAGTTCCTTGACCTGACCAGCGCTCAGCCAGCCGGCGAAGTCGTTATGATCGAGCAACGGCGCCAGCGCATCCCGTAAAGGTTGGTCGATCGCGGTCAGCGCCGGTGCAAAACGAGCAATCATAGGGGGTCCCTATTCTTTTGAGCAGACGATCATTGTAAACAGGGATAACGCGATTAACTACGATCGATATCTTATCGTTAACAATTAACCGAATAATTTAAGTAATAATGGAAATACAAAGGGGCAATAAGGGACGTAATAATGCCGCAGATAACCAACGCCAGCGAACTGAATGCCCCTTCTTGAAAATCCAGCTCGGCGCAGCGGGCGGTGCCCATTGCCAGCCCACGCGACGCCCGCGTAGAGATCCGCAGCAGCTTGAACACGCTGTGGCCGAAAACCGCCCCAAGAATCCCGACGAAAATGACGCACACCGCCGTCACGGCGGGAATGCCGCCAATGGATTGAGACACCGCCATGGCGATGGGGGTGGTTACCGATTTCGGCAATATCGATGCGGCTATTTCAGGCGAAACCCCCATCCACAGCGCAATGGCGGCGCCGCTTATCATGGCGGTCAGGCTGCCTGCAAAGCAAATGCTGATAATGGATTTCCAGCGGGCGCGAATTTGGTGCAACTGCTCATACAACGGATACGCTAGCGCGACCACCGCCGGCTGGAGAAGATCGTTGAGCACCTTGCTGCCGGCGAAATAACGGTTATAGGGGATGCCGGTGGCCAGCAGTAGCGTGATAATCACCACCATGGAAACCAGCAGCGGATTTAATAGCGGCATGCGCAGCACCCGACCGGCAAGACGGCGGGAAGCGAAAAAGACTCCCAGCATTAACGGCAGCGACCACCACATATTTTGCAGCATTAACGATCTCCAACATCCTGCGGCTGGCCAGCGATGGGGCGCTCGCGATGCGGAGCTGAGCCCTACCACTACCATCACCATGAGGGTACTGACGGCGCAGGAGACGACGATAGTGCCCAGCTGGGCGGCAAGCTGCTGATAATAATTCATCACCCCGACGCCGATAGGAACAAATAACAGCGCCATGTAGCGGATTAACACATAGCAGCCGGGTTTCAGCCACAGCGTGCAGATTCCGACGAGCCTGTTTAGAAATTTGTGTATTTGCCTGATTTTGATATGTTCAATCCAACATCAAAAACAGGTTAATTTATGGACGAAAAACAGTTGCAGGCTCTGGCTAACGAACTGGCCAAAAATCTCAAAACCCCTGAAGATCTCAGTCACTTCGATCGGCTGCTGAAAAAAATCAGCGTCGAAGCAGCTCTCAATGCCGAAATGACCCATCACCTCGGCTACGATAAAAATCAGCCTAAACCGGGGACCAACGCCCGCAACGGCTATTCCACAAAAACCGTTACCACTGGCGATGGCCCGCTGGCGCTGCGTACTCCGCGCGATCGTGACGGTTCCTTTGAACCGCAACTGGTGAAGAAGAACCAGACCCGGATTACCGGGATGGATAACCAGATTTTATCGTTGTACGCCAAAGGGATGACCACCCGCGAGATCGCCGCCGCGTTCAAAGAGCTGTATGACGCCGATGTCTCGCCGGCGCTGGTCTCAAAGGTCACCGATGCGGTCATGGAGCAGGTTGTCGAATGGCAAAACCGGCCTTTGGATGCAGTCTATCCCATTGTTTATCTTGACTGTATCGTTCTAAAAGTCCGGCAGGACAGCCGCATCATCAACAAATCTGTGTTCCTGGCACTGGGCATCAACATCGAAGGCCAGAAAGAGTTGCTAGGTATGTGGCTGGCCGAAAATGAAGACGCAAAGTTCTGGCTGAACGTGCTGACAGAGCTGAAAAACCGCGGCCTGAACGATATCCTTATCGCTTGCGTAGACGGGCTGAAAGGTTTCCCTGACGCTATTAACGCGGTGTATCCGGAGGCGCGGCTCCAGCTGTGTATCGTGCATATGGTGCGCAACAGCCTGCGGTTCGTCTCCTGGAAGGACTACAAGGCCGTCACCCGCGACCTGAAAGCTATCTATCAGGCCCCTACGGAAGAAGCCGGCTTGCAGGCGCTGGAAGCGTTCTCCAGTGCCTGGGACATCCGCTACCCGCAAATAAGTCGAAGCTGGCAGGCAAACTGGGCCAATCTGGCCACGTTCTTTGCCTACCCAACGGACATCCGCAAGGTGATCTACACGACCAACGCCATCGAGTCGTTAAACAGCGTGATCCGGCATGCCATCAAAAAGCGCAAGGTGTTCCCGACCGACGACGCAGTGAAAAAGGTGGTGTGGCTGGCGATACAGGCGGCCTCACAGAAATGGACAATGCCTTTGAGGGACTGGCGCATGGCAATGAGACACTTTATTATCGAGTTCGGTGACCGCCTGGACGGTCACTTCTGAGAAAAGGCATTTACACAGAATCGTGTACAGGGTCCATCCTGGGCCGCGTAAAATGGCGGCGTTTTTTTCAGCATGGTCGGCGTTAGTCGCGTGATATTCGCCCTACGTTTACCGTCCCCCGTGCCCACCATGGCAACATTGGTATAATTTAACCAACGAATAGTATCAATAAAGTCGATGGCGCGCTGCACGACGGCATTAAATGACGCCACATTGTGGGCGAGCGCGCTATCATCTGACTGCTTGAGAAACAGGTTTAGAAACGCCGCTATGGCGGTTTCGTTCGCCGCGATATGGTGTTGTAACTGGCGTAAATGGGCTTTGATGCCCCCCAAATACAAACCGGTGTACTTCCGCGCCTCGCTAAATTCATGCGGTGTGGCTGTTACGTCCTGCGGCGACAGGCGGCGTATCAACAGTTTGTCGTTTTCCTCGCCCAGCAAGGGTTCATAAAACCTCGCTTTCTGAATACGGGGTTCCCATGCCATGGCTTGAGCGTTGAGCTGGGCTTGCTGCTGCTCTTGGCGATGGGCGAAGGGCCGTCCCGCTATGCCAGCGATTTTATCCAGATTGCTGGCCATATCGCCCAAAAAGAAAAACCGCCCGCTATCGCTTTTATCGTCCACCTCGTCGTGATAGGCACGCGCGGTGCAGGTCGGTGTGTCATCACTGGCGATGGTGCAGGCCACGTGCAATTGCCCGAGCGACATACCGCGGGTCACGCCCAGCCAAAATACCGGCGGCAACCGGGCGTTGGCATCAACAATCACCCATGCGCTTCCCCGGTGCTTTATGCCGACTATCGCGTCTGCGCGTGTCGCCAATACCGAGCGTAATCCGGATGACGCGTCATAAACCCGCGCCTTGTCGCCGAGGCGGTGAAACAGCACGACGCCCTGTATTACCTGCTCTGGGCAAAATTCCTCTATCATGGCACGGCTGGGACAATCGGCGGGCGTCCTACAGGCAAGCGGCACCTTGTGGAGGCAGGCCGTAATTAGCACCGGCGGGCGACAAGCCTGGAGATGGGGGGGCCGGGGTAGCACAATGGCCCAGGGATACCCTGACGTCATTCAGGCTGAACGGATACCGCCAGTCCCGCAGCAGAGCCTCCAACGCTTCGGGGGAAATGACCGGGCTCCCGTTGGTGCCATGGCTTTTGACATAGACCAAGGTCGGTAACACTTGGAGATAGACCAACAATGCGGCAAAGCGCAGATCGAAGTCGAGAAAATGGGGATTGCCGATAAGTTTGCGGTATATTTCATACTGGCTCAGGTTGTAGTACTCATTTAAATGACGTTGTTTTTTTGAGAACCGGTCGTAGTGTTTCTAACGCGGTATAGAGCCCTTCGGCGGAATGAAACAGCGCTCGTTCCATAAAAGCGCTAGGGGGGTGTTGGGCGTTTTTTATTGTCAACAGCCATGAAAGCGGGTAGAAAAACAATGTTGAAAGCATAGAAGAGCGTTCAACGTGAGCCTGTTTAGAAATTTGTGTATTTGCCTGATTTTGATATGTTCAATCCAACATCAAAAACAGGTTAATTTATGGACGAAAAACAGTTGCAGGCTCTGGCTAACGAACTGGCCAAAAATCTCAAAACCCCTAAAAATCTCAGTCACTTCGATCGGCTGCTGAAAAAAATCAGCGTCGAAGCAGCTCTCAATGCCGAAATGACCCATCACCTCGGCTACGATAAAAATCAGCCTAAACCGGGGACCAACGCCCGCAACGGCTATTCCACAAAAACCGTTACCACTGGCGATGGCCAGCTGGCACTGCGTACTCCGCGCGATCGTGACGGTTCCTTTGAACCGCAACTGGTGAAGAAGAATCAGACCCGGATTACCGAGATGGATAACCAGATTTTATCGTTGTACGCCAAAGGGATGACCACCCGCGAGATCGCTGCCGCGTTCAAAGAGCTGTATGACGCCGATGTTTCGCCGGCGCTGGTCTCAAAGGTCACCGATGCGGTCATGGAGCAGGTTGTCGAATGGCAAAACCGGCCTCTGGATGCAGTCTATCCCATTGTTTATCTTGACTGTATCGTTCTAAAAGTCCGGCAGGACAGCCGCATCATCAACAAATCTGTGTTCCTGGCGCTGGGCATCAACATCGAAGGCCAGAAAGAGTTGCTAGGTATGTGGCTGGCCGAAAATGAAGGCACAAAGTTCTGGCTGAACGTGCTGACAGAGCTGAAAAACCGCGGCCTGAACGATATCCTTATCGCCTGCGTAGACGGGCTGAAAGGTTTCCCTGACGCTATTAACGCGGTGTATCCGGAGGCGCGGCTCCAGCTGTGTATCGTGCATATGGTGCGCAACAGCCTGCGGTTCGTCTCCTGGAAGGACTACAAGGCCGTCACCCGCGACCTGAAAGCTATCTATCAGGCCCCTACGGAAGAAGCCGGCTTGCAGGCGCTGGAAGCGTTCTCCAGTGCCTGGGACATCCGCTACCCGCAAATAAGTCGAAGCTGGCAGGCAAACTGGGCCAATCTGGCCACGTTCTTTGCCTACCCAACGGACATCCGCAAGGTGATCTACACTACCAACGCCATCGAGTCGTTAAACAGCGTGATCCGGCATGCCATCAAAAAGCGCAAGGTGTTCCCGACCGACGACGCAGTGAAAAAGGTGGTGTGGCTGGCGATACAGGCGGCCTCACAGAAATGGACAATGCCTTTGAGGGACTGGCGCATGGCAATGAGCCGCTTTATTATCGAGTTCGGTGACCGCCTGGACGGTCACTTCTGAGAAAAGGCATTTACACAGAATCGTGTACAGGGTCGTTCCGGCGACATCCGATCAGTTATTCCGATATTTTCCGATCACCCATTCCAGTGATATTCGATCACGTGTTCGCTCATCTTCTGACTCGGGTTTAGTCTATTTTTCCTGTGCTGGCTACTCCTTGCTCTTTGCGTAGTGATTCGCCTTTAAGTTCCAGTCTATAGCTGGGGTGTACTAACCGATCGAGTAACGCGTCAGCTGTCGTGGGGTTTTCTATCAGTCCATACCATTTTTTCACCGGCAGTTGACTGATCAGGATGCTGCTACTTTTGTCGTAGCGATCTTCCATCACCTCCAACAGCATCGTTGCCTGCATCGGACTTATTGATTCTAGGCCCACGTCGTCCAAGATCAGTAACTCTATTTTTTCTAACTGATTAAGCTGTTTTAGATAGGTCCCGTCTACCTGACACTGGTGAAGATGGGCCAGCAACCGACCCACTCGCCAGTAACGCACGCTATATTGCTGCCGGCATGCCTGCTCACCAAGAGCACAACTGAGCCAGGTTTTGCCCGTACCTGTCGGCCCCGTGATGAGTATGCTTTTCTGATATTTCAGATATTGTCCCCCTAGCAGATCTCGCATCTGTTCCGGTGTCACTCCTCGGTTAGGGATATAGCGGATATCTTCCGGTTTTGCCTGCAAGCGCATTTGCGATTGCCGTCGCAGACGGCATATGTGGTTGTTTTTTCTATGCAAATTTTTCGCTTCTACCATCAGCAACAACCGCTCCTCGAACCCCAGCTCCCCATAACTCCCCGGGAGTTCGCGTTGCGTCTCCAACGCCTGGACCATTGCCGACAACTTCAGCTCTCGCAGAGCCATTAACAGTGTATCCATATTTATTCTCTTTAGTGATAACTGTCCGGACCTCGGAGGTTTTCGTGAACCAGCATTGATACGCCGGCTCCGTCCTGGGTGACCTCACTTTCACGACCGTGTTTCAATACGTTGGCTATGAAAGAGCGGTTAATGCACCCTTTCTCCAACGCCAGCGCGCAGGCCTTCTCCAGTCGCGTCGTCTCATAGCGCCGTTGCAGATTGAGTAGCCCCAGCACGGAGCGGTAAGCCTGCTCCGGATGGGCTTTGCTCTTTTGGATGGACTCGACCACTTTCAGTGTGCACACACCCACCGACAGCGCCCAACTGCACAGCCTTTCCGGCGTCCACTGACTCTGCCCCTTATGGTTAGCCGGCATGTGCGCCGCCTGAGTCGTGTGCCTATAGGCGTTATCGCTGCGAGGGTGCGTAGCCACGCAGACGCCCTTATGGTGGATTTGCACCAGCCGTTGGGTGGCGATGACGTCAACGCGCTCGCCAACCAGCGGATGCGGCACCGAGTACCAGTTTTTGCCGTAGTCTATGTGGTAATCAGGTCCCACTCGGGCAACGAGATACTCACTGTATTCCCATTGTGTGGGCGGTAGAGGCCCAAGAGCCGGTTTGTCCAGCTGCTCGAAGCGTTCAAGGCGACTTTGTCCGCCGTAATGACGCATCGGGCGCAGATTCAACTCATGATTGAGTTCTCGTATCACCTGGTTGAGTTCGGCCAGCGAGTAGAACCTACGTTTACGCAACCGGGCCAAAACCCAGCGTTCTACCAGTTGCACAGTTGATTCTGCCTTCGCCTTGTCTTTCGGTTTTCTCGGGCGCGCCGGTAGCACCACTGTCTCATAGTGATTTGCCAGCGCCTGGTAGCTCTGGTTTATGACCGGCTCATAGCGGTCAGGGGTGCTGACAGCGTTGCGCAGATTATCAGGTATCATCAGCTCCGGAACCCCACCCATGAAGTGCAGGCAGCGGCTATTGGCGTTGAGCCACGATGCCATGTCCTGGCCTTCGCAGGCTTCGATATACGCATAGCCTGACACGCCCATGGCAGCGACGAAGATAGCGACCTGGCGTACGCTACCGGTCGCAGGGTTGACGATAGGTACGGTGGGGCCACAGAAGTCGATGAAGAGCTTTTCGCCAGCCTTGTGCTCCATGCGCATGGAACGCCGCTGCTTCTTTTTCCAGTCACGGAACAGTGCACAAAACTGTGAGTAACCGAGGGCATCACCGCCCACGGCGGACTGATATTCCATCCAGAGCAGCTGCTTGGTCATGCCCTTGCGGCTTAACTCGGTATCGATATCAAGCCAGCTGGGTAAGGTATTGATAACTTTTCCGGATTTGCCGGGATAGAGCAGGCGGTCGAGGTCGACGGGGGACAGTTCCGCCGGCAATGGCCAGACCAGGTTAGCTACCGTGAATCGGCCGAGGATATCGTGCACGGTAGTACAGCCTATGCCGAGCGCTGCTGCGATAGTGCGATTCGAGCGACGCTGCTCGAATTTCATACGTAAGACATTAATATAGATGCACATTTCCATTCTCGCTTTCTTCTTTTTACGTGCCATGCCCCCGGAAGCTAAAAGTCTCCAGAGTATGGCGGAACAGAAGATGAGCGATCGGACAGAATCGGAATCGCTGATCGGGCGACCGGAATCAGTGATCGGATGAAATCAGAATTAGTGATCGGGTGAAATCGGAATCAGTGATCGGATGTGACCGGAACCAACACCGCCCAGACTACTTAAGTTTTGCATGCCATAATAACTGCCTTTGAGGTGCGGCGGGGCGATGAAATCGACAAACATGTATTCTACGGGAATAATAATTTCTCCCAAAGAAAATAGGGCAACGGCCAGCACCCAAAGCGGTAACATGCGCTGTGCGAAAATAATCCCCGCCAGGCCCAGCAGAAAAAAACACTGCCGACGATCAGCCATTTCATGAGCGCGCCGCGCGTGATATGGCGGCTTACCAGATATTGCAATGTCACGACAATAGTCGCGTTGACCGGCAAAATGATCCTCACGACTTTATAGGCAAAGTCGGGATTGAAGGCCACCATCAGATATTGGGAAATACAGCTGGCGAACTGACTGCCCACCAGGCTGCCCAAGGTACCGCCCAGGGTAAACCAGATAAGCCGCCGATCCTGGCGTAAAATGGTCAGGGTTTGACGGAAATTAGGCGTCTGACGCTCCGTGGGGGGCCGCTGGTCGTCACTATTCGCCGGCGGCGGCCCGAAGCCCGGCATCGCTTTTCCCAATAGCAAGGTGGCCAACAGGCTCAATATGCCGGCCAACAAAAAAGGGGATAAGGGATGCGTGCTGGCCATGGTTACACTCAGCGGCGGTCCGATAGCCCAACCGACATTGACCAGCGTATAGTTAGCGGAGAACGCCTTAATGCGCTCGCTCACCGGCAGCCACTCCGCCAGCGTAGCCTTGAGGGTCAGGCTGAACAGCGAATAGGCAAAGTTAATCATACCCATCAAAACGATAAGCAATATGACTGACGCGGTAGACGGCAATAAGAAAAAGCTGACCGCAAAGCTTGTCATGGCGCACAGAATCAGCCGCTGCTTATTGAAGCGATCCACCCAATAGCCGCCATAAAGGCTTAACACTATGGCCAGCATAAGACTCATCCCCAGCACCAGTCCCGTCTGTCCGGGCGTCATACCGCGCTGCTGCGAGAGGAAAATGGCCAGAAACGGCAGCGTGAGTCCGCGTCCGATGGTTAATATTAGCGATATAAGCAGAAGCGCTTTGATAAGCGGCGGAGATCCTTTCATGACAACACACATCCATGATTATTTTGCATCGGCATTCAGAATAACGACTTTCCGGTAAACTGAACAGCGGCGGGCAGGAATAAGATTTGGGAAATGAACGCGCGAGGGATGGCGGTGGAAACGAGGGGAGATCGACTGAAGGAAAATGCTCGAGCGGCGGCGAAAACCACCGTCGCCCGAGAACGTGCGGTGCGCGTTATTTCACCGGCATGCCGGGCAGCGCCCCGGCATCCGGGCTGAGCAGGAAGATATCCTTGCCGCCGGGGCCGGCGGCCATCACCATGCCTTCCGATACGCCAAAGCGCATCTTACGCGGCGCCAGATTGGCTACCATTATCGTCAGGCGCCCTTCCAGCGCTTGAGGATCGGGGTAAGCGGCGCGGATACCAGAGAACACCTGACGGCTTGAACCGCCGAGATCAAGCGTGAGCTTCAGCAGCTTATCCGAACCTTCCACGTGCTCGGCGCGCTTAATCAGCGCTACGCGCATATCCACTTTGGCGAAATTATCAAACGCAATTGTGGCGGCGATGGGGGGCTCGGTTTGCGCGATTTTCGGCTCTACCGCCGCCGCGCCGGCCGCCGCCGTTTCCTGGCGCGATGCCTCGACAACGGCCTCCAGTTGCGCCGGTTCGATTCGGCTAAACAGCGCCTTGAACGGACTGATGCGGTGGGACACCAGCGGTGTGGACACCGCGTCCCAGGTGAGCGGTGAAGCGAGGAAAGCTTCCGCCCGCGCCGCCAGCGAGGGGAGTACCGGTTTCAAATAAGTCATCAGCACCCGAAACAGTTGGATCCCCATCGAACAGATAGCTTGCAGATCTGCCTCACGGCCCTCCTGTTTCGCCACTACCCAGGGTGCTTGTTTGTCCACATAGCGATTAGCCAAGTCCGCCAGGGCCATGATTTCGCGAATGGCGCGGCTGGTTTCACGGCTGTTGAATGCTTCGCCAATCGACGTCGCGGCATTGACAAAGGTCGCATACAGCGCCGGATCGGCCACCGTGGCCGCCAACTGACCGTCAAAACGTTTATTGATAAAGCTGGCGTTACGTGAGGCCAGGTTGACCACTTTATTCACAATGTCGGCGTTGACCCGCTGAACAAAGTCTTCCAGATTTAGGTCGATATCATCGATGCGCGACGACAGTTTGGCGGCATAGTAATAACGCAGGCAGTCCACATCCAGGTGCGCCAGATAGGTGCTGGCCTTGATAAATGTGCCGCGGGATTTGGACATCTTGGCGCCGTTGACGGTGACATAGCCGTGGACAAATAAATTGGTCGGCTTGCGGAACTGACTGCCTTCCAGCATGGCCGGCCAGAACAGGCTGTGAAAATAGACAATGTCCTTGCCGATGAAATGGTAAAGATCGGTTTGGGAATTGACCTCCCAGAACTCGTCAAAGCGAAGGTCGCTACGCTTTTGGCAAAGATTTTTGAATGCGCCCATATAGCCGATGGGCGCGTCCAACCAGACATAAAAATATTTGCCGGGCGCGTCCGGTACTTCCAAGCCAAAATAGGGCGCGTCGCGGGAAATGTCCCACTGTTCCAATCCTGACTCGAACCACTCCTGCATTTTATTGGCCACCTGCTCTTGCAGCGCGCCGGAGCGTGTCCAGGCGCGCAGCATGTCGCTAAAGGCGGGCAAATCGAAGAAAAAGTGTTCCGATTCCCGCATCACCGGAGTTGCGCCCGACACCGCCGATTTTGGATTGATGAGATCCGTCGGGTTGTAGGTGGCGCCGCAGACCTCGCAATTGTCGCCGTACTGATCGGGCGAATGGCATTTGGGACAACTGCCTTTCACAAAACGATCGGGCAGGAACATGGCTTTTTCGGGATCGAACAACTGGGAAGTGGTCCGCGACTTAATATAACCGTTTTCTTTCAGCCGCTGATAAATCAGCGTCGACAATTGGCGATTCTCCTCGCTATGGGTCGAATGGTAGTTGTCATAGCTGATGCCAAAGCCGGCAAAATCCGTTTGATGCTCCAGATTCATTTCGTTAATCATCTCTTCCGGCGCCATACTCAATTGCTGCGCCTTAAGCATGATCGGCGTGCCGTGAGCGTCATCGGCACAGATAAAATAAACCTGATGGCCGCGCATTCGCTGATAACGGACCCAGATATCCGCCTGTATATGCTCAAGCATATGGCCGAGATGGATAGAACCGTTAGCGTAAGGTAACGCACAGGTTACCAATATTTTTTTCGCGACTTGAGTCATGGTAGGAGTTGGCTTTCGTTAAGTGTCATAAGGGCAGTCGATGGTAACCGATAGCGATACCTCACGTAAACAAGCGGCATGCGCGCCCGCCGCCGGCGAACTTTTTTCCGCTGCGGCCGATGAGCCCTGTTATGCTAAGGCTAATGGTTACTCATCCTCTAAACAGAACCCAAAGGAGCCGGGATGAACCCTTTTGCGCGACAAACCACCTCAGAGGCACTGCGCGAGCAGATAAACCGCGTACTGAGCGCCTTCAAACACCCGACGCTGAAATGCGATTTAACCGTGTTGAAAGCATTGCATCATAGCGCGCTGCTCGACGGCACGCTGCATATTGAGCTCGTCATGCCGTTTGCCTGGCAAAGCGGTTTCGCGGAGCTGCAGGAAAGCGCCAGCGCCGAACTGCTGCGTCTGACCGGCGCCACCGCCATCGACTGGAAGTTGTTACATAATATCGCCACGATGAAAAGGGTCAAGGATCAGGCGGGCGTTAATGGCGTACGCAATTTAATTGCCGTAAGCTCCGGCAAAGGCGGTGTGGGCAAATCCAGCACCGCCGTCAATCTCGCGCTGGCGCTGGCGGCAGAAGGGGGACGCGTCGGACTGCTGGACGCCGATATTTACGGCCCCTCGATTCCCACCATGCTGGGCACCACCCACGAGCGCCCGACGTCACCGAATGGGCAGCATATGGCGCCGATTATGGCCCACGGTCTGGCCACCAACTCCATTGGCTATATGGTCACCGAGGACAACGCCATGGTCTGGCGTGGTCCCATGGCCAGTAAAGCCCTTTTACAGCTGCTCACCGATACTCTGTGGCCGGAGCTGGATTATCTGATACTGGATATGCCTCCCGGCACCGGCGATATCCAACTGACGCTGGCGCAAAATATTCCGGTGACCGGCGCGCTGGTGGTGACGACGCCGCAAGACATTGCGCTGGCCGACGCGCGCAAGGGCATTGTGATGTTTGCCAAGGTCGGCGTGCCGGTACTGGGTATCGTGGAAAACATGAGCATGCATATCTGTAGTCATTGCGGCCATCTGGAAGCCATTTTCGGCTCCGGCGGCGCGGAAAAGCTCGCGGAACAGTACCAGTGCGCGCTGCTTGGCCAACTGCCGTTGCACATCAGCTTGCGCGAGGATCTGGATCGCGGCGAGCCGACGGTGGTGAGCCGCCCCGAGAGCGAATTTACCGAAATCTATCGCCAACTGGCGGGGCAGGTGGTGGCGCAACTCTATTGGCAGGGAGAGGTCATCCCGACGGAGATTGCCATCAAAGCCGTTTAATAACGTCCCCGCCGGGGGGACATGAGCGATTTTTGTCGCGGCCTCATCCTCTCTCAGCGCCGAGGCAAGCGTTTAGCTTGCCGCTTTGACGAGCGCCAGCCTTAAGGGGCGTTTAGCTCGCCGGCGCCGGCCGCAAAGCGCGATCCGGCGTTAACGCCGGGCGTGCGCGATGCAAATCCTCGCGAGTATAGACTTTGGTAACCGGCGCCACGCTGAGGGCTATCTGTTCCAGCAGATTCTGGGTCGGCGCTTTTTTGCCCTGAGCCACCAGCAACAGCGGTAAAATAAGCATCGCCACGAACTGACCGTTGCTCAGAAAACGGATATGCGTATGCCGGCTATACTGCAACAGCAGGAAAGAACTGCTTATCAAGTAACCCAACGCCAGTCCGGACACGACTTCAGACAGCGAATGCGCCTGAATTATCAACCGTGAAACGCCAATCACCAGCGCCAGCAGGTAGCCGCCCACCGCCGCGGCGCGCAGCGCCGGACGCGCGCGGCTAAACAGGATCCAAAGCATGACCGGCCAGATACTGGCCAATAGCGCCGAATGACCGCTAAATCCCGTAAAATCATAAGCGCGGCTGCCGATCCCCCAGCCCATAAAAGCCAATTTCGAGGCGCAAACGACGCCGCCGGCGAGGCAGAACAGCAGCAGCCATTGCCAGCAGGCCTGACGGGTATCCGCTTTCAGCAGTAAAACCACGACGATCAATCCCGCGCAAGGCAGTAACAGCATGCTGTCGCCAAAAAAAAGTAAACCAGTGCCAATTCATGGAATCCCTCATAAGATACGGCCGACGGCCGCGGCCACGACGGGCAACTTTACCCGTATGACTTTAGCAGCTCCAGTATGAATAGTCTTAAACTGGGCGGCGCAAACCGCACCGGCGGTAAAAAAATCCCCGCCCGAGCGTCCCGCGGCCCGGTAATGCTGGCGTGCGATTGCCCCGCACCCTATAATTGCCGCGTAAATTGCAGCCTCACCGCCGAGGCATTCTTATATTATCAGGCCCTTGATTGTATGACTGACAAGCCCCACCAGTGCGTTATTATCGGCATTGCCGGCGCATCCGCCTCAGGAAAAAGTCTTATCGCCAGCACGCTTTACCGGGAGTTGTGCGACCAGGTTGGCGATGGGCATATCGGCATCATTCCCGAAGACAGCTATTATAAAGATCAAAGCGGCATGACCATGCCGGAACGGGTCAAAACCAATTACGACCACCCGAACGCTATGGATCATAGCCTGCTATTTCAACATATCCAGATGCTGAAGGCGGGCTTGGCAATCGAGATGCCGGTCTACAGTTATGTAGAACATACCCGCCGTCCTGAAACCCTTCACCTGCGGCCCAAAAAAGTCATTATCCTGGAAGGGATATTGTTGTTGACCGATTTACGCCTGCGTCAGGAGATGAATTTTTCTATTTTTGTGGATATGCCGCTGGATATTTGTCTGATGCGCCGTATGAAACGCGACGTAATGAACGCGGACGTTCAATGGACTCCGTCATAGAGCAATATCAGCGTACCGTCCGTCCGATGTTTTTGCAGTTTATTGAACCGTCGAAGCAATACGCTGACATCATTATCCCGCGCGGCGGTAAGAACCGGATTGCCATCGATATTTTAAAAGCGAAGATCAGTCAGTTTTTCGAATAATTCCCGTGTAGTATTTGAGACCTGACCGGCTGCCGCCGTGGCGGCAACCCCACATTCACGCCCTTATGGAGAGACAAGCGATGAGACTGTGCGACCGTGATATAGAGATCTGGCTGGATGAGGGCCGACTGGCCATCTCGCCGCGCCCGCCGCAAGAAAGGATTAACGGGGCCACGGTGGATGTCCGGCTGGGTAACCAGTTCCGGGTCTTTCGGGGCCATACCGCGGCGTATATCGATCTCAGCGGGCCCAAAGATGAAGTAGCCGCGGCGCTGGACCGGGTGATGAGCGACGAAATTCAACTGGCCGAAGGCGAAGCCTTTTTTCTGCATCCGGGCGAGCTGGCGCTGGCGGCGACCCTGGAATCGGTCACATTGCCCGATGATCTGGTTGGTTGGCTGGACGGGCGCTCCTCGCTGGCGCGCCTGGGCCTGATGGTTCACGTGACCGCGCACCGGATCGATCCCGGCTGGCAGGGTAGAATCGTGCTGGAGTCCTATAATTCAGGTAAGTTGCCGCTGGCGTTGCGTCCCGGGATGCTGATAGGCGCCTTGAGTTTTGAACCCCTGAGCGGTCCCGCGGCCCGCCCCTATAATAGGCGCGAAGATGCCAAATATCGCAATCAGCAGGGCGCCGTGGCCAGTCGGATCGACAAGGACTGAATCGTCAGAGGCCTGTGGCATCGGGTAATAACGAAAGAGGACCGCATGAGAAGATTACTGACGACGCTGTTCATTTTGCTGGTGGTGGTGGTGGCCGGGTTGACGGCCATGGTGGCGCTAATCAATCCCAACGATTTTCGCAGCTATATGATCACCCAGGTGGAACGGCGCAGCGGCTATCATTTGGCGCTAGAGGGAGATTTGCGCTGGCATGCCTGGCCGCAATTGAGCATTCTCGCGGGACGTATGAAACTTACCGCCCCCGGTGCGAAGCTTCCGCTGGTCAGCGCGGAGAATATGCGCCTGGACGTGGCGCTGTGGCCGCTGTTGTCCCATCAATTGTCGGTAAAACAGGTCATGTTGAAAGGGGCGGTCATCACGTTAACCCCGGACAGCGCGGCCCGTCGTCCCGAGAATGCCCCCATCGCGCCGGCGGGTACGCCGGAGCCGGAAGAGGGCAGCGGCTGGTCCTGGAATATCGGCAGCCTGCAGGTCGCTGACAGCTTACTTATTTGGCAGCGCGATGATAATGAACAACTCAATTTGCGCGATCTGAATTTGCAAATGAAGCAGGACGACGCACGCAAAGCGAGTATCGAATTTTCCGGTCGTCTCAATCGCGATCAACGCGATCTGACGGTCTCCCTCAACGGTAGCCTGGATCTCAGTCAATACCCGCGCCAGGTTAGCGCCCATATGGATAAATTCAGCTATCGGCTGCGCGCCAATGGTCTGCCGGAGCAGGGCATTGGAAGGCGAAGGCGCCTTCAATGCCGATTATTCCGCCGTCAATCAGTCGTTAACGCTCGGTGAATTGACCTTCAGCGCCAACGACAGTGAGTTAAGTGGGCAGATAAGCGCCCGGCTGGGGGATGCGCCGGTGTATCAACTGGATTTGGCGGCGAAGACCCTGAATCTGGACACTTTGCTGGGGCTGCAGCCGCCTGCCGACGGCAACGACGCGCGGGCGCAGAATCAAAGCGCCACCACGGGGCGACCGGTGATAGCCAACAGCGCCCTAACGGATAACGCGCTGTCCAATCCTAATGATTTTAGCGGTCAGCTTAGCCTGCGCGCGCAAAACGTCATTTATCACGGTCTGACAATGATCGATTTCAACGTGAAGGCGGACAACCGCCGTGGACAGCTGAGCCTGAACACATTTACCGGCAAACTTGGCGAAGGGGAGTTTAATTTGCCCGGCACGCTGGATGCCACCGGGAAACAGCCCCTGTTCCATTTGCATCCGCAATTTTCCCGCGTCGCGCTCGGCCCGCTGCTGAAAGCGTTTGCATTGCCCCAGACGCTAACCGGCCAACTCTCCCTGCAAGGAGAGGTGTGGGGACATAATTTCACCGCGATGGATTTTGCCCGCGGTTGGCAGGGTTCGGCCGCCATGACTTTGGATAACGCCAAACTGGAAGGGCTGAACATTTCGCAGTTGATTCAAAGGGCGGTAACGCGCACCAACGGCAGTGTGGCGGCCGAGGAACGCGACGAGCGTTATTCACAAGTGCGCCAGCTTACCGCCAACGCCACCCTTAATCAGGGCAACCTGCGGCTTGACGATTTGGCGGGGGATTCCGAACTGCTGGCGCTTACCGGCAATGGCACCCTGAATCTACCGGAGCGCCAATGCGACGTGAATCTACAGATACGGGTATTGCAGGGCTGGAAAGGGGATCCGCAGTTGGTGAGCATGCTTACCTCCACCGCGATTCCGTTGCGGGTGTATGGTCCTTGGGAGGGGCTGAATTATCAGCTCAATGTGGATCAACTCCTGCGTAAGCGCCTGGAGGATGAAGTGAAAAAAAGGCTTAAGGAATGGGAACGTCAAACCAGAGAAAGGTGAGACGCCCTAACGATGATGGCGTCGACGGCTACCCATTGCGGCCAAGCGTTCGTTGCTGCGTTACAAAATAGCGGTGAAAGAGCGCGCGAGGCCGTGAGCGAAGGAACGAAGGGGTCATCTTGATGTAGAGCATCATTTTGCCTATGGCAGGCCGGAAAGGAACAAGGAAGATAGATCGGCCATCAAAAAAAAACGCTGCCCGTTGGCAGTGTTTGAAGGTTATAAGCTGATATAAAGTTGATAGTGATTGATCAGGAAGATAATCAAAGTAACGACAATGGTTGTCGGTAACCAGTTACGTAAGTAGGGTAAAAGCCCCACATCCACAATAGGTTTGATGAAAAAGGGATAAACCAAGAACGAGATGGTTACCTGGGAAATGGACAATGCAGAGGCAATGACGAGAATATTTTTGCTCAGCAGGGCCAACGCCAAGATCCCGAGCATGACGACGCCGGCAATAATATTCCAATAAAATTCAATGTGGGTTTTACCGTTTGCCTGCGTGATTGCCCCCGTCAAACCACCCATGGGTCTTAGGACGCCAAGCAGCAACATGTAAGGTATCAGTACCGCAACCTGCTCATGGTGAGCACCATAGAGAATTCTCTCGACCGTCGGCGCAAAGATGCCGATGATTAGAAACAGCAGTGTGCTAGAGGAGCAAATAGCGAACGTAGAATTAAGATAAATCTTTTTCAGTTCGCTTTCTGAACTTTGTTTCTCAGCGAAGCGGGGAAGGGCCAGACGATTTATTACAGGCGTCAGCAGGACCCTGTACACGATTCTGTGTAAATGCCTTTTCTCAGAAGTGACCGTCCAGGCGGTCACCGAACTCGATAATAAAGCGGCTCATTGCCATGCGCCAGTCCCTCAAAGGCATTGTCCATTTCTGTGAGGCCGCCTGTATCGCCAGCCACACCACCTTTTTCACTGCGTCGTCGGTCGGGAACACCTTGCGCTTTTTGATGGCATGCCGGATCACGCTGTTTAACGACTCGATGGCGTTGGTCGTGTAGATCACCTTGCGGATGTCCGTTGGGTAGGCAAAGAACGTGGCCAGATTGGCCCAGTTTGCCTGCCAGCTTCGACTTATTTGCGGGTAGCGGATGTCCCAGGCACTGGAGAACGCTTCCAGCGCCTGCAAGCCGGCTTCTTCCGTAGGGGCCTGATAGATAGCTTTCAGGTCGCGGGTGACGGCCTTGTAGTCCTTCCAGGAGACGAACCGCAGGCTGTTGCGCACCATATGTACGATACACAGCTGGAGCCGCGCCTCCGGATACACCGCGTTAATAGCGTCAGGGAAACCTTTCAGCCCGTCTACGCAGGCGATAAGGATATCGTTCAGGCCGCGGTTTTTCAGCTCTGTCAGCACGTTCAGCCAGAACTTTGCGCCTTCATTTTCGGCCAGCCACATACCTAGCAACTCTTTCTGGCCTTCGATGTTGATGCCCAGCGCCAGGAACACAGATTTGTTGATGATGCGGCTGTCCTGCCGGACTTTTAGAACGATACAGTCAAGATAAACAATGGGATAGACTGCATCCAGGGGCCGGTTTTGCCATTCGACAACCTGCTCCATGACCGCATCGGTGACCTTTGAGACCAGCGCCGGCGAGACATCGGCGTCATACAGCTCTTTGAACGCGGCGGCGATCTCGCGGGTGGTCATCCCTTTGGCGTACAACGATAAAATCTGGTTATCCATCCCGGTAATCTGGGTCTGGTTCTTCTTCACCAGTTGCGGTTCAAAGGAACCGTCACGATCGCGCGGAGTACGCAGCGCCAGCGGGCCATCGCCAGTGGTAACGGTTTTTGTGGAATAGCCGTTGCGGGCGTTGGTCCCCGGTTTAGGCTGATTTTTATCGTAGCCGAGGTGATGGGTCATTTCGGCATTGAGAGCTGCTTCGACGCTAATTTTTTTCAGCAGCCGATCGAAGTGACTGAGATCTTCAGGGGTTTTGAGATTTTTGGCCAGTTCGTTAGCCAGAGCCTGCAACTGTTTTTCGTCCATAAATTAACCTGTTTTTGATGTTGGATTGAACATATCAAAATCAGGCAAATACACAAATTTCTAAACAGGCTCGTCAGCCAGTTTCAAGGGTTGCAGAACCAAATCTTTTGCCAGTGAGTATATCCCCAGCACGTCTGGCCCGAGGAATTTTGCCAGCAATAAAGAATCCGCCTGGGTGAGAAATTGATTAATTATCTGTGATCCTAATTGAAAACTGCCATATTTCAACGCAGCTTTGAACGTGTCACCTGAAAATTCAAAGGTGGGATGCCAGCTCTTCTCGCTAAAATAAAGCATGCAAATGAGTTTAATCAATGCATTAGTAAATAATCCGAGAATGACTGCTGCAGGACGTAACGGCGTAAAATACAACAGCGCCACCGTCAACATAAACGCTATCAGCTTGGAGAACATCTCGATGCGCACCAGCAAAACGACTTTCTTGATTTTAATGAAGTGGGCTTGATATTGAGATAAGCCGCCTAAGATCAAGAAATTGAGGCTGGTTAAGGCTTTGTTGAATAAATCGAACTTTTAGGTGACTGGCGGCTCTGATCACTACATTCGTTTCAACATCAGGTCCCCATGGCAAAGCAAAAGTTTAAAATCACCAACTGGCCCGCATACAACAATGCGCTCAGGCAGCGGGGGGACCTGACAGTATGGCTTGATGAGTTAGCCATTGCTGCATGGACTGAGAGTACACCACCTGAACATCGTGGCCGGTCGCTTCACTACACCGATATGGCCATTACCACGGTTCTGATGATAAAGTGCGCGTTTAACCTTTCGCTCCGGGCGTTACAGGGTTTCGTTGACGCGATTTTTAAACTGATGGGGCTGTCGCTGCGCTGCCCAGATTACTCTCTGGTCAGCCGGCGAGCAAAAACCCTCGACATCAGCATAAAAACGCCAACCCGCGGCGAAATCTCACACCTGGTCATCGATGGCACCGGCCTGAAAATCTTCGGCGAAGGCGAATGGAAAGTCAGGCAGCATGGGACTGAGAGGCGCAGAGTATGGCGCAAGCTTCATCTGGCAGTAGATAGCGCGACACATGAAATTATCTGTGCCGATTTATCGCTAAGCGGTACGACAGATGCGCAGGCGCTGCTCGGGCTGATTAACCAAACCCACCGGAAAATCAGGGAAGCGTCGGCTGACAGTGCTTACGATACGCGTTACTGTCATGATGCTCTGCTGAGGAAAAAAATAAAGCCGCTTATCCCACCGCGAAGTGGTGCGCAATATTGGCCAGCTCGATACTATGAGCGTAACCATGCAGTGGCAAATCAGCATCTGAGTGGCAATAACGATACCTGGAAAAAGAAAGTAGGTTATCACCGGCGTTCACTGGCTGAAACGGCCATGTTCCGGTTTAAAACACTTCTGGGTGGTCATCTGAGTCTGCATGACTATGACGCGCAGGTAGGTGAGGCAATGGCAATGGTTAAAGCACTTAACCGGATCACACTGTTAGGAATGCCAAACAGCGTCCGCATCATGTAACAATCGCCCTGATAGGGAGGAAGTCGTCACAAATTTCGGATTTATTCAACAAAGCGGCAATTCACGTGAAGGGGTTTACATTAAGGAAACTCTCTCTAAATGCTGGGCTAAAGCCTGATTCATTAAAAAATGCCCTATACCGGCCATGTAAAAAATATGAACGCATAATTGCAGATGCGATTGGTGTCGCACCAGAAGAGATCTGGCCAAGTCGGTATTCCCGTGAGGTTGCCTGATCATGTTTGTGTCCGCAAATGAGTTACTGAAAATTCCAGGCCTACCGGAAACAGTGCAAGGGATGCGGCTGGCATTAAATAAATGGTCAAAAGACTCAGATCAAATGCAGCGTAAACGCACTGGCACCAAGGCTTTCGAGTACCACATCGATTGTTTGCCAGAGCAAGTGCGCGAGATCGTCAGACAGAGACACTATAAATCCTTGATAGCGCAAGCCCCGGCCCAACCGGTTGATGAGTCGGTCAAGCGCCGCACCGCCATCAAGTCGCGCGATGAGCTGGCGATCATGCGTCAATGTCCCGCCCTGCTCGAGCGCAAGGTGCAGGCCATGAACGATCAGCAGAAGCAGATTGCCGATGCGCGCATGATGCTGGCACAGGAAGTGATCCGATTGCAGCAGGCCGGCATGACCCGCATTGCGGCGGTGACCTTTATCGTCGATGAGTCAAAGGCTGGCACATTGCCTGACGCACTGCAGCGCGCCGCCACACTGGCCAACGCCAAAAAGGGCCGCACCCGGCAAGGGGTGGGCAAAAGCAGCCTCCAGGAGTGGGTAAGTCTCTATCTCAGCGCTGAGCGGCCCCAGGAGCATCTGGCGATACTGGCTCCCGGTCAGCCGAAGAAGCAGCGTCCCGAAGACATGACGTGGTTTTACGCCCTGTTCTGGCCGCATTATGCCCGACCCTGTGGCCCCACAGTGCTGGAGGCCTACCGCGCATTTCAGGCGGACTGGCAGGGCAAATACCATGACCAGCCCGCCATGCTGGCGGCCCTGCCGACCTACGACAAGGTCAATCGCATGGTCAAGCGTGTGGCACCTCACCGACGGATCAGGGGGCGGGTTACCGGCTCGGCGCTTAAGGCGTATCAGGTGTACCAGCAGCGGGATTGGGCGCAGATGCCGGTGAACGGCTGCTGGATAGCCGACGGCAAGTCGCTGAACATGAAAGTGGCGCATCCGATACACGGGCGGCCCTTTACCCCGGAGCTGACGTTGGTGCTCGACGGGCGTACCCGGTATCTGGTGGGCTGGAGCCTGTCACTGGTGGAAAACGCCATCGCGGTAGCGGATGCGTGGCGTTATGCCATCCAGCACCACGGCAAGCCGCTGTTTGCCTACTCCGATAACGGCGGCGGCGAGACCAACAAGATGCTGGATGCAGATATCACCGGGATTTTTCCCCGACTGGGTATTGAGCATATTACCGGTATCCCCGGTAATCCGCAGGCGCGGGGCATTATTGAGCGGCTGAACGGTGTGCTGCCACGCCGGCTGGCACTGCGCTTTCAGACCTATAACGGATTGAGCGCCGACCCCAACGGGGTGCGGGTGCAGGGGCAAAAACTGCTGAGTCTGTCGAATGCCTTGCGTCAGGGTAAAGAGCTGAACGCCACGCAGCAGAAAACGCTGGCGATTTTGCCCCGCTGGCGGCAGCTGATAGACGCTATCGAGGAGGAGGTGCAGCGCTATAACCACAGCCACGAGCACAGCGCGCTACCCAAGGTCAACGGTAAGTCGATGACGCCGGCCGCCTACCGCAAGGCCCTGCTGGCCGAGGAAGGAGACGATATTGAATACCTGACGCCGGGCGAGTTGCGCGAGATGTTTATGCCAGAAGAGAAACGCGTGGCCCAGCGTGGTTGGGTTGAACTGCTGAATAACCAGTATTTTGCCGGGGAGCTGATTGAGGTAGACCGCCAGCGATGCGGTGCAGCTGGCCGGCACACTGACCCGCGACCTGCTTTACCCATTGCTTAAGCTTAACGGCTACAGCGATATCACCCCACGCCGTATGTGCTGCTTTGAGTTTGATACCCGCCAGCCGCGCGATATGAAGGAGACCGCAGAGACCCTGAATCTCCTGGTGCGCAGCGGCGTGCCGGTGGCCTGGGCGCTGGCGGAAGGCGGCATTCCCGCCGCACGGGACGACGAGCCACTGCTGCAGCCGCCGGGCAACCTGCCGATCTTTACCGGGGCCAGCCTGATGCCGACACGATGGCCGGGCATGGCAGCGCTGAGCGTTGCGCACACACCCACCGCCACCGAGCAGGCACTGAAAGACGCCTCCGGCGGACTGGCAACGCCGGTCAACCAGGCCATGCAGGCAATGCTGACCCCGCTGGTGACCGCTCTGCAGCAGGGGCAGACGCCGGAAGCGGTGACGGCCATGCTGGCGGAAGCCTGGCCCCAGCTTGACGACCATGCCTTGCGACAGCTGATTGCCCAGGCCATTTTTGTCGCGGACATCTGGGGGAGACTCAATGAGCGTTGACCTGGGCTATGCCATGACCCTGACGCCGGAAAAAGCGGTGGCGTATTTTGAATCAAAGGGCTACGCCTTCGGTTTTCGCTGGCAGGAGGTGGCCGACGAGGCGCACGCCCGTTCCTTTACCGTGGCGGGTATTCTTAAGCTGGATGTGTTAACCGACATGAAAACCGCGCTGGCGGACAGTCTGCGCCATGGCAAGACGCTGACACAGTTCCAGGATGAGGTCTTGCCGCTGCTGCAGCGCAAGGGCTGGCTGGGCAAAGGGCTAAAAGCCTCACCCGACGGCGATCTGGAAGGCAAAAAGCTGCTGTCTTACCGGCTGGAGACGATTTTTCGCACCAATACCCAGTCTGCCTATATGGCCGGGCGCTATCAGCGGCTGCGCGAGAACGTCGACCAGCGGCCCTACTGGCAGTATGTGGCGGTGATGGACAGCCACACCCGCCCCAGCCATGCCGCGCTGCATGGCCGGGTGTTCCGTTATGACGATACGGGTTGGGACACCCTGTTTCCCCCTAACGGCTATAACTGCCGCTGCCGGGTACGGGCGCTGACGCCGGCACAACTGGTACGTCACCCTATCGGGCTGGAGTCCACCGACGACTATCGCGTCACGGTTGACCAGCCGCAGGGCGTGAACGGCAAGACGCGGCCGGTGACAGGGTTTAAAGACCCCAAAACCGGCCAGGTATTTACCCCGGATGCGGGCTTTCATCTGAACCCCGGCAAAGGCTACCTCCGCCATCTCGGCGAGCAGCTGCTCAACCGCGCCGCCCGCGCCGATACCCGGCTGGCAGCGCAGGCGGTAGAGGAAACGCTAGGCCAGCCGGCGGTGCTTAGTGCCTTAAACCGCGATACCAGTAACTGGATAAGCCAGGTGATGGCACAGCGGCAGGCGCGCGGCGACTTTCGTCCTGTCGGCGCATTAAGACCTGCCGTGGTGGCCGCGCTGGCCGGCAAAGGCGTGATGCCGGACTCGGCAGTGATCACCCTGACGGACGCCAACCTGCTGCACGCCACACGCGACAGCAAGTAGGGCGCGCTGCCCGCGACATTCTGGTCCGCTTTGGTGTCGTCGCTGTATCGTCCGCGCGCCATCCTCTACCGCCGGCATCCGACGACGCCGGTGTTGCTGTATGTCTTCGACCTGAAGGAGAGCGCCCGTCAAGGCGTGGTGGCGATAGAGGGCCTGGTCGCAGGTCAATCCGCCGATGCTGCCGACAGCAAGGTAGCTTCCCTGACTGTTCGTGCTGTCGATACCGTCAGTGATCTGGACGCATTCAAACATCAGGCGGATGATGAGGTATTGTGGGGCACGCTGGAGTAAATGATAGTGCAGATCCCGACGTATCCGATCAGCTGTTCCCGGCGATATCCGATCACTGATTCCAGTCGCCCGATCAGCGATTCCGATTTTATCCGATCACTGATTCCGGTCGCCAGACCAGCAATTCTGATTTCCCCCGATCACTGATTCGCATGTGTCACTACCAATTGAAATCTGGCCCACTCTGCCAAAGTAACACTGACTCAGGCCGTCAGAAGAGGTATCACCATGATAGATGTGACGATCACCGTGCCCGACACCTTGCGCCAGGCCCTTGAGCGACTGGCGCAGTCCCTGAGCCACCGCCAGCCGTTAATGCGCGCCCTCAGTGAAGATCTGTATGACGCGGTGATGGAGAATTTCGAGCAGGAAGGCCGCCCGCGCTGGCTGCCCATTGACCGCGTCGACAAAATACTGCAGCAGTCGGGGCGGTTGGCCGCCTCCATTGACAGCGACGCCGATAACGACCAGGCCGTGGTGGGGACTAATGTGGTGTATGCGCGTATTCACCAGCAGGGCGGCACTACCCGGCCCCATGTCATTCGCCCCGCTATAAGAAAGCGCTGGCTTTTAACGGTCGGGTAGTAAAAAACGTCAATCACCCCGGCTCAACGATCCCGGCGCGGCCCTTTCTCAGTTTAACCGACCAGGACTATCAGGCCCTGGCGCACACCGTCAATGATTACCTCCAGCGTGCGCTGGACGAGTGACGCCCTGTAAAGGCCGTAGCGCGTTTTTTGATAGTCAGGGCAGGCTGATGGATGCGGGTGAAACCGCGTTAAGCGATTCTGGCGCGATTTAAACGGGTTTTAAACGGGTTTTAAACGGGGTATCGCCACCCGCGTTAGCGGTGTAGTCTGATGGCAGTGCATTTATGTCCTTTTCCTTCCCCACGCTTACCCCCTACACCCCCGTCACGACGAGATACCCGACGCGCAGGTTAGGCTCTTTCCCACGAATACACTTTCTGGGACCGCCACCGCGTGAAAAACACCGTCCGCCTTGCCGCACTGACCGTGGCGCTGGAGAGCGCCAGCACCCGTGTCCAGCTGTTTCCGGCCGGCACCTTTCGCTCGCAGGATACGCGTCCCACCGACGTGGCGCACTGGCGGCTGGAGGCCCCCCAGGCCCAGCGGTTAATTGACGCCGCCCAGGCCCGTCAGACGCCGTACTGCTTTGACTATGAGCACCAGGCTATCTATGCCCGGGAGAACGGCCAGCCGGCCCCGGCAGCCGGCTGGTATTCGCAGCTGAAATGGGTCGAGGGCCAGGGGCTGTTTGTAGTGGATGTCGAATGGACCGAGCGCGCCCGCACACTGATTGTCGCCGGGGAGTACCGCTTTGTCTCCCCGCTGTTTCAGTACGACAGGCAGGGCAATGTGACCTGCCTGGTGAATGCCGCGCTGACCAACGTGCTGGCGCTTGACGGTATGGCGGCGCTGCTGGCGGCGGCGTCACAACAACTCACGGGAGAAAATAACGTGGATGAACTGTTAGAACAACTGCTCTGGATGCTGAATCTGCCGCTGTCGGCCACGGCTGACGAGGTGACGGTTGAGCTGAAAAAACTCATTGATCGCCTGTCGGGCGGACAAGGTACGGCGGGCGGCCCGCGTCAATATGCTGTCGCTGCTCAGCGAGAAGGATAACCAGATTGCTGCGCTGTCACAGCAGACCACCACGCCCCCTGATCCGGCTGCCTATGCCCCGGTCAGCGTGGTCAATGAGCTGCGTGAGCACCTGGCCACCCGTCAGCCGATTGCCGCGCTGTCCGGGCTGCAGACCGGCGGCGTTGCGCCGCAGGGCATCGAGGCGCGTCCATCTCCTCTGGGCGCACTGGATGCACCGGCGCTGGCTGCCTGTCACGCCTTTGGCCACAGCGCCGAGACCATTGCCACCATGATGAAAGAGGAGGTGCAGCCATCATGACCGCCACCACGCAAGATCGTAATACCCCGTACCGGGACGGCGAGCTGACGCCTATCCGGTGGCGGCGAAAGAAACTATCCCGGCCGGCGTTATCGTCTGCCTTAAGGACGGCTATGCCGTCAACGGTAAGAGCGCTGAGGACCTGGTGTATGCCGGGCGGGCTGATGAGGCTATCGACAACCGCCAGGGTGGCAATGGCGACCAGCAGATCCGGGTACGCCGCCACAAGGCGTTTTTGTGGGAGAACGACGGCTCGGTGAAGCAGGCGCATGTCGGCAAGCCGGCCTATGTGGTGGATAACCAGACGGTCTCTGCCAGCGACGGCGGCACACCCGCGCAGGAAGGCAAACCGGGGAAACCCGCCAGCCGCTGTACGGCAGGTACCATCATCATGCTTGACGCAGCGGGCTTCTGGGTCGAATAAGGAGACACTGCACATGTTAGTGAATGCTGCAAATTTAAGGGTGATTTTCTGCAACATTAAACTCACCTTTAACCAGGCGTTTGACGCCGCACCCACCCAGTGGGACAAGGTCGCCACCCTGGTGCCGTCCACCGGCAAGGAGAACACCTACGCTTGGTTAAGCCGCTTCCCGCGGATGCGCAAATGGATAGGCGACAAGCAGGTCAAGGCGCTGGCGGCGTCAACCTACACCCTGGCCAATGATGACTATGAGGCCACGGTGGAAGTGGACCGCAACGATATCCAGGATGACCAGTTGGGTGTTTACCAGCCCCAGGCGCAGGATGCAGGCTTTACCGCCAAACAGTGGCCGGACGAGATGGTGTTTGAGCTGCTCAATAAAGGCTTTAGCGAAAAAGGCTATGACGGCCAGCCGTTTTTCAGCGACACGCACAGTATGGGCAAAACTACCTACTCCAATCTTGGCAAAAAGCCGTTATCGGCGGCGTCGCTGGCCGAGGCACAGGCCTCCTACGGCGAAGCGCGCAAGCAGCTGCGCCAGATGAAGGACGAAGAGGGACGGCCGCTGAATATCATGCCCAACCTGCTGGTCGTGCCGCCGGCACTCGACGATGTGGCGCATACCCTTATCACCGCCGAACGTCTCGATGACGGTAAGGCCAATATTTACAAGGGTACTGCCGAGGTACTGGTCGTGCCCTGGCTGACCTCGGACAGCGCCTGGTTCCTGATGGATACCAGCCGTCCGCTAAAGCCGCTGATTTTCCAGCAGCGCCAGGCCCCGCTGTTTGTCGCCATGACCGATATCAACAGCCCGGACGTGTTTATGCGCAAGCAGTTCAAGTTTGGCGCAGAGGCACGCGGCCAGGCCGGGTTTGGCTTCTGGCAGATGGCCTACGGCTCGACGGGTAAATAAGCGTGTACGCCAGCCTTGAGGACATGGTGTTGCGCTTCGGCGAGCGGGAAGTGCGCACCCTGACCGACCGCGACAACACCGGCGAGATTGATGCCGCCGTGCTGGCCGGCGGGTTGCAGGCCGCCAGTGATGAGATTAACGGCTATATCGGCGGGCGCTATACCCTGCCGCTGCCGGTGGTGCCCTCCAACCTGCGCGGCATCGCCTATGATATCGCCCGCTACCGCCTCACCGGCACCGAACGGGTCTGCACCGATGAAATCCGTGGCCGCTACCGCGCCGCCATCCGCTATCTGGAAAACGTCGCCAATGGGTGGGTTACGCTGGCCACCACCCAGAACGGTGGCACGCTGCAGGGCAATGCCGGGGCGGCGTTCTTTTCCGGTCGCCGCATCTGGGGCCGCAACCAGACCGGCGGCGGGGGATTTTAATGATAAGCGAAATTGAAAACGCCATGATGGCGCGGCTTAAAGACGGGCTGGGTCGCATGGTGTCTAGCGTCGGCAGCTATGGCGGCGAGCTGGAGGATGTGGGGGCTATCGCCCGTGTGCTGCCCGCCTGCTGGGTGACCTTTCTCGGCGTGCAGCAGACCCGCCCGGTCAGTACCCATAAACACCGTTTTTACACCACCGGGCGTTTCTCGGTGCTGCTGGCGGCCTATTCGGTGCGCGATGAAGTGAGCTGTAACCAGCTGATCCGCGCCGTGCGGCGCTTGATGAGCCGGCAGGATATGGGGCTGCCTGTCGAGCCCCTGCTGTCAGGCCGGGTGCGTTCGCTGTTTAGCACCCGCCTGAACAGTGATGCCCTGGCGGCCTATTCTTGCGATTTCGACACGGTCTGGGTTGAAGAGGCGCTGGATAACGGCCGCTGGCTCGCGCCGGAAAGCGACAATGATCCTGACCGGCTGTTTGCGGACTATCAGGGGCGACTCGATACGTCGTGGCCGATGCATGAGCGCACCGGGCTGGCCTATCACCTGGATGACCAGCCAGCAGTTGTTGCGCAGGATATCGTGACCATCAGGGCAAAAGATCCTGATTGACGTGATGGCCCGTCAAGGGCTGCGCGATAAACCATCTATCAAGGGGGACGCATGAGCATTGATGCCGTGATACCGACGCCAACCTATAAACCCGGCTATTACTTCGGGTTTAACACCACCCTGGCGTCACGGGCGCTGGCCACTAACGACCAGAAGCTGGTGATATTGGCCCAGCGCACCACCACGCCGGACACCGATACGCTGACGCCGGTAAACGTGTTCAGCGATGAGGCCACTGGCACGCTGGTACTCAAGGGCAGTGCCAGCGGCACCGGGCAGGTGCGCCTTGGCGTCTGTGGCGAAACCGTCGCCATTGCTGTCGCCAGTGGCGATAGCGCCGGGACGCTGATGGTGAGCCTGGTCGAGGCCATCAACACCCTGGACGCGCTACCGGTAACGGCGGCGATGGCGGATATCCCGCCGCCGTTACCGGCGGTAAAAGTCCCGGCAAGCAGCTGGTGCTGACGGCACGCAACAAAGGCGCTTGCGGTAACCAGATTGGCGTGGCCGTCACACTCAGTGCACCGGGTATCACCGCTACGCTGACGCCGATGCGCGGCGGCGAGGGCGACCCCGCACTGAATGCGGCGCTGGCGGCGATATTCAGCGCCGGGCATACCCTGGTGATGTCGCCGTACGCCAGCAAAACCGCGCTTACCACCCTTGCCACCTGGCTGGACAAGGTGTCCGGGCCGCTGGAGCAGCGCGGTGCGCTGGGGGTGGTTGGCTGGAACGGTACGCTGTCAGGGGACACCGCGCTTACGACCGACGTCAACGCCGCGCGTCTCACCATGGGTTGGTACCCCGGCTCCATGCTGCCGAACGGCGAGCTGGCAGCGATATATGCCGCCATCATCGCCAGCGAGTCTGACCCGGCGCGCCCGCTCAATACCCTGGCGTTACCCGGCGCGGATATCACGCCGCAGGACAAATGGCCGGGCCGGGGCGTAGCGAGCAGGAAAACGCGCTGGCCAACGGCCTGACACCTTTTGGGATGAACGGCAGTCAGGTGCAGATTGTGCGGGCGGTCAGCACCTATGTGAAAAACAGCATGGGGGTCACTGACCTTTCGTTGATGGATATCACTATTCTGAGCTCGCTGGACTATGTGCGCCTGGCCTGCCGTGCCCGTATCACCCAGCGCTTCCCGCGCGAAAAGCTCAACGATATCCGCCTGCTGCGTATCCGCTCCGAGCTGCTCGATGTGCTGTATGCCCTGGAGCAGCCGGAAATCGTTGAAAATGTGGACGAGCACAAGGACCAGCTGACGGTGACGCGCAGTCGGCAGGATGACAGCCGCGCCGATGCCAGTATCCCGGCGGCGGTGGTGCGTGGTCTGCATGTGTTTGCCGCCACCATTTATCTTTTGTAAAGGGGGCCTGTATGGCACTGGAATACACCGGCGCGGTGGTGCTGGAGGTCAACAGCACCGAGGTTGAGGTGACTGAGTTTAGTCCGCGCGAGAACACCGGCAAGCAGCTGGTCAAGACCATGAACGCCACCGGACGCGCCAAGGGCTACACCCAGGGGATTGCTACCTGGGAGCTGTCCATCACCGCCGTGGTGCCGGTTGATAAAACGCTCCACTGGGAAAAAATCTCGGGCGCGAAACTGACGCAATACCCGCTCACCGGCGGCAAGCGCATCACCTATCAGGATGTGTTTGTCACCGAGGTGGGCGAACAGTATACCGTTGACAATGAGGCCCGTATCACCATTAGCCCTTTGCACTGAACAAGGTTGAGGAGTAACTCATGAGCCTGTTTAGAAATTTGTGTATTTGCCTGATTTTGATATGTTCAATCCAACATCAAAAACAGGTTAATTTATGGACGAAAAACAGTTGCAGGCTCTGGCTAACGAACTGGCCAAAAATCTCAAAACCCCTGAAGATCTCAGTCACTTCGATCGGCTGCTGAAAAAAATCAGCGTCGAAGCAGCTCTCAATGCCGAAATGACCCATCACCTCGGCTACGATAAAAATCAGCCTAAACCGGGGACCAACGCCCGCAACGGCTATTCCACAAAAACCGTTACCACTGGCGATGGCCCGCTGGCGCTGCGTACTCCGCGCGATCGTGACGGTTCCTTTGAACCGCAACTGGTGAAGAAGAACCAGACCCGGATTACCGGGATGGATAACCAGATTTTATCGTTGTACGCCAAAGGGATGACCACCCGCGAGAGCGCCGCCGCGTTCAAAGAGCTGTATGACGCCGATGTCTCGCCGGCGCTGGTCTCAAAGGTCACCGATGCGGTCATGGAGCAGGTTGTTGAATGGCAAAACCGGCCTCTGGATGCAGTCTATCCCATTGTTTATCTTGACTGTATCGTTCTAAAAGTCCGGCAGGACAGCCGCATCATCAACAAATCTGTGTTCCTGGCGCTGGGCATCAACATCGAAGGCCAGAAAGAGTTGCTAGGCATGTGGCTGGCCGAAAATGAAGGCGCAAAGTTCTGGCTGAACGTGCTGACAGAGCTGAAAAACCGCGGCCTGAACGATATCCTTATCGCCTGTGTAGACGGGCTGAAAGGTTTCCCTGACGCTATTAACGCGGTGTATCCGGAGGCGCGGCTCCAGTTGTGTATCGTGCATATGGTGCGCAACAGCCTGCGGTTCGTCTCCTGGAAGGACTACAAGGCCGTCACCCGCGTATCTATCAGGCCCCTACGGAAGAAGCCGGCTTGCAGGCGCTGGAAGCGTTCTCCAGTGCCTGGGACATCCGCTACCCGCAAATAAGTCGAAGCTGGCAGGCAAACTGGGCCAATCTGGCCACGTTCTTTGCCTACCCAACGGACATCCGCAAGGTGATCTACACAACCAACGCCATCGAGTCGTTAAACAGCGTGATCCGGCATGCCATCAAAAAGCGCAAGGTGTTCCCGACCGACGACGCAGTGAAAAAGGTGGTGTGGCTGGCGATACAGGCGGCCTCACAGAAATGGACAATGCCTTTGAGGGACTGGCGCATGGCAATGAGCCGCTTTATTATCGAGTTCGGTGACCGCCTGGACGGTCACTTCTGAGAAAAGGCATTTACACAGAATCGTGTACAGGGTCCGCCGACGGGCTGCTTTGCTCGTGACAGTTATCAGACAATCTGTGTGGACACGTCACTTAACGTATCGTCTAGATAAGGAGGTGATCCAACCGCAGGTTCCCCTACGGTTACCTTGTTACGACTTCACCCCAGTCATGAATCACAAAGTGGTAAGCGCCCTCCCGAAGGTTAAGCTACCTACTTCTTTTGCAACCCACTCCCATGGTGTGACGGGCGGTGTGTACAAGGCCCGGGAACGTATTCACCGTGGCATTCTGATCCACGATTACTAGCGATTCCGACTTCATGGAGTCGAGTTGCAGACTCCAATCCGGACTACGACGCACTTTATGAGGTCCGCTGACTCTCGCGAGATCGCTTCTCTTTGTATGCGCCATTGTAGCACGTGTGTAGCCCTACTCGTAAGGGCCATGATGACTTGACGTCATCCCCACCTTCCTCCGGTTTATCACCGGCAGTCTCCTTTGAGTTCCCGACCGAATCGTTGGCAACAAAGGATAAGGGTTGCGCTCGTTGCGGGACTTAACCCAACATTTCACAACACGAGCTGACGACAGCCATGCAGCACCTGTCTCAGAGCTCCCGAAGGCACCGAGGCATCTCTGCCAAGTTCTCTGGATGTCAAAAGTAGGTAAGGTTCTTCGCGTCGCATCGAATTAAACCACATGCTCCACCGCTTGTGCGGGCCCCCGTCAATTCATTTGAGTTTTAACCTTGCGGCCGTACTCCCCAGGCGGTCGATTTAACGCGTTAGCTCCGAAAGCCACGGCTCAAGGCCACAACCTTCAAATCGACATCGTTTACAGCGTGGACTACCAGGGTATCTAATCCTGTTTGCTCCCCACGCTTTCGTACCTGAGCGTCAGTCTTCGTCCAGGGGGCCGCCTTCGCCACCGATATTCCTCCAGATCTCTACGCATTTCACCGCTACACCTGGAATTCTACCCCCCCTCTACGAGACTCTAGCCTGCCAGTTTCAAATGCACTTCCCAGGTTGAGCCCGGGGATTTCACATCTGACTTAACAGACCGCCTGCGTACGCTTTACGCCCAGTAATTCCGATTAACGCTCGCACCCTCCGTAATTACCGCGGCTGCTGGCACGGAGTTAGCCGGTGCTTCTTCTGCGGGTAACGTCAATCGATGGCGCTATTAACGCCACCGCCTTCCTCCCCGCTGAAAGTGCTTTACAACCCGAAGGCTTTCTTCACACACGCGGCATGGCTGCATCAGGGTTTCCCCCATTGTGAAATATTCCCCACTGCTGCCTCCCGTAGGAGTCTGGACCGTGTCTCAGTTCCAGTGTGGCTGGTCATCCTCTCAGACCAGCTAGGGATCGTCGCCTAGGTGAGCCATTACCCCACCTACTAGCTAATCCCATCTGGGTTCATCCGATGGTGTGAGGCCCGAAGGTCCCCCACTTTGGTCTTGCGACGTTATGCGGTATTAGCTACCGTTTCCAGTAGTTATCCCCCTCCATCGGGCAGATCCCCAGACATTACTCACCCGTCCGCCGCTCGCCGGCAAAGAAGCAAGCTTCTTCCCGCTGCCGCTCGACTTGCATGTGTTAGGCCTGCCGCCAGCGTTCAATCTGAGCCATGATCAAACTCTTCAATTAAAAGCTTGATGCTCAAAGAATTAAAACTGGTATTCTTATGAATATTCGTCGTTCACTCTTCAAGACTTGATATTTCGTGTATCGATATCGTCTTGTGAGTGCCCACACAGATTGTCTGATAAATTGTTAAAGAGCGTGGCCAGGAGGGTAATTTCTCTACCGGCGCGGGTGGCGCATACTACGCTTTTCCGCTGTAGAGTCAAGCTTTTATTTGCCCGTCGCGGGCCGCTTGCCTCTGGCTGAGCCGGTGGGTCGCAACGACTGTTCCCGGTCAGTGGAGGCGCATTATAGGGCCTTCACGGCCGGTGACAAGCGCTAATTGCAACTTTTTCGTCGACTGGCGATAAATTAAACGAAGCACTCTTTTTTCACCGCCCGTTTATCCACCGGAACCTGTTTTTCAGTCAACTCTGACGCCGACGGAGGGAAAAATTCATTTTTTTGCCCGCTAGCGAAAGGTTTCCACCTCCGGCGTGTGCGCGGGGTGAGGCTGGCGTCGCGATCGCGGATCGTGAAGAGAGAGTAAGATAGACGAAACACCAGGGCCTAGGCGTGAAGGGTGAGTACAGCACAATGGGACAGGTCGGATTAACGCCGTGTCCTGGCCCAAGCGGCATGGTCCGTTGTTTGACATTGTCGGTGGTTAGGCATGGCCTGCTGTGAAAGACATGGCCGCTAAAAAGGCATAGCCTGCTGGTAGAAGCATGGCCTGCTGTTAGAGCGTAAGCTTTCCCAATGATCCGAAACCATAGCGCGTCAATGCGGGCATCAGCGCCACCGCTTGCGGCGTGGGGGCAAGGCAGTAGGCCCTGTTCGGCCCCGCTTCGCCCTGTAGGCCGCTGACATCGATATCATGCTCTACCAACCAGGCGGCGCGGCGGGCAATGGCTGAGCCGGAATCGACCAGGCGGGTTCCTTCCGGCAGTACCGACTGTAATTCTGGGCTTAGCAGGGGAAAATGGGTGCAGCCAAGCACGACCGTGTCGGGGGGCTCCACCGCCCTCAACCAAGGACGAAGGAGTTTACGCAGCACCGGCAGCGGCACCATTTCACCATGCAGTTTGGCTTCCGCCATATCCACCAGTTCGGCCGTACCCAATTGCAAAATTTGGCAATCGCCGGCGAATTGACTGATGAGATCGTGAGTATAGCTGCGCTGTACGGTAGCGCGGGTCGCCAGTAGTCCGACGATGCCATTACGGGTGAGCCTGGCCGCCGGTTTGATGGCCGGCACCACGCCGATGATGGGGCAGGGAAAACGCTCGCGCAACGCCGGCAGTGAAATCGTGCTGGCGGTATTACAGGCAACGATGACCATATCGAGCTTATGCAGCCGCCACATCGCGCCAACGATGGCGACGACCCTATCAACAATGAACTGCTCCGGTTTCTCACCGTAGGGGAACGCCTCATTGTCAAATACGTACAGATAATGGGCATCCGGCAAGGTTTGCCTGACCTCATCATAAATCGATAGGCCCCCCACGCCGGAGTCAAAAACAAGAATGGTGAGTCGTTTAGTGGTGCTGCCGTCAGAAAGCATAGGTCCCGGTGAGATAGAATTCCCGTCCTGCAGTCTGGTAGCCATAAGCTGTCTCATAATTTTTATCGAACACATTGGCAAGTCTACCACGAACCGTCAAGCGGGTTGTAAGCGGATATGACGCCGCGATATCCCAAAGACTCACGCCGCCCAGCCGTACGCGTTGATTGGTGTTATAATTCGTATCCCAGCGCTGCCCTAAATAACGGTAATTCAGCGACCAGTCGATATTGGCCACCAGCCAGTCCAGTTGATATTTCACCTGTTGTTTGGCGCGGCGCGCCAAGATTTCGTTGGTCTTGGCATCGCGTGGATCGAGATATTCCAGCGTCACCTGGTGGGCCAGCACGCCTGTGGTAAAGGAGCCTGTCCACTCTACCCCTTTAATACGCGCCTTGCCGATGTTGTAATATGTTTCGCTGCCGGTATCCCACGCGATCATATCGTCAATATCATTGCGATAGGCCGATAAACGCCAGTCCAGCGGACCGGTTAAACCTTCTATTCCCCCTTCCCACTGTTTACTCTACTCGGGATCGAGCTGTGCATTGCCGCCATAGGCGCTATAAAGCTGGCCGAGATTTGGCGCTTTATAGGCGGTGCCATAGGACAGCAGGAGGCGATAACCGTCGACGACTTCCCAGGCGGCGCTGCCCTGCCAAGTCCCGTGCCAGCCGAACTGCGAATTATCATCCTCTCGCGCCGCCCCCTCCAGGGTGACCGGGCCGTATAATTGCTGAACCGTGGCATATAAGCCGGTATTACGTTGCTGGTAGCCATCGCTGAGATAATTGGTACCGGGCTCGGCGGTCTGTTTCTGCCAATCCACCCCGGCGCTGGCGGTACCGTGTGCGATTTGCAGCGTATTACCCCATTGCAGGTAATACTGCTTGGAGTCGTCCAACGTGGCGGAATCCGCATAGGGCCCATAGTGGGGATCATAGTTATAGTCTTTGGTATGGTTATAACTGAAAGACAGTTGGGAAGCATAAATCCCCTGCTGGAAACGCAGGCCGGTATCCCAGGTACGGCTGTAGAGCTGCCGGGTGTCCGGCAGCGCATCCAGATGATTGGGGTCGCTATAGGAATAGGTGCCGTCGTAGGCGCTGCGGTTGTTAAAACCGTAATTGCTGGTGAAACCGCTGAATTGTTCGTTGAACCGATGTTCCAATGCGGCGTACAGCGTTTTGCTCATAAAGCCATCGCGATCGGGCTGGGCCGGATCGCCATAGTTATCCGGCAAGTTGGCCCGAACATCGAATCCGCGGGTATAGGTATAATTGCCCGCCAACGTGGCGGTGGTGTTTTCCCCCAATTGCTGACGGGTAGCGCCGTCATAGGTTTGGTAACCGTGGGAGCCCATACCGGCGCTAAGCGTGCTGCCGTCCTGTTCTCGGGTGGTGATGATATTTACCACGCCGCCAATCGCATCGGAACCGTACACCGCCGAACGCGGCCCGCGAATATATTCAATGCGTTGCACCAGCGCGATGGGAATTTGGCTAAGATCGGAGGCGCCGGATATGCCCGTCTGATTCATCCGCACGCCGTCGATTAACACCAGCGCATGGCTGGCGTTGGTGCCGCGTATGAAAAGCGAACTTTGCTGGCCGAGACCGCCGTTCTGGCCGATATCCACTCCCGGCAACCGGCTCAGCGCCTCGGCCACCGATTTAATCTGCCCGCGATCGATATCTTCGCGGGTGACCACGCTGACCGGCGCCAGTACCGAGGATACGGGCTGTGGGAAGCTGTTGGCGGACACAATCAGCGCCTGGCCCCCGGCAGCCTGCGTAGCGGTATTATTATCTTGTCCCCAGCCGGAAAAGGCCGTGACGGACAGCGTCACCAGTACGGTTGTTTTTGTTTTAGACATCTCTTCGCATCCAATCGATTGGCAGGACGCCGCTGGCTACAGGTGCTGGCCGCCTGCGGCGGACCCTGGAGGAGACGGCGGAAAACCGGCAGCGTCTTGAGCCGGCCCATAATCCTACCGTTCCGGCGATAAAAGTGTCCAGGGAACAAATGCGCCAGGACACTTACACGCGACAAAACTGGACATTAACGGTTTATTCCCTACAATCCCGGGCAAAAGCGGTCAATACCGCCCAATTAGCAGGAAACGACCATGACGCCACAGACGTTACCCCTCGACCAGTATGAACACCAGTTGACGGAAAAAGCGAACCGTCTGCGGCAGATGATGCTGGCGTTCCAGGCGCCCGAGGCGCAGATTTTCCGATCGCGGCCGGCGCATTATCGCATGCGGGCCGAGTTCCGCATCTGGCATGATGAGGACGATCTTTATCACATCATGTTCGATCAGCAGACCAAAGCGCGGATCCGCATCGATCATTTCATGGCCGGCAGTTCCCTCATCAATACGCTAATGACCGAGATGATGACGGCCATACGCCCTGAGCCGGTGCTGCGCGCCAAACTGTTTCAAATAGACTATCTCACGACGCTAAGCGGTGAAGCGGTCGTCACGCTCATTTATCACCGACCGCTGGACGATGCCTGGCGCGATGGCGCCGCGCGCCTGCGCGACGCATTGCGCGCCCGCGGGTACCAAATCCAGCTCATCGGCCGCGCCAACAAGACTAAAATCTGCCTGGATCGCGATTATGTCGACGAGCGCCTGACCGTCGCCGGCCGCACGCTTATCTACCGACAGATTGAGAACAGCTTTACCCAGCCCAATGCCGATATCAATATTCACATGCTGGAATGGGCGCTGGCGGCCACCGAGGGCGCGCAGGGAGATTTGCTGGAGCTTTACTGCGGCAACGGCAATTTTTCCCTGGCGCTGGCGCGTCATTTTGACAAAGTGCTGGCCACCGAAATCGCCAAACCGTCGGTGAAGGCGGCACAGTACAATATCGCCGCCAACCATATCGATAACGTACAAATAATCCGTATGTCGGCGGAAGAATTTACCCAGGCGATGCGGGGGGAACGCGAATTCACCCGTTTGAAGGAGATTGATCTGCGCAGCTACCGTTGCGAAACGATTTTTGTCGACCCGCCGCGCAACGGGCTGGACGATGAGACGGTGAGCATGGTGCAGGCCTATCCGCGCATCCTGTATATCTCCTGTAATCCCGACTCCCTGTGCCGCAACCTCACCACGCTTGCCGCCACGCACCGTATTGAACGGCTGGCGCTGTTTGACCAGTTTCCCTACACCCATCATATGGAATGCGGCGTGTTGCTGGTACGCAAGGCTACGACGGGTTAACGCCGCCGGCACGCCACGCCGGCGCTTAACACCAGAAGTCAAAGCCTGGACATCCCTACAAGACCATGCGCCGCCCGCGCGCGTCATCAAGCGGAGCAACGTTAACCGTCAGCCAGGGCGGTCATGCCGATGGCGCTGTACACCAACAGGCCCAGCAGAAAATTCGCCGCCACCAATAAGGGATAACCCGGCGGCATCGCATGATGTTGATAACGCTGATGCAGGCAATATAGCGCCAGCGCGATCGACGGAAAGAGGGAAAACAGAACAATGGCGCTAAACAGCGCAGTGAAACTGCCGTTAAGGGACAGGCCCGCAATCAGTGCCAACAGCAGCGTGCCTTTCTCTGCGAGGGGATTTTGGGTCATCTGTTACCTGTCATTATTCTGGGTAAGGGTCAGCGCTTTTTCCTGTCCGCGACGGTACCAATAAAAAGCCCCTTTGGAAATCATACGCAACTGCAGCACCAGCCGCTCTTCCAGTTGGCGGCGCTGCTCTAAATCGACATCCAGCGCTTCGGCGCCGGCATTGAAAACGATGATAACCATCGCTTCCGCTTGCGCTTCGGTAAAGTTGCGCGGCATATGGTTTTCAATTTCCAAATAATCGGCGAGCTCGGCAATAAAGTGCTGGATTTCCCGCGCCACCGCGGCGCGAAAGGCGCTGGAGGTGCCGGAGCGTTCGCGCAGCATCAGGCGGAAGGCATTGGGGTTGTTACCGATAAATTCCATAAATGTGGCCACCGAGGTGCGGATCACGCTGCCCCCCTTGGCGATGCGCTGACGCGCCTGGCGCATCAATTGGCGCAACATCAGACCGCTTTCGTCCACCATGGTGAGCCCCAGCTCATCCACATCGCGGAAATGGCGGTAAAACGAGGTGGGCGCAATGCCGGCTTGGCGGGCAACTTCACGCAGGCTCAGGCTGGCGAAACTGCGTTCAGCGCTCAACTGGCTGAATGCCGCCTCAATGAGCGAACGCCGCGTCCGCTCTTTTTGTTGCGCTCTGACGCCCATATAAACCATCCAGCCTCGCAATAATCGTAAAAAAACAACTATATCAAAATTTGTTGCAACAGCGTTGATACAAACTGTGTATTTTAACGTCCCGTATGCCTTGCCACCCTCAGCGACCGGGGGGGGGGGGGCTGACAGGACGATCCGTGCTGTTACGACCCACCCGATACGTTGACAATTGGGATATGCGGGCGTTGATGTTACAATTAGGTTGTTAATTTGTATTCATCAGGTTGGGACAGCTATGCAACCAAAGTACGATTACGATGCCATTATTATCGGTTCCGGACCGGGCGGCGAAGGCGCCGCCATGGGGTTGACCAAGCGTGGCGCGCGCGTCGCGATGATCGAGCGCTATGACAACGTCGGCGGAGGTTGCACCCATTGGGGCACCATTCCCTCCAAAGCGCTGCGTCAGGCGGTCAGTCGGATTATTGAAGTCAACCAGAGTCCGCTGCATGGCAATACCCGCCTTCCCCATACCGGTTTCGCCGATATTCTGCGTCACGCCGATCAAGTCATAAAGCAGCAAACCCATATGCGCCAGGGCTTTTACGAGCGCAACCACTGTCAGATATTCACCGGCGAGGCCAGCTTCGTCGATGAACACCGGGTGCAGATCCATTATGGCGACAATACCACCGAAATCCTGAGCGCGGAAAATATCGTCATCGCCTGCGGCTCGTGCCCCTATCATCCCCAGGATGTGGATTTTGACCATGCGCGTATTTACGATAGCGACTCTATCCTCGATTTAAAGCACGATCCCCACCATGTTATTATTTACGGTGCCGGCGTCATCGGCTGCGAGTACGCATCAATTTTTCGCGGCATGAACGTCAAGGTAGATTTGATTAACACCCGCGATCGACTGCTGGCGTTCCTCGACCAGGAGATGTCCGACGCCCTGTCTTATCATTTCTGGGAAAACGGCGTGGTTATCCGCCACAATGAGGAATACGAAGAAATCAAAGGGCTCGATGACGGTGTTGAGGTGCGTTTTCGCTCCGGTAAACGCATGAAAGCCGATTGCCTGCTTTACGCCAACGGCCGCACCGGCAATACCGACACCCTTCAGTTGGATAATGTCGGGCTGGAAGCGGACAGCCTCGGCCTGATTAAAGTCAACAGCATGTATCAAACCGCCGCCCGCCATATCTATGCGGTCGGCGATGTGATTGGCTATCCCAGCCTAGCCTCCGCGGCTTACGATCAGGGCCGTATCGCCGCCCAGGTGATAATCAAAGGGCAAGCCAACGTGCAGTTGATTGAAAATATTCCCACCGGCATTTATACCATCCCCGAAATCAGCTCTGTCGGTAAAACCGAGCAAGAACTTACGGCAATGAAAGTCCCCTATGAAGTCGGACAGGCGCAGTTCAAACATCTGGCGCGGGCGCAAATCGTCGGCATGAACGTTGGCAGCCTAAAACTGTTATTCCACCGCGAGACGAAACAGATTTTGGGCATTCACTGTTTTGGCGAGCGCGCCGCCGAAATTATTCATATCGGCCAAGCCATCATGGAGCAGAAGGGGGAAGGCAATACCATCGAGTATTTCGTCAATACGACCTTCAATTACCCCACCATGGCGGAAGCTTACCGGGTTGCGGCGCTTAACGGGTTAAACCGCCTGTTTTAAGCCAGTACCCATGTAGGCTTGCATATGGCTGCGGATACAGTCCGCCAGTTGCTCATAACGCGCGCGCAGCGGTGAACCGGGCCGGTACACCAGCGCGATAGTGCGTTTGGGCTCTGGTTTATAGCAATTGAGATAGCAAACGCCATCCCGTTTGCGCTCCCGCGGTACCGCCAGCGAGGGCAGCAGGGTGATGCCGCTGCCCGCCGCCGCCATATTACGCAGGGTTTCCAGGCTGGTGGCGCGAAAGTGGGTATCTTCGTCGGCGCCGGCCTGGAAGCAGAAACCCATCGCCTGGTCGCGCAGACAGTGGCCGTCTTCCAGCATCAGCAGCCGCTCGCCGGCAAGATCCGACATCGGCACCCGATCGCGATCGGCCCAGGGATGATCGGCATAGATAGCCAACTGCATCGGTTCATCGAACAGCGGCACCTCGATAAACGCTTCCGACTCTTTCACCAGCGCCAAAATAGCGCAATCCAGCTTGCCGCTATCAAGCTGCTGCAACAGCTGACTGGTTTGTGACTCGTGCAAATACATTTCCAGCTTGGGAAAGGTCTGGTGCAGCGTCGGAACAATATGCGGCAGTAGGTAGGGCCCCACGGTGGGGATAAGACCGATATGCAGCGGCCCCGACATGGATTCTCCCTGCTGGCTGGCCATCTCGCGCAGAACTTTCACTTCCCGTAGTACCGTACGCGCCTGATCCACCAGCAGCAGGCCGGCTTGGGTAAACAGCACTTTACGGCTGGTTCGTTCCAATAACATCACGCCCAATTCATCTTCCAGCTTGCGCACCTGTCCGCTGAGAGTGGGCTGACTAACATGGCAGGAATAGGCGGCGCGTCGGAAATGACGATGCTCGGCCAAGGCCACCAAATACTCAAGATCGCGAATGTTCATGAAGTCCTCCGTCGACGCGATAGCCCGCGTCGATAGATAGAATAGCAATCAACGATTAGCCCTATCAATAGCTAAAACCAATAATAATCTCCGCAGCAGGCTCAGGCCGCCGTTCTTCATCCATCACGTTAATAAGGTTAGTTATGTTCCATAGTCAGGAAGGAAAGAGGGTCCCGCAAGTCATATTCCATACCCGCCAGGACGATCAATGGGTGGATGTGTCAACGGATGAACTGTTCAGCCATAAGACGGTAATCGTTTTTTCACTGCCGGGGGCGTTCACGCCGACCTGCTCTTCCAGTCATTTGCCGCGTTATAACGAGCTGGCGGGGCTGTTTGCGCAGCAGGGCGTGGACAGTATTGTCTGCCTCTCCGTTAACGATGCTTTTGTTATGAATGCCAGGAAAGCGGATCAGCATGCGGACCACATCCAATTCATTCCCGACGGCAACGGCGAATTCACCCGCGGCATGGGTATGCTGGTGGAGAAGGCGGCGCTGGGCTTCGGTACCCGCTCTTGGCGCTACTCCATGCTGGTGCGCGACGGCGTAGTGGAAAAGATGTTCATCGAGCCGGACAAATCCGGCGATCCGTTTGAAGTGTCCGACGCCGATACGATGCTATGTTATCTGGCGCCGGGATGTCAGGTGCAGGCGTCGGTGTCGTTATTTACCAAACCCGGCTGCCCGTTTTGCGCCAGGGCCAAGCAGATGCTGGTCGAACGCGGTATGCCATTCGAGGAAATTTTACTCGGGAAAGACGCCACCTCTGTCAGCCTGCGCGCGGTCACGGGACGCGCTACGGTGCCGCAGGTGTTTATCGGCGGCAAACATATTGGCGGCAGCGAAGAGCTGGCGGCGTTTCTGGAACAGACGTAGGCGCGCAACCCACGTCTAAGCGGCAGCGCCGCGGGACGTTCATTTTTGCCCCGGTCGCAGAGCCGCTCACGTCACGCCAGACGCTGTTTCGCCTCGGCGATAGCCTGCGCGATCTGTTCCTGCGCCACGCCGCCTTTCGCCTTACGCTGCGCCAGGCATGACGTTAGCGCCAATACCGGATAGACATCATCGCCTATCACCGGACTGAAGGCCTGCAATTGCGCCAGCGGCAGCGCCTCCAGGGGCAGCCCCTGGCGAATCGCCTCCACTACCGCCTCACCGACGATATGGTGCGCCTCGCGAAAGGGAATACCCAGCGCCACCAGATAATCCGCCAGTTCGGTGGCGTTGGCATAGCCCTGCTGCGCCGCTTCACGGCAGCGCGGCGATTTCAGCTGGATGCCATCGAGTATCAGCGCCGCCATGTGCAGGCAGTCAAGCCAGGTATCCAGCGCGTCGAACAACCCCTCTTTATCTTCCTGCATGTCCTTGTTATAGGCCAGCGGCAACCCCTTGAGCGTCATCAACATAGCGGTCAGCGCGCCCTGTACCCGGCCGCATTTACCGCGGATAAGCTCCAGCGCATCGGGGTTTTTCTTCTGCGGCATCAGCGACGAACCGGAGGTGACGCGATCCGATAACTCGATGAAGCCCGTCTCGCCGGTGTTAAAGAAGATGAGATCTTCGGCAAAACGGGAAAGATGTACCATGCCGATGGCCGCGTCCGACAACAACTCCAGAACGTGATCGCGATCGGAAACGCTATCCAGGCTGTTGCGGGTGGCGCCAGCGAAACCCAGCCAGCCGGCCAGCCGATCGCGATCGATAGCGTAAGCGGTGCCGGCTAACGCACCGGCGCCGAGCGGGCTGACGTCCAGCCGTGTTAATGTGTCGCGCAGGCGGCTTTCGTCGCGGGACAGCATCTCGCCGTAGGCCAGACACCAATGACCGAAGGTGACCGGTTGCGCGCGCTGTAAATGGGTATAGCCGGGCATCACGACGTCCTGATTGGCCTCGGCGGTGAGCACCAGCGCCTGTTGCAATTGGCGAATTGCGCCAAGCAGCTCGGCGACTTGCGTTTTGCACCACAGCTTCAGATCCGTCGCCACCTGGTCGTTGCGGCTGCGCCCGGTATGCAGCTTCTTGCCCAAGTCGCCCACCTTCTCAATCAAGCGCTGCTCAACCCAGCTGTGAATATCTTCCGCATCGCTGGCGAGGATGGCCTGCGGCGCTGCGCGCACTTCTTCCAGGGTGACGTTCAGGGCGTCTTCCAGCTGCTGTTGTTCCGTTTCGCTCAATACCCCAACGGTGACCAGCGCGCGGGACCAGGCCACGGAGCCGACAATATCCTGCTCGGCCAGGCGATAATCGAACCGCAGCGAGTCGTTAAAAGATTTAAAACGTTGATCCGCCGCCTGACTGAACCGTCCGCCCCAAAGTGCCATAACCTGCTCTCCTGAAAACCATGCTGACCCGCGCCGTCGCGCGCGGGCAATGTGAGGGCACGGCCTCATGCCGCGCCGTAAGAGGGTAATATCAAACCGGCCGGCGACCGAAGCGGCCGGCGGTGCCGAGAATCAGGCCAATATGCGGGTGCCGATGGCAACGCCGTTGAACAACGCCGGCAGCTGCTCGGCGTGACGCCAGCTGGCGATATCCACCGGCCTGCCCAGCGTACGTGCCGCATCGAGCGCGGCATTGACCTTCACTATCATACCGTCGGTGATGATCCCCTGTTCGATCAGCTGTTCGGCTTTCTGCGCCGTCATTTCCGCAATGCGCTGGCCTTTGCCGTCGAGGATCCCGCTGACGTCGGACAGCAGGATCAGATCCGCGCCCAGGGTGGCGGCCAACGCGGTCGCCGCCTGATCGGCGTTAACGTTCATCAATGCGCCATCGGCGGTGATCCCGATAGAATTGATGACGGGCAAATAGCCCGCGTCCAAGAGCGTGGTCAGCAGCGCCGGTGAACCGGGATGCGCATGGCCGACATGGCCCAGCGCCGGGTCAAGCGGCGTCACGCTCACGCTGTCGCCGTCCCCCAGGCACAGCCCTACCCCATTAATGGCGTGTTTCTTCGCCCACGCCAACAACGTCTTATTCGCGGTGCCGGCCAGCGCGCCGGTAATAATCGCAATCTGATCCGTAGGCGTCACCCGCAGACCGTTTTTCTTTACCACCGGCAGGGAAAGTTTATGCATCAACTCGTCCACCAGGCAACCCCCGCCGTGGACGATAAGCAAGGGGCGCTGGTGCTCGGCGCGGTAACTATCGAGCGCGGTAAATAAACGCTCCAGCGCCTCGTCGCTGTCCAGCAATACGCCGCCCAGTTTGATAATCAATGGATTCATTATGCTGTTGGCCTCACTTGCCCTTACCAAAGCGCCTGCGTCTGCGCATAACCAAAACGGATATTGGCGCACTGCACCGCCTGCGCCGCTGCTCCCTTGAGCAGATTATCCTCGGCGGCCACCACGATCAGATGTTCGCCCTGCATTTTAAAACCAATATCGCAAAACGGCGTGCCCACTACCGCTTTGAGCGCCGGCACGCCCTGATCGTAAAGCCGCACCAGCGGCTCGTCGTCATAGGCCTGATGGAAACTGGCCGCGACTGCCGCCTGGGTCACGCCAGGCCGCAGCCGACAGGTAATGGTCGCCAGGATGCCGCGGGCAAAATTGCCCAAATGCGGCGTGAAAATCACCGGGATACCCAAATGGCTGGCGATTTCCGGCTGGTGGCGATGGGTGAAGATACCGTAAGGCTGCAGACTGACTTCGCAGAAACTATTGCCGAGCGTTGCCTTGCGGCCGGCACCACTGACGCCGCTGACCGCATTTATCACCGGCCATTGTTCGCCGTTAAGCAACCCCCCTGCGACCAGCGGTTTAAGCGCCAGCTGCGAGGCGGTGGGATAACAGCCGGGCACCGCTATCAGCTGAGCGGTTTTTATCGCCTCTTCCTGCCACTCCGCCAGACCGTATACGGCCCGGTCCAGCCAGTCAGCGTGCTGGTGCTCGAACCCGTAATATTGCGTATAAAAGTCTGCCTGATTGACGCGGTAGGCGCCGGAAAGATCAATCACCACGCCGCCGGCCGCCAGAAACTGCGGTGCCATCGTATGGCTTACTTCATGGGCGGTGGCGAGAAACACCACATCGGCGCACTTCGCCCATGTGCTGACATCGTCCATCGGCTGCAGCGGCAAATCAACAATGCCTTTTAACTGCGGATGCAGCTCGGAGAGCAATTTGCCGGCGTCGGCGCTCTGCGCGGAAACCGTCAGCGCGGCAAGATTCATCTGCGGGTGGCGGGCCAGGTAGAGCGCGAGCTCGGCGCCCGTGTAACCGCTGGCGCCGACAATCAGCATATTCAGCATGGAATTTGTTTGCCTTCTTAACCTTATCGAAACGGGAGTTGGGCGATTCAGCGCCAATCCGCTGTTCACCCGCGAGGTCAAACGTAGTAGTCTGGTAGAAACCCGTTTACATCACGCTCGACGTTAAGTATTTTTATTCACAATTATTGCATGAATATTGATACTATCCAAAGCAAAGGCTGTCAACTACGATGATAAAAATACCCCCTTTTATTGAGCTCTACCGTGCGCTTATTGCCACGCCGTCCATCAGCGCCACCGACGCCGCTCTGGACCAAAGTAATGAGGCGTTAATCACTTTGCTGGCGGGCTGGTTCCGCGATCTGGGGTTTCAGGTTGAAGTCCAGCCGGTGCCGGAGACACGCAACAAGTTTAACATGTTGGCAAGCATAGGCAGCGAGCCGGGGGGATTATTATTAACGGGCCACAGCGATACGGTCCCGTTCGACGATGGCCGCTGGACGCGGGATCCTTTTGTCCTGACCGAGCACGACAATAAGCTTTACGGCCTGGGTACTGCGGATATGAAAGGGTTCTTCGCTTTCGTGCTCGATAGCCTGCGGGATATCGATGCTGCCACGCTGAAAAAACCGCTCTACGTGCTGGCGACGGCGGATGAAGAAACCTCAATGGCCGGCGCCAGTTATTTCGCCCGCAGCAGTCAATTAAGGCCGGATTGCGCCATTATCGGCGAACCGACCTCCCTGACGCCGGTACGCGCCCATAAAGGCCATTTGTCCAACGCGGTCACCGTGATGGGGCAATCCGGGCACTCAAGCGATCCCGCCCGCGGCGTTAACGCCATCGAAGTGATGCATGAGGCCATCTCTCAGCTCAAGCTCCTGCGTGATTCGCTACAGACGCGCTATCACCATCCGGCCTTTGTCATTCCTTACCCCACCATGAATTTTGGTCATATTCACGGCGGCGATGCGGCTAACCGCATCTGCGGCTGCTGTGAATTGCATATGGATATTCGTCCGCTGCCCGGCCTAACGCTCGGCGATCTGGAGGAGCTGATGACCGAGGCGCTGGCGCCCGTCAGCGAACGCTGGCCGGGCCGTATTACGGTGTCGGCGCTGCATCCGCCCATCCCAGGCTATGAATGCCCGGTGGATGCGCCGCTGGTGCAAGTGGTGGAAAAACTGCTGGGGGTAGAGACCGAGGTGGTCAACTATTGCACCGAGGCCCCGTTTATTCAGGCGTTATGTCCCACCCTGGTGCTCGGTCCCGGCTCTATCAATCAGGCGCATCAGCCCGATGAATTTATCGACACGGCATTCATCAAACCCACCTGGGAATTGATCACGCAGATTGTTCAGCATTTTTGCCATCACTGAATGAGTAACACGCTTTCCACGCCAGCATCGTCGCGCGTGGAAAACACCCTTTGCGCAGAAAATACCGCCTGAATGAATAAGATATTCTTATAATTGATAGGTGTAATTAAATTTCGCGAATTGCCGCGAATGTGAGGATTTTTGTCGTGAAATGTTGGCAATTGACGAACCTTGCGATACGTGGCTAGATAATGGCAAACAATTTACGCCATCCGGTGAAATGAATTTTCAAAGAGTCCAATCAGGGTCCATATGAACGAACAATATTCGGCAATGCGAAGCAACGTTAGTATGCTCGGGAAGCTTCTGGGCGACACGATTAAAGATGCGATGGGAAAAAATATCCTGGAAAAGGTCGAAACCATCCGCAAGCTGTCCAAATCGTCCCGGGCCGGCAATGAAAAGCATCGCCAGCAATTACTTTCCACCCTGCAAAACCTTTCCAATGATGAGCTGCTGCCGGTGGCGCGCGCCTTCAGCCAATTTCTTAATCTAGCCAATACCGCTGAGCAATTTCATTCTATATCCCCCCATGGCGAAGCGGCTAATAATCCTGAAGGCCTGGGCAAAGTCTTCACCCGGTTGAAAAACCACCCTGAACTAAATGAAAAAGCGATTCGCGCCGCGGTGGAATCCCTGTCGATTGAATTGGTCCTTACCGCGCACCCCACCGAAATTACCCGCCGCACCCTGATACACATGCTGGTCGAGGTGAATAACTGTCTGAAACAATTGGATCACAACGATCTGGCGGAGTATGAACACAAGCAGATCATGCGCCGCCTGCGCCAATTGATCGCCCAATATTGGCATACCGACGAAATCCGTAAACACCGCCCAACGCCGGTGGATGAAGCCCGCTGGGGTTTCGCGGTGGTGGAAAATAGCCTTTGGGATGGAGTACCGCGCTATTTACGCGAGCTCAATGAACAACTGGAAAAGGTTTTCGGCTATAAACTACCGGTAGAAAATGTCCCGGTCACCTTCACTTCCTGGATGGGTGGAGACCGCGACGGCAACCCGAATGTTACCGCCGACATCACCCGCCGCGTGCTGCTACTCAGCCGCTGGAAAGCGGTGGATCTTTTTATGCGCGACATACAGGTGCTGGTCTCGGAGCTGTCGATGGGGGAATGCACCCCCGAGTTGCGCGCGCTGGCCGGGGGCGGCGAAGAGGAGCAAGAGCCTTATCGCCGGCTAATGAAGCGACTACGCGCGCAGCTGCTCAGTACCCAGGACTGGCTGGCGGCACAGCTGCGTGGTGAACATCGCGCGGCGCCGCCGGATTTACTGGAAACCAACGATCAACTTTGGGAACCGCTTTTCGCCTGTTATCAGTCGCTGCGCGCCTGCGGCATGACGATTATCGCCCGCGGTCAGCTGCTGGATACGCTGCGGCGGATCAAATGCTTCGGTATTCAATTAGTGCGCATCGATGTGCGCCAGGAAAGTACCCGCCATACTGAAGCTTTGAGCGAAATTACCCGCTATTTGGGGCTGGGAGATTATGCCAGTTGGTCGGAGACCGATAAGCAGGCATTCTTGATTCGCGAGCTCAATTCTCGGCGACCGCTGCTGCCCCGGCGCTGGCAGCTGAGCGAAGAGACCACCGAAGTGCTCGATACGTGCCGGGTGATTGCCGACGCGACCCAGGGGTCGGTGGCCGCCTATGTGATTTCCATGGCGCGCACGCCTTCGGACGTCCTGGCGGTACATTTACTGCTGAAAGAAGCGGGCTGTGATTATACCTTACCGGTGGCGCCGCTGTTTGAAACCCTGGACGATTTGAATAACGCCGATCGGGTCATGACCGAGCTGCTTAATATCGATTGGTATCGCGGTATCATTCAGGGCAAGCAGATGGTGATGATTGGCTATTCCGATTCCGCCAAAGATGCCGGCGTGATGACCGCCTCCTGGGCGCAATACCGCGCGCAGGACGCGTTGATCAAAACCTGCGATAAGGCAGGCATCAATCTTACGCTGTTTCATGGACGCGGCGGCTCCATCGGCCGCGGCGGCGCGCCGGCCCATGCCGCGCTGCTCTCGCAACCGCCCGGCAGCCTGAAAGGCGGCCTGCGCGTGACCGAGCAGGGCGAGATGATTCGCTTCAAATACGGTCTGCCGGAAGTCGCTATCAGCAGTCTGGCGCTGTACACCGGCACCATCCTCGAAGCCAATCTGCCGCCGCCGCCGGAGCCGCGCCAGGAGTGGCACGCGCTGATGGAGGAGCTGTCGGCGGTCTCTTGCGATATGTATCGCGGCTACGTGCGCGAAAACCCGGATTTCGTTCCTTATTTCCGCTCGGCGACGCCGGAGCTGGAGCTAGGCAAATTACCGCTCGGCTCTCGGCCGGCCAAACGCAGGCCCTCCGGGGGCGTCGAAAGCCTGCGCGCCATTCCCTGGATCTTCGCCTGGACGCAAAACCGCCTGATGCTGCCGGCCTGGCTGGGCGCCGGCGCGGCGCTGCAGAAAGCCGTGGAATCCGGTAAGCAAGACCAATTGGAAACCATGTGCCGCGACTGGCCGTTTTTCTCCACGAGGATCGGCATGCTGGAAATGGTTTTCGCCAAAAGTGACCTGTGGTTGGCCGAATATTACGATCAGCGGCTGGTCGAAGAATCGCTGTGGCCGCTGGGTAAACAGTTGCGTCAGCAGTTGGCTGACGACATCAACGTGGTGCTGACGATTTCCAACGATGATCATCTTATGGCCGATTTACCGTGGATCGCAGAATCCATCGCCTTGCGCAATGTTTATACCGATCCGCTGAACGTGCTGCAGGCTGAGCTGCTGCATCGTTCACGGCAGCAGGAGCAGCCCGATGCGCGGGTGGAACAGGGCGCTCATGGTCACCATTGCCGGGGTCGCGGCGGGCATGCGTAACACCGGCTGAGCAACGGCAATGCGCCGGCGGCGGGAGACGGCTTGCGCCAGAGGAGGTGCCGCCGCCGTCGCAGGAAGGCGCGCGGTGGGCGTCAGGATGAAGTGCCGTCCTTTAGCGTCGTAGCGGGCTTTACCTCCCGCGAATGTCATAAACGCCTGGCCGGCCCCGTAACTAACCTGCGGCCCGATTGGCCGCAGGGGCAGCCTTGATCTCCGGGCGCACCCCCAGCGTATGGCAGATGGCATAGGTGAGCTCGGCGCGGTTCAGGGTGTAAAAATGAAAATCCTTCACCCCTTCCCGGCTGAGAATTTTTACCATGTCCATGGCGATGGAGGCCCCCACCATCTTGCGCGTTTCCAGATCGTGATCCAGCCCGTCGAACATGGCGGTCAACCAATTGGGCACTTTCACATTCGTTAGGGAAGCGAAGCGTTGCAGCTGGCGAAAATTGGAAACCGGCAGAATGCACGGCACAATTTCCGTATCAATCCCGGCGGCCACACAACGATCGCGAAAACGCAGATAACTTTCCACATCGAAAAAGAACTGGGTGATTGCCCGACTGGCGCCCGCATCCACTTTCTTTTTTAGATTGCTGAGATCCGACTGGGCGCTTTTAGCTTCTGGATGCACCTCCGGATAAGCCGCCACGGAAATATCGAAATCGCCCACCTTTTTGAGCAGCGCGACTAAATCAGCGCCGTACATCGCCGGTCGCCGCTGCCGGGCAGCAAATCGCCCCGTAACGCCACAATATGGCGGATCCCGCTGCGCCAGTAGTCCTGTGCAATCGCCTGCAGCTCGTGCGGCGAGGCGTCGATACAGGTCAAATGCGGCGCGGCATCCAAACCGGTGCGCTCCTTAATATCTTTGATAATGCTGTGGGTACGCTCGCGTTCACCGGAGTTCGCACCGTACGTCACCGAGACAAAAGTCGGTTTCAATTCGCTCAGCCGGTCGATAGATTGCCAGAGGGTCTGTTCCATCTCGCTGGTGCGGGGCGGAAAAAACTCAAAAGAGACGTTTATCTGACCCTGCAGTTCAGCCAGATTCTGATTCAACGCTTCCCGCTGATTGGCGTGAAAGAAGCTCATACTTATACCTCATGACACAATGTAGGGGGGGCGAAAAGCCCGCCACAGATAAGCGTCTATACGTTTAGACGTCTAAATAGAAAATGACTGAATTCGCGATGTTCGTCAATCAATTCATTGTTGCAGGAGGCGAGTAATATTCAAGGCGCGTGAATTAATTTCAATTTGCCCGCGGCGGGGGTGAATCGATTACAGCGATGGGGCGCAAGGAGGAAACGGGCGCAAGCGCGGCACGGTGCAAACGGGCCTGAGCGGCGGCACCCTAGGCAGCGGCAACCATGGAAAATGCGCGATACCACATTGTGGGTTCTTGGCGAGAGTGCGCACGGCATGACGATGGGTGGCTTTGCCGTCGAGACGACTTGGGGATAGGGTGTAAAACGCACGACTCACATCTGGGGTCAAAGCGACGGAGCGGTCGGGGTATAACGCACCACAGGGCATTACGGCGGTAATGTAACAAGCCAGATGCGCTAGCGGCCCCCGATTGCCGCGAGAACCGCTAGCCCCGCACATCTCCTGCTGCACTGGCGCGCCGTTTAGGCTGCACCCGAACATCCCTATCTGAAGGGTATGAACGACGTACAGCGCCGGCCACGCCCGCCGTTTCTCGTTGCGTTCCGCTGCCTCGGACGGCCCGCCGCTGCGCGCTTAGAGCAATTGCGCCAGGCGGTTTAGATCCGACTGAATAGCCCCGGCCGTCACATCCCGCCCGGCGCCGGGCCCGCGGATAACCAGCGGGTTATCACGGTACCAGCGGCTCTCGATAGCGAAAACATTGTCGCAAGGCAGCAATGAGGCCATCGGGTGTTCCCGCCGCACCGCCTCCACGCCGACCCGCGCCTTGCCGTTAGCCTCGAAGCGCGCAATGCAATATAGCGCAGCACCAGCCCCATTTCCTTCGCCGCTTCCAGCCGCTGCAGCATGTGTTCGTTAAGCGCCTCGCCGCCCTCTTCAAAGAAAGTGATCTACCGACCCCGCTTCGTGACCGGGCGGCCACCAGCGATTCGACCCGCACCTGATCAGGCTTGATAGCATACCCCGCCTCGCGGGCCAAAATCACCAGTTTACGCATGACGTCCTGACCGGAAAGATCGACGCGCGGATCCGGCTCCGTCAGTCCCTGCTGCCAGGCTTGCTCCACCAGTTCGGTAAAGGGCCCGCTGCCGTCAAACTGCAAAAACAGCCAGGACAGGGTGCCGGAGAAGATACCGCTGATGGAGAGGATGCTGTCGCCGCTGTCCAGTAAATCCCGCACCGTATGGTTCACCGGCAGGTCGGCGCCCACTGTCGCGTTGTAAAGCCAGTGGCGACCGGTTTTGGCGAAGGCGTCGCGCACCTGACGATAGTTGTCGCCGCCCGACGCGCCCGCCAATTTGTTGGCGCTGATGACGTGGAAGCCGTAGCTGGCGAAATCCAGATACTGATCAGCAACGGCTTCGCTGGCGGTCACATCCAGCACGACCAGATCGTCATACGGGTGGGCGCGCATCCACAAAAATAGATCTTCCGGCTCCGTAAACGTCGCCTCGTCGTTGAAAAAGGCCAGCGCCCGGCTGGCATCCAACCCGTCGTAGCTAAGCAGGCTGCGCTGACTGTCTACCACGCCGCTAAGAATGAATTCAAAGCCGGTGCGCGCCGACAGGTTTTTTTGCTCGCGGGCAAAAAGCTCCAGCCAGCGGGAGCCAATATTGCCTTTGCCGAACAGCATCAGGCCGATACGTTTTTCGGCGCGAAACAGCGAGGTGTGCAGCCCCTGTATAACATGCTCGGTAGGCCCGACGCGCAGTACCGCCACCAGACTGATGCCGTCCTCGGCCTGCCAAAAGAATTCGATAGGTTGATACTTCAGCTGCTGATAGAAACGGTGGCTGTGCAGCGGATTTTTCGCCACGCCGGCGCCCACCAGCGCCACCCCTTCGCGCAGTTGTAAATGCGCCGGCAAACCGGCCTGTTCAAGGCTATGCAGCGCGCTACCGGCGACCTCAGAGGTGTAGCACAGCTGCAGCAAACGCCGGTCGCGGTGCACCCCTACCGCCAGCGGTTTGATCTGGGCGCGTTTTAGTACCAGCTCCATCTCTTTATGGGCCAGCGCGAAGTCGTGCTGCGGCGGGATGGTGAGTTCAATCGGGCAGACGTCATCATGACTGGTGACGATTTTCGCGCCGGTACCGGAGGCCAATACCCGCTCAATGCGCGTGGAGACTTGCTCCGGCTGATAGCTACAGCGCAGCAGTAAATCGATATCGCTAGCCGATACCGGCTGCAGGGTGCGGGCGTGCAGAACCGGCGCCGCGAGACGCGCCAGCTCGCTGGCCTCATCCAAGCGCAGCAGCGGCAGTAGGCAGGCATCCTTTACCTTGCGCGGATCGGCGCTGTAAACGCCGGCCACACATCGCTCCAGATAGTGACGCGGGCGACACTGGCCAGCGCGCCAATTTGGGTGGCGGAGTAATCGCTGCCGTTACGGCCCAACAACACCGTTTCACCCGCCTGGTTGCGGCAGATAAAGCCCGTCACCACCAGCCGTTTGGTGGGATGCTGGGTCAGCAACTGCTGCAACAGCGGCCAGGAACGCCCTTCATCTACCTGGGGCTGGGCGGCGCGTTCGGCACGGAGAAAATCGCGTGCGTCCAGCCACTGCGCCTCCATGTCAAGCTGGCTGAGCAGCGCCGACCAGATTTCACCGTGCCCAACCACCTCGGCGTAAACCGCGTCGGTGATAGGGCCTCAAGCAGTGCCGCCAACCGCTCCAGGTCGCGACAAGCAACCCTTCGGCATCCGTGGGGGGGCAGCAAACCGTTGATAAGCTCGCTTTGATAGCGTCTAGCGTCGCAAATTCTGCTGCACCTGATGGGCGGACAGGCGATCGCTTTGGCTCAGCGTCAACCAGCTTATCAGCTGGTTGGTGGTGCTGCCCGCCGCGGAAACCACCATCAGATCGCCAGGCTGGCTGTATTCGGCCATAATCCCTGCCACCCGCTGGTAGCATTTCACGTCAGCGAGGCTACTGCCGCCAAATTTATGCAATTGACGGCCAATCGGGCTGTCCGCGCTTACTAGTGGACTCATGCTTATCTCTGTAGCGCCGCCTGGAAAGCCTGTTCCAGATCGGCAATTAAATCTTCGCTCTCTTCGATCCCGACCGACACCCGCAGCAGCGTTTCGCCAATACCGGCGCGCACGCGCGCCTCGGCGGCCATTCCCGCATGCGTCATGGTCGCGGCGTGGGAGATAAGGCTCTCCACGCCCCCCAGCGATTCGGCCAGGGTAAACAGCTCCAGCGCGGCCAAAAACCGGCGCAGCGTGGTTTCGTCGCCGTCCAGTTCAAAACTGAGCATCGCGCCAAAGCCGCTTTGCTGGCGGCAGGCGATGGCGTGGCCGGGATTCTCCGGCAGGCCGGGATAATACAACTTTTTCACCTGCGGATGTTGCTGTAAATAGGCGACGATAGCTTGGGCATTACTTTGCTGTTGCCGTATGCGCGGCGTCAGGGTACGTATTCCGCGCAACAGCAGATAGCTGTCAAACGCGCTGCCGGTAACGCCGATATTGTTGTCCCACCAGGCCAATTCGGTGGCGACGTCCGCCTCGTTGGCAATCACCGCGCCCGCCACCACATCGGAATGCCCGTTGAGATATTTGGTGCAGGAATGCACAACCAGATCGGCGCCCAGCGCCAGCGGCTGTTGTAGCGCCGGACTCATAAAGGTGTTATCCACCACGCATAAGGCGCCCGCCTGGTGCGCATCGCGGCAGATAGCGGCGATATCCACCACCCGCAATAGCGGGTTACTGGGCGTTTCGATCAATACCAGCTTCGACTTGGCGGCCAGCGCCTGCGGGTTTGCCTGATCGACGAACTGCACCCGATAGGCGCCGCGCCTGCTTTGACTTTCAAACAGCCGATAGCTGCCGCCATAGCAATCATGGGGCGCCACCAACAGATCGCCGGGTTTGAGAAAGACCGTGCACACCAAATGAATGGCCGACATTCCGCTGCTGGTCATTACCGCGCCCGCACCGCCCTCCAGCTCCGCTAGCGCCCGCTGCACCACATCGCGCGTCGGGTTACCGCGGCGGGAGTAGTCGTGGGCGCGCGGCTGGTTGAAGTCGGTAAAATTATAGGTACTCGAGAGGGTGATCGGCGGAACAACACAGCCGAATTGCTCGTCGTTATTCAACCCGCTGCGAACTGCGATAGTGGCCTGCTTGCGCGTCATGGTGTCGCATCCTGACAAATGCTAAAAGTGAGGTGAAAGAGTAAACCACGCAAAGATAGACGTCAATACATCTAGACATCTAAACTTCTTTGCGTATAGATTGAGCACAGCAACAATAACCGCTAAAATTATGCTGAATTGAACAGTTAAAATCCATTTCATCTGTTGTAACGTAGGCGAAGGGCGGGGTCGAGTGCGAAACGATAGGAAATGGTGATAAACAGCAAATTTAGCCGGCATTAAGTAGAGCGTTTCCCGCATATACGGCATAATTAGCGAACTTTCTGCAATTTATATTCATTCGTTGAGACATTAAGGTATCCCATGGCGGAATGGAAAGGTGAATATGTCAGCCCTTATGCTGAACATGGTAAAAAAAGCGAACAGGTCAAAAAGATAACGGTATCCATTCCGCTGAAGGTTCTGAAGATTCTGACCGACGAAAGAACCCGGCGTCAGGTCAACAACCTGCGCCACGCCACCAACAGCGAACTGCTGTGTGAAGCGTTTTTGCATGCGTTCACCGGCCAACCGCTACCGGACGACCACGATTTGCGTAAAGAGCGAAACGACGAAATCCCCGAAGTGGCGAAAGAGATGATGCGCGAAATGGGGATAGACCCCGAGACTTGGGAATATTAGGGTCTTCCCCTGTTGTGGTGGCTCAATCGACAGTTCTGCATTTTTACTTTACTTATTCTTTTAGCTGGAACTTGGACTTCTATATGGATGTCAAACGTATTTACGTTTAAAGGAATAACGTTCATGTCATGCTTAAAAAAATATGCATATGCCCCATTTATCTTACTGCTTCATGGTGTTGCAGCATCGGCCTCACCAAATATGATGTATAACACTGATAAGAAAGACTATTCACTGTCACCAGAGGTAACGCCAAAATTATCTTGGGAGAAAAGTGAGTCTCAAGTTGATAAAACTCAATATTGTCTTACCCCTAGCGATCCGGGATGCAGCAATATGTGGCAAAAGGAAAAAGAAAAGGAGAATGACGAGCGAATACAACATCACCAGCAAAAAAAATTTTATAACTCCCTTAAATGATTGCTCAAAAATTCATATTTAGTTTCCCATAGTGGAACATTACGCCCAGCTTGAAACGTTCTTTGTTCCTGAAGCTCGCTTTGTTGAATAAATCCGAAATTTGTGACGACTTCCTCCCTATCAGGGCGATTGTTACATGATGCGGACGCTGTTTGGCATTCCTAACAGTGTGATCCGGTTAAGTGCTTTAACCATTGCCTCACCTACCTGCTACCTGCGCGTCATAGTCATGCAGACTCAGATGACCACCCAGAAGTGTTTAAACCGGAACATGGCCGTTTCAGCCAGTGAACGCCGGTGATAACCTACTTTCTTTTTCCAGGTATCGTTATTGCCGCTCAGATGCTGATTTGCCACCGCATGGTTACGCTCATGGTATCGAGCTGGCCAATATTGCGCACCACTTCGCGGTGGGATAAGCGGCTTTATTTTTTTCCTCAGCAGAGCATCATGACAGTAACGCGTATCGTAAGCACTGTCAGCCGACGCTTCCCTGATTTTCCGGTGGGTTTGGTTAATCAGCCCGGGCAGCGCCTGCGCATCTGTCGTACCGCTTAGCGATAAATCGGCACAGATAATTTCATGTGTCACGCTATCTACTGCCAGATGAAGCTTGCGCCATACTTTGCGCCTCTCAGCCCCATGCTGCCTGACTTTCCATTCGCCTTCGCCGAAGACTTTCAAGCCGGTGCCATCGATGACCAGGTGTGAGATTTCGTCGCGGGTTGGCGTTTTTATGCTGATGTCGACGGTTTTTGCTCGCCGGTTGACCAGAGGAGTAATCTGGGCAGCGCAGCGACAGCCCCATCAGTTTAAAAATCGAGTCAACGAAACCCTGTAACGCCCGGAGCGAAAGGTTAAACACGCGCTTTATCATCAGAACCGTGGTAATGGCCATATCGGTGTAGTGAAACGGCCGGCCACGATGTTCAGGTGGTGTACTCTCAGTCCATGCAGCAATGGCTGACTCATCAAGCCATACTGTCAGGTCCCCCCCCGCTGCCTGAGCGCATTGTTATATGCGGGCCAGTTGATGATTTTAAACTTTTTCTTTGCCATGGGGACCTGATGTTGAAACGAATGTAGTGATCAAAGCCGCCAGTCACCTAAAAGTTCGATTTATTCAACAAAGCCCCTGAAGCCCCGTGACTTGATCCTAAGCAGCCGTATTTTGCTGTTCAGGGACTCCGCATTCCCATTTGATACCCGGTTTTTCATTGCATTCAGAATGCCGTAAAGGCGTTTTGTCACCATGCGGGCAATGCTGGCCATGAGCGGTATGCCGGTGTCTTTAGCCATCGCCATCCATTCCTGCCACAGCTTACGGCTATGATTGTCATAGCGGCGGTGCCACAGATCGCGAGCAAGCTCTTTCATTACCCAGCACTGGCTCGTTTGGGGTAACACCAGCCGGGCAACTTCTAACCTCTCTGCCCAGCACCCGAGGCGATTTTGTTTGCTGTAAAACCATAGATAGCGTGAGCGGTGGGCGTCTTTCCTGTCTGACGACGGGATCTGTTTCATCTCAGCCTGACGGGTTTTATCAACGACGGCGCACAACATTTTTGCCACATGGAAGTGATCGAAAGCGATTTTATCGACGGCATTGGGGAGATGGATGCGGGCTGCACTGATATAGGCCATGTTCATGTCCATAGACAGCGTTTTTATCTCATCAAGCTGGTGATCTCTCAGGCTGCGCAGATAACTGGCAAGGCTTTCTACACCGCGGTTGTCGGTCAGTTGCAAAGCGCGTCCCTGCCTGTCAGAGATAACGGTGACGTACTGGTGTCCTTTTTTGAACCCGACTTCATCCACGCAGAGGTGACGGGCGGATAAGGGTTGTTTTATCCGGGCCAAGCCTAGTTTGACTGCGCGCATCATGATGCCGTCAACGGCATTCCAACTGAGTTTGAGCTGCTTTCTGACAGCATCCACGGTGCTGACTTTCAGCCATGAAAGAACAAAGGCTTCGAACAACAAGGTGTAGCGGCTGCCTGACCCTGCCCAGGGAACAGGCAGTGTCTGGCAACCGTGCTCGGGGCAGTCAACGCGGGGGACATCAGCCTCAACCAGCGTGGTGAACTGACAGGTATCGAGGTGACGCCATTTACGACGCCGGTGATCATGTATGGAGCAGGATTTACCACAGGTTGGGCAGGCCAGTTGTGTGTGCTCGGCAATGCCGACAATTACCGTCACTGATCCAGATTTTTCATCAAGAGAAAGGGATTGTACCTGCCACGGTGCGGACAGGTTAAGGATATGGGCATAGAGGGACTTTTCGTCCATGGCAGACTCCTCAAAAATCATGACTGCCATCATAATGCCCTTAGCCACCACAACAGGGGAAGACCCGAATATTAACAGCGAGCAAACCTGACAAGGCGCACAGGACCACCGCGCGCGTTAACCGGCAGCAACGAAGGTCATTGGCGTCTTAACCCCTCCCGCGCACCGCGCGGTAGAGAGTCTGACGAAGCGTCAACCAATACGCTAGCCTTTACCACCCCAGAGTGCGCCAAGCAGGTGCCGCCTATCACAACGGCCCGCATCTTGGATTTGGCTGCCGCGAGCGCTCCGCGGAATCGGCGCTAGCCGCGCTTGGACGAAGTCAACTTGACTGAGCGATAATCAAAGCCTGGGCTGGGCGTACCCTTTCCCTCAGCCAGCGTACTCGCGGGGTGGCTCTATCGCTATCTTCTTTTTTTTCTTTGTGCCTACATCCACCACTACCCTATGGCATGTTCGCATGAAACTATTTTAACCCTGCGGGTAGGCGGCGATGTTCAAACCCGAGACGGCTAACCGCCGTGGCCTGACTCACCGATTAGCATTATCTCCAACTGCCCGACGGGTAAACGAGATGACCGTTATAAGATAATAGATAAATAGTCAATGAGAGAGCACGGCGTCGCCCGTGGGACAAAACTTTAGCACATCTCACATATAGCAGGCGGCAATAGGGGCGACAACGGTTCTCTATTAGCGACAACATGTCTTTTCATCGCTTAAGATGCGTAGCGAATCGCCGTTTACGATCTTAGATTATTACTCAGCCATACACTGTCACCCGCTATTTTCGCGACGCATGTTTACCGTGGCGCGTGAAGCGCCGTACAGCGGCCAAGAATTCAAGAAAATTTATACCTTGCTTTATGCTCTTGATAAATTTCATCTCGGCCGCGCCCGAATTGTCTATATGTCACGACACTAGATGTCAATCATCTATCGCTTTCCTCTACAGATCATAACCAAGGTCATTATTTCAATAAATTCGACCAATCGCTCCATATAGTTATTTATGCAGCGATATAATCGGATGATAGAGCAGGAGACCTATGACGCGTTCGTCACATAGTGCTAACGCCATAGGGTTTATTTCCTGCCAAAACAGCGTCCCAGACGATAAAGAGATGATTCACGCCTAAGGCTCTGCGAAACGTCACGTTTGCAGCGATCAAAAAGATCGCAACGGGCAATGTTAAGATCTTTAACCACAGCGTTTGTTATGTATACAGCCATTAATTGTCTACATTCTGGCACCGGGCAGTTTTGCTTTGCTAAGATCGATATAGTTAAGATCTACCTGGCTCAGGTCAGCGAAGCTCAAATTGACACCGGTAAAATCCGCGTCCGTTAAATGACTACCGATAAGTTTAGCGAAGGTCAAATCGGCATCGATAAGGTCGGCACCGGTAAGATTGGCCTGGACCAGATTAGCATAAGACAAATTGACCCGAGTCAGGTCAGCGTGATTCAGTCGGGCTCGAAAAAAAGTAGCCTCCGTCAGATTAGCGCTGACCAATTCAGCCCCGGTCAGGTTAGCATCGGTTAAGTCAGCCTCGGCCAAGGTAGCATTGCACAGGTCGGCTTCAATCAAATCAGCACGGTTTAAATCTGCTTCATTTAGGTTAGCCCCGGTGAGGTCGGTGCCACTCAAATTGGCACGAATCAGCCTGGCGCCTGTCAAGTTGGCGCCCTCTGAGTTTGCGCCCGCTAAGTTGGCCCGGATGAGATTCGCATGGGAAAGATCAGCATCGGACAGGTCAATACCGGCTAAATCAGCCTGTGCCAGGTTAACGCCGGTAAGGTTCATCTTACCCTTATCAGTCAAAATAACGGGGTCTTGCGCAAGCTGTAACTCTTTTCTGAGCAATAATGTCCGGCATACTTTGTGGTATGCCTGGATATCAATGTCATGACCTATTAAATGACCTCCTTCTCGTACTTCCACCGTCACTTTGGTATCATCGCTGCCCATAGGCGGAAGTTTAAATGAGACTTCACACCCCATGACATCATGTAAGGTGATAGCCTTAGGCTCGGTGATATCTGTGCCATCCAACGCTTCGGCCATTTTATCCATCATTATCGTGTACACATTTTCCTTTCCTCGACGTATACCGCCAAATGTCAAAAGATCCAAAATATGCTGGAAAATACCTGACGGCGTTATGGCATCTTTCACGGCATGCGCTGAGCCAATGCCTGCGGCACAAGCAAATGTCAAGGTGTTATTGATGGACGTATTAATTGCAATCATACCAGCCTCTATGTCTAGGGTGTGTGTATTGAGCTGACGGGGCGAATATAGGAAGAGTGCTATAAATTTAAGACTTGCAGAATCACGTTGCCTCTCAGCGCATCGTTAATTCATGATTCTGCAGCATAACAATGAATTAATTTAAGCTATTTCCTGTGCATTGATCTGCATGCGCCGGTGCCGGTTAAAAATCAATCTTTTCTTGGCTTAAACTTGTCATAGTCGGTTATATCTATCAGCACAGGCTAAATTAAATCACCACGTCACCATTATTGAGATTGAACAGCGCCATTATTGGTGAGCATCATATTTATGCCACCCTTCCGGTGTAAGGAGGGCAGATTGTTTTGGTGTTTTTTTGGAACTGCGGTAATAAGGTGAACGCCTTATTTATCCATAGGCGATTCGCGCGCGCTGATTAAGGAATTAATCCTCGAGTATCGCTATGGCGCAGATAGATTTCAAAAGAGACCCTATTGGACCCTACTGATTTATCGCCATGAAAAATGCGGCGGAGTTAATATGAAAGGAGCGAGTGGCTCTTTCGCCAGGCGCGATAAAATCCCAATATCGGTTGTTAGCCAAAAAACCATGAAAACTGTAGCGCGATTAAAAGCTGGGCTGACCAAGAGAAGATCCATAACCATTTTTATCGGAACGCAAAAATGCTGATAAAAAAAAGGCGCCGCCAGGCGCCGTACAGTGCCAGCCCGCCGACGAGATAAGCCAGGCCGCATTCCCTGCCGTGAGCGGCTGTACGCAGCAGCAGGGCGGTGGTGGGGGGCAGGGGGGCGCCGGCGTCGGTATAGATGCGGGCGAAAGCCGGCAAGAGCACCAGCAGCATCAGCAACATTACCCCCGCCGCGACAGCGACAGCCCCCGTTCTATGTCCGCGCCGAGCTGCGCCAGCAGACAGCGCCAGCCCGCGCGCGGGTACTCGCTGGCCAGCAGCACGTCCGGATCCTGACGCAGCAGCGCCCGCAGCAACTGGGGGAAATCCAGCCGGGCCCGGGGGTTCACTTGACACTGGTTGATCCCGGCCAGCGGCAGCTCAACCGGATCCTCCACGCTGCAAATATTGAGCGGTCGGCGGCGAAGCCGGTTAAGCATAGCGTAGAGCGTTAGCGTCTTGCCGCTGCCGGTGGGGCCGGTTACCAGTATCAGCCCGTGTGGTTGATGCAGCACGGTCAGTACGCGCCGTTTGAGATGTCTCGGCATGCCCAAGCCTTTTAGCGTCAGACGTTCCGGCGTGCAGTGCAACAGGCGAAGCACCGCCTTTTCCCCGTTCAGCGTGGGCAGCGTGGAAAGCCGCAGCGAACATGGCGGCCCATCGCCGCCGGCGCTGAATTGCCCGTCCTGCGGCTGGCGGCGTTCGGCGATATCCAGCCGCGCCAGAACTTTCAGGCGCGCAACCAGACCTTCCGCCAGCACCACGGGGCAGCCCTACGCGGCGGTCATCAGCCCGTCGACGCGCAGCCGCAACCGATAGCCGGCGGGCGAGTAGGGCTCGATGTGGATATCCGACGCCTCGCGGCAAAACGCGCGCTCAAGCAGCAGATCCAGGGTGCCGGTGACCGGCCAGCGCGCGTCGGCTGGCGAGCGGTTAACCATTACTCTTCCTCGCGATCGGCCGTCTGGAACAGCGCACCGCACGCCACGGCGAGTGAGCTGCCTGCGGCGGCATCGCAGCGATAGTGCCAGACCAGGCCGTCGTCGCGCTGTTCCGGCGACATCACCAGCGTCAGCCCCGCGAGAGTATGGCGGCCGGTCAGGCTTATTTCGCCCTGGCGTACGCTGACGCCGCTGACATACCGGGAGCGATGGCTGGCTGGGATACCTTGCTGCCCGGTGTGGCAACCGTCGATATCCCCCTGCTGCATCGCGCACAGCTCCACCGCAAGACGGTAGGGACTGGCGATCCGCAGCATATCGGTCAGCGCCGCGCGATCCAGATAACGTTGATAACCGGGCAGCGCGATAGCGCTAAGAATATCGATGATGGCGATGACTACCATCAGCTCCATGAGGGTGAATCCGCGCTGGCGATGCATATTGGGTCCCCTGGGTGAAGAATAACAACTTCACCCTAGCGACTGCGTGAATGCGGCGACAACATGTGGCATTGGCACTGCGCGGCAGCGCGCACTTTTATCCTTGATGAAACTGCATGGAGAGATCCAGCGCCCGCAGATGTTTGGTCAGCGCGCCGACGGAAATATAATCGACGCCGGTCAGCGCGCAATCGCGTAGCGTCGCGAGCGTGACATTGCCGGAAACCTCCAGCGCCGCCCTCTGACGCGTCAGGGCCACCGCCTTGACCATGTCTTCACGGCTGAAGTTATCAAGCATAATAATATCGGCGCCTGCTTCCAAGGCCTGGCGCAGCTCGTCCAAGGTTTCGACTTCCACTTCCACCGGGACATCGGCGCGCAGCGCCACGGCGTTGGCGACGGCGTTGGCGATGGAGCCGGCAGCGATGATATGATTCTCTTTAATTAAGAAAGCGTCCGCCAGGCCCAGCCGGTGGTTGCCGCCGCCGCCGCGCAGTACCGCGTACTTGAGCGCGGTTCTCAGGCCCGGCAAGGTTTTGCGCGTATCAAGCAGCGCGGTGCCGGTACCCGCCAGCGCATCGACATAACGTTTCACCTCGCTGGCTACGCCGCACAGGGTTTGGAGGAAATTGAGCGCGGTGCGCTCGCCGGTAAGCAGTATTCGCGCCGGCCCGCTCAGCCGGCACAGGGGTTGGTTGGCCTCAATGGGGTCGCCATCAGCGACCTGCCACGCGATAGTCACGCCGCCGCCCAACTGGCTGAAGACCTCCTCAAGCCAGCGCCGTCCGCAAAAAACGCCCTTTTCGCGGGTGATGATGACGGCGGTGGCCTGACTGTTCGTCGGCAGCAGCAACGCGGTGATATCGGCCTGCGCGTCGGTGCTACCGCCCAGATCTTCTTTTAGCGCGGCGCTGACCGACGGCGGGATATCCTGCTCTACTCGTTCGAGTAATTCCGCGCGGCGGCGCTCAACATTATAACGGCGGGTCGACATAAAAATCTCCGTAACTGCGGATAAAGGGAAGCTTTGATTCATGCTACCCTGAAGCCGAACGAAGTACCACTTGCGGTAAAATGAGGTCATCATGCGGTTGGACAACGGTTGGATTGCAGACGTCAGGCGCGCTCCTTCTCCCCATTGCGACGATCGGCCGGCGACCGTGGTGCCCACGCTGCTGGTGGTACACAATATCAGTTTGCCGCCGGGCCGTTTTGGCGGTCCCTGGATAGACAGGCTGTTTACCGGCACGCTGGATCCCGCGATTGATCCCTATTTCGCCACAATCTGGCGGTTGCGGGTGTCCGCGCATTGTCTCATCCGGCGTGACGGGGAAGTGGTGCAGTATGTCCCCTTTCATCGGCTCGCCTGGCATGCGGGGGGGTCTTGCTATCAGGGACGTGAGCGCTGCAATGATTTTTCGATTGGCATTGAATTGGAGGGGACCGATACACTGGCCTATACCGATGCGCAATACCGTGCGCTTGTCGACGTGACCCGCCTGTTGCTGCGCCATTATCCCATTACCCCGGCGCGCATCACCGGCCATAGCGATATCGCGCCCGAGCGCAAGACCGATCCAGGACCGTCCTTCAGATGGCGCGATTTTCGACAACTCCTGTCAACATAGGCTGACGACATTTAACAGGGAGACGCGGGTTATGACGCTGTTTACATTATTATTGGTGCTGGCCTGGGAACGTTTTTTCAAGCACGGCGAACATTGGCAACTGGATCGCTGGCTGGAGCGGCCGTTCAGCCGCCTGCGCGAGACATCGCTGGCGCAGACGCTGATATTGGTGCTGTGCTGGATGCTATTGGTCGCGGTCTGCCTGCGGCTGGCCTCCGGTTGGTTATACTCTCTACCTCTACAGCTGTTGTGGGTTGTCTTAGGGATATTGTGCATCGGCGCGGGGGGGGGATCCGCCGCCACTACCGTGACTATCTGATTGCCGCCGCCCGCGGCGACGCCGACGCCAGCAAAGCGATGAGCGATGAGCTGGCGCTGATACATGACCTGCCGGTGGAAGGCGCCCCGGTGGAGCGGCTGCGCGAGCTGCAAAATGCTCTACTGTGGATCAACTTCCGTTTCTATCTGGCGCCGCTGTTCTGGTTGGTGATAGGCGGCCCCTGGGGCCCGGTACCTCTGGCGGGCTATGCATTTTTGTGCGCCTGGCAGACCTGGCGGGCGCGGCCTATGCATTGCTCGGGCACGGCGAGAAGACGCTGCCGGCCTGGTTTGCTTCGCTATGGGATATCCATAGCAGCCAGTATCAGGTTCTCACGCGGCTGGCGCAATTTTCGCTGGCACGCGAGCCGCATCTGGATGCGGTGCAAACGCCCCGCGCCGCGGTGTCGCTGGCGAAGAAAGTCACGTTGGTGATTGTGGTAGTGGTGGCGCTGTTAACCATTTACGGCGCGCTGGTCTAATTCGCCAAACGCGGACGGCGAGACCTGAAAAGCCAGTTGCGACTTGGCGCACGGCCTCGCTTCACCATTGGCGGAAACGACCGGCGGCACTTCGTTATCCGCCAATTTGGCGCGCTAGCGCCGCGGTAGGGTGGGGGGGCACCCTTGGTTCCAGTGAGGCCATCTGCTTAACGCCGTCCGCTTTAAGCGCCAGTCCGATCAAGCGCAGCCAATATATCAAAGAACGATACGCGGTAAAGCGCTATCGAAGGCGCTAATTGCTCGGTTCGATGCACTCAACCTATTTTTCGTTTCCTCCGTGAGGGGGTTGTCACTGAGCCATAAACGCGTGTTGCAATCTTTCCGGCTAAAAGCGGCAGGCACCGTGTCAATCAGATTATGGTTAGCTTTGAGAACCTGCAATACCGCCTTTTCAGGATCGAACAACCGGCGCAGTTGATTGTGGCTGATATCGATAAAGTGTAGGTTTTTGGGGGGGCGGATTAGGCAGTTCAACCAGTTGATTACCATCGGCGTTGAGTTGCCCCACGCTGTCGGGCAGGCGTCCGAGATGGGTTAATTTATTATGACTGAGTTTCAACCGCTGCAAAGTTTCAGGCCATGCCGGCGGGGGGGGGGGGGACGTGATATGATTCTCACCAAGGTCGAGATGTGTCAGCGCCGGTGTCGTGGCGCTTTGTTGAATAAATCCGAAATTTGTGACGACTTCCTCCCTATCAGGGCGATTGTTACATGATGCGGACGCTGTTTGGCATTCCTAACAGTGTGATCCGGTTAAGTGCTTTAACCATTGCCATTGCCTCACCTACCTGCGCGTCATAGTCATGCAGACTCAGATGACCACCCAGAAGTGTTTTAAACCGGAACATGGCCGTTTCAGCCAGTGAACGCCGGTGATAACCTACTTTCTTTTTCCAGGTATCGTTATTGCCGCTCAGATGCTGATTTGCCACCGCATGGTTACGCTCATGGTATCGAGCTGGCCAATATTGCGCACCACTTCGCGGTGGGATAAGCGGCTTTATTTTTTTCCTCAGCTGAGCATCATGACAGTAACGCGTATCGTAAGCACAGTCAGCCGACGCTTCTCTGATTTTCCGGTGGGTTTGGTTAATCAGCCCGGGCAGCGCCTGCGCATCTGTCGTACCGCTTAGCGATAAATCGGCACAGATAATTTCATGTGTCACGCTATCTACTGCCAGATGAAGCTTGCGCCATACTCTGCGCCTCTCAGCCCCATGCTGCCTGACTTTCCATTCGCCTTCGCCGAAGACTTTCAGGCCGGTGCCATCGATGACCAGGTGTGAGATTTCGCCGCGGGTTGGCGTTTTTATGCTGATGTCGACGGTTTTTGCTCGCCGGCTGACCAGAGAGTAATCTGGGCAGCGCAGCGACAGCCCCATCAGTTTAAAAATCGAGTCAACGAAACCCTGTAACGCCCGGAGCGAAAGGTTAAACACGCGCTTTATCATCAGAACCGTGGTAATGGCCATATCGGTGTAGTGAAGCGGCCGGCCACGATGTTCAGGTGGTGTACTCTCAGTCCATGCAGCAATGGCTGACTCATCAAGCCATACTGTCAGGTCCCCCCGCTGCCTGAGCGCATTGTTATATGCGGGCCAGTTGGTAATTTTAAACTTTTGCTTTGCCATGGGGACCTGATGTTGAAACGAATGTAGTGATCAGAGCCGCCAGTCACCTAAAAGTTCGATTTATTCAACAAAGCCGTGTCGTGGCAGAGAAAATGCTGCAAACCGCAATTTCTGGCCTCCAACCACTTTAACGAAGCGCTGGATAAATTATCCAATGAATTTAATGGGTTATTATTTACCAGCAAATGTTCCAGCGACTCATAAAGAGGAGCGGGTAGCGATGAAAGCGCGTTATGGCTAATGTTTAGCCGGGAGAGAGGCGCTGGATAAACGGCAGGTAATTGTGTCAGGCGATTATGGCTTATATCGAGCGACTCAATCTGGACAAGCGATGCCGGCGGAAACGAGCCTGTTTAGAAATTTGTGTATTTGCCTGATTTTGATATGTTCAATCCAACATCAAAAACAGGTTAATTTATGGACGAAAAACAGTTGCAGGCTCTGGCTAACGAACTGGCCAAAAATCTCAAAACCCCTGAAGATCTCAGTCACTTCGATCGGCTGCTGAAAAAAATGAGCGTCGAAGCAGCTCTCAATGCCGAAATGACCCATCACCTCGGCTACGATAAAAATCAGCCTAAACCGGGGACCAACGCCCGCAACGGCTATTCCACAAAAACCGTTACCACTGGCGATGGCCCGCTGGCGCTGCGTACTCCGCGCGATCGTGACGGTTCCTTTGAACCACAACTGGTGAAGAAGAACCAGACCCGGATTACCGGGATGGATAACCAGATTTTATCGTTGTACGCCAAAGGGATGACCACCCGCGAGATCGCCGCCGCGTTCAAAGAGCTGTATGACGCCGATGTCTCGCCGGCGCTGGTCTCAAAGGTCACCGATGCGGTCATGGAGCAGGTTGTCGAATGGCAAAACCGGCCTCTGGATGCAGTCTATCCCATTGTTTATCTTGACTGTATCGTTCTAAAAGTCCGGCAGGACAGCCGCATCATCAACAAATCTGTGTTCCTGGCGCTGGGCATCAACATCGAAGGCCAGAAAGAGTTGCTAGGTATGTGGCTGGCCGAAAATGAAGGCGCAAAGTTCTGGCTGAACGTGCTGACAGAGCTGAAAAACCGCGGCCTGAACGATATCCTTATCGCCTGCGTAGACGAGCTGAAAGGTTTCCCTGACGTTATTAACGCGGTGTATCCGGAGGCGCGGGGCTCCAGCTGTGTATCGTACATATGGTGCGCAACAGCCTGCGGTTCGTCTCCTGGAAGGACTACAAGGCCGTCACCCGCGACCTGAAAGCTATCTATCAGGCCCCTACGGAAGAAGCCGGCTTGCAAGCGCTGGAAGCGTTCTCCAGTGCCTGGGACATCCGCTACCCGCAAATAAGTCGAAGCTGGCAGGCAAACTGGGCCAATCTGGCCACGTTCTTTGCCTACCCAACGGACATCCGCAAGGTGATCTACACGACCAACGCCATCGAGTCGTTAAACAGCGTGATCCGGCATGTCATCAAAAAGCGCAAGGTGTTCCCGACCGACGACGCAGTGAAAAAGGTGGTGTGGCTGGCGATACAGGGAGCCTGTTTAGAAATTTGTGTATTTGCCTGATTTTGATATGTTCAATCCAACATCAAAAACAGGTTAATTTATGGACGAAAAACAGTTGCAGGCTCTGGCTAACGAACTGGCCAAAAATCTCAAAACCCCTGAAGATCTCAGTCACTTCGATCGGCTGCTGAAAAAAATCAGCGTCGAAGCAGCTCTCAATGCCGAAATGACCCATCACCTCGGCTACGATAAAAATCAGCCTAAACCGGGGACCAACGCCCGCAACGGCTATTCCACAAAAACCGTTACCACTGGCGATGGCCCGCTGGCGCTGCGTACTCCGCGCGATCGTGACGGTTCCTTTGAACCGCAACTGGTGAAGAAGAACCAGACCCGGATTACCGGGATGGATAACCAGATTTTATCGTTGTACGCCAAAGGGATGACCACCCGCGAGATCGCCGCCGCGTTCAAAGAGCTGTATGACGCCGATGTCTCGCCGGCGCTGGTCTCAAAGGTCACCGATGCGGTCATGGAGCAGGTTGTCGAATGGCAAAACCGGCCTCTGGATGCAGTCTATCCCATTGTTTATCTTGACTGTATCGTTCTAAAAGTCCGGCAGGACAGCCGCATCATCAACAAATCTGTGTTCCTGGCGCTGGGCATCAACATCGAAGGCCAGAAAGAGTTGCTAGGTATGTGGCTGGCCGAAAATGAAGGCGCAAAGTTCTGGCTGAACGTGCTGACAGAGCTGAAAAACCGCGGCCTGAACGATATCCTTATCGCCTGCGTAGACGGGCTGAAAGGTTTCCCTGACGCTATTAACGCGGTGTATCCGGAGGCGCGGCTCCAGCTGTGTATCGTACATATGGTGCGCAACAGCCTGCGGTTCGTCTCCTGGAAGGACTACAAGGCCGTCACCCGCGACCTGAAAGCTATCTATCAGGCCCCTACGGAAGAAGCCGGCTTGCAGGCGCTGGAAGCGTTCTCCAGTGCCTGGGACATCCGCTACCCGCAAATAAGTCGAAGCTGGCAGGCAAACTGGGCCAATCTGGCCACGTTCTTTGCCTACCCAACGGACATCCGCAAGGTGATCTACACGACCAACGCCATCGAGTCGTTAAACAGCGTGATCCGGCATGCCATCAAAAAGCGCAAGGTGTTCCCGACCGACGACGCAGTGAAAAAGGTGGTGTGGCTGGCGATACAGGCGGCCTCACAGAAATGGACAATGCCTTTGAGGGACTGGCGCATGGCAATGAGCCGCTTTATTATCGAGTTCGGTGACCGCCTGGACGGTCACTTCTGAGAAAAGGCATTTACACAGAATCGTGTACAGGGTCTGTTCCTTACCCCGCTACGTCCGATGCTATAAATTAACTCAAAACCGGGATCTATCTGCCTCATGAACTCCTTAGTTAACGCCTTCATATATTTTTCGGTCATTTTGTGTTCGGATTTTAATGCTGACATAAAGGCTTTTCGTATGTTTTTCTCGCTTTGTTGAATAAATCCGAAATTTGTGACGACTTCCTCCCTATCAGGGCGATTGTTACATGATGCGGACGCTGTTTGGCATTCCTAACAGCGTGATCCGATTAAGCGCTTTGACCATTGCCATAGCCTCACCTACCTGCGCGTCATAGTCATGCAGACTCAGATGACCACCCAGAAGTGTTTTAAACCGGAACATGGCCGTTTCAGCCAGTGAACGCCGGTGATAACCTACTTTCTTTTTCCAGGTATCGTTATTGCCGCTCAGATGCTGATTTGCCACCGCATGGTTACGCTCATGGTATCGAGCTGGCCAATATTGCGCACCACTTCGCGGTGGGATAAGCGGCTTTATTTTTTTCCTCAGCAGAGCATCATGACAGTAACGCGTATCGTAAGCACTGTCAGCCGACGCTTCCCTGATTTTCCGGTGGATTTGGTTAATCAGCCCGGGCTGCAGATTCCGACGTATCCGATCAGCTGTTCCGGCGACATCCGATCAGTTATTCCGATATTTTCCGATCACCCATTCCAGTGATATTCGTTCACGTGTTCGCTCATCTTCTGACTCGGGTTTAGTCTATTTTTCCTGTGCTGGCTACTCCTTGCTCTTTGCGTAGTGATTCGCCTTTAAGTTCCAGTCTATAGCTGGGGTGTACTAACCGATCGAGTAACGCGTCAGCTGTCGTGGGGTTTTCTATCAGTCCATACCATTTTTTCACCGGCAGTTGACTGATCAGGATGCTGCTGCTTTTGTCGTAGCGATCTTCCATCACCTCCAACAGCATCGTTGCCTGCATCGGACTTATTGATTCTAGGCCCACGTCGTCCAAGATCAGTAACTCTATTTTTTCTAACTGCTTAAGCTGTTTTAGATAGGTCCCGTCTACCTGACACTGGTGAAGATGGGCCAGCAACCGACCCACTCGCCAGTAACGCACGCTATATTGCTGCCGGCATGCCTGCTCACCAAGCGCACAACTGAGCCAGGTTTTGCCCGTACCTGTTGGCCCCGTGATGAGTATGCTTTTCTGATATTTCAGATATTGTCCCCCTAGCAGATCTCGCATCTGTTCCGGTGTCACTCCTCGGCTAGGGATATAGCGGATATCTTCCGGTTTTGCCTGCAAGCGCATTTGCGATTGCCGTCGCAGACGGCATATGTGGTTGTTTTTTCTATGCAAATTTTCCGATTCTACCATCAGCGACAACCGCTCCTCGAACCCCAGCTCCCCATAACTCCCCGGGAGTTCGCGTTGCGTCTCCAACGCCTGGACCATTGCCGACAACTTCAGCTCTCGCAGAGCCATTAACAGTGTATCCATATTTATTCTCCTTAGTGATAACTGTCCGGACCTCGGAGGTTTTCGTGAACCAGCATTGATACGCCGGCTCCGTCCTGGGTGACCTCACTTTCACGACCGTGTTTCAATACGTTGGCTATGAAAGAGCGGTTAATGCACCCTTTCTCCAACGCCAGCGCGCAGGCCTTCTCCAGTCGCGTCGTCTCATAGCGCCGTTGCAGATTGAGTAGCCCCAGCACGGAGCGGTAAGCCTGCTTCGGATGGGCTTTGCTCTTTTGGATGGACTCGACCACTTTCAGTGTGCACACACCCACCGACAGCGCCCAACTGCACAGCCTTTCCGGCGTCCACTGACTCTGCCCCTTATGGTTAGCCGGCATGTGCGCCGCCTGAGTCGTGTGCCTATAGGCGTTATCGCTGCGAGGGTGCGTAGCCACGCAGACGCCCTTATGGTGGATTTGCACCAGCCGTTGGGTGGCGATGACGTCAACGCGCTCGCCAACCAGCGGATGCGGCACCGAGTACCAGTTTTTGCCGTAGTCTATGTGGTAATCAGGTCCCACTCGGGCAACGAGATACTCACTGTATTCCCATTGTGTGGGCGGTAGAGGCTCAAGAGCCGGTTTGTCCAGCTGCTCGAAGCGTTCAAGGCGACTTTGTCCGCCGTAATGACGCATCGGGCGCAAATTCAACTCATGATTGAGTTCTCGTATCACCTGGTTGAGTTCGGCCAGCGAGTAGAACCTACGTTTACGCAACCGGGCCAAAACCCAGCGTTCTACCAGCTGCACAGTTGATTCTACCTTCGCCTTGTCTTTCGGTTTTCTCGGGCGCGCCGGTAGCACCACTGTCTCATAGTGATTTGCCAGCGCCTGGTAGCTCTGGTTTATGACCGGCTCATAGCGGTCAGGGGTGCTGACAGCGCTGCGCAGATTATCAGGTATCATCAGCTCCGGAACCCCACCCATGAAGTGCAGGCAGCGGCTATTGGCGTTGAGCCACGATGCCATGTCCTGGCCTTCGCAGGCTTCGATATACGCATAGCCTGACACGCCCATGGCAGCGACGAAGATAGCGACCTGGTGTACGCTACCGGTCGCAGGGTTGACGATAGGTACGGTGGGGCCACAGAAGTCGATGAAGAGCTTTTCGCCAGCCTTGTGCTCCATGCGCATAGAACGCCGCTGCTTCTTTTTCCAGTCACGGAACAGTGCACAAAACTGTGAGTAACCGAGGGCATCACCGCCCACGGCGGACTGATATTCCATCCAGAGCAGCTGCTTGGTCATGCCCTTGCGGTTTAACTCGGTATCGATATCAAACCAGCTGGGTAAGGTATTGATAACTTTTCCGGATTTGCCGGGATAGAGCAGGCGGTCGAGGTCGACGGGGGACAGTTCCGCCGGCAATGGCCAGACCAGGTTAGCTACCGTGAATCGGCCGAGGATATCGTGCACGCTAGTACAGCCTATGCCGAGCGCTGCTGCAATAGTGCGATTCGAGCGACGCTGCTCGAATTTCATACGTAAAACATTAATATAAATGCACATTTCCGTTATCGCTTTCTTCTTTTTACGTGCCATGCCATGCCCCCGGAAGCTAAAAGTCTCTAGAGTATGGCGGAACAGAAGATGAGCGATCGGACAGAATCGGAATCAGTGATCGGATGTGACCGGAACCAGCACGGGCAGCGCCTGCGCATCCTGTCGTACCGCTTAGCGATAAATCGGCACAGATAATTTCATGTGTCGCGCTATCTACTGCCAGATGAAGCTTGCGCCATACTCTGCGCCTCTCAGCCCCATGCTGTCTGACTTTCCATTCGCCTTCGCCGAAGATTTTCAGGCCGGTGCCATCGATGACCGGGTGTGAGATTTCGCCGCGGGTTGGCGTTTTTATGCTGATGTCGACGGTTTTTGCTCGCCGGCTGACCAGAGAGTAATCTGGGCAGCGCAGCGACAGCCCCATCAGTTTAAAAATCGCGTCAACGAAACCCTGTAACGCCCGGAGCGAAAGGTTAAACACGCGCTTTATCATCAGAACCGTGGTAATGGCCATATCGGTGTAGTGAAGCGGCCGGCCACGATGTTCAGGTGGTGTACTCTCAGTCCATGCAGCAATGGCTGACTCATCAAGCCATACTGTCAGGTCCCCCCCGCTGCCTGAGCGCATTGTTGTATGCGAGCCAGTTGGTGATTTTAAACTTTTGCTTTGCCATGGGGACCTGATGTTGAAACGAATGTAGTGATCAGAGCCGCCAGTCACCTAAAAGTTCGATTTATTCAACAAAGCAGCGGAAAACGGGAAGTTCAACCAGGCAGCAAGCTGCTGGTTTTGCCACTGGCTCATACTTCGACTCAATAGTTCATTATGATTCTGTTTTCTATAGACAGCCAACATGTCTAACTCATTCTCTATATCGTTTAATAACGCACGTCGTTCACGTTTATGATGGCGCGTTTTATCAGGCCCGCTTTCGGCACTGTCATCAATATTGCGATCGTCGTTCTGTTGTAACGCCGGGTGAGGTGGCTCAAGATCGGAAAGCGTGTTTTGCCCATACAGGGAACGCGCGTTGCGGGAGCCTGCCTGTATTTGGGGTGAGTGGCGCAAAGGCCGTGCTTTCGGCAAAAGAAAATGTTTCAGCGGGCCCCGTTCTGGCGCTGGGAGCGGTTTTTTTGTTGTCTGCCGAGGAATGGAGTGTTTGGCAGTAAGGTTTAGCGCCTCAGGCTTGTCCTTGGCCGCGGGGGAAGGCAATGCAACAGGCGTTTTGGCCGGCGTGACAGACGCACGGCTGTTGGGTAAATTTTTTTCAGCCACTGCCGCTTTTGCATGTTGTTGAGCGACGGCCGTATCAGAATTTTTAAGGCAATCAATAAGGGAACTTCGGATGATATTTCTGTCAGGATGGGAATGGACTTTTACAGACATTGCATCGGCTTGCGGAAAAGAGAGGGAATGATATTCGGTGTTTATCCTTGTCCTCTCTCTGGTTTCATTCGAGGAATTTGATAGGTTTTTAATCATTCCTCGTTTTTTTATGTCAATCATTGTCCCTGACTTGCCGCTTTCGACGGGAAAGGGCTGGCGACTCTGTCGATTTTCGTGGCTTGGGAAATCAGGCTTAGGCGCCTTGAAATCTACATTGCCCCCTTTATCATTGAAAGCGAGCGCTCGGGGATTAGGCATGGATGAGGCAGCGGAGAGACTGCTGTTTTGGACATTGGTGAGGTAGATCATAGCCAACAGGGTTAAATTGGCGACGTTATGCCTGGTTACGTTGCGGCTGTGCAGCCCCGGTTGACTAGCGAGCAATTTAACCTGGTCATCAAAAGGCAACTGGCTTTTCTGTTTATCATCAGCCTAGTTCACGTGCTTTCCGATATGCTTTCTATATTGATTATTAACAGTGAATTTTTTCATTTCCAACCTTATTGTTAGTATGATTGTATAAGGCTTCTATGCCCCGTTTTTTTGCTGAGTAAATTTAAAACTCGTCGCATAATCACTCCTTTTTTTAGCGTTTTTATTGCGCTTTTCGATGAAAACCAGAATGTCTACTGATCCCTATCACCAGCCGTCAAAGTTAATTAATTAATGAGATCTCATGATATTAATTATCATTGCTCGATATTTGTTTGATAATAGGAGAGGGGCCTATGACTTTACCTATTATCAAAGCACCGGGGCGATCAGATGTGGGCGGTGAATAGAGGGCTCGCGGTTGAGGGCGCGTGGTTTATGCGCTCAATCCTGCGACGTACATGTTCTGACGGGGAAGGGAATCGTATTGTATATGGCGTCAATTTGGCATTGGCAAGAGTGATGGTGGCATAGACATTGCTTGGTTTTGGAAAACGAGACACGATATTCATCATCAGTTTGAGCTTTTATCCTAAGTCATTTTTTGCGCTAAAATACATCGAAAGCGTCATAATTGATCTGCCACCTTGTGTTCACTTATGCCTGCTGAGGGGGCAGACCTTATTTATCGGCAGGTACACTCACTTTTGTTATAGGTTGGTCCCAGGTTTTAACGATAAAATAAAGAGCTGAATCACATTTTGATTATATTTTAACGCGGATATAAATGCACATGTGCCCACTGTTAGCGCGCAGCGCAGGACCGGTTTACATTGACTCGCTTATGCGCATCCTCTCCCCGGCATCCTCGTGGCGTAATGAGTACACCCGTCGAGCTAGGTAAAACCCAAATTTCATAAGCGAACGGGATGAAAAGCGGTACTCTAGCGTTAATGGATGCTGGTTCCGGTCACATCCGATCACTGATTCCGATTTCACCCGATCAGCGATTCCGATTCTGTTCGATCGCTCATCTTCTGTTCCGCCATACTCTGGAGACTTTTAGCTTCCGGGGGCATGGCATGGCACGTAAAAAGAAGAAAGCGAGAACGGAAATGTGCATCTATATTAATGTCTTACGTATGAAATTCGAGCAGCGTCGCTCGAATCGCACTATCGCAGCAGCGCTCGGCATAGGCTGTACTAGCGTGCACGATATCCTCGGCCGATTCACGGTAGCTAACCTAGTCTGGCCATTGCCGGCGGAACTGTCCCCCGTCGACCTTGACCGCCTGCTCTATCCCGGCAAATCCGGAAAAGTTATCAATACCTTACCCAGCTGGCTTGATATCGATACCGAGTTAAGCCGCAAGGGCATGACCAAGCAGCTGCTCTGGATGGAATATCAGTCCGCCGTGGGCGGTAATGCCCTCGGTTACTCACAGTTTTGTGCACTATTCCGTGACTGGAAAAAGAAGCAGCGGCGTTCCATGCGCATGGAGCACAAGGCTGGCGAAAAGCTCTTCATCGACTTCTGTGGCCCCACCGTACCTATCGTCAACCCTGCGACCGGTAGCGTACGCCAGGTCGCTATCTTCGTCGCTGCCATGGGCGTGTCAGGCTATGCGTATATCGAAGCCTGCGAAGGCCAGGACATGGCATCGTGGCTGAACGCCAATAGCCGCTGCCTGCACTTCATGGTTGGGGTTCCGGAGCTGATGATACCTGATAATCTGCGCAGCGCTGTCAGCACCCCTGACCGCTATGAGCCGGTCATAAACCAGAGCTACCAGGCGCTGGCAAATCACTATGAGACAGTGGTGCTACCGGCGCGCCCGAGAAAACCGAAAGACAAGGCGAAGGCAGAATCAACTGTGCAGCTGGTAGAACGCTGGGTTTTGGCCCGGTTGTGTAAACGTAGGTTCTACTCGCTGGCCGAACTCAACCAGGTGATACGAGAACTCAATCATGAGTTGAATCTGCGCCCGATGCGTCATTACGGCGGACAAAGTCGCCTTGAACGCTTCGAGCAGCTGGACAAACCGGCTCTTGAGCCTCTACCGCCCACACAATGGGAATACAGTGAGTATCTCGTTGCCCGAGTGGGACCTGATTACCACATAGACTACGGCAAAAACTGGTATTCGGTGCCGCATCCGCTGGTTGGCGAGCGGGTTGACGTCATCGCCACCCAACGGCTGGTGTAAATCCACCATAAGGGCGTCTGCGTAGCTACGCACCCTCGCAGCGATAACGCCTATAGGCACACGACTCAGGCGGCGCACATGCCGGCTAACCATAAGGGGCAGAGTCAGTGGACGCCGGAAAGGCTGTGCAGTTGGGCGCTGTCGGTGGGTGTGTGCACACTGAAAGTGGTCGAGTCCATCCAAAAGAGCAAAGCCCATCCGGAGCAGGCTTACCGCTCCGTGCTGGGGCTACCCAATCTGCAACGGCGCTATGAGACGACGCGACTGGAGAAGGCCTGCGCGCTGGCGTTGGAGAAAGGGTGCATTAACCGCTCTTTCATAGCCAACGTATTGAAACACGGTCGTGAAAGTGAGGTCACCCAGGACGGAGCCGGCGTATCAATGCTGGTTCACGAAAACCTCCGAGGTCCGGACAGTTATCACTAAGGAGAATAAATATGGATACACTGTTAATGGCTCTGCGAGAGCTGAAGTTGTCGGCAATGGTCCAGGCGTTGGAGACGCAACGCGAACTCCCGGGGAGTTATGGGGAGCTGGGGTTCGAGGAGCGGTTGTCGCTGATGGTAGAATCGGAAAATTTGCATAGAAAAAACAACCACATATGCCGTCTGCGACGGCAATCGCAAATGCGCTTGCAGGCAAAACCGGAAGATATCCGCTATATCCCTAGCCGAGGAGTGACACCGGAACAGATGCGAGATCTGCTAGGGGGACAATATCTGAAATATCAGAAAAGCATACTCATCACGGGGCCAACAGGTACGGGCAAAACCTGGCTCAGTTGTGCGCTTGGTGAGCAGGCATGCCGGCAGCAATATAGCGTGCGTTACTGGCGAGTGGGTCGGTTGCTGGCCCATCTTCACCAGTGTCAGGTAGACGGGACCTATCTAAAACAGCTTAAGCAGTTAGAAAAAATAGAGTTACTGATCTTGGACGACGTGGGCCTAGAATCAATAAGTCCGATGCAGGCAACGATGCTGTTGGAGGTGATGGAAGATCGCTACGACAAAAGCAGCAGCATCCTGATCAGTCAACTGCCGGTGAAAAAATGGTATGGACTGATAGAAAACCCCACGACAGCTGACGCGTTACTCGATCGGTTAGTACACCTCAGCTATAGACTGGAACTTAAAGGCGAATCACTACGCAAAGAGCAAGGAGTAGCCAGCACAGGAAAAATAGACTAAACCCGAGTCAGAAGATGAGCGAACACGTGAACGAATATCACTGGAATGGGTGATCGGAAAATATCGGAATAACTGATCGGATGTCGCCGGAACAGCTGATCGGATACGTCGGAATCTGCAAATGGAAGCGGAATACCTTTTGCACCAAGCGGAATGCGGGGAATCAACGCGGCAGACAACTTGCAGAACACCGCATCCGAAATGCGGCGGGCAATAGACGATACGGCGCAGGCGAAACGTGATACCGGGCATGCGAGACGGAATACGGGCATGCGAAACGCGTTACGGGGCATAGGATACGCGGCAGGCGCTAGCAGCTTGAGGTAGCAAGCCATCCGCGAAGGGCCGCCTGCGGCCCTTCGCCGGCACGGTGGTAATACCGGCCGGCGTGCAAACGGAGGATCAGCGTGCGCTAGCGCGCTGGCCGGAGGTTTTCAGCGCAAAACCGATGCCCAACACAACCAGCCATACCGGAATCAAATACACCGAAATGGCCATGCCCGGCGTGAGGAGCATAATCGCCAAAATACCCGCCATGAAAAGCAGGCAAAGGCAGTTGCCCACCGGGTACCATAGCGCCGGAAAGCGCGGAACGACGCCCTGTTGCGCTTTTTTGCGGCGAAATTTCCAATGCGCCAAACTGATCATGCTCCAATTGATCACCAGCGCAGAAACCACCAGCGCCATCAGCAGGCCAAAAGCCTGGCCGGGCATCAGGTAGTTGAGCAGCACACAAATCGCGGTCGCGACGGCCGAGACGCCGAGCGCGGCCACCGGCACGCCGCGCCGGTCGACTCTGGCGAGCGATTGCGGGCCATTGCCCTGGCGGGCCAAACCGTACAGCATGCGGCTATTGCTATAAACGCAGCTGTTATAAACAGACAGCGCGGCGGTCAAGACCACCAGATTAAGGATATTGGCCACCCAGTAGCTGTTAAGAGCCTGGAAAATCAATACAAACGGGCTGCCGCCTTCCACCACTTTGGCCCAGGGGTACAGCGAAAGCAGGATCGCCAGCGTGCCGATGTAAAAGATCAGAATACGGTAAATAACCTGGTTAGTGGCTTTGGGAATGCTGTGCGCCGGGTCATCCGCCTCGGCAGCGGTAATGCCCACCAGCTCCAGACCGCCGAAGGAAAACATAATCACCGCCATGGCCATCAGCAAGCCCTTGCCGCCGTGGGGGAAGAAGCCGCCCTGCGCCCATAAATTGGTCACGCTGGCCTCCGGGCCGCCGCGTCCGCTCAGCAGTAGCCAGGCGCCAAAAACGATCATCGCCACGATGGCAATCACTTTGATAATGGCGAACCAAAATTCCATTTCGCCATAAAGCTTCACGTTAGCCAAATTGATGGCGTTAATCAGCAGGAAAAACACCACCGCCGAAACCCAAGTGGGCAGTCCGGGCCACCAGTATTGCATATAGATCCCGACCGCGGACAATTCCGCCATCGCCACCAGGACATACAATACCCAATAATTCCAGCCGGAGGCGAAGCCGGCGAAATTGCCCCAATATTTGTAGGCGAAGTGGCTGAACGAGCCGGCCACCGGCTCCTCCACCACCATCTCGCCCAGTTGGCGCATGATAAGAAAGGCGATAACGCCGCCGATAGCGTAGCCCAAAATAACCGAAGGGCCGGCCATTTGTATGGTTTGCGCAATCCCCAGAAACAGGCCAGTGCCAATTGCCCCGCCCAATGCAATAAGCTGTATATGGCGGTTTTTTAGCCCGCGTTTCAGCGTCTCGGCGCGCTGTTGACCTTCCATCATCGAATCCTCTGTCGTTATGGCGGGCAGATATCTGGATTCCGCCCAGCGCTGTGTCTATCCACAGTTACGGTTGTTGTACGTTTTAATTTACGCGTCACGGCGCGGCATTTTTGCGTCCGGGCTGTCGCGGGCAACAGAATAGTGATATGTGGCAGGCTTTGCACGGGATTTATGACACTTGCTCGTAATAAACCGGCGCCGTCGTTTGCTGGAGGATGGGCGTAACGGCGACGGGAAAATCGCCGGGGTTCATAAGGTCGTATCAGGGTTGCATGACTATACATTTGGCGGCGTTTTTTCCCTGGCTTTCAGTGTAGGTCATCTTCCACGGCTTCCCCGGAACGTTTCATAGACGTTAATAACCTTTTCGCCGGAAAACACGATTGTGCTGCGCAGCGGGCCTGACGCAGCATAGATGTAAGGCTTTTGTGAGAATGTGCGCGATTTGATGATTTAGGTCAAAGCCACGATAGACAGAAGGTGAATACTTTGTTACTTTTAGCACCGTAAAAATGTAATTGGTATTACCAATTGACTCCGCGCCATCCGCTGAGAAGACAAGAAATGGCCTATAGTAAGATCCGCCAACCCAAGTTATCGGATGTCATAGAACAACAGTTGGAATATTTGATTCTGGAAGGGACGCTGCGCCCCGGCGAAAAATTGCCTCCCGAGCGTGAACTGGCCAAGCAATTTGACGTCTCCCGCCCCTCGTTGCGGGAAGCCATCCAGCGATTGGAAGCCAAAGGCCTGCTGCGGCGGCGGCAGGGGGGAGGGACGTTTGTGCAAAGTAATTTGTGGCAAAGCTTCAGCGATCCGCTGACCGAACTGTTGGCGGAACATCCTGAATCGCAATACGACCTGTTGGAAACCCGCCACGCCCTTGAAGGTATTGCCGCCTATTATGCGGCGCTGCGCGGGACCGAGCAGGATTTCGAGCATATCCGTGAGTGCCATCAGGCGATTCAGGCGGCGCAGGACAGCGGCGATCTCGACGCGGAGGCCGATGCCGTCATGAATTATCAAATCGCCGTTACCGAAGCCGCGCATAATGCGGTTTTATTGCATCTGGTGCGCTGCATGGGGCCGATGCTGGAAAACAACGTGCGTCAGAATTTTGAATTGCTTTACTCGCGCCGGGAAATGCTGGCGCAGGTGAGCAGCCTCCGCGCCGGAATTTTCGCGGCGATAGTCGCGCGTGAGCCGGAAAAGGCGCGCGAGGCGTCACATCGCCATCTGGCGTTTATTGAGGAAATTTTGCTGGACCTTGGCCGGGAACATAGCCGGCGCGAACGATCGCTTCGACGTCTCCAGCAACGCAAGGATTAAGCCTCCGGGAACGGTGGCCCACGCGGCAGCAGAAGCTATGGGCCTGTCTTCCTATGCTCTGACGGCCAGAGCATAGGAAGACAGGCTCCAACTAAACCAATATTAAAGATAGATAAGGAACACCACCATGTCAGAACGTTTGTACAATGACGTGGATCCGATCGAAACACGCGACTGGCTACAGGCGATCGAATCGGTTATCCGTGAAGAAGGTATTGAACGCGCGCAATTCCTGATTGATCAGGTGTTGGACGAAGCGCGCAAAGGTGGGGTAAGCATCGCGCAAGGTGCCGCCGGGCGCAATTACATCAACACGATTCCGGTCGAGGAGGAGCCTGAGTATCCGGGCAATTTGGAGTTGGAGCGCCGCATCCGTTCCGCTATACGCTGGAACGCCGTCATGACCGTGCTGCACGCGTCGAAGAAAGATTTGGAACTGGGCGGCCATATGGCGTCATTCCAGTCCTCCGCCACGATTTATGAAGTGTGCTTTAACCACTTCTTCCGTGCGCGCAACGACAAAGACGGCGGCGACCTGGTCTATTTCCAGGGCCACATTTCCCCGGGCGTCTATGCCCGCGCCTTCCTGGAAGGCCGCCTGAGCGAAGATCAGATGAACAACTTCCGTCAGGAAGTGCACGGCAAGGGCCTCTCGTCCTATCCGCATCCCAAGCTGATGCCGGAGTTCTGGCAGTTCCCGACGGTGTCGATGGGCCTGGGCCCCATCAGCGCTATCTATCAGGCAAAATTCCTTAAATATCTAGACAATCGCGCGCTGAAGGACACCAGCAATCAGACCGTTTACGCCTTCCTGGGCGACGGCGAGATGGACGAGCCGGAATCCAAGGGCGCCATCACCATCGCGACGCGCGAGAAGCTGGACAACCTGGTGTTCATCATCAACTGTAACTTACAGCGTCTGGATGGACCGGTCACCGGTAACGGCAAGATCATCAACGAGCTGGAAGGCGTGTTCGGCGGCGCCGGCTGGGAAGTGATCAAGGTGGTCTGGGGCAGCCGCTGGGACGAGCTGCTGCGTAAAGACACCTCCGGCAAGCTGATTCAATTAATGAACGAAACCGTCGACGGCGACTACCAGACCTTTAAATCGAAGAACGGCGCCTACGTGCGCGAGCACTTCTTCGGTAAATATCCGGAAACCGCCGCACTGGTGAAGGACATGAGCGACGACGAGATATGGGCGCTGAATCGCGGCGGCCACGATCCGAAGAAAATCTATGCCGCGCTGCAAAAAGCCAAGAAAACCACCGGCAAGCCCGTGGTCATCCTCGCCCACACCATCAAAGGCTACGGCATGGGTGTGACCGCGGAAGGCATGAATATCGCGCACCAGGTGAAGAAAATGAACATGGAAGGGGTACGCTACTTCCGCGATCGCTTCAACCTGAGCACCATTACCGACGACAAGATCGAAGCGCTGCCCTATATCACTTTTGCAGAAGGGTCCGAAGAGCACACCTATCTGCACGAGCGCCGCAAAGCGCTGCACGGCTATCTGCCGAGCCGCTTGAAAGATTTCACCAAGCCGCTGGAATTGCCGACGCTTGAGGACTTCGCACCGCTTCTGGAAGAGCAGAAGAAAGAGATCTCCACCACTATCGCTTTTGTTCGCGTGCTGAACGTGATGCTGAAGAACAAGTCGATCAAAGATCGCCTGGTGCCGATCATCGCCGACGAAGCCCGTACTTTCGGCATGGAAGGTCTGTTCCGCCAGATAGGCATCTACAGCCCCAACGGCCAGCAGTACACGCCGCAGGACCGCGAGCAGGTCGCCTACTACCGCGAAGACGAAAAAGGGCAGATCCTGCAAGAAGGGATCAACGAGCTGGGCGCGGCTTCTTCCTGGCTGGCGGCGGCGACCTCCTACAGCACCAACGATTTGCCGATGATTCCGTTCTACATCTACTATTCGATGTTCGGTTTCCAGCGTATCGGCGATCTGTGCTGGGCGGCGGGCGACCAGCAGGCGTGCGGCTTCCTTATCGGCGGCACGTCGGGGCGGACCACGCTGAACGGTGAAGGCTTGCAGCACGAAGACGGCCACAGCCATATTCAGTCGCTGACCATCCCGAACTGCATTTCCTACGATCCGGCCTATGCCTATGAAGTCGCGGTCATCATGCACGACGGTTTGACCCGGATGTACGGCGATAAGCCGGAAAAAGTCTACTACTATTTGACCACGCTGAACGAAAACTACGCTATGCCCGCCATGCCGAAAGGCGCGGAAGAGGGTATTCGCAAGGGGATCTACAAGCTGGAAACGCTGGAAGGCGGCAAAGGCAAAGTGCAGCTGATGGGCTCCGGCGCCATTCTGCGCCACGTGCGCGAAGCGGCGCAGATCCTGTCGAAAGAGTATGGGGTGGGTTCCGATGTGTACAGCGTGACCTCGTTCACCGAACTGGCGCGCGATGGCCAGGATTACGAACGCTGGAACATGCTGCATCCGACCGAAACGCCGCGCGTACCCTATGTGGCCACCGTGCTGAACGATGCGCCGGCGGTAGCGTCCACCGACTATATGAAACTGTTCGCCGAGCAGATCCGCAACTTCATTCCCGCTAGCGAGTTCCGAGTTCTGGGCACCGACGGTTTCGGCCGTTCCGACAGCCGCGAGAACCTGCGTCATCACTTTGAAGTGGACGCCAGCTATGTGGTGGTTGCGGCGCTGGGTGAATTGGCCAAACGCGGCGATATCGGCGCTGATGTGGTGGCGCAGGCCATCAGCAAATTCGGCATCGATGCTGACAAAGTCAACCCGCGTCTGGCGTAAGAGGTAGAGTAAATCATGGCTATTAAAATCAACGTACCGGATATCGGTGCAGATGAAGTGGAAGTCACCGAAGTCCTGGTCAGCGTGGGCGATAAAGTTGACGCCGAGCAGTCGCTGATTACCGTGGAAGGCGACAAAGCGTCCATGGAAGTGCCCTCGCCGCAGGCGGGGGTGGTGAAAGAGTTGAAGGTGGCGGTGGGCGATAAAGTCACCACCGGCAAACTGATTATGGTCTTCGAGGAAGCCGAGGGTGGCGCTGAGAAGCCTGCCGCCGCGCCGGAGCAGGCCGCCGCCGGCGGTGCCGCACAGAGTAAAGAGGTTAACGTGCCCGATATCGGCGGCGATGAAGTGGAAGTCACCGAGGTCATGGTCAAAGTGGGCGATAAGATCAGCGCCGAACAGTCGCTGATTACCGTGGAAGGTGACAAGGCATCGATGGAAGTGCCGGCGCCGTTTGCGGGGACCGTCAAAGAGATCAAGATTAACGTCGGCGATAAGGTCAGCACCGGTTCGCAGCTTATGGTGTTCGAGGTGGAAGGCGTCGCCCCGTCGCCGGCCCAAGGCAAAGGCGAATTTGCCGAGAACGACGCCTATGTGCACGCGACCCCGGTGATCCGCCGGCTGGCGCGCGAATTCGGCGTCAACTTGGCGAAGGTGAAAGGTACCGGGCGTAAAGGCCGTATTCTACGCGAAGATATCCAGGCGTACGTCAAAGAGGCGGTCAAATGCGCCGAGGCCGCCCCAGCCGCTGCCGGCGGCGGTACGCTGCCTGGCCTGCTGCCGTGGCCGAAAGTGGACTTCAGCAAGTTCGGCGACACCGAAGAGGTGGAACTGGGCCGGATCCAGAAAATCTCCGGCGCCAACCTGCACCGCAACTGGGTGATGATCCCCCATGTGACCCAGTTCGACGAAGCCGATATCACCGAAGTGGAAGCCTTCCGCAAGCAGCAGAACGCCGAAGCCGAGAAGAAGAAGTTGGATGTGAAAATCACCCCGCTGGTGTTTATCATGAAGGCGGTCGCCAAGGGGCTGGAAGAGCTGCCGCGTTTTAACAGCTCGCTGTCCGAAGACGCCCAGAAACTGACACTGAAAAAATACATCAATATCGGCGTGGCGGTAGATACCCCGAATGGTCTGGTGGTGCCGGTGTTCCGCGATGTGAATAAGAAAGGCATCGTGGAACTGTCGCGCGAGCTGGCGGAGATCTCGAAAAAGGCCCGCGCCGGCAAGCTGACAGCGTCGGATATGCAGGGCGGCTGTTTCACCATCTCCAGCCTGGGCGGCATCGGCGGTACGGCGTTCACGCCTATCGTCAATGCGCCGGAAGTGGCGATACTCGGCGTGTCTAAATTGTCGATGAAGCCGGTGTGGAACGGTAAAGAGTTCGCGCCACGGCTGATGTTGTCGCTGTCGCTGTCCTATGACCATCGGGTCATCGACGGCGCCGACGGTGCGCGTTTTATCAGCTTCATCAATAATGTGATGTCCGATATCCGTCGCTTGGTGATGTAACTTCCAGGCCGGCCTGCTTGTTTTTGCGTCGCCGCCGGCGGCGAAGGGCGGTCGTCGGCGGTACCAACTAAACATGCGCCGTCGTCACATACTTTGCAGTCTATTAACATTTCTGTAAACTATGCGCGATGGAGACGTCCCGGTGTGGACACAGCGCGTTATGCAAATACACGCGATAAAATAGACGTCTGACCCGCCGGACAATCAACTAAGAGGTCATGATGAGTACTGAAATAAAAACTCAGGTCGTGGTACTTGGGGCAGGCCCAGGCGGCTATTCTGCGGCATTCCGCTGTGCGGATTTAGGTCTGGAGACCGTCTTGGTGGAACGTTATTCCACCCTCGGCGGGGTCTGTCTGAACGTAGGCTGTATCCCCTCCAAAGCCTTATTGCATGCCGCTAAAGTCATCGAAGAGGCCAAGGCGCTGAGCAAAAACGGCATCGTCTTTGGCGAGCCGCAAACCGATATCGACAAAGTGCGCACCTGGAAGGAAAAGGTGGTCAATCAGTTGACCGGCGGCCTGAGCGGTATGGCTAAAGCGCGTAAGGTCAAAGTGGTAAACGGTTACGGTAAATTCACCGGCGCCAACACCCTACAGGTGGAAGGCGAAAACGGCACGACAACCATTACCTTCGACAACACCATTATTGCCGCAGGCTCCCGCCCGATCCAACTGCCGTTTATCCCCCATGATGATTCCCGCGTATGGGATTCCACCGATGCGCTCGCCCTGACCACCGTGCCGAAGCGCCTGTTGGTGATGGGCGGCGGCATCATCGGCCTGGAAATGGCCACCGTTTACCACGCGCTCGGATCGGAAATCGACGTGGTGGAAATGTTCGATCAGGTTATCCCGGCGGCCGATAAAGACGTGGTGAAAGTCTTTACCAAGCGCATCAGTTCCCATTTCAACCTGATGCTAGAAACCAAAGTCACCGCGGTGGAAGCCAAAGAAGACGGCGTGTATGTCAGCATGGAAGGGAAAAAAGCGCCGTCGGAAGTCCAGCGCTATGACGCCGTTCTGGTCGCCATCGGCCGCGTGCCGAACGGTAAATTGTTGGATGCCGGCCAGGCCGGGGTAGAGGTTGACGACCGCGGTTTCATCCGCGTCGACAAACAAATGCGCACCAATGTGCCGCACATCTACGCTATCGGCGATATCGTCGGCCAGCCGATGCTGGCGCACAAAGGCACCCACGAAGGCCACGTGGCGGCGGAAGTTATCGCCGGTAAGAAACACTATTTCGACCCGAAAGTCATCCCGTCTATCGCCTATACCGAGCCGGAAGTGGCTTGGGTCGGTCTGACGGAAAAAGAAGCGAAAGAGAAAGGCATCAGCTATGAGGTCGCCACTTTCCCGTGGGCGGCATCCGGCCGCGCCATCGCTTCCGACTGCCAGAACGGTATGACCAAGCTGATTTTCGATAAAGAAAGCCATCGGGTGATTGGCGGCGCGGTGGTAGGCGTCAACGGCGGCGAGCTGCTGGGCGAAATCGGCCTGGCCATCGAGATGGGCTGCGATGCGGAAGATATCGCGCTGACCATCCATGCGCACCCCACGTTGCATGAATCGGTGGGTCTGGCGGCGGAAGTTTACGAAGGCACCATTACCGACCTGCCCAACGCCAAAGCGAAGAAAAAGAAATAACTTTCCTTTGCCCTTCGGCAAAAAAAGGCGCCTTATGGGCTTTTTTTTGCCTCCAGGCCGCCGGAGATCGGGTCAACGGCCGATGGGCAAACAGCGAGCGGTACCGATATGCTGTAGGGGTGGTTAGAGCCGGTAGGGATTGAGCCGATGTCGACTATTTAATTAAGGGCTAAACGCATGCCGCCACGGATACCGGACATCGCCCCGCTGCGGCCTGTTAACGGTGACCTGCAAGATTATCGGCTGAAGCATACCGGACGACGCTCATGATTAACCGTTATATGAGGTGAAGATGCCCATCGTTTTTTCAATGCCTAATCGACATATCCTGCTCAGCGACCAGAAAGTGGCGCAAGTATTGAATGCCAATACCGTACAGGAGGCAACGCGAATCAATAATATTGCTGAATTTGTCAGTGGCATTATTGATTGGTTCAGGGAGGGAACGCAAAAAAAGGAAATTATTGCTCTATTTCACATCCTTCAGGAAAGTCAATCTGGCGCAACGGCGATGCCAGAATACCGCCGTCTGGAGAAATTCATCCAGCTAAGGCGACTGGCGTTACCGGAATACCAAAGTCAATTCCAGCTTCAAATCCTCGCCCCAACCGCACGGTACGACTGGGGCTACGCGCTAAAGGTTAATGGCCAAACCTTATTCCAGTGCGACAATGTCGTTACAAAAAGCAAAAACGGTGACGCGGATCCACTGCCTGTCTTTCATGCGACAAACCTTCGCATGAAAATGGAGGATGCGGTTTATCAAACGTTGCGCCTTCAGGCCGATGGCGCACTGCACTATTTACCCCTTTATAAAAAAGCGTCGCTGTCCCACCTGTTTGATGTTAAACACACGGATTTGGACCGCTTAATGGATAAACTCCAGACGCGCGAATACTGTCTGGAAAATCTGGAAACAATTGACAATTATAAATACGGAATTTCTTTCGACGCGGTATTCAAAAACGGCAACCGAATCTCTATTTCCGACGCAAACGCCGCCGCATGGCGGGCGGGCGACGAGACATTGCGCGAAAAATTGGCAAGTAAACGGTATGCGGATTGGGATGCCTTGCTGGGGGAGGGATACCGGAGCAAAGACGATAGGGTGCTCAGAGCGCTAACGGCTCCCCTCAAGCGAGACTACTGCGACGTGATAAATCACGCCGAAGTGCTGACGGCACCGGGCCTATGTGATTTCCATAACGCGTTACGGGAAATCGCTATCGCCGATACCGATCTTTTTGATCTCTGGGACCTGGCGAACGAGGTAGGCGGTTATGAGGATGATAGGTTAAGCTGCGGCGTCGGTGACCACTTGCTCAATTTGCAGTGCGGTGATGACGATGCGCGCGAAGATGACGTCGACAGCCTGTTATGGCTTGACGATAGCGGCTTGTTCAGCGATAGCGATGGGGGGAGCGAGTCGGTGGAAAGTCTGCCTGCGGCAATGCCGCCAATGCCGTCATTAACGCCGCTTGCTTCGTCGTTACCGCTTACATCGCCGCCGCTTTCGCCGCTCTCGGCCATTGCGTCGCGGTCGTTGCGGGAAGACGCATGAGGCGAGCTACCTGACGGGAGCGTCGTCGCCATTTGCCCCGGCCGGCTGCAAAAGCGGTAACTTAACTGCGGCGAGGCTTCGCCGCATCTGATGTCTGATACTGCCTGTCTTCTTTACCACGTCCGTTAAGAGGCAGGTCCGTCGATGCCATTGTCAATGACCGCGCTGGCGCTGGCCGTTATCGCGGGGAATGTGCCGCTGTTGTTTTTGCCGCAACTTCCGACGGCGGGCGCGCTGTGCTGCCGGCTGGCTGTTGCTTTTGACCGGCCGCCGCACGGCGCAGTATTTGGCGGTGGGGGTGCTGATGCTGGCCTGGAGCGGCCATCACGCTCGGCTATTGCTGGTGCAAACCACGGCCTGGAGCCAGGGTAATCAGACCTTGATAGCCCGCGTGGCCACCCTCAATCTCTCGGCCGAGAATGCTCCTGCCCGCATTGTCGTGCGCGTCAGCCACATCAACGGCCAGCAGGTATTTCCTCCGGTGGCGCTGCGCTGGCGCGCGCCGCCGGTGCGGTGGTGTGCCGGGCAGTAATGGCGGCTGCGGGTGACGTTACAGCCGGTGCATGGGCGCATGAATCAAGGGGGATTCAATAGTCAGCGTTGGGCCATGGCCAATCACCAGCCGTTGCAGGGCAGGGTGCTGCGGGCGCTGATGCTGGCACTGGGCTTCGGCACGACCCAGGAAATCAGCGACGGTGAATGGCAGTTGCTATCACGCACCGGCATCGCCCATCTCATGGCGATTTCAGGGCTGCATATCGGCCTGGCGGCGCTGTTCGGCTGGCTGGTGGCGCGGGGAGCGCAATTCTTCTGGCCGGCCCGCGCCATTGGCGTGGGAGCGCCGCTGCTGTTCTGCTGGGTATGCGCCGCGGGCTATGTGGCGCTATCCGGGGCGAATTTCCCCGCCCAGCGCGGCTTGCTGGCGCTGACGCTTTGGACTAATCGTTCGCCTGCGGGGCGTCACGCTGAGTCCATGGCAAATTTTATTGTGGTGCGTATCGCTAATCCTCATCACCGATCCGCTGACGGTGCTCTCCAATAGTCTGTGGCTTTCTTGTACCGCGATGGCGGCACTGATTTTCTTCTTTCAGTGGGCGCCGCTGCCGGCCCGCTGCCGGCGGGGTTGGCGCTGGTGCGGCATTCGCTGGCTGCATTTGCAGGGAGGCATGACCCTGCTGTTGTTGCCGATGCAGTGTTTACTGTTCCACGGCGGTAATCCGCTGGCGCTGGGGGCCAATTTGTGGGCGGTGCCGTTGGTGTCGTTTATCAGCACGCCGCTCATTTTGGCGGCTATCGTCACCGGTGGTCTTAAGGGGGTGAGCGCTCAGCTCTGGCGTTGGGCGGATCTGTCGCTTGATGGCATGATGGCGCCGCTTGCGCCGCTTGCGCCGCTGGCGCAAGGGTGGTTAACGCTGTCGGGCCAGGGGCTGGTCATCAGCGCCGCCGGTTGGCTGGGCATTATCATCTGGCGATTCGGCTGGTGGCGCGCTTATCCTCTGACAATGGTGGTGTTGGCCGTGCTGATGCTGCAAAGTCTCAGGCCGCCGGCAACGGACGAATCGCGCTGGCGGCTGGATATGCTGGATGTGGGCCACGGCCTGGCGGTAAGTATTGAGTGCGACGGCAAGACGCTGCTGTATGACACCGGCGCCGGCTGGCGCGAGGGCGATATGGGCAAGGCGGCAATCCTTCCTTACATGGCCTGGCGCCGGAACATATCTACCTGAGCCACAGCCATGAGGATCATATCGGCGGTTTAGCCAGCGTGCGGCGCGTTTGGCAAGCGGTACCGGTCAGCAGTTCGTTCCGCGCGCCCGGCCACGGCTTATGTCTGCGCGGGCAGCGCTGACGCTGGCGGGGGTTACATTTTGAGGTGCTCTGGCCGCCAGCGCCGGCAATAACGATTCCTGCGTGCTGCGGATAGACGATGGCCGCTTCCGTGTCCTCCTCACCGGCGACATCGAAGCGCCGGCGGAACGGGCGTTGCTGCGTCTGGATCGGCCCGCGTTGCGCGCCGAGGTCCTTCAGGTGCCCCATCACGGCAGTAAAACGTCTTCCACCGCCCCCTTTTTACGGGCGGTGCGGCCGCAGGTGGCGCTAGCCTCGGCAGGGCGCTACAGTCCCTGGCGTCTGCCGGCTGAGGCGGTGGTGCAGCGCTACCGGCGTCTGGGCATTTGCTGGCGCGATACAGCGGTAAGCGGCCAGCTGAGCGTGCGTTTTTATGCGCGGTCGTTTGAGGTGCTGGCCTATCGCGGTCAAATTTCCCGCCGATGGTATCATCAGTGGTTTGGCGTCGCCGCGCTAAATAGGTAGAATAGGCGGCTATTTAGTCCCGGCACTGGTAAATGAATGCTAAACGATAAAGATCTCTCCACCTGGCAGACCTTCCGTCGCCTTTGGCCGATGATTTCACATTTCAAGACAGGTCTGATCGTCGCGGCGATTGCCCTGATACTCAATGCCGCCAGCGATACCTTTATGTTATCGCTGCTTAAACCCCTGCTGGATGATGGATTTGGCAAAGCCAACAGCAATATTCTGGTCTGGATGCCGCTGGCGGTGATTGGCCTGATGGTGCTGCGCGGCGTCAGCGGCTTTGTCTCCAGCTATTGCGTATCCTGGGTTTCCGGCAAAGTGGTGATGAACATGCGCCGCCGGCTGTTTAACCACATGATGGACATGCCAGTGTCTTTTTTCGACCAGCAATCCACCGGCACCCTGCTTTCGCGCATTACCTATGATTCCGAACAGGTAGCGTCATCCTCCTCCGGCGCGCTGATTATCGTGATTCGTGAAGGGGCATCGATCATCGGCCTGTTTGCGATGATGTTCTATTACAGTTGGCAATTGTCGCTGATCCTGGTGGTGATTGCGCCCGTGGTATCGTTTGCCATCCGGCAGGTGTCAAAACGGTTCCGACAGATTAGTAAAAGAATGCAAAACACCATGGGGCAGGTGACCACCAGCGCCGAGCAGATGCTCAAAGGGCATAAGGAAGTGCTGATTTTTGGCGGCCAGAAGGTGGAAAACGAGCGTTTCAACAGCGTCAGCAACCGCATGCGCCAGCAGGGGATGAAAATGGTGGCCGCCTCTTCGGTCTCCGATCCGCTGATCCAGTTTATCGCCTCCCTGGCGCTGGCCTTTGTTCTGTATGCCGCCAGCTTTCCGTCGGTGATGGAAACCTTGACCGCCGGGACCATCACCGTCGTGTTTTCGTCAATGATTGCCCTAATGCGCCCGCTGAAATCCCTGACCAACGTCAACGCCCAGTTCCAGCGCGGTATGGCCGCTTGCCAGACGCTGTTTTCCATTCTTGATATGGAAACCGAAAAGGATGAGGGGACGGTGGAGGTTGAGCGCGTTAAAGGGGATATCGCCTTTGAACACGTCACCTTTTCCTATCCCGGTAAAGAGACGCCTTCGCTGCACGACATCAGTCTAAGCATTCCGGCGGGGCATACGGTGGCGTTAGTGGGGCGCTCCGGCTCCGGTAAATCGACCATCGCTAATTTGTTGACGCGTTTTTACGATATCCAACAGGGCCAGATCCTGCTCGATGGTACCGATTTGCGCGCCTATAAGCTCGCCTCGCTGCGTAACCAGATGGCGCTGGTTTCCCAAAACGTACATTTGTTTAACGATACTATCGCCAACAATATCGCTTATGCCCGCAAGGCAATTTACTCCCGCGAGCAGGTAGAGAACGCTGCCCGCATGGCTTACGCCATGGATTTCATCGAAAAAATGGACATGGGCCTGGACACGGTGATCGGCGAAAACGGCGTCTTGCTCTCCGGCGGCCAGCGTCAGCGCATCGCCATCGCCCGCGCGCTGCTGCGCGATTGCCCGATACTTATCCTCGACGAAGCCACCTCGGCGCTGGATACCGAATCCGAGCGGGCAATCCAAAAAGCGCTGGATGCGCTGCAAAAGAATCGGACCTCCCTGGTCATCGCCCATCGCCTGTCCACCATCGAAAAAGCCGATGAAATTCTGGTGGTGGTGGAGGGACGGATCGTCGAACGCGGCAATCATGAGGAGCTGATATCGCGCCAGGGGGTTTACGCCCAGCTTCACCGGTTACAGTTCGGCCAATGATTGCCCGCATCTGGTCCGGCGCCTCGCCGCTGTATCTGCTGCTGCTGCCGTTTTCCTGGCTGTATGGCCTGGTAACGGCGCTAATCCGTTACAGCTATCGCCGCGGCTGGCGGAAAGTTCATCGCTTTTCGCTGCCGATCGTGGGGGTGGGCAACCTGACCGCCGGCGGCAACGGCAAAACGCCGGTGGTGCTATGGCTGGTGACGCAACTGCAAGCGCGCGGCTGGCGGGTCGGTGTGGTATCCCGCGGCTACGGCGGGCGCGCGGCGCAGTATCCGCTGCTGCTGGACGCCACCACCACCAGCGAGCAGTGCGGTGACGAGCCGTTGTTAATCTGGCAGCGAACCGGGGCGCCGGTTGCGGTGGCGCCCCGGCGCGCCGAAGCGGTAGCGGCACTGCTGCGCGCGCAGCCCCTGGATGTGGTAGTGACCGACGACGGTTTGCAGCATTATGCGCTGGGGCGGGATATCGAGTGGGTGGTTATCGACGGCGAGCGTCGGTTCGGCAATGGCTGGTGGCTGCCCGCGGGCCCTATGCGCGAACGGGCCGACCGTCTACAGCAGGTGCAAGCGGTCATCGTCAACGGCGGCGACGCTCGTCCTGGCGAGGTGCCGATGCGGCTTGTCGCCGGCGCGGCCGTCAATTTGCTGACGGGTGAACGTCGCGCGCTTTCCGGTTTGACGCCGGTGGTGGCAATGGCCGGCATTGGACATCCGCCGCGCTTTTTCGCCACGGTACGCGCAGGCGGCGTAACGCCGGTGTGGGAGGTGGCGTTTGGCGATCATCAGGCCTACCGGCAGCAAATGCTCGACGCGCTGGCCGTGCCGGATGAGCAGTTGCTGATGACCGAGAAGGACGCGGTCAAATGCCGCTCCTTCGCCCGTGCGAATTGGTGGTATCTGCCGGTCGACGCGCAACTGCCCAAGGGGGCGCAGCAACGTCTACTGACGCCGGTTGAGCAGGCCATCCAGCGCTATCGTAAAGTTGCGGACGACGGCGCAAAAACGTAACGCGCGACGGCGCGGTGCTTGAAAGCAGAGAAACAAACGGCCCGACTAACGTGGGTTAACCGGGCCGTCCAAGCGATGGTCTATTGCTTAGCGGCTAAAATTAGCGAACAGAGCAATGATTTTGTTTAACGTTTTCATGACAGGCCTGTCTTATAAATGTTTTAAAGTGTGATTCATTTCACAAAAATACTACTCCTCCGCCGGCTACATATCAATAACATCTGCATAAAAAAATGTCGATTATCAGCAAATGCTGCGATAAGCGACAACGATTGCCGGCGGTGATTCCCGGCCCCGTGCCGCTTATGCTATTCTCTGCACCATCATCCTTTGCGCAGGCATGCCCCCTTGGAGGAATCATGGATCATCGCCTATTGGAAATCGTCGCTTGCCCGGTCTGTAACGGCAAACTTTATTACAACAAAGAACGACAGGAACTGATTTGTAAGTCCGATGCGCTGGCTTACCCTTTGCGCGACGGTATCCCTGTGCTGCTGGAGAGCGAAGCGCGTGCCATCACATTGGACGAGACCAATTCATGAGTTTCATCGCCATTATTCCCGCCCGTTTCGCCTCCAGCCGCCTGCCCGGTAAGCCGCTGGCCGATATCAACGGCAAACCCATGGTGGTGCGCGTCATGGAACGGGCGCAAGCCTCCGGCGCTGATCGGGTCATTGTCGCCACCGATCATGTCGGCGTGGTCGAGGCGGTAGAGCGGGCCGGCGGCGAAGTGTGCCTGACCCGCCCCGAGCATCAGTCCGGCACCGAGCGGCTCCAGGAGGTCATCGACAGATACGACTTCGCCGACGATCGGATAATCGTCAACGTGCAGGGGGACGAGCCGCTCATTCCGCCGCAAATCATTCGGCAGGTGGCGAATAATCTGGCGGGCGCCGATGCCGGTATGGCCACGCTGGCGGTCCCCATCACCACGACGGAAGAGGCATTCAACCCCAACGCGGTCAAAGTGGTGGTGGATGCGCGCGGTTACGCGCTCTATTTCTCACGCGCCACGATCCCCTGGGATCGCGGAGGGTTTGCCCGCCGCCGCGAGCACCTCTCCCACGGTCTGCTGCGTCATATTGGTATTTATGCTTACCGCGCCGACTTTATCCGCCGCTATGTCAGCTGGTCGGCCAGCCCGCTGGAAAAGATTGAGATCCTCGAACAGCTGCGCGTCTTGTGGTATGGAGAGAAAATACATGTCGCGGTAGCAAGCGTGGCGCCCGGCATGGGCGTAGACACGCCGGAAGAGTTGGCGCAGGTTCGTTTGTTGCAGCAGCAATTGGAGTAACCGTCCCGTGCTGTACGGCGCGGGGGCCAATCGAGATTTCCGCGCCGATTTCCCGCCTTTGTTTGATCTAACGCGACGTTTTTTAGGCCATTCCTCCCCATGATGTTGGCTGTGCCGCGCGGTGCGCTGGTCTAATCCTGTGCCGAACATAAGGTTAGCGATGTCATGGAACAATTACGCGTTGAGTTAAGCGCCGTTTTAGGGGAGCTGTTGAGCCGGCTTGAACGCATCAGCGAGCAACCTTATGCCCACTTGTATGCTATGTACGACAGGGAGGGCCATGCGCTTTCCCTGGTGGCGAAAAGCTATTTGTGCCCGGGCATCGCCCAGCAGGAAGCCTACAAGCTGTCGATGCTGGCCCGGGAGGGCGAGATACGGCTGCCGACGGTATATGGCCTGATTTTATCCCAACATCCCCCCTACAAAGAGCTGCTCTTAATGGAACGGCTGCCGGTCTAGGCGCCGACCCGCACGCCGGAACGCTGGCAGCAGCTTCAGGAGCAGATCGTCGATGGCATCCTCGCCTGGCACCGCATCGACAGCCACGGCCTGGTAGGGACCGTCGACAGTACCCAGGAGAATCGCTGGCCTGCATGGTATTCACAGCGGATCGAGGTAATTTGGTCGACCCTGAGTAAAGTCTCGGCGCCGTTGCTTTCCCATGACGATCGAGTATTGCTGTTCCGCACCCGGCAGTATTTGCCGCGGCTCTTTGACGACTTCAACGAGGAGTGTGTGCTGGTACACGGCAACCTGTCGCTGCGCAGTATGCTTAAGGATCCCCGCAGCGACCAGCTGTTGGCGATGTTGAATCCGGGGACGGTGCTGTGGGCACCGCGGGAATACGACCTTTCGCGGCTGAGCGACGAAGGAATGAGCGAAGCGCTACTGTTTCATTATCTCAGCCGCGCGCCGGTGGCGGAGGCGTTTCTTTGCCGACGCTGGCTGTACGCCATCTGGGAGGCGGCGGCGCGCTATATTCACACCGGCCAGTTGGACCACGACCTGTTCGTGCGCGCGGGACGCGAACTGATCCCGTGGCTGGACTAAGGCGGAAGCCAGCGGCGCACGAGGCTGGCAGCACGAAGGGCTTAGCATCGATGGGCGTCCAGGGCGATCCGCTATGCCCAGCAGCCGTTGCCAGGCTTGGCCGAGGGTTTCATACCAGACGCGCTCGCTGTGGCCCAGCCACAGCGGCGAGGGCAATATCTTTTCCTGCGGCTGTAGGGGGCTCTCGATCGCGAGCTGATTTGCCGGCACCGGCAGCGGCTTAAGCCCTGCGGCGGTAAAAAAGCCCATCGCCCGCGGCAGATGATTGGCTGAGGTGACCAGCATCAGCGGCGCTTGCCCCACCAGCATGGCGACGCTTACCGTTTCCTGACGGGTGTCCCGCGGGCTATCGAGCACCACAATGGCCGATGCCGGCACTCCCAAACTCTGCGCCACGCGCGAGGCGGCCTCGGCGCTGCTGACGGGATTGCCGGGCGCGGCGGCGCCGGTAAACACCATCGTCGCGCCAGGGTGGGCGCGCCATTGACGGATCCCTTCCGTCACGCGTAGCAAGCTATTGTTAATCAAATTGGCGCTGGGCGGCCAATGGGGATTCCAGGTATAACCCCCGCCCAGGACCACAATCCACTTCACGGTTTCGCCGAGGGGCTGCCACGTGGGATAATGGGCCTCCAGCGGGGCCAGCAGGCGGTCGGCAACCGGCTGCTGGCTCAGCGCCAGCAACACCAGCCCGGCGCCCATCACCAACAGCAGCAGCGGTAACGGTAACAACAGACCGCCGATGAATTTTTTCAGGGTAAATAGCATGGCGTATCGCTCCGATTGAGTGAAATGTAATCAACCAGCCGCAATCCGGCGCTGGAATGATTCATTCTACGTCAGCCTGTGACAAAATAGGCTCCTCGCGTCCACCGGCGACAAAACATCTTGTCCCGCCGTGGCCGACCGGAGTCTTTAATGATACAGGATCGCAATTTCGACGATATCGCCGAAAAATTCGCGCGCAACAGCAGGCGATAGCGCTGGGGGTGGAGCGGCGCTTTCGCTGTGTACACGGCGCGATACAGGATATCGCAACACATTTGGAAAGGCCGGCCGATCTGATATTGTGTCATGCGGTACTGGAATGGGTCATGCAGCCCGAAGCGTTGTTGCAAATACTTAATCAGTTCCTGGCCGGGGATGGCGCGTTGTCATTAATGTTTTACAATAAACACGGCCTGGTGATGCGCAACATGCTGTTGGGCAATATGGCTTTTGGCGCGGCCGGTATGCCGAAAAGGAAAAAACGGTCGTTGATGCCCGACCATCCTTGCGATCCCGACGACGTGTATCGTTGGTTGGAAAAATGGGACTGCAGCCAATATAGGCAAAAGCGGCGTGCGGGTGTTTCATGATTATCTGCAGAATAAACAGCAACAACAGGATGAATTTATCGCACTGCTGGCGATGGAACAACGCTATTGTCGGCAGGAGCCATTTATAAGTATGGGGCGTTATATCCACGTGATGGCGCGTAAACCCACCCTGAAGGACGCACTATGAGTGAATTTTCCCAGACTGTACCGGACCTGGTCGCCTGGGCCCGGAAGAATGATTTCTCACTATCGCTGCCTATTGACCGGCTGGCCTTTGTGCTGGCCATCGCCACGCTCAATAGCGAGCGCATGGATGGTGAAATGAGCGAAGGGGAATTGGTGGATGCGTTCCGTTACGTCAGTGAAGGGTTTGAACAGACTCAGGAAACCGTAACCGTACGCGCCAACAACGCCATCAATGATCTGGTGCGTCAGCGTCTGCTCAACCGTTTCACCAGCGAGCTGGCGGAAGGGAACGCCATTTACCGCCTGACGCCGCTCGGTATCGGCATTAGCGATTATTACATTCGCCAGCGCGAATTCTCCACGCTGCGGCTGTCGGTCCAACTGTCCATTGTGGCGCAAGAATTAAAACGGGCGGCGGACGCGGCGGAAGAAGACGGCGACGAATTTCACTGGCACCGGCATGTGTTTGCGCCGCTGAAATATTCGGTGGCGGAAATTTTCGACAGTATCGATATGACTCAGCGCATCATGGATGAACAGCAGCAGGGGGTGAAACAGGATATTGCCGCGCTGCTTAATCAAGACTGGCGTGCCGCCATCTCCAACTGCGAATTATTGTTATCGGAAACCTCCGGCACTCTGCGCGAGCTGCAAGACACGCTGGAAGCGGCGGGGGACAAGCTTCAGGCCAACCTGCTGCGCATCCAGGATGCGACCCTGAACCATGACGAACTGCAATTCGTCGATAAACTGGTGCTGGATCTGCAAAATAAGCTGGATCGGATTATTAGTTGGGGCCAACAGGCGATCGATCTGTGGATTGGCTATGACCGGCACGTACACCGCTTTATCCGCACCGCCATCGACATGGATAAGAACCGCGTCTTCGCCCAGCGCCTGCGCCAGTCGGTGCAGAACTATTTTGACGCCCCCTGGGCGCTGACCTACGCCGACGCCGATCGGCTGATGGACATGCGCGATGAAGAGCTGGCGCTGCGCAATGATGAGGTGACCGGTGAGTTGCCGCCGGATATGGAGTACGAAGAATTCAACGAGATCCGCGAGCAGATTGCGGCGCTGGTGGACGAGGCGCTAGGGGTGTACAAGCAGCAGCAGCTGCCGCTCGACCTTGGCGCCGTCATGCGCGATTACCTGGCGCGTTATCCGCGCTCACGCCATTTCGACGTGGCGCGCATCGTGGTCGACCAGGCGGTGCGCCTGGGCGTGGCCAGGTCAGATTTTATAGGGTTACCCGCCCACTGGCAGGTAATCAACGATTTTGGCGCTAAGGTACAGGCCCATGTCATCGATGAGTATTGAAGAAAGTCTGCCGGTAAAACTGGCGAAAGCGCTGTCCAACCCGTTATTTCCGGCCCTGGACAGCCAGCTACGCTCCGGCCGTCATATCGGCATTGAAGAGTTGGATAATCATGCCTTTCTGATGGATTTCCAGGAGGAACTGGAGGGCTTCTACCGCCGCTACAATGTGGAGCTGCTGCTCGCGCCGGAAGGGTTCTTTTATCTGCGCCCGCGTTCTACCACTTTGATACCGCGCTCGGTGTTATCGGCGCTGGATATGATGGTCGGCAAAATCCTCTGCTATTTGTATCTGAGCCCTGAAAGACTGGCCCATGAAGGCATCTTCAGCCAGCAGGAACTGTACGATGAACTGTTGAGCCTGGCCGATGAGAACAAACTGCTGAAGCTGGTGAACCAGCGCTCCACCGGTTCAGATCTGGACAGGCAAAAGTTGCAGGAGAAAGTGCGCGCCTCCCTTCACCGCCTGCGCCGGCTGGGTATGGTCTGGTTTATGGGCAACGACGCCAGCAAATTCCGTATTACGGAATCGGTTTTCCGCTTTGGTGCCGATGTGCGCGCCGGCGATGATCCGCGCGAAGCGCAACTGCGGATGATTCGCGACGGTGAGGCGATGCCGCTGGAGAACGCCCTGTCGCTCGGCGATGATCAGGATGAAAACGATGAAAATGAGGCGCTTGCCGGCGAAAGCGCGGATGGCCACGAGGATGAACAGGCATGATTGAACGCGGCAAATTCCGCTCACTGACGCTGGTCAACTGGAACGGCTTTTTCGCCCGGACTTTTGATCTGGATGCATTGGTCACCACCCTGTCCGGCGGTAACGGCGCGGGTAAATCTACCACCATGGCGGCGTTTATTACCGCCTTGATCCCGGATTTAACCTTACTGTATTTTCGTAATACCACCGAAGCCGGCGCTACCAGCGGCTCGCGCGATAAGGGGCTGCACGGCAAGCTGCGCGCCGGGGTGTGCTACTCGGCGCTAGAAGTCGTCAACTCCCGCTACCAGCGCGTGCTGGTCGGCGTGCGCCTGCAGCAGATAGCCGGCCGCGATCGCAAAGTGGACATCAAGCCGTTCATGATCCAGGGGCTGCCGGTGAAAATAACCCCCACCGAGATCCTGACGATGACGGTGGGCGATCGCCAGGCGCGCGTGCTGCCGCTGCAAGAGCTTAAAGAGCGGGTTGAAGCTATTGAAGGCGTGCTGTTCAAGCAGTTCCACTCCATTACCTACTATCACTCGCTGATGTTCGATCTTGGCGTAGTCCCGCGCCGGCTGCGCTCCAGCGCTGATCGCAGCAAATACTACCGCCTGATCGAGGCGTCGCTGTACGGCGGTATTTCCAGCGCGATCACCCGGTCGCTGCGCGACTATTTGCTGCCGGAAAACAGCGGCGTGCGTAAGGCGTTTCAGGACATGGAGGCGGCGCTGCGCGAAAATCGCCTGACGCTGGAGGCCATTCGCGTCACGCAATCGGATAGAGATTTGTTCAAGCATCTGATATCCGAAGCCACCGCGTACGTGGCGGCGGATTATATGCGCCACGCCAACGAACGGCGCCTGCATCTGGACGATGCCCTGACGCTGCGCCGCGACCTGTACGCCAGCTGTAAGCAGCTGGCCTCCGAGCAGTATCGCCACGTCGATATGGCCCGGGAGCTGTCGGAAATCAGCGGCGGCGAATCAGATTTGGAAACCGATTACCAGGCCGCCAGCGATCACCTGAATTTGGTGCAGACCGCGATGCGCCAGCAGGAAAAAATCGGCCGTTACCAGGAGGATTTGGAGGAGCTGACCTTCCGCCTGGAAGAACAAAATGAAGTGGTGGCCGAATCCGCCAAGCAGCAGCAGGAGAACGAAGCGCGGCTGGAGGCGGCCGAGCTTGAGGTGGATGAACTGAAAAGCCAGCTGGCGGATTATCAGCAGGCGCTGGATGTGCAGCAAACTCGCGCCATCCAGTATCAGCAGGCGCTACAGGCGCTGGACCGCGCCCGAGAGCTGTGCCAGCTTCCGGCGTTGACCTGGGAAGACGCCGCGCCGGCGCTGGACATGTTCAAGGAGCGCAAACAGGAAGCGACCGAGCACCTGCTGAGTCTTGAGCAAAAAATGAATATGGCCGAGGCGGCCAGCAGCCGTTTTGAACAGGCCTATGGCTTGGTGGTGAAAATCGCCGGGCAGGTTAGCCGCCGCGACGCCTGGCAGACGGCCCGGGAGCTCCTCCGTGACGCCGCCGCGCAAAGCCACCAGGCGGAGCGGCTGCACGCGCTGCGCAGTCAGCTTAACGAGCTGGAGCAGCGGCTGCGCGAACAGCAGGACGCTGAACGGTTGCTGCAGGAATTTTGCCAGCGTATGGGCCAGGATTATCCCGCCAAGGCCCTCGACGCGGTGCAGCAGGAACTGGAGGCGCGGGTCGAAACGCTGTCGGCGACGGTGTCCGAGGCCGGCGAGCGCCGCCTGACGCTGCGCCAGACGCTGGAGCAGACCACCGCGCGCATCGAAGAACTTACCGTGCGCGTCCCGGCCTGGCTGGCGGCGCAGGATGCCCTGACGGCGCTCAGTGAGCAAAGTGGCGAAGCGCTGACCAGCAGCCGCCAGGTGACGGATACCATGCAGCTCCTGCTGGAACACGAGCGGGAGACCACCGTGGAACGCGACGAGGTCGCGGGACGCAAGCGGCGTATCGAGGCGCAGATCGAACGTCTCAGCCAGCCGGGCGGCACGGAGGATAGCCGCCTGACCTCGCTGGCCGAACGTTTCGGCGGCGTGCTGCTCTCGGAGATTTATGATGACGTTACGCTTGACGATGCGCCGTATTTTTCGGCGCTCTATGGCCCCTCCCGCCACGCGATTGTGGTACCGGATCTGTCGCGGGTGCGCGAACAGCTGGACGGTCTGGAGGATTGCCCGGACGACCTCTATTTAATTGAAGGGGATCTGCAGTCGTTCGACGATAATGTGTTCGGCGTGGAAGAGCTCCAGGAGGCGGTACTGGTCAAAGTGGCGGACCGTCAGTGGCGCTACTCGCGGTTTCCCGCGGTGCCGCTCTTCGGCCGCGCCGCGCGCGAAAGCCGGTTGGAAAATCTCACCGCCGAGCGCGATGTACTGGCGGAACGTTACGCCACGCTCTCGTTCGACGTGCAAAAAATTCAGCGTCAGCATCAGGCGTTCAGCCGCTTTATCGGCGCTCACCTGGCGGTGGCGTTCGAAGCGGATCCGGAAGCGGACATGCGCGCGCTCAACGCCCGGCGCGGCGAGTTGGAGCGTGAGCTTAGCGACCACCACGGGCAGAATCGGCAAAGCCGGCAGCAATACGATCAGGCGCGTGAGGGGCTGCAACTGCTCAACCGGCTTATCCCCCGGCTCGGTGTCCTGCTGGACGACCAGTTGCAGGACCGGCTGGAGACGGTACAGGCCGACTGGCAGGACGCGCAGGAGGCGGCGCGTTATTTGAGTCAGCACCAAAAAGCGCTGGATCAACTTGAGCCGCTGGCGGCGGTGCTGCAAAGCGACCCCGAGCAGCACGAACAATTGCGCGCCGACTATGAACAGGCGCAGCAAACCCAGCGCCAGGCGCGGCAGCAGGCGTTTGCCCTGACAGAAGTCGTCCAGCGCCGCGCCCACTTCAGCTATTCCGATTCTGCCGGCATGCTGAACGAAAATAGCGATCTGAACGATAAGCTGCGCCAGCGCCTGGAGCGCGCGGAGGCCGAGCGCAGCCAGGCGCGTGACGCGCTGCGCGCCCACCAGGCTCAGCTTACGCAGTTCAGCCAGGTACAAGCGTCGCTAAAAAGCTCTTACGAAGCCAAGCAGGATATGCTCAAGGAATTGATGCAGGAGCTCCACGACATCGGGGTGCAGGCCGACGCCAATGCGGAAGCGCGCGCCCGCGAACGCCGGGATCAGCTGCATATGGCCCTGAGTCAGAACCGCGGTCGCCGCAACCAGCTGGAAAAACAGCTGACGTTCTGCGAAGCGGAAATGGACGCTTTACAAAAAAAATTGCGCAAGCTGGAGCGTGATTATTATCAAACCCGCGAACAGGTGGTCAGCGCCAAGGCCGGCTGGTGCGCGGTGCTGCGCCTGGTGAAGGAAAATGGCGTGGAGCGCCGCCTGCACCGTCGCGAGCTGGCCTATATGGAAGCCGAGAATCTGCGCTCCATGTCGGATAAAGCGCTGGGCGCGCTGCGCCTCGCGGTGGCGGATAACGAACATCTGCGTGATGTGCTGCGGCTGTCGGAAGACCCCAAGCGGCCGGAGCGCAAGATCCAGTTCTTTATTGCGGTTTACCAGCATCTGCGCGAGCGTATTCGTCAAGATATTATCCGCACCGACGACCCGGTGGAAGCCATTGAGCAGATGGAAATCGAGCTCAATTGCCTAACGGAAGAGTTGACCGCCCGCGAGCAGAAACTGGCCATCAGTTCCAAAAGCGTGGCCAACATTATCCGTAAAACTATCCAGCGCGAGCAGAATCGTATTCGCCTGCTCAATCAGGGGTTGCAGGCGGTCAGTTTCGGTCAGGTGAAGAGCGTGCGCCTGAACGTCAGCGTGCGCGAGGCCCATGCGACGCTGTTAGATGTGTTAAGCGAGCAGCAAGAGCAGCATCAGGACCTGTTCAGCAGTCAGCGCCTGACGTTTTCCGAAGCGTTGGCCAAGCTGTATCAGCGGCTGAACCCGCAAATCGATATGGGGCAGCGCACGCCGCAAACCGTCGGTGAGGAACTGCTGGATTACCGCAACTATCTGGAAATGGAAGTGGAGGTCAACCGCGGCGCCGACGGCTGGCTGCGCGCGGAGAGTGGAGCGTTGTCCACCGGCGAAGCCATCGGTACCGGTATGTCGATTCTGGTGATGGTGGTGCAAAGCTGGGAAGAGGAGTCCAGCCGGCTGCGCGGCAAAGATATCTCGCCGTGCCGACTGTTGTTCCTGGATGAAGCCGCGCGGCTGGATGCCAAATCCATCGCCACGCTGTTCGAACTGTGCGATCGTTTGCAGATGCAGCTTATTATCGCCGCGCCGGAAAATATCAGTCCGGAGAAAGGGACTACCTATAAATTGGTGCGTAAGGTATTTAATAATCAAGAGCATGTACACGTGGTTGGATTGCGCGGCTTTGGCGCCGAGCAGGCCGCGCCGCCGTCGACTGCCTTGACCGAGACCGACAGTCAGGCCGGCTGAGGTTTTTGACCGCGGGTAGGCCAGCGATTGACTGAGATGCTTGAGCCCGGCTGACCGCCGGTAGGTCGAGATTTCAGCCCCCGGCCGCATTTCGGCTGATGGCGGTGTTTAGCCGAGATCGGCCGTCCATGGGCAGCAGTTGCCGACGCCGTTTGAACAGGGGCAGCGGTTGCCCACGCCAATTGAACGTGGTCATTGCGTGTGCCGACAGGCTCGCCATCCCGGTGCGCGCGAAAACATGCCCTAACCCTTGCCCTTCGCCGCCGCGATGGCGCCCTTTATAGCAGTGCGACGGTCGGTAATTTCCTGCGCGCGTCCCGCTTATTGCTGCATCAGGCTGAGGGGAGTGCGCCGGCCCGTCTTGCGCTGGCAGTGCCGCGCTTTTTCATCCCGCCCGTTTCATTACCGCCGGTCATGCAGCCGTCTGCGGCAATAGCGTGACTCCCTCCTTAGTCGGCGTTGATAGCGCGATGAATGAAAACGCTCCCGAGTTGATGACTCGTCAAGGTAACCCCTTCGATTACCGCTGGTTCACCGTGGTGTATAGCGCGCGTCGGAGCGCTTGAACGCTGTCGGCAACGCTTCGCGCCGTGCCGGAGAACTTCTCCATTTTAGGCGGCAATCAGCCTCTGTCGGCGCATAGCGTCCACGGAGAGAGGGGCTCATTGGGCGTCGCGACGCGGGCCGCGTGAGGATGCCGCCGAAGGCATAGCACAGGGAAAATGGTCAAAGGGTAACCGCTTCGCAGGGTTTCGCTTTGGTTTAGTGCGCAGATTTCCTTTTCTGCTTATATACTACGGTGAACAAGGTCAAAAAAAACATGATAAATTAACTGCTTCACTACAGGGGACACAGGATGTTAGTCACGAAATCTGCGTGGTTGCGCCGTGCGATGATGCGTTGCTTGCTGCTGACCGGTATGTGGGGTGGCAATCATTTCTGGACTCTCAAGGGGAACGATGGACTAGCCGGAAGCCCTTTACTGGCGCGGCTTACAGTGATTTTACTGATTCTGGATTCGTCGCAAAAAAATGAGCGGAAAATGATTTTTTTGCACTATATTCTGGACTGGATTGGCCGTGGTTTGAGTAAGTTTGAAAGCCGTTTAAACAGTTTTTGATTAACGATTTTGTTGAAAAAGATACACAATGAATTTATAATTCGAGCCCGTACCGGATTCCGTGTAAATGCCTTTTCTCAGAAGTGACCGTCCAGGCGGTCACCGAACTTGATAATAAAGCGGCTCATTGCCATGCGCCAGTCCCTCAAAGGCATTGTCCATTTCTGTGAGGCCGCCTGTATCGCCAGCCACACCACCTTTTTCACTGCGTCGTCGGTCGGGAACACCTTGCGCTTTTTAATGGCATGCCGGATCACGCTGTTTAACGACTCGATGGCGTTGGTCGTGTAGATCACCTTGCGAATGTCCGTTGGGTAGGCAAAGAACGTGGCCAGATTGGCCCAGTTTGCCTGCCAGCTTCGACTTATTTGCGGGTAGCGGATGTCCCAAGCACTGGAGAACGCTTCCAACGCCTGCAAGCCGGCTTCTTCCGTAGGGACCTGATAGATAGCTTTTTCAGGTCGCGGGTGACGGCCTTGTAGTCCTTCCAGGAGACGAACCGCAGGCTGTTGCGCACCATATGCACGATACACAGCTGGAGCCGCGCCTCCGGATACACCACGTTAATAGCGTCAGGGAAACCTTTCAGCCCGTCTACGTAGGCGATAAGGATATCGTTCAGGCCGCGGTTTTTCAGCTCTGTCAGCACGTTCAGCCAGAACTTTGCGCCTTCGTTTTCGGCCAGCCACATACCTAGCAACTCTTTCTGGCCTTCGATGTTGATGCCCAGCGCCAGGAACACAGATTTGTTGATGATGCGGCTGTCCTGCCGGACTTTTAGAACGATACAGTCAAGATAAACAATGGGATAGACTGCATCCAGAGGCCGGTTTTGCCATTCGACAACCTGCTCCATGACCGCATCGGTGACCTTTGAGACCAGCGCCGGCGAGACATCGGCGTCATACAGCTCTTTGAACGCGGCGGCGATCTCGCGGGTGGTCATCCCTTTGGCGTACAACGATAAAATCTGGTTATCCATCCCGGTAATCCGGGTCTGGTTCTTCTTCACCAGTTGCGGTTCAAAGGAACCGTCACGATCGCGCGGAGTACGCAGCGCCAGCGGGCCATCGCCAGTGGTAACGGTTTTTGTGGAATAGCCGTTGCGGGCGTTGGTCCCCGGTTTAGGCTGATTTTTATCGTAGCCGAGGTGATGGGTCATTTCGGCATTGAGAGCTACTTCGACGCTGATTTTTTTCAGCAGCCGATCGAAGTGACTGAGATCTTCAGAGGTTTTGAGATTTTTGGCCAGTTCGTTAGCCAGAGCCTGCAACTGTTTTTCGTCCATAAATTAACCTGTTTTTGATGTTGGATTGAACATATCAAAATCAGGCAAATACACAAATTTCTAAGCAGGCTCCTATTAGCACCATTGCCGCCATTCTCAAGATATGACGTGTGCCTGTGCGACATGGCGCGAACTTGAGTCAATGACACATTAACCGGTGTACAACGAACCCCGATGGGTAGCCGGGGCCCGGGAGTAGGGGATCATTGGCGGGTCAGAGCGTCTAGCTGTTCGTCGGTAAGGCCAGTAGAGAGCTTAACCGTTGAGCGATCAACCCCATTCGCGAGGAACTTTTTTGCAAATTCAATGGTCGTTTCCTGACGGCCTTTTTGCATGCCTTTAGCTTCTAGCTCTGCAATGGTCATTATGTCCTCCTGATAATCGAGTGCTTTGGCTGCGATCTCTTGCAGAAACAGACCTGGATTTGAGGTATTTCCCCTTTCCGCAATATAGTATATCAGGCTACGAAACTGTTCTTTTGGCACCGCCCAATTATTCAACAATCTAGCAATATCAACGGCCAGCTCAAACATATCGCGGGTGCGAATGTGTTTTTGCACAAGTTCAAGCAGTGCAACACGCCGGTGAAACAGTATTTCGTGATCCGGTATGGTGGTGATATCGACCAGCGGGAATGCCTGGTAATAGACCGATTTTGCCAGTTTTGGGTCGGCAAAGCAATCCAGCCAGTGGGCGAGTAAGGGTAAGGTGATGTGCGCCCATGGTAAAAGAGCAGTGGGATTACCACCGGCAACTGCTTGTTGCCCTGCTCGAGATGCTGCTGCATGGCCGCCACACAGTATCTTAACAGTCTAAACGCCATGAGTTTCTCCGGCCTGCTTTGATGTTCAATCAAACAGTAGATATATCCCATGCCCGAGGTAGTCTGCACGGTGTAAAGCATATCCGAGCACTGAGTTCGCAGGTCTTCTTCGATAAAGCTGCCGGAGGCCATCGCCAGTGTAGTGAAATCGCAATGTTCACTGAGTTGCGACGGCAAGTGCACCTCGAGAAAATATCTCGCAACAGCGAGATCACCGAGGAATTTCTTGAACAAGGAGTCATGCTTAGAAACCAATAAGTTAGACATATCGATACCGTCTTTAAAATTGATGCCTGCACCTTACCGCCGAGGATGGGTACGTGGCAAGAACGGGTTTGCGATTAAATTAACGTAAATAATTGGAAATGAACGTGCTAAAAGGGACATACCAAGGTACGGTATATTTTGTGTAATTGGAGCATGTAACGAAATGATGGGTCGGTAGCTCAGTGCGGAAGAGCGTACGTGTAACAAAAACCGTAAGGACGCGGGTTCAAATCCTGCTCGACCGAGCCTGTTTAGAAATTTGTGTATTTGCCTGATTTTGATATGTTGCTGGTTCCGGTCACATCCGATCACTGATTCCGATTTCACCCGATCACTAATTCTGATTTCATCCGATCACTGATTCCGGTCGCCCGATCAGCGATTCCGATTCTGTCCGATCGCTCATCTTCTGTTCCGCCATACTCTGGAGACTTTTAGCTTCCGGGGGCATGGCATGGCACGTAAAAAGAAGAAAGCGAGAACGGAAATGTGCATCTATATTAATGTCTTACGTATGAAATTCGAGCAACGTCGCTCGAATCGCACTATCGCAGCAGCGCTCGGCATAGGCTGTACTACCGTGCACGATATCCTCGGCCGATTCACGGTAGCTAACCTGGTCTGGCCATTGCCGGCGGAACTGTCCCCCGTCGACCTCGACCGCCTGCTCTATCCCGGCAAATCCGGAAAAGTTATCAATACCTTACCCAGCTGGCTTGATATCGATACCGAGTTAAGCCGCAAGGGCATGACCAAGCAGCTGCTCTGGATAGAATATCAGTCCGCCGTGGGCGGTGATGCCCTCGGTTACTCACAGTTTTGTGCACTGTTCCGTGACTGGAAAAAGAAGCAGCGGCGTTCCATGCGCATGGAGCACAAGGCTGGCGAAAAGCTCTTCATCGACTTCTGTGGCCCCACCGTACCTATCGTCAACCCTGCGACCGGTAGCGTACGCCAGGTCGCTATCTTCGTCGCTGCCATGGGCGTGTCAGGCTATGCGTATATCGAAGCCTGCGAAGGCCAGGACATGGCATCGTGGCTCAACGCCAATAGCCGCTGCCTTCACTTCATGGGTGGGGTTCCGGAGCTGATGATACCTGATAATCTGCGCAGCGCTGTCAGCACCCCTGACCGCTATGAGCCGGTCATAAACCAGAGCTACCAGGCGCTGGCAAATCACTATGAGACAGTGGTGCTACCGGCGCGCCCGAGAAAACCGAAAGACAAGGCGAAGGCAGAATCAACTGTGCAGCTGGTAGAACGCTGGGTTTTGGCCCGGTTGCGTAAACGTAGGTTCTACTCGCTGGCCGAACTCAACCAGGTGATACGAGAACTCAATCATGAGTTGAATTTGCGCCCGATGCGTCATTACGGCGGACAAAGTCGCCTTGAACGCTTCGAGCAGCTGGACAAACCGGCTCTTGGGCCTCTACCGCCCACACAATGGGAATACAGTGAGTATCTCGTTGCCCGAGTGGGACCTGATTACCACATAGACTACGGCAAAAACTGGTATTCGGTGCCGCATCCGCTGGTTGGCGAGCGGGTTGACGTCATCGCCACCCAACGGCTGGTGCAAATCCACCATAAGGGCGTCTGCGTAGCTACGCACCCTCGCAGCGATAACGCCTATAGGCACACGACTCAGGCGGCGCACATGCCGGCTAACCATAAGGGGCAGAGTCAGTGGACGCCGGAAAGGCTGTGCAGTTGGGCGCTGTCGGTGGGTGTGTGCACACTGAAAGTGGTCGAGTCCATCCAAAAGAGCAAAGCCCATCCGGAGCAGGCTTACCGCTCCGTGCTGGGGCTACTCAATCTGCAACGGCGCTATGAGACGACGCGACTGGAGAAGGCCTGCGTGCTGGCGTTGGAGAAAGGGTGCATTAACCGCTCTTTCATAGCCAACGTATTGAAACACGGTCGTGAAAGTGAGGTCACCCAGGACGGAGCCGGCGTATCAATGCTGGTTCACGAAAACCTCCGAGGTCCGGACAGTTATCACTAAGGAGAATAAATATGGATACACTGTTAATGGCTCTGCGAGAGCTGAAGTTGTCGGCAATGGTCCAGGCGTTGGAGACGCAACGCGAACTCCCGGGGAGTTATGGGGAGCTGGGGTTCGAGGAGCGGTTGTCGCTGATGGTAGAAGCGGAAAATTTGCATAGAAAAAACAACCATATATGCCGTCTTCGACGGCAATCGCAAATGCGCTTGCAGGCAAAACCGGAAGATATCCGCTATATCCCTAGCCGAGGAGTGACACCGGAACAGATGCGAGATCTGCTAGGGGGACAATATCTGAAATATCAGAAAAGCATACTCATCACGGGGCCAACAGGTACGGGCAAAACCTGGCTCAGTTGTGCGCTTGGTGAGCAGGCATGCCGGCAGCAATATAGCGTGCGTTACTGGCGAGTGGGTCGGTTGCTGGCCCATCTTCACCAGTGTCAGGTAGACGGGACCTATCTAAAACAGCTTAATCAGTTAGAAAAAATAGAGTTACTGATCTTGGACGACGTGGGCCTAGAATCAATAAGTCCGATGCAGGCAACGATGCTGTTGGAGGTGATGGAAGATCGCTACGACAAAAGCAGCAGCATCCTGATCAGTCAACTGCCGGTGAAAAAATGGTATGGACTGATAGAAAACCCCACGACAGCTGACGCGTTACTCGATCGGTTAGTACACCCCAGCTATAGACTGGAACTTAAAGGCGAATCACTACGCAAAGAGCAAGGAGTAGCCAGCACAGGAAAAATAGACTAAACCCGAGTCAGAAGATGAGCGAACACGTGAACGAATATCACTGGAATGGGTGATCGGAAAATATCGGAATAACTGATCGGATGTCGCCGGAACAGCTGATCGGATACGTCGGAATCGAGCCTGTTTAGAAATTTGTGTATTTGCCTGATTTTGATATGTTCAATCCAACATCAAAAACAGGTTAATTTATGGACGAAAAACAGTTGCAGGCTCTGGCTAACGAACTGGCCAAAAATCTCAAAACCCCTGAAGATCTCAGTCACTTCGATCGGCTGCTGAAAAAAATTAGCGTCGAAGCAGCTCTCAATGCCGAAATGACCCATCACCTCGGCTACGATAAAAATCAGCCTAAACCGGGGACCAACGCCCGCAACGGCTATTCCACAAAAACCGTTACCACTGGCGATGGCCCGCTGGCGCTGCGTACTCCACGCGATCGTGACGGTTCCTTTGAACCGCAACTGGTGAAGAAGAACCAGACCCGGATTACCGGGATGGATAACCAGATTTTATCGTTGTACGCCAAAGGGATGACCACCCGCGAGATCGCCGCCGCGTTCAAAGAGCTGTATGACGCCGATGTCTCGCCGGCGCTGGTCTCAAAGGTCACCGATGCGGTCATGGAGCAGGTTGTCGAATGGAAAAACCGGCCTCTGGATGCAGTCTATCCCATTGTTTATCTTGACTGTATCGTTCTAAAAGTCCGGCAGGACAGCCGCATCATCAACAAATCTGTGTTCCTGGCGCTGGGCATCAACATCGAAGGCCAGAAAGAGTTGCTAGGTATGTGGCTGGCCGAAAATGAAGGCGCAAAGTTCTGGCTGAACGTGCTGACAGAGCTGAAAAACCGCGGCCTGAACGATATCCTTATCGCCTGCGTAGACGGGCTGAAAGGCTTCCCTGACGCTATTAACGCGGTGTATCCGGAAGCGCGGCTCCAGCTGTGTATCGTGCATATGGTGCGCAACAGCCTGCGGTTCGTCTCCTGGAAGGACTACAAGGCCGTCACCCGCGACCTGAAAGCTATCTATCAGGCCCCTACGGAAGAAGCCGGCTTGCAGGCGCTGGAAGCGTTCTCCAGTGCCTGGGACATCCGCTACCCACAAATAAGTCAAAGCTGACAGGCAAACTGGGCCAATCTGGCCACGTTCTTTGCCTACCCAACGGACATCCGCAAGGTGATCTACACGACCAACGCCATCGAGTCGTTAAACAGCGTGATCCGGCATGCCATCAAAAAGCGCAAGGTGTTCCCGACCGACGACGCAGTGAAAAAGGTGGTGTGGCTGGCGATACAGGCGGCCTTACAGAAATGGACAATGCCTTTGAGGGACTGGCGCATGGCAATGAGCCGCTTTATTATCGAGTTCGGTGACCGCCTGGACGGTCACTTCTGAGAAAAGGCATTTACACAGAATCCGGTACGGGCTCACAGAATCGTGTACAGGGTCTAACGCTGCCTACTGTGTATTCTTCCCACGTCGTCAAAATTCTGCTAGTACGACCCTGCTAGTCAGACCCTAATCGCAAAATTCTTTCCCTAAATGACTTTCCATCGCTGCGCCACTCATTCTGCAGTGATAGCAGGGGCCAATCCTCTCACGCGCACATTCCCCCCCCCCGCGAGACTGTCCCGTGGCGTGCAGTCCGCGCCGGCATCATGGCCCCTATAAAGAGAGGCATTTTTTATCGCTGTTTTACGATGGAAAAAAAAGGCTGTACCAGCAGACCCCAAAGCAGATGTTTGCATTTAACCTTCCACGGCGCCCGCGCTTTTAATGATTGCCAAATGGCATTGCGCGCCGCCTCAGGTTTGGGGGTAATACTGATGTGTGACTGAGCTGCATGGATGCTATGCAAAATGACCGGCGGCACTACGGCACGTACCTGACAAAAGGAGTAATCCTGAAAAATGGAAAATTTGTCGGCCACCATCCATACCGGATAGAGGCCCGCCGCCATGTTGCGCGCGGCCGTGCGATTGATGATGTAACCGTGAGTCATCGCGGCATCAACTACCCTATGCAGACAATGTGTCTTATCCAATGCCTGAATCGGTTTTTTTAGGTATTGACAGCTGGGGGTCAGCAGCGTTAACAGCGGCTTGCTGAGAATATCGCACAGCGCTAGTTGGGGGAGAAGCGAAATGGCTTCCTGGGTAAGCTTTGCGTCATCCTCAAGGATTAACGCCTGCTTAAGCCCACGCTCGCAAATGAGGCGATAGATATGGATGTGGCTAAGGGCGCAACCAATTTCACCCGGACGGGTGGCATAATTGATTTTACGTGTATGTTGCACAATGTCCTCGCCGCTAAGCAGATGGCCATTTATGGCTTCGATAAACTCATAATCAAGAGAGTAATGTTGGCACTGGTATTCAATACATTGACGGCGTTTGGGTGATGCTTTGAGATTGATGATGAAAACTTTCACGCCTTCTCCAATATGCGGATAATAAAAGGTGCGCGGCTCTATTTTGCTTTCAAGATTAAACGCAGAATGTAAATTAATTATCTGTTTTATATATCGCACATGCAAATATTGAGTTGCATTTACTTGTTCCCGTGGTTATTCTTGACGCTAAAAGCCTTGTGGATAAGGCCAGCAAAACTTGCACCATGGCGAGAAAATTAAAAACTATTTATCTGCGATTTTTCTGCTCAAGGTGCTATATTATCTGGATTGTAATTCAATGAAATATTATTAATTCAATAAGGCGAAGAGTATTCCCCTTTAGCCCGCAGGGACAGGGGGGCTAATTCGGGCAGTGATGATGCGTTGTATCCGTGGTTGGCACTACCTTGCCCCGTTATCTTGCGCTCCTTCAGGTCATATTGGTGGAAAGGGAACGGAGTCCGATCGATTGTGGGAAGCAATTATGCCTATGCTAAGAGAAACGCGGCTTTAGCCCCACGCGTTACGCGGGCGATGTCGATACTTCCGCCAATATCATGAACATGCTCACGGTCACTTCGACGGGGGTAAACATTTGCGCTACAAGGCATTCCGTTGAGGGACTTAAAAATGAGCGCCGTGGTCGCTTGTCCGTGGCGCTTAATGTCGGGTGACAATTAAGTACGCATAGGATGAAAATTATTTATTGATATTAATATCTATGAAATTATATTCATCTTGGTGAGTGGCTGACGCAGATGCAATAACGCCATATAAGACAATTCGATCAAATTAACACTTGCTAGAATAAAAGGATTTTTCTGATGGCGCTCAGATGATTCTTGTGGATAATATTGGGTCATCGGCCGCGAAGACAATTCTTTTAGAAATAAATCTTCAGGGTGGTGGGAAATCTATTGACAAGCGCCACATTACGTTTAATAGTTATTCTCTGACGATGGAAAAATGCCGGCCAGGTCACTTAATCTTGATAGGAATAGGCTGGCGTTTCCGGTAGTGTTGAATGATGATTTAAAATTATTTGCTTCAATTAATTAATAAAAATGATACGGTCTCTGTGTCAAATTTAATGGATGTTATCGTATAAGGTCGTTAAGGACCGCCCTCTTAAATGCCTGAGCCGTCAGCGTTAACCTTATAAAAGAATCAAAAGTATTAATCGTTAGAATAGATAGTCTTCTTCAATGCGTAATGCATTTGCTATTAGCGATGGTATTCAATCGCATTGAGGGTGCTTGCGGCGTGCACACAACAAGGCTAGGCGGGGGAATATTCGGAATTTTCTTTAGCAGTTTAACGTATTTGACATCGTAATGATTAGCGACACCGTGTCGAGTAAGCATTGCGGCAGATATAAAACGGTGCGGCCGAATGACGACGGCACCAAAGCCAGGACAATACCATGAAAAAAATGATAACTTTGGCCGACGATAATGCTCAGAAAGCGAATGTCGCGCCTGAAATGAATAGTCAAGAATGGATGGAGGCGATAAATTGAGAGTTGACGAGGCTTTGTTGAATAAATCGAACTTTTAGGTGACTGGCGGCTCTGATCACTACATTCGTTTCAACATCAGGTCCCCATGGCAAAGCAAAAGTTTAAAATCACCAAGTGGCCCGCATATAACAATGCGCTCAGGCAGCGGGGGGACCTGACAGTATGGCTTGATGAGTCAGCCATTGCTGCATGGACTGAGAGTACACCACCTGAACATCGTGGCCGGCCGCTTCACTACACCGATATGGCCATTACCACGGTTCTGATGATAAAGCGCGTGTTTAACCTTTCTCTCCGGGCGTTACAGGGTTTCGTTGACTCGATTTTTAAACTGATGGGGCTGTCGCTGCGCTGCCCAGATTACTCTCTGGTCAGCCGGCGAGCAAAAACCGTCGACATCAGCATAAAAACGCCAACCCGCGGCGAAATCTCACACCTGGTCATCGATGGCACCGGCCTGAAAATCTTCGGCGAAGGCGAATGGAAAGTCAGGCAGCATGGGGCTGAGAGGCGCAGAGTATGGCGCAAGCTTCATCTGGCAGTAGATAGCGCGACACATGAAATTATCTGTGCCGATTTATCGCTAAGCGGTACGACAGATGCGCAGGCGCTGCCCGGGCTGATTAACCAAACCCACCGGAAAATCAGGGAAGCGTCGGCTGACAGTGCTTACGATACGCGTTACTGTCATGATGCTCTGCTGAGGAAAAAAATAAAGCCGCTTATCCCACCGCGAAGTGGTGCGCAATATTGGCCAGCTCGATACCATGAGCGTAACCATGCGGTGGCAAATCAGCATCTGAGCGGCAATAACGATACCTGGAAAAAGAAAGTAGGTTATCACCGGCGTTCACTGGCTGAAACGGCCATGTTCCGGTTTAAAATACTTCTGGGTGGTCATCTGAGTCTGCATGACTATGACGCGCAGGTAGGTGAGGCTATGGCAATGGTCAAAGCGCTTAACCGGATCACGTTGTTAGGAATGCCAAACAGCGTCCGCATCATGTAACAATCGCCCTGATAGGGAGGAAGTCGTCACAAATTTCGGATTTATTCAACAAAGCGAGTTGACGACTATTGTCAAAAACGCGGGAATCAGCGTTGAGGACGAGAATGAAGAAGCGTTATACGCGGCGTTAAGTAGACTGCTGCGTCGGGCAGGGGAGTAACAGATATTCCCTCCGCCGCAAATCAAGCACATGTTACGACGATGCGTAATACATTCGTATAAAAGTTACACGATATCTCACCTGGCCTTCACCAGCGCAGTGCGATAGCGGCGTGCGATATTTTTAGCGTCTTGAGGTAAGAAGCGATGACACTGGCGTGGGCGGCGGTATCGCAAAAAAAATGTTGTAAAATACGACATATTTTCCGCGCCAGCACATGACGGAATGATATTCTTTTGCCGGCAATCGTCGTCGTGCGGCGGTCGTCGATTAATTTCATTGCCGTGCGGCCAGCGTGGCGACTTACTGCTTTAATGCCGATTGTGCTTCTTCAAGTTCTTGTTGAGCACGTGTAACTTTTTTCTGTTTTTTGCGAATTTTATTCGCTATTACCTGTTTGCTGGGCTTGCGTTAGTTCGTGCTGCCGTTGCGCCAGCTTGTTTTTCTTGTCGGCAATGTGGCGCTCGCGGTCTGCCTGTAGCTGGTCATCGCGACAATGGGCGGTAATCTCAGCCAGCGCCTTTTCCAGACCTTCCGCCCGCGCCGCGTTGCCTTGAGCGCAGGCATGGGAAAGCTGCGTCTGCACAGACTGCTGTTTTGCCGCGCAGCCGCTTGCCGCCAGCGCACGTTGTCCCGGGAATATCATCAAAGCGCCAATCATCGCCAGATAGGGGAGTATCGTTTTCACCGTTAATCCTTTTCAGTTAATCCTTTTCTAAGGAAAAGATAAATGTATACATAATAATTTCACCTTAATTTTATCAGAATTTAAGGCCGGGAGGAAATAGTGCGTCGCTCGATGGCAGCGCGAAACAGGTAATGTCCGTATCGGGTTAACAATAAAGCGTGATGGGCTGACTATGGGGGCGCAATGTAAGGGGGGCGCGTTTCGGCAAATCATGTCCAGAGTCATTAAAATGAGGCTCTAATGATGTCGCAAGACATACATTTATTCGCCTGCTGAGCTTAGCGCGGTTTGGATTAATGCGCCACGCCCGTGGCCCTATACGTTAATCCAGCCAGGGCGACGCAAACGTGCGTTAAAAGATGAAAGTGATTATTCCTACGCACCAAAGTCTCATCCTGGCACGGTTTAAACAACAAAAAGAGCTAATTTAAGCAGCCGGATTTTATCACGCTCGTGATAGGTGCTGATGCAACGTGTCAAATTCACGGTAGCAAGGCGAACTCGACGTCCCAGGTGCAGGAAATGGGCGGTAAGCGGCTTGAGCGCCTTTGGGGCGCTGTGCTTAAATCATGGATGTTAATAATGAATACGTGGTTATTCTATTGTTGTTCAGCGCAAAGGAGAACCGGCAAAGCGTTTATTTAGCGCTCATGCTTTATCCTGTGTGAAAAAAAGCTGTTTTTTTAATTCTCGAACCAACATAATAAACAGTTGAATTTAATTATTTTATAGCGTGTAGGGTAAATGATTATCATCTGGATAAAGCATTATGATTGCTAAGCTGCCTAAAAAACGCCTGACACGTATCGCCCCGCTGGTGTCGCTTGGTGTGGCGTTAACGTTGGTGTGCATCAAAGTTTGGGCATGGCTGGAAACGGGCTCCATTGCATTACTGACCTCGGCGGCGGATGGTTTAGTCGATGTATTGGCGTCAATGGTCACGCAGGTGGGCGTATATTATGCACAGCGGCCTGCGGATTGCGGCCATCGTTTCGGCCACGGTAAAGCGGAAGCCGTAGCCGCGTTTGTGCAGGCAATGCTCTTGGCGGCGGCCGGAGTCGCGCTCGGGATAGAGTCTGTCAGCCGACTCATTACCCCGCAGGCGCTTGCTGCGCAGGGGCTGGGCATTATTGTGATTGTCGTCAGTACCCTTTGCGCCAGTTTGCTGGTGACCATGCAAACGCTGGTGGTGAAATACACGCAGTCGACGGCAATCGCCGCCGATCGCGCGCATTACATCACCGATATCGCGGTGAATATTGCGGTGCTCTGCGCGCTGATCCTCGAACATCAGTTTGGCTGGATCAGGGCAGACGCCAGCGGTGCGCTGGCCATTTCCTGTTACATGGTTTGGAATGCTCGCGGCATGATCCGTTCGGCAATGCTGCAATTGCTTGACCGCGAGCTTGATAGCGCCGATCGCCGTCGCATTACCGCCGCGGCACTGAGTTGTCCCGGTGTGGAAGGGGTTCATGACCTGCGTACCCGTAACGGCGGAGATCGGGTATTTGTCGAGCTGCATGTAGAAGTGGATGGGCAGTTGACCGTCGATGCGGGTCACGCCATTTGCGATAATGCGGAAGCGGCTGTCAGGGCACTGTTCAGCGTAGCGGAGGTTTCCGCACATCTTGAGCCGGCCGGGATTGCGGACGAACGACTCGACGATCTTATCAAATAGCGCCGAGGGGCACACCTCGCGGCGGCGCTTGGCGCTCGCCGGCGGTAAAAAAACACCCACTGAAAAAAAACGTGGGTGCCCAACATCACTTTCGCCATCACCGGAGTGGGATGACATATTGAAACTATCATCTAACGGCAGCGCGAACAAATGAGAAAGACTAATTATTCTCCTTCAAATATTCATCGATATTATAGCCTTAGCCGCTATCGCAGAAATGACGCGCATTTGCCCCGATGCGGCTTAATTTGTGACCCTGAGCGCCAGAGAACAGCGAATTTGCTTTGCGCCGCCGATGGGTAAAGCCACGGTAAATATCTTGTTGGCCCGCAATGTCCCGAAATAATCCGCCGCTATACTCGCAAAAAATTAGCGATGCCGCGAGTTTGCGCTAAAATTATTGCAGATTCCGACGTATCCGATCAGCTGTTCCGGCGACATCCGAACAGTTATTCCGATATTTTCCGATCACCCATTCCAGTGATATTCGATCACGTGTTCGCTCATCTTCTGACTCGGGTTTAGTCTATTTTTCCTGTGCTGGCTACTCCTTGCTCTTTGCGTAGTGATTCGTCTTTAAGTTCCAGTCTATAGCTGGGGTGTACTAACCGATCGAGTAACGCGTCAGCTGTCGTGGGGTTTTCTATCAGTCCATACCATTTTTTCACCGGCAGTTGACTGATCAGGATGCTGCTGCTTTTGTCGTAGCGATCTTCCATCACCTCCAACAGCATCGTTGCCTGCATCGGACTTATTGATTCTAGGCCCACGTCGTCCAAGATCAGTAACTCTATTTTTTCTAACTGCTTAAGCTGTTTTAGATAGGTCCCGTCTACCTGACACTGGTGAAGATGGGCCAGCAACCGACCCACTCGCCAGTAACGCACGCTATATTGCTGCCGGCATGCCTGCTCACCAAGCGCACAACTGAGCCAGGTTTTGCCCGTACCTGTCGGCCCCGTGATGAGTATGCTTTTCTGATATTTCAGATATTGTCCCCCCCCCTAGCAGATCTCGCATCTGTTCTGGTGTCACTCCTCGGCTAGGGATATAGCGGATATCTTCCGGTTTTGCCTGAAAGCGCATTTGCGATTGCCGTCGCAGACGGCATATGTGGTTGTTTTTTCTATGCAAATTTTCCGATTCTACCATCAGCGACAACCGCTCCTCGAACCCCAGCTCCCCATAACTCCCCGGGAGTTCGCGTTGCGTCTCCAACGCCTGGACCATTGCCGACAACTTCAGCTCTCGCAGAGCCATTAACAGTGTATCCATATTTATTCTCCTTAGTGATAACTGTCCGGACCTCGGAGGTTTTCGTGAACCAGCATTGATACGCCGGCTCCGTCCTGGGTGACCTCACTTTCACGACCGTGTTTCAATACGTTGGCTATGAAAGAGCGGTTAATGCATCCTTTCTCCAACGCCAGCGCGCAGGCCTTCTCCAGTCGCGTCGTCTCATAGCGCCGTTGCAGATTATTGAGTAGCCCCAGCACGGAGCGGTAAGCCTGCTCCGGATGGGCTTTGCTCTTTTGGATGGACTCGACCACTTTCAGTGTGCACACACCCACCGACAGCGCCCAACTGCACAGCCTTTCCGGCGTCCACTGACTCTGCCCCTTATGATTAGCCGGCATGTGCGCCGCCTGAGTCGTGTGCCTATAGGCGTTATCGCTGCGAGGGTGCGTAGCCACGCAGACGCCCTTATGGTGGATTTGCACCAGCCGTTGGGTGGCGATGACGTCAACGCGCTCGCCAACCAGCGGATGCGGCACCGAGTACCAGTTTTTGCCGTAGTCTATGTGGTAATCAGGTCCCACTCGGGCAACGAGATACTCACTGTATTCCCATTGTGTGGGCGGTAGAGGCCCAAAAGCCGGTTTGTCCAGCTGCTCGAAGCGTGCAAGGCGACTTTGTCCGCCGTAATGACGCATCGGGCGCAGATTCAACTCATGATTGAGTTCTCGTATCACCTGGTTGAGTTCGGCCAGCGAGTAGAACCTACGTTTACGCAACCGGGCCAAAACCCAGCGTTCTACCAGCTGCACAGTTGATTCTGCCTTCGCCTTGTCTTTCGGTTTTCTCGGGCGCGCCGGTAGCACCACTGTCTCATAGTGATTTGCCAGCGCCTGGTAGCTCTGGTTTATGACCGGCTCATAGCGGTCAGGGGTGCTGACAGCGCTGCGCAGATTATCAGGTATCATCAGCTCCGGAACCCCACCCATGAAGTGCAGGCAGCGGCTATTGGCGTTGAGCCACGATGCCATGTCCTGGCCTTCGCAGGCTTCGATATACGCATAGCCTGACACGCCCATGGCAGCGACGAAGATAGCGACCTGGCGTATGCTACCGGTCGCAGGGTTGACGATAGGTACGGTGGGGCCACAGAAGTCGATGAAGAGCTTTTCGCCAGCCTTGTGCTCCATGCGCATGGAACGCCGCTGCTTCTTTTTCCAGTCACGGAACAGTGCACAAAACTGTGAGTAACCGAGGGCATCACCGCCCACGGCGGACTGATATTCCATCCAGAGCAGCTGCTTGGTCATGCCCTTGCGGCTTAACTCGGTATCGATATCAAGCCAGCTGGGTAAGGTATTGATAACTTTTCCGGATTTGCCGGGATAGAGCAGGCGGTCGAGGTCGACAGGGGACAGTTCCGCCGGCAATGGCCAGACCAGGTTAGCTACCGTGAATCGGCCGAGGATATCGTGCACGGTAGTACAGCCTATGTCGAGCGCTGCTGCGATAGTGCGATTCGAGCGACGCTGCTCGAATTTCATACGTAAGACATTAATATAGATGCACATTTCCGTTCTCGCTTTCTTCTTTTTACGTGCCATGCCATGCCCCCGGAAGCTAAAAGTCTCCAGAGTATGGCGGAACAGAAGATGAGCGATCGGACAGAATCGGAATCAGTGATCGAATGTGACCGGAACCAGCAATTATTGCATGTCTGATAAAAAGGAGTGGGTTATGAAGAAAGTATTCTCTATGTTATCAGTGGTAATTTTTTCGGCCTTTATCGCCGGTTGCTCAAGTAACTACGCTATGCACACCAACGATGGCAGAACTATCGTCAGCGATGGCAAGCCCAAGGTCGACGATCAGACCGGGATGATTCAGTTATAAAGATGCCAACGGTACTACGCTTTGTTGAATAAATCCGAAATTTGTGACGACTTCCTCCCTATCAGGGCGATTGTTACATGATGCGGACGCTGTTTGGCATTCCTAACAGCGTGATCCGGTTAAGCGCTTTGACCATTGCCATAGCCTCACCTACCTGCGCGTCATAGTCATGCAGACTCAGATGACCACCCAGAAGTGTTTTAAACCGGAACATGGCCGTTTCAGCCAGTGAACGCCGGTGATAACCTACTTTCTTTTTCCAGGTATCGTTATTGCCGCTCAGATGCTGATTTGCCACCGCATGGTTACACTCATGGTATCGAGCTGGCCAATATTGCGCACCACTTCGCGGTGGGATAAGCGGCTTTATTTTTTTCCTCAGCAGAGCATCATGACAGTAACGCGTATCGTAAGCACTGTCAGCCGACGCTTCCCTGATTTTCCGGTGGGTTTGGTTAATCAGCCCGGGCAGCGCCTGCGCATCTATCGTACCGCTTAGCGATAAATCGGCACAGATAATTTCATGTGTCGCGCTATCTACTGCCAGATGAAGCTTGCGCCATACTCTGCGCCTCTCAGCCCCATGCTACCAGACTTTCCATTCGCCTTCGCCGAAGATTTTCAGGCCGGTGCCATCGATGACCAGGTGTGAGATTTCGCCGCGGGTTGGCGTTTTTATGCTGATGTCGACGGTTTTTGCTCGCCGGCTGACCAGAGAGTAATCTGGGCAGCGCAGCGACAGCCCCATCAGTTTAAAAATCGCGTCAACGAAACCCTGTAACGCCCGGAGCGAAAGGTTAAACACGCGCTTTATCATCAGAACTGTGGTAATGGCCATATCGGTGTAGTGAAGCGGCCGGCCACGATGTTCAGGTGGTGTATTCTCAGTCCATGCAGCAATGGCTGACTCATCAAGCCATACTGTCAGGTCCCCCCGCTGCCTGAGTGCATTGTTGTATGCGGGCCAGTTGGTGATTTTAAACTTTTGCTTTGCCATAGGGACCTGATGTTGAAACGAATGTAGTGATCAGAGCCGCCAGTCACCTAAAAGTTCGATTTATTCAACAAAGCCTCTGCATGACTATGACGCGCAGGTAGGTGAGGCTATGGCAATGGTCAAAGCGCTTAACCGGATCACGCTGTTAGGAATGCCAAACAGCGTCCGCATCATGTAATAATCGCCCTGATAGGGAGGAAGTCGTCACAAATTTCGGATTTATTCAACAAAGCACATCGATTGCTGTGAACAGGGCGAGGTGGTTTATGAGAACTTTAATACCGCCGCCGCCACGGTTGTTTTCACCGGTGTTACCGCGCATCCTATTGGCGGCCAAAGGCGTGATGGTCAATCCTATCCTGATGGCTCATGACTTTATCGGCTGCTTCGACCGCGTGCAGACGCCCGAAACTACGGCGTTGCGGGAGGGCTATTTTTGGGTCAACGCCATGAGCGCCAATGCACATCAGGCGACGCTAACGGTGGCGGTGCGTGATTTTGATCGGCAAGCTTTTAATGATCGAAAACAACAGGTCCACGCCGCGGCGGCTGAAATAGGCCGACGCTATCCTAGCGGCGACATTACGGTAACCATGAGCGACATCTATAGCAATATCAGTAATGCGCTTGGGGAAGATCGGCGCGCCATTGATCTACTGCTAAGCGCGCTGGATACGCTGGCGATCGCGCCCCAAATTATCTCCATGCGGGGCGGCACCGATGGTGCGGCGCTGTCCGCCAAAGGGTTATTCACGCCAAACTATTTCACCGGCGCCCACAATTTTCACTCACGTTTCGAGTTTTTACCCGTCAGCGCCTTTGTTAACAGTTATGCGCTGACCCGACAAATTTGTCTGCTTGCCGCCGCGGCAGGTTAACCGGTGGTTGGACAGCCGCCGGGACGCCTCCGGCGGCGGCGTTGTCAAACAGGGAAAAGAGGAAACCCGTCCTATCATGCCAATGGTTTATTCGCGTAATGGCGCCACGCTGTTAGGCGGTGCGGCGATTTTACTTTGGAGCACCAGCGTCGTGCTGATGCGCGATATCAGTGAAGCGTTAGGGGCAGCGGGTGGAGCCGCGATGCTGTATAGCGTGAGTACGGTGTTTTTATTATTACTGATTGGCTGGCCGAAATTGCGCGGTTGTTCCCGCGGCTATTTGTGCTGGGGCGGGTTGCTGTTTGTTGTTTATGAAATCTGCCTGGCGCTGTCCCTGGGCTATGCCAGCGCTCGTAGCCAAGCCATCGAATTGGGCATGATAAACTACCTCTGGCCCTGTTTGACCGTGATGCTGGCGATTGTGATGAACGGCCAGCGCGCAGGACCTGCGGTCTATGCCGGGTTATTACTGTCTCTTTTCGGCATCGACTGGTTAATGTGTGGTCACGGCACCTGGACGCCGCGCCATATGCTGCACAATATCAGACAAAATCCCCTCAGTTATACTCTGGCGTTCAGTGGGGCGATCGTTTGGGCACTCTATTGTAACGTTACACGGCTTTGTTGAATAAATCGAACTTTTAGGTGACTGGCGGCTCTGATCACTACATTCGTTTCAACATCAGGTCCCCATGGCAAAGCAAAAGTTTAAAATCACCAACTGGCCCGCATATAACAATGCGCTCAGGCAGCGGGGGGACCTGACAGTATGGCTTGATGAGTCAGCCATTGCTGCATGGACTGAGAGTACACCACCTGAACATCGTGGCCGGCCGCTTCACTACACCGATATGGCCATTACCACGGTTCTGATGATAAAGCGCGTGTTTAACCTTTCGCTCCGGGCGTTACAGGGTTTCGTTGACTCGATTTTTAAACTGATGGGGCTGTCGCTGCGCTGCCCAGATTACTCTCTGGTCAGCCGGCGAGCAAAAACCGTCGACATCAGCATAAAAACGCCAACCCGCGGCGAAATCTCACACCTGGTCATCGATGGCACCGGCCTGAAAATCTTCGGCGAAGGCGAATGGAAAGTCAGGCAGCATGGGGCTGAGAGGCGCAGAGTATGGCGCAAGCTTCATCTGGCAGTAGATAGCGCGACACATGAAATTATCTGTGCCGATTTATCGCTAAGCGGTACGACAGATGCGCAGGCGCTGCCCGGGCTGATTAACCAAACCCACCGGAAAATCAGGGAAGCGTCGGCTGACAGTGCTTACGATACGCGTTACTGTCATGATGCTCTGCTGAGGAAAAAAATAAAGCCGCTTATCCCACCGCGAAGTGGTGCGCAATATTGGCCAGCTCGATACCATGAGCGTAACCATGCGGTGGCAAATCAGCATCTGAGCGGCAATAACGATACCTGGAAAAAGAAAGTAGGTTATCACCGGCGTTCACTGGCTGAAACGGCCATGTTCCGGTTTAAAATACTTCTGGGTGGTCATCTGAGTCTGCATGACTATGACGCGCAGGTAGGTGAGGCTATGGCAATGGTCAAAGCGCTTAACCGGATCACGTTGTTAGGAATGCCAAACAGCGTCCGCATCATGTAACAATCGCCCTGATAGGGAGGAAGTCGTCACAAATTTCGGATTTATTCAACAAAGCGACGTTACACGAAAGTACGCCGGCGGCAAGAATGGCGTAGCGATGTTCTTTTTGGCCATCTCTTTACTGCTGTGGCTAAAATATGGACTCAGCCAAGACGCGACATTAATATTCACCAGTCGGATCATTCTGCAACTTCTGGTGACCGGCGCCATTATGGGAACGGCTTACGCGGCGTGGAACATCGGTATTATTCAAAACAATATGACGCTTTTGGCCACCGTCTCCTATTTTACTCCCGTGCTCTCGGCGGCGTTCGTCAGCCTGTGGCTGGGCGTCGCGTTAACCCCGGCTTTCTGGCAGGGCGTGGTGATGGTCTGCGCGGGATCGCTTATTTGCTGGTGGTTTACCCGACGAGCCTGATGAGTCCGGCAAAACGGGGTGGGGCAAGCGCCGAAATGCCTGCTATTCCGTTTTCGGCGGATGATGCGTCTCATCGCGGCGCGATTCTGGCGATAAATTAATGATCAAAGGTTAATTATCATCTAATCAATCGTATAGGGCATTTACCGCCATCCCCCGCGTTTGGCCTTCTGGCGAAAGAGTGCACGGCTGACTACGCTTTCACCATTGATGACGCGATAGAACGCGTTGTCAATATCAAAGCACAACACGGGTTGTTGCTAATGACACAATGTCATGTCCATTAATGGAGGCTATTATGGCTGAACATCGCAGCGGTTCCGGAAATTTTGCTGAAGATAAACAAAAAACGTCTGAAGCGGGTAAAAAAGGGGGGCAACATAGCGGTAGCGGCGGCTTCAAAAATGACCCGCAAAAAGCCTCGGAAGCAGGAAAAAAAGGCGGCATGCATAAAGGGAAATAATGCCGCCCGTCCCGGCGGACTGCGCCGAATTTTCACAGGCAATAACACCGCCAGCAACGTCTGGCGGTGACACATTTTCTATCTTCCCCCCGCGGTTTAGGGCGTCACGTCGATGGCATCGCATTATAGGAAATTCTGACAATCAGGAGTAGATATAGATTTCGTCAAAGTCATTTTCGCTATTATCTTACCGCCGGTCGGCGTTTTCATGGAAGTGGGATTGCGCGGCGCTTTCTGGCTCAATATTTTACTGACTTTTCTGGGCTATATTCCCGGTATAGTCCATGCGGTGTGGGTCATGGCCAGCCGCCGCTGATTACGCCTTAACCCGTCTTGAGAGCGTCTTGGCATACCCGTCGTCTGTCGCACTCGATAACCTCCAGCCGTTCGCGCGCCACTATTGTCTATACTCATCCTAATCAGGCGCTAACCAGGCAGGTGCGCGCAACGCCGGCCCAGAGCGGCGGGGACTTTATTTGTCGGTGCAAACCGGCCTATGATGGGACTCAGCCTTAGGCGCTGTGGAGCCCGACGTGAAGACCCTATCGGACCGTTGCTGCCGACGCTGCCGGTGAAAGACCGCGATCGGTCGTTTTCACCCTCGACCGTGGAGCAAGCCATCTTAGTTTGGCTGTTTATTTGTCACGCAAGGGAAATCATTATGGCGAACGATCCCCACTATCAGGTCCTGCTGGACCGTATTGAAGCGCTCGAGGCTCGGGAACGTCAACTTACGGTGACGTCTCATGCCTATCAGGTGGTGTTGACTACCATCTTGGTTAATCTTGATGTCCAAACCCGTGATCGGATCATTACCATGGTGGATGAAGCACATGAAATCGCCTATTCCCAAGCGGTAAACCGCAGCGACCGGCACCTTTCGGAGGTCATCAAAGGCGCGGATGAGGTAGTACAACGCATGTTCAATTATGCTCAGGGCAATCCGCATTCAGGGCTCTGAGATTCATGGAGTTGATCCCTTTGACACTGGCTACCCGGCGCACGGCTTCAGGCTAAAACACGCGGGGCTAAAGACTCCTTTATCCCGTCAAGTCGCCCCCGCGCGGGCATCCCTCCTGCCCGAAGCGCGTGTATAGGGCCGGGAGCTCTGCCGCGCGCCGCAGCCCTGCCTATCAATATTACCGACTTCTTATGCACTCAGGTCATGGCTTTTGCGCGTTGACTCAGGCAGCATATTGACTGTTTTTGCCGCTGGGTGATTTTTCAGGCCGATGAGAGGCGTTGGGCGGTAATATTGGCCATTTAAGGATATGTTATGACCAGATTTTCAGGGGTAGTAATGGCAACGTTAATGTTGCTCTGGGGATGCGACGGCGCCCCCGCGGTGGACCAGGCACAGCCCTGGCGTGCCGAAGGAAAAATCATGGGCACCTATTATCGCGTGCTGGTGGCGTCCCCGCCCGCCGCGGCCTTGCCAGGTCTCAACGAAGCGATAGAACGGCAGTTGGCACAAGATAATCATCAAATCTCGACCTGGCAAGATGACACGATTTTGTCTCGTTTTAACCGCTATCGGGGAACCGAGCCGCAGCCCATTACCGCGGGCATGGCGGATATTGTCTCCACCGCGCTGCGTATTGGCGCGAAAACCGGCGGCGCGATGGATATCACCATAGGGCCATTGGTCAACCTCTGGGGGTTTGGTCCGGAGAAACAGCCGTCAATGACCCCTGACGCCCGGCAAATCGCAAACGCGCGCGCGCGCGTTGGTTTGGAACATTTGCGGCTTATCGAAACCGACAAGGGACAGTGGCTGCAAAAAACGCTGCCAGACCTGTACGTGGATCTTTCCACCGTGGGCGAGGGGTATGCGATCGATCATCTTGCCGCCTTGCTGGAGCAGCGCGGTATTACCCGTTATCTGGTGTCGGTGGGGGGGGCTGTGTTGACCCGCGGTTTGTCGCCCAGCCAACAGCCCTGGCGGGTGGCCATACAGCACCCCACCGATGAAGCCGTGGCGGCGGAAGCCATCGTGGATTTGCAGGGACACGGCATCAGCACCTCTGGCAGTTATCGTAACTATTATGAGCTTAACGGCAAGCGCATAAGCCACATCATTGATCCCGTGACCGGCAGGCCGATAGATCACAAACTGGTGTCGGCGACGGTTATCGCCACAACGGCGCTGGAGGCGGACGGTTGGGATACCGGTTTAATGGTGCTTGGTACGGAAAAAGCCAAACAGCTGGCGTTGCGCGAAGGGTTGGCGGTGTTTTTGATTACCAAAAGCGACAACGGATTCACCACATGGATGTCGCCGCAGTTTTCCTCTTTCATTATCTCGCGTAATGATAAGGATGCCTAACGTCGTCGCGGTAGGGATGAGAGCCTGACCTTGACAATAGCCCTGCGCTCGGTAAGCCTTAACAGGCTTACTCCTTAGGAAGTGACACGTAAGGAAAATAGTATGCGTAAATTGCCTTTCTTTCCACTGCTAATGTTGATGATCCCCTTACTGGCTGGTGCCGCCGATACGCACCATGAGATGGCCAGGATGAATGAAGAAAATAACTCGGGAACGCTTTCCGCCGCCAGTAAAGCTTAACTGGATTCAATGAAAAACATGCATGAACAGATGGATGCCGGCGTAAGAGCCGACGATACGGACGTGGCTTTCGCCCAAGGGATGATCCCGCACCACGAGGGGGCTATCTATATGGCTGAAGTGGAGCTCAAATACGGCAAAGATCCGGCGATGCGTAAGCTGGCTGAAAATGTCATCAGCGCGCAGAAGGCGGAAATTGCGACCATGCAGCAGTGGTTAGCGGCGCACGGTCAGAAAAAATAGCGCCTGGAGGCGTGCAGGCCGTTGACGCTGGCTCGGCGGCCCTGCTTTCGGCCGTGGCGGGCTGAACCCGGCTTGCAATCCCGGCTGAGGTTTGGTAAGTCTAACCATGCCCGTGTATGATCGGGAATCTTTTGGTAACCCATCTTCCACCCACAAGTAAGCGAGGCGTTTATGAGCAGAGGTAAAGATAAAGCCGCCAAGAAGAAACCAGAGAAGACACTGAAGGAAAAACGTGCAGACAAAAAGAGCAAGAAGGAGCTCGATATTTGAGCCGTTTGTTCACTGCGGTCAACCCGGCACGAAGCCGGGTTTTTTATTGCCGGCAGATCGTCTCCGCGAGACGCTTGCGTGGCCATAAAGCCCTGGGTGATAAAAATCAGTCTGGAAAACCGTTATACTGCCCTCATGACTTTCAGGAGATAGCGCGATGAACGACGATATATTTGAATTTGATATTGACGCCGAACTGGCCAAAGCTGAAAAAAACGCCGAAAAAAAGCTGATGAAGTGCCGGAGCCGCTGTCGGCGGAAGACGATTGCGAAGGGTGTAAAATTTAATCAGCGGGGCGGCGGGATGGCCGCAGCGCCAAATGGCTGATGGTCTGATGATCTGATGGTCTAGTATTCTGATAGCCTGATGGCTAATGGCTGATAATTCATGCCTGCTGGGCTGACAGACCGGGCTAAAACTTCTGCCATCACGGCCGTCGAGCCTGTTTAGAAATTTGTGTATTTGCCTGATTTTGATATGTTCAATCCAACATCAAAAACAGGTTAATTTATGGACGAAAAACAGTTGCAGGCTCTGGCTAACGAACTGGCCAAAAATCTCAAAACCCCTGAAGATCTCAGTCAATTCGATCAGCTACTGAAAAAAATCAGCGTCGAAGAAGCTCTCAATGCCGAAATGACCCATCACCTCGGCTACGATAAAAATCAGCCTAAACCGGGGACCAACGCCCGCAACGGCTATTCCACAAAAACCGTTACCACTGGCGATGGTCCGCTGGCGCTGCGTACTCCGCGTGATCGTGACGGTTCCTTTGAACCGCAACTGGTGAAGAAAAACCAGACCCGGATTACCGGGGTGGATAACCAGATTTTATCGTTGTACGCCAAAGGGATGACCACCCGCGAGATCGCCGCCGCGTTCAAAGAGCAGTATGACGCCGATGTTTTGCCGGCGCTGGTCTCAAAGGTCACCGATGCGGTCATGGAGTAGGTTGTCGAATGGCAAAACCGGCCTCTGGATGCAGTCTATCCCATTGTTTATCTTAACTGTATCGTTCTAAAAGTCCGGCAGGACAGCCGCATCATCAACAAATCTATGTTCCTGGCGCTGAGCATCAACATCGAAGGCCAGAAAGAGTTGCTAGGTATGTGGCTGGCCGAAAATGAAGGCGCAAAGTTCTGGCTGAACGTGCTGACAGAGCTGAAAAACCGCGGCCTGAACGATATCCTTATCGCCTGCGTAGACGGGCTGAAAGGTTTCCCTGACGCTATTAACGCGGTGTATCCGGAGGCGCGGCTCCAGCTGTGTATCGTGCATATGGTGCGCAACAGCCTGCGGTTCGTCTCCTGGAAGGACTACAAGGCCGTCACCCGCGACCTGAAAGCTATCTATCAGGCCCCTACGGAAGAAAGCCGGCTTGCAGGCGCTGGAAGCGTTCTCCAGTGCCTGGGACGGACATCCGCTACCCGCAAATAAGTCGAAGCTGGCAGGCAAACTGGGCCAATCTGGCCACGTTCTTTGCCTACCCAACGGACATCCGCAAGGTGATCTACACGACCTACGCCATCGAGTCGTTAAACAGCGTGATCCGGCATACCATCAAAAAGCGCAAGGTGTTCCCGACCGACGACGCAGTGAAAAAGGTGGTGTGGCTGGTGATACAGGCGGCCTCACAGAAATGGACAATGCCTTTGAGGGACTGGCGCATGGCAATGAGCCGCTTTATTATCGAGTTCGGTGACCGCCTGGACGGTCACTTCTGAGAAAAGGCATTTACACAGAATCCGGTACGGGCTCCGGCCGTCAGTTCGATGAGGCCTCGGTGCCAGGATTGAGTGCGCCGACGGGTCTTCCAGGCCTGCCGGTCATCATGCGCTTATCGCCTTGCCGGCTATTCTGTCCGTCCCCCCTACACATAATCAAGGTGGTTACCGCCGCCTTTTCCGCGCCCGCATGCCTCGAACCTCTGCAGCTATTCTTTCCCGCCGCATCCGTCCCGTCCTGCTACTGCCCCTGCGGCCGTCGGTACCTGCATCATTGCGTAGCGTACCCACACCCGGATGTTTGTGCGCCGCCTGCTAACCAGCCCGCTAAAATGGGGATGCTTTATCCGAGGTGGCTAAAGCGCGCACGGTTTTCGCCTTTGCCCCATCGCGCGCCGCAGGGTTATGTTTATTTTTATCAAACTTTTGCTTCATTTTTTTGGCAAGACATTCGCGGTCGCAAAAAGGGGCTCTGGGGGCTGTCGCCACGCCAAAAGGCGCTAGAGGGCAAGATCAGGCCACGGGTCGTGGGGAAGGTAACGGGGTACGTTATGGCTGTTAGATGAGGAATAATACACTAATCTATTGTTATTATTCATTTAAATCAGACACGGTGCCGAAGCGCGGTATCAAAAAAAGCCCGCCATTGACGGGCTAAAAGATCTCAAGTTACACCAGGGAAATTTTCTACTACTGGATTATAGTACGCTATTCGCCATCAAATGCTATTCATAAAAGTTCTTTTTTTATTCAATTATATCAATTTGTTTTAATGATTAAGAGAATGAAAACATTTGGCTCGGCGGTGAGGCTGTGCTAACGCGTGGGATTGCGAGGAGGCGGTATGTGCAGCGGCGGCGTGAGCCGCAAGGGCAGGGCGGGATCGTTGCGGCAGGCCTGCGGCGTGACACCAAAATATTTTTTAAATAGCGTGGTGAATTGCGATTGGGAATTAAACCCGTAGGATACCGCGATATCAAGAATGCGCTCGTCAGAATTTCGTAGCCGGAGTACGGCTTCGGTCAATTTACGTTCGCGGATGTAGTGGCCAATGGCCATGCCGGTAGTGGCCCGAAAAATGCCCTGCATATGCGAGACGGAGTAGCCGGAGCGGGCGGCGATTTCCGGTAAAGCGATATCGCGATCCAGATGATCCTCAATCCAGTCTGCAAGGGCGGCCACCAGAGGTTCATTAGGTTTCAATTCGCGCATAGCGGGTCTAATCCGATTGACTGACTGATAGGTCGTCAGGGAAACGCTGCGGCGCATCCTGGCCGCATGGGTCCCTGCCGCCACCGGGGGTGCAGAGTTAACAAAAAGGGCCGGGATCCCGGCCGGCGTCGCGGCGCTGAACGTTAGACATTCCCTCTATTGTCTTCTTCGACCGCATCATAAATACGCTGCATGATATCCGGAAAGGCGGACTGCGCGCGGCTCCAGCTTGGGATGAAAGGTTTATCGTTCGGCCGTTCGATAAACGCCTGGCCGGCGTCGAGTATGCACTGCATAAATAATTCCACCGCGGCTTCTTCGCTGTGCTGGTCGAAACTCAAGCCGTTCATGATAGCATCATGATGATAAAAATCCAAAATATCCAATGCGTTACGATAATAGGTGGCTTTTAGCACGCGAAAAGAATCGCTGGTGAGGTTCACTCCCATCGTCGCCAGTTTACGATAAAGTGATTGGATAATATCGTTACTCATCCGTTTCAGACCGCCCGAACCATCCTCTTCCGCCAGCGGCTGATGTTTATGATCGTAATTATCGGCAATTTCAACCTGACAAATGTGATTGGGTGAGTAATTGCGGTAGATTTCCGACAACAGGCCGATCTCCAGCCCCCAATTGCCAGGGATCTTCATATCGTGCATGACCCGGGTACGCATCGCGAATTCGCCGGACAACGGGTAACGAAAGCTGTTCAGGTAATCCAAATATTCTGATTGTCCATACACGTTCTCCAGCGAACGCAAAAGCGGCCCCACCAATAGGCGCATCACGCGGTCGTTCATCTTGCCATTGGCGACACGTGCGTAAAACCCTTTACAGAATTCATAGCTGAAACGGGGATGCACGACCGGATAGAGTAAGCGCGCCAGCATGCCGCGGTCATAGGTGACGATATCGCAGTCGTGCAGGGCAACCGCCAAGGTGCGATCCGAGGCCAGCGTGTAGCCGGTACAAAACCAGACATTGCGTCCCTTACCCGGTTCGGTGGAGGAATAAACCCTCTTTTTCCAATTCGGCATCAATGGCTTTCAACCGCGGCCCATCATTCCATAAAATACGATGGTGCTGCGGCAAGCGAGAAAAAAATTCTCGGGCGTGAAGGAACTGCTCGCGGTCGGCGCGATCCAGACCGATGACTATTTCTTCCAGGTAAGGGACCCGCGCTAATTCGTCTATGATATGGGTGAGTGCCGGCCCCTCGAGTTCGGAAAATAGCGAAGGAAGGATAAGCCCCATTTTTCGTTTGCGGGAGAAGCCGATGAGTTCGGTCTCCAACTCTTCCACTTTCCGATCGGACAGATTATGGAAATTGGCAATAATTCCGTTTTGGTGAAAATCGCTCATAAAACAACCCCCAATGGCTATGTTTTTTATTGAATTGTTATGGGTATGACCTCAATCACGCCTCGGTAATGAAATGGTTCAAACCTTCCACCCAACCTTCGGGTCCGTAGGCCTGGGTGCGATAAATGGACGGGTGCGCCGAGGACAGTACCACCGGCGTTTTACTGTATCCGCGGATAATCACGGCATAATTTACCGCGTCGAGCATGGATTGGTCGTTTGGGCCGTCCCCCAGACCTAGGGTTTGCCAGCGCCGGCCGTCGTGTTGGCGGTATTGTTCAAGAAGCCAGCGTACCGCGGCGCCTTTGCCGCTGCCTCGCGACATGACGTGGTAAAATCTGCCGCCCTCGGTGATGGCCAAATCCTCCGCCGCCAGTTCGGCGGCGAAAGCGGCAAGTCTGTCGTCGGTGTCGCGCCAAATAAACGCCTCCGAGGCTTGGCGAGTTTTGGCCAGCTGTGCCTCTTTCACGCTAAGACCGGTCCATTCCGCGACTTCATTGGCGGTCACATCGCCAAAGCCAAAAAACTTGTAGCCCTGCGCTTCGCGCAGACGCGTCATGACGGCGCGCAGGGCGGTGTAATCCTTACCGGTAAAGCCGCCGGCCGATACCTGTGCGTTTGGCCACCGCGCGTCAAGCTGTAAAGCGGCGCCGTTTTCAGCAATAAACGGTGCCCCTACCAAACCCAGTTGTGTTTGCAATGTGACGATTTCAGCCGTGGTTTTACTCGAGCAGATGACAATCGGTATGTCGTTGGCTTTCAATTTCGCCAGCCAGGGCGCGGCGGGCTGCCAGCTATAGGTATGGTGATCTAGCAAAGAACCATCTAAATCGGTTATCACCAATAGGGGGTCGGTCAAGCTCGGCATGCTGTTCTCCGCCTCGTTCACATCGTGGCGTCCACCGGGCCGCCTCTCCAGCCAATCAGTATATACGATGGCTTATTGATCTATGGGAATAAATGGTTATTTGAACGGTTGTTAAGCGGACAAATGTTAACCTGAAACTAAAAGCCTGTTTATGGGTTATCGGAATGCTCCTAATTTAGCGCAGAGTGGATTCCCCTGTACTTGCTATGGCAATAGCCGTCAGTCGATGAAAATAGTTATGTTAAACAACAATATATATTGATAATGATTTATGCGAACGACGTGCGGCCGTAGAGGAGACCGCTGGAAACCAGCGTAGAAACAGAAACAGACGTAACGTGACTTGCCAATTATTAGGAGCTATATAATATGGAAAAGGTAATCTGATTTACTAGTGTAACGAACTTTAAAATTCATCCCGCCAAGGCGGAATTTATGCTTCCCCGGTTTCCCCCGACCGGGGATTTTTTTGCGATCGCGCCCCGGCCGCTCAATTATTCACCTCATTGACGGTAAAATCGCGGATATCCAGTTCATAAGCCTCGGCCAGCTCGCCGAAGGTAGTGTATTGCCGTCCCTGTACGGTCACCATGTGCGCCTCTTTGTTATCCTCATGCTCTTGCACCGTTTCGCCGGTGATGTCGGCCACCGCGTTCAGCAAAGCGTCGACATCAATGCTGATTTCACGCTTCGTATGTTGGTTATATTCTTTGGCGAAAGCCATGATCGTCTCCCCAGGAAAGAGTGAAAAAGACAAATTCAGTATAGTCGAGAATAGTCGCGCCCGAGCTATTCTCCGCCAGAAGCCAGAAGCCAGAAGCCAGAAGCCAGAAGCCAGAAGCCAGAAGCCAGAAGCCAGAAGCCAGAAGCCAGATGCCCGAGGAGAGCCGATGTCAGAGACAAGATGCTCAAACGGACGGGAAAAGCCATTTGGGCTCAGCACGCCTTGTGGGGCGCGCCTTTCAATGGATCGCCTGGCGAAAGGACGCGGCGCTGGCCGTTGACGCGCGCAAGTTGGGCAGTCTTTCACACAATCTCGCTGGCGGCTGAGGGAAAAGTACATTTATACTACCCCTAAGTGAGTCGTAACGAGGAACGTCATGAAATTGCATGATCGAGTAACAGTTAAAACCGATGGCGGGCCGCGCCGGGAAGGGACCATTCTGGCGGTGGAGGAGTTTAGCGAGGGAGTTATGTATCTGGTCTCCCTTGACGATTATCCCACCGGCATTTGGTTTTTTAATGAGGTCAGTTCGTCGGACGGGATTTTTGTCGAGCCGCTTGTAGGTGAAGCGCAAACAAAATAAGCTATCGGCTATCGGCTATCGGCTATCGGCTATCGGCTATCGGCTATCGGCTATCGGCTATCGGCTATCGGCTATCGGCTATCGGTTATCGGCTATCGCTAGCCGTTTTTGCGGCGCCGGTAACAACACCGCTTCTAGCAACACGGTGCCGCGCCGGCGGAACGCACTATGCCGCCCCGTCAGCGCGCATTAACAAAAATACCCGAGGTGACGGTTTCCGTTAAACGCACGACGTGGTAAATCACCTGCTTATTATGGGTCTTGATTTTGCGTTTGATATTGCCTTTATGGGACGAGACCGTTTTGGCTTTGATCTGCATACTGTCGGAAATCTGTATCGTGTCCTGTCCCGACATCCACATGCGCAGCATATGAGATTCGGTTTGGCTCAGGCGCACGGGATTGATATCCAGACTCGTTAGATGCGTATGCTCGGTCACGCGATTTTTGCAGCATCCCGCAATGAGGGAATTGAGCGTGGCGGGCTTGATCGATTTCGATGGCTTTGTTGAATAAATCGAACTTTTAGGTGACTGGCGGCTCTGATCACTACATTCGTTTCAACATCAGGTCCCCATGGCAAAGCAAAAGTTTAAAATTACCAACTGGCCCGCATATAACAATGCGCTCAGGCAGCGGGGGGACCTGACAGTATGGCTTGATGAGTCAGCCATTGCTGCATGGACTGAGAGTACACCACCTGAACATCGTGGCCGGCCGCTTCACTACACCGATATGGCCATTACCACGGTTCTGATGATAAAGCGCGTGTTTAACCTTTCGCTCCGGGCGTTACAGGGTTTCGTTGACTCGATTTTTAAACTGATGGGGCTGTCGCTGCGCTGCCCAGATTACTCTCTGGTCAGCCGGCGAGCAAAAACCGTCGACATCAGCATAAAAACGCCAACCCGCGGCGAAATCTCACACCTGGTCATCGATGGCACCGGCCTGAAAGTCTTCGGCGAAGGCGAATGGAAAGTCAGGCAGCATGGGGCTGAGAGGCGCAGAGTATGGCGCAAGCTTCATCTGGCAGTAGATAGCGTGACACATGAAATTATCTGTGCCGATTTATCGCTAAGCGGTACGACAGATGCGCAGGCGCTGCCCGGGCTGATTAACCAAACCCACCGGAAAATCAGGGAAGCGTCGGCTGACAGTGCTTACGATACGCGTTACTGTCATGATGCTCTGCTGAGGAAAAAAATAAAGCCTCTTATCCCACCGCGAAGTGGTGCGCAATATTGGCCAGCTCGATACCATGAGCGTAACCATGCGGTGGCAAATCAGCATCTGAGCGGCAATAACGATACCTGGAAAAAGAAAGTAGGTTATCACCGGCGTTCACTGGCTGAAACGGCCATGTTCCGGTTTAAAACACTTCTGGGTGGTCATCTGAGTCTGCATGACTATGACGCGCAGGTAGGTGAGGCAATGGCAATGGTTAAAGCACTTAACCGGATCACACTGTTAGGAATGCCAAACAGCGTCCGCATCATGTAACAATCGCCCTGATAGGAAGGAAGTCGTCACAAATTTCGGATTTATTCAACAAAGCGGATTTCGATGTAATAATTAAGATTTTTGCGAACAAACAGATAATCTTCAAAATGGATGTTCGTCATCGCCATAAAAATGAAAAAAAGCGTTTCGGGATGAGCTGTAATAACGCGTTTAATTCTTCCCGTCGCATCAGGTTCATGAATAAAGCACTCTTCGTTGATGAACACCACCGCCGGCTTAAGCTTATCGCATTTGGCCTGAAGTTGCGCAATGTCATTTACCATATTGATATTTCGACGCTTTACCCCTGTTTCGGTCAAAAAGCCCGTCAGCCCTAGTCGGGTATAACTGCATGAGTCCATAATAATCGTTGCCATAGCGTACCCTCACTTGAATTTGTTTATCCATTTTACTCAACGATAAAATGCCCAAAAGCCTCACATCACTTCTGTACTTCTGAATTATTTTTTTAGGTCCATAGCAAATGTTTTAATCACAATGTGTGATCTTAATCAACGATATTTTTTTCGGACAACTCTTAAGGTGCACCATCAATCACCGTTTCTTAACAAATCGGCAAATCGCCGGGGTGCCTACCGCGCACAGAGCCGTCCAAAAATTCCCCCGCTGGCGTGGGAGACGCACCTCTCCATCGTATGAGGTGACTAGTAATAATCCTGTTTATTATTATCAATAATAAAGAATATTTTGCTAACTATACATAAGAAAAATTCATTAATTTGAGCGAAGAATTTTTGGCCACACTGTAAGCATGGAAATGATTTGTAATGTTTTGGTGCTAAAGTTTTTTATCGCTATTTTTCATGGTGTTAAACGTAATACGGCTAAAATATAGACAATTGAGAGTTGGATTTGCCGATATTTTAGGCTAGCGATGCTGCCCCCCCAAGGAGATTTGTAAATACTCATCCGGACACGGCAGCTTTGTGGCTTAAGATTAATTGACCTGAGCCGATGCGCCAACGCCTGCGCGGCCGGGTGGGAAAGGGCGTGAGGTGTTGGCGGTAGTCTCCCGGCCGCGCCGTCATCGCCGCTAGCGGGCGTTAATGACCACGCCTAGGGCGATGCCTCGACCGTCACCTTGGAGAGGTTTTGATGGAAGAACGGATAAAATTGTAAGCCGTGCGTTGTTTTTATGTTAAAAATAAACGGGTGGACGCGGGAGCAGGCCGTTAGCCGGGTTATGACAGAGTCGTTTTTCATGACTATACTTATTTTGCTATCACCGCCCACCGCCGCCCTGACTCAGGCGGTTCCAGAACCAGCCTCGAGAAGACCACCGTTTCGCTGGTCGCTGGTACCGGAACAAAGAAAGCTGGGTGCTGGTAAAGCACATACCAAGGAGCATGACGAAAACCTGAATTCACTTCATATTCTTGCACTCCTTTGAACTCCGCTTTCAATCTTGACTGTCAGGGCTGCCAGACCAGACCATGGGCGTACGCAATGAAATGTTGGACGATGCGCCGTGAAGAGCGCGCGTGAGCGGGACATAATGAGGAAAAAAAGGTATGACACCAAGTGATTCAATACCCCCGATAGTGTTGGCGGAAACCGCCTGTTTTTTTGATGTGGATGGAACGCTCGCCGGTATTGAAACGCGGCCTGAATAGGTCACCATCCCTGGCGATATCAAACGGGCGCTATGCGATCTGTCCGCCGCCGCCGGCGGTGCGCTGGCATTGGTTTCAGGCCGGCCCGTGGCTGAACTTGATAGCCTGAGCGCGCCGCTGCGCGGACCGGCCGCCGGTGTTCATGGCGCGGAGCGTCACGACGCCCGCGGGGAGTTCCACCGCGTGGCATTGTCAGGGACTATCGCCACCGCGCTGGCGCGTGAACTCAAACAGGCCATCGCGGCGTTTGACGGCTGCCATGTGGAAGATAAAGGGGTGGCGTTCGCTCTGCATTATAGTCAAGGGGAACACTATCGCGATCGGATCCTGGCGCTGGCGCTGGCGCTGGCGCAGGATATGGTCACACGGTATCCCGAACTGGTATTACAGCCCGGCAAATGTGTGGTTGAGCTTAAGCCGGCGGGCGTCGATAAAGGCGCGGCGATAGCGGCATTCATGCAAGAACCGCCGTTTGTCGGACGGACGCCGTTATTTATCGGCGACGACCTGACAGATGAAGCCGGTTTCAAACAGGTTAACGCTTTGCAGGGCATTTCGATTAAAGTCGGATCCGGCACGACGGTTGCCCGATACCATCTGGACGATGTGAGTCAGGTACACCGATGGATTCTGACATTGGCAAAACAACAAGAAAATCATCTTATTAAAATCAAAAACTCGGTTGGGGAGGGTTTATGAGTCGCCTAGTGGTAGTATCAAATCGAATAGCGGCTATTGAAGGTAAAAAGGAAAGCGCAGGTGGCCTGGCCGTCGGCATAATGGATTCACTTAAAGATCAGGGCGGATTGTGGTTTGGCTGGAATGGCAAAATAAGCGAAGAAGGACCCTGTACACGATTCTGTGTAAATGCCTTTTCTCAGAAGTGACCGTCCAGGCGGTCACCGAACTCGATAATAAAGCGGCTCATTGCCATGCGCCAGTCCCTCAAAGGCATTGTCCATTTCTGTGAGGCCGCCTGTATCGCCAGCCACACCACCTTTTTCACTGCGTCGTCGGTCGGGAACACCTTGCGCTTTTTGATGGCATGCCGGATCACGCTGTTTAACGACTCGATGGCGTTGGTCGTGTAGATCACCTTGCGGATGTCCGTTGGGTAGGCAAAGAACGTGGCCAGATTGGCCCAGTTTGCCTGCCAGCTTCGACTTATTTGCGGGTAGCGGATGTCCCAGGCACTGGAGAACGCTTCCAGCGCCTGCAAGCCGGCTTCTTCCGTAGGGGCCTGATAGATAGCTTTCAGGTCGCGGGTGACGGCCTTGTAGTCCTTCCAGGAGACGAACCGCAGGCTGTTGCGCACCATATGTACGATACACAGCTGGAGCCGCGCCTCCGGATACACCGCGTTAATAGCGTCAGGGAAACCTTTCAGCCCGTCTACGCAGGCGATAAGGATATCGTTCAGGCCGCGGTTTTTCAGCTCTGTCAGCACGTTCAGCCAGAACTTTGCGCCTTCATTTTCGGCCAGCCACATACCTAGCAACTCTTTCTGGCCTTCGATGTTGATGCCCAGCGCCAGGAACACAGATTTGTTGATGATGCGGCTGTCCTGCCGGACTTTTAGAACGATACAGTCAAGATAAACAATGGGATAGACTGCATCCAGAGGCCGGTTTTGCCATTCGACAACCTGCTCCATGACCGCATCGGTGACCTTTGAGACCAGCGCCGGCGAGACATCGGCGTCATACAGCTCTTTGAACGCGGCGGCGATCTCGCGGGTGGTCATCCCTTTGGCGTACAACGATAAAATCTGGTTATCCATCCCGGTAATCCGGGTCTGGTTCTTCTTCACCAGTTGCGGTTCAAAGGAACCGTCACGATCGCGCGGAGTACGCAGCGCCAGCGGGCCATCGCCAGTGGTAACGGTTTTTGTGGAATAGCCGTTGCGGGCGTTGGTCCCCGGTTTAGGCTGATTTTTATCGTAGCCGAGGTGATGGGTCATTTCGGCATTGAGAGCTGCTTCGACGCTGATTTTTTTCAGCAGCCGATCGAAGTGACTGAGATCTTCAGGGGTTTTGAGATTTTTGGCCAGTTCGTTAGCCAGAGCCTGCAACTGTTTTTCGTCCATAAATTAACCTGTTTTTGATGTTGGATTGAACATATCAAAATCAGGCAAATACACAAATTTCTAAACAGGCTCGCTCTTCGCTTTGGCCCTCGCCTGTCTATACTGCTCGTAGTGCTTTAATAATGCCCTCGTGTAATACTCTTGGCGAGGGTCTGTCTTCTCCGGGGCGGCGCATACGATTATTTCACCGTTATTTTCGTTAAAAACGCGGCTTTTTAAGAAATCGGTTTCTTGCTGATTCAATATCGTCCTGGCGAGCGGTTTGTCGGCATACAGTAACGTTAACATATAACTGTCATTACCGTTAATCTGCCATGCAATACGGTAGTGTTGTCGATATTCCACCTTACTGTGATCCATCATTTTCATCAGACCCAAAAGCGGCCGCCAATGACTCTCTATGGTTTCATTCCACAAAGAGCAGGGTTTATCATAACAAAATAACTGATGTATTTCTTTGTAATCATCCATTCGACTTTTGCCGGAAAACACACGTCCGCAAAATTCGATGAATTTTTCCCTTGCGCTAAAGACAAAGTGGGCCTCAAGGGCGCCATTGAATAATTCATCCGTGCACGCGATTTCCTGGCCCTATTGCCGCAGGTCGCCAGCGTGACATGCGATCCTCCCATAACACCTCCTTTGTCGCGCGACTGCGCCGTCATCCCATCGGTACGGCGGCGTCACCTCTCCCTCTCCCTTAGCGGACATCAAACCCATGGCGGGCGGTATCCTTGTCATCGCTTAACGTTATATTGCCCCGCGGCGTATGCCGCCCCAAGAATAAACGTCAAGCCGTACAGTTTACGATATGCCACTCTTAATACAGCTACCACACCAGTTAAAGAGTTAATAAATTAATTAGATCATAATTTATATCGACACCATTATCTTACAGCGCCATAGATAGATATAAATGAAATAACAACAGAAAGCAGGTTGGTTTTGATATTGAGTAGGAATTCCCTTCAACTTTATCTTCGTTTACCGCCATAAGGAAATTACCATGCGTTTATACCTGCTCATTCCCTTGTGCCTTTTATTATCGGCATGTTCACCCAAAAATTATTCGCTGGCCATGGATGCCATCAGTGCGGAGAAAGCGCAGCATATCATCAATTATATACAGGCACACAGACAGGATAGCCGCGGGGAATTAATTGAACAGGTTTCGCAATCGTTTCTTGGTACGCCGTATCAGGCCAATACCTTAATCAGCTCGGCGACGGAGCCCGAAAAACTGGTGGTAGATTTCAACGGCGTCGACTGCTTCACCTTTCTTGATTACGTCAATGCGCTGAGCCAGTCGGCAAACAGAACGGATTTCCTCGAACAACTGGTGAAAACCCGCTACAAAGAAAGCCAGGTGTCCTTTGTTAACCGCAAACATTTCTTCACGGATTGGTTTGCGAGCCAGCCGCGCAATGCGATGGATATCACCGCGCACATTAGTCCTAGGGCCAAGGTGGTTCATAAACACCTAAATCTGAAAGCGGATGGCGGTAAATTTATTCCCGCTATCGGGGTATTCGAGCGCGACATTACCTACATCCCCGCGGGCGACTTGGATCAGGCCGCGCTGAACGCAATCCATTCAGGGGACTATATTGGTATTTATTCCAAACTTGACGGACTGGATGTTTCCCATGTGGGCATCGCCATCAGGAAAGGAGACGAACTCTATTATCGCAATGCATCTTCTTTGCAGCGTAACCGCAGAGTGGTAGATACGCCCTTCATGGAATATATGCAAAGCAAACCCGGTATTGTGGTTTTGCGCGCATTGTAAAACAAAGCGACCTTGACGACCCTGCCTTGCGGGCCCGTCTCACGTTTGCTCAAGCAGTCTGCGTCGGAGACGGGCCGCTGCGATCGCTCCACCCCCTCGCAAGCGGATTGCGCGATCTCCCGTCTCGCCAAGCTTGTACAGGGCGGTATAGGATCACCATCACCTGGATGCCCCTCTCTTCTGGCGTCAGCGCCGTTGCCGCCAGAGTGGCGGCTGACGCGAGCGGATCGGCGGGCGAGAGCCTCAAAGCCGAACACCTAGGCGCAATACGATACTGCGACTTGCGCGCAAGCCGGTGAGGGCCATCCTCCGCTAGCGCATCAGCGCCGTGGCGGCGGGCGCCAACCGCATGGGTGTGCCGCCGTCCTGTAAAGTGCCATCGCCAAGCAGCAAGCTCAACCTCCCCTAAACAGCCTCGGATTAGTCCGCCGCCTTCCCCACGCACCCCTTATTATTTGCTGCCGTATACGCGATGATTGCCCGCGCCTCGTGCAGATAGGGCACTAAGGATCTTCAAGACGTCCGAGGTTCGTCACTGCCCGCTGGGGAAGCCTGCGCTAAAGCCCCTGCGCTGAGGAGAGGACCGGCGCTACGCGCGCAGGTCGCCGCCTGCCTGGTGTAAACCGAGGCTCAACGAGCTTTTAATTGATAACGAATCTCATTACCATTTATAATAAAATCACTTTTTGTCACCGCTTTCGGTCAATTTGGAAGAAAATATGGAAATAGTCAGAAAGAACAGTCTGGAAGAAATTAACGGTACGATCCCCGTTCCGGCGGGGAAAGGCGGATTTTTTAGAAAACTGTTTGCTTTTTCGGGGCCTGGCGCATTGGTCGCGGTCGGCTATATGGATCCCGGCAACTGGATAACCTCGATTCAGGGGGGGCACTCTACAGCTATCTTCTGCTGTCGGTAATACTGATTTCCAGTCTGATTGCGATGCTGCTCCAGGTCATGTGCGCCAAATTGGGTATCGTCACGGGAATGGATTTAGCGCAGGCAACGAAAGCCCTGGTCGGCAAGCGCACCGCCGCCGCGCTCTGGGTCACCACCGAATTAGCCATTATCGCTACGGAGATTGCCGAGGTCATCGGTAGCGCCATCGCGTTAAATTTACTTTTCAAGATCCCGCTGTTACTGGGTGTGATGATCACCGTGCTGGACGTGTTTCTCCTGCTGGCCTTGATGAAGTTTGGTATCAGAAAAATCGAGGCGCTGGTCTTTACGCTCATCGCCACGATCTTTATTATTTTTGCCTATGAGGTGGCGCTCGCCAACCCCGACCTGGCGCAAATTGCCCACGCGTTCATCCAGCAAAGGGAGATCCTCACCGCGCATGTGGCGGGCGGCGATTCCGCTTTTTTCATCGCGTTGGGGATCGTGGGAGCCACCGTGATGCCGCACAACCTCTACCTCCACTCTTCCATCGTACAATCGCATCAATACGACCGCAGTGACGAGCGAGCGGTGAAAGAGGCTATCCGCTACGCGACCATTGATTCCAATGTCCAGTTGGGATTCTCCTTTATCATTAATTGATTACTTCTTATTCTCGGCGCCGCGCTATTTTGTGGCAAAAACCCGGATGATATCGGCCGTATTGCCCAGCTGTACGATGCCCTGCAGGATCACAGCATGGTTGGCGCCATTGCCAGCGCCACCCTGGCAACGTTATTCGCCGTTGCGCTGCTGGCTTCCGGTCAGAATGCCACTATTACGGGGACCTTAACCGGGCAAATCGTGATGGAAGGCTTCATCAATTTCCGGCTCCCGCTGTGGCAGCGGCGCCTGATTACGCGCCTGATTGCTATTCTGCCGGTTGTGGCCTGCATCTACCTATGGGGAGATAAAGGGGATGTGGTTGAGAAACTCCTGGTCTATACCCAGGTCTTTTTGAGCATCGCCTTACCGATTTCAATGATCCCGCTGCTGTATTTAACCTCATCCAGAAAGCGAATGGGCAAGTTTGTCAATTGCAAACCTTTTATGGTACTTGGCTGGCTGGCCACCGCGGTGTTGGTGGTCTTAAACCTCCAGCTCATCATCGAAACAGTGCGAATGCTGTTCGGCTGAGAAACATTGCGTCGTGGATAGGCCGGGTTCAGTTGCGCAACAGCGTGGCTACAGCATTGCGCGCGGCTAATGCGCATAGTTCAACGGAGGAGCGTGGTCGGGTGAAAGTGAATCTCACGACAACGCCAGGCCGCGTCGCGCGGCCCTCCCGCTGGCCGCCCACGTCGGCCAAGCGCGGCCCCAGCACGCGGGTTTTCGCGCTCTTTGTGGGCCGGGCTTTCAGCGAGAGGGGCGTTTATAGGGGTTGGGATCGCCAGGCTTGCGGGTTTTAAGCAGTTTTAGCACCCAGGTATATTGTTCAGGGTTTGGACGCACCAGCGTTTCCACCGCTTCATTCATGCGGCGCGCCACGGTAGCAGCATCGGCATCCGTTAACGCTTCCATCGGCGTCAGAATATGAATATGCAGCAGGCTGGTGTTGCCATCGTAGACCGGGAACAAGGGAACAACCGTGGCGCGGCAGACTTTCATCAGACGGCCGATAGCCGGCAGCGTCGCTTTGTAGGTGGCAAAGAAATCCACAAACTCACTGTGCTCGGCGCCATGATCCTGATCCGGTAAATAATACCCCCAAGACCCCTGGCGCACCGAGCTGATAAAGGGTTTGATACCGTCGTTGCGTGCGTGCATACGGCCGCCAAAACGCCGACGCACGCGATTCCACATATAATCCACCAGCTCATTGCGCTGATTGTGGAACATGGCCGCCATTTTTTGGCCGCGCGCCGCCATTAGCATCGCCGGCACATCCACCGCCCAGCCGTGAGGCACCAAAAAAATGACATTGCGCCCCTCTTCCTGAAGCCGATTTAGCAATTCGTCGCCATGCCAGCGCACGCGCGCCAGCACCCGCTGCGGATCGCGGCAGGCCAGCTCGGCCATGAGGATGGTGGATTGCGTCACGCAGGCGAACATGTCGTCAATAATGGTTTCCCGCTGCTCTGCGGCGATTTCCGGCAGGCAGTAGGCCAAATTGACCTGCGCGCGAAAGCGCGCCTTGTGCGCAACGCGACCAACCGCGCGGCCCAACGCGCCCAGCACGGGATCGCGCAGCCGCGGCGGGATCCAGGCGGCGGCGGCGATGGCGCCTATCCCCAGCCAGACACCCCAATAACGTGGGGCGTAGAATGCGTTTTTGAATGTCGGGATGAACTCTATCTGTCCGTTTTGCTTATTTTCCATGCCTGCCTTTCTCAATGCTTGTCATCGCGCAGTTACCGCGGCTAACCGCATTATAAAGAAAAAAGCAGCCGATGCAGGATCGGCCGCTGATGGCGTCATGTCAGTTTAACTGCAGCTGAGGCAGCATCTGTTTGACTTGGGCGAGATATTCGGCGCGATCGCTGCCGGTCAGCTCTTCGGTGCGCGGCAGTTTGGCGGTCAGGGGGTTGACCGCCTGCTGGTTGATCCAGACTTCATAATGCAAATGGGGGCCGGTTGAGCGCCCGGTATTGCCGGACAAGGCAATGCGATCGCCGCGTTTCACTTTCTGTCCCGACTTCACCAACAATTTCTTCAGATGCATATAGCGGGTCATGTATTGGCGGCCGTGGCGGATGGCCACATAGTTACCGGCGGCACCGTCCCTTTTGCTGACCATCACCTCGCCGTCGCCCACCGCCAGCACCGGCGTACCGACCGGAACGGCGAAATCGACGCCGCGATGGGGCGCGATACGGCCGGTAACGGGGTTAAGCCTGCGTGGATTGAAATTGGAGGAGACGCGGAATTGTTTCACGGTGGGGAAACGCATAAAACCCCGGGCGAGACCGGCGGCATCGCGGTTATAGAATTTACCGTCATCCGCGCGGAACGCGTAATAATCTTTCCCGCCTGTCCGTAAGCGCACGCCGAGCAATTGACTTTGGGCGCTCTTGCCGTCCAGCATCTCCCTCGAGGTCAGAACCGAGAACTGATCCCCTTTACGCAACTTGCGGAAATCCAGCTGCCACTGCAACGCTTTGATCACCGCGTTGATATCGCTGCCCGTCAAACCGGCTGCGCGGACGCTGGTGACGAAACTGCCGTTGAGCTGGCCGGTCAAGGTGGTGTTGCGCCACTCGCCGGTCATATTGGCGATGCTTTCCTTGAAACCGCCGTTCACGCGATCATAGGTGCGCGTTTCGCGGCGGGAAACATCCCAGGTCAGGCGCTGCAAATCGCCCTCGGCGGTCAGCGTCCAGGAGAGGGACTGGCCTATCTTCAAACTGCGCAACGCGGGATTTTGCTGAGCCAGCGCGGTGACGTCGGCGATATCGATGCCGTACTGGGTGAGGACACTGCTTAGGGTATCGCCGGTGGAGATAACATACTCATGCACGCCGGCCTCCCCTTCCCCGCGTTCGTCCAGTTCATCCTTCGGAATATCTTCGTCGCTGTCCGGGGTGGTCTGGTCGAGGGGTTCGCTGGCCTCGGGCGTCAGCTCGCGCAATTGATGGTCTTCCAGCGGAATGATGCGGCTGGCGGGCCGTTCCACTACCGGGGAGTAGATATAGGGTCGCCAAACGGCGACGGCTAAAGTGACTATGGTCAGCGACCCCAGCATGACACGGTGGGGTCGCGGCAGATGATTAAACGCCAGGGCGAAAGAGCGGGCTATCTGCTGCACTAATAACTATCCTCATGTGTTCTTCTCCAAGCAGCTTACGTACTGGTTCGCCAATTGCGACAGAAAGCGCGCGTAGCTTTCCTTGTCCAAGGCGATACCCATTCCCAGCGGGTCCAAGGTGCCAATATGCACGGATGTCCCGCGGGCGACGGCGTTGATAACGGCTGGCCTGAATTGTGGCTCAGCAAAAATACAGGTCGCTTTTTGCTCAACCAACTGTGTTCTGATTTTGTGTAAAACCTGGGCGCCGGGTTGTATTTCGGGATTGATGGTGAAATATCCTAACGGCGTCAGGCCATAGTATGTTTCAAAATACCCATACGCATCGTGAAATACGTAATACCCTTTAGCGCGAACGAGTGCTAGCATTATAGCGATATTTTTGTCATTTTTTGTCAAGAGGGCGTTGAAAATTCGCAGATTATCGTCCAATTGTTGTTTCTTTTCGGGCATTAACTCCACCAAACGGTCATGGACTGCCTCTGCCGTGCGCCGAGCAATGGTCGGCGACAGCCACAGATGCATATTATATTCGCCGTGGTGATGGCCGTCGTCGCCACCGTCATCGTGGTCATGCCCATGATTTTCATGCACTTCTTCGCCACCTTTTTGCAATAGCGGCTTAACGGACGGCAGGCTGGCCAGGGTAATGCGCCGCGCGGCAGGCAGCGAGGAGGCGGATCCGGAGAGAAACGCCTCCATTTCCGGCCCTACCCACACCAGCACATCGGCTTTCTTTAACCGCAGCGCATCCGTCGGCCGCAAAGCATAATCATGGGGCGAGGCGCCATCGGGCAACACTATCTCCACCGGCATAACGCCATCGGCGACGGCGGCGGCGATAAACCCCAGCGGGCGGAGCGAGGCAACAACCGCCGCCTGCGCGTTGACGCCCGTCGCCATCCCTAACGCGGCGCCAAGGCAGACGAAACGGCAGGTACGACCAACGGCGCGCAGAAAAGCGGCGGGATAGGATGCAGGCATGGCAATATTCTCATCGGCAACGAAGCGGATTGTTATGTTATAATAACGCGGCAATTTAACAACCGTAATCATCATGACCGATTTGGTAATTCTGGAACACATCGGCGTCGCCTTTGGCCGTAAAGCGGTGCTGCACGATATCTCTTTCACCCTGCGCCCCGGTAACATTCTTACGCTGCTGGGCCCGAACGGCGCCGGCAAGTCGACGCTGGTGCGGGTGGTGCTCGGGCTTATCGCCCCTACTGAGGGGACGCTAAAGCGCCAGCCCAAACTGCGTATGGGGTATGTCCCGCAAAAAATACATCTGGACCCGACGTTGCCGCTGACGGTGGAACGCTTTATGCGTCTGCGGCCGGGCGTCAAAAAAAGCGATATAGCGCCGTCGCTGGCGCGGGTACAGGCGCAACATTTGCAGACGGCGCCCATGCAGAAACTTTCCGGGGGAGAGATGCAGCGGGTGCTACTGGCGCGTGCCCTGCTCAATTCACCACAGCTATTGGTGCTGGACGAGCCGACGCAGGGCGTGGATGTCAACGGCCAGGTGGCGCTGTATGATTTAATCGACAACATTCGCCGGGCCCTCGGTTGCGCAGTGTTGATGGTATCGCATGATTTACATCTGGTGATGGCGAAAACCGATGAAGTACTGTGCCTTAATCACCATATCTGCTGTTCCGGCACGCCGGATGTCGTCTCGGCCCACCCTGATTTTATCGCCATGTTCGGCCAGCGCGGACCGGCGCCGCTCGCGATCTACCACCATCATCATAACCACCGCCACGATTTGCAGGGCGAGGTCGTGCCGCCCGCGCAGGGGGGCCTGTCGCCATGATTGAATTATTGCTCCCAAGCTGGTTCGCCGGCGTGCTGTTATCGCTGGCGGCCGGTCCCCTCGGCGCCTTCGTGGTGTGGCGCAAAATGTCGTATTTCGGCGATACCCTCGCCCACGCCTCGCTGTTAGGCGTCGCTTTCGGCCTGTTGCTGGATATCAATCCGTTCTACGCGGTGATCGCGGTTACGCTGGCGCAGGCGCTCGGGCTGGTATGGCTGGAACGCTTCCCCCAGTTGGCTATCGATACGTTGTTGGGCATCATGGCGCACGGTTCGCTCTCCCTGGGCCTGGTCGTGGTCAGCCTGATGCAGGGGGTGCGGGTCGATTTGATGGCCTATCTGTTTGGCGATCTGCTGGCGGTCACGCCGCAGGACATTGCGCTGGTGGGCGCGGGGGTCTCAGTAGTGCTAACGCTTATCTTGTGGCAATGGCGCGCGCTGTTGTCCGTGACCATCAGCCCCGAATTGGCCCACGTAGACGGTATCCCCCTGCCCCGCGTCAAGCTGTTGTTGATGCTGGTCACCGCGCTGACCATCGGGCTGGCGATGAAGTTTGTCGGTGCGTTGATTATTACTTCGCTGCTCATCATTCCCGCCGCGGCTGCCCGCCGTTGTGCGCGTAGCCCGGAGCAGATGGCGTTATACGCTACCCTCGCGGGCGCGCTGGCGGTCATCGGCGGATTGGCCTTTTCCGCGCTCTACGATACGCCGGCCGGTCCGTCCGTTGTGCTGTGCGCCTCGGTGCTGTTCCTACTCAGCCTGAGCGTCAAAGCGCGCGCTTGACCGCCGAGGGCGGCGCAGGACACCCTGTTATGCGCCGCCTGCGGCCACTGCGCCGCGGTGGGACGCGGCCGCTGATGCTCGGTGCCGGCGGCGTTATGCGTCTTCGCCGCCGTGTCCCTCAAGCTCGAAATGGCGATAGGCGTGGACGGTGACGATACGCCCGCGGGGTGTTCGCTGTATAAACCCTTGCTGGATCAAAAACGGTTCCAGCACATCTTCGATTGTCTCGCGCTCTTCGCCGATTGCCGCCGCCAGGTTATCCAACCCTACCGGTCCGCCGACAAATTTATCGATGATGGCCAGCAGCAGTTTGCGATCCATGAAGTCGAACCCTTCGGTATCGACATTCAGCATATTCAGCGCGTTCACCGCCACTTCATCGCTGATGTGGCCCGCGGCCCGCACATCGGCAAAGTCACGGACCCGGCGCAGCAGCCGGTTGGCGATACGCGGCGTCAGCGAGCCTACACGGGTGGTGGCGCCCACCAGGGTAAACGGCGGGAGCTCGATTTTGATTGAGCGCGCGGCCGGCCCTTCGCCTATCATGATATCCAGCTGATAATCCTCCATCGCCGGATAAAGCACTTCCTCTACTACCGGCGAAAGCCGATGGATCTCATCGATAAATAAAACGTCATGGGGCTCAAGGTTGGTCAGCATCGCCGGCTTTTTCCAGCACCGGGCCCGAGGTGGTGCGCAGATTGACCCCCATCTCGTTGGCGACAATGTTCGCCAGCGTGGTTTTACCCAGCCCGGGCGGCCCCGAGATGAGCAAATGATCGAGCGCGTCGCCGCGCATTTTCGCCGCCTGAATGAAAATCTCCATCTGCTCGCGCACGTGGGGCTGGCCGATATAGTCCGCCAGAGTTTTCGGCCGGATAGCGCGATCGATCACCTCTTCTTCCGTCACCGTCGCGGCACTCATCAGTCGATCGTCTTCTATCATCCTCTACCTCACAGCGCGGCGCGCAGCGCATCACGGATAAGCATTTCACAATCGGCGCCGGCGCTCGCCACTTTGCTCACCATCCGCCTTGCCTCCTACGGTTTATACCCCAGCGCCACCAGCGCGGCAACCGCTTCGCTCTCGGGATCGGCCGGATTGACCTGCGCGTCGATGGCGGGAGGGATATCGCCCACGCTCTGAGGGGCGAACAGATCGCTGGACAGTCCTTTAAATCTGTCCTTCATTTCAACCACCAGCCGTTCCGCGGTCTTCTTGCCGACGCCGGGCAATTTCACCAGCGCGTTAATTTCCTGGCGCTCCACGGCGCTGACAAACTGCTGCGCCGACATCCCGGAGAGAATTGCCAGCGCCAGCTTCGGCCCGACGCCGTTCACTTTAATTAGTTCGCGAAACAGCACCCGTTCCTGCTTATGGATAAAACCAAACACCAACTGGGCGTCCTCACGCACCACGAAATGGGTGAAGATAACCGCCTCCTGACCGGTTTCCGGCAGGGCATAGAAACAGGTCATCGGCAATTGCACCTCATAACCCACCCCATGCGTTTCCAACAGCACCTGCGGCGGCTGCTTTTCCAGAATGATGCCTCTAAGACGTCCGATCACCTCGACTTTCCTTTACGCGTCAGGTTATTGCTTTTGATGGTTATGCTTATAACATAACAAAGGCTGGATGGATATCCAGCCTGAAGGTAAACGCGCCAACCCGGCGGTCAGCTTAGCCTGCCGCGCGCCAAATTAAGCCCGCCGCTGCCCATGCGCAGGGCATTCCGGCTGACGTGGCAATGGGTGATGGCGATAGCTAACGCATCAGCGGCGTCCGCCTGCGGATTGGCCGATAGCGTTAATAGGGTACGCACCATATGCTGTACCTGGCTTTTCTCCGCCGACCCCGTGCCCACCACCGTCTGTTTCACCTGACGGGCGGCATATTCAAACATCGGTAAATCCAGGTTAATCGCCGCCACGATGGCGACGCCGCGCGCCCGGCCCAGCTTTAGCGCCGAGTCGGCGTTTTTGGCCATGAAAACCTGCTCAATCGCCGGGCAGTCGGGCTGAAACTGCGTGATAATTTCGCTGACGCCGGCATAGATAAGCTTCAGGCGACCGGGCAGATCGTCCACTTTGGTGCGGATACAGCCGCTGCTCAGGTAGCTCAGTTTACGCCCATCCTGGCGCACGATACCATAGCCGGTAATACGCGAGCCGGGATCGATACCTAATATCACGGTCATACCGCTGCCGCCTGGCTTGCGCGATACCGCGGGAAACCGGTCATCACAAGGTCGCCGCCACCTCGTCGGAAATCTCACCGTTGTGGTAGACTTCCTGCACATCATCGGAGTCTTCCAGCATATCGATAAGGCGCAGTAGTTTGGGCGCGGTCTCAGCGTCCAGATCGGCACGGGTAGACGGGACCAGCGCCACTTCCGAGGCTTCCGGCGTCAGGCCAGCCGCTTCCAGCGCGTCTTTGACTTCACCGAACGCGTCCGGCGTGGTGTACACATCGATCGCGCCGTCATCATAAGTGATAACGTCATCGGCGCCGGCTTCCAGCGCCGCGTCCATGATGGTATCTTCGCTCAGGCCCGGCGCAAACGAAATCACCCCTCTTTTGGTAAACAGATACGAGACGGAGCCATCGGTGCCCAAATTACCGCCGGTCTTGGTGAAGGCGTGACGCACCTCGGACACGGTACGGTTGCGGTTATCGCTCAGGCACTCAACCATGACCGCGGTACCGCCAGGGCCATAGCCCTCATAAATGATGGTCTCCATCTGGGCGTCGTCATCTCCCCCCACGCCGCGGGCGATGGCGCGATTGAGCGTGTCACGCGTCATGTTATTCGCCAAGGCTTTATCCACCGCCGCGCGCAAGCGAGGGTTGGAGCCAACATCCCCGCCGCCCAATCTGGCGGCGGTGACCAATTCGCGGATAATCTTGGTGAAAATCTTCCCGCGTTTGGCGTCCTGTGCGGCTTTACGATGCTTGGTATTGGCCCACTTACTATGACCTGCCATATCTCTCTCCGAAAAAAGCCTTCTCAGGCCGGATAAATAACAAATTCTTCAATCGCCTGCCGGTTACTCCAGGATTTGGTCAGCGCGGCGGCGTCGGCGGCGGCCATCCAGCGCCAGCTGAGATGCTCGCTTAACACGGGCGCCTGCTCACAGGGTAGCGTCAAACAGAACCAATATTCTGTATTGTGCGTCACTCCGGGCGCGTAACGGTGGCGAAAATGACTAAAAATCTCAAATTGAATGCAGCGCTGGCAATCGGTGAGCGTCAGTCCCGCGGCATCGGCATCAAACCCGGTTTCTTCGCGCACTTCTCGCCGCGCCGCCGCCGGACGTTCACCGGCGTCTATACTGCCGGTAACCGACTGCCAAAATGCCGGGTCATCCCGGCGCTGTAACATCAAAACCCGCCCGCTGTCGGCGGCAGAGATGACCACCAGCACCGAAATTGGGCGTTTATAAGCCATTAAGACCAACCGTTTTCCATCGCTTCTTTACCCTTACCGACGACCGCAATCGACAGATCGGCCAGCACCTCGGCATTGCCGAAGCTGGGGGCTTCGGTCATCAGATCCGCCGCCGCGGTGGTTTTCGGAAACGCAATAACATCGCGGATATTGTCGGTGCCGGTCAGCAGCATCACCAGACGATCAAGGCCGAAGGCCAGGCCCGCATGGGGCGGCGTGCCGTATTTCAACGCATCGAGCAGGAAACAGAATTTCTCCTGCTGTTCGTGTTCATTGATACCCAGAATGCCGAACACGGTCTGCTGCATGTCGCCGCGGTGGATACGCACCGAGCCGCCGCCGACCTCGTAACCGTTGATCACCATATCGTAGGCGTTGGCCACCGCCGCCGTCGGGCAGGCGGCAAGGGTCTGGGCATCGATCTCCTTCGGCGCGGTGAAGGGATGATGCATTGCGGCCAGGCCGCCGTCTTCGTCTTCCTCAAACATCGGGAAGTCGACCACCCACAGCGGCGCCCAGCGGTCGGTTTCCGTGAGCTGCAGATCCAGGCCGAGCTTGAGGCGCAGCGCGCCCAGCGCATCGGTTACAACGTTTTTGCGATCCGCGCCAAAGAAAAGGATATCGCCATCGGCGGCGCCGGTGCGTGCCAGAATCTGTTCAATCACCTGCGGCCCCAGGAATTTCGCCACCGGGCTTTGCACCCCTTCCGCGCCGGCGGCGCGCTGGTTGACCTTCATCCACGCCAGCCCTTTGGCGCCATAGATTTCAATATATTTGCCGTATTCGTCAATCTGCTTGCGGCTCAACTGCGCGCCACCGGGCACGCGCAGCGCCGCCACGCGGCCCTTGGCGTCGTTGGCGGGCGCGGAGAACACGTTAAACGCCACGTCCTTGACCAGATCCGCCACATCCACCAGCTCCATCGGATTGCGCAAATCGGGTTTGTCGGAACCGAAGCGGCGCATGGCGTCGGCATAGGTCATCTGCGGGAAAACGCCCAGGTCGACGCCGGTAATGTCGCGCCACAAATCGCGCACCAGCCGCTCCATCACCTCGCGCACCTGAGCCGCAGTCATGAATGACGTTTCCACGTCGATCTGGGTGAACTCCGGCTGACGATCGGCGCGCAGGTCTTCATCGCGAAAACATTTCACGATCTGGTAGTAGCGGTCGAAACCCGACATCATCAGCAGCTGTTTAAACAGCTGCGGCGACTGCGGCAAGGCGTAAAACTTGCCTTTATGCACCCGGCTGGGCACCAGGTAATCGCGCGCGCCTTCTGGCGTCGCTTTGGTCAACATCGGCGTTTCGATATCGAGAAACCCTTCGGCATCCATGAAACGGCGCACGAAGCTGGAGATACGCGCCCGCGTTTTGAGGCGCTGCGCCATGACGGGACGACGTAAATCGAGGTAGCGGAATTTCAGGCGCTGCTCTTCGGTATTATTCTGATTGGCGTCGAGCGGCAGCGGCTCCGAGCGGTTGATAATGGTCAGTTGGGTGGCCAGGACTTCTACGGCGCCGGTGGCCATATCGCTATTGACCTGACTGTCCGGGCGGGCACGCACGATACCGGTCAGTTGCAGACAAAATTCATTGCGCAGCTCGGCGGCGCGGGCGAAGGCGTCCTGACGATCGGGATCAAAAAACACCTGCACTAGGCCTTCCCAGTCACGCATGTCGATGAAAATCAGACCGCCAAGATCGCGACGGCGGTTGACCCAACCGCATAACGTCACTTCCTGGCCAACATGTGACAGGTTCAGCTGTCCGCAATATACAGTACGCATTAGGATATCCTTAAAATTCAGTCCGTCAGCGGGTGCCGGAATGGGACAAAACGAGCTGTTATTCATTAATGGCTGCGCACGGCGTGGGCGGAACCGGCGCCGAGTCTTTGCCCGGCATCACCGGCCGGCGGGTGCGCGCTGCACGGGCCGGCGTTTGAAAGGCGGTCATTATAAAGGAATTTCAGGCACAGCATAAGCCCGTCTGCGCTGCCAACGCCCCCGTCACTGAAATTAGCGATTCTCCTCATAAATATTAACAAAATTCACCGCGCCGACGCTGTCACATCCCGCATGGAGTAACATACTCTTGGCTGACCGGCCCGGGGCCCACCCGCGGGTGTCGGGCAATATTGACTCACGGAGATCCTATGCTTAAGCTCAGTCCTTCTCGTACCGCCTTGGTGCTCATCGATTTACAAGAAGGGATTTTACCCTTCGCCGGCGGCCCGCACAGCTCCGCGGACGTCGTCAAACGCGCGGCCGTGCTGGTGCAGGGTTTTCGCGACGCGCACGCGCCGGTATTTCTGGTCCGCGTGGGCTGGTCGGCCGATTTCTCCGACGCATTGAAACAGCCGGTGGATAGCGCCAGCGGCGGCCCGCTGCCGGCCAACTGGTGGGACATTCCCGCTGCCCTACAGGCGCAAGACAGCGACATTCGGGTCATAAAACGCCAGTGGGGCGCCTTCTACGGTACCGATTTGGAAATGCAGCTGCGCCGGCGCGGTATTCAAACCATTGTCTTGGGCGGGATTTCCACTAATATTGGCGTGGAATCCACCGCGCGTAATGCCTGGGAGCTAGGTTTCGAGCTGGTGCTGATGGAAGATATTTGCAGCGCCCACGATGAGTCCCAGCATAACGGCAGCTTCCAGCATATCTTCCCGCGCCTGGGCCGCGTGCGCCGCAGTGCGGAAGTGCTTCACGCCCTGGCCGGTTAGCGCCCGCGGCGGGCGGGAAATCCGCCTCGGGCCGGCTTGGGCGTCACGCGGCCGGCCCTTCTTTCTGGAGACGCTATGCTCTATATCGGCTTGCCCCAGTGGCAGCACAGCGGCTGGGGCCGCTACGGGCTGTGTACGCTGGCGGATTACGCCCGCCACTTCAACTGCGTGGAGGGCAATACCACGCTGTATGCGCTGCCCGATGCCGGGCGAGTGCGCGAGTGGCGCGCTATGACGCCGGAGACGTTTCGCTTTTGCTTCAAGTTTCCCGCCACCATCAGCCACCAGGGCGGGCTGCGCCACTTCCAGTCGCCGCTGGCGGCGTTTTTCGCTACCCTCGCGCCGCTGGCGGATCGTATCGGGCAATATTGGCTTCAACTGCCGGCGGCGTTTGGCCCGGCCGACCTGGACCGATTGTGGGCCTTCCTTGACGCGCTGCCGGCGGATTTCCATTACGGCGTGGAGGTGCGCCATCCGGCGTTCTTTACTAAACAAGACGAAGAGCGTGCGCTAAACCGCGGCCTGCAGCAGCGGGGCGTCAACCGGGTGATCCTCGATAGCCGGCCGGTCCATGCGGCGCTTCCCACGTCCCCAGCGCTCCGCTCCGCCAAGCAGCAAAAACCCAAGCTGCCGGTGCATGCGGTGGTAACCGCCGGGCGGCCGCTGGGGCGCTTTATCGGTGCCGACGATCCCGACGATAACGTCGCGCTGTTCCAGCCGTGGTTGGTCCGTCTGCCGCAATGGCAACAGCGGGGAACGCCGTTTTTGTTTATCCACACGCCGGATATTGCCTTCGCGCCGCCGCTGGTCCAGCATTTGTGGCCGAAATTGGCAGCACAAATCCCCACCATGGGCCCAACGCCGCATTGGCCACAGCAGGAAACGCTTTTCTGAGCGGTCAAAACCGCGCGAACCACCCGCTTTTTTTTTGCGACACCGCCGGTGACACAGGCTATTATTTTGCACGCGAAATATGGGGTGAACGAGGGAGTAACGTTAGGATGGTAAGCGCGCTTTATGTCGTGCTGGGCACATTGTTGCTGATAAAGTTATCGCTGGATGTCGTCAGGCTCAGGACCCAATACTGCGTGGCCACGGGTGACAGCGGTTTTTATGAATTACAGACCGCTATCCGGGTGCACGGCAACGCGGTGGAATATATTCCCATCTGCCTGATTTTACTCGTGTTGCTGGAAATGAACGGGACCCCCAACTGGACGTTGCACATCTGCGGGCTGCTGCTGATGGCCGGGCGGCTAATGCACTATTACGGTCTGCGCACGCGGGAATACCGCTGGCGGCGCGCCGGCATGAGCGCCACTTATTGCGCATTATTGCTGATGGTGCTGCTTAATCTCTGGTTCATGCCTTGGGATGTGGTGCTCAGTTGGCAGTAAGAACGGCACGCGTCGGCGCGCGGGACACATGCTTTATCGCCGCTATTCTGATAGAATAGGGATTTTGCACAACGACGCCTATTTTGCCATGACCCATCGTGATGACCTTTTCTCGGCGTCCATAGCCAGCCTGGGCGACTGGACTTTCGACGATCGCGTCGCCGAAGTCTTTCCTGATATGATCCAGCGTTCCGTCCCCGGCTATTCCAATATTATCTCGATGATCGGAATGTTGGCCGGCCGCTTTGCCCGCGCGGGAACGCAGATTTACGATCTCGGCTGCGCCCTCGGCGCCGCGACGCTCGCAATGCGCCGCGCCATCAACCACACCGATTGCCGCATTATCGCGGTGGACAACTCGCCGGCGATGATAGCCCGCTGTCGGCGCCATATCGAAGCGGTCCGCGCCGAGACACCAACGGAGATCGTCGAAGGGGATATACGCACCGTCCCTATCGAAAACGCCTCGCTGGTGGTGCTCAATTTTACCTTGCAGTTTCTCGAACCCGAGCAGCGCCAGACATTGCTAAATCGCATTTATCAGGGGCTTAATCCCGGCGGTGCCGTGGTGCTATCGGAAAAATTCAGTTTTCAGGATCGGCGCGCTATTGTTCGATATGCACCACGATTTCAAACGGGCCAATGGCTATAGCGAACTGGAGATCAGCCAGAAACGCAGCATGCTGGAAAATGTGATGCTCACCGACACCGTGGAAGTGCATAAACAGCGTCTGGCCGAGGCGGGGTTCGGTCATGCCGAGGTCTGGTTCCAATGCTTCAATTTCGGCTCATTGATTGCCATTAAACCGGAGAGCGGGCAGTGAGTCAGTTTGCCGATTTTTATCAGCTTATCGCCAAGAGTCCATTGAGCCACTGGCTCAATACCCTGCCCGCACAACTGAGCGAGTGGGAGCACACTTCGTTGCACGGCAAGTTTACCCAGTGGTTTAACGCGATGGAAAAACTGCCGACGCTGACCTCCGCGCGTCTGGATCTGCTGCACGGCGTAAGCGCGGACAGCCATCCGCCGCTACCCGTCGGCCAGCAGTCGGGGATCGAATCCCTGCTGCGCCAGCTGATGCCGTGGTGTAAAGGCCCCTTTTCGCTTCATGGCGTCACTATCGACACCGAATGGCGCTCTGACTGGAAATGGGAACGCGTGGTGCTGCATATCGCGCCGCTGGCCGGCCGGCTTATCCTGGATGTAGGCTGCGGCAACGGTTACCACCTGTGGCGGATGGTTGGCGCCGGCGCGCAGCTGGCGGTCGGCATCGATCCGATGCAGGTGTTTTATTGCCAATTTACCGCGGTGCGCAAGCTGCTCGGCGGTGATTTACGGGCGCATCTGCTGCCGTTGGGCATTGAGCAGTTACCGGAATTGGCCGCCTTTGACACCGTGTTTTCCATGGGGGTGCTGTATCATCGCCGCTCGCCGCTCGATCATTTGTTACAGTTGAAAAATCAATTGGTTAGCGGCGGTGAACTGGTGTTGGAAACCCTGGTGATCGAAGGCGACCAGAACCAGGTGCTGGTCCCCGGGGAGCGTTACGCCCAAATGCGCAATGTCTACTTCATTCCCTCCCCCGCCGCTCTGATCGGCTGGCTGGAAAAATGCGGGTTTGTGAACGTGCGTCAGGTGGATATGTCGGTGACCAACACTGATGAACAGCGGCGCACGACGTGGATGACCAGCGAATCCCTGGCGGATTTCCTGCACCCCGACGACCCGCGATTGACCATCGAGGGCCACCCCGCTCCGCTGCGGGCGGTTATCGTGGCGGAGAAACCCTGACGGCAAACGGTGCGTGGGGCCTAAGCGCCTCTTCGACGCCGATCTGCGCTCTCTCACCGCTACTCTGCGCCCCATCATCGATTACGGCAGGCGCGCTGACGCGTCCGGTGGCCGACGCGGGGGCTAAGGGTGTGAGGGCCAGTCGTCATAGCATCGGGCCAGGAAAGCCGCTAAGAGCGTTTAACGCGAGATAAAAAGAAGCCCCAACAAGAGGTTGGGGCTTGGTACTTGCAAGCATCACGTGGGTTTAAGCGTGTGCACGGCAAAATCGGTTATCACGCCGGACGCGTCGCAACGGGCAACACGGTCAGCGCATGTTTCATATTGGCTACCATTTCACCGTCTACCCGATAACGGCTGAACTCGTCCGCTTCACTGTCGGCGCTCATGCTGACGCCCGCTTTCCGGTAGCGCATGCCGGAGGGGACAAATTGACCGGCGGAGCTGTGCAGCTCTTGGATCCCGCTTTGCACGAACTTATGCAGGTTAGTCAATCTTACGCCCGCTCCCGCCATAATGATTGGACCACGACTCAGCTCGGTCAGTTCCCTCAATAACGCCAAACCTGTTTCCGCGCTTTGCTGTTGACCGGAACTAAGGATGCGCGCCACCCCTAAATCGGTTAATTGCCGCAGCGCCTGATAAGGATTGAGGCACATATCGAAGGCGCGGTGAAAAGTGACCGCCATAGTGCCGGCAAGGTGCATAATGCGCCGCATACGCGCCAGGTCAACGTGTCCGTCCGCATCAAGCAGGCCAATCACCAGCCCCGGAAAGCCCATATCACGGACCTGTGCGATATCATTAAGCATCACCTCAAACTCGGCAGCACTGTAGCAAAAATCACCGCCGCGCGGGCGAATGATGGGATGAACCGGCAACGCAACGCGGTCGCGTACCGCCTGTAGCGTTCCAAAACCGGGCGTCACCCCCCCTTCTTTTGGGGCACAACAAAGCTCAATCCGGTCCGCGCCCGCTTGCTCGGCCGTTATGGCGCACTCCGCGCTATAGCAGCAAACTTCCAGTTTTGGCATGGTATACTACTCCTTTCTTGACGGCCCTGAATTACTGGCATAGCACACTATGCCATCAAACGGCGGCGTTATTGTTTTTAATTGTGCAGGGAAAAGACTATGGCATTCAACTTCGATGAATGTATCGACCGGCGTCACAGCGATAGTTATAAATGGCAAAAGTACGCCGGACGGGATGTCATTCCACTCTGGGTGGCCGATACCGATTTTCGCTCCCCTCCCTGTATTATCGAGGCGTTGCGCGCCCGTGTCGAACATGGCGTGTTTGGCTACGGCTCATCGCCGACGGATCTGACCGAGATTTTCATCCAGCGGATGCGCGAACGCTATCAATGGGAGGTCAGGGCGGAATGGCTCGTTTTTCTGCCGGGGCTGGTAAGCGGCCTGCATCTGGCGGTCCGCGCGCTGACCGCGGCAAACGAGGCGGTGGTGATACCCAATCCTATCTATCCGCCGTTCCGCGCGGCCGCCCGCAGCGCGGGCCGTGAACAGCGGCTGGCGCCAATGCGACTCGATGCCGATCGCTGGTGCGTGGATTTCGCCGGCACCGATCCCGCACTGTCCGGCAACGAACGCCTGTTGATGCTGTGCAATCCCCACAACCCCGGCGGAAGGGCCTATCGTCGCGAAGAGCTTTTGCAGCACCTGGCCTTTGCCCGTGAGCACGATCTGCTAGTGTGCTCGGATGAAATTCATTGCGATTTATTGCTGACCCCCGGTCTGCGGCATATCCCCTTCGCGTCCCTGGACGAGGACGCGGCACAGCGCAGCATTACTCTCATGTCGCCGTCGAAAAGCTTCAATATCGCCGGACTCGGGGCGTCGGTGACGGTCATACCCAATGCGCGTCTGCGCATGAAATTCGCCGCGCAGCGCGCGGGCTTGGTGCCGGCCGTGGATGTGCTGGCCTTGTGCGCCGCAATCGCGACCGGCTCAGGGCTCGCCTGCGGGACATGCCCGGTCTGACGCTGGCAGGCCCCGAGGCGACCTATTTGGCCTGGATTGACGCCAGCGGCCTGGGCGTCGCCAATCCACACGCCTTTTTTGAACAGGCGGGCGTCGGTCTCTCCGCCGGCGCCGATTTGTACGGCTCAATTTCGGCTGCACCCGGGGGGTGCTGGACGCCGCCCTGGAGAGGATGGCGCAGGCCATCAACAGAGCTAACCCCCTAAGCGGGTCGCTGACCTAATAACGTCAACGGCGCCCGGCGGTAACGATATCGCTTAGTCGATGAGGGTGGAATTTCACGGTGACGCGGCCATCGCTGATGGCAAGCGTAGGATTGGCTAGCGTGTCCTCCTGAGCACGCGGCTGGCTTTGTTTGATGCGCAAATCGGGCGAGGCCAATGCCCCCTCCGAGATTAGCGCCAGCGCCCGCGGGTAAAACGTATCCGTTTCACCCGGCAGCACCATTTCAATATGTTCCCATCCTTCATGGGGATATCGCCGCTCGCCGGGCCAGGGCAGCTCAATACAATGGATTGCTTGTCCTTTTAACACCAGCGGCGTCGTCAGTTCAAACAGCGCAATGTTACGACCGTTAATTTTCGTTTTATTCAAAACGCGGCCGCATTGAGAGAAACCCTGATACCAGCGTTGCGCCGTCACGGTTTGATGACAGCGCACGGCAATATGATCGATAAAAAAAGCTTCTGGCAAAATACCTAATCTATTCGTTAAAGCGTATAGCTCGGCGTCAAAACGTACTAAATCGATTTTTAAATCCAATAATTGTGGAACGTCGGTCCAATTCATTTTTCTTTATCCTTATTTATCTTTTTTGCCCCCGCATCGCGCCCTGCCCGGCGCACCGCGCCGTAGGCCGCTTCGCCCCTCCGGTTGGACGGCAGGCGAACGCGCAATAGAGTATTAAGATTAATCTGTTAATTTGCAAGAGGGCATTTAATGGCAAATATTTATCATACTTAATGGAAATAGTAATGTTCGCCCTATTTCCTAACATTACACTTACAAACATCAGCTTTATCTCATATTTCAAAGTGATTAGAGGCGTAAAAGGTAGGTATATTCTTAAAGCGCGTCGAGCGGATTGTGCGTCCAGGTTATTTCAGCTATTTTAGACACCTAAATAATCGAAGGTATATAAAATGCTATTATTAGCTTTATGCCTGTTGCTGGTTATTGTCGCTGTCTATTCCATAATCCAGCATTTACGCAGCAAGAATCGTAATCAGCTCGGCATTTCCCGCAAAGAACGCCGCCGCTATCGGTAATGCCCCCGCTTCCCGCTTCGCGGCGGGCAGCCTCCCTGCTTTACTTTCCGCGCCCGTTAAATCCGTCTTACCCGCTCTACTGACTCCCGCCGCCGATTATGGTATAAGCATGATTTATTTTTCGGATCTGACCACCGTGGCCGCCCGGTTATGGTGGCGTAGTCAGGTTGCCAGGGAATGTCAGCGCTCTGCCTGCCTCCCGCCCATGCAATAAAGGTATTACGGTGAACATCCACACACTTCTCTCTGAAAAAATCCAGCAGGCGCTGGTGGCCGCAGGCGTGAGCGCTGACTGCGAAGCGCAGGTGCGGCAGTCGGCCAAGGCTCAATTCGGCGATTATCAGGCCAATGGCGTTATGGCGATCGCCAAACGGCTCGGTCTGCCGCCCCGCGCGCTGGCGGAAAAAGTCGTCAGTTTGCTTGATTTGAACGGCATCGCGCGCAAAGTCGACATCGCCGGTCCCGGTTTTATCAATATCTTTCTCGACCCGCGCTGGCTAGAGAATCAGCTTGTCGAGGCGCTCTCTTCGCCGCGTCTAGGGGTTGCAAGCGTCGCGCCGCAAACCATCGTGGTGGATTATTCCGCCCCCAATGTCGCTAAAGAAATGCATGTCGGCCATGTACGTTCGACCATCATCGGCGACGCCTCGGTGCGCACGCTGACGTTTTTGGGCCATAACGTTATCCGGGCCAACCACGTCGGGGATTGGGGAACACAGTTCGGCATGCTGATTGCCTACCTGGAAAAAGTGCAGGACGGCGGTGAAGCGGAAATGCAGCTCTCCAGTTTGGAAAGCTTTTATCGCGCCGCCAAACAGCACTATGATGAGGAGCCGGCTTTCGCCGAGCGAGCGCGCGGCTATGTGGTGAAGCTCCAGGGCGGCGATGTGTATTGTCGGCGGATGTGGCGCAAGCTGGTGGATGTCACCATGGCGCTGAATCAGAAAACCTATGACCGGCTCAACGTGACGCTCAAGCGCGAAGACGTCATGGGCGAAAGCCTGTACAACGCCATGCTCCCCGGGATCGTGGCGGATTTGAAGGCCAAAGGGCTGGCGGTGGAGAGCGAAGGCGCCATCGTGGTGTTCCTTGAGGAATTCAAAAACAAAGAAGGCGAGCCCATGGGGGTGATCATCCAGAAAAAGGATGGTGCTTACCTCTATACCACCACCGATATCGCCTGCGCCAAATACCGCTATGAAACGCTGAAAGCCAATCGCATCATTTACTATATCGATTCACGTCAGCATCAGCATTTGATGCAGGCCTGGACCATCGTGCGCAAGGCCGGCTACGTACCTGAATCGGTACCGCTTGAACATCACATGTTCGGCATGATGTTGGGCAAGGACGGCAAGCCGGTTAAAACCCGGGCCGGTGGGACCATAAAACTCACTGACCTGCTGGACGAAGCGCTGGAACGCGCGCGCCGCCTGATTGCCGATAAAAATCCCACCATGGACGACGCCGAGCTGGAAAGGTTGGCGCAGGTGGTGGGTATCGGGGCGGTGAAGTATGCGGATTTGTCGAAAAGCCGCACCACCGATTACGTTTTCGACTGGGACAATATGCTGAGTTTCGAGGGCAATACCGCGCCCTACATGCAATACGCTTACACGCGCGTCGCCTCAATATTCAAACGCAGCGACCAGAATGAGCAGCAGCTCAGCGGCGCTATTCGGCTGGCGGTGGAGCAGGAAACTCAGCTGGCGGTTCGTTTGCTGCAGTTGGAGGAGGCCATTGTGACGGTAGCGCGCGACGGCACGCCCCACGTATTGTGCGCCTATCTTTATGATTTGGCCGTGCTGTTTTCCGCCTTCTACGAACACTGTCCGATCCTGACTGCCGAGAACGAAGCGTTACGCCAAAGCCGTCTGCAACTGGCGCTGCTCACTGCGCGCACCTTGAAACAAGGACTGGATCTGTTGGGTATCGAAACGGTCGAGCGGATGTAGCCGGGGCTTAACCCTGGATTGCGCCACCCTTGACCGCCGCGATCGTTGAGTAAGTCAGCCCGCCTAGCGCGGGCCGGCTTTTGTTCGCGGGAAAGGGTTTAGTGAACCTGCACCGAGCGCGCGAAGTGGCGCGGACGGAACCCCACCAACCACAGCGTGGCGAAATAAACAATAGCGCTTGCCGCCGCCACGCCCATCAGGCGCAACAGCCGCCAGAACATGGCGCCCTGCGCCCAGTCCGGCATCACCGACAGCAGCCCGACCAGCGCCGCCGCCATGATAATGACCGCTAGCATCAGACGGCAGAAAAAGCCGAGCCAGCCCGGCTGCGGCTGAAACAGTTTTTGCCGGCGCAGCTGCCAGTACAATAGCCCGGCGTTGAGACAGGCGGCCAGGCCAATGGACAGCGACAAACCGGCGTGTTTCAGCGGGCCGATAAAGGTCAAGTTCATCAGTTGGGTCATGACCAGCGTAATCATCGCCACGCGCACCGGCGTTTTGATGTCCTGACGGGAGTAAAATCCCGGGGCCAACACTTTCACTAAAATCAGGCCGACCAGGCCCACCGAGTAGGCTATTAGCGCGCGCTGGGTCATCAAGGCGTCAAAGGCGGAAAACTTGCCGTACTGGAACAGCGCCACCGTCAGCGGGTGCGCCAGAATGCCGAGCGCCACCGCGCTGGGCAGCGCCAGCATGAAGCATAAGCGTAATCCCCAATCCAGCAGACGGGAGTATTCATCGTGATTGCCATGGGTAAAGCTGCGCGACAACGAGGGCAGCAGAATAGTCCCCAACGCCACGCCCAGCACCCCGGAAGGGAACTCCATCAGGCGGTCAGCGTAATACATCCAGGAGACGGAACCGGACACCAGAAAGGAGGCAAATATGGTATTGATAATCAGCGAGATTTGGCTGACTGACACGCCGAGGATGCCCGGCCCCATTTGCCGCAGCACGCGCCATACGCCGGCGTCGCGAAACTGCACTCTGGGCAGCACCAGCATGCCGATTTTTTTCAGGTGCGGCAGTTGATAGCCTAACTGGAGAACACCGCCGGCCACCACCGCCCAGGCCAGCGCCATCACCGGCGGATGAAACAGCGGCGCCGCCAGCAGCGCGAAACCGATCATGCTGACGTTAAGCAACGTTGGCGCGAACGCCGGCACCGAAAACCGGTTCCAGGTATTCAGTACCGCGCCCACCAGCGAGGTAAGGGAAATTAACAAAATATAGGGAAAGGTGACACGTAACAGCGCGGTCGTCAGGGCGAATTTTTCCGGCGTATCGGTAAACCCCGGCGCAGTGATCATAATGACCCAAGGCGCGGCCAGCATACCGGCGACGGTGACCAGCGCCAGCACCAGCGTAAGCAGGCCGGCGATATAGGCGACAAACACGCGCGTTGCCGCCTCCCCCTGCTGGCTCTTATATTCCGCCAAAATGGGCACAAACGCCTGGGAGAAAGCGCCTTCGGCGAAGATACGCCGCAGCAGATTGGGAATTTTGAAGACGACAAAAAAGGCGTCGCTCGCCATACCGGCGCCAAACACCCGCGCCACGATAGCATCGCGAATAAACCCCAATACGCGGGAGAAAAGTGTCATGGAGCTGACCGCTGCCAGCGATTTCAATAAATTCATGGTGGTGTTTTTCTGTTCCGCCCGGACGCCGTCAACCTAAGCTTGGCGCGCCGCCCGCGGCAAATCCTGAGCCGTTAAGGTGCGCCTAGTCTACCCTGCCCGGAGAAAATCGCTACTGTCCGTTAGCGGCGTCGCGATAACGGCCGGTGGCGCCGCCCGTCGGGGAACAGCCCGGCCATACGCTGCGAGCGTTGTGGCGTGCGGACATCAAACCTCACGCTCCGCGAGCAGTCGCTCAATCCAGCGCTGCGCGCTGATGCTCTCCTCGCCATCGAGACACGTGGGGGTCTGGTGCTGGTTCCGATCACATCCGATCACTGATTCCGATTTCACCCGATCACTAATTCTGATTTCATCCGATCACTGATTCCGGTCGCCCGATCAGCAATTCCGATTCTGTCCGATCGCTCATCTTCTGTTCCGCCATACTCTGGAGACTTTTAGCTTCCGGGGGCATGGCATGGCACGTAAAAAGAAGAAAGCGAGAACGGAAATATGCATCTATATTAATGTCTTACGTATGAAATCCTAGCAGCGTCGCTCGAATCGCACTATCGCAGCAGCGCTCGGCATAGGCTGTACTACCGTGCACGATATCCTCGGCCGATTCACGGTAGCTAACCTGGTCTGGCCATTGCCGGCGGAACTGTCCCCCGTCGACCTCGACCGCCTGCTCTATCCCGGTAAATCCGGAAAAGTTATCAATACCTTACCCAGCTGGCTTGATATAGATACCGAGTTAAGCCGCAAGGGCATGACCAAACAGCTGCTCTGGATGGAATATCAGTCCGCCGTGGGCGGTGATGCCCTCGGTTACTCACAGTTTTGTGCACTGTTCCGTGACTGGAAAAAGAAGCAGCGGCGTTCCATGCGCATGGAGAACAAGGCTGGCGAAAAGCTCTTCATCGACTTCTGTGGCCCCACCGTACCTATCGTCAACCCTGCGACCGGTAGCGTACGCCAGGTCGCTATCTTCGTCGCTGCCATGGGCGTGTCAGGCTATGCGTATATCGAAGCCTGCGAAGGCCAGGACATGGCATCGTGGCTCAACGTCAATAGCCGCTGCCTGCACTTCATGGGTGGGGTTCCGGAGCTGATGATACCTGATAATCTGCGCAGCGCTGTCAGCACCCCTGACCGCTATGAGCCGGTCATAAACCAGAGCTACCAGGCGCTGGCAAATCACTATGAGACAGTGGTGCTACCGGCGCGCCCCGAGAAAACCGAAAGACAAGGCGAAGGCAGAATCAACTGTGCAGCTGGTAGAACGCTGGGTTTTGGCCCGGTTGCGTAAACGTAGGTTCTACTCGCTGGCCGAACTCAACCAGGTGATACGAGAACTCAATCATGAGTTGAATTTGCGCCCGATGCGTCATTACGGCGGACAAAGTCGCCTTGAACGCTTCGAGCAGCTGGACAAACCGGCTCTTGGGCCTCTACCGCCTGGACGGTCACTTCTGAGAAAAGGCATTTACACAGAATCGTGTACAAGGTCGAACAGCTGATCGGATACGTCGGAATCTGCATCTGGTTCGCCGCGCAGTCGATAAAGTGCTCTACCGCGCCGGTGAACCCGCGCTGGGTTAAAATCGTCTGCCAGACGGGGACAGGCAATTCCCCTAGCGTTCCCGCGCGTTCCCATTGAAAACGGCTCATCTCCTCTACCCGATAGAGCGCGCCGCGGGTCACGGCGGTGACGGTTTCCCGCTGGCTGCCCGCCTGGCGGTGCATAGCGGTGGTAACCAAACCCTCGCCGCAGCGAAACGCGTGCTCGGCGTACAACAGCTGGCCCGTCCCATTGTTCCATACCACACCGCCGGTCAACGCCAGCGTCCCGCCCGCCAACCATAAGGCGGTGTCCACGACGTGCAGATAATCATCTAAAAGCGTAAAACGCACGTCCTGCGGCCCGACGCTGTCGCTACGATGCTTATCCATGCGCAGCGAAGCAACGTGCTGCATGTCCTGTTTGAGACGCTGGTATAGCGGCGCGAAGCGGCGGTTGAAACCGACCATCAGTATCCGCTGCTGCCGGGCGGCCAGCGTCAGCAGTGCTTCCGCCTGCTCGAGGGCAGCTGCCAGCGGCTTATCCACATACACATGCCGACCGCGCTTGAGCAAATCGCTCACCACAGCGAAATGACTTTCGGTGCTGCTATGGACAAACAGGGCGTCGCACTGCTGCGCGAGTTCATCTATCCGGGCAAAACAGGGAATACGATAACTGTCGCAAAGCGCCCGCGCCCGCGACTGATTGGGTGAGAAGGCGCCCACTAAATGCCAGCGCGCGGCGGCGCCGAGCAGCGGCAAATACACTTTTTGCGCAATGCCGCCCAAGCCAATAATGCCAATCCGTAATGTCATACCGCTCCCCCGAAACATTAGCGACCGGGCGTCCATTCACTGTAGGTCAATGCCATCAGAACATGGTCTCGCCACTGGCCATCGATCAATAAATACTCTTTCGCGTAACCTTCGCGAATAAATCCAAGCCGCGCCAGTAAACTGCCGCTGCGATGATTGTGAGGCATATAATTTGCCATTATTCGATGCATATGCTGCTGCCGCTGCATATAGCGTACGGCCGCCTGCAGCGCTTCAAACATCAGCCCCTGCCCTTGCCACATTTCTCCGAGCGAATAGCCGAGAAAACAGGCATGAAACGAGCCACGCAGCACATTGCTGAAATTCGCGACCCCGCGAATTTCCGTTTCCAGCGGATCGAGCAGGACAAAATAATAGGCGCTGCCCTGTCGATGCATTTCGTTAATCATTCCCAGACGCGCCTGCCAGCCTGAGGGATAACAATGACTCTCGTCGCGTATCGGCTCCCAGGGTTTGAGATAATCCCGATTAACCGCATAGTACTCTGCCAGACGGTAATCGTCCCGTTCATTGGCCAGACGTACCACCAGCCGATCGGTGACCAGCCACACCTTTGGCGATGCTGAGGGATAGCCGAACATCTTTCCTCCGCCCTCCCGTTTTGCCTACCTGAACCGACGCGGTTGTCAACACAGCGGTACAATACCCGCTCGTCTGTTTCACCTAAGCCTCATGCCGCGTTTTATGCTGACCGGGGCGCTGCGCCACTTATAAACAATAATATAATCGTGTTAATAAAGTATATGCTTTGCTAATTCCGCACTATTAAAAAATATCATCCCTAAGCACACTATCGCTAATCAAATATTCCGTTCAGAATAGGCTGTCCTCTTCGTCTTTATTGCAACTTAGGGTGGAGCATGTCGTCGGTCTCGCAAGCTAGGAGCTTGGGTAAATATTTTCTGTTAATGGATAATATGCTGGTGGTGATGGGCTTTTATGTCGTCTTCCCGCTCATTTCCATACGGTTTGTCGATCAACTCGGCTGGGCCGCGCTGCTGGTGGGTATCGCCCTCGGCCTGCGGCAGTTTATCCAGCAGGGGCTGGGTATTTTTGGCGGCGCCTTTGCCGACAGACTGGGGGCGAAGCCGATGATCATCGCCGGTATGCTGATGCGCGCCCTGGGGTTCGTATTAATGGGCATCGCCGACGAGCCCTGGCTGCTTTGGCTCTCCTGTGCGCTCTCCGCCTTGGGGGGCACCCTATTTGATCCGCCCCGGACGGCGCTGGTGATTAAATTGACGCGCCCCTGGGAACGAGGGCGCTTCTATTCGCTGTTAATGATGCAAGACAGCGCCTGCGCCGTTATCGGCGCGCTGCTCGGCAGTTGGCTGCTGCGCTATGATTTTAAATTGGTGTGCCTGGCCGGCGCAGTACTGTTTGTGTTCGCCGCCATCTTTAACGCCTGGCTGCTGCCGGGGTACCGTATCTCCACCGTACGCGCGCCGATGCTGGAAGGCATGCGCCGGGTGCTGCGCGATCAGCGCTTCGTGACCTACGTGTTAACCTTGACCGGCTATTACATGCTTTCGGTACAGGTGATGCTGATGCTGCCGATCCGCGTCAACGAGGTGGCGGGCCAGCCCACGGCGGTGAAATGGATGTATGCTATCGAAGCGGCCCTGTCGCTGTCGCTGCTCTACCCCATTGCCCGCTGGAGCGAAAAGCGCTTCAGGTTGGAAACCCGATTAATGGCGGGGCTGACCATCATGCTGCTGAGTTTGTTCCCAATCGGCCTGATCCAGGATTTGCGCGCGCTGTTCATGTTAATCGGGCTGTTTTACATCGGTTCTATCATTGCCGAACCCGCGCGGGAAACGTTGGGCGCGTCGCTGGCGGACAACCGCGCCCGCGGCAGCTATATGGGATTTAGCCGCCTGGGCCTGGCGCTGGGCGGCGCCATCGGCTATAGCGGCGGCGGCTGGCTGTATGATGTCGGCAACCGGCTGGAGATTCCGCAGCTTCCCTGGTTCATGTTGGGGCTGATAGGTTTTATTACCTTGCTGGGCTTGTACCGTCAATTTCAGCAGCGTCCCATTGAGCCCGTGATGCTCAACGGTCGCAGTGAAGGCTCCTGACGGCGTGCACGCCAGGGTGGCGGCTTTCCCCTTTTGCCGGCGCTGCGGTTGATCCCGGGCGTAAAGTTACCCATACTTTTTTCCCTATGTACCTTATTTGGCGCAGTAGGCGCCAATACCCCACGGGAGGATGCCGACATCATGAAATTATACATTTATGAGCACTGCCCCTTTTGCGTAAAAGCCCGCATGATTTTTGGCCTTAAAAATATTCCCATCGCGTTGCACGTGCTGGCGAATGACTATGAAACCACCCCCATCGCCATGGTGGGGCAGAAAATGGTGCCGATCTTGCAAAAAGATGACGGCAGCTACATGCCGGAAAGCATGGACATCGTACATTATATTGACAACCTTGACCGGCGCCCGCTGTTGACCGGCCCGACACAGCCCGCCATTGGCAAATGGCTAAAGGACATTAGCGACACCGCGCAGCGCCTGCTGCTGCCGCGCTTTGTGCGCGCGAGCCTGGAAGAGTTCGCCACCGAGCAGGCCCGCCGGTATTTCATTAATAAAAAACAGGCCAGCCTGGGGGATTTCGAGCAATTGCTGGATCACACGCCGGGCTTGGTGAAAAAAATCAGCCAGCAGCTGCGCGATCTGGATCCGTTGATTAAGCAGCCCAATGCCTGCAACGGCGAAGTGTCCGAAGACGATATTCACCTGTTTCCCTGGCTGCGCTCGTTAACCCTCGTTGCCGGCATCAACTGGCCCACCCGCGTTGCCGATTATCGCGATAATATGGCCAAACAGACGCAGGTGAATCTCTTGTCCAGTATGGCGCAATAATCCGTGCCGGAGATGCCCCGCGCGGGGCGTATCCCCTGCCCGCTCCCGAGGCATTTATGTTATGCTGTTCGCCCCTCGTCGTGAGGGGTGAACAACCTATGGGGAAGGAATGAAACGAGGTAATCGCTTCGCGCTGGCGGTGGTGTTTGGCGGCCTGCTGCTGAGCGGCTGTAATCGGTTGACGCATTACAGCCTCAGCGAACAAAAAGTGAATGACTATCTGCAGCAGCACAATGATTTCCATAAATCCATCGGTATCTCCGGCCTGATCTCGGCCGATATCGTTCTACAGGATTTGCACAGCCAGATTGGTTGGGAAGAGCCGGGTAAGGTCACGTTAGCCGGCAATGCCCGCTTTAACGTCGTTTCCCTGCTGGGTTCACAACAGGCTGACGCTGAAAGCGCAGCCCTACTACGACCCCGAGCAGGGCGCCATTTATCTTAAAGATATGCAACTGGTCAATTATCAGGTCAACCCGGAAAAACTGACCGGCACGCTGCGCACGCTGGAGCCTTATCTTCAGCAATCGTTAAGGAGCTGGTTCGATGCCCTGCCGGCTTACCGTCTGGACGCCAATCGCAGCAAAAGCGAGGCGCTGGCGAAGAAACTGGCGAAAGGGATTGAGGTCAAGCCGGGTAAACTGGTGATTCCTTTTACCCGCTAAACCCCGCCGCGGCAAACCTGCCCCGCGTCGGCTCTGGTTTTGACGTAACTTCGTGGAGAGCGTAAGCAGCTGAGTCGGAGCGGCCAGTTGGGCAGCATGACTCGGCGCTTCCCCCGGTAAAGTCGCTGCGGCGTGGGAATCGGGCGAGGACGACAGCACCGGCAAGGCGCGGGTCATTGCCCCATCCTCACTTATCGGTGCAGGCGGCGACACACCGTCAAGGCGTGAGCGCCTGCATATCGCCCGGGGGGTGATTTCCTTATTGCTGGTCCAACGGTAATCGATCACGGGTGAGGCGGTTGAAATAGCGGGAGCTTCTTAGGTGCCGCCGCGCTAATTAACTCATGAAGGCGTACGCCATGGCAGAATATGGCGCCAGCGATTGCCCTAACGCACGCCTCCCCCCCCTCCCCAGGCGTGTTACCCTTCCTGCTCTGCGTCGGAACCCAGCTCGTCACGTAACTCAGGCAGCGCTTCACGACAGAGAATTGCCAGCGCACGATAAAAGCCGGTGCCGGCATGAGCCTCCACTTTATCGAGAAAACGTTCGCTCCAGGTCAAAAGAAAATGGTCAAACAGCTGCCATTGTGCTTCGGTTTCATCCTGCTGCGCCTGATCTTCAAGCCAGGAGCCGGGCAGCAACAGCGCGCCAAAGTGGTCGGTGGGTTTTTCACCTCAGGGCATACCGCGGGCGAGCAAAAAAGCGCGAATGTCCTGCTCGTCGGCGTCCAACCAGGCGGATCGGTAGGGGGAAACTTTAGGCGTCTCGCCGCTTTGTTGAATAAATCCGAAATTTGTGACGACTTCCTCCCTATCAGGGCGATTGTTACATGATGCGGACGCTGTTTGGCATTCCTAACAACGTGATCCGGTTAAGCGCTTTGACCATTGCCATAGCCTCACCTACCTGCGCGTCATAGTCATGCAGACTCAGATGACCACCCAGAAGTGTTTTAAACCGGAACATGGCCGTTTCAGCCAGTGAACGCCGGTGATAACCTACTTTCTTTTTCCAGGTATCGTTATTGCCGCTCAGATGCTGATTTGCCACCGCATGGTTACGCTCATGGTATCGAGCTGGCCAATATTGCGCACCACTTCGCGGTGGGATAAGCGGCTTTATTTTTTTCCTCAGCAGAGCATCATGACAGTAACGCGTATCGTAAGCACTGTCAGCCGACGCTTCCCTGATTTTCCGGTGGGTTTGGTTAATCAGCCCGGGCAGCGCCTGCGCATCTGTCGTACCGCTTAGCGATAAATCGGCACAGATAATTTCATGTGTCGCGCTATCTACTGCCAGATGAAGCTTGCGCCATACTCTGCGCCTCTCAGCCCCATGCTGCCTGACTTTCCATTCGCCTTCGCCGAAGATTTTCAGGCCGGTGCCATCGATGACCAGGTGTGAGATTTCGCCGCGGGTTGGCGTTTTTATGCTGATGTCGACGGTTTTTGCTCGCCGGCTGACCAGAGAGTAATCTGGGCAGCGCAGCGACAGCCCCATCAGTTTAAAAATCGCGTCAACGAAACCCTGTAACGCCCGGAGCGAAAGGTTAAACACGCGCTTTATCATCAGAACCGTGGTAATGGCCATATCGGTGTAGTGAAGCGGCCGGCCACGATGTTCAGGTGGTGTACTCTCAGTCCATGCAGCAATGGCTGACTCATCAAGCCATACTGTCATGTCCCCCCGCTGCCTGAGCGCATTGTTGTATGCGGGCCAGTTGGTGATTTTAAACTTTTGCTTTGCCATGGGGACCTGATTTTGAAACGAATGTAGTGATCAGAGCCGCCAGTCACCTAAAAGTTCGATTTATTCAACAAAGCCGCGTCTCGCCACAAAACAGCGCTTGAAAGTCTTGCTGCAACGTCTCGGGCACGCATTCTTGTTGCATACGCGTAAGCAGCGCGTCTTGTTTCAGCGGCCAATGCTCGGCGAGCTTATTCTGCGCGATAAGCGTAAGCAAGGGTGAGAGTACCTCATCCTGCGGCTAACGGTAAAACAACGTGCCAAGCACCCGGCACACCAGCGAAAAATCATTCATCTTTAACCCCCTAGCGGTTCATCGGCGCAGACAGTGTCATAGATCGGTCTAATGCGCAATCCCGCCGCGTCATCGGTGGGCTAACAAAGAGGGCAGCGACGGCGCAAAAACATCGCGCTAACGACGCGCGCCGGGGTGGCCGACACCACGCTGCCCCCCTGTTACCTCACCTGCCTTGCGGTGGCCCCAAACGCCGTGTATCCGCCTCTTGCGACGCAAGACAAGGCATTTGGGAAGTGAAGGCAGCAAATGAGGTTGAACGAATAACTAAAAAAGGTTAATTAATACTCCTATTCCAGTTTAACAAATAAAGCGTGGTGACTATCAGGCGGAAAAATCCTAAATTAAAGCGTTTTTTTGACAGGAAAAATACCCGAATTTTTCCCGTTTTCTCCCCCTGAGGGCGGTTGCGAAAAACCGGGTTTGCATCAGACGTCGAATATTTCACACCGCGCCCCCTTAGGATAATACTCAGATAAGTTATGTAAAATAGATGAAATTGCCGAGAGGCACTCAAAAGCCTTGCCAAACGCATCACCGTCCGCCGCTCCCTAAATGTCACCAATGAACCAAGCATATCCAGCATAAAACACTGCACATTATCTAATGCTGCTGATAAAACACGAAGAAAAACCATGGATTTCACTTATTTTTCTATTCTTAAGCTGAGAACACCATTCTCTAGCGATAATTTCATTATTTGTGTGAAAACATGGAAAATCATTAGGTTGAATATTTTAGATTGAATTTCATAAATTCAGCCAAAAACCCATTGCAAAATAATTTTTTTTCTGCCAATTATCACGGTACAAATATCATACAAGATCCTTTTGCCGTTATGGTTAATCTGCGGCCGCGTGTAAGCGTTAGCCGAAAACTAAAAAAGAATAATTTGACTATAAAATTAAGAATAATTACCCTAACAGCTTAGTAAACCTTCAACTAACTTTGATTAGCCTTAACAACCGCTCATCTTCATAGGAGGATTTATGTATCGTTACGCTTAAAAGAAATGAAAATCTTGCCATCTAATTAAATTATTTGAGTTTTCATTTTCATGTATAGCTTATGAGAAAGCATTACGATAAGAAAAAAAATATCTGAGGTACTTTTAAATGAAACTTACTGAAACTATCACTATCGATAATCTTGATGTGAAAGTCGCCCCGGATTTGCAGACCCGACTTCGTTGGAAAGAGTACCAAATATTGCGTTTATTGGTTGAAAACTCCCCGAAAGCCGTTACGCGCGGGGAGTTCGTAAACCGCATTTGGAAAGGCACCTATTGCTCTGATTCTACTATTAATCAAACGATAAAATCGATTCGCAAAAAAATTGGCGACAAAGAACACGAAATAATAAAAACTGTCCCGCGCGTTGGCTATATTATCGAAGAAAAACATCGGCTTGATATGCACTCCAGCCCACCTTTCGCTTTCCCCGGCACGGGCGCGGGTCCCGCCGTCGACGATCGGCCGCAACCTCTGCCAGTTGATACGGCGTCAACGGCGCCGCCGGCCCCACAGTAGGCCTCCAAGGTCGTAGATGAACTCTATATGGACCCTTCCGATCATGCCGAGCCCGTATGGGCGTTACCCGCGCATGCCAAAACCCCCGCCGACCTTTATCGTGATGCTTATCCCGATAAAAGCTTGCAGGGAATGGGGGTCTGGCGGTACCTGTTTTCTCTGGCACAACGGCGCTATTATCAGAAACGTAAAATATTTATTTTATGTCTGACATTCTGTGTTTTATTGACTGCGGCCCTGACTTTTTTATTTGACGGGGACACCCCGCTTGCTGCCAGACAAGATGACAATACAAAATGGAACGACTATAGCACATTATCTGTCACCTGTTCGGTAAATGACAACCCTGTATTACTTCACGCCAACCGATGCATAAGCGCCACGGGCGGCTTGGAAGATGCCTATTTTTACTGTAACCCCAGCGCGGCACGATAACCTCTCTAGCCACAGGCTACAAAAACCCGCTACGGCGGGTTTTTTTATATGAAATTGGACTGTCTTGGATTTCATGTCAGGATGAGATGAAATGAGCGGATGAAATGACCTTATCTAAAATAGATTTCACCTTGATTTCAGTTGTCGAGCCCAATAGCAAGATATAGTTATATGACATCAGCGCGAAATATTCGTCACCGCAGCCTGGCGTAAGCGTCGCAGTTGACAATCGAGCTCTGCGATTTACTTGTACTCATTATGAAATGGTAACTATGGCGGCGATTATTTTTAATACGTTCTGGATCATCCTTGAAAAATTATGTTTTGCCGGGGAAGGAATCATTTCTGCCATGTTTGTCGCCCGCTATTTGGGGCCGGCTAGTTTTGGCTCTTTTAGCTACTTGTTTTCTATCGTCATCCTGATTATGTCTTTCGTACAATTGGGCAGCGACAACATTCTTTTCAATCGTATTGCGGCTTTGTTGGGCTTTGTTGAATAAATCGAACTTTTAGGTGACTGGCGGCTCTGATCACTACATTCGTTTCAACATCAGGTCCCCATGGCAAAGCAAAAGTTTAAAATCACCAACTGGCCCGCATATAACAATGCGCTCAGGCAGCGGGGGGACCTGACAGTATGGCTTGATGAGTCAGCCATTGCTGCATGGACTGAGAGTACACCACCTGAACATCGTGGCCGGCCGCTTCACTACACCGATATGGCCATTACCACGGTTCTGATGATAAAGCGCGTGTTTAACCTTTCGCTCCGGGCGTTACAGGGTTTCGTTGACTCGATTTTTAAACTGATGGGGCTGTCGCTGCGCTGCCCAGATTACTCTCTGGTCAGCCGGCGAGCAAAAACCGTCGACATCAGCATAAAAACGCCAACCCGCGGCGAAATCTCACACCTGGTCATCGATGGCACCGGCCTGAAAATCTTCGGCGAAGGCGAATGGAAAGTCAGGCAGCATGGGGCTGAGAGGCGCAGAGTATGGCGCAAGCTTCATCTGGCAGTAGATAGCGCGACACATGAAATTATCTGTGCCGATTTATCGCTAAGCGGTACGACAGATGCGCAGGCGCTGCCCGGGCTGATTAACCAAACCCACCGGAAAATCAGGGAAGCGTCGGCTGACAGTGCTTACGATACGCGTTACTGTCATGATGCTCTGCTGAGGAAAAAAATAAAGCCGCTTATCCCACCGCGAAGTGGTGCGCAATATTGGCCAGCTCGATACCATGAGCGTAACCATGCGGTGGCAAATCAGCATCTGAGCGGCAATAACGATACCTGGAAAAAGAAAGTAGGTTATCACCGGCGTTCACTGGCTGAAACGGCCATGTTCCGGTTTAAAATACTTCTGGGTGGTCATCTGAGTCTGCATGACTATGACGCGCAGGTAGGTGAGGCTATGGCAATGGTCAAAGCGCTTAACCGGATCACGTTGTTAGGAATGCCAAACAGCGTCCGCATCATGTAACAATCGCCCTGATAGGGAGGAAGTCGTCACAAATTTCGGATTTATTCAACAAAGCGGCTTTGTTGAATAAATCGAACTTTTAGGTGACTGGCGGCTCTGATCACTACATTCGTTTCAACATCAGGTCCCCATGGCAAAGCAAAAGTTTAAAATCACCAACTGGCCCGCATACAACAATGCGCTCAGGCAGCGGGGGGACCTGACAGTATGGCTTGATGAGTCAGCCATTGCTGCATGGACTGAGAGTACACCACCTGAACATCGTGACCGGCCGCTTCACTACACCGATATTGCCATTACCACGGTTCTGATGATAAAGCGCGTGTTTAACCTTTCGCTCCGGGCGTTACAGGGTTTCGCTGACGCGATTTTTAAACTGATGGGGCTGTCGCTGCGCTGCCCAGATTACTCTCTGGTCAGCCGGCGAGCAAAAACCGTCGACATCAGCATAAAAACGCCAACCCGCGGCGAAATCTCACACCTGGTCATCGATGGCACCGGCCTGAAAATCTTCGGAGAAGGCGAATGGAAAGTCAGGCAGCATGGGGCTGAGAGGCGCAGAGTATGGCGCAAGCTTCATCTGGCAGTAGATAGCGCGACACATGAAATTATCTGTGCCGATTTATCGCTAAGCGGTACGATAGATGCGCAGGCGCTGCCCGGGCTGATTAACCAAACCCACCGGAAAATCAAGGAAGCGTCGGCTGACAGTGCTTACGATACGCGTTACTGTCATGATGCTCTGCTGAGGAAAAAAATAAAGCCGCTTATCCCAACCGCGAAGTGGTGCGCAATATTGGCCAGCTCGATACCATGAGCGTAACCATGCGGTGGCAAATCAGCATCTGAGCGGCAATAACGATACCTGGAAAAAGAAAGTAGGTTATCACCGGCGTTCACTGGCTGAAACGGCCATGTTCCGGTTTAAAACACTTCTGGGTGGTCATCTGAGTCTGCATGACTATGACTCGTAGGTAGGTGAGGCTATGGCAATGGTCAAAGCGCTTAACCGGATCACGCTGTTAGGAATGCCAAACAGCGTCCGCATCATGTAACAATCGCCCTGATAGGGAGGAAGTCGTCACAAATTTCGGATTTATTCAACAAAGCGTCGTTTCGGCGCTCATCGCCGGGACGTTTTCGACGAAAACTGGCAGCGCACCGATATTCGTATGGGATTACAAAATAGCCCGGTACCGATGGCGAAGCCGAAACATCTTTCCCTCATGACCTCGCTTGCCAAGCGGATAGCCAAAGATTTCTCATATTTGCGCATCGACTTTTATGAGGCCAACGACAAAATCTACTTCGGTGAATTGACCTTTGACCCCCGGCGGAGGGCTGTGCCGTATCTATCCAGAGGAAATACAGCATAAGTGGGGGAGCCCGTACCGGATTCTGTGTAAATGCCTTTTCTCAGAAGTGACCGTCCAGGCGGTCACCGAACTCGATAATAAAGCGGCTCATTGCCATGCGCCAGTCCCTCAAAGGCATTGTCCATTTCTGTGAGGCCGCCTGTATCGCCAGCCACACCACCTTTTTCACTGCGTCGTCGGTCGGGAACACCTTGCGCTTTTTGATGGCATGCCGGATCACGCTGTTTAACGACTCGATGGCGTTGGTCGTGTAGATCACCTTGCGGATGTCCGTTGGGTAGGCAAAGAACGTGGCCAGATTGGCCCAGTTTGCCTGCCAGCTTCGATTTATTTGCGGGTAGCGGATGTCCCAGGCACTGGAGAACGCTTCCAGCGCCTGCAAGCCGGCTTCTTCCGTAGGGGCCTGATAAATAGCTTTCAGGTCGCGGGTGACGGCCTTGTAGTCCTTCCAGGAGACGAACCGCAGGCTGTTGCGCACCATATGCACGATACACAGCTGGAGCCGCGCCTCCGGATACACCGCGTTAATAGCGTCAGGGAAACCTTTCAGCCCGTCTACGCAGGCGATAAGGATATCGTTCAGGCCGCGGTTTTTCAGCTCTGTCAGCACGTTCAGCCAGAACTTTGCGCCTTCATTTTCGGCCAGCACATACCTAGCAACTCTTTCTGGCCTTCGATGTTGATGCCCAGCGCCAGGAACACAGATTTGTTGATGATGCGGCTGTCCTGCCGGACTTTTAGAACGATACAGTCAAGATAAACAATGGGATAGACTGCATCCAGAGGCCGGTTTTGCCATTCGACAACCTGCTCCATGACCTCATCGGTGACCTTTGAGACCAGCGCCGGCGAGACATCGGCGTCATACAGCTCTTTGAACGCGGCGGCGATCTCGCGGGTGGTCATCCCTTTGGCGTACAACGATAAAATCTGGTTATCCATCCCGGTAATCCGGGTCTGGTTCTTCTTCACCAGTTGCGGTTCAAAGGAACCGTCACGATCGCGAGGAGTACGCAGCGCCAGCGGGCCATCGCCAGTGGTAACGGTTTTTGTGGAATAGCCGTTGCGGGCGTTGGTCCCCGGTTTAGGCTGATTTTTATCGTAGCCGAGGTGATGGGTCATTTCGGCATTGAGAGCTGCTTCGACGCTGATTTTTTTCAGCAGCCGATCGAAGTGACTGAGATCTTCAGGGGTTTTGAGATTTTTGGCCAGTTCGTTAGCCAGAGCCTGCAACTGTTTTTCGTCCATAAATTAACCTGTTTTTGATGTTGGATTGAACATATCAAAATCAGGCAAATACACAAATTTCTAAACAGGCTTAAGTGGAGCAGTTTCTTCATTGATTAACAGGCCAGCCCAACAGCCGGTGAAACGCCGCAATCATGCCTTCGCCGCTTATTCCGGGCGTGTTCAACCGGGAACCGCATCACTCGCCTATTTATTCAAAGCGTAAGTGCGGTTTCCTCTTTTAACAAGCATGCAGCTTGAAGCGGTTCAATGTTGATTTACTCCCCTGCCCTGCCTCGGCAAGCAGTAATGCCTTTTGCCCGTTTTGCTAGATTACGATGCAGTCCTTATGGTGTAATGGCCGGCAATTTGCCAACGGGATCGCGCAGCCATCGCGGGCGCGGCAATAGCCATCAATGATAAATCGAATAAGCGCTCACGCCGTGAGCAATCAGTATTTGTGGCCAAAATTATACTTGACCGTAAACGGGCGAATCCCTATAGTAGCGCCCCGTTGACCCAGCGGTTAACGCGTGGTGAGGTGTCCGAGTGGCTGAAGGAGCACGCCTGGAAAGTGTGTATACGCGAAAGTGTATCGAGGGTTCGAATCCCTCCCTCACCGCCAGAATGACAATAAGAAAGCCCGGGTGCAAACCCGGGCTTTTTTTCGCTTTAAATCACCGTTAGCCGTAAGCGCTCAGGGTACGCTGACACAGCGCTGACCGCACGCAGTCCTGCTGGCTGAAACGAATGATAGCGATCATGTCATCATCCTCCTGGAACCGTTCCAGCGCGTCCGCCAGCCCGGATTTTACCCCGCGCGGCAAATCGCATTGCGTCACGTCGCCGTTAACGGTGACCGTGACATTCTCGCCCAACCGGGTCAGGAACATCTTCATCTGATTGACCGTCACATTCTGCGCTTCGTCCAAAATGACTACCGCATTTTCAAACGTTCGGCCGCGCATGTAGGCAAAGGGCGCGATTTCCACCTTGCCGATTTCCGGACGCAGACAATACTGCATGACGCAGACAATACTGCATAAAGGACAACCCTAGGCGCCGCAGCAAAATGTCATAGACCGGACGGAAATACGGAGCGAATTTCTCGGCGATATCGCCGGGAAGAAACCCCAGATCCTCGTCCGCCTGCAACACGGGCCGGGTAACGATTATCCGCTCAACCTCTTTATGAATTAACGCTACCGCCGCCTTGGCGGCGCTTAGGAAAGTTTTACCGCACCCGGCTTCACCGGTGGCAAAGATCAACTGTCTGGTTTCAATGGCCGTCAGGTACTGCTCCTGAACCTCGTTACGCGCTTCTATCGCCGATGTATCGCGGCTGTCGCGCGCCATGCCGATTGATTCAATCCCGCTCATATGAACAAGAGAAGTGACCGAGTCCTCTTCACGCATTTTGTGGTTGCGTGACTCACGACGAATGACTCGTTTTGCTTCACGACGAGCTTTGATCACTGCTTTTTGTCTTCCCATAGTGGCACCTTACAGTTTGTTCACTCTCCACATGGACCAGGCCATGTGATTACGCTTCACATACAGATGAGGTTGCGGCTTCCTTCAAGCTATAGAGAGCCAATGGAGAAGGTGATGGGTCTGCGCGACCGCTGGTAAACGCACGGCGCTGTGGGTCTTTCACCGGGGGTAAAAGGGAACAGATCCGGTATCCTAACGAGATGACGAAAGGGAAATAAGGGGGAAAAGGGGTCTCGAAGCGGTATCCACCGATGCATCGGGGGGTAATTGATAAGGAATGATGTTCAGTATTCAGCCCGTAGCAGGACACTGTCATTAGCGATCCCCATTGTAACCGTGACAACGACACAGTAGAAACGCCGCTTGTTACCTTCAGTATAATGACATTGCTACAGATTGCCGTCCCAATGCAACTTTTTTTTCATTTAAGTTGCCGTTAACCGCGCGTCATTATTGGCGGCGCCCCCGTTGGAACCCACCGCGCTACCGATTAAGGCCACTAATGCATCTAGTAAAGCTCGGCTGTCGTTCCCGCCACAAGGCGTGATCACAAGCGCAAAACGGCCGTTAACCATCGAGTAATCCTCCGTTTACAGGGTTGCACTAAGTTGCAACATTAGCGATAGTATGGACACATTTGACAGGCGGAACGGGAAGAGTATGGGTACAACCACAATGGGCGTGAAATTGGACGATGTGGCGCGTGAACGCATCAAACAGGCGGCGCGCCAACTTGATCGCACGCCACACTGGCTGATTAAGCAAGCCATTTTCCATTACCTTGATGCGTTGGAACAAGGTGCAACCTTTGCCCTGCCGCTTCCGGCTGCGCAGGCGGAAGCGGACGATGCGGCAAAAGACACCGAAGAGCCGCGCCAGCCGTTTATCGACCTGGCAGAGCAGATCCTGCCGCAGTCGATAACGCGGGCCGCCGTCACCGCCGCCTGCCGCCGACCGGAAACCGAGGCGGTGCCCTGGCTCTTAGAGCAGGCGCGGCACCCGGCGCCGATGGCGGAATCCATTCAGACGCTGGCGGGCAAACTGGCCCATCAGTTGCGCCATCAAAAGCGCCGCGGCGGCCGCGCGGGAATGGTCCAGGATCTGTTGCAGGAGTTTTCCCTCTCCTCCCAGGAGGGCGTCGCGCTAATGTGCCTGGCCGAGGCGCTGTTGCGAATCCCGGATAAAGCCACACGCGATGCCTTGATTCGGGACAAAATCAGCAACGGCAACTGGCAAACCCATCTGGGCCGCAGCCAGTCGCTGTTCGTCAATGCCGCGACCTGGGGGCTGTTGTTTACCGGCAAGTTGGTCGCGACCCACAATGAAGCCAGCCTGTCGCGCTCCCTCAATCGCATCATCGGCAAAAGCGGCGAGCCCCTCATCCGCAAGGGCGTCGATATGGCCATGCGGCTCATGGGCGAACAGTTCGTGACCGGCGAACACATCGGCGAGGCGCTGGCCAATGCGCACCGCCTGGAACAACAGGGGTTCCGCTACTCCTACGACATGTTGGGGGAAGCCGCACTGACGGAGGAAGACGCCCAGGCCTACCTGCTTTCCTACCAGCAGGCGATCCACGCCATCGGCAAGGCCTCCAGCGGCTGCGGTATTTACGAGGGACCGGGGATTTCCATCAAGCTTTCCGCGCTGCATCCGCGCTACTGTCGAGCCCAATATGAACGTGTGATGACGGAGCTTTATCCGCGGCTGTTGCGCCTTACCCTGCTGGCGCGGCAATACGATATCGGCCTGAATATCGACGCCGAGGAAGCCGACCGGCTGGAGATTTCCCTCGATTTACTGACCAAACTTTGCTTTGAACCAGAGCTGGCGGGCTGGAACGGCATCGGCTTCGTCATTCAGGCTTACCAGAAACGCTGCCCGCAAGTGATCGATGAGCTGATTGATCTCGCCAAGCGCAGCCAGCGCCGCCTGATGATAAGGTTGGTAAAAGGCGCTTATTGGGACAGTGAAATTAAACGCGCGCAAATAGAAGGGTTAGAGGATTATCCGGTATTTACCCGCAAGGTTTATACCGACCTTTCCTATCTTGCCTGTGCGCGCAAATTGCTCTCCGTGCCCCACTATATTTATCCGCAGTTCGCCACCCACAATGCCCACACCCTGGCGGCGATTTACCATTTCGCCGGCCAAAATTACTACCCGGGCCAGTACGAGTTTCAATGTCTGCACGGCATGGGCGAGCCGCTTTATGAGCAGGTGGTGGGCAAAATCGCCGATGGCAAACTCAACCGACCCTGCCGGATATACGCCCCCGTCGGCACGCATGAAACGCTGCTGGCCTATCTGGTGCGGCGTTTGCTGGAAAATGGCGCCAATACCTCGTTTGTCAATCGCATCGCCGATACCACCGTGCCGCTGGAGCAGCTCATCGCCGATCCGGTGCAGGAGGTGACCGCGCTCGCGGCGCGAGAAGGACGTGCGGGCCTGCCCCATCCGAAGATCCCTTTACCGCGCGATCTATATGGCCCGCAGCGGCGCAATGCCGCCGGCCTGGATCTGGCCAATGAGCACCGTCTGGCGTCCCTATCGGCCGCGTTGCTTAATAGTGAACACCAAACCTGGCGGGCCGCTCCGGTCATCGTCGGAGAGACGAGCGACGGGCCGCTGCATCCGGTGCGTAATCCGGCGGACAGTCGGGATGTCGTGGGTGAATGCCGATCCGCCATGCGTGAAGAGGTGACGCAGGCGCTGGCCGCCGCCGCTCATCACGGTGCGCTCTGGTCCGCCACCCCGCCCGCCGAACGCGCCGCGGTGCTGCAAGAGGCCGCTAACCGTCTGGAAGCGGAGATGCAGCCGCTCATCGGCCTGCTGGTGCGTGAGGCGGGCAAGAGTTTTAGCAATGCCGTGGCTGAGGTGCGCGAGGCGGTGGATTTCCTACGCTACTACGCCTGTCAAATAGCGCGGGATTTTGATAACGACAGCTACCGTCCGCTCGGGCCGGTGGTGTGTATCAGCCCCTGGAATTTCCCGCTGGCGATTTTTACCGGCCAAATCGCCGCCGCGCTGGCGGCGGGAAATACGGTATTGGCCAAACCGGCGGAGCAAACGCCGCTGATTGCCGCCAGGGCGGTAGCGCTGATGCTGGAGGCCGGCGTGCCTGAAGGCGTGCTGCAACTGCTGCCCGGCGAGGGGGAAACCGTCGGTGCCGCGCTGGTGGCGGACCCGCGCGTTCGGGGGGTCATGTTCACCGGCTCGACGCAGGTGGCCAGACTGCTGCAGAATACCCTCGCCGAGCGGCTGGATCCGCAGGGTCGACCGATACCCTTGATCGCCGAAACCGGCGGTCTTAACGCCATGGTGGTGGACTCTTCCGCGCTGACGGAACAGGTTGTCACCGACGTCATGGCCTCGGCCTTCGACAGCGCCGGCCAGCGCTGTTCGGCGCTACGGTTGCTGTGTATTCAAGACGATGTCGCCGATCGGACATTGCGTATGCTGCGCGGCGCCATGGCTGAATGCACGCAGGGCAACCCGGAACGCCTTGCCACAGATGTCGGCCCGGTTATTGACGCCAGCGCCAAAGCGACCATCGATAACCACATCGCCGCTCTGCGCGAGCGGGGCCATGCCGTCTGGCAAACCGATGCACCCGATGCCGCCTGTGGCGCCCAGGGCACCTTCGTGCCCTTAACCCTGATAGAACTTAACAGCGTCGACGAGCTTACCGAGGAGATCTTTGGGCCGGTGCTGCATGTGGTGCGCTATCGGTGCAGCGAGCTCGATAGCATCATCGACAAAATTAACGGCAGCGGTTACGGCCTCACGTTAGGGCTGCATACCCGTATAGATGAGACTATCCACCGCGTGACCGAGCGGGCGCACGTCGGCAATTGCTACATCAATCGCAATATCGTCGGCGCCGTGGTGGGCGTTCAGCCGTTTGGCGGCGAAGGGTTGTCGGGAACCGGTCCTAAGGCCGGTGGCCCGCTGTATCTTTACCGCTTACTGTCCCAGCGACGTGATGATGCGGTACTGCCCGCGCTGCAGGCGCTGGATGCGGTGCAGGCACCGGATTTCAGCCGACGGGAAGCGTTACAGCAGGCGCACCCTGCCCTGGTCGCCTGGCTGGAAACGCATCATCCGACGCTTGCCGCGCCCTGTCGGCGCCTGGGCGAGATATCCCAGGCCGGCAGCGTGCGTTTGCTTACCGGCTCCACCGGTGAACAAAACATCTATCGGCTGCTGCCGCGCGAGCGCATTTTGTGCCTCGCGGACCAGGAGCCTGACCTGTTGATACAACTGGCGACGGTAACCAGCATTGGCGCCCGGGCGCTGTGGGCGTCGTCGTCGTCGTGCCGCCGGCTGTTCGCCGCGTTGCCCGAGCCTGTCCAGCAGCGTATCACGCTGCTGGCGGACTGGCGCCAGGAGAACGTCACGCTGGATGCCGTGCTGTTTCATGGTGACTCCGATCAATTGCGAAGTTTGGCACAAACGCTTGCCGCGCGTCCTGGCCCGTTGATAGCGGTACAAGGTTACGCACGCGGCGACAGCCAGATCGCGCTGGAACGGTTGTTAATCGAACGCGCAATCAGCGTCAATACCGCCGCCGCGGGCGGTAATGCCACACTGATGACTATCGGCTAAAGGGGATGGTTGCCTGCGCCTCATAGGGACGCATCCTGTGCCTAAACGTCCTCTGGACGAGCCACGGGCGCGTCCCCCGATTGTGGCGCGTCGTGCCCCCGCGTACGCGCAGGCCCTACGCACCGCACACACTGCAGGTCGTATTGGCACTGCTGGGGAGGGGGGGTAATGTGCCGCCCGCCCCGCTCCCAGGCGCTCACACACCTGATGCAGCTTGCGCGGATGCCCAGCGCAGGCCTGCGCCACCCGCCATTTCAGCCGTTCCACCATAAAAAGTCCGAAGGACGTCAGACAAAGAGAAATGAATTCATAGCCGTTCTCCAGCGTAAAGAGATGCCAGCTTGACGGGCAACAGATGACGAGTAAACGCTTCACCGGCGCCAAACACCCCCTCCGGCTGCTCCCCGCGGGCGACCAGGATCATTTTCACCGGGCATGCCCGATCCGCCAGTTGCTTGAACAGGGTGAGAAAACCGCGCCGCTCTTCGATACGCGCCATCTCGATAATCAACCATACGGGCGATTGCAGACGTTCTCCCCACGCCTCCAGCGCCGTCACCACCGTCGCATTGTCCTCAATGGCCGCCGCGCACTGCTGCTCGACAGCTTTCTTTTCAAATTTTACGCCGCTGCCCGCCAGCGAAAACCGAGCGCCGAAAACCGATTCATGGCGCCGACTCATACCGCTATCGCCAAGCGTAAGCGCATGTTTCATCAGTCTTAACAGCGTTGAACCCGGTTCGCAGCTAATTTTGACCGGCGGGCAGCGCAACCTATGATGCGCCACCAGCGTATGGGCTAACGACGTTTTTCCGATGCCGGCAGCGCCATACACCAGCGCATGGCGCCCCGGTGCGCTCAGCGCCTGTTCAAGCAAACGCCATTCCCACTGGCGGCCGCATAGGCCCTGCGAATGGGCCACCGGCGTGGAGGGATGCACCACCTGATACAGCCCGAAAAAGAACTCTTCTTCAGTTAGCGTATTGAGCATACCCACCTCTCCCTCACGGCCATAAAACAGGAATACCTGATAATAGCCACGGAATACAGTTTAATCTGTATTAAAAACCCGCTAATCGGGGTTGTCAAATACAGTTTTGGCGGTATCATATCTTTCAGGAGGACAAAGATGACTTTAGCTGAACGCGTTAAAAAACGATGGCGGCAACTGGGCCTGGTGCAAGTGAAAGCGGCCGATCTTGCCAGTATTCGCCAGCAATCCTGGGGCAGTATTGAAGAGGGCAAAACCAGCAAGCCGCGCAACATCGTCGGCATCGCTCGTGCTCTGCAGTGCAGCCCCGTTTGGTTAATGAACGGGGCCCCCTGCTAAGCCGCGCCGAAGTCGGCAGCCGGAAGATCCCGCTGATATAATGTGGTACAGGCGGGTGCCTTTGCCGAGAAAGCGCCCATCACCGGCGTTGATGGCGATTTTGAATATGTGCTAATCGATATGAATTGGTCCAACGAGGCGTTCGCCCTCAAATATCGAAGGCGATTCTATGGCGCCGTCGTTCCGTACCGGCGATGTGGTTATTATCGACCCGGACATCGAACCGCACCCGGGAGAGTTCGTGGTGGCGGAAAACGACGATCATGAAGCCACGTTCAAGAAATACCGGCCGGTGTCGTTCGATGCCCAAGGTGAGCAGGTGTTTGAACTCGTCCCGCTTAATACCGATTATGCGTTCCGATACCCTGCCTATCCGTGTTATTGGCACCATGGTTGAGCATCGGATCTACCGGCGCAAGCGCTGATGGCGCAAGACGAGAGACGCCTTTAGCTTGCCGCTTTGCCCCGGCTCCTGCAAAACCGCCATTTTGGTCTATATTTAAAGCGTTTCCACTTGGCAAAGGACGAGAACTATGTACGATAAAGCCAAAGATAAAGTTGAAGAATTCGCGGGGAAAGGCCAGGAAGCGTTTGGCAAAGCAACGGACGATGATTCTCTCACTCTTGAAGGGAAAATACGTCAAAAAGCCGCTCAGGCGTCTTATACCTTTAATGATTATGTCGACAGCGTTAAAGAAAAGACCAGCAAAGATCCGGTGCCTGCGCTGCTTATAGCCGGCGGCGTCGGGTTCCTGTTGGCAAAAATTCTGGGCTCAAGCCGTCGATAAGCCTCATCGCCCGGCAATGATAACCGGCACGCCTGCCTGCCACGTGGCCGGTTTTTTTTCGCCCAGCTAACATGACAGTGTCACTTAACCCTACTGCTACTTTTGAAGAGGTATTGACTACCGCGGGCGGCACTGAGGTGAACAGGATGAAAGCCCTTCGCAATTATTTACGAAGGCAGGCTCCGCGTCTCGCGGCCCTGAGTCGGGCGTCATGGACCCGCCATCCTGGTCTACGCCAGGATGGCGGTACGGGTTATCGCGTCACGCCAGAGACGGTCTGCCCGACCTGTTCAGTTTTGGCGGGGATTTTTTTAAATCGATCAAGAAAGACTGCCGCCAATGCACAATGTCGTTCTTTTTGATCACCGCCATCATTTCCTGAAAGCGCGCCTTGCGCTCGCCGAGCGGCATGCTGAGGGCTTTATCCAACGCGGCGACGACGCCGTCGCGGTCGTAGGGATTAACCAACAGCGCCGAGGTAAGCTCGTTGGCCACACCGGCAAAACGGGAGAGGATCAGCACGCCGGGATCCTCAGGATTTTGTGAAGCGACATACTCCTTGGCAACCAAATTCATCCCGTCGCGCAGCGGCGTTACCAGCCCTACCTCAGAGCCTGTTTAGAAATTTGTGTATTTGCCTGATTTTGATATGTTCAATCCAACATCAAAAACAGGTTAATTTATGGACGAAAAACAGTTGCAGGCTCTGGCTAACGAACTGGCCAAAAATTTCAAAACCCCTGAAGATCTCAGTCACTTCGATCGGCTGCTGAAAAAAATCAGCGTCGAAGCAGCTCTCAATGCCGAAATGACCCATCACCTCGGCTACGATAAAAATCAGCCTAAACCGGGGACCAACGCCCGCAACGGCTATTCCACAAAAACCGTTACCACTGGCGATGGCCCGCTGGCGCTGCGTACTCCGCGCGATCGTGACGGTTCCTTTGAACCGCAACTGGTGAAGAAGAACCAGACCCGGATTACCGGGATGGATAACCAGATTTTATCGTTGTACGCCAAAGGGATGACCACCCGCGAGATCGCCGCCGCGTTCAAAGAGCTGTATGACGCCGATGTCTCGCCGGCGCTGGTCTCAAAGGTCACCGATGCGGTCATGGAGCAGGTTGTTGAATGGCAAAAACGGCCTCTGGATGCAGTCTATCCCATTGTTTATCTTGACTGTATCGTTCTAAAAGTCCGGCAGGACAGCCGCATCATCAACAAATCTGTGTTCCTGGCGCTGGGCATCAACATCGAAGGCCAGAAAGAGTTGCTAGGTATGTGGCTGGCCGAAAATGAAGGCGCAAAGTTCTGGCTGAACGTGCTGACAGAGCTGAAAAACCGCGGCCTGAACGATATCCTTATCGCCTGCGTAGACGGGCTGAAAGGTTTCCCTGACGCTATTAACGCGGTGTATCCGGAGGCGCGGCTCCAGCTGTGTATCGTGCATATGGTGCGCAACAGCCTGCGGTTCGTCTCCTGGAAGGACTACAAGGCCGTCACCCGCGACCTGAAAGCTATCTATCAGGCCCCTACGGAAGAAGCCGGCTTGCAGGCGCTGGAAGCGTTCTCCAGTGCCTGGGACATCCGCTACCCGCAAATAAGTCGAAGCTGGCAGGCAAACTGGGCCAATCTGGCCACGTTCTTTGCCTACCCAACGGACATACGCAAGGTGATCTACACGACCAACGCCATCGAGTCGTTAAACAGCGTGATCCGGCATGCCATCAAAAAGCGCAAGGTGTTCCCGACCGACGACGCAGTGAAAAAGGTGGTGTGGCTGGCGATACAGGCGGCCTCACAGAAATGGACAATGCCTTTGAGGGACTGGCGCATGGCAATGAGCCGCTTTATTATCGAGTTCGGTGACCGCCTGGACGGTCACTTCTGAGAAAAGGCATTTACACAGAATCGTGTACAGGGTCCGAAGAGCGCACCCGCCTCAGCCACTCTCGTATCCAACAGCGCCGCGCTGACCTCCTATGCTTTCCCGACGCGGCGCTTTGTTGAATAAATCCGAAATTTGTGACGACTTCCTTCCTATCAGGGCGATTGTTACATGATGCGGACGCTGTTTGGCATTCCTAACAGTGTGATCCGGTTAAGTGCTTTAACCATTGCCATTGTCTCACCTACCTGCGCGTCATAGTCATGCAGACTCAGATGACCACCCAGAAGTGTTTTAAACCGGAACATGGCCGTTTCAGCCAGTGAACGCCGGTGATAACCTACTTTCTTTTTCCAGGTATCGTTATTGCCGCTCAGATGCTGATTTGCCACCGCATGGTTACGCTCATGGTATCGAGCTGGCCAATATTGCGCACCACTTCGCGGTGGGATAAGCGGCTTTATTTTTTTCCTCAGCAGAGCATCATGGCAGTAACGCGTATCGTAAGCACTGTCAGCCGACGCTTCCCTGATTTTCCGGTGGGTTTGGTTAATCAGCCCGGGCAGCGCCTGCGCATCTGTCGTACCGCTTAGCGATAAATCGGCACAGATAATTTCATGTGTCACGCTATCTACTGCCAGATGAAGCTTGCGCCATACTCTGCGCCTCTCAGCCCTATGCTGCCTGACTTTCCATTCGCCTTCGCCGAAGACTTTCAGGCCGGTGCCATCGATGACCAGGTGTGAGATTTCGCCGCGGGTTGGCGTTTTTATGCTGATGTCGACGGTTTTTGCTCGCCGGCTGACCAGAGAGTAATCTGGGCAGCGCAGCGACAGCCCCATCAGTTTAAAAATCGAGTCAACGAAACCCTGTAACGCCCGGAGCGAAAGGTTAAACACGCGCTTTATCATCAGAACCGTGGTAATGGCCATATCGGTGTAGTGAAGCGGCCGGCCACGATGTTCAGGTGGTGTACTCTCAGTCCATGCAGCAATGGCTGACTCATCAAGCCATACTGTCAGGTCCCCCCGCTGCCTGAGCGCATTGTTATATGCGGGCCAGTTGGTAATTTTAAACTTTTGCTTTGCCATGGGGACCTGATGTTGAAACGAATGTAGTGATCATAGCCGCCAGTCACCTAAAAGTTCGATTTATTCAACAAAGCCCCGACGCGGACGACGTGTGCTTTGTCAGCAGGCGACACCCATCATATCGCCGCTATCGACCGTTTTTTGGCACGTATTGCGGGTAAACCGATTGATCAACAGGTGATAGCCAAAGGCAAAGAGATCGGGCAGGGATCTTATGGCTCCGCATATAGAATCGGCGCCTTTGTGGTTAAAATTCCCCGCAATAAGGATAGTGTCTGGATTAATTTTGCGGGCATGCCGAACGCACATCCCATACGTGTTCAACATTACCTGAACAAAGCCAATAATCAGCCTGATTTTGCCCGCGCCGGCGTGATGAGTGACAAACACGGCGACCCGGTGGACGTCCTGGTCACGAAATATATTGCCGGCAGCACCTTAGAGGATTTATCCGACGAGGAAAAAGGCAATGTGCTGCGTACCAGGGCGCTACTGCTGCTCGATTCACGCGAACTCTATATGCATGATGCCGAGGTGGTGGGTAATATCCTGATCCAGAGTGACGGTTGCATCTATTTTATTGATGCCGATCAGATGGTAATCGCACAACGACAGCGTCTGGCGCGCACGCCGTCATTTGCCATCGACGTATTGGAAGATGCGCTGGAGAGATACTACCAAATAATGACCAAACTGGCGTTAAAACGCGGCCGTCGCGATGACGAATATCGGACCCGTCTGTCTGCGTTACGTGCAATCCGCGGGCGGTCCGTGGTGCACGAATAATGCCGCGATGGGCATCACGGCCGCTCGACGCGGGCCGTGATGCGTTTGCCTTGGGTTATTCCACGCGTAGGATGCGGCTGGTATTGGTGGTGCCAACCATGTCCATCACGTCGCCCTGGGTGATGATCACCAGATCCCCCGAGACCAGAAACCCCTTGTCGCGCAGCAAATTGGTGGCGTGGGTCGCCGCCGCCACGCCGTCGCAATCGCCGTCAAAGTACACCGGCGTCACGCCACGATAAAGCGCGGTCAGGTTCAGGGTATGCTCATGACGCGAGAGGGCAAAAATCGACAGGCCCGAGCTAATACGGGACATCATTAGCGCGGTGCGGCCCGATTCCGTCATTGAGATAATGGCGGTGATGCCCTTGAGGTGATTGGCGGCGTACATCGCCGACATGGCGATGGCTTCTTCGATATTGTCAAATTGCACGTCCAGCCGATGCTTGGACACATTAATGCTGGGGATCTTCTCCGCCCCCAGGCAAACGCTGGCCATGGCCGACACCGTTTCGGCGGGATACTGCCCCGCGGCGGTTTCGGCCGACAGCATCACCGCGTCGGTGCCGTCAAGCACCGCGTTGGCGACGTCCATGACTTCGGCGCGCGTGGGCATCGGGTTGGTTATCATTGATTCCATCATCTGGGTGGCGGTAATCACGGCGCGGTTAAGGGTGCGGGCGCGGCGGATCAGTTTCTTTTGAATACCCACCAGTTCAGGATCGCCGATTTCAACCCCTAAGTCGCCGCGGGCCACCATCACCACATCCGAGGCGAGGATTATATCGTCCATAGCTTCCTCGCTGGCCACGGCTTCGGCGCGCTCGACTTTCGATACGATTTTGGCATAGCTGCCCGCGTCACGCGCCAGGCGGCGCGCATAGTTCAGATCCTCGCCGGTGTGGGGAAAGGAAACCGCCAGGTAATCGACGCCGATTTTGGCGGCGGTAATGATATCGGCCTTGTCCTTCTCGGTCAGCGCTTCAGCGGACAAACCGCCGCCGAGCTTGTTGATGCCTTTATTGTTGGACAGCGGACCGCCCATCGTCACTTCGGTGTAAACCCGGATACCCTGCACCTCCAGCACTTTGAGCTGCACGCGGCCATCATCCAGCAGCAGGAGATCGCCGGGCACCACATCGTCAGGCAAGCCTTTATAGTCAATGCCCACCCGTTCGCGGTCGCCCTCGCCGCGGCCTAATGACGCATCGAGCAGAAATTTGTCGCCGACGTTCAGGAAAATTTTCCCTTCCCGAAACGTCGAAACGCGGATCTTCGGCCCCTGTAAATCGCCGAGTATCGCGATGTGCCGGCCGAGACGGGCCGAGATTTCGCGCACTTTCTGCGCGCGCAGGAGATGATCTTCCGCGCTGCCGTGTGAAAAATTGAGGCGAACGACGTTGGCGCCGGCGGCGATCACTTTTTCGAGATTATTATCGCGATCGGTGGCGGGGCCGAGAGTGGTGACAATTTTGGTTCTTCTTAGCCGTCTGGACATGGATAACTCCGTTGACTTGGGCAATGGTGTTGTTGCAACAAAAAGAGTGCTCCGGCGGGGCGCCAGACCGTTGGCCGGTCCCCGCGGCGGATAATCCCTGTTGATAAAAGCCTTTTCGCGGCGGTCAGGCCGCCGGAGAAGGCGCGAAGGTTCCCCTGGATGCCTTCGTTAAAGTCCTAGTTCCGTTTTATCAAAGCACGATTCTTTCAGGGCGTCCTTGACCCGCTTCAAGTTATCCCGGAATTTTGCGCCGCGCCGCAGCGTAAAGCCGGTTGCCAGGACATCGATCAAGGTTAACTGCGCCAGGCGCGATGTCATCGGCATAAACATGTCGGTATCTTCCGGCACGTCCAGCGCCAGGGTCAATGACGCTTCCAGCGCCAGCGGCGAGCGCGGCGAGGTGATGGCGATAACCGTAGCATCATTCTCCCGCGCCAGCGCCGAGAGTTCTACCAGCATTTTGGTGCGGCCGGTATGAGAAATCAGCACCACGACATCGCCTTCGCTGGAATTCATGCAGCTCATGCGCTGCAAGACGATATCCTCCGAGTACACGACCGGGATATTGAAACGGAAAAACTTGTTCATCGCATCATGCGCCACCGCCGCCGAGGCGCCAAGACCAAAAAAAGAAATCTTCTTGGCTTGGGTAAGTAAGTCCACCGCACGGTTCACCGTGGCGATATCCAGGCTGTTTTTGACCTGCTCCAAACTTGCCATCGCTGACTCGAAGATTTTGTGGGTATAGGAATCCACGCTATCATCTTCATCCACGTTACGGTTTACATACGGCGTCCCGTTCGCCAGACTCTGGGCGAGATGCAATTTAAAATCAGGATAGCCTTTGCTTCCTAAACGGCGGCAAAAACGGTTGACGGTTGGTTCGCTGACATCCGCCGTGCGCGCGAGGATGGCGATGCTGGAATGGATGGCGGTTTGGGGGGAGAGCAGGATGACTTCCGCGACCTTACGTTCGGATTTACTCAGTAACTCCAGATGAGTATTGATCTTTTCCAACATGTTCATAAGTGTATAGCTCATGGATTTTGCCGATTTCACACAAAGGAGAAATCATTACCGATTTAATGAAATATACTACGAGCCGGTAGTCAAAGGCAGCGAAACCGAATGGCCCTAGGTGTTTTTTGCCAGAGTATGACCTGTGTCTAACTTTCAAAGCGGTAAGACAACCACAATGTTGTTAATTAATTGCACTTTTGAAAACAAATCCGGGTATAATTGTCAAAAAACAGGGGGCTGGCGCGTTGTTTTTGACGTTTTGCCGGTCGATGTCAAAAAAAATACCCTAACTATGTAATAAAATTACAAACCCTGCACGAGGAGAAGAACATGGCGGTAACATCCATAGCCCAGGCCTGTGATCTGGTCATTTTTGGCGCGAAAGGCGATCTGGCGCGGCGTAAGTTGTTGCCCTCGTTGTATCAGCTGGAAAAGGCAGGTTCACTTCATCCGGAAACCCGTATTATCGGCGTGGGCCGTGCGGACTGGGACGTCAAAGCTTATACCAAGGTGGTGCGTGAAGCGTTAGAAACCTTCATGAAGGAGCCTATTGACGACAAATTATGGAAGACCCTGAGCGCGCGGCTGGATTTCTGCAATCTGGATGTCAACGAGACTAAGCATTTCAGCCGACTGGGTGAAAAACTGGATCAGCAGGCGCGGGTGACGGTGAATTACTTCGCTATGCCTCCCAATATTTTCGGGACAATCTGCAAGAGCCTGGGTGAAGCCGGTCTGAACAGCGAACCGAGCTGCGTCGTAATGGAAAAACCGCTCGGTACCGATCTGGACTCTTCCCGAGTGATAAACGATCAGGTCGCGGAATATTTCAACGAGAGCCAGGTTTACCGCATCGACCATTATCTGGGCAAAGAGACCGTGCTGAATTTGCTGGCGCTGCGTTTCGCCAATTTGCTTTTCGCCTCGAATTGGGATAACCGCACCATCGATCATGTGCAGATTACGGTCGCCGAGGAAGTCGGTATCGAAGGCCGCTGGGGCTATTTTGACAAAGCCGGCCAAATGCGCGATATGATCCAAAGCCATCTGCTGCAGATCCTGACCATGATAGCCATGTCGCCGCCCTCGGATCTGACCACCGACCGTATCCGTGATGAAAAGGTGAAAGTGCTGCGCTCGCTGCGTCCCATTGATCACAGCAATGTCCGTGACACCACGGTGCGCGGGCAGTATACCGGCGGGTTCGTGCAGGGGAAAAAAGTCCTCGGCTATTTGGAAGAAGAGGGCGCGAATAAAAACAGCCGCACCGAAACCTTCGTTTCCATCCGCGTCGACATCGACAACTGGCGCTGGGCTGGCGTGCCGTTTTATCTGCGCACCGGCAAGCGTTTGCCGACCAAATGTTCCGAAGTGGTGGTTTATTTCAAAAACCCGGCGCTCAACCTGTTCCGGGATTCCTATCAGCAGCTGCCGCAAAACAAATTGACCATCCGTCTGCAGCCGGACGAAGGAATGGATATCCAGATCCTGAACAAAGTACCGGGTTTGGATCACAAACACCGTCTGCAGACCACCAAATTAGATCTGAGCTTTACGGAAACTTTTAACCAGGAACATCTGGCCGACGCTTATGAACGGCTGCTGCTGGAAACCATGCGCGGTATCCAGGCGCTGTTCGTGCGCCGTGATGAGGTGGAAGAAGCCTGGAAATGGGTCGACTCGATTATGGAAGCCTGGGAGGCGGATAATGACGCGCCGAAACCCTATCAGGCCGGGACCTGGGGGCCGATAGCCTCCGTCGCGATGATTACCCGCGATGGGCGGTCGTGGAATGAGTTCGAGTAACGGCCGGCGTTAGCCCGCCGTCAGGCAACGTTCCGCGCCAGGTGTGTTTTCAGCCGCGCGCCTTCACGTGCGCGGCGGGGTGAATTTATTGAAGGTAAACAGGAGTTAGCAAAACATGAATAACTGGAAAACCAGCGCGGAAACCATCCTGACCTCGGGGCCGGTCGTGCCCGTCATCGTCATTCAAAAACTAGAGCATGCGGTCCCACTGGCGAAAGCGTTGGTCGCCGGCGGCGTAAAAGTGCTGGAAGTGACGCTGCGTACGCCCTGCGCCATGGACGCTATTCGCGCCATCGCTCAAGAGGTGTCGGAGGCGATTATCGGCGCCGGTACGGTTACCAACGCCCAGCAGCTTGCTGAGGTCACGGCCGCCGGCGCGCAGTTTGCCATTAGCCCCGGTCTGACCGAGCCGCTGCTGAAGGCCGCCACCGCCGGATCGATTCCGTTAATTCCCGGGATTAGCACCGTGTCGGAGCTGATGCTCGGCATGGATTATGGTCTGCGCGAGTTCAAGTTTTTCCCGGCGGAAGCCAACGGCGGCGTTAAAGCCCTACAGGCGATTGCCGGTCCGTTCTCACAGGTGCGTTTCTGCCCGACCGGCGGCATTTCGCCGGCCAACTACCGTGATTATCTGGCCCTGAAAAGCGTGCTGTGCATCGGCGGATCCTGGCTGGTGCCCAATGATGCGCTGGAGCAGGGCGACTATGCCCGCATCACGCAATTGGCAAAAGACGCGGTTGCCGACGCGAAAGCGTAACCTGGCACTAGCGCATTGAGCCGGCTGAAACGTGGTCGGCTTCAATGACGTCCGGCGCCGGCGTGGTTTTGCCCGAGCATGACCGCCAGCGCTTTTGCGCCGACGGCCTGGTCGTGTGGGGTGGCAAGCATTTTTGGACTCTCAGGGGGAACGGTGGATTAGCCGGAAGCCCTTTACTGGCGCGGCTTACAGCCATTTTAAGGATTTTGGACTCGTCGCAAAAAATGAGCGAAAAATGAGTTTTTTGCACTATATTCTGGACTGGATTGGCCGTGGTTTGAGTAAGTTTGAAAGCCGTTTAAACAGTTTCAATTAACGATTTTGTTGATAAACATACTCAATGCATTTATATTTTATATATTTAAACTTAAACGGCTCTTTTGCTATAGTTTGTTAGGATTTCTTCTCCTGCCTCATTTTTGCTATCAAGACCACACTCTCTAGCTTTCTCATCGTTCAAGATAGCCTCCGATTGCGTTTGGGAGGACGTCCTGCCTAAGACTTTTTCTTTAATTACATAATCAAGTTGTAAGAGCTTAAGGTTGTCATCATCAAGGAGGTAAAGGACCGTCTCAACACCTTTCCTAGTTAACAGGTTGATCAAAGCTGAGCGCTCCGTATCATTTAGCGCTTCAAAGAACTCAGCCAATTTGAGAGTCTGCGGTGAAAGGTGCAAATCACGATCACCACTATTGAATTCTTTACTAACTACTTTCCCTCCATTAATAATCCATTCAATATCAACCCCTTCCGCTTTGGCTATGAGTTCTAACTTATCCCGTCTAGGTATCGAGCCTTTCCCGTCAGATAGTTACTTAGCGTTGCATACTTCAACCCCCATTTAGCCGCAACGCCTCGACGCGGCCTTCCAGCGACAAGTGCTAGAAGACGATCTTTTATGGTTTCTTTTGCAGGGTCACTAAAAAAAACTTCGGTATTTTTTGCCATCATTGGTTACTTTTCCTGTAATATTTTGATTAAAAAGCATTTTTAATCCTGACAAGGAAACCATAAAAGTAATCCAATAAAAACCAAAATAGCTTGACATAATTCTTTTGGATTATAATCTTTGCTTGAAGAGATACACCGCTCGGATGTTCCGGGCGGATGACTTTTTAGGGTAATCCAATGACGAGTCAAAATGAAGTTGTTAATACTGATTGGCACAGAGAGATCATAAAAGCTGAACTTCACAAACGTGGGATAACTTTTCGAGCCTTGGACGGGCTTTGTTGAATAAATCGAACTTTTAGGTGACTGGCGGCTATGATCACTACATTCGTTTCAACATCAGGTCCCCATGGCAAAGCAAAAGTTTAAAATTACCAACTGGCCCGCATATAACAATGCGCTCAGGCAGCGGGGGGACCTGACAGTATGGCTTGATGAGTCAGCCATTGCTGCATGGACTGAGAGTACACCACCTGAACATCGTGGCCGGCCGCTTCACTACACCGATATGGCCATTACCACGGTTCTGATGATAAAGCGCGTGTTTAACCTTTCGCTCCGGGCGTTACAGGGTTTCGTTGACTCGATTTTTAAACTGATGGGGCTGTCGCTGCGCTGCCCAGATTACTCTCTGGTCAGCCGGCGAGCAAAAACCGTCGACATCAGCATAAAAACGCCAACCCGCGGCGAAATCTCACACCTGGTCATCGATGGCACCGGCCTGAAAATCTTCGGCGAAGGCGAATGGAAAGTCAGGCAGCATGGGGCTGAGAGGCGCAGAGTATGGCGCAAGCTTCATCTGGCAGTAGATAGCGCGACACATGAAATTATCTGTGCCGATTTATCGCTAAGCGGTACGACAGATGCGCAGGCGCTGCCCGGGCTGATTAACCAAACCCACCGGAAAATCAGGGAAGCGTCGGCTGACAGTGCTTACGATACGCGTTACTGTCATGATGCTCTGCTGAGGAAAAAAATAAAGCCGCTTATCCCACCGCGAAGTGGTGCGCAATATTGGCCAGCTCGATACCATGAGCGTAACCATGCGGTGGCAAATCAGCATCTGAGCGGCAATAACGATACCTGGAAAAAGAAAGTAGGTTATCACCGGCGTTCACTGGCTGAAACGGCCATGTTCCGGTTTAAAATACTTCTGGGTGGTCATCTGAGTCTGCATGACTATGACGCGCAGGTAGGTGAGGCTATGGCAATGGTCAAAGCGCTTAACCGGATCACGTTGTTAGGAATGCCAAACAGCGTCCGCATCATGTAACAATCGCCCTGATAGGGAGGAAGTCGTCAAAAATTTCGGATTTATTCAACAAAGCGCCTTGGACGTTAAAGCCGGGGTCAAGCAAGACGTTGTTAAAAGTGTTTTAACAAGACTTTGCCGTAAATATGAACTATTGGTTGCTAACGCTCTTGGTGTCTCTCCAGAAACTATCTGGCCAAGCAGGTACGAAGCTAGAAATAACAGCTACATTCACAAGGTTTCTTGATTATGTTTATAAGTATCAAGGAATTAATAGGGATTCCCGGATTACCAGGAACAGCCCCAGGACTAAGAAAAGCATTGCGCAGATTATTGCTTGACTCTCCAGATTTAGTCCGTAAACGTCCGGGTACCAAGGCTTTCGAGTATCACATCGATTGTTTGCCGGAACAAACACGCGAGATCATCAAACATCGGCACTATAAATCTTTGATTGCGCAAGCCCCGGCCCAGCCGGTTGATGAGTCGGTCAAGCGTGGCTGCGCCATCAAGTCACGCGATGAGCTGGCGATCATGCGCCAATGTCCTGCCCTGCTCGAGCGCAAAGTGCAGGCCCTCAACGATCACCAAAAGCAGATTGCCGATGCGCGCATGATGCTGGCACAGGAAGTGATCCGGTTACAGCAGGCCGGCATGACCCGCATTGCGGCGGTGACCTTTATCGTCGAGGAGTCAAAGGTCGGTACATTGCCCGAGGCCCTGCAGCGCGCCGCCACGCTGGCCAACGCCAAAACAAAAAGGGCCGCACCCGGCAAGGGGTGGGCAAAAGCAGCCTGCAGGAATGGGTGAGTCTCTATCTCAGCGCAGAGCGACCCCAGGAGCGTCTGGCGATACTGGCTCCGGGTCAGCCGAAGAAGCAGCGTCCCGAGGACATGACGTGGTTCTATACGCTCTTCTGGCCGCATTATGCCCGGCCCTGTGGCCCGACGGTGCTGGAAGCCTACCGCGCGTTTCAGGCCGACTGGCAGGGCAAATACCATGATCAGCCTGCCATGCTGGCGGCCCTGCCGACCTACGACAAGGTCAATCGCATGGTCAAGCGGGTGGCACCTCACCGACGGGTCAAGGGACGGGTCAACCGGTTCGGCGCTTAAGGCGTATCAGGTTTACCAGCAGCGGGATTGGGCACAGATGCCGGTGAACGGCTGCTGGATAGCTGACGGCAAGTCGCTGAACATGAAAGTGGCGCATCCGATACACGGGCGGCCCTTTACCCCGGAGCTGACCCTGGTGCTCGACGGGCGCACCCGCTATCTGGTGGGCTGGAGCCTGTCTCTGGCGGAAAACGCCATCGCGGTGGCCGATGCGTGGCGTTATGCTATCCAGTACCACGGCAAACCGCTGTTTTCCTACTACGATAACGGCGGTGGTGAGACCAACAAGATGCTGGATGCGGATATCACCGGGATTTTCCCCCGGCTGGGCATTGAGCATATTACCGGTATCCCCGGTAACCCGCAGGCGCGGGGCATTATCGAGCGACTTAACGGCGTTCTCCCACGCCGGCTGGCCCTGCGCTTTCAGACCTATAACGGGTTAAGCGCTGACCCCAACGGGACGCGGGTGCAGGGGCAAAAGTTGCTGAGTCTGTCGAATGCCCTGCGTCAGGGGAAAGAGCTGAAACCTGTCCAGCAGAAAACGCTGGCGATATTGCCCAGCTGGCGGCCATTGATAGACGCCATCGAGGAGGAGGTGCAGCGCTATAACCACAGCCACGAGCACAGCGCGCTGCCCAAGGTCAACGGCAAGTCGATGACGCCGGCTGCTTACCGCAAGGCCCTGCTGACCGAGGAAGGAGACAACATTGAATACCTGACACCGGGCGAGTTGCGCGAGATGTTTATGCCGGAAGAGAAACGCGTGGCCCAGCGCGGCTGGGTTGAACTGCTGAATAACCAGTATTTTGCCCGGGAGCTGATTGAGGTAGACCGCCAGACGGTGCGGGTGGCCTACGATATCCATAATCCGAACGAGGTGATTATTCGCCAGATGGACGGCGCTTATCTCTGCACCGCGCTCTGGAATGGCAATACCGCTTCGTCGGTGCCGGTCTCCAGAGTGGAAAAAGCCCTGGAAGCGCGCGCTAAACGTCGCATTAAACTGGCTGAAAATAAAATTCAGGATGCGAAAGACGAATTACGCCCGGTGATTGACGCGCCCAGAGAGAACGATTACAGCCTGCTGGTACCCAAGGCAGCGGAACCTGAAAAAGAGAAGGTGTATTTATTTGAATCCGAATATGAGCACGATATCAAGCAGGTCGGTAATAACCGCTAAGGATATATTGTATGACAACGCGAGAACGTATTTTCCAGCTGATGGAACGGTCAGGCTACACCCATCGCAAGGTAGCCGATAAAACCGGATTAAGCGGCGCCACCATTTCACAATATTTAAAGGGGGTTTACAACGGCAATATTGATAACGTCGAGGGCACGTTACGGGATTTTCTTGACCGCGAGACAGAGCGCGCCCACCGGCGGGACATCAAGGTACATTTTGTGCCGACCCATCTGGCGAGGGTGGCGCTGGACCTGATTAGTGCCACGCACGACTTCGGCGATATCGGCGTGATATACGGCCCGGCAGGCATGGGAAAAAGCATGGTGCTGAAGGAGTATGTGCGCGCCAACAGCGCCAATAAAGGCGTCATCTTGATTGAAGCCGACCCCGGCTATACCGCCAAGGTGTTATTGCAGGCGCTGTGCGCCCGGCTGGGTCTGCGAAAAACTGGCAATATTCATGAGCTGGTCGAGGAGTGCGTACAGGGGCTGCGCGACAAGCACTGGCTGGTACTGGTTGATGAGGCTGAGCTGCTGCCCTACCGGGCGCTTGAGGTCCTGCGGCGCATTCACGACCGTTCCGGGGTGGCCATTGTATTGGCGGGGATGCCGCGTTTGCTGCTTAACCTGAAAGGCTCTCGCGGGGAATACGCCCAGCTCTATAGCCGGGTGGGTATGGCGTTAGACCTGGAATCTCGTAAGAAAGAAAGTGAAGCCGAGGATTTCAGCGCCATTCTGGGCAGCCTGTTATCGAACGGTGAGGACTCGAGGGAGCCGCTTGCGCCGGAGATTGCCGCCGCCTTTCGCAAACATTCACGGGGCAATTATCGCCGCTTGTTTAAACTGGCGCGCGGAGTGGCCCGGACAAGCGCTATTGGCAATCAGGGGATTTCTGTGACGTTAATCGACCGTTATGCAGAAATGCTAATTCATTGAAGGAGGAAAGTATGTCAGTCCATCATAAAGCGGCATCGACCAACACTCATCTTATCGCCGCGATGACGCAGGCAGGAGCCGTTATTCATTATTTGACGATAAGAGGCGTGAGTGTAAAAAACGTGATATTGCATAATTGCAAACTCGTTATCCGTATTGAACACCATCCGCTCTGTGAGCAGTTATTAAAATAGGGGCAGGCGGATTATATCACCGTGGGCAAAAACGCACAGGGTGGTTTTAAGCAAGGGGCATTCATGAAAGGTGGGTGCAAGGTGATTTGGTCAACGTCATTACATTGAGGCTATCATGCCAATTAAAATAAGACCCTGTACACGATTCTGTGTAAATGCCTTTTCTCAGAAGTGACCGTCCAGGCGGTCACCGAACTCGATAATAAAGCGGCTCATTGCCATGCGCCAGTCCCTCAAAGGCATTGTCCATTTCTGTGAGGCCGCCTGTATCGCCAGCCACACCACCTTTTTCACTGCGTCGTCGGTCGGGAACACCTTGCGCTTTTTGATGGCATGCCGGATCACGCTGTTTAACGACTCGATGGCGTTGGTCGTGTAGATCACCTTGCGGATGTCCGTTGGGTAGGCAAAGAACGTGGCCAGATTGGCCCAGTTTGCCTGCCAGCTTCGACTTATTTGCGGGTAGCGGATGTCCCAGGCACTGGAGAACGCTTCCAGCGCCTGCAAGCCGGCTTCTTCCGTAGGGGCCTGATAGATAGCTTTCAGGTCGCGGGTGACGGCCTTGTAGTCCTTCCAGGAGACGAACCGCAGGCTGTTGCGCACCATATGTACGATACACAGCTGGAGCCGCGCCTCCGGATACACCGCGTTAATAGCGTCAGGGAAACCTTTCAGCCCGTCTACGCAGGCGATAAGGATATCGTTCAGGCCGCGGTTTTTCAGCTCTGTCAGCACGTTCAGCCAGAACTTTGCGCCTTCATTTTCGGCCAGCCACATACCTAGCAACTCTTTCTGGCCTTCGATGTTGATGCCCAGCGCCAGGAACACAGATTTGTTGATGATGCGGCTGTCCTGCCGGACTTTTAGAACGATACAGTCAAGATAAACAATGGGATAGACTGCATCCAGAGGCCGGTTTTGCCATTCGACAACCTGCTCCATGACCGCATCGGTGACCTTTGAGACCAGCGCCGGCGAGACATCGGCGTCATACAGCTCTTTGAACGCGGCGGCGATCTCGCGGGTGGTCATCCCTTTGGCGTACAACGATAAAATCTGGTTATCCATCCCGGTAATCCGGGTCTGGTTCTTCTTCACCAGTTGCGGTTCAAAGGAACCGTCACGATCGCGCGGAGTACGCAGCGCCAGCGGGCCATCGCCAGTGGTAACGGTTTTTGTGGAATAGCCGTTGCGGGCGTTGGTCCCCGGTTTAGGCTGATTTTTATCGTAGCCGAGGTGATGGGTCATTTCGGCATTGAGAGCTGCTTCGACGCTAATTTTTTTCAGCAGCCGATCGAAGTGACTGAGATCTTCAGGGGTTTTGAGATTTTTGGCCAGTTCGTTAGCCAGAGCCTGCAACTGTTTTTCGTCCATAAATTAACCTGTTTTTGATGTTGGATTGAACATATCAAAATCAGGCAAATACACAAATTTCTAAACAGGCTCCGTTTTAGCCTCCTCCCCGGAGACAAACAACACATCCGCAACGGATGATAATGTGGCATAAAACGTGCACATAAACGCGATAAGCACGATGACATTCGCCACCGAGTAATAAAATTGCCGACAGTTAATGCGCTTTAACATTGTTTCTCCTATAGACCCCACGTCAGCGCCGCCAGTACCACCAGATGCCCGATGTACGCCAGTGGAATAAAGTGTCTCACCAACAGGCGCTGCTCCGTCTGTGCGCCATATCGCAACGGCACAACGGCACAATCGGGATAGGGGCGGCCAGTAACTAGCCGGTCCCCTCCCACACCACCCGGCATGCGGGTCCGCACCGGGCGGTTCGAGCAGTTGAGGTTAAGTGAGGCGAGGCATGCCAAGGGAATCAAAGTAAGCAATCGTCAACACGTTATGTACCGCCGACAGGCTGTTGTGCCACCACCGACGGCTTAGCGCTGCCACCGATTTTGCCACTTGAGGTTTAGCCCCAAGCTTCAACAGCTCCCGGTAAATCGTACTACCACGTCGCCACATTTTAAGCTGAAGAGCGCGCATCCTGCGACGCAACCATTCGTCGAGCTGTCGCCAGCGTCGTGCCGATTGCGCTAGTTGGAAATACGCTTTCCAGCCCAGCACATAGCGGCGTAGTCCTTCGATCACCTGGCTTATGCTGCGTCCACCGGATCGGCCAGTCAATTGCCTGATCCTTTGCTTGAACGTCTCCAGCGCCTTTTTCGACACCGCGCGTCTGATCTCGCCGTTCGGGGCTTCCCAGAGGGTATAACCCAGAAACTTGCGGCCAAAGGCGCTTGCAACCGCACTTTTCGATGTATTGATCCTCAGGTGCAGCTTGTCGTAGCAGCGCTTGAGCAGTTTCATCACTCGCTCGCCAGCCTTCTCACTGCGCACATAGACGTTGCAATCATCGGCATAACGGGCAAAGCGGTATCCCCGCCGTTCAAGTTCGCGATCCACTTCGTCGAGAAGCACGTTGGCCAGCAGAGGCGAAGGGGGGCCACCATGCGGTGTCCCTTCCGCACGCTCAACCACCACACCGCCATTCATGATTCCTGCGTTCAGGTAAGCACGCACCAGCCGGATCACGCCAACGTCGTTAACGTGTTTCCTTAAACGATCGATCAGAATATCATGGTTAATCCGATCGAAGAACTTCGATAAATCAACATCAACCACCACGCGGTAGCCGTCTTGTACGTACTGATGTGATGCTAGAACAGCGTCCCGCGCACGACGACCGGGGCGAAACCCGTAGCTGTATTCACTAAAAGTGGGATCTATCAGCGGTTGCAGCACTTGGAGCAGTGCCTACTGAGAGCCTGTTTAGAAATTTGTGTATTTGCCTGATTTTGATATGTTCAATCCAACATCAAAAACAGGTTAATTTATGGACGAAAAACAGTTGCAGGCTCTGGCTAACGAACTGGCCAAAAATCTCAAAACCCCTGAAGATCTCAGTCACTTCGATCGGCTGCTGAAAAAAATCAGCGTCGAAGCAGCTCTCAATGCCGAAATGACCCATCACCTCGGCTACGATAAAAATCAGCCTAAACCGGGGACCAACGCCCGCAACGGCTATTCCACAAAAACCGTTACCACTGGCGATGGCCCGCTGGCGCTGCCTACTCCGCGCGATCATGACGGTTCCTTTGAACCGCAACTGGTGAAGAAGAACCAGACCCGGATTACCGGGATGGATAACCAGATTTTATCGTTGTACGCCAAAGGGATGACCACCCGCGAGATCGCCGCCGCGTTCAAAGAGCTGTATGACGCCGATGTCTCGCCGGCGCTGGTCTCAAAGGTCACCGATGCGGTCATGGAGCAGGTTGTTGAATGGCAAAACCGGCCTCTGGATGCAGTCTATCCCATTGTTTATCTTGACTGTATCGTTTTAAAAGTCCGGCAGGACAGCCGCATCATCAACAAATCTGTGTTCCTGGCGCTGGGCATCAACATCGAAGGCCAGAAAGAGTTGCTAGGTATGTGGCTGGCCGAAAATGAAGGCGCAAAGTTCTGGCTGAACGTGCTGACAGAGCTGAAAAACCGCGGCCTGAACGATATCCTTATCGCCTGCGTAGACGGGCTGAAAGGTTTCCCTGACGCTATTAACGCGGTGTATCCGGAGGCGCGGCTCCAGCTGTGTATCGTGCATATGGTGCGCAACAGCCTGCGGTTCGTCTCCTGGAAGGACTACAAGGCCGTCACCCGCGACCTGAAAGCTATCTATCAGGCCCTACGGAAGAAGCCGGCTTGCAGGCGCTGGAAGCGTTCTCCAGTGCCTGGGACATCCGCTACCCGCAAATAAGTCGAAGCTGGCAGGCAAACTGGGCCAATCTGGCCACGTTCTTTGCCTACCCAACGGACATCCGCAAGGTGATCTACACGACCAACGCCATCGAGTCGTTAAACAGCGTGATCCGGCATGCCATCAAAAAGCGCAAGGTGTTCCCGACCGACGACGCAGTGAAAAAGGTGGTGTGGCTGGCGATACAGGCGGCCTCACAGAAATGGATAATGCCTTTGAGGGACTGGCGCATGGCAATGAGCCGCTTTATTTAGTAGCTGTTTTCTGTGCCTCCTTCGGCACCGGAGCGGAAAACGGTGAATTTGCGCGTGTAGTGAAAGGCCTCCGGCGCAGCAACATCGGCGTCAAAGCTATACAACACCCCGCGTTTGCTGCCGTTGATTTCCACCCGGCGACTGTGAATGGTCAGCTCGTCGCGCAGTTTTTCGATAGCCTGTGGCGCACGGATAAGCAGCAGCCGAAACGGCAATTCGTAGCTCGTCACATACGGCAGGCTGTGCAGCGCCAGTCTGACGCGGGCAATTTCCCCGGCGTGCTGTTGCTGCACGATGAGCCACTGCTTGGCCTGATGCGGGGTTTCGCTGACCTCGGTGATGTGGTTGAGTGCGATCTAATAATCAATGCGTTGCACTAGTGACTGTCATCGAACAGGGAAGCCAGTTCGTCGTCTGAAAGACCCGTCGACATTTTGACGATAGCGCGATCGACGCCGTTGGCGATAAGTTGCCTTGCAATTTTCAGCGAGGCGCTATGCTCGCCTTCTTGGCGTCCTTCTTGGCGTCCTTCTTGGCGTCCTTCTTGGCGTCCTTCTTGGCGACCTAGCACTATTCCCTTTTCTATGCCGCGTTGTTCGCCTAGCTGAATTCCACGCTGTTCGCCCTTGGCTTCAAGCTGTTCTGCAATAGTCATCACGTCCTCCCGGTAATCCGTGGTTCTGGTGGCGATCCCCTGCAAGAACTGTTCGGCGTTCGAGGTATTGCCACGTTCGAGAATATAATACATCAAGCCCCGGAACTGCTCTTTTGGCACGGCCCATTGCTCAAGCAGATAGGCCAGTTCGTTAACCAGTTCCAGCATATCACGGGTACGAATGTGCTTCTGCACCAGTTCCAGCAGCGCCACGCGCCGATGAGTCAGGATTTCATCATCCGCGATGGTAGTGATATCGACCAGCGGAAACGCCTGATGATAAACCGTGGCCGCCAATTCCGGCTCGGCAAAGCAATCCAGCCATTTGGTGCTGTACGGATACGGCGATGTGGTGCCGTGATAGAATAACAGCGGAATGACCACCGGTAACTGATCGTTGCCTTGTTCCAGATGCCGCTGCATCGCGGCGACCGCGTACCGTAGCAACCGAAACGCCATCATCTTTTCTGGGCGGCTCTGGTGTTCGATGAGACAGTAGACGTAGCCATCATAGCCCGTCGTGGTCTTCATCGAGTAGAGCATATCTGAGCATTGGCCCTTCAGGTCGTCTTCGATAAACGAGCCGGAGGCCATCGCCAGCGTACCGAAATCGCAGCGTTTGCGCAGATGCGGCGGCAGATGGATTTCCAGAAAGTCCCGAGCGACCGCGATGTCGCCGAGGAACTTTTTGAATACGTGGTCATGGTGCGACAGGGTGCTAGTCATCGTTTTCCTGATTGTCGATACGACGGCGGCAGGCCGCTAACCGAGCGACAGCCTTGTCGCCATGATTCACTTGCCGTCCGGCCTCAGCTGCCCTTTCCCAGAGCGCGGCAGCTTGCCGCCATTCTCCGCGCGCTTCACGTTCCTCAGCCAGCCCCGCCAATCGTGAATATTCTTTCATGCACTCCACACGTTGTAACAGTATTGACATAGATTTGCTTCTCAAAATCACTTTGTTGAATAAATCCGAAATTTGTGACGACTTCTTCCCTATCAGGGCGATTGTTACATGATGCGGACGCTGTTTGGCATTCCTAACAGCGTGATCCGGTTAAGCGCTTTGACCATTGCCATAGCCTCACCTACCTACGCGTCATAGTCATGCAGACTCAGATGACCACCCAGAAGTGTTTTAAACCGGAACATGGCCGTTTCAGCCAGTGAACGCCGGTGATAACCTACTTTCTTTTTCCAGGTATCGTTATTGCCGCTCAGATGCTGATTTGCCGCCGCATGGTTACGCTCATGGTATCGAGCTGGCCAATATTGCGCACCACTTCGCGGTGGGATAAGCGGCTTTATTTTTTTCCTCAGCAGAGCATCATGACAGTAACGCGTATCGTAAGCACTGTCAGCCGACGCTTCCCTGATTTTCCGGTGGGTTTGGTTAATCAGCCCGGGCAGCGCCTGCGCATCTGTCGTACCGCTTAGCGATAAATCGGCACAGATAATTTCATGTGTCGCGCTATCTACTGCCAGATGAAGCTTGCGCCATACTCTGCGCCTCTCAGCCCCATGCTGCCTGACTTTCCATTCGCCTTCGCCGAAGATTTTCAGGCCGGTGCCATCGATGACCAGGTGTGAGATTTCGCCGCGGGTTGGCGTTTTTATGCTGATGTCGACGGTTTTTGCTCGCCGGCTGACCAGAGAGTAATCTGGGCAGCGCAGCGACAGCCCCATCAGTTTAAAAATCGCGTCAACGAAACCCTGTAACGCCCGGAGCGAAAGGTTAAACACGCGCTTTATCATCAGAACCGTGGTAATGGCCATATCGGTGTAGTGAAGCGGCCGGCCACGATGTTCAGGTGGTGTACTCTCAGTCCATGCAGCAATGGCTGACTCATCAAGCCATACTGTCATGTCCCCCCGCTGCCTGAGCGCATTGTTGTATGCGGGCCAGTTGGTGATTTTAAACTTTTGCTTTGCCATGGGGACCTGATGTTGAAACGAATGTAGTGATCAGAGCCGCCAGTCACCTAAAAGTTCGATTTATTCAACAAAGCCGGCAATTATCGTCGCTTGTTTAAACTGGCGCGCGGAGTGGCCCGGACAAGCGCTATTGGCAATCAGGGGATTTCTGTGACGTTAATCGACCGTTATGCAGAAATGCTAATTCATTGAAGGAGGAAAGTATGTCAGTCCATCATAAAGCGGCATCGATCAACACTCATCTTATCGCCGCGATGACGCAGGCAGGAGCCGTTATTCATTATTTGACGATAAGAGGCGTGAGTGTAAAAAGCGTGATATTGCATAATTGCAAACTCGTTATCCGTATTGAACACCATCCGCTCTGTGAGCAGTTATTAAAACAGGGGCAGGCGGATTATATCACCGTGGGCAAAAACGCACAGGGTGGTTTTAAGCAAGGGGCATTCATGAAAGGTGGGTGCAAGGTGATTTGGTCAACGTCATTACATTGAGGCTATCATGCCAATTAAAATAACAGTGACTCTTCTAGATGATGAAAAAGGCACTCATGCGAATGTCCGTGCTAAACAAAAAAAGGTTACACCACATGAAGATAAATGTGCACGCCTATTACTTAAACTGATAGAGATGTCAGGGCGGGATCTAACTATTTTGAGCCTGTTTAGAAATTTGTGTATTTGCCTGATTTTGATATGTTCAATCCAACATCAAAAACAGGTTAATTTATGGACGAAAAACAGTTGCAGGCTCTGGCTAACGAACTGGCCAAAAATCTCAAAACCCCTGAAGATCTCAGTCACTTCGATCGGCTGCTGAAAAAAATCAGCGTCGAAGCAGCTCTCAATGCCGAAATGACCCATCACCTCGGCTACGATAAAAATCAGCCTAAACCGGGGACCAACGCCCGCAACGGCTATTCCACAAAAACCGTTACCACTGGCGATGGCCCGCTGGCGCTGCGTACTCCGCGCGATCGTGACGGTTCCTTTGAACCGCAACTGGTGAAGAAGAACCAGACCCGGATTACCGGGATGGATAACCAGATTTTATCGTTGTACGCCAAAGGGATGACCACCCGCGAGATCGCCGCCGCGTTCAAAGAGCTGTATGACGCCGATGTCTCGCCGGCGCTGGTCTCAAAGGTCACCGATGCGGTCATGGAGCAGGTTGTCGAATGGCAAAACCGGCCTCTGGATGCAGTCTATCCCATTGTTTATCTTGACTGTATCGTTCTAAAATTCCGGCAGGACAGCCGCATCATCAACAAATCTGTGTTCCTGGCGCTGGGCATCAACATCGAAGGCCAGAAAGAGTTGCTAGGTATGTGGCTGGCCGAAAATGAAGGCGCAAAGTTCTGGCTAAACGTGCTGACAGAGCTGAAAAACCGCGGCCTGAACGATATCCTTATCGCCTGCGTAGACGGGCTGAAAGGTTTCCCTGACGCTATTAACGCGGTGTATCCGGAGGCGCGGCTCCAGCTGTATAGGGTCTTCCCACACCGCGTCTGTCGTCACGGGCGCCACGGCGGCGGAGGTTATCGCTGCTTCTGCGCATCACTCGGCCAATAGGCCCTATTCTTTAGCCGAATTGCTGCAAAGGAGGATCGCCATCCAGCCATTAAAACAGGCGCTAAAGGACCGTTTTTTACACCGTTTCTGGCCGGCGGAGGCGCCCTTACCCTCTTTGCCGCCGCGGTTCCACGAGCTGTGAGCGGCGGCAAGCGGCCTGGTGGAACACGCGATAGTCAATAAAGATGTGCAGAACTACATTTTGCTGAACGAAAGAGCCGGCGATTATTTTGCGCGCTATACGTCTTCGCTCTACCAACAATGGTTGGACGAGCTCTATCACGGCGATCCAGGGTCTACCGTCCTTGCGCAAGGGAAGCCGATTTTTAACGAGTTATTTCTGTTGCCGAGTTATTTTGGCTATTACGGCGCTGATCAACAGCAATCGTTGAACGAGACCTTTACAACGCTGGTCACTTATTATCATCTCCTGCCGGCGTTGGCGCGGTGGCAAAATAACGTCCGCCTCGACGAACCGACGATTCCGTTCACCGTCCTTAATTAGATCCAGACCGCTTTGCTGGCCATACCCGCCACACCCGAGCAGCAATGAGTACAATAGCGAGAGACCTGACCGCCCGCCGCCGCGGGTTAACCTGACGCTGGGCTGCACAAGAGTTATTGATCGCTGCCGCTAGGGCTCTGCCGCCGCGGTCGGCGGCACTCGCCGAGCCCCCAAAAAGCGCGCGGCGACCGTCTTGGCCAAGCCGAATGAAAACGTGCGGCGTTGGAAGGAGTTATGACGCGCTTCGACAGGGGTAAAGGAAAAATGGACCGATGACCTCTGAGGGCAGCGGGAGAAAAGCCGTCGGCCCGGTAACGCATGGCGCGCCAGTGGCCGGTCTCTGCCCCCAAAAAAAAGCCAGCACCCTGCTGGCTAAATAATACTGGAAGCAATGTGAGCAATGTCGTACCCATCTGTTGAGGTGAACCTCATCATCAGGAGCAAAAGAATGATAATAGTTATCAGTAGCGTTTGTAAAGCATTTTGTTGATAATGTTTCTCATTTCCGCAATAAGGCTAGGGACATTCCGCTTCCGTTGTTGGCAAACAGCCCAGCTTGCCCCGCCCCCTCCCGCCGCTGTCGTCAGGGGCGCCGTCACGCGCTGGCTTAACGTCGCTTGCGTGGACGCTGTTTTCCTTTACCGGCGCCGCGCTTATCTTCCCGCCTTTCTGCGTGCCGCCGATATAGGGCTTGAATCTCGCCCTCGCCTCCGCACTCTTTTTAGCGTCAGAGGTTTCGCGCAGATCTTGATAGCGCGCTTATCTGTTGAGCGAATAGACTCATTCCATCCCTCAGGGCGTGATGTACACACGTCCGTTGCCAGGGCGTCGTGCATTGCAGCGCTTCCACTGCCGGGCAATCCCTCATCCCGCGCCGGCGGAGGCGACGTAAACACCAGGTAATGCCTTGGTAAAATCATTGCTGTTACGATACATTTCAGTGATAATGATAACTGTTATCATTCTATTTTAATAAACGGTTTACTCCCGCGCCGCGGGCGCGCCACCGCGACTGTCCGAGGCGGGCTCACGCCGGCGAGTCGCAGGGAGAGAGCCTGACGTCATTCATCTTATTTGCTCCAACACAGTTTAGGGAACCAAGCATGGAACATCGCTATCAACATTATCTGGCCCTAAAGGCCCACATCCACACAAGTATGCTCGCGATCTGGCCGCACTGGCGGGAATAAGCGAAGCGGAGCTCACCCTGGAGCACGTAGGTCATGATGCCCGCGCTTTGCGGCCGGATTTTGCCACGCTGCTGCCCGCCCTGGGTGCCGTGGGGGAAACCAAACCTATCAGTCGAAATGAATACGCGGTGCATGAACAGGTCGGTCATTATCAGAATGTGAAGCTGCAACCCCATGTCGGTCTGGTGCTTAATCCGCGCGGGCTGGATTTTCGCCTCTTCCCCGCGCAGTGGCAAAGCGCGTTCGCGCTGAAAGAACAAACGCCACGGGGTGAACGACAGAGTATTCAGCTGTTCGATAGACAGGGTGACTCGGCGCTGAAAATTTACACCGCCCCCGCCACGGCGATGGCGGCTTGGGATGCTTTAATTGAAAGTTACACCGTCACTCCTCCGCCAACCCTTGAGCTCAGCCCTCTGCCGGACACCCCCGACGCCATTTCTCATGACAGCGCGCGCATTGAACAAGAATGGCGAGGCATGACCGATTCTTTGGGCTACTGAAACGCCATGGCCTCTCGCGTCAGCAAGCCTTTCGCGCCGTGCCGAGCGACCTGGCCTATCGAGTGGACAATAATGCCTTGCGTAATCTATTAGCGCGGCTTGAGGCCGCCGGTAATGAAATCATGATTTTTGTCGGCAATCGCAGTTGCATACAGGTCTTTACCGGCCCGGTGCAAAAACAGGCGCCGATGGAGGAGTGGCTGAATATCTTTAACCCAACTTTTACCCTCCATCTGCGGGAAGACGCTATCGTGGAGAGCTGGGTCACGCGTAAACCCACCCGCGACGGCCTGGTGACCAGTCTGGAACTTTTTGCCGTCGACGGGACCCAGATTGCCCAGTTTAACGGTCAGCGCACCGAGGGTGAAAGCCAGCAACGCCACTGGCGAGAACAAGTTGCCGAACTCGGTGGCGATGGCGCGCACGCCGGCGCCGCTTAACACCAACGGTAAGGGGGACCCAGATCATGCGTGACGCCGTCACAATAAACGTCCCCTTCCGAAAGGCGCCGTTGCGGTGACATCCCTCACGCCTGGCCGTCAGGTTCAGGCAGCGCCTGGTGTGCTGGAGGCACAGAGGTCTTACAGCGGGCACAAAAAGCGCGTAGACCTCTATGCCGTCCGGGAAAAACGCCAGCCACCGACACCCACACCGACAGGTTTGGCGCCCGGGGCATCAGAAGTCCACGTTCAGCCCTAACTGGAACGTCCTGCCCGGCTGCGTTGCCAGCGCCTGGTCGCTGAGGTCCTGATTAGTGCTCGTTTCGATATTGCGGCTGCTCAGGTAATTCCAATATTTTCGATCGGTAATATTGTATAACCCGCCGCTCACCTTGACGTTTTTCGTAATGCGATAATAGGCCGTTAAATCCACCAGGCCATAGCCCGGCACGCGCATATACTCCGTCGTGGAATCGGTAATCGCGCTGCCGGAATTATTATAACTCTGGCGATTGGTGGCGCTGGCCCGTTTCTCTTTATTGAAGGTCGCCGTTAACGCGGCACCGTACAGCTCGCCAGGATCGTCATAAGACACCCCAGCCACCAACCGCATCGGCGCCACGCTGTCCAGATCAACATACTTGTCGCCCATATAATCGGATTTGGCCGCCCCTTCCGCCATACCAAACGCCAGACGTGCGCGCAGACCGTTAACATCCGGATACCAGATACCGAAGTTGAACCGCGCGCTAACTTCTCCCCCGTAGATATACGCTTTGTCACGGTTCTCCGCCTGGTAAGCAATATAGATATTACTGGGAATATTGGTGAACTTCTCAGGATTGGCGGACCGGCTATAACGCGTATAGTCGATGAAGTTTTTGTAGGTATTGTAAAACGCCGCCGTGCTGAACGTGATCCCTTCTACCGCTTCGCCTTTCAAGCCCCATTCAAAATTATTGCTGGTTTCCGTATCTAGGCTGGAATTACCCATCAGGGCATACTGGCTGCTGCCCGCATAGCTGGAGCTGAGGTTCCATGAACCGTACATCTGACTCGCATTGGGGAACTGCGCGCCGCGTTTGTACTGGACGTAGGTAGTCAGCCGCGGCGTGATATCATACAGGAAACTTAAGGACGGCAATACCTGCGTATCGCTAAACGAACCATAGAGCGTATCCAATTCGTCCACGGTCAAGGTGCTGTTGGCCAGGTTGGACAAGTCTTTCGGCTTGGTGCGTTGATACGCCACGCGGCCCCCCGGCACCACAGAAAAATTATGCCCGGCCAGATCCCAGGTCATGGTGTCTTACAGGAAAGCGCCGAGATTCTCGTTGGTACTGTTGGCTTCCGGCTGCATGATGTAGTCAAACGAGCTTTGGTTGGGCGACTGGTTGAACGGGCGCTCGGTATCGGACCGCCGGGCATCGATACCCCAGCGGACGTCATGAATGCCCCACTCCTTTTCCATATTGCTGGTGATGCCAAAGCTTTTGCTATCGTAATTGGAATAGGTTGTCACCAGACTGGTGCCGGTTGTGGAAGGTCCATAGGTCCAATCGTGGGCTTCGGTGTTTTGGTAGAAGACTTGGGTGTCGATGGTGTCAATCCAGGCGACATCCGGGTACCATGGATCATCCAGGGTGGCGGTCCAGCGGCGAGTCTGGCTGGTTTGCTGATTGGTGCCAATGACGGCGCTGCCGGCTGAGTTCCAGGCGGAGTAATGGGTGTGATTGGTTTTGTGATAATAATCGACGGTGCCGGTAAGCAGATGGTTATCATTCATCTGCCAGCTGCCAGCTGCCAGCTGCCAGCTGCCAGCTGCCAGCTGCCAGCTGCCGGAGGCCAAAAAAGCGTTTGAGTGCCAGTTGGCCGGCGCCACCTTCACACTGTCGCTGTTATTGCGGGTTTCCTGGCCGTCCCGGCGGCTGATGGCAATCAGGCCACGCAGATATTCGTCGTCGCCGGCGGCGGTGATGCCGTTATGCCAGCCGCGGTTGGCTGAGTCATAATCACTTTGATAGCCGAAATAGCTGGATTTTGTCGGTGACAGGTAGTCATCCGCGCTCTTGGGGCGGAACGAAACCGCGCCGCCGATGGCCTGATTGGCGCGCGTGACGTCGGTTACGCCGGAATCGATGCCGACCCCGCCGTACATATAGGGGTCGATATAGTCGCGGCCAATCCCGAACGTGCCCGATCCCGCACGGCTGACATAGCTTCGACCGGTGGCGTTGGGCAGTTCCACGCCATCCACATCGATTGAGACGCGGTTAGCCTCCAGACCGCGAATGTTATAGCCGGTATAGCCACCGTGGTCAAAACCGCTTTTGCCGGTGGCGCTCACCAGCGGCTGATAGCGCATGATCGTGCCGAAGTCATTGCCGCCCTCTTTTTGCAGATCGCTGGCGCTCAGAGTGGTTTTCGTTCCGACCTCTTTTTTGATTTTGCTGACGACCACCCGGATGAGATCGTCTTTATTTTCCGACTCGCTGGCCACCGTCGGCTGCGCCGTGACGGCGCCAAACGCGCTACCGCCCATAATACCGGTAAGCAAGATTTTATTCAGACGCGCTATCTGAATTCCCCTGTGGTGCATAGTCATTAAGCAATCTCCAATTGTCTGACATTTATTATTGTTAAAGCGTGATAAGACGGCGCGGGCGAGCCCTGCCGGTGACAGTACACAGATGAAATCGACTCTCGTATTTGCGGCTCCCTGTTTTTGATTGGCGATATCGGGATGCCCACATTGACTTGCGCAGGGAAGTCACAATAACCACATTTAAATGATAATTATTATTATTCTTGAATAATACACATTATTATCTAATGTAAGGAAGATCTTTCGTAAAATTTACCCGTAAACAGGAATTTACCGTTCGGTTCAGGGCTACCGCCGCTGTTTTGACCAGCAAAAAGGGAGCAAGACAGCGAATATTGGGGATAAGAAAGCCTGTCGGCGGAGAAACGCGCGCCTTTCTGCGTATCGGCATTGGGAGGTCGGCCAGAGTAAGGTAAACTCAAGTCATTACTGGCAGAAATAAAGAGGTTTATGTCGACACAATCTGATTACAGCCTGACGCGCGCCGCCGTCACGCTGTTGGCCGCCCTGCTGCTAACGGCTGGGACGGCCCGCGATGCCGGCGCTGCCGGGACGCAGAGCGGCGTCACCGTGGACACTTTATCCGCGCAGCTTTACGATCGGCCGCTGGCGGTGGATCCCTATACTTATCGGCTTATCCCCGAACTGGCGCAGCGCTGGGAAGTCCTGGATAACGGCGCGACCTATCGTTTCCATTTGCGCAAAAATATCGCCTTCCAGCGCACCGCCTGGTTTACCCCAACCCGCACGCTCAACGCCGACGATGTGGTGTTTAGCTTCGCGCGGATGTTCGACGTCCACCACCCCTGGCACGCCGTCAACGGCGGTGATTACCCCTATTTCGACAGTTTGCAGTTCCCGCAAACGGTGCAGAGCGTAAAACGTATCGACAACGATACGGTGGAGTTCCGTTTAGAAAGCCCCTACGCCTCATTTTTATGGCATCTGGCGACCCATTATGCGCCAGTGCTGTCGGCGGAATATGCCGACAGGCTGACGGCCAGCGGCCATCAGGAGCAGTTGGATCGCCTGCCGGTCGGGACCGGGCCGTTTATGCTCAATGAATACCACTCCGGGCAATTTATCCGTCTCACGCGCCATGAAAATTACTGGCGCGGAAAGCCGCGAATGGCGCAGGTGGTGATCGACTTAAGCTCCGGCGGGATCGGGCGTTTATCGCGGCTTTTGACCGGTGAATGCGATGTGTTGGCCTATCCCGCCGCCAGCCAGTTATCCATTCTGCGCGACGATCCTCGCCTGCGGCTGACGCTGCGCCTCGGGATGAACATCGCTTACCTGGCCTTTAATACGCGCAAGCCACCGCTGAACGATGTTCAGCTGCGGCACACCATCGCGCTGGCGATCAACAATCCGCGGCTGATGCAGTCGATCTATTACGGTACCGCTGAAACCGCGGCGTCGCTGCTGCCGCGCGCTTCCTGGGCCTATGATAATGATGCACGGGTGACTGAATATAATCCCGCCAAGGCGCGCGCCCTACTGCGCGAGCTGGGCAAACCGTCGTTACAGCTTAATCTGCTGGTGCCCACCGCGTCGCAATCCTATAATCCCAGCCCGTTAAAAACGGCCGAATTGATCCAGGCCGATCTGGCGCAGGTGGGAATACGCTTGATCATTATCCCGGTAGAGGGGCGGTTTCAGGAGGCGCGGCTGACCGCGGTGAATCACGATATGACGCTTTCGGGCTGGTCCACCGACAGTAACGATCCTGACAGCTTTTTCCGTCCGCTATTGAGCTGCGCTGCCATCGGTTCGCAAACCAACTATGCGCGCTGGTGCGATCCGGCCTTTGACGCGCTGCTGCACAGGGCGTTGTTTTCTCAGCAGCTCGCCAGCCACATCGACGCCTACCACGAAGCTCAGCTAATACTGGCGCAACAGTTGCCGATGCTGCCGCTCGCCTCGTCGTTGCGTCTGCAGGCCTATCGCTACGGCATCCGCGGTTTGGTGCTCAGTCCGTTCGGCAACGCGTCTTTCGCCGGCGTGTACCGCGATGAACGACAGGAACAGACGCCATGATAATCTTTACCCTGCGCCGGCTGGTGTTGCTGCTGGTCACGCTGTTTTTGTTGACCCTGATTGGCTTTTGCCTGAATTACTACACCCCTAGCGCCCCCTTGGGCTGCGCGGCGCTCGTTGACGCCTACCGCTATTATTTCTGGAGCCTGCTCCACGGCAATTTTGGCGTCTCCAGCATCAACGGCCTGTCGATTGGCGTGCAACTAGCCGAGGTGTTTCCCGCGACGATGGAGCTGTGCCTGTTGGCCTTTTTGCTGGCGCTGCTGGTGGGCATCCCCCTAGGCATTATCGCCGGCGTGGCGCGCGGTAAATGGCAGGATATCAGTATCAGCATTTTCGCCCTGCTCGGTCTGTCAATGCCGGTGTTCTGGCTGGCGCTACTGCTGACGCTCTATTTTTCCTTGCATTTGGGCTGGTTCCCGGTCGCCGGTCGCTTCGATCTGTTGTATCCCGTGCAGCGCATTACCGGCTTCGCGCTGCTGGATGCCTGGCTGTCGGACTCCCCTTACCGCAGTGAGATGATCATCAGCGCGCTCAAGCATATGGTGTTGCCCATCGCCGCGCTGGCGGTGGCGCCGACCACCGAAGTGGTGCGGCTGATGCGCATCAGCACCGTTGAAGTCATCGGCCGCAATTACATTCGCGCCGCCGCCACGCGCGGGTTGTCGCGCTGGACCATCGTACGCCGCCACCTATTGCATAATGTGCTGCCGCCGATTATCCCCAAACTGGGGCTGCAATTTTCCACCATGCTAACCCTGGCAATGATCACCGAGGTGGTCTTCAGCTGGCCGGGCCTGGGCCGCTGGCTTATCAACGCCATCCGCCAGCAGGACTATGCCGCCATTTCCGCCGGCGTGATGGTGGTGGGAACGCTGGTCATTTCCGTGAACGTGCTGGCGGATGTGGTCGGCGCGCTGGCAAACCCGCTGCATCATAAGGAGTGGTATGCCCTCAGATAACGTCTATCGCGAAAAACGCATCCCCGGCGCGTTGGCGCAGATATGGCGCACCTTTTACCATGACGCCATGTCGATGCTGGGTCTCTACGGTTTTGCCCTGTTGATCCTACTGTGCCTGTTCGGCACGCTGTTTGCGCCCTATCCGCTGGATCAGCAGTTTTTGGGCTATCAACTGCTTCCCCCTTCATGGTCGCGCTACGGGGACGTCTCTTTTTTCCTCGGCACCGATGACTTGGGCCGCGATGTGCTGAGCCGACTACTGGCCGGTACCGCACCCACCTTCGGCTCGGCGCTGGTGGTGACCATGGCGGCGGCGCTGGTCGGTTTGGCGCTCGGCGTGCTGGCCGGCGTCACCCGCGGGTTGCGCTCGGCGGCGCTGAATCACGTGCTGGATACCGTGCTGTCCATCCCTTCACTGCTATTGGCCATTGTGGTGGTGGCGTTTCTCGGCCCCCGTTTGGAACATGCCATGTTGGCGGTCTGGCTGGCGCTGCTGCCGCGCATTGTGCGCACCGTCTATACTTCGGTACATAGCGAGCTGGAAAAGGACTATATCCTGGCGGTGCAGATGGATGGCGCGTCGATGCCGCATATTCTGCACTATGCGGTGCTGCCCAATATTGCCAGTCAGCTGGTGTCGGAGTTCACCCGCGCCCTGTCCATGGCTGTCCTGGATATTGCCGCGCTTGGGTTCCTCAATCTGGGCGCGCAGATGCCGTCGCCGGAATGGGGCGTGATGATGGACGATCAATTGGACCTGGTGTATGTCGCGCCTTGGGCGGTGATGCTGCCGGGTTGTGCGATCATGCTAAGCGTGCTGATCGTCAATATTTTTGGTGAAGGCGTGCGCCGCGCCATGGTGGCGGAGGTGGAGTAATGCCGTTATTGGATATTCGCAATCTCACCATCGAGTTCATGACGCCCGAGGGACCGGTGAAGGCGGTGGACCGCGTGAGCATCACCCTGAGTGAAGGGGAAGTCCGCGGTCTGGTGGGGGAATCCGGCTCGGGCAAGAGCCTTATCGCCAAAGCCATCTGCGGCGTGACCCGCGATAACTGTGGCGGGTGAGCGCCGATCGCTTCCGTTTCGACGATATCGACCTGCTCATGCTGACCCCGCGCCCGCGGCGCAAGGTGGTGGGCCATAATGTGTCGATGATATTTCAGGAGCCGCAATCCTGTCTCGACCCGTCGGAGCGCATCGGCCGGCAGATAATCCAGTCCATCCCCGGCTGGACCTATAAAGGCGAATGGTGGCAGCGATTCGGCTGGCGCAAGCGGCGCGCCATCGAACTGCTGCACCGGGTCGGTTTCAAAGCCCATAAAGAGATCATGCACACCTACCCCTACGAACTGACCGAGGGCGAGTGTCAAAAGGTGATGATTGCCATCGCCCTGGCTAATCAACCGCGGCTGTTGATTGCCGACGAACCTACCAACGCCATGGAGCCAACCACCCAAGCGCAAATTTTCCGCCTGCTGGCGCGCCTTAATCAAAATAACAGCACCACCATTTTGCTGATAAGCCATGACCTGCAAATGATGAGCAAGTGGTGTAACCGCATCAACGTGCTGTATTGCGGGCAAACGGTGGAAAGCGCCCAAAGCGAGGATTTAATCGCCACGCCGCACCACCCCTACACTCAGGCGTTAATCCGCGCCATTCCCGACTTCGGCCGCTCAATGCCGCCCAAAAGCCGGTTGAACACCCTGCCTGGCGGTATCCCGTCGCTGGAGCATCTGCCTATCGGCTGCCGCCTGGGGCCGCGCTGCCCTTATGCGCAGAAGACCTGCATCCAGGCGCCGCTGCTGCTGCCGGTTAAAAACCACTTTTTCGCCTGCCATTACCCGCTCAATCTGGAGGAGCAATAGGCATGGAAACCCTGCTTGAAGCCCGCAACCTGAGCAAAACGTTCCGCTACCGCACGGGCCTATTTCGCCGCCATCAGGTGGCGGCGGTGCAAAACGTCAGCTTTACTTTGCGCGAAGGCCAGACGCTGGCCATTATTGGTGAAAACGGGTCGGGTAAATCGACGCTGGCGAAAATGCTGGCCGGCAGCGTCGAGCCCAGCGCCGGCAAAATCTTAATAGACGATCATCCGCTGCATTTTGACGATTACCGCTATCGTAGCCAGCGCATCCGCATGATTTTCCAGGATGCCAGCAACGCCCTCAACCCGCGCCAGCGTATCGGCCAACTGCTGGATGTCCCGCTGCGGCTGAACACCACCCTGACCGGCGGCGAACGCGAACGGGCCATCGACACCACGCTGCGCCAGGTCGGCCTGCGGCCGGATCACGCGTATTACTATCCGCACATGCTAGCGCCGGGGCAAAAACAACGCGTCGGTCTGGCGCGCGCGCTGATTTTGCAGCCCAAGGTTATCGTGGCGGACGAAGCGCTGGCGTCGCTGGATATGTCGATGCGCTCACAAATCATCAATCTCATGCTCGAGATACAGGCGAAAAAAGGCATCTCGTTTATTTATGTCACCCAGCATTTGGGCATGATGAAGCACGTGAGCGATCAGATCATCGTGATGCAAAACGGCGAAGTGGTGGAACGCGGCAGCACCGCCGATGTCCTGGCGGCACCGCTGCACGATTTGACCCGCCGGCTTATCGCCAGCCATTTCGGCGAAGCGCTGACCGCCGATGCCTGGCGGCACGACGGCGCCACGCCTTAAGCGTGCAGTCCCCGCCGCACACGCGGGCCTCGCCCTCTGCGTCACCCGGCGCACGGGGCGCGGATCTACACTCCGGCGAAAGATTCATGCTACACTTCGCCGGGTTTATCAACGACGAGCGTTGCTACACGGGTTCACCGCGGGGCACACGATCGCATGAAATAATGATCACAAGGATTAATGCTATGGGTTTTCTTACCGGTAAGCGCATTCTGGTGACTGGCGTTGCCAGCAACCGTTCAATTGCATACGGTATCGCTCAGGCTATGCACCGTGAGGGTGCGGAGCTGGCTTTCACTTACCAGAATGACAAATTGAAATCACGGGTGGAAGGGTTTGCCGCCGATTTCAATTCCAGCATCGTGCTGCAGTGCGACGTGGCGGAAGATGCCAGCATCGAAGCGCTGTTCACCCGTCTGGCCGACGTCTGGCCGACGTTTGACGGTTTCGTGCATGCCATCGCTTATGCCCCCGGCGACCAATTGGACGGCGATTATGTGAACGCCGTGACCCGCGAAGGTTTCGCCATCGCGCACGATATCAGCGCCTACAGCTTCGTCGCCATGGCGAAAGCCTGCCGGCCAATGCTTAATCCCAACGCCGCGCTGGTGACGTTGACCTATCTGGGCGCGGAACGCGCCATCCCCAACTATAACGTTATGGGCCTGGCCAAAGCCTCCCTGGAGGCCAATACCCGTTATATGGCCAACGCCATGGGGCCACAAGGTGTGCGGGTGAACGCCATTTCCGCGGGCCCTATCCGCACGCTGGCCGCGTCCGGCATCAAGAATTTTAAAAATATGCTGTCCCATTGCGAGTCGGTGACGCCCATCCGCCGCGTGGTGACCATTGAAGACGTCGGCAATACCGCCGCGTTCCTGTGCTCCGATCTGTCGGCGGGTATCACCGGCGAGGTGCTGCACGTGGATGGCGGCTATAATATTGCCACCATGAACGAGCTCGACCTGGATTAATCGCCTCGGGGGGCCGGACGTTCGGCCCCCTCTCCCTTGCCCGACATTTCACGGGCGCTGGTTAAGCGCTCTCCTCTCCCGCCCCGTTTGCCGCAGTCGCGGCTTCATTCAGACCAGGCCGCCGCACCGTCCACGCCTTGCTGCGCCAGCCAGACGCGCGCGAAATCGAACACCGTTTGCGCCAGCGGGATCGCCTGCCCGGTGGCGGCGATCGCCATCGCCGTTTGCCGCTTCATTGCCAGCATGGCAAGCGGGATTGTGGTTAATGCCGGCGTCATGGCCGGCAAAAGATGGCCGCGCGGCACAATGCCGCAGCCTAAACCGGTAAACACCCCTTGCAGCAGTTGGAAAATCGAGGCGCTCTCCAGGACAACCCGCGGCTGAAGCCCCGCGGCGCGGAAGTTTTCATCTAAATAACGCCGGAAATAGCGGCTCGGCTCGGCCAGACATAGCGGCAGTTCAGCCACCTGCGCCAAGCTTAACGACGGCGTCGGCGTCAGGGCGGGAAAGCACGCCGGGTGAAAAACCAGTTCTACGCCGCGATCCACGATGGGCGCCGTCTGGAATTTCAGCTCTGCCAATAACGCCAGCTCAAAAAAACCAATGCCGAGATCGACGCTATGATTGGTCAGCGCCTCCAACAGTTGATCGGCGCTGAGCACCGCTACCTGATAGCGTAAATCCGGATAATGCGCCTGCGCTTGCTGCAACAACTGCGGTAGCGAGACGCCGCATTGCAGCACGATACCGATGTGCAGCGTGCCACCCACGCCCTGTTTAAGGGACTCGACTTCCAGTTTAAGCCCCTGATAGACTGAAACAATCTCCCGTGCCCAGGCCAACACCCGTTCGCCCTCGGCGGTAAAGCCCTGAAAACTGTTGCCACGGTGGATAAGCGCCACCCCGAGCTCGCGTTCGAGGTTTTTCAGCCGGCATTGACAGGGTCGGCTGGCTGACAAAGCTGGCGTCGGCGGCGCGTCCGAAATGGCGCTCTCGCTCCAGGTTGCACAAGTAAATCAGTTGTTTGATATCCATCTATGTGATCGGTAGCCGAGCGTAATAAACAGTATACCATCTCCGCGCAGGGGAGATCTGTGCAAACCCCGTGGCGCAACAGCACGCACAACGCGGCCAGCGTCGCGATTCAGGGGTCAATCAGCGGCTGCCCTCGCTTGAAGACCGAGTCCGCCGCCTACAGGCAGAGCGCCGCGCTCGTCTGAGTAAGGGGCCAATGTCGCCTCCGCGTTGCCACGCCCGCTTAATCACATGCTTATGACCACGCGCCATCTAATGGCTTACGCCCAGAGACCGTTTAACGTCATGGGCGATTTTCTCCACCTGCGGTCCATAGATAACCTGCACATCGTTGCCGCTGACACGTTTGACGCCGCTAGCGCCGGTAAGCATCAAGGTGCGATCCACCACCTGTTGCATATCGCGCACCCGTACGCGCAGCCGGGTAAAACAGCAGTCGACGTCGGCGATATTTTGCCGCCCCCCAGGCCGTTGATAATGGTTTGCGACCGCTCATCGGCGCTTTGCTTTTCCTGCTCCGGCGGCGTCTGTTCTTCCGATTCCCGATCCGGTGTTTCCACATTCATGCGGCGGATAACCGCGCTGAACACGACATAATACAGCGGGCAGTAGACCGCGCCTAACAGCACCGGATACCACCACTGGGTCTTGGCGCCGCCGAGCATCCCGAAAATGACCAAATCGATGGCGCCGCCCTGCACATTGCCAATCATCACATGCAGTATATCCATCAGCATAAACGCGACGCCGCTCAGCACCGCGTGGAAAATGAACAGCACCGGCGAGACAAAAATAAAACAGAACTCCAGCGGCTCGGTGATACCGGTGGTGAACGACGCCAGGCCGCCGGCCAGCATTAGCGCCTTTACCCGTTCTTTATGCTCGGGCCGCGCGCAGTGATACATCGCCAGCACCGCCCCCGGCAAGCCGAACATCATGGTGGGGATTTTGCCTTGGGCCAAAAAGCGCGTGGCGTGACGAATCACCTCGTCGCTTAGCAGACTGGGATGGGTCAGGGAGGTATTAAAAATCGTTAGCGCCCCGACCAACGTCTGATGATTCGCCGTGGCCATGCCGCCGATGGGGGTGAAGCGCACCGTTTCGTTTAAAATATGGTGCAGGCCGGTCGGGATCAGAAGCCGCTCGCAAAAGCCGTACAGCAGCATGCTGAAGGCGCCGCTTTTGCCGATCACTTGCCCCACCCAGGCAATGCCGTGGCCGATGGCGGGCCAAATGAATGAAAGCCCTAGCCCCACCAGCGGCAACACCACCACCGTCACAATAGGCACAAAGCGGCGGCCGCCGAAAAAACTGATGGCGGTCGGCAACACCACGGTATAGAAGCGATTATGCAGCGCCACCGTCACCAGGCCGGCGATCACCCCGCCGAGGACGCTCATATTATAAGAAAAAATACCCAGCGTGGGGGTGAACTGCGCGGCATACATCAGCGCCTCGGTCTACTACATGCCGCGCCCGGTCAGGGCCGCCAGGGTCGTGGTGGCCGGGGTTATAGACTGCGCCGCCAGCGACACGCTTACCCCCACATGCAGGCTGATGAAGCCTATCACCGCGGCGAAAGCGGCGGTCGGCTTCTCTTCTCGCGCCAGGCCTATTGCGCTGGCGACGGCAAAAAACAGCGGCAAATTGGCAAATAACGCGCTCGCCACCTGACGGATGAAGCCAATAACCCATTGCGGGTATTTCAACTGGGCGAACACCTCGCCGGTCACCGCGGAGTTTTGCATCGCCGCCGCTAGCCCCAGGAAAATCCCGGCGGCGGCGATCACCGAAATCGGCATCATCAGCGCTTTGCCGAACCCATGAATTTTGCTGTTTATCTCTTTCATCGCGCGGGCCACTCCTCGTTGGACGACTCAGTCAGTATGCGACAGCGTCAGCGGCGGCGAGGGCAATGGGGGGGTTGGTGGCCAGGAATATGAGCAAGATCACAATTGGCGCGCAATAACCGCGCTCTATACCGTGATAAAGCGTTTCGATTAGACGGTTGTCGGCGGTGAGATTAAACTTTCACGCAATTGGAGCGAACCGTTAAACAAAATTTAACATTCCATCGAAGTTATTATCTGCGAAACCATAAAATGAAATTTAAACCTGCGATAAAACCTTACGACGGCGCGGCGGGCGGTTGGGGAGCCCTGGAATCCACCACCCGCTATGTGCTGGACAGCAAACAAACCTTTAAAAACATCCGCAATCTGCTGCGCGTGAATAAATCAAAAGGCTTTGACTGCCCGGGCTGCGCCTGGGGCGATAATAACGGCACCTTCAGCTTTTGTGAAAACGGCGCCAAGGCGGTGAGTTGGGAAGCCACGCGTAAGGCGGTGGATGCGGCCTTTTTCGCCCACCATACCGTCAGCCAGCTCTACCAGCAGAGCGATTATTTTCTGGAATATCAGGGGCGGCTGACGGAGCCGCTGCGCTACAACGCCGAGAGCGATAAATACCTGCCCATCCGTTGGGAGGACGCCTTCGCCCTTATCGCCAACCATCTGCAGGATCTGGCGCACCCCGATCAGTTGGAGCTCTACACCTCCGGCCGCGCCAGCAATGAAGCCTCCTATCTCTATCAGCTGTTCGGCCGCATGTTCGGCACCAATAATTTCCCCGACTGTTCCAACATGTGCCATGAGGCCAGCGGCAGCGGCCTGAAGCAAAGCATCGGCGTCGATAAAGGCACCGTTCGCCTTGACGATTTCGAGCTGGCCGACGCGATATTCGTTTTTGGCCAGAATCCCGGTACCAACCATCCGCGCATGTTGCACAGCCTGCGTCATGCCGCCGACCACGGTGCCAGCATTGTCAGCTTCAACAATTTGCGCGAGCGCGGACTTGAACGTTTCGCCGATCCGCAAAAACCGCTGGAAGTCATAACGCCCAAAGCCGGACGCATTAGCTCGCGCTACCTGCAGCCCAATCTGGGGGGAGATATGGCGGCGGTGCGCGGCATCGTCAAGGCGCTGCTTGAGACCCATCGCCAGCATTTGGCGCGCGGGGAGGACGGCATTTTCGATGACGCCTTCATCAACGCCCACACCCACGGCGTAGAGGATTATCTCGCCGCCGTAGACGCGACCTCTTGGCAGCAGATAACCCAACAGTCCGGCCTGAGCGAGCAGGATTTACGCGAAGTCGCAGAGATTTACCGCGGCGCCAAGCGCGTCATTTGCATCTGGGCGATGGGGATCACCCAACACAAGCACTCCGTGGCAACGGTGCGCGAAATCGTCAATTTGCAGTTGCTGTTTGGCCAACTCGGCAAACCCGGCGCCGGTCTGTGCCCGGTTCGCGGCCATAGCAACGTGCAGGGCAACCGCACCATGGGTATCGACGAAAAACCGTCGGCGGCGCTGTTAGATAGCCTGGCGGCGCAGGGCACCATACCGTGCAGGCCATCGAGTCGATGTTGCGCGATGAGGTGAAGGTGCTGATTACCCTTGGCGGCAACCTGGCGGCCGCCGCGCCGGATACTCCGCGCACCGAGGCCGCGCTACAGCGCTGTGCGCTGACCGTGCATATCAGTACCAAACTCAACCGTAGTCATCTGGTTCCCGGCCACGACGCGTTGATTCTGCCGACGCTCGGCCGCACCGATCGCGACACGCAGGCCAGCGGCGATCAGTACATCACCGTCGAGGATTCGTTCAGTATGGTGCATGCCTCGCAGGGCGTGAACCCGCCGATTTCCGACCAGTTGCGTTCCGAAACCGCGATTGTCGCTAGCATCGCCGCCGCGGTATTGGGCGAGGACAAACTCAACTGGCGCGCGTTGGCCGGCAATTATGATCTGATCCGCGACCACATTGCCGTCACCCAGCCGGGCTTTACCGATTTTAACCGCCGCTGCGACGCGCCGGGAGGGTTTTATTTGGGCAATGCCGCCGCTGAGCTGCGTTTCACCACGCCGACCGGCAAGGCCCAGTTCAGCGCCGCCGCCCTGCCCGCGTCGCTTATGCTGCAATTGGCGGGTGAGCGCGCGCCGTTCACGCTGCAAACCCTGCGCTCCCACGATCAGTACAATACCACTATTTATGGACTGGATGACCGCTATCGCGGCGTTTACGGTCAGCGGGAAGTGGTGTTTATCCATCCGCAGGATCTGGCGGAGCTGGGTCTGAAAGAAGGGGATCGGGTCGATATCGAAACCCTGTGGCATGACGGCGTACACCGTAAAGTAACGGAATTCAAAGCGGTCAGCTACTCCATCCCGCGCGGCAACCTGGCGGCCTATTATCCGGAAACCAACCCGCTGGTGCCGCTGTCAAGCTTCGGCGACGGCACCTTCACGCCGACCTCCAAATCGGTGCCGGTCAAACTGACGCCGAGCGTGACGCCGGTCACTCAGCGCATCCTGTGATCGGTAGGCTTGCCGCCGCAGACCGAATCGCGTAAAACTATCTGCCGCAACTCGGCCCACTCTACTCCAATTTTCCGGACATTATGTTTCAAGACAATCCGCTGCTTGCTCAGCTAAAACAGCAACTGCATTCTCAGACACCGCGTGTCGAAGGCGTGGTAAAAGGCACAGAGAAAGGGTTCGGCTTCCTCGAAGTCGACGCCCAGAAAAGCTATTTCATTCCGCCCCCCTTTATGAAAAAAGTGATGCACGGCGATAAAATCACCGCCGTGGTCCGCACGGAGAAAGACCGGGAGATTGCGGAACCGGAAGCGCTTATCGAGCCGTTTTTGACGCGTTTTGTGGGGCGGGTTCAGGTGAAGGACGAGCGTATGACCATCGTGCCGGACCACCCGCTGATGAAAGAGGTTATTCCGACGCGGCCGCAGCGCGGCGTCAGCCAGACCTTCCAAACCGGCGATTGGGCGGTCGCGGAAATGCGGCGCCACCCGCTGAAAGGCGATCGCCAGTTTTACGCGGAAATCACCGCGCTGGTCGCCACCGCCGACGACCATTTCGCGCCGTGGTGGGTTACCCTCGCCCGTCATAATCTTGAGCGTGCCGCGCCGGAAATGCTGGAAGGGATTGCCCTGCAGCAAGAGGGACCGGCGCGCGACGATCTCACCACGCTGGATTTTATCACCATCGACAGCGCCAGCACCGAAGATATGGACGACGCCATTCATCTGGCCAGCGCGCCAGACGGTGCCTGGGTCATAACCGTCGCCATCGCCGATCCGACCGCATGGCTACCGGCCGGCAGCCCGCTGGATCGTATCGCCCATGAGCGCGCCTTCACCAATTACCTGCCCGGTTTCAATATTCCCATGCTGCCGCGCACGCTATCCGACGATCTCTGCTCGCTGCGCGCCCACGAACGGCGCTCGGCATTGGCGTGCCGCGTTACGGTACATCATGACGGCACCCTGGCCGATGACGCGCGTTTCTTTACCGCTTGGGTAGAATCCAAGGCCAAACTGGCCTATGACCATGTTTCCGACTGGCTGGAAAATACCGGCGCGTGGCAACCGGAAAACGACGCTATCGCCAATCAGCTGCGCCTGCTGCACGACGTTTGCCAGGCCCGCAGCGCCTGGCGTCAGCATCACGCGCTGGTGTTCCGGGATCGCCCCGATTATCGCTTCGTGCTTGATGAGAAAAGCAATGTGGACGACATCGTCGTCGAGCCGCGCCGCATCGCCAACCGCATGATTGAGGAGGCGATGATCGCCGCCAACGTCTGTGCCGCCCGCGTATTGCGCGACGGCTTGGGCTACGGGCTGTATAACGTGCATCATGGTTTCGATCCGTTGCTGGTGGATCAGGCGGTAGCCATCCTGCGCGCGCATCATATCGACGTGGAGCCTGCCGAACTTTTGACGCTGGAAGGGTTTTGCGCTCTGCGCCGGCGGCTGGACGCCCTGCCCACCACCTATTTGGACTGCCGCATCCGCCGTTTCCAAACCTTCGCTGAAGTCAGCACCGCGCCGGGCCCGCACTTCGAGCTAGGGTTGGATGCCTACGCGACCTGGACCTCGCCTATCCGTAAATATGGCGATATGCTCAATCACCGTCTGTTGAAGGCGCTGATTGGCGTCGGCGACGCCGAACGGCCGGGTGAAGAGGTGACGATCCGCCTCGCCGAACGCCGCCGGCAAAACCGCATGGCGGAGCGGGACGTGGGGGATTGGCTTTATGCCCGTTTCTTGCAGCCGAAAGCCGGCAGCGACAGCCGCTTCGCTGCGGAGATAATCGATATCTCGCGCGGCGGTATGCGGGTGCGTCTGCTGGCTAACGGCGCGGTGGCGTTCATCCCCGCCCCCTTTATTCACAGCGTACGCGATGAGCTGGTCTGTAGCCAGGATACCGGCACCGTGCAAATGAAAGGCGAGAAGCGCTACCGTCAGGGCGATACCCTAGACGTTACCCTCGCCGCAGTCAGAATGGAAAACCGCTCGGTCATTGCCCGCCCGGTCTGAACCGCCCGCCGGCGCCGCGCCGGCGGCCCTCCTTAACGCACCGCCCAGGCGGTGCGTTTGTTTTTCGCTCGACCCTGTGGCCAGAGGATAAACGCGCGCCCGCACGACATCCGCAAACGCGCCCGCCGTGGCCCGGTCAAGGAACCATACGGTCGGCGCCGGTCGCCCCGCCGTTCATCCCCTGGTTATCGCCCGCCGTGGCCGGCAGACCCCGCTTAACGCGGCGGGAGTAAAGCGCGGTAATGACCGGCACCAGAATCGAGATGACTATCACCGAGGTTGCCATCAGCGCGGTGGCCGCCGGCGCCATCGCCGCAAATTGCAGGGCCATGCCGGCAATAATCGCCGGCGTCGCCACCGTCGCGCCGGCGGTACTGGAGGCGGCAATGCCGGCGGTTCCGTCGCAGCCGCCAATGAAGCGGTCGGCCAGAATCAGCGGGATACCCGTAATCACTATCACCAACAGGCCCAACAGAATGCCCAGCAACCCGGTATGGGCAATCACCGCCAGATTGATGGTATTGCCCAGCGCGAAGGCAAAGAAAGGGATCAGTGGCTGTACCGCGCTGGAGAAAAATTCCCGCAGCGCCGAGTCCAGATTGCCCAGCACGAAACCAATAATAAAGGGTAAGACCGCGCCGACGAACACCTGCGGCTCAAAAGAGGCGATACCCGCCGTGCCGATGATAACCATAGTCATCAGCGGCCCGGACTCCAACGACATCAGCACAAAGGCCCCTGCCTCTTCCTTGCTGCCGTACTGCTGCATGATGGAAGCGTACAAGCCGCCGTTGGTCATGTCCATTGATGCCACCAGCGCCAGCGTCGACAGCCCGGCAAAAAAGCCGACCTCCACGCCGTTGTCGGGCAAAAACCGCGAGGCGATCGCCGCCGCCAGCCAGGCCACCGCGATTTTGGTCACCACCAGCGTGCCGGACTTGCGCAACACGGTACCGGCGGCGCTCAACTTGATGGACGCGCCCATGCAAAAAAACCAGATAGCCAGTATCGGCACGGTACCGGTGATAAGGCCATTGGTAAATGAGCCGAAATAGCTGCCGGCACCCGGCGCAAATGTGTGGCATAGCGCGCCGAGGAACAGCGGAACAAGCATCATACCGCCCGGGATTTTATCGATAGCACGTTTGATTTGCATTCTGATCCCACCTTATCTCAGAGGCCGCCCGTGGGCGGTATGGCCAGTCGCTGGCCGGACTCCCCCGGCGGACGGAGGAAATGTAGGCTTAAAATAGCCGCAAATCAGGGCGGAAACAGTGAGCGTCCGAATAATTGAAATAATGTTTCTGTTTTTAAAATACGTTATTTTATTAAAAGCGCTGGCGGGTGCGACTTCCGCCCGCCATAACGGCAACAACGCCTACCGCGCAGGGGGTCGTCAGGGAGAATGGGAGTGTATGCAAGGTCATGCAGACGTGGCGGCGGTTCGCTACTACACCGCTCAGAAAAGGGTTAGCGTGAAGCCATGGCAACCGTGACGCTTTTAGCGCCCCACTCGCGCCGAGTTGCCGTTGCCGCACCAACGTGCCCGGCGAACACCGGTACCCACCGATGGAGGACGCGATCCCCTGTTGGCGCCGGGCACGCGCCACGGTGTCATCATCCCGTGGCGGACCGTGCAGGCATCGATTATTGATCGTAATAGGCATCTTTGCCGTGCTTACGCAGATAGTGTTTCACCAGCAAGCTGCGCTGGATGGCCGACAGTTCTGGGCTGAGCTGGTGGGAAAAAATCCCCATGTAGGCGATTTCTTCAAGCACCACGGCATTATGTACCGCGTTCTTCGCATCGCTCCCCCAGGCGAATGGACCGTGAGCATTGACCAGCACCGCCGCCGGATCGAGCTCCCAGTGGCGAAAGGTCTCGATAATCACCTGTCCGGTTTCCCATTCATATCGACCGTTGATCTCGGCGTCCGTCATCAGTCGGGTACAGGGGACAGCACCATAAAAATAATCGGCATGGGTGGTACCCCAGGCGGGAAGATCGCGCCCCGCCTGCGCCCAGATGGTGACGTGGCGGGAGTGAGTGTGGACAATGCCGCCCAACGCCTCGAACGCCAAATAGAGGGCTCGGTGGGTATCGCTGTCCGATGAGGGTTTGCGCCGGCCTTCCACCCGCCGGCCGCTTGCCAACTCCACCACGACCATATCCTCAAGGGTCATGGCGCTATAGTCGACCCCTGACGGTTTGATCACCATCAGACCGGCTGAGCGGTCCACCGCGCTGACATTACCCCAGGTAAAGGTGACCAGCTGATGCTGCGACAGCGCCAAATTCGCCTCCAGCACCTGTTGTTTCAGACTGTTTAGCATCGCGTTCTCCTTATCCCACGATAAGGCTATTGTCCGGTCCGCTGCGCCGGTCCGGTATGGGTAAACCGGCTGAAGATCGGGCATGGATCTGCTATCGGACCGTCGGGAAACGTATCAGCCTGGAGACAGGGGAGATATTTCGGATTATTTAACCTAGGGGAAATGGGTAATATATTGAAAAGTAGGCTTTTTTATTAAACCCTGAACAAGCTAAATGTTGCAGATAAGTCTATAATTATTTCAAGGTAATTCAATATAACACCGTACTATGGAGAACGTGATGATGAGCTCAATCTCTAAACGCATTGCCGCCACGGCGCTGGCGGTCACCCTCGCTTTATCGCTGAGCGCGTGCTCGAATTGGTCGAAACGCGATCGCAACACCGCTATCGGCGCCGCCGTCGGCGGGATTATCGGCCATCAGGTCGATTAATAGCCGTTAGCCGGTAAGCCTATCCTCATCGCCACCTGCCACGCTTGGGATAGCGCGTCAGGCGGGCGCGCCCGTTTAGCCGCCCGCCAGCTTGACCTTTAGGCCGCGCGCTTCCAATAACTGTTTTAACAGGTCGCGTTTATCGCCCTGGATTTCAATTACGCCCTCTTTCACCGCCACGCCGGTACCGCATCTCTTTTTCAGCTCGCTGGCCAGCGTTTGCAGCGCGGCATCGTCCCAATCCAGGCCGGTAATCAAACACACCCCTTTGCCTTTTCGGCCGCTGATCTGACGCTGCAAACGCACGATGCCGTCCCCCGACGAACGCCTAGCGGGGGGTCGTCGGCTTTGATGCGCCCGCCGTCGGTGGAATACACCAGCCGGTTTTCATTCGCCATGGGCCGCTCCGACATATAATTCCTGAAGGATAGCCGCCAGAGCGGCAGAGGGGTCAGCCGCCTGGGTAATCGGACGCCCGATCACCATATAATCCACCCCCGCCTGCTGCGGCGTCATCACCCTGCGCTGATCCCCGGCGTCGCTTCCGGCGGGCCGTATCCCCGGCGTCACCAGTTGGAAGGCCGCGCCGCAGTCGATTTTCAGCCGCGCGGCTTCCCAGGCGGAACAGACCACGCCGTCCAGGCCGCATTTTTTGGCCAGCACAGCCAGCCGCACGGCGTGATCGGACGCGCTGCCGGCAATGCCTATCCCTCTCAGATCGTCATCATTCATACTGGTGAGCACCGTGACGGCGATAAGCGTGGGCGCGTCAGCCCCAAACGGCACCAGCGCCTCCCGCGCCGCCGTCATCATACGTTCGCCGCTGCTGGCGTGAACGTTGACCATCCAGACCCCCAGCGCCGCCGCCGCGCTGACCGCTTTGGCCACCGTATTGGGAATATCGTGGAATTTCAGGTCCAGGAAAACGTCGAACCCGCGCTGTTGCAGGTCGCGCACCAGCGCCGGTCCCGCCAGGGTAAACATTTCTTTGCCGATTTTCAGCCGGCATTGCTGCGGCGCCACTTTGTCGGCAAACGCCAGCGCCTGGCGGGCATCGGCGTAATCCAGCGCCACAATCACCGGCGAACCCGCCCGCTGCGGAGCAATGGAGGAAGAGGAAGATAACATCGTGCGCGTCATGAAACATCTCTGGTTGGCGGCCCCTCGATCGCAGGCCCGTTAGCATCCCGTCATTTTACCCGCCGGCGCCGCAAAAGCCCAGCCCGGAAGCGGTGATAGGCTCGCCCGCCGCCGGTGGTGGCGGACACCCCGTGAAGCGGTTACTGGCCGTCCAAACCGCGTATCAACTTGACCGACGCCCAGGATTTACACGACGGGCAGTGCCAGTACAGGCTGTAGGAGGTGAACCCGCATTTTTGACAGCGGTAACGGGGTTTGGTGTGGATCTGTTCGCCGACCATATCCCGCAGCGTCTGCAAACTCTCCTTGGCGCGACCGTCCTCCGCCTCGCTGAGGTGGAAATTCATCAGGCGGTGAAACATGCGCATCGTCGGATGCTGGCGCAATTGCTGATTGATATAGCCCTGCGCCGCTTCCGGGCCTTGTTCACGCTCAATAATATCGGTCAACAGCAGCTCCGCCGACGAGCCGGTATCCTCCTCTACGCAGCGTTTGAGAAAATCCGCCCAGGCGCCCGGATGTCCCAACGCCTGATAACAGTCTTGCAGCATCGGCAGCGTTTCGCTGACCATTTCCCGATCCTGATCCAGCACCCGCGTCAATTCGCCGACCGCGCCGGCGTAATCTTGCTGCGCCATATAAATTCTGGCGCGCATGATGGACACCCGTGCGCTATTTTTATCCGCCGCCGCCCCTTTTTTCAATAGCGCGACGGCGCGATCCATATCGTCGCTGCCCATGGCCTGGAGCGCCAGCTCGCAGTAGAAATGGGCGATCTCTTCCCGGCGCTGCTCTTTACCGAGCTTCACCAACTTTTCCGCGACGTCTATCGCCTTCGACCATTCGCTGGTCGCCTGGTGGATCTGCAATAGCAGGCTTAAGGCGCCAACCCGGAAATCGTCTTCGTTCACCAACTGGCTGAACATGTCTTCAGCGCGATCGTAAAAGCCGGCCGCCATGTAGTCACGACCAAGCTGCTGAATCGCCAACAGCCGCTGCTCAAAGGTTAACGAGGTACTCTCCATCAGCGCTTGGTGGATGCGAATGGCGCGATCGACTTCGCCGCGGGAACGGAACAGGTTCCCCAGCGTCAGGTGCGCCTCGACGGCGTTGCTGTCCTCTTTCAACATATCGAGGAACAGGTCCACCGCCTTATCCTGCTGATTGGACAGGAGAAAATTCACCCCGGCCACATACTCCCTGGAAAGACGGTTCGCTTCCTGCTGTTTATCCTGCTGCGCGCTCCTGCGCCCCATGTACCACCCATAGGCGGCGGCCACGGGCAGCAACAGAAACAGCAGTTCTAACATAATGCGTTATTCCTTAGGCGCAACGGCTGGGGTACTGGCGGGGACGGTGGAAACCGTCTCCACCGGCGCAAGCTGCTGTTCGAGCCGTTTGACTTTGCGCTCGGCCCGCATTAGGGCAACGCGCGTGCGCAGCCAAAACAGGCCGCAAATGACCCAGCCGATGACAAAGCTGGCGGCAAACAGCGAAGTGAGCAGGGTTGACACCCGAAATTGACTCTGAGCCAGCAGATAGTTGAAGGTCACCACCTGATCGTTGTACGCGCCAAAGGTAACGGAGATGATAAAAATCACCAGCACCAACAAAATTATCAGAATATATTTCACATGATTTCCTGCAAGCCGTGTTAGTCGTATGTTCAGACGCTTAGCCCATCTGACACGGTTAAATTACCATTTCCCCGATAATGAAGGAAATTTTACCCTACGCTAGGCGACGCTCCCTCCCGGCGGCGGTAATAAATGCACACGCTGAATAACTACTATAGGGCCGACGCAGGGAAAACCCAACCGCTGGCGGTGCTTTTCTCTTTGCCGGCTAAGGGCACGCCCCCGCCTGCGGCGTCATTCACTGCGCGAGCGAATATCCGGCGCTTCTTCCGGTATCGGGGTCAGCGCGCCGATTGAACGCTGCACCAGCCAACACGCCAGAGTAATGACCAGCCAACCGACGGCGATACCCATCACCACATCCCGCGGCCAGTGCATACCGAGCGCCATTCGGCTAACCATCACGCCGCTGGCCCACGCCATCAGCACCACCGTAGATACCCGATGCCGACGCGGCCATAGCAAACCCACGGCCAGCAGCGCCCAGCTGGCGGCGAAAACCGTATGGCCCGAGGGAAAGGAAAAGCCGGTTTCAGCGCGCCAATGACGTTGTAGCCACGGCGGAATCAGTTGCTGTTGTTGCAGCTCCCGCGCTAACGCCGCGGCGCGCGCCTTGCGCGGCATCGCGTAAAACGCCCGGTCGTTGAGCGCATAATGTTTATCCAGCCAGACCACGTAAGGCCTGGACTCCTGCACCCGCTCTTTGATAAACGACTTCATACCCTGACCGATGAGCAACGTAGCGGACAAGATCACCGCCAGCCCCAGCGCCGGCCTCAGACGATAGCGCAGGCACCAGAGAAACCAGCCTATCAGCAGCGCGCTGGTCAGTGTGCCCCAGGGCGAGGTGACGGTTTGCGTCAGCCAATACCACCCTTTGAGCCAGCGGTAATCACTTTCCGGGCGCCATTGCCAGCCGCTGACCCAGAGGAGTAGCGGTATGATCAGCAGCAGCAGCGCGCCCGCGCCGGTACGTTTTGCAATTTCAACCATTGAATTTCCTTCTTTGCCGTTCGCCGCCCGGGTGCGCGACGGCCGCAGGCAAGCTTAACAGAAAGTGCCCCAAACAACGGCTAACGGCGTACCGGTTGCACAATTTGTCGCCAATTAACCGCAATAAATCCCGTCATAGGGTAAATTTATGGCAAAATAGCCCCCAGAGGATTCCGAACGGCGCCCATCCCTGCGCGGAGGCTGGTCAAACACCGCGGCAAGCAGTAGGATGCGCGTCATCATTGAGTTTTGGAGAGCAACATGCAGCTTAAACGTGTGGCAGAGGCCAAACTGCCGACACCCTGGGGAGATTTCCTGATGGTCGGCTTCGAGGAAATCGCCACCGGGCACGACCATCTGGCCCTGGTGTATGGCGATATTACCGGTCCGGCGCCGGTGTTATCGCGGGTCCATTCCGAGTGCCTTACCGGCGACGCCCTATTCAGCCTGCGCTGCGATTGCGGCTTCCAACTGGAGGCGGCGCTCAGCCATATCGCCGAGGAGGGACGCGGCATTTTGCTCTACCACCGTCAGGAAGGCCGCAATATCGGCCTATTGAACAAAATTTGCGCCTATGCCCTTCAGGATCTGGGCGCCGACACGGTTGAAGCCAATCACCAGCTCGGCTTTGCCGCCGACGAGCGGGATTTCACCCTGTGCGCCGACATGTTCAAATTGCTGGGCGTGGAAAGAGTGCGGTTGTTGACCAACAACCCCAAAAAGGTCGAGATTCTGACCAAGGCAGGCATTAACATCAGCGAACGCGTGCCGCTTATCGTTGGCCGCAACCCGAAAAATGCCCGCTATCTGGATACCAAGGCCGCCAAAATGGGCCATTTGCTCAACGGCCCCGTCGAGTAGGCGCCGATCGCGGTAGCAATGGCCGGCCTCGGCAGGCGGCGCGCGGGAGAGTGCAAACGGCAAGAGCGGTTGCAGGTCGCCGTCAGACCCGCGCCACCGGTGAGTGACAGACCGGCGTTGCCCGTTCTCCCTCTTTTGAACGCCCGGCCCCCTTCTCGCCATAATATTGCCGGGGTAACCAGGCATCGCCTCTACAGGGATTTAGACATAACCACGCTTAACGGATCGTCCCTGTAGGGCGGAAAAGCATCGCAGCGCGCATACCCACAGCGGCGGTACAGCGCTATAGCCGGCTGCTGGTGAATACCGGTTTCAAGCCGCAATTGATGGCAGAGATCCGCTGCCGCTAGCCTTTCGAGACGGGCGATAAGTTGATCTCCCAGCCGCCTGCCGCGGTAGGCGGGGCGAATGTACAGGCGTTTAATCTCGCCAAACCCGCCACCCTGCAAGAGTACAGCGCCACAGCCGGCAGCAAAACCGGCTGCATCATGGGCAATAACGCAGCGGATACCTTCTTCGTCAACGGTGGAAAAGTCCAGGCAATGATTGCTTTCGGCGGGGTAAAGCTGGCTCTGAAACGCATCCAGTTCACTGACCAGCCCGTTTAACGCACTATGATTTTTATCGACCTCGATGATGTGGAACATGCATTGCCCTTATGGCTTCGCCCGCCATTGTGCTTCCCCTGTGGTGAACAGCGTGATGATACACCCACCGCGTTGCCGTAAAAATGATATCTCGTCGTGTGAAAAAACAGCCAAGCGCGTCATGGCCGCCCTCGCGGTTGCCTAGTCGTCATCGGTCGTCGGCGTCCCCTGGTGGAAGACCAACTGCCAGCGTTCATCTTCGCCACGCAGCCAATAAGAGGCGCGCAGTGAGGCGCGGCTACCGTCCGGTAACGCAGTATGGCACTGTTCTCTCCCATCTTCAGGAGCGTAAAATCAGCGCTGAAAATAGCCGGCGCTCCGTTTTCCCTCACCAGCGCGGCTATCGTTTCTGCGCGGTCAACCAAGGTCCCCGAACGGGTAATTTCACAGAAATCAGGATGCAGAATCTGCTCCAGCCAATCCCTATCGCGCCGTCTAGCGCCGTGCAGGCTGCATTCCCGTTTTTTCAAATGCTCAAGGGTCATCACGCCTTCCTGCTCCCCGCCGTACGCCACCCCCTGGGTGTGTTTCCCTCTTACGCCGCGTTCAAGCTTGTAGGCGTTGCACCGCAGCGGACAGACGTTTATGCGCCAGAACGGCGGCGGGACGCCGGTGATGCTTAAGCGACGTTGAACGCTATCTGCTGCGGCATCCCCGGTGCCGTCCAGGCTGCTTTAGGCTGGGTCTCCCACCGGTTCATTAAGCATATTGCGGATCACATAGTGCAGGATACCGTCATGACGGTAGTAGGTCAGCTCATTACCGGTACCGATGCGGCAGAGCGCATCGATAGTACGGCGACGGCCGTCAGGCCAGGTAAAGGTCACCGGCACCTCGCAGCCCGGTTTCAGTGCCGCCAGGTCGGGAATATCGAGTGTTTCATCGCCGCTCAGGCCCAGCGTCTTGCGGGTTTCGCCGTGGGGGAACTCCAGCGGCAAAATCCCCATCCCGATAAGGTTGGAGCGATGGATCCGCTCGAAGCTTTCCGCCATCACCACCCGGATCCCCAGCAGCCGCGGTCCCTTGGCGGCCCAATCGCGGCTGGAGCCTGAACCATATTCTTTACCGGCAACGATCGCCAATGGAACCTGCTCTGAGGCGTAGCGCATGGCGGCATCGTAAATCGCCAACGCCTCTCCCGACGGAATATGCCGGGTGTAGCCCCCTTCGATGTCCGGCACCATTTCGTTACGAATGCGGATATTGGCGAAAGTGCTGCGCATCATCACTTCATGATTGCCGCGCCGCGAACCGTAGGAGTTAAAATCCGCCGTGCTTACGCCATGTTGCTGCAAATAGCGCCCCGCCGGACTATCTACCTTGATTGCCCGCCGGCGATATATGGTCGGTTGTCACCGAATCCCCCAACATGGCCAAAATGCGCGCGCCGCGGATATTTTCAACCGGTTTCGGCTGATGCAACATATCTTCAAAAAACGGCGTCAGGCGAATATAAGTGGAATCCGGCTGCCAATGGTACGTCGGGGCGCGGTTGACCGCAATATTGCGCCAGTCGCGGTTGCCGGTGAAGACTTCCCCGTATTCTTTGTGAAACATGGCGCTGTTGACCAGCGCGACCGCCTGGGCGATCTCTTCCGAGCTGGGCCAGATATCGCGTAAATAGACCGGTTTGCCATCGGTCCCGCTGCCCAGCAGATCCTCGCTGACATTAATCAGCATATTGCCCGCCAGCGCATACGCCACCACCAGCGGCGGCGAGGCCAGCCAGTTGGTTTTCACCAGCGGGTGAATACGGCCCTCGAAATTACGGTTACCGGAAAGCACCGCGTCGACGGTCAGATCGCCGGCTTTGATTGCGGCTTCGATACTGGGTTTCAGCGGACCGGAGTTGCCGATGCAGGTGGTACAGCCGTAATCCACTAAATTAAATCCCAGCTGGTTAAGGTAAGGCGTCAGCCCGGCCGCTTCCAGGTATTCGGTCACCACCTTGGAGCCCGGCGCCAGAGAGGTTTTTACCCAGGGTTTGCTACGCAGCCCCTTGTTCACCGCGTTACGCGCCAGTAGCCCGGCGGCCATCAGAATATTGGCATTAGAAGTATTGGTACAGGACGTGATAGCGGCGATCACCACCGTGCCCTGATCCAGCCGGTAGGTTTCGCCGTCCAGCTCAAACGGTTGCGCGCTCGGCTCGGCGCGTTTGCCCAACGCCAATTCATCGCTGGCTTTGAACGCCCCCGGCACGCCCGGCAGCGCCACGCGATCCTGGGGACGTCGAGGGCCGGCCAGGCTGGCCACAACGCTTGCCATATCAAGCTCAAGGGTGCTGGTAAATACCGGTTCGTCACCCGCCAGGCGCCACAGCCCCTGCTGTTTGCAGTAGGCCTCCACCAGCGCGATCTGCGCTTCGCTGCGCCCGGTCAGGCGTAAATAGTCGAGCGTTATAGCATCCACCGGAAAGAAGCCGCAGGTTGCGCCATATTCCGGCACCATATTGGCGATAGTCGCCCGATCCGCCAGCGGCAGTACATCCAGTCCGTCGCTGTAAAATTTAACGAATTTGCCGACCACGCCATGCTGGCGCAGCATTTGCGTCACGGTCAGCACCAGATCGGTCGCGGTAATGCCTTCATTGAGTTTACCGGTCAATTTAAAGCCCACCACGTCTGGAATCAGCATCGATACCGGCTGGCCGAGCATGGCCGCCTCCGCCCCAGCCCAACACCCCGAGCCCGTTGACCATGGTGGTATGGGAGTCGGTGCCGACCAGCGTATCCGGATAGGCAATCTCTTGCCCATCTTGCTCTTCATGCCACACGGTTTTGGCGAGGTATTCCAGATTGACCTGATGACAGATGCCGTTTTCCGGCGGCACCACGCGAAACCGGCTGAACGCATTTTGCCCCCAGCGCAGGAAGGTGTAGCGCTCCAAATTCCGCGACATTTCCAGGTGATTATTTTCCGCCTACGCCTCCTCGCTGCCGTAGGCGTCCACGGTGACCGAATGGTCGATGACCAGATCCACCGGCGAGAGAGGATTCACTTTGTCTACATTCCCCCCTAACCGCTTCACCGCCTCACGCATGGCCGCCAGGTCCACCACCGCCGGCACGCCGGTAAAATCCTGCATCAACACACGGGCCGGGCGATAGGCGATTTCACCCTCGGCATGGGCGGTTTTCAGCCAGCCTGCGACTTCACGCAGGTTCTCCTCGGTGACGAGGACGCCGTCCTGATGACGCAGCAGATTTTCCAACAGCACTTTCATGGAGTTGGGCAGTTTGTCGATAGGCCCGAGCTGTTCTGCCGCCCGCGCCAGATTATAAAAATGGTAGGTTTTGTGATGCGCGGTGAGCTGGTCCCTGCTTGCTTCTTTAATTGATGACGACATAACTCCTCCAACTAAATCATTATTGTCATAACCCTATTAGGGTTGAGGTAATCATTTAAAGATAGTACAAACAAACGGCAACGTTTTCATAACACAGAGGGATTATTGCTGCGATGGGTAAAACCGTGAGCGCTGCCATGGCGCCAAGGCAGGCGCTGAGAACGGCCTGCGAACACGCCGCCGCGGCAATCGCGGCACCGGCGCCAGCGTCGCCCGCCGCGAGGGGGATGACGGCGTAGACGGCGCCCCTGCGCACAAACGCAAACGGCACATTGGCGCAACTGGCCGGCAAGCGGACATGGCCTGAAATCGCGTCTCTCCCACCGGAGTGATGACGACCGGCGGATCAAGGGGCGCGGTTACTTCACCGGTAACTTGATGTCCTTGAACATTGCTTCGATGTCTTCATTGGAACGCAACGCCACCGCCGTATCCACCACATCGCGGGTCAGATGTGGCGCGAAACGATGAATAAAATCATACATATAACTGCGCAGGAACGTGCTGCGGCGAAAGCCAATCTTGGTGGTGCTCTGGGCGAACAGATCGTCGGCGTTGATTTTAACCAGATCCGGATCCGCTTGGGTATTCACCGCCATATTGGCGATGACGCCGACGCCCAACCCCATGCGCACGTAGGTTTTGATCACATCCTCATCGGTGGCGGTGAACACGATACGCGGCGTCAGGCCGGCGCGATTGAAGGCGATATCCAGCTCGGAACGGCCGGTAAAACCAAAGGTATAGGTCACCAGCGGATATGCCGCCAGTTCGTCAATCATCAGCGATTTATGACCGGCCAGGGGATGATCCGGCAGCACCACGATGGCCCGATTCCAATGATAACAGGGCAGCATCACCAAATCGTCATACAGATGCAGCGCTTCGGTGGCAATGGCGAAATCCGCGACGCCCTTTGACACCGCTTCGGCGATTTGGGTCGGCGACCCCTGATGCATATGCAGCGATACCCGCGGGTAGCGCTCGATAAACCTCTTGATCACGTCCGGCAGGGCGTAACGCGCCTGGGTATGGGTGGTCGCCACATACAGCGATCCTTTATCGGGATAAGTATGCTCCCCCGCGACCGCCTTGATGGCGTCGACCTTGGACAGCACCTCACGCGCGATGCGGATTATCTCCTGGCCCGCCGGCGTGACCTGGGTCAGATGCTTGCCGCTGCGGGCGAAAATCTGCACGCCGAGTTCATCCTCCAGCATCCGCACCTGCTTGCTGATGCCGGGCTGAGAGGTGTAGAGCCCCTCGGCGGTAGAAGAGACATTCAGGTTGTGGTTAACCACTTCCACAATATAACGAAGTTGCTGCAATTTCATTTGCTTGTCCTGACGAATACCCTGAACCTGACGCACGGCGAGATGCCGCCGAGCAGGCGACTCACCCGGTTCCGCGAAAGCGCTTAAAAGCGTTGGTTATGACTCATACTATTTAATCATAAAAAAACACTTAATATCACTTAATTATCAATTAAAAAAAAAGCCAACCGCGAGGTTGGCTTCGTGGCGGCAACGCCATTACTTTTTGGTCACCTGCCAGTGACCATCCACGTAGAAAGCGGTCCAGCCGGTGGCTTTGCCGTCCTTTTCCGCCGAGACATATTGCTGCTTGGTTTTCCGGCTGAAACGCACCAGGGTGCTATTGCCTTCGTCATCCTCAACGGGCGCATCGGCCAAATAGCGCAGTTTTTCCGGCAGGCGGTCGCGGAAACGAGCCAGCTCCGCCACCAGCGGCGCGCGGGTTTCACGGGATTTCGGGAACGTGTTGGCGGCCAAAAAAACCCCCGCCGCGCCGTCACGCAGTACAAAGAAGGCGTCCGACTTCTCGCAAGGCAGCTCGGGCACCGGCACCGGATCTTCTTTCGGCGGCGCCACATCGCCGTTGCGCAGGATCTTGCGGGTGTTCTTACAATCATCGTTGGTGCAGGCCATGTATTTGCCAAAACGCCCCAATTTCAGGTGCATATCGGCGCCGCATTTTTCACACTCCACCACCGGGCCGTCGTAGCCCTTGATCCGAAACTCACCCTGTTCGATGTCATAGCCGTCGCACAGCGGGTTGTTGCCGCAGACGTGGAGTTTACGCTGGCCGTCGATGACATAGCTGTCCATAGCGGTACCGCATTTCCCGCAACGACGGCGTGCGCGCAGCGCGTTAGTTTCCGCATCGTCGCCCTCAAGCATGTTCAGGGTTTCCGCTTCCGGGATCAGATTAATGGTGTTTTTGCAGCGCTTTTTCGGCGGCAGCGCGTAGCCTGAACAGCCCAGGAACACGCCGGTGCTGGCGGTACGAATCCCCATCTTGCGGCCGCAGACCGGGCAATCGATGCTGGTCATCACCATTTGATTGGGCCGCATACCGCCCTCTTCGGGATCTTTTTCGGCGTTTTCCAACTGCTGGCTGAATTTGTCGAAAAACGCGTCAAGCACGCTTTTCCACTCCTGTTGATTGGCCGCCACCTGATCGAGGGTATCCTCCATGTTGGCGGTAAAATCGTAATTCATCAGCTCGCGGAAGTTCTCTTCTAAGCGATCGGTGACGATTTCGCCCATTTTCTCCGCATAAAAACGGCGATTTTCCGCATGGACATAGCCGCGATCCTGAATGGTGGAGATGATCGACACATAAGTCGAGGGCCGGCCAATGCCGCGTTTTCCCAGCTCTTTCACCAGCGAAGCCTCGCTGTAGCGGGCGGGCGGCTTAGTGAAATGCTGGCTGGGCAGCAGCTTGCTCAGCGTCAGCGTCTCGCCCACCTCCACCGCCGGCAGGGTCCGATCTTCATCGCCCTTGCGCAGCGCCGGCATCACTTTGGTCCAGCCGTCGAAACGCAGGGTTCGGCCGCGGGCGCGCAGCTGAAACTCGCCGGCGGTGACGGTCAGCGTCGTGGAGTTGTATTGCGCCGGCGTCATTTGACAGGCGACAAATTGACGCCAGATCAGCTGATACAGTTTCTGCGCGTCGGCTTCCATGTCTTTCAACTGCTCCGCCAAGGCATTGACATCGGAGGGGCGGATCGCCTCATGCGCTTCCTGGGCGTTATTTTTACTGGCGTATTCGTTGGGCTGTTTCGGCAAATACGGATTGCCGAATGACGCGCTGATATAGCCGCGCGCCATGTTAAGCGCATCCTGACTCAAATTGGTGGAGTCAGTACGCATATAGGTAATATGTCCAGCTTCATACAGCCGCTGCGCCAACATCATGGTTTTCTTTACGCCATAGTCCAGGCGGGTGCTGGCCGCCTGCTGCAGCGTTGAGGTGGTGAACGGAGCCCCCGGTTTGCTGCTGGTAGGCTTATCGTCACGATCGCTGACCACATACTCCGCATTTTCAAGCCCGTCGAGCGCGGCCTGAATTTGCTGCTGATTCACCGGTTTAAAGGGTTTTTCCTGCTGATGCGTTACTTGCATCGCCAGGGAAGACGCCTGCGCCGTCTGTAGATCGGCGTGCAGTTCCCAATACTCTTCCGGCACAAAGGCTTTGATTTCCCGCTCGCGCTCCACGACCAGCCGGACCGCCACCGATTGGACCCGTCCAGCCGACAGGCCACGGGCGATTTTTTTCCACAGTAAGGGCGAGACCATATAGCCCACGACACGGTCCATGAACCGCCGCGCCTGCTGGGCGTTGACCCGGTCAATATTCAGCTCGCCCGGCTGTTCAAAGGCCTGAGCTATCGCGTTGCGGGTAATTTCATTGAAGACCACCCGGCTAAAACGCTTATCATCGCCGCCGATAACTTCCCGCAGATGCCAGGCAATCGCCTCCCCTTCGCGGTCAAGGTCGGTTGCGAGGTAGATATGATCGGCTTTTTCCGCTAGCGCTTTTAGCTCGGTCACCACTTTCTCTTTACCGGGCAAAATCTCATACTGCGCTTTCCAGCCATGGTAAGGATCGATACCCATTCGGTTGACCAACGCGCGCTGCGGGTCCGGTTTGCCTTTTTTCTTTTTACTGGCGTCGGCGCTCTTTTGACTGGCTGAACCGCTGGTCGGCAAATCGCGGATGTGACCGACGCTGGACTTAACCACGTAGTCTTTGCCTAAATATTTATTAATCGTTTTAGCTTTGGCCGGCGATTCAACGATAACGAGAGCTTTACCCATTTTTACCTTTACCTGAGTGATGTCTTCTGCAATTAAGAAGTTTTTTGCGCCAGACCCTGGCTGGGCATACCTCTTTTTTATATTGCGGCAGCGCCGCCAAAAATCAACCTGTTTTTGTCGCGTTCACACGACCGAAGCGCAGTAGGTCAACTTCTTGTTAATTCGCTTATTTTTATAATAAGCGCCGGTAATCGCTGCTTATTTCCCCGCTAATTGGTAACAAAACAACCACCCGACGCGCTGAGGGCCACACTGTACATGATAAAAAAACTGGTGCAACCAATAAGCGGGGGAAAAAATAGTTTTACCCGCTACGCAATTAGCAAAACCGTAAACTAAACGAATAAACCTTAGTCGGTTTGCCGACAAACACAACCGGGTATTACAATAGGGCACGCGTTAACACAGGAGTGACAAATATGCACAGCAGCACCATCGCTATCGACAGAAAAAGTCTGTTAGAAGAAGCAAACCGGATAATTCGCGACCATGAAGACTATACGCACGAAATGCTGGCCACCGAGGTGGAACAGAAAGGGCCGGTGCTGGTTTTTCGCGGTGAATTTTTTCTTGATGAGCAGGGAATACCGACGCAGAAAACCACTGCCGTCTTTAATATGTTCAAGCATCTCGCCCACGTCCTATCGGAAAAATATCATCTGGTGGACTGATATAGCGCCCCGGTGCCGCAGCCGACGCCGTCATTAACGCCCGGCGTCTGGCCCGATCGGCCGCCATCGACATTCAACGCGGGTTAAATCCCGCGCCGGCGCGCGTTATCAAACGAAAGACCGGGCTGAAAAATTCAGCCCCGCCGGGGCGTCGCCTGTTACGCCTGATGAGAAATTTAATGAGACCAATGCCGAGGCGAAGTGCGCGCCAAACCGCCGTCCGCGCGTGGAAGCGCGAGGCTCGCGTTGAAACTAGACAGTATCTCAACCTGCCGGGCGCGCCGCTTTCGTTGCGAAAGCGCGTAGGACACGGCATAAGAATTACCGCTTCTCGGGCAATAAGTTATTTCCCACGCCTCGCAGGGGGGCCAGGCCCAGAGTCAGGCCGCCTGGGTGCGGCGAAACCCTCTGGCCCCAATGTCACCCTAGCGGCGGTTGCCTGCGGCGGCGTAGCAAGCTTGCTGCAGCCTGCGGATTACAGCAGCGGCTTGTGCGAGCGCTGCCAATAGCGCAGAAGCCGTTGTTCCAGGCTCAACACGGCGCTATCGGTGAAGCGACTCATCCAGCGTTTCGGCCGGCTAAAACGCACGCTTATTACCTCATGGCGCGCCAATTGCTCAATAAGCACATCGTCGCTGGTCCCGATAGCATCCACCAGCCCCAAATGCTGCGCCTGCTCGCCATACCAATGTTCGCCGGTGGCGACGGCGTCCACATCCAGCGCGGGACGCATGCGCTGAACAAAGGTCTTGAACAACTGATGGGTCTCATTCAACTCCTGCTGGAACTTTTCGCGCCCGGCGGGGGAATTTTCGCCAAACAGCGTCAGCGTGCGTTTGTAGGCGCCGGCGGTATGCAGCTCCATATCAATATCGTTACGTTTTAATAAGCGATTGAAGTTGGGGATCTGGGCAACCACGCCGATGGAGCCAATAATGGCGAAGGGGGCCGCGACAATGCGGTCTGCAACGCAGGCCATCATATAACCGCCGCTGGCGGCGACCTTGTCCACCGCCACGGTGAGCGGTATGCCCTTTTCCCGCAGCCGTTGAAGCTGCGATGCTGCCAGGCCGTAACCGTGTACCACCCCGCCGGGGCTTTCCAGGCGCAGCAGCACTTCGTCTCCCGATTTGGCAACCGACAGCACGGCGGTAATTTCTTCGCGCAGCGAGCTCACTTCGCCGGCATCCATACTGCCGGTGAAGTCCAACACGTACAGACACGAACGTGACGCCGCGTTATCACCCCGCTTCGCCCGCAGTTTGGCCTGTTTGGCGTCGGCTTTATCCTGCTTTTTGTGCCGTTTATGCCAAATGCCCTTCTCGGCTTCACCCATCCGGGCCAGCTGCATTTCACGCTGCCTTTCGCGATACTGTTTGCCCAGGTCCTGAATGTGAATCTGTCCTTTGCGCTGGCGTGACCGCATGCGTAAGCCAAACACCAGCAGTAATAGCACGCCGATAGCCAGCACCACGGTAAGGGTTTTGGCCAGGAAAAGTCCGTACAGCGAAATAAATTCCACAAAACCACCTTGCTAATAATGAGAACCGTTGACAACTATTCTAGCCAAGGCGCCGCGCCGCGTCGCCTGGAAAATCAGAATATTGCCGCCGGGGTCAAGGGTTCCCGTCCCCCGCCGCCGCAGGGACACGACCCGCGGGCCAAACCCGGGTCGCCGTAACGGCAATGCCCCCGGCGTCGGCGTCGATGAGGTCGACATCGGATTCCCGGCGATTGAAATACCCTGCTGGATCAGGCATAAAAAGAGATAAGTCTGTCCATGGGAGCCACGATAATCGGCGATTGGCGGCAACGTTTCCTAGCTGAGGAGTGAGGCGTGTATTATCAGCCCAAACGTAATTTACTGGATCATAAACGCATTCTAGTGACCGGCGCCGGTGACGGCATAGGCCGCGAGGCGGCCCTGACCTATACCCGCCACGGCGCATCGGTGCTGTTGCTTGGTAGAACTGAACATAAACTGAACACGGTGAAACAGGCCATCGCCGAGGCCGGCGGGCGTGAGGCTCGGGTACTGGTGCTGGATTTGGCCTGCACCGAGCCGGCGCCCTATCAGCGGCTGGCCCAAAGTCTTACCGACGAAATCCCCCACCTGGACGGTTTACTCAATAACGCCGGCCTTTTGGGGAAAATCGTGTCCATAGCCGAGCAAACCCCCGCGCGCTGGTCAGAAGTCATGGCGGTGAATATCAACGGCACCTTTATGCTAACGCAAGCGCTGCTACCGCTGCTGCTCAAAGCCAGCAGCCCGTCGCTGATTTTCAGCACCTCCAGCGTGGGCCGCCAGGGCCGGGCAAACTGGGGCGCTTATTCGGTATCCAAGTTCGCCACCGAAGGAATGATGCAGGTACTGGCGGAGGAGTATCCCGCATCGACGCTGCGGGTCAATTGTATTAACCCCCGGCGGCACCCGAACCGGCATGCGCGCCAACGCGTTTCCAACTGAAGATCCGGACCGGCTGAAAACCCCGGCCGATATCATGCCTATCTATCTTTACTTGATGGGCGACGACAGCCGGCGTAAAACCGGCATCAGCTTTGACGCACAGCCCGATCGTAAACCCGGTCCGGCGACCTGATACCCGGCCGCTATTGCCGCCACGGCGATGCGGCCTTGATGGAGAGGGCTTTTATGGATGCCAGGCGTCATCAACAGCGTCAGCAGCGGTTAAAAGAAAAAGTCGATGCCCGTATCGACGCCGCGACCGAACGGCGCGGGATCGTGATCGTCTTCACCGGCAACGGTAAAGGCAAGACCACCGCGGGTTTCGGGACCGTGACCCGCGCCGTGGGCCATGGGTTACGCGCCGGGGTGGTGCAGTTTATCAAAGGCCAGTGGCCTAACAGCGAGCGCCGGCTGCTGGAGCCGCACGGCGTCGAGTTTCAGGTGATGGCCACCGAGTTTACCTGGGAGACGCAAAGTCGCGAACTTGACGGCGCCGACGCGCGCGATACGTGGCACCACGCCCGGCGAATGCTGGCGGACGACACGCTGGATGTCGTGCTGCTCGATGAGTTGACGTATATGATAAGCTACGATTATCGGACCGCGAGGAGGTCATCGCCGCCCTTAACGCGCGTCCCGCGGGGCAAAGCGTCATCATCTCCGGGTGCGGCTGCCACCGACAGTTGCTGGACATGGCGGATACCGTCAACGAGATGCGGCCGGTTAAACACGCTTTCGATGCCGGCATCATGGCGCAGCAGGGCATTGATTGGTGACACTGTCACTTAATGGTTTTTTTTAATTTGTCCCCGCAGGCGCCTGCCGTGTGACGTGACGCGGCCACCTTACACGGCATCCCGTGGCGTGCCGCTCTGGGGGGCGCGTCTTGGACCCGGGCGGTATTCACCCCTGGCGCCGTTGCCGTTGCCGTTAGCCTATGCCGTTATTGCGCTTACTGCTTTGCCCGCCGCGGCGCGAGGGCACTCGTTGGCTACTGCGCTTGACCGCCCGCCGGATCTGCGTGGCCTTCAGGCGGCGGCGATCGCGCTCTACCGGCAGCTTGGTCACCGATGCAAGCGGCAACTGCACTTTTTCGCGCAGGTAATTGATATTGTCGAGCGGCAGTTCGGTCCAGCCGCCGCGCGGCAGCCCCTTGGGCAGCGTGACGTCGCCGTAGCGCACGCGGATAAGCCGGCTGACCTGGACGCCCACCGCCTCCCACAGGCGCCGCACCTCGCGATTGCGCCCTTCCGTCAGCGTCACATTGTACCACTGGTTCAGGCCCTCGCCCCCTTGAAACGTCAGGCTGCGAAAGGCCGCCGGACCGTCTTCCAGCTGTACGCTACGGGTCAGCTGCCGCAGTTTTTCCTCATCCACCACGCCGAAAACACGCACGGCATATTCCCGTTCGATTTCACAGCTCGGGTGCATCAAGCGATTAGCCAGTTCCCCGTCGGTAGTAAATAACAATAGCCCCGACGTATTAATGTCCAGGCGGCCGACGGCCACCCAGCGGGCATTATTAAGACGCGGCAGGCGATCAAAAACCGTTGGCCGCCCCTCGGGATCGTGGCGCGTACAGAGTTCGCCTTCCGGCTTATAATAAGCCAACACGCGGCAAAGCGTGTCTTCCACCGGCTTAATGGTGATAATGCGGCCATCCACCCGGATCTTAGTGATGCTGGTGACCTCTACGCGATCGCCCAATGTAGCGACGTTACCGTCTACACTCACGCGGCCTTGTTCAATAATGGCTTCGATTTCTCGGCGGGAACCCTGTCCGGCGCGGGCCAGGACTTTTTGCAGTTTTTCGCTCATGGCGAACCTCGCATGTCGCCTTCACAGGCGCCAGATGGATGTAAATATATTAAAATCAATTAGTTAAATTAAATCACTTGCGCCATTATACAGCAATACACTACCCGCTGTAAGCTTTATTCGCCCGCGCGAGCATTGCTGGGTGAAACGAGGCCGCGTCCGTCACCGCCGCGGCAGTAAGATTACGAGCGACCGCCCTGTCTTGCGGTAACGGTTCGCGAGCCGGGGTCATTCCCTTGTACGGCACCCGCGTCCCTCGACGCTCAGCCACTGCTCACCCCCTGCGCCCGTCGGCGGGCATTCCTTTGCGCCGCGCCAGCACGACCCTAAGCCCATCGGCGGAGATTCCGCTGACTTCCAAAGCGCGGGAGCTCAGCCGCCGGCGGCCTGTGAAATCACACTACGGGAGAGCGTCTTGGCGCCGCCCTAGCCTGCAGTCAGTTTATCAGCGCCCCACTCGCCGCTGCTTGCCTCACAAAAACGGCGAGACATCGCCCACCCCCTGGCGTACCACCCGCGGCGCCGGGTCGGTCAGATCGATGACCGTGGTCGGCTGTTGGCCGAGGAAACCGTCGTGGATGACCAGATCCACCTGTTTACCCAGATGGTCGCGAATAGACTCCGGATCGGATTCAGCAAAATCATTGCCCGGCAGCATTAAGGTGGTGGACATCATCGGTTCATCCAGTGCCTCAAGCAGCGCCAGCGCGATGGGGTTCGACGGCACGCGCAGGCCGATGGTTTTGCGTTTGTCGCTCATCAGCCTACGCGGCACTTCCTTGGTGGCCTTCAGGATAAAGGTATATTTGCCGGAGGTATTATTTTTCATCAGCCTGAACGCCTGATTGTCCACCTGCGCATAGGTGGATAATTCAGAAAGATCGCGGCATACCAGCGTAAAATTGTGATGGCCGTCCAGCTGGCGAATGCGACAAATACGCTCCATAGCCGTTTTGTCTTCAAGCTGGCAGCCCAGGGCGTAACCGGAGTCGGTAGGATAGACAATGACCGCGCCTTTGCGCAGCAAATCAACCACCTGGCTGACCAGACGCGGCTGCGGATTATCCGGATGAAGGGTAAAAAACTGACTCATTAATCAAACACTCCTTATTAGGGCGGCCGGCAAAGGACACGGGCTACCAGGTTTATCCCTCTGCGGTGGCGGGGGGATGGGCGGCAGGCAACACAGGCCAGTCACGCCATACCGGCTCAATCCCTCCCGGCAGCCACAATTTGCGACCCAGCTCAATCCATGCGCAGGGTTGATGAAAATCGGACCCTTGTGAAGCAAGAAGGTGATAATCACGGGCGTAGCCCGCAAGCTGACTCCTTTCCTGCGGCGACTGCTGACACTGCGCGACTTCCATGGCGTCACCGCCGGCGGCGGTAAACTGCGCCAGCAGCCGTTTCAACCACTTGGCCGAGAGTTGATAACGTCCCGGATGCGCCACTACCGCCTGTCCCCCTGCTAGGTGGATCGCTTCAATCGCTTCTTCTATTGTACACCACTGTGGCGGGACATAGCCGGTTTTCCCCCGCGACAAATATTTTTTAAACACGTTGCTGACGTTGCTGGCCACGCCCAGGCTCACCAGATAGCGCGCGAAATGGCCGCGGGTGACCAGATCGTCCTGCGCCAGTTGTCTGGCCCCGTGCCAGGGATCATGAATACCCGCCTTTACCAGCCTTTCGGCGATAGCCTGCGCGCGCGCCAAGCGATGCGCGCGCTGTGATGCCAAAAGCGTCGTTAGCGCCGGGTGAGAAGGCGCCATGCCCAATCCGACAATATGGATCTCGTGGTGTTGCCAGAGGGTGGAAATCTCCACCCCCGCCACCAGGTTAAGCGGCAAGCGCAGCGCCGCAATCGCCTCCCGGGCAGGCTCGAGGCCATCGACGGTATCATGATCGGTTATCACCAGCACCGTGACGCCCATCGCCTGGGCGCGCACCACCAGTTCCCGGGGCGTGAGCAGGCCATCGGAGGCGGTAGTATGGCTGTGCAGGTCATAAATCACCCGCAGGGGGGATGTCATCGGTTGTGCTGTCAAGGGAGTCTGCCCGTGGTTTACATTGCCCTCCATGATAGCGGTAAACCGAGCTGAATCGAACTAGTGGATTTATTTTCGTCAGCGCCACCATTAAGGTTAACTTTTTATCTCTGAACTAGTTTACTAGTACGCAGTTAAACACACGCCTTCGAGATGCTAAAAATGATGACATCTATAACCGTACTGCTTCGCTGGTGGCGCACTTCCCTTTAGCGGGTGGTGTTATCATGCGTCGCTGTCATCAGACAGAGCAAGATCCCCACTAGCCCGCTGCTGCATCAGCGGGCTTTTTCATGGGCGACAATCAGGAAATCAGATAATGCAAATGCCAACCAGCCAGTACCAGATAGAATTGCTGCACGAGCAGGCCCCTTACCGTCCCGACCCTACGGCGATGTTCAACCAGTTGTGCGGCGCACGTCCCGCGACACTGCTGCTGGAATCGGCCGAGATTGATAAGAAGCATGATCTCGAAAGTATGATGGTTGTCGATAGCGCGCTGTGTATCACCGCCCTCGGCCAGACCGTCACGCTGCAGGCGCTGCGCTGTTGCCGCTTCTGGACGCCGCTTTGCCGCAGCAGGTCACGGTCATTACCCACTCCTACGGCCGCGAGTTAACCTTCCCGGAGACGGAACAGGCCGTGGATGAGGACGCCCGCCTGCGCTCGTTGTCGGTTTTTGACTGTTTGCGCCTGCTGTTGACGCTGTTTGGCCAGCCGCCGGACGCGCCGAAAGCGATGTTTGTCGGCGGCCTGTTCGCCTATGATCTGGTCGCGGGCTTTGAATCCCTGCCGCCGCTGCGTCCAGGCCAGCGCTGCCCCGACTACTGTTTTTATCTCGCCGAAACGCTGCTGATCCTCGATCATCAGCAGCAGACCTGCGAATTGCAGTGCAGCCTGTTCAGCGCCAATGTGGCGGAAAAGCAGCGGTTGCAGCACCGGCTTGAGCAATTACAGCATCAGTTTACCCAGGCGCCGGAACCGATCCCGCATCAAGTCATCGACACCATGACGCTGACTTGCAGCCAGAGCGACGAGGAGTACGGCCAAAACGTGCGCCTCATGCAGCAGGCGATCCGCGAGGGGGAAATTTTCCAGGTGGTGCCGTCGCGGCGCTTCTCCCTCCCCTGTCCTTCGGCGCTCGCCGCCTACCATAAGTTGAAGAAAAGCAATCCCAGCCCGTATATGTTTTTCATGCAGGACAATGAATTTACCCTGTTCGGCGCCTCGCCGGAAAGCTCGTTGAAATACGACCCCGACTCCGGGCAGATTGAAATTTACCCCATCGCCGGCACCCGCCCCCGCGGTCGCCGCACCGACGGCACGCTCGATGCCGATCTCGACAGCCGTATCGAGCTGGAAATGCGCGCCGATCATAAAGAGCTGGCCGAACATCTGATGCTGGTGGACCTGGCGCGCAACGATCTGGCGCGCATTTGCGAGCCGGGCACCCGCTATGTGGCCGATCTGACCAAAGTCGATCGCTACTCCTTCGTGATGCATTTGGTGTCGCGGGTGGTAGGCCAGCTGCGCGCCGACCTTGACGTGCTGCACGCCTACCGCGCCTGTATGAACATGGGCACCCTGAGCGGGGCGCCGAAGGTCCAGGCGATGCAGCTTATCGCCGAAGCGGAAGGCGAACGCCGCGGCAGCTACGGCGGCGCGATAGGTTATTTCACCGCCGCCGGCGCGCTCGATACCTGCATTGTCATCCGTTCCGCCTATGTCGAAGACGGCATCGCCACGGTACAGGCCGGGGCGGGCGTGGTACTGGATTCCGTGCCCCAGGCGGAAGCCGACGAAAGCCGCAACAAAGCACGCGCCGTTTTGCGCGCCATTGCTACCGCCCACGACGCAAAGGAGCTGTTTTGATGGCCGACATCCTGTTACTCGATAACATCGACTCATTTACCTATAATCTGGTGGATCAACTGCGCGCCAACGATCATCGGGTGGTGATTTACCGCAACCGGCTGCCGGCCGGACTTATCACGCGGGCGCTCAGTGAAATGGAAAATCCGATCCTGATGCTGTCGTCGGGGCCCGGCCCAGGCCGGCTGTATGCCGGCACTGCTCACCCAACTGCACGGCCGGTTACCGATCATCGGCATCTGCCTGGGGCATCAGGCGATAGTGGAAGCCTACGGTGGCCACGTCGGCCAGGCGGGCGAAATTTTGCACGGTTAAAGCCTCGCCTATCCGCCACGACAATCAGGGCATGTTCGCCGGTCTGCCGAATCCGCTGCCAGTGGCGCGCTATCATTCGCTGGTCGGCAGTCAGGTGTCGGACTCGCTGACGGTTAACGCCCACTATAACGACATGGTGATGGCGGTACGCAATGACGCCGATCGCATCTGCGGCTTCCAATTCCACCCTGAATCCATTTTAACCACCCAAGGCGCACATTTGTTAAATCAAACGCTCGCTTGGGCGCTGGCGTAACCACAAGGACCTTTTTATGCAAGCGATACTGGAACATCTCTACCAGGGCGGACGAATCAGCCGTGAACAAAGCCAGCAGCTGTTCGGGGCCATCATTCAAGGGCAATTGGCGCCGGAACAGCTGGCGGCCGCCCTTATCAGCATGAAAGTGCGCGGCGAATACCCCGAGGAAATCGCCGGCGCCGCCGGCTGCGGCGCCAGGGTGGCCAAGCACGGCAACCGCAGCGTATCCAGCCGCTCGGGTTCTTCCGACCTGCTGGCGGCGTTCGGCATCCGGCTGGATATGCCGGCGGCGCTGTCGCGCCAGGCGTTAGATGAACTGGGCATGTGTTTTTTGTTCGCGCCGCAGTATCATTCCGGCTTCCGTCACGCGATGCCGGTACGGCAACTGTTGAAGACCCGTATCCTGTTTAATGTGCTGGGGCCGCTGATAAACCCGGCCCGTCCGCCGCTGGCGCTGATTGGCGTCTATAGCCCGGAATTGGTATTGCCCATCGCCGAAACGCTGCGCGTGCTGGGCTACCAGCGCGCCGCGGTGGTCCACGGCGGCGGCATGGACGAGGTGGCGCTGCACGCGCCGACTCAGGTGGCGGAGCTGCGTGACGGCGCGATTGAAAGTTACACCCTGAGCGCGGCGGATTTCGGCCTGTCGCCCCAGCCGGCAGAGGCGCTACGCGGGGGGTCGCCGGAAGAAAACCGTGACATTTTGGCGCGTTTGTTACAAGGTAAAGGTGAACACGCGCATGAATCCGCCGTCGCCGCCAACGTGGCCCTGCTGCTCAAATTGTTCGGGCAGGAAAATCTCCGTGACAACACCCATCGGGCGCTGGAGGAAATTCGCAGCGGTGCCCCCTATGCGCGCGTGATGGCCCTGGCAGCAAGAGGATAAGAAAGTCATGCAGGACACAATACTTGCGAAGATCGTCGCAGACAAATATGAATGGGTAGCCGAGCGTAAACGGCTGCAACCGCTGGAGAGTTTCCGTCATCAGGTGCAACCCAGCACGCGCAGTTTTTATCACGCGCTGTCCGGTACCCGCACGGCGTTTATCCTGGAATGCAAAAAGGCGTCGCCGTCCAAAGGCCTTATCCGCGCCGATTTCGACCCGGTCGCCATCGCGGGCGTTTACCGGCATTACGCCTCCGCTATTTCGGTACTGACCGACGAGAAATATTTCCAGGGCAGCTTCGATTTTCTGCGCCAGGTGAGCCGCACGGTGAGCCAGCCGGTATTATGTAAAGATTTCATCATCGATCCGTGGCAGATTTACCTGGCGCGGCTGCATCAGGCGGACGCGATTCTGCTGATGTTGTCTGTCCTTGACGACGGCACCTACCGCGAACTGGCGGCGGTGGCCCATAGCCTGAACATGGGCGTGTTGATCGAGGTCATCAGCGACGACGAGCGGCAGCGCGCAATTGCGCTGGAAGCAAAAGTGGTGGGAATCAATAATCGCGATTTACGCGATCTGTCTATCGATTTGAACCGCACCCGCACCCTGGGCCCGCGTCTGCCGGCGGGCGTCACGGTCATCAGCGAGTCCGGCATCAATCATTATCGCCGGATGCGCGAACTCTCAGCCACTACGCCAATGGCTTCCTGATCGGCAGCGTGCTGATGGCCGAACCCGACTTGACGATGGCGGTACGCCGGGTGCTGCTCGGGGAAAACAAAGTCTGCGGCCTCACGCGCGCCGCCCTGGAGGCCGGCGCGCTCTACGGCGGGCTGATTTTGATCCCCGGCTCCCCGCACTATGTGGAGGAAGACACCGCCCGCGCCGTGATGGCCGGCGCCCAGCTTCGCTATATCGGGGTGTTTCGCGATGCGCCGGTGAGCGAGGTCGCCGCGAAAGCCAGCGCACTGTCGCTGGCGGCAGTTCAGCTGCACGGCGGCGAAGATCAGGCCTACATCGACGCGCTGCGTCAGGCCCTGCCGCCCGAATGCCGCATCTGGAAAGCGCTGGATATGCGCCACGCTCTGCCGGCACGCGATCTGGCCCAGGTGGATCGCTATGTGCTCGATAATGGCGGCGGCGGCAAGCCTTTTGACTGGTCGCTGTTAAACGGAGCGACGCTGGATAACGTGATGCTGGCGGGCGGTCTGGCGGCGGATAACTGCGTGGCCGCGGCGCGCCTTGGCTGCACCGGACTGGATTTCAACTCTGGCGTAGAAAGCGCGCCCGGTATTAAAGATCATCATAAATTGGCTACGGTATTTCAGACGCTGCGCGCCTATTAACCATCAGCCTGACACCGTGAGAGACAAAAGAGCATGACACGACTTAATCCCTATTTTGGCGAGTTTGGCGGCATGTACGTGCCGCAAATCCTGATGCCTGCGCTTATTCAACTGGAGGAAGCGTTCGTCAGCGCCCAGAGCGACCCGGCGTTCCAGACCGAATTCAGCGATCTGCTGGTGAATTACGCCGGTCGGCCGACGCCGCTGACGCTGTGCCGCAACTTGACCGCCGGGACCCGGACCAAACTTTATTTGAAACGCTAAGATCTGTTGCACGGTGGTGCCCATAAAACCAATCAGGTGCTGGGGCAGGCGCTGCTGGCCAAACGGATGGGCAAAACCGAAATTATCGCCGAAACCGGTGCCGGCCAGCACGGCGTAGCCTCAGCCCTGTCCTCGGCGCTGCTGGGGCTGAAATGCCGGATTTATATGGGCGCCAAAGACATCGAACGCCTGTCCCCCAACGTCTTTCGTATGCGGCTGATGGGCGCCGAGGTCATTCCGGTGCACAGCGGCTCCTCCACCCTGAAAGACGCCTGTAACGAAGCGTTGCGCGACTGGTCCGCCAGCTATGAACGCGCACACTACATGCTCGGCACCGCCGCCGGTCCGCATCCCTTCCCGACCATCGTGCACGAATTCCAGCGGATGATAGGCGAGGAGACGCGCGCGCAGATGCAGGAGCACGAGCAGCGCCTGCCGGATGCGGTCATCGCCTGCGTCGGCGGCGGCTCCAATGCCATCGGCATGTTCGCAGATTTCATCGATGAACCCGACGTGCGTCTGATAGGCGTGGAGCCGGGCGGCCTGGGCATTGAAACCGGCCAGCACGGCGCGTCGCTGAAACACGGCCGCACCGGCATCTACTTCGGCATGAAATCGCCGATGATGCAGTCCGCCGAGGGGCAGATTGAAGAGTCCTACTCCATCTCCGCCGGCCTGGATTTCCCGTCGGTGGGCCCCCAGCATGCTTACCTTGATAGCATCGGCCGCGCCGAGTACGTATCGGTCACCGACGAAGAAGCCCTGGACGCCTTCCGGCGTCTCTCGCGCCATGAGGGCATTATCCCCGCATTGGAATCCTCCCACGCGCTGGCCCATGCGCTGCGGATGATTAAAGCGGAGCCGGAGAAAGAGCAGATCCTGGTGGTTAACCTGTCCGGGCGCGGCGATAAAGATATTTTCACCGTTCATGATATTTTGTCGGCGCGAGGAGAAATTTAATATGGAACGCTATCAGCAATTATTCAGCCGGTTGGCGGCCCGCAACGAAGGTGCTTTCGTGCCGTTTGTGACGCTGGGCGATCCCAACCCCGCGCTTTCGCTGCAAATCATCGATACGCTCATCGACGCCGGCGCCGACGCGCTGGAGTTGGGCATCCCGTTTTCCGATCCGTTGGCGGACGGTCCCACCATCCAAAACGCCAACCTGCGCGCGTTTGCCTCCGGCGTCACGCCGGCGCACTGCTTTGAGATACTGGCATCGATTCGCTCCAAATACCCCGACATACCCATTGGCCTGCTGATGTACGCCAATCTGGTGTACAACGACGGCATTGACGCTTTCTACGCCCGCTGCGCCGACGTCGGCGTCGACTCGGTGCTGGTGGCGGACGTGCCGCTGCAAGAGAGTCTGCCGTTTCGCCAAGCCGCGTTGCGCCATGGTGTGGCGCCCATCTTCATCTGCCCGCCCAACGCCGACGATGATCTGCTGCGCGAAATCGCCTCCCACGGCCGGGCGTATACCTACCTGCTCTCGCGCGCCGGCGTCACCGGCAGCGAAAAACGGGCCAATACGCCGCTGGCGCATTTGGCCAATACCCTGAAGGCGTACCACGCGGCGCCGACCCTTCAGGGGTTCGGCATTTCCGAACCCGATCAGGTGTGTGCCGCTTTGCAGGCCGGCACCGCAGGCGCCATCTCCGGCTCGGCCATTGTGCGGATTATCGAAAACCATGTGGATGATCCCGCTTTGATGCTGGAAAAACTGGCGCAATTCGTGCGCGAAATGAAGGCCGCCACCCGTTCCTGACTGGCGCAAACACTTTTTATCAGCAACACTGTCAATGCCGGACGCCCGCAAAGCGCCGGCGATAAAACCGAATAAATAACGACAACGCATTCCATCAAGGAGAGAATATGAACGTGTGGAAAGTCGCCGCCAGCCTGTTAACCCCTCTTTTATTGGCCTTCGCGCTGAGCGCCAACCGCAAAGTCTGAGGGGACCGGCGGCTATATTGACGATACGGTTATCACCGCGAAGGTGAAATCGGAATTGGTCCGCGACGATCACCTGAAAGCGCGGGAAATTAATGTCGAAACCTTCAAAGGCCGCGTGCAGTTAAGCGGTTTTGTGGGGTCCGCCTCCGAAGCCAGCCTGGCGGTTCAGGCCGCGCGCGGCGTGGCCGGCGTGAAGTCGGTGGAAAACGATATGCAAATCAAATAACCCACGTCAGGTTTAGCGGTGTTATCCGGGCGCGCGCAGGCGCCGGACCCTGTACACGATTCTGTGTAAATGCCTTTTCTCAGAAGTGACCGTCCAGGCGGTCACCGAACTCGATAATAAAGCGGCTCATTGCCATGCGCCAGTCCCTCAAAGGCATTGTCCATTTCTGTGAGGCCGCCTGTATCGCCAGCCACACCACCTTTTTCACTGCGTCGTCGGTCGGGAACACCTTGCGCTTTTTGATGGCATGCCGGATCACGCTGTTTAACGACTCGATGGCGTTGGTCGTGTAGATCACCTTGCGGATGTCCGTTGGGTAGGCAAAGAACGTGGCCAGATTGGCCCAGTTTGCCTGCCAGCTTCGACTTATTTGCGGGTAGCGGATGTCCCAGGCACTGGAGAACGCTTCCAGCGCCTGCAAGCCGGCTTCTTCCGTAGGGGCCTGATAGATAGCTTTCAGGTCGCGGGTGACGGCCTTGAAGTCCTTCCAGGAGACGAACCGCAGGCTATTGCGCACCATATGTACGATACACAGCTGGAGCCGCGCCTCCGGATACACCGCGTTAATAGCGTCAGGGAAACCTTTCAGTCCGTCTACGCAGGCGATAAGGATATCGTTCAGGCCGCGGTTTTTCAGCTCTGTCAGCACGTTCAGCCAGAACTTTGCGCCTTCATTTTCGGCCAGCCACATACCTAGCAACTCTTTCTGGCCTTCGATGTTGATGCCCAGCGCCAGGAACACAGATTTGTTGATGATGCGGCTGTCCTGCCGGACTTTTAGAACGATACAATCAAGATAAACAATGGGATAGACTGCATCCAGAGGCCGGTTTTGCCATTCGACAACCTGCTCCATGACCGCATCGGTGACCTTTGAGACCAGCGCCGGCGAGACATCGGCGTCATACAGCTCTTTGAACGCGGCGGCGATCTCGCGGGTGGTCATCCCTTTGGCGTACAACGATAAAATCTGGTTATCCATCCCGGTAATCCGGGTCTGGTTCTTCTTCACCAGTTGCGGTTCAAAGGAACCGTCACGATCGCGCGGAGTACGCAGCGCCAGCGGGCCATCGCCAGTGGTAACGGTTTTTGTGGAATAGCCGTTGCGGGCGTTGGTCCCCGGTTTAGGCTGATTTTTATCGTAGCCGAGGTGATGGGTCATTTCGGCATTGAGAGCTGCTTCGACGCTGATTTTTTTCAGCAGCCGATCGAAGTGACTGAGATCTTCAGGGGTTTTGAGATTTTTGGCCAGTTCGTTAGCCAAAGCCTGCAACTGTTTTTCGTCCATAAATTAACCTGTTTTTGATGTTGGATTGAACATATCAAAATCAGGCAAATACACAAATTTCTAAACAGGCTCCAGGCGCCGACGTATCCGATCAGCTGTTCCGGCGACATCCGATCAGTTATTCCGATATTTTCCGATCACCCATTCCAGTGATATTCGTTCACGTGTTCGCTCATCTTCTGACTCGGGTTTAGTCTATTTTTCCTGTGCTGGCTACTCCTTGCTCTTTGCGTAGTGATTCGCCTTTAAGTTCCAGTCTATAGCTGGGGTGTACTAACCGATCGAGTAACGCGTCAGCTGTCGTGGGGTTTTCTATCAGTCCATACCATTTTTTCACCGGCAGTTGACTGATCAGGATGCTGCTGCTTTTGTCGTAGCGATCTTCCATCACCTCCAACAGCATCGTTGCCTGCATCGGACTTATTGATTCTAGGCCCACGTCGTCCAAGATCAGTAACTCTATTTTTTCTAACTGCTTAAGCTGTTTTAGATAGGTCCCGTCTACCTGACACTGGTGAAAATGGGCCAGCAACCGACCCACTCGCCAGTAACGCACGCTATATTGCTGCCGGCATGCCTGCTCACCAAGCGCACAACTGAGCCAGGTTTTGCCCGTACCTGTTGGCCCCGTGATGAGTATGCTTTTCTGATATTTCAGATATTGTCCCCCTAGCAGATCTCGCATCTGTTCCGGTGTCACTCCTCGGCTAGGGATATAGCGGATATCTTCCGGTTTTGCCTGCAAGCGCATTTGCGATTGCCGTCGCAGACGGCATATATGGTTGTTTTTTCTATGCAAATTTTCCGCTTCTACCATCAGCGACAACCGCTCCTCGAACCCCAGCTCCCCATAACTCCCCGGGAGTTCGCGTTGCGTCTCCAACGCCTGGACCATTGCCGACAACTTCAGCTCTCGCAGAGCCATTAACAGTGTATCCATATTTATTATCCTTAGTGATAACTGTCCGGACCTCGGAGGTTTTCGTGAACCAGCATTGATACGCCGGCTCCGTCCTGGGTGACCTCACTTTCACGACCGTGTTTCAATACGTTGGCTATGAAAGAGCGGTTAATGCACCCTTTCTCCAACGCCAGCGCGCAGGCCTTCTCCAGTCGCGTCGTCTCATAGCGCCATTGCAGATTGAGTAGCCCCAGCACGGAGCGGTAAGCCTGCTCCGGATGGGCTTTGCTCTTTTGGATGGACTCGACCACTTTCAGTGTGCACACACTCACCGACAGCGCCCAACTGCACAGCCTTTCCGGCGGCCACTGACTCTGCCCCTTATGGTTAGCCGGCATGTGCGCCGCCTGAGTCGTGTGCCTATGGGCGTTATCGCTGCGAGGGTGCGTAGCCACGCAGACGCCCTTATGGTGGATTTGCACCAGCCGTTGGGTGGCGATGACGTCAACGCGCGCGCCAACCAGCGGATGCGGCACCGAGTACCAGTTTTTGCCGTAGTCTATGTGGTAATCAGGTCCCACTCGGGCAACGAGATACTCACTGTATTCCCATTGTGTGGGCGGTAGAGGCCCAAAAGCCGGTTTGTCCAGCTGCTCGAAGCGTTCAAGGCGACTTTGTCCGCCGTAATGACGCATCGGGCGCAAATTCAACTCATGATTGAGTTCTCGTATCACCTGGTTGAGTTCGGTCAGCGAGTAGAACCTACGTTTACGCAACCGGGCCAAAACCCAGCGTTCTACCAGCTGCACAGTTGATTCTGCCTTCGCCTTGTCTTTCGGTTTTCTCGGGCGCGCCGGTAGCACCACTGTCTCATAGTGATTTGCCAGCGCCTGGTAGCTCTGGTTTATGACCGGCTCATAGCGGTCAGGGGTGCTGACAGCGCTGCGCAGATTATCAGGTATCATCAGCTCCGGAACCCCACCCATGAAGTGCAGGCAGCGGCTATTGGCGTTGAGCCACGATGCCATGTCCTGGCCTTCGCAGGCTTCGATATACGCATAGCCTGACACGCCCATGGCAGCGACGAAGATAGCGACCTGGCGTACGCTACCGGTCGCAGGGTTGACGATAGGTACGGTGGGGCCACAGAAGTCGATGAAGAGCTTTTCGCCAGCCTTGTGCTCCATGCGCATGGAACGCCGCTGCTTCTTTTTCCAGTCACGGAACAGTGCACAAAACTGTGAGTAACCGAGGGCATCACCGCCCACGGGGGACTGATATTCCATCCAGAGCAGCTGCTTGGTCATGCCCTTGCGGCTTAACTCGGTATCGATATCAAGCCAGCTGGGTAAGGTATTGATAACTTTTCCGGATTTGCCGGGATAGAGCAGGCGGTCGAGGTCGACGGGGGACAGTTCCGCCGGCAATGGCCAGACCAGGTTAGCTACCGTGAATCGGCCGAGGATATCGTGCACGGTAGTACAGCCTATGCCGAGAGCTGCTGCGATAGTGCGATTCGAGCGACGCTGCTCGAATTTCATACGTAAGACATTAATATAGATGCACATTTCCGTTCTCGCTTTCTTCTTTTTACGTGCCATGTCATGCCCCCGGAAGCTAAAAGTCTCCAGAGTATGGCGGAACAGAAGATGAGCGATCGGACAGAATCGGAATCGCTGATCGGGCGACCGGAATCAGTGATCGGATGAAATCAGAATTAATGATCGGGTGAAATCGGAATCAGTGATCGGATATGACCGGAACCAGCACCTGCCCGGCCAGACCCCAGGAATGCTTCACGCTCAAATCGCTTAAGCCGAGATCCTCGCCCTTCTGATTGAAATGGGCATCATAAAAGGTGGTGTAGTTCACGCCGATACCGATATAGGGCCGCAGTTTGTCTTGGGTATCGCCAAAATAATATTGCGCCATCAAGCTTGGCGGCAATTGTTTGACCTTGGCGATATTGCCGGTGCTGTTAAGCCCGACGCGGTGACTGAACGGCGTCGCCGCCAACAACTCGACACCGATATTATCGGTGATCATATAACCAAAGATCAGCCCCAGTTGCGTGTTATTGCTGACATTGAACTCGCCCAGCCCCAACACATTATCCGAACTCTCGCTGGGCCGGACGGTAATACTGCCGGCACGGGCGATAAAATCACCGTCCTGGTGTGCGAATACGGGTTGACTAAAAAGAATAGCGGCCACGGACGCGGCCAAAACGGTTGTTTTCATACCCTGCTCCATTGCTATTTTGCTTACCATTAGGGGTGAATTTGATCCTTATCACCTTCCGAACTCTCGGTGGCGTAGAGGCGAATTGATATGTATCACCGATAACAAGCGTTATATCAATTCCCCTACTATTTACGGGTTGATCCATATCAACGGAACGGCAACAACAGCAAAAAAAGCGGTGATAAGTCATTTCTGTTGCTTTCAGGCGGCGGGCTGGGTAGTTTGCGAGTGTGTCAGTTCGGGTTCAACGTTGTGGCCTCGGTGGATAACAGCATGAACAATGATGGCAACCCCTGCATGTCCTGCGGCGCCTGCTGCGCGCTCTTTCGCGTGTCTTTTTACTGGGCCGAGGCGGATGACGGCGCCGGCCGGGTGCCTGCGGCGTTAACGGAACCGCTCACGCCTTTTTTACGCTGTATGGCGGGCAGCAACGATCGCCCGCCGCACTGCCGCGCGCTGCTGGGACAAATCGGCTATAGCGTGAGCGGCGCCATCTATGCCTCGCGCCCGTCACCCTGCCGCGAGTTCCGCATGAGCGGCGAAGAGGGCCTGGCGAACGCCGCGTGCGATCGCGCTCGGGCGCACTATGGCTTACCGCCCTTGGCGCGACCGGCGGCGCAGTGGGAGATTATCATGCCGCACTCGCCCCGGGATGATGCATTAGGGTGCCAAGCCGTGGATTAACAGGGTAGAATAGCGGGCTAGCCTATTTATTGATTGTTTTGCCAAGGAGCCCCCATGCCAATTATGGCAAGTACCCTGTACCGCGACATGCTGAATTTTTTCCGTAATCAGTTTGCCAGTATCGTGCTGTTGGCGCTGCTGACGGCGCTGATAAGCGTAGTGCTGGGACATGCGCTGTCCCCGGGCAGCGAGCAGCTGCTGATGACGCTGAGCAACGGTACCCATATGGGCGACACTGCCGATATGAGCCTGCAGCAGTTGGTACAGCAGATGTCGGTCGAGCAGCAGCGCGTGTTGCTGAAAGCCTCCGCCGCCGGCACCCTGGCCGGTCTGGTCGGCAACGTCCTGCTGGCTGGGGGATTGCTGACCATGATTCGCCTGGTATCCAATCGCCAGCCCGTCAGCGTATTGCGCGCGATCGGCCTGTCGGCGCCGCTGTTGCCGCGCCTGCTGCTGCTTATTTTTCTCACGACGTTGCTGGTGCAGTTAGGTCTGTTGCTAATTATCGTACCGGGTATCCTGCTGGCCATCGCTTTTAGCCTGGCGCCGGTCATTGCCACCAGCGATAATCTGGGCACCATTAAATCCATGCACCTGAGCGCCAGTCTGGCGTTTGCCAATCTTCGGCTGCTGGCGCCGGCGGTGCTGTTCTGGCTGTTGGCTAAAGCAGCGGTGCTTCTGTTGGCGACCCAGTTCACGCTGGTGTCATCGCTGGTGGCGGCGGTATTATTAAATGGTCTGAGCAATCTTATTTCCGCTCTGCTGCTAATCTATCTTTATCGTCTGTATATGTTGTTGCGGCAGGCCTGATGGCGGCGTTTACCCTCTTTACCGGTGGACTTTGTTATGAAGCAGTTTCTTGATTTCCTGCCCTTAGTGGTGTTTTCTATTGTCTACAAACTGTACGACATCTACTACGCCTCTGGCGCATTGATAGTCGCCTCCGCGCTGGTATTGGTTTATACCTGGCTGCGCTATCACAAAGTAGAAAAGGTCGCCCTGATTACCTTCGTACTGGTGGCGATATTCGGCTCGTTGACGCTTTACTATCACAACGCGGAATTCATCAAGTGGAAGGTGACGGTAATCTATACGCTGTTCGCCGCGGCACTGCTGATTAGCCAATTCGTCCTCGGCAAGCCCCTCATTCAACGTATGCTGGATAAAGAGATCCAACTCCCGGCGCGGGTTTGGAACAATTTGAATATCGCCTGGGCGGTGTTCTTCCTTGCCTGCGGCGCGGCGAATATTTATATCGCGTTCTGGCTACCACAGAGCGTTTGGGTGAATTTCAAGGTTTTTGGCCTCACCGGCCTGACGCTGGTGTTTACACTGCTCAGCGGAATTTATATCTACCGCCATATGGCGGAGGATGAACGCAATAATAATACCCATTAATCCTGCGCCTTTGGCGCGGGTGATGTTAAGCGGGAGTGATGATGAGCGAAGTGATTAAGCCGCCCAGCGGCGAAATGGTGCTGCGCACGCTGGCCATGCCGGCTGACACCAATGCCAACGGCGATATTTTTGGCGGCTGGCTGATGTCGCAAATGGATATTGGCGGCGCTATTTTGGCGAGAGAGCTGGCGCAGAGCCGGGTCGTGACGGTGCGCGTCGACGGCATGACGTTTTTAAAACCGGTGGCGGTGGGCGATGTCATCTGTTGCTATGCCCAATGTCTGAAAACGGGGACCAGTTCGTTGACCATCAATATCGAGGTATGGGTGAAAAAAGTGTCATCGGAGCCCATCGGCCAGCGCTACCGGGCTACCGAGGCGGTGTTTACCTACGTCGCGGTGGATAACAGCGGCAAACCCCAGCCGCTGCCGCCGGACAAGCGCTAGCTCAACGGCGCCCTTAAGCCCCTTTCGTTCGGCGGCTGCGCCGGTGCCGGCCTGTTTACCCGCCGTTACATCCTCTCTTAACGCGAAGGCACCTGCCGTTGGCCGCACCTTCATTTGCACCTTGCTCGCCGTGCGCCAGCGGCAATATGGCCGTTCATCCGGCCCCCTACAATGACCGCGGACAGCCGGCCTAGCGCCGGCCCCGTCCCGCTATTCGCCGCTGCTGACGCCCTTAATATCAAATTGGAAATTGACCGTCATATTAGCGGTGGGCTTGCCGGTCTCATAGGTCCAGCGGCGCATCGCTAAACGAATACCGCGCTCGAACATATTGCGCGGCTGGGCCGAAACGATACGTATATTTTCCACCCGACCCTCGGCATCAACGTCATACATCACACTAACACGGCCCTCAATCCCTAACGCACTGGCCCGCGGAGGATAAATAGGGTCGGTGCGAAACGTCGCCCGCGGCGCGCTGGGGGCGGGCGATGCCGGGCGCGTCTCGGGTTTTGGCGTCCGCGGCTTGATCTCCCGGTGCCGCTCGGGTTTGGGTTTTGGCTTGGGCTTCGGCACGGGTTTGGGCACCTGTACCGGCGCCGGAGGCTCGGGTACAGGTTCGGGTTCCGGCTCAGGAACGGGCTGCGGCGCAACTTCCGGCTCCGGCGCCACAGGTTGCGGATCGGGCGGTTGCTCAACCGGCGGCGCCTGCTGCGGTTCGGGCGCCACCAGCATAACGGTCATGGGCTGCTCGACGGCGGAAGGTAAACTCATCGGCGGGACCGTGGCATAAAGTAATCCTGCGACCAAAGAGGCGTGTAATCCGGCAGACGCAATAAACGGCCAGGAAAAGCGATGAGTCTGATTCAAAATAGTTAACGCCATATCATTGAAGTCGTGGTTGAGGGAAAAGTTTAAATGCAAATAGCAATCATATTCAATAACTGTCAGCGATCTCTTTGTCGTTTAGCGTTTTTATCTGCCTGAGCGCTAGCGCCTCGGACTTTTCGCGCCCTGCGCGCAGAGTTTTGGACCTTCACTCTACGCCTTTCACCGTCTATGTGGGGTGGCAAGCATTTCTGGACTCTCAGGGGGAACGGTGGATTAGCCGGAAGCCCTTTACTGGCGCGGCTTACAGCCATTTTAAGGATTTTGGACTCGTCGCAAAAAATGAGCGAAAAATGAGTTTTTTGCACTATATTCTGGACTGGATTGGCCGTGGTTTGAGTAAGTTTGAAAGCCGTTTAAACAGTTTCAATTAACGATTTTGTTGATAAACATACTCAATGCATTTATATTTTATATAGTTAAAGAGCCTGTTTAGAAATTTGTGTATTTGCCTGATTTTGATATGTTCAATCCAACATCAAAAACAGGTTAATTTATGGACGAAAAACAGTTGCAGGCTCTGGCTAACGAACTGGCCAAAAATCTCAAAACCCCTGAAGATCTCAGTCACTTCGATCGGCTGCTGAAAAAAATCAGCGTCGAAGCAGCTCTCAATGCCGAAATGACCCATCACCTCGGCTACGATAAAAATTAGCCTAAACCGGGGACCAACGCCCGCAACGGCTATTCCACAAAAACCGTTACCACTGGCGATGGCCCGCTGGCGCTGCGTACTTCGCGCGATCGTGACGGTTCCTTTGAACCGCAACTGGTGAAGAAGAACCAGACCCGGATTACCGGGATGGATAACCAGATTTTATCGTTGTACGCCAAAGGGATGACCACCCGCGAGATCGCCGCCGCGTTCAAAGAGCTGTATGACGCCGATGTCTCGCCGGCGCTGGTCTCAAAGGTTACCGATGCGGTCATGGAGCAGGTTGTCGAATGGCAAAACCGGCCTCTGGATGCAGTCTATCCCATTGTTTATCTTGACTGTATCGTTCTAAAAGTCCGGCAGGACAGCCGCATCATCAACAAATCTGTGTTCCTGGCGCTGGGCATCAACATCGAAGGCCAGAAAGAGTTGCTAGGTATGTGGCTGGCCGAAAATGAAGGCGCAAAGTTCTGGCTGAACGTGCTGACAGAGCTGAAAAACCGCGGCCTGAACGATATCCTTATCGCCTGCGTAGACGGGCTGAAAGGTTTCCCTGACGCTATTAACGCGGTGTATCCGGAGGCGCGGCTCCAGCTGTGTATCGTACATATGGTGCGCAACAGCCTGCGGTTCGTCTCCTGGAAGGACTACAAGGCCGTCACCCGCGACCTGAAAGCTATCTATCAGGCCCCTACGGAAGAAGCCGGCTTGCAGGCGCTGGAAGCGTTCTCCAGTGCCTGGGACATCCGCTACCCGCAAATAAGTCGAAGCTGGCAGGCAAACTGGGCCAATCTGGCCACGTTCTTTGCCTACCCAACGGACATCCGCAAGGTGATCTACACGACCAACGCCATCGAGTCGTTAAACAGCGTGATCCGGCATGCCATCAAAAAGCGCAAGGTGTTCCCGACCGACGACGCAGTGAAAAAGGTGGTGTGGCTGGCGATACAGGCGGCCTCACAGAAATGGACAATGCCTTTGAGGGACTGGCGCATGGCAATGAGCCGCTTTATTATCGAGTTCGGTGACCGCCTGGACGGTCACTTCTGAGAAAAGGCATTTACACAGAATCGTGTACAGGGTCAGGTCAGCGAAACCCCGCATCAGGCCAAGCAGTGGCTCATCGTGCAGCAACAGCACGCCGGGGAAATTGCCCGCGTCAGACTGGCGCTGCACAGCCTGCCGTATGTGACGAGCTACGAATTGCCGTTTCGGCTGCTGCTTATCCGTGCGCCACAGGCTATCGAAAAACTGCGCGACGAGCTGACCATTCACAGTCGCCGGGTGGAAATCAACGGCAGCAAACGCGGGGTGTTGTATAGCTTTGACGCCGATGTTGCTGCGCCGGAGGCCTTTCACTACACGCGCAAATTCACCGTTTTCCGCTCCGGTGCCGAAGGCGGCACAGAAAACAGCTACTAAATAAAGCGGCTCATTGCCATGCGCCAGTCCCTCAAAGGCATTGTCCATTTCTGTGAGGCCGCCTATATCGCCAGCCCCACCACCTTTTTCACTGCGGCGTCGGTCGGGAACACCTTGCGCTTTTTGATGGCATGCCGGATCACGCTGTTTAACGACTCGATGGCGTTGGTCGTGTAGATCACCTTGCGGATGCCCGTTGGGTAGGCAAAGAACGTGGCCAGATTGGCCCAGTTTGCCTGCCAGCTTCGACTTATTTGCGGGTAGCGGATGTCCCAGGCACTGGAGAACGCTTCCAGCGCCTGCAAGCCGGCTTCTTCCGTAGGGGCCTGATAGATAGCTTTCAGGTCGCGGGTGACGGCCTTGTAGTCCTTCCAGGAGACGAACCGCAGGCTGTTGCGCACCATATGTACGATACACAGCTGGAGCCGCGCCTCCGGATACACCGCGTTAATAGCGTCAGGGAAACCTTTCAGCCCGTCTACGCAGGCGATAAGGATATCGTTCAGGCCGCGGTTTTTCAGCTCTGTCAGCACGTTCAGCCAGAACTTTGCGCCTTCATTTTCGGCCAGCCACATACCTAGCAACTCTTTCTGGCCTTCGATGTTGATGCCCAGCGCCAGGAACACAGATTTGTTGATGATGCGGCTGTCCTGCCGGACTTTTAGAACGATACAGTCAAGATAAACAATGGGATAGACTGCATCCAGAGGCCGGTTTTGCCATTCGACAACCTGCTCCATGACCGCATCGGTGACCTTTGAGACCAGCGCCGGCGAGACATCGGCGTCATACAGCTCTTTGAACGCGGCGGCGATCTCGCGGGTGGTCATCCCTTTGGCGTACAACGATAAAATCTGGTTATCCATCCCGGTAATCCGGGTCTGGTTCTTCTTCACCAGTTGCGGTTCAAAGGAACCGTCACGATCGCGCGGAGTACGCAGCGCCAGCGGGCCATCGCCAGTGGTAACGGTTTTTGTGGAATAGCCGTTGCGGGCGTTGGTCCCCGGTTTAGGCTGATTTTTATCGTAGCCGAGGTGATGGATCATTTCGGCATTGAGAGCTGCTTCGACGCTAATTTTTTTCAGCAGCCGATCGAAGTGACTGAGATCTTCAGGGGTTTTGAGATTTTTGGCCAGTTCGTTAGCCAGAGCCTGCAACTGTTTTTCGTCCATAAATTAACCTGTTTTTGATGTTGGATTGAACATATCAAAATCAGGCAAATACACAAATTTCTAAACAGGCTCGCCGCGTGGAACAGTATGTCACGTCGCCGGCTTTTAGCCTGCGTAACCGGTTTCGTCAGCTATGATTGCGCTCGTCCGTTTTCTTCTGCTGGCGTTGTTGAGCCGAGTCCCCGCCGCCGTAAGCGCCCGGCTGTTGGCCCGTATATCCCGCCGCCCGCCGCCGGTCGTGGTACCACCTCGGGCAGGCCGTTTCGCCGCCGTTGAGCATCGAGCGTCCCCGACCGCACCGCGGTGATGCGGCTTGCGCCGGTCCCCTAAAGCGCACCGTCTATCCCTCCCTTCTAATGTCTTATCGATGCTACTGGCGCAGGCGGCTGAGCCCTGGGATCAGACGCCACGCCTTGCGGACAGGCTGGCGTTCCCTGCAAGGCGGGGAGTGATGAGCTAAGCGGAAGAGGGCGCGCGTTGGGGCTGGCCTCGGCGCCGTGGGTTTCAAGGCGCGCAACGGCGGGCAAAAAAAGCGAACGGCATTGCGGTTTCCGCTACAATAGCTGCACGCCGTGACGTGAAGAAACAGGGAAGAGCAAAGGGAAACCGCCGATGAAAATACTGCAAACCGAATTTAATGCGCTGGTGAATCGCGGGCTTGACCGGCACCTGCGGCTGTCGGTGACCGGCCTGAGCCGTAGCGGTAAGACCACGTTTATTACTTCGCTCGTCAATCAGCTGCTTATGGCTAATCATGGCGCACGCCTGCCGTTGTTCAATGTGGCCCGCGAAGGCCGGCTGCTGGGCGTGCGGCGGGTGCCTCAGCGTAACCTGGGGTTGTCACGTTTTACTTACGATGAAGGTATTGCGGCGCTCAACCGGGGGCCCGATGCCTTTAACGACATGCGTCTGGCGCTGACGCAATTGATGCGCAGCTTTCATTACGGCAAGCGTAGTCTGTATCGCCGGCTATTTCCCCCCTGTATTGATAAGTTGATGTTTGCCGCGAGCAAAGCGGATCATGTGACCGCCGATCAGCACGCCAATCTGGTCTCGCTGTTGCAGCAGTTGGTGAAAGACGCCTGGCAAAATGCCGCTTTTGAGGGCATCAGTATGGATTGCGCCGGGGTGGTGGCGATTCAGTCCACGCTTAATGGCGCGGTGATGCATCAGGGACAAAGCCTGCCGGCGCTCAAAGGAGATCGGCTGGAGGACGGAGCGCCGCTCACGTTTTATCCGGGAGAGGTGCCGGCACGCTTACCGGGACCCGCCTTTTGGCAACACCAGCAGTTTCAGTTCGAGGCCTTCCATCCGTAGGCGCGTGAGAGCGACGCCCCGTTACCGCATATTCGCATGGATGCCGTCATGGAGTTTTTGCTGGGGGATAAATTACGATGACCGATCCTATCCGACCGCGTATTGATTTTGATTCGCCGCTGAACGAGCCTGAGGCGCTGCGCCTGCGCGCCGCCAGGCACTTTACTCACGCCGACAGCGAGGGGTTTGTGCCCCATCCTTCGGAGGTAGCGGAAGACGACACCGGCAAGCCTGAGGCGCTGCTCACCCACGCGTTGACGCTAAAACGCAACCTGTGGCGGCGGATGGTGGTGGCGGGTGTAGGCCTATTGGCGCTCAGCAGCGTCGCGCAGGGCATCGGCGCTTTCGTAACCGCCTGGCAGCAGCAGTGGTTCAGCCTGGGTGCGCTCACAGCCGGTGGCATCATCGTGCTGGCGGCCCTCGGCGCGATTTGCGGCGAATGGCGCAGGCTTTACCGCCTGCGCGAAAGGGTGACGCTACGCGATCATGCGGCGGACCTGCTAAAAAGCCATGCGTTAGGCGAGGGGCGGGCGTTTTGCCAGCGGCTTGCCGCCCAGGCGGGCATCGACGCCGATCATCCCGCGCTGCAACGCTGGCAGGCCGCGCTGCACGATAGCCAGAGCGATCGGGAAGTGGTGGCGCTTTACGCCAGATTGGTCCAGCCGGTCATTGACCGCCAGGTGCGGCTCACTATCAGCCGATTTGCGGCGGAATCGACGCTGTTGGTCGCCGTTAGCCCGCTGGCGCTGGTGGACATGAGCTTTATCGCTTGGCGTAATTTCCGCTTGGTGAACCGTATAGCCGCGCTTTACGGTATTGAGTTGGGTTATTTCAGCCGCATCCGGCTGTTCCGGCTGGTGCTGGTGAATATCGCTTTTGCCGGTATTAGCGAATGGGTACGGGAAATCGGTATGGACTCGGTATCCCAAGATCTCACGGCCCGGCTCTCTGCCCGCGCCGCGCAGGGAATGGGGGCAGGGTTGCTGACGGCCCGGCTGGGGCTGAAGGCAATGGAACTGTGCCGGCCGCTACCGTGGTTGCCCGGTGAAAAACCGCGCCTCGGTGAGTTCCACCGCGAATTGGTGGGCCAGTTAAAATCCGCGTTGGACAAGCGTTCCTCCGCCGGCTGACCGATAAATGGATGGTTTAGTGTCCAGGCTGTCAACTTTTGCTGACAGACAGCTTCAACCGCGGCGCAATGGCCAGTATGATATCCCCCAAACACCTGATCGCTTGAGCGAGGCAATACATGCGTTTAGAAGTAGCTTGTCAGGACCGTTTGGGCCTGGTGCGGGAAATATTGGATTTACTGGTGTCGCGTACAATCAATTTGCGCGGCATCGGGGTCGTCGCCGCCGGGCGCGTTTATCTTAATTTTACGCAGTTGGAATTCGATGTGTTCCGCTCATTGATGGCGGAGATTCGCCGGATAGACGGCGTGACCGATGTGCGTACCGTCGCTTTTGTGCCCACCGAACGCGACTCGCGCGCGATGCAGGCCATTCTTGCCGCCATGCCGGAAGCCGTATTGTCTATCGATCTCAAAGGTCGGGTCGCACTGTCCAACCCGGCGGCGGCGCTCTTGTTCAATCTCAGCGAAGAGAAACTCGCCGGCCAGTCTGTATCCTCGCTGGTGGGCGGTTTTGATTTCAATCGGTGGCTGGAGGATGCCCGGCCGCAGCCGGCCGCCGAACGGGTCGTGATTGCCGGTCAGGATTTCCTGCTGGATATCACCCCCGTGCAATTGCCGGGGGACGACGGCAATATCGCCACCGTCGGCGGTGTGGTCATGTTGAAATCGGCGGTGCGCATGGACCGGCAATTAAAAGACCATTCCGTTCACGACGACAGCGCGTTCAGTCACCTGCTGGCCAGCAGCGAGCGTATGCGCCAGGTTATCAATCACGCCCGAAAGCTGGCGATGCTGGGCGCGCCGCTGCTGATCATGGGCGAAACCGGTACCGGTAAAGATTTGTTAGCGCACGCCTGCCATCTGCGCAGCGCCCGTGGCCGTAAGCCCTTTTTGGCGCTCAATTGTGCCGCCTTGCCCGACGAAGTGGCCGAAAGCGAGCTGTTTGGCCATGCCGCCGGCGCTTATCCCAACGCGCTCGAGAGTAAAAGAGGCTTTTTTGAACAGGCGGACGGCGGGTCGGTGCTGTTGGATGAGATAGCGGAAATGTCGCCGCGCATGCAAAATAAGTTATTGCGCTTTCTCAATGACGGCACCTTCCGGCGCGTGGGGGAAGACAAGGAAATGCACGTGGATGTGCGGGTCATTTGCACCACGCAGAAAAATCTTCTGGAGCTGGTACGGGACGGCCATTTCCGCGAAGACTTGTATTATCGCCTGAATGTGCTCACCTTGACTATCCCGCCGTTGCGCGAGCGCCCCGAAGATATCATGCCGCTGGCATCGATGTTCGTCGCCCGTTTCTGCGACGAACAAGGGGTGGCGCTGCCGCGTTTGGCGCCGGATCTGGCCGCCACGTTGACGCTTTATCCCTGGCCGGGCAACGTGCGACAGTTGAAAAATGCGCTGTATCGCGCCATGGCGCAGCGGGAAGGGGCGACATTATGCGCCGAGGATATTGACCTGCCCGACTTCAGCCAGGCGCTGACGTTGACGGACGATCTCTTGGACGGTTCGCTGGATGACATCAGCAAACGGTTCGAGCGTTCCGTGTTGACGCGCCTCTATGGTGCCTATCCCAGTACCCGCAAATTGGCGAAACGGCTGGGGGTATCTCATACCGCCATTGCCAATAAATTACGGGAATATGGTTTGAGCGGCAAGAAAACGGATGAGGATCCCGCGATCTAGCCCGGCGGATGCCCACATAACGCGTTCACCTCAACGGAGCGCCGGCCAAGCGGCTCTGTCCAGCGGGGCGCGTGACGAGCCGGCGACGTCAGCGCGGCGCCAGCCGGGGTCGGTTAATCCGAGGGCGGCAAGCCGGCGCGGATCGGCCAAAGTGTCCACCGTCTATCCTGCGTTTGCCGCGCTCGCTCAGGCGTGCAGCGCGGCGTGCGCCGCATCGTAATCCGGTTCTGTGGCAATTTCGCCGACCAGTTGGCTGTAAATGACGCTGTCGTGTTCGTCCAATACCACCACCGCGCGCGCCGCCAAACCTTTCATCGGTCCATCGTCTATCGCTACACCATAATGCTGGCGGAATGCCGGGTCGCGCAGAGTAGACAGGGCGATGACCCGCTCTAGCCCCTCGGTGCCGCAAAATCGTTTCTGAGCAAACGGCAGGTCGGCGGAGATGCAGAGTACCAGCGTATTGTCGAGCGATCCCGCCAATTGATTGAACTTGCGGACCGACGTTGCGCAGGTGCCGGTGTCCACGCTCGGGAATATATTAAGAACCTTGCGTTTTCCGGTGTAACTTTTCAAGGTCACATCGGACAAATCGGTGGCGACCAGTAAAAAATCCGGCGCTTTGGCACCCGGCGCCAAAAACGTACCGGCTACGGTCACCGGCTGGCCTTTCAAAGTAATAGTCTGTGACATGAATCGCATCCTTTTGGGTGATAGTGTACAAGTCATTAACAGAATAAGCCTAATTGCGTTGAATTACGAAATTTCTTCTTATCCCTGCCGATAGGCGGTGTTTTGCCGCTAATTGATCCGAGGATGCCCGATGAGAGTAATGCGTTTTTACCCGCAGGCCTGGCCGTTGCGAACGCCGTTCGTCATCGCGCGCGGCGAGCGTACCGAAGCCCGGGTGGTGGTAGTGGACATCGAGCAAGATGGGCTGCATGGTATCGGTGAATGTACGCCCTATCCCCGTTATGGCGAAACCGAGGCCTCGGTTATCGGGCAAATCAACAGCGTCCTGCACGGCATCGAACAGGGCATAAGCCGGGACGTCTTGCTGCAATTGCTGCCCGCCGGCGCTGCGCGCAATGCCATCGATAGCGCGCTGTGGGATTTGGAGCGCCAGGCGGCCGGCCAAACGCTGGCGGAATATGCCGGTGTCGCGCTGCCGACGCGGATCGCCACGGCGCAGACCCTGAGTATCGATGAGCCGCAGACGATGGCGGAGGCGACGCGGCGATGCTGGAGCAACCGCTGCCGGCGGAGCACGACGCGGCGTTGCAGCATTTTATCCATCCGTTGCCGATTTGCGCGGATGAGAGTTGTCATACCCGTGACCAATTGGCGACGCTACAGGGCAGTTATGAAATGATCAATATCAAGCTGGATAAAACCGGCGGGCTGACCGAGGCGCTACTGCTGGCGCAGCAGTGGCGTTAAAAATTTAGCCTTTACATTTAATGCATTATAATCAATCGATCGAAATTACTCGAAATTCGATCGAAATAATCATACCTCCGTCCACTCCGCACCTCTTACATCCCGGTACTTATCAGTCATCTCGGATGACTTATGTCCTAACAGTTTTTGAGCATAATCTTTTCCTTTTTCCTCTGTATACAAGCGTGCTGCCAAACTTCTGATTTCGTGAAAATAAGGAGCGGTATCCTCCCACGTCAATCCAGAGGCACGGCGAGCTTTCATAAATGCTTCGGAAATTGTTCTTTTAGCAAACATACTATATTTTTCGTCAGCTACTATATGGGAAACTCCATGATTTAATGCTCTAAATTTCTCCAGAACATCAGAAAGAGAAAGCCCCAAACACGCTTTGTTGAATAAATCCGAAATTTGTGACGACTTCCTCCCTATCAGGGCGATTGTTACATGATGCGGACGCTGTTTGGCATTCCTAACAGCGTGATCCGGTTAAGCGCTTTGACCATTGCCATAGCCTCACCTACCTGCGCGTCATAGTCATGCAGACTCAGATGACTACCCAGAAGTGTTTTAAACCGAAACATGGCCGTTTCAGCCAGTGAACGCCGGTGATAACCTACTTTCTTTTTCCAGGTATCGTTATTGCCGCTCAGATGCTGATTTGCCACCGCATGGTTACGCTCATGGTATCGAGCTGGCCAATATTGCGCACCACTTCGCGGTGGGATAAGCGGCTTTATTTTTTTCCTCAGCAGAGCATCATGACAGTAACGCGTATCGTAAGCACTGTCAGCCGACGCTTCCCTGATTTTCCGGTGGGTTTGGTTAATCAGCCCGGGCAGCGCCTGCGCATCTGTCGTACCGCTTAGCGATAAATCGGCACAGATAATTTCATGTGTCGCGCTATCTACTGCCAGATGAAGCTTGCGCCATACTCTGCGCCTCTCAGCCCCATGCTGCCTGACTTTCCATTCGCCTTCGCCGAAGATTTTCAGGCCGGTGCCATCGATGACCAGGTGTGAGATTTCGCCGCGGGTTGGCGTTTTTATGCTGATGTCGACGGTTTTTGCTCGCCGTCTGACCAGAGAGTAATCTGGGCAGCGCAGCGACAGCCCCATCAGTTTAAAAATCGCGTCAACGAAACCCTGTAACGCCCGGAGCGAAAGGTTAAACACGCGCTTTATCATCAGAACCGTGGCAATGGCCATATCGGTGTAGTGAAGCGGCCGGCCACGATGTTCAGGTGGTGTACTCTCAGTCCATGCAGGAGCCTGTTTAGAAATTTGTGTATTTGCCTGATTTTGATATGTTCAATCCAACATCAAAAACAGGTTAATTTATGGACGAAAAACAGTTGCAGGCTCTGGCTAACGAACTGGCCAAAAATCTCAAAACCCCTGAAGATCTCAGTCACTTCGATCGGCTGCTGAAAAAAATTAGCGTCGAAGCAGCTCTCAATGCCGAAATGACCCATCACCTCGGCTACGATAAAAATCAGCCTAAACCGGGGACCAACGCCCGCAACGGCTATTCCACAAAAACCGTTACCACTGGCGATGGCCCGCTGGCGCTGCGTACTCCACGCGATCGTGACGGTTCCTTTGAACCGCAACTGGTGAAGAAGAACCAGACCCGGATTACCGGGATGGATAACCAGATTTTATCGTTGTACGCCAAAGGGATGACCACCCGCGAGATCGCCGCCGCGTTCAAAGAGCTGTATGACGCCGATGTCTCGCCGGCGCTGGTCTCAAAGGTCACCGATGCGGTCATGGAGCAGGTTGTCGAATGGAAAAACCGGCCTCTGGATGCAGTCTATCCCATTGTTTATCTTGACTGTATCGTTCTAAAAGTCCGGCAGGACAGCCGCATCATCAACAAATCTGTGTTCCTGGCGCTGGGCATCAACATCGAAGGCCAGAAAGAGTTGCTAGGTATGTGGCTGGCCGAAAATGAAGGCGCAAAGTTCTGGCTGAACGTGCTGACAGAGCTGAAAAACCGCGGCCTGAACGATATCCTTATCGCCTGCGTAGACGGGCTGAAAGGTTTCCCTGACGCTATTAACGCGGTGTATCCGGAAGCGCGGCTCCAGCTGTGTATCGTGCATATGGTGCGCAACAGCCTGCGGTTCGTCTCCTGGAAGGACTACAAGGCCGTCACCCGCGACCTGAAAGCTATCTATCAGGCCCCTACGGAAGAAGCCGGCTTGCAGGCGCTGGAAGCGTTCTCCAGTGCCTGGGACATCCGCTACCCACAAATAAGTCAAAGCTGACAGGCAAACTGGGCCAATCTGGCCACGTTCTTTGCCTACCCAACGGACATCCGCAAGGTGATCTACACGACCAACGCCATCGAGTCGTTAAACAGCGTGATCCGGCATGCCATCAAAAAGCGCAAGGTGTTCCCGACCGACGACGCAGTGAAAAAGGTGGTTTGGCTGGCGATACAGGCGGCCTCACAGAAATGGACAATGCCTTTGAGGGACTGGCGCATGGCAATGAGCCGCTTTATTATCGAGTTCGGCGACCGCCTGGACGGTCACTTCTGAGAAAAGGCATTTACACAGAATCGTGTACAGGGTCCTACCAGGGCCGAATTGAAAACAGGTTTCATTTGCTTTCATGAGATCTCGACACAAAGCGTATCCCATCGAAGATCTCCTGTAAAGCATCTGCGCCTTTAATTTTTAAGGTACACAGCGCTTTGTTGAATAAATTCGAAATTTGTGACGACTTCCTCCCTATCAGGGCGATTGTTACATGATGCGGACGTTGTTTGGCATTCCTACACAGCGTGATCCGGTTAAGCGCTTTGACCATTGCCATAGCCTCACCTACCTGCGCGTCATAGTCATGCAGACTCAGATGACCACCCAGAAGTGTTTTAAACCGGAACATGGCCGTTTCAGCCAGTGAACGCCGGTGATAACCTACTTTCTTTTTCCAGGTATCGTTATTGCCGCTCAGATGCTGATTTGCCACCGTATGGTTACGCTCATGGTATCGAGCTGGCCAATATTGCGCACCACTTCGCGGTGGGATAAGCGGCTTTATTTTTTTCCTCAGCAGAGCATCATGACAGTAACGCGTATCGTAAGCACTGTCAGCCGACGCTTCCCTGATTTTCCGGTGGGTTTGGTTAATCAGCCCGGGCAGCGCCTGCGCATCTGTCGTACCGCTTAGCGATAAATCGGCACAGATAATTTCATGTGTCACGCTATCTACTGCCAGATGAAGCTTGCGCCATACTCTGCGCCTCTCAGCCCCATGCTGCCTGACTTTCCATTCGCCTTCGCCGAAGACTTTCAGGCCGGTGCCATCGATGACCAGGTGTGAGATTTCGCCGCGGGTTGGCGTTTTTATGCTGATGTCGACGGTTTTTGCTCGCCGGCTGACCAGAGAGTAATCTGGGCAGCGCAGCGACAGCCCCATCAGTTTAAAAATCGAGTCAACGAAACCCTGTAACGCCCGGAGCGAAAGGTTAAACACGCGCTTTATCATCAGAACCGTGGTAATGGCCATATCGGTGTAGTGAAGCAGCCGGCCACGATGTTCAGGTGGTGTACTCTCAGTCCATGCAGCAATGGCTGACTCATCAAGCCATACTGTCAGGTCCCCCCGCTGCCTGAGCGCATTGTTATATGCGGGCCAGTTGGTGATTTTAAACTTTTGCTTTGCCATGGGTACCTGATGTTGAAACGAATGTAGTGATCAGAGCCGCCAGTCACCTAAAAGTTCGATTTATTCAACAAAGCCATGGCAATGGTCAAAGCGCTTAACCGGATCACGCTGTTAGGAATGCCAAACAGCGTCCGCATCATGTAACAATCGCCCTGATAGGGAGGAAGTCGTCACAAATTTCGGATTTATTCAACAAAGCGTTCAATACGGATAACGGGTTTGCAATTATGCAATATCACGCTTTTTACGCTCACGCCTCTTATCGTCAAATAATGAATAACGGCTCCTGCCTGCGTCATGGCGGCGATAAGATGAGTGTTGGTCGATGCTGCTTTATGATGGACTGACATACTTTCCTCCTTCAATGAATTAGCATTTCTGCATAGCGGTCGATTAACGTCACGGACATCCCCTGATTGCCGATAGCGCTTGTTCGGGCCACCCCACGCGCCAGCTTAAACAGGCTGCGATAATTGCCCCGTGAATGTTTGCGAAAGGTGGCGGCAATCTCCGGCGCAAGCGGCTCGCTCGAGGCCTCGCCGTTCGATAACAGGCTGCCCAGAATGGCGCTGAAATCCTCGGCTTCACTTTCTTTCTTGCGAGATTCCAGGTCTAACGCCATGCCCACCCGACTATAAAGCTGGGCGTATTCCCCGCGTGAGCCTTTGAGATTGAGCAGCAAACGCGGCATGCCCGCCAGTACAATGGCCACCCCGGAACGGTCGTGAATGCGGCGCAAGACTTCAAGCGCCCGGTAGGGCAGCAGCTCGGCCTCGTCAACCAGCACCAGCCAGTGCTTGTCGCGTAGCCCCTGCACACACTCCTCGACCAGCTCATGGATATTGCCGGTTTTCCGCAGACCCAGCCGGGCACACAGCGCCTGCAGCAGCACCTTGGCGGTATAGCCGGGGTCGGCTTCAATCAGGATGACGCCTTTATTGATTGGCGCTGTTGGCGCGCACATACTCCTTCAGCACCATGCTTTTTCCCATGCCGGCCGGGCGGTATATCACGCCGATATCGCCGAAGTCGTGCGTGGCACTAATCAGGTTCAGCGCCACCCTCGCCAAATGGGTCGGCACAAAATGCACCTTGATGTCCCGCCGGTGGGCGCGCTCTGTATCGCGGTCAAGAAAATCTCGCAGTGTGCCCCCAACGTTATCAATATTGCCGTTGTAAACCCCCTTTAAATATTGTGAAATGGTGGCACAGCTTAATCCGGTTTTATCGGCTACCTTGCGCTGGGTGTAGCCTGACCGTTCCATCAGCTGGAAAATACGTTCTCGCGTTGTCATACAATATATCCTTAGCGGTTATTACTGACCTGCTTGATATCGTGCTCATATTCGGATTCAAATAAATACACCTTCTCTTTTTCGGGTGCCGACACCTTGGGTATCAGCAGGCTGTAATCGCTCTCCCTGGGCGCATCAATCACCGGACGTAATTCGTCTTTCGCATTCTGAATTTTGCTTTCGGCCAGCTTAATGCGACGCTTGGCACGCGCTTCCAGGGCTTTTTCTACCCGCGAGACCGGCACCGGCGAGGCGGTATTGCCATTCCAGAGCGCGGTGCAGAGATAGGCGCCGTCCATCTGGCGAATAATCACTTCGTTCGGATTATGGATATCGTAGGCCACCCGCACCGTCTGGCGGTCTACCTCAATCAGCTCCCGGGCAAAATACTGGTTATTCAACAGTTCAACCCAACCGCGCTGGGCCACCCGTTTCTCTTCCGGCATAAACATCTCGCGCAGCTCGCCCGGCGTCAGGTATTCAATGTTGTCTCCTTCCTCAGCCAGCAGGGCCTTGCGGTAAGCAGCCGGTGTCATCGACTTGTCGTTGACCTTCGGCAGCGCGCTGTGCTCGTGGCTGTGGTTATAGCGCCGCACCTCTTCCTCGATGGCGTCTATCAGCTGCCGTCAGCTGGGCAGAATCGCCAGCGTCTTTTGCTGCGTGGCGTTCAGCTCTTTACCCTGGCGCAAGGCATTCGACAGACTCAGCAGTTTTTGCCCCTGCACCCGCGCCCCGTTGGGGTCAGCGCTCAGCCCGTTATAGGTCTGAAAGCGCAGTGCCAGCCGGCGGGGCAGCACACCGTTAAGCCGCTCAATAATGCCCCGCGCCTGGGGGTTACCGGGGATACCGGTAATATGCTCAATGCCCAGCCGGGGAAAAATCCCGGTGATATCCGCATCCAGCATCTTGTTGGTCTCGCCGCCGCAGTTATCGGAGTAGGCAAACAGCGGCTTGCCGTGGTGCTGGATGGCATAACGCCACGCATCGGCCACCGCGATGGCGTTTTCCGCCAGTGACAGGCTCCAGCCCACCAGATAGCGGGTGCGCCCGTCGAGCACCAACGTCAGCTCCGGGGTAAAGGGCCGCCCGTGTATCGGATGGGCCACTTTTCATGTTCAGCGATTTACCGTCAGCTATCCAGCAGCCATTTACCGGCATCTGCGCCCAATCCCGCTGTTGGTACACCTGATACGCCTTAAGCGCCGAGCCAGTGACCCGTCCCTTGACCCGTCGGTGAGGTGCCACCCGCTTGACCATGCGATTCACCTTGTCGTAGGTCGGCAGGGCCGCCAGCATGGCAGGCTGGTCATGATATTTGCCCTGCCAGTCCGCCTGAAACGCGCGGTAGGCTTCCAGCACCGTCAGGCCACAGGGTCGGGCATAATGCGGCCAGAACAGCGTATAGAACCACGTCATGTCCTCGGGACGCTGCTTCTTCGGCTGCCCTGGAGCCAGTATCGCCAGACGCTCCTGGGGCCGCTCGGCGCTGAGATAGAGACTCACCCATTCCTGCAGACTGCTTTTGCCTACCCCTTGCCGGGTGCGGCCCTTTTTGGCGTTGGCCCGCGTGGCGGCGCGCTGCAGGGCTTCGGGCAATGTGCCGGCCTTTGACTCATCGACGATAAAGGTCACCGCCGCAATGCGGGTCATGCCAGCCTGCTGTAACCGGATCACTTCCTGTGCCAGTACCATGCGCGCATCGGCAATCTGCTTCTGCTGATCGTTCAGGGCCTGCACCTTGCGCTCAAGCAGGGCCGGACATTGGCGCATGATCGCCAGCTCATCGGCGTGACTTGATTACAGTGCTGCCTTTGAGCGACTCATCAACCGGCTGGGCCGGGGCTTGCGCTATTAAGGATTTATAGTGCCGCTGTTTGATGATCTCGCGTGTTTGTTCTGGCAGACAATCGATGTGATACTCGAAAGCCTTGGTGCCTGAACGCTTACGGACTAAATCTGGTGAATTTGCAGCCCGCTTATTCAATGACCAGCGAAGTCCCTGCAAGGTGCCAGGCAATCCGGGTAAACCGACTAACTCACTCACCGTAACAAACATAATTACGACACCTTACTCATATAACGACTGGGCCAAATGCTGGCCGGATCCACATTGAGTGCATTAGCGATAATGCGTTCACCTTTGGGATAGGGACGATACAGCGCGTTTTTTAACGTGCTGGACGCCAGCCCGGAGCCGCGGGAGAGATCTTGCATGGTGATCCCCTTCTTGTGCAGGGAGGCCACGATATCAATCCGGTGCCAGTCACGATGATTCACTTCATTTCTATCTATCATTCGATTACCCTAAAAAAGTTAACCATGCGGGTAAGTCCTGGGGCTTACCTCTACTGCAAGTATTGATCTTAATTAAAATCATGTAAAGCAAAAAGTTCGCTTTCTTTGATTCTTTTTATGGCTAATGCGCGCAATTTATTTTACTCCTTTTGAATCAATAGATTAAGTGAAAAGAAAATGACAGATGAAAAAACAAATGAATTTGCTTTTGATGGGGGGAGCAAAGAAAGCTTTAGAGAGCGTTTAAAGATGCTGATTGGTGAACGCAGTATCCGCGCTGCTGCTAGGTGCTGGGGGTTATCTTTTTCTACATTAAATAATTACTTGAACAAAGGAACTGAACCGTCCTTTACTGCAATACGGAGTATTGCGTATAAGGAGCAAATCAGCCTTGATTGGCTAGCATTTGGATCAGATGACAAGTTAGCTAATAACTTAAAAACTAGATCTGGAAAAACGGGGATAGATGATAACGATGGTAAGTTAATGACTGCCTGGCTCATGGTGCTTGATTCACTTGATGCGCAAGAAGCTCAAGCTATCTTGAGGATTATCCATAGGAAAGGGATTGAAGGGGTTATTTCGGCTTGTATGAAAACTGATACTACAAATGAAAATAATATCACTAGCAATATTGAAAGGGCGTTACTTGAACTTCCTCCCGAAGAGCAGGAGCGCCTAATGGCTTTACACGAAGCTAAAGAGGGGGCCACACCTGAAGAGTGTGCAGTAGAAAATGTAGAAACCTTAGATAGCAAGAACAGTGGAGCGGCCTAACTAAAGATTAGGCCTTTATTTATCGCATTTCATTATATTTCTGATTTACTGATATTAATTCAACCTAACTCACTTACACTTGAGGGGATGATCAAACGGTGTTTAAACCACCTTCAAATCTGCTCAAACCACAGTCATTCGAGTCCAGAATTTAGTGCAAAAAAATCATTTTCTGCTCATTTTTTTGCGATGAGTCCAGAATCCTTAAAATTGTGGTAAGCCTTGCCAGTAAAGGGCTTCCGGCTAATCCATCGTTCCCCTTGAGAGTCCAGAAATGATTGCTACCCCACATACAGGGGGCTGATGCAGCGGCTGCATGACGGCGCGATGCGGCTGGTGGAAGCCACGACCGACGTCCCGTCGCCGTTTGCCGCCAACCTGCTGTTAGGCTATGTGGCGGAGTTTATGTATCAGGGCGATGCGCCGCAGGCCGAGCGTCGGGCGTCCGTCCTGTCGCTGGATAGCGGGTTGCTCAGCGAGCTGCTGGAGCAGGGGGAACTCGGCGAACTGCTCGACCCGCAGGTGGTGGCGCAGGTCGGCGAGGGGTTGCAGCATACCGCCCCCGAGCGCCGGGTGAAGGGGGTGGAGGGCCTGGCCGATGTGTTGCGCGAGCTGGGGCCGCTGTCGCATGCGGAAATCGCGGCGCGCCTGGTGCATGAGAAGGCCGACGAGGTGGACGTCGCGCTGACGCAGTTGGCGGCGGCCAGGCGGATCATTCCCGTGACCCTAGGCGCCAAACCCCGCTGGGCGAGCGTGGAAGATGCCGCCCGCCTGCGTGACGGGCTGGGTGTCGCGTTGCCGCCGGGCGTTCCCGCGGCCTTTTTACAGGCCGTCGACGCGCCGGTGCGCGATCTGCTCAGCCGCTATGCCCGCACCCACGGGCCTTTTACTTCCGCCCAGGCGGCGGCCCATTTTGGCCTGGGCGTCGCTATCGTCAATGAGCAGCTAGTGCAATTGCGAGATCGGGGCCGGTTGCTGCCCTGCAATGTCGCCGGCGCGGGGGAAGGGGACACCGGTAGCCGCCGGGAGTGGGTCTGGGACGAGGTGTTCCGTCGCCTGCGGGCGCGATCTTTGCAGGCGGCGCGCGCGGCGTTCGGGCGGCTGATGCTCGAGCGCCAGGGCGTGGTGACGGACGCCGCGCCGGCGCCGGCGGGAAGGGCTTCAAACGCGTCGGTCAGCGCGTCGCTGCATCTGGCCTTGTTGGACGTTTTGGCGGACGGCGGCGCCTATTTTGTGCGGCAACTGACGCCGCTGCTGCGACGCATGGAGGATGCCGGCCGTATTTTGCGGGGACGCTTCGTTAACGGCATGGGCGCCGCGCAATTCGCCGAGCAGGATAGCATCGAGCGATTACGGGAATTGGCGGCGCCCGCGTCCACCCCCTCCGGCGGCGGTGGCGCTATCGGCCTACGATCCGGCCAATCCGTTCGGCTGGCTGCTCTCTTGGCCAGCGCATCCCTCCGGCATCCGGCCGTCGCGCCGCGGGGGGCGATGGTGGTTATCTGTGGCGGTAAGTTGGCGCTGTATCTGGCCCCGAGCGGCCGTCAACTGCTTACCTTCCTGGCGTTCGATGAGGCTAACATCGCCGGCTGGCTCGCCGCCAGTCTGCGCGCGCTGACGACCGGCCTGCGGCGCGAAAAAGGGCGGGGGTTTACCCTGGAGACGGTTGATGGCCGGCCTGTCGGAGCAGGACCCTGGGGCGAGGCGCTGTCTAACGCCGGCTTTTCACGCGTACCGAAAGGGTATGCCTGGTACGGCTAAACCGGCCGGCTCCTGCCAGCCTAATGCGGGCCCGCGCCGCCCCCGATCAAAATTGACGCCGCGCCCCTTGGGATAGCGTTTGCAAAAACGTGATGTTTTCAAGCTGCATGCGGTTGCCCACGCCTGAAATAATATGCTCTTTGCGCCATTGGGACAGCAGCCGGCACAGAGTCTCACTGCGCATCCCCAACCGGGCGGCAAGCTGGGCGCGGCTGAGCGGCAGGTGTAGTGCCAACTGCTCGCCGTTATGGCTGAAATCCACCAGCCATGCCGTCAGGCGCTCTGCCGCTGAACTGGAAGTGAGCCAGTCCACGTGATTGAGCGTTGCATAAAGTTGATTGCAGAAATGGTGCAGAAAACCGAGCGTAAGCGCAGGGTAGCGTAAACACAGATCGTGCAGCAGCGCGTGCGGGATGCGCACCCCACAGCCGTCGGCGCGCGCGCGGGCATTCATCGGGAAACGGCCGTGATCCATGAACACCGCCGCCAGCGCCACCCACTGGCCGGGGCCGAGGATCTGGAACACCTTTTCCTCGCCCTGGCGAGTATCGCGATAAATCTCTAGGCTGCCCTGCTCTAGCAACAGGCTGAAGCGCTGGTCGTCTCCCTCATTAAAAATTTTCTCGCCCTGGGTAAACGCGAGCTGCTGGCAGCGTGACGCCAGGTGGCGCTGCGCGGCCGCGTCCAGCTGGCCCAGCTAGCGTTGCCGACGAAGGCTGTCGAGGATCGCCGTATTGACATTTGTCATTGGTCTGTGTCCTGTAAGGGGCTAAGGTGCGGTTGTCAGGAAATGAGAATCATTGTGATCTACAGCTGACGAGATGAACAGGTCTTTATTCCGCGCCGCACCCGCAAGGCGCATTATTGATTGATGGAGAGCATTTGTATGGGCACATCCTCGCTCCAGGCAGCCACTGCCTTACTCCTTCACGACCTTATCACCCCCACCGAACAGGGGATCGCCAGCCGCGTGCTGGCAAAGACCCAGGGCGGCAACGTGACGCTGTTTGCTTTCGACCGCGGGCAAGCGCTGAGCGAGCATTCGGCGCCATTTGACGCTTTGGCGCTGGTCGTGGCGGGACGGATCGGTTTCACCGTCGGCGGCGAACCGCTGGAAGCGCAGCCGGAGATGTTGGTGCGTCTGCCGGCGAATGTGCCCCATGCGCTACAGGCCCTGGAGGCCTCGCGCATGCTGCTGATAATGCTGCGTGAGCCGGCGGTGCAAGGATGATCAAGCACCATGAGGCTGGCCATAAATTCCTGGCCCGTTTAGGCAAACCGCGGTTGCGCCCGGGGGGCCGGCGGGCGACCGAATGGCTGCTGAGCCACGCCGCGTTAAGCGCCGACAGTCTGGTGCTGGAGGTGGCCTGCAATCGGGGAACGACCGCCATCGCGGTAGCGGCGCGGTATGGCTGCCGCGTCACCGCGGTGGACAAAGATCTCGCCGCGCTGGCGCAAGCGCGCCGTGACGTGGCGGCGTGTGGCTTGGCGGCGCGGGTGACGGTCGTGGAGGCGGATGCGCTGCATCTGCCTTATCCGGACGGTCATTTTTATGTGGTGATAAACGAGGCGATGCTGACCATGTACGCCCATAAGGCCAAAGCGCGGTTGGTGGCGGAGTATTATCGGGTACTTAAACCCGGCGGTCGGCTGTTGACGCACGACATCATGCTACGACGCCAGGACGGCGCCAACGCGGTACTGGCGCAAATGCGCCAGGCCATCAACGTTAACGTTCAGCCGATGACGCTGTCGGAGTGGCGCGCGCTGAAGATCCTATGGCGGGCGCTAGGCAAAGACAATCGACGCTACTTTTGGCTCATGTTCCTGCCCTTCCGGCGACATCGCCATCGGTTGCACTCCCTCGCGCTGTGCAGCATAAAATAGGGCTATCGGGCGAGGTCACGGAGGAGGGCATGTTCTATTGCAGACGAGTCTATGATCCGGCGTGGGCCGCTGACGGCTATCACGTACCGGTAGACCGGCTTTGGCCACGCGCTATCAGCAACATCACCCTGCTCAGGTGCTGGCGGCGTTTTTACGACCGCGGCTAACCAAGACCTAACACGGCAGCGCGCGGGCAGACGAGCGCCGGCCGGTTCAAACGCGTGCCGCAGCGCTCGACCCGTGCGACACTCCCCGGCAATCCCCCGTGCTTTCGCCGAGAAGGGGGGCCCGTCAAACCCAGGCGAGTCCGGTCGCACGATGCGATTAACTGACCGGCGTTTGCCCCGCGATAAAGTCGTTAAGGATTTTCTCGGCATTCATGGTGATATAGTCACTGCCGTTGATCACTTTTATCGGTTTATTGTCGGGAATGAGCGATGAAAAATAATTCAACTTATAAGTGATGTGCGGGCCGATGAGAAAGGCATCATAGAGCGGCGCGGCGATGGCAAAATTATCTTGACCGGTCGCGCTGGCAATAATATCCCTATTTTGATCGCGCGCGAGCTTATTTATTTTTTTTCGCCAGCATCGTCGCGGTTGTGCCCGAAATACAGCATATTAATATTTTTTTCATGATGCGCCCCTTAACACTGCGCCAGACTTAATGTTGGCGGCAATGTCTGTTAATATTATCAGCGCTGCTGTCTGCTTAATTCGCGGTAAGGACACGAAAAGGCTTAAGTTCAAATACTATTGCACCGTTATTCTCCTGTCTTTGTGATATTTCTCACAAACGCACATTTTTTGCCCGCGGCGAAGACCACTATCGGTTTTACCTTCCCTTGATTGCCGCTGAGGGGGCGCCATGTCCGTAGAAAAATGAGCCGATAACGTTGTGCGACGAGTCGCCATCGCCGCGGCATGGCGTAGGGACAGGCCAGCCGACGGAGGCCGCAGCCGCGGATGCGGTTATTCTGATGAGGTGAGGCAAGACCGGCCCCCTGTCACATCAGCTCGATTCACCGACGCGTGGACGGAACAGGGGCATTCACCACGTTGGGCGGGGAGCGGGGTTGAAGATCTCTGCTCGTTTCTCTAGGGCTATGGAGGGGTCTGACTCTCCTATAGATATAACGTTTTCAGTATCATGGCAACGTGATCCATGTTTTTCATAATGACGTTGGCCTTTAAGGTCTTATACTGCGTCAAGGCGGTGGTCAGGTTTGACGGTAAGCGCACATTATTGACGGCGGCATAGTCACCGAGAAACTGATACAGCCCACTTCTTTTATCCAATGTGTTTAGACTATGCGCCATGACGGTATTAACGGTCTTTTGGTTCGGTAACGGGGTTAAGCTGTCTTGCGTGAGCGGAATATAATCGTTTAACACCGAGCTAATTTGTAGCGTCGCGCGCAGCACATCTTCGTCAATGCGGGTTAGCGACATCGTTGCGGACGGACCTCGCCACCTGTCAGGATGACACAATAGCGCGTCGGCGATAAACACCAGGCCCTGCAAGCTGTATTGCTGCGCGCCATAAACAAGGGGCAGTTGCTTAATGTTGCTTCGCGTGTGCCTTAATAAGCAAGCCTCCCCGAGACTGCTATGGCGGGTGGCAATAATGACAATATTGGTAAAATTGACCGCCTTGGCCTCATTGAGAAACTGACGGGCGCGCTGACAATAATCAATTAATTGCTGCTCGGCGTGGGCAAGGATCTCATTTTCACAATTGTCGAGCGTACATTGCAAATATTCTCTGACGCGCTGTATGAAAAGCGGGCGGCGGGTAATGAATTTTTCTGTCAAGGCTTCAATCATAACGGTGATCTGGCGCAGATAATGATGCGCGAGCTCGACGGCTTCATTCATATAATCATAGTGGGGATCGTCGATCTTTTCTTGATGACCAAAGTACAGCACCTTATCGACGGCGGGCTCCAGCCATTGCTGGGCATAGTAGAAGGGGTGGCGACCCGCTATCATATCCTGGGCTTGTTGCGCCAGGATGGGGCAACGGTTGACGCCGTCAGCCGACGCCTCGACCCGGAACAGCGTGCGTGCGCTCAGCGTGCCGCCACGACGATCCCCGTGAGACGATCTTTTCCTGTGCCTGTTTTCGCCTACCGGGTTTTCCAGTATGCCGCCCATGGCCATCCCCGACATGAGACCGGAGTTAAAGGCGGCAATACCGGCAACGCCCATATCGTGGGTACAAACGGCCGTAATAGCGCCGAATGTCACACCGCTGGCGCTGCCGCCGAGTATGGCAACGGAGGGGGTAGGCCCGCCGACGGTGGCTTTATAGCCATAAATCGTCGCCACCGCCGCCAGACCGGCCAGCGTCAATCCCGCGAGCGTATAGTCCTGAGGCGTAGGGGTCGGATCGGCCGTCTTCGCTGCGCCAGGACCGGCATTCAGTTGCTCGGCGGCGGCCGCGTGGTCCGGCGCCGACGTGGTGTTGGCGCTTGACGGCCAGGGGCCTGCGCCCTGGATGAGCACGGTGATAAGATGCTCCAACGCCGGTATGGGCAGGCTGGGCCTACCTTGCTTACCGTTGCTTTGAAGATATTCCAGCGCCGGCAGGAGGCGCTTGTAAACCAGCATTGCCACCAGTGAGCGGGATATTGAGCTGTGGCCTTCATTATTATTGAGCGTCAAAAATATCTCTTTAGGATTGGTATAGTGATATTCAATAATGTTTTTTTCCGTCTCGAGTGCACTGATTTGAAAATCGTAAAGCTCGCGATAAAGTATCTCGGTCAGGTAATTAATCACGCTTCGAGTGATGTCACCGTGAATCATCAATCCCATTTTCAGCTCAGGATAGATTTGCCGGCAAAACTCCAGCGGGATAATGAGGTTGCCGCCCTGTTCTTTACCCCGATAGAACAAAAGCGTTAACAGCTGGTTTCTGAGTAACGGTAAATCTAGCAAGGGTAAGCGGGTTTCAAGCCGCTGCCGCAGGGCGGTGAAAGCCTTCGACCCTTGTTCATAGCCACTCGCCAACGGCGGGAGCACCGTCTCGACGACATAAGCGGTATCGATGATATCGCGCCACTCCTCTCTCATGGCCAGATAAAGGGTATGCAGCGTCGACGGGAAATGGGGAAGGGAAATATTGATGGTATAGCTGAGCGTCTGAATAAAGTGTATTTCATCGACCGTTTGGCGGTAAATCTCACTGACAAATAGCGCGTAGGGGCAGGTTTTACACTCCGCGATGGCCGGACGCGCAATAGCGCGATTTAATAGCGAATTGAAATAAAGGCGGTAGAAGTCGGTGGGAACATGCTTTTCAATAAACGGGCGCAGCAGGGTGCCATAGCGCGCGTGAGTCATGAAGTCAGGATCATATTGGTCGAACGTGAAGGGGAATTTGCTGGCGTTTCGTCCGACCTGAGGACGCGATTGCCGCAGTGCCAGGGTTTGCGGGGCCGACGTGGTTGAAGGGACGGCGGCCGTTGCGCCCGATAGCCACGACTGCCAGAGATGATAAGCACCCGTCAAACCGGCCGCGCTCGCCGTCGCCCAGAGCAGTTTCTTTGGCCAGGGCGACGCGCTGGCGCCGCTGGCCATCGCGGCGGGGAGCAAGGCGCTAGGGTGAAGAGACGCGACCGCTAAATGCGCGCTGCTGCGGGCCATCGTCGACGTTGCCGTCGTCTTTGGCCGTGGCGGCGATGGCGTCGCGCCGATGCCGAGACGTTTTTCCACCGCTTTTTCCCAGGATAATCGCGCAGAGCGAGACCGGCACAGTCGCGCGCCAGGCAATCTTTTCTGCGCGCGGGCGGTAATCATCAGCGGCGCGGGCAGTCGCGATGATGCCTGGCTGACGATGTCTTCGAGAATGCTCCAATAAAGCTGAGCTTTGCATAATAGCGTCACCAGGCAAAGCGGTAGCCGCAGGGTATACCGCTGGGGGTCGGGTGTGTCCCGACAAAGGAAAATCGCCACGGCGCAACAGCCGAAGGCCAAAAGGCTGGCGCTGGCGTTTTCTTGCGCCAGATCCTGACCAAAAAGGGTAGCGATAAGGGGATCGCCTATCCATTCCCGCAGGCATTGCCTCACATGGCCGGCGAGCAACACCAACGGGTGACACTCGTCCATAAGGTATCGACAGGCAAGCGTCAGGGATGCCATGAGCAGCGCGGGACGATTTTGGCCGCCGATGATGGCGGTATAAAGGCTTTGCGCCAGTGTTGCAACCTGAATCGGCAAACCGAGATATTGGCTGGACGCTAAGGTTTGTAATACATGGGATTGCTGATATTTGGCCAGGGCGGAAAACAGCCGTATCAGGCATCGTCGTCCGTCTTCACTTAGGGGGACTTTGCTTGCCTGAAATACCGGCAGCGAGAGGGCCGTGCCCGGGGCGTCATTGCGCAACGGAAAGTCCTCGTACTCCTGACAATCATAATAAACATCACCTTGCCAACAATGGGCCGATTCCGCGCCGAGATAAGGGGGGAGAGAATGCGGGGGTTTAGCCAACATAACGATTTCCTTGTTCATCAGACGGCCGCATGACGCGCCTGAGGAGGTCATAGCGCAGCGGGCGTTAACGGGTCAGTTATGGAAAAAACCTCTTTATATAAGCGAAAAAGACTAACGACTTCTTGGGATCGCATCATGCGCTCGCCGCGTGTCCGGTGAAAGGAAATTAAGTTAACTGGCTGAAGCGGCAACGATTAATCGTGATGAGCGGCTTGCGTATACGGTTTTTCGCACAGAAGAGATCCTATTATCGTCGTCTGTTTAGCGTAAATGCCGGGGAAGACCGCGTTAATTTAGTGAATAGCGCCGATTGCCAATAGCGGCGAAAGTCTATGGTTGCGAAGGGTCTTGGTCCGCGGTGTCCTTGGCCGTTAAAGCGAGCCCGTACCGGATTCTGTGTAAATGCCTTTTCTCAGAAGTGACCGTCCAGGCGGTCACCGAACTCGATAATAAAGCGGCTCATTGCCATGCGCCAGTCCCTCAAAGGCATTGTCCATTTCTGTGAGACCACCTGTATCGCCAGCCACACCACCTTTTTCACTGCGTCGTCGGTCGGGAACACCTTGCGCTTTTTGATGGCATGCCGGATCACGTTGTTTAACGACTCGATGGCGTTGGTCGTGTAGATCACCTTGCGGATGTCCGTTGGGTAGGCAAAGAACGTGGCCAGATTGGCCCAGTTTGCCTGCCAGCTTCGACTTATTTGCGGGTAGCGGATGTCCCAGGCACTGGAGAACGCTTCCAGCGCCTGCAAGCCGGCTTCTTCCGTAGGGGCCTGATAAATAAGCTTTCAGGTCGCGGGTGACGGCCTTGTAGTCCTTCCAGGAGACGAACCGCAGGCTGTTGCGCACCATATGCACGATATACAGCTGGAGCCGCGCCTCCGGATACACCGCATTAATAGCGTCAGGGAAACCTTTCAGCCCGTCTACGCAGGCGATAAGGATATCGTTCAGGCCGCGGTTTTTCAGCTCTGTCAGCACGTTCAGCCAGAACTTTGCGCCTTCGTTTTCGGCCAGCCACATACCTAGCAACTCTTTTTGGCCTTCGATGTTGATGCCCAGCGCCAGGAACACAGATTTGTTGATGATGCGGCTGTCCTGCCGGACTTTTAGAACGATACAGTCAAGATAAACAATGGGATAGACTGCATCCAGAGGCCGGTTTTGCCATTCGACAACCTGCTCCATGACCGCATCGGTGACCTTTGAGACCAGCGCCGGCGAGACATCGGCGTCATACAGCTCTTTGAACGCGGCGGCGATCTCGCGGGTGGTCATCCCTTTGGCGTACAACGATAAAATCTGGTTATCCATCCCGGTAATCCGGGTCTGGTTCTTCTTCACCAGTTGCGGTTCAAAGGAACCGTCACGATCGCGCGGAGTACGCAGCGCCAGCGGGCCATCGCCAGTGGTAACGGTTTTTGTGGAATAGCCGTTGCGGGCGTTGGTTGGTCCCCGGTTTAGGCTGATTTTTATCGTAGCCGAGGTGATGGGTCATTTCGGCATTGAGAGCTGCTTCGACGCTGATTTTTTTCAGCAGCCGATCGAAGTGACTGAGATCTTCAGGGGTTTTGAGATTTTTGGCCAGTTCGTTAGCCAGAGCCTGCAACTGTTTTTCGTCCATAAATTAACCTGTTTTTGATGTTGCGGTAAACATATCAAAATCAGGCAAATACACAAATTTCTAAACAGGCTCTAAGTGAGTGAATAAGTAACTAATTGATCAATTGAGTAATTGTCTCTAATGCGTTAGCCAAAGGGGACAAAAAAATCCACGTCAGTGCGTGGATTTTAGTGGTTTTCATGAGACGGCATCCAACCTCATGAGATAACAAATTTTATTTAGACGTTGAACAGGAAATTCATCACGTCGCCGTCTTTAACCACATACTCTTTCCCTTCGGAGCGCATTTTGCCGGCCTCTTTGGCGCCTTGCTCTCCTTTATAGGTAATGAAATCGGCAAAAGAAATGGTCTGGGCGCGGATAAAGCCCTTTTCAAAATCGGTGTGAATTTTGCCGGCCGCCTGCGGCGCGGTAGCGCCCACCGGGATGGTCCAGGCGCGCACTTCTTTTACCCCGGCGGTGAAATAAGTTTGCAGATTCAACAGTTCATAGCCGGCGCGAATGACGCGGTTCAAGCCCGGCTCGTCAAGACCCAATTCCGCCATGAATTCATCGCGCTCTTCTTCGTCGAGTTCGGCGATATCCGATTCCACCGCGGCGCAAACCGCGACCACCACCGATCCCTCGGCCGCGGCGATAGCGCGCACCTTATCCAAATAAGGATTATTGTCAAAACCGTCTTCATTCACATTGGCGATGTACATCGTCGGTTTGAGCGTCAGAAAGCTGAGATAACGGATAGCGCTTTTCTCATCGCTCGACAGGTCCAGCGTGCGCAGCATGCCGGCATTGCTCAGATGGGGAAGACACTTTTCCAGCGCTGACAGCTCCAGCTTGGCATCCTTGTCGCCACCTTTGGCACGTTTTTGCACCCGGCGGATGGCGCGTTCGCACGCTTCCAAATCGGACAGGGCCAGCTCGGTGTTAATGACGTCGATGTCCTCTGCCGGATCGACTTTCCCCGCCACATGAATAATATTGTCGTTTTCAAAGCAGCGCACAACATGGCCGATCGCTTCGGTTTCACGGATATTGGTCAAAAACTGGTTGCCCAATCCTTCCCCTTTGGACGCGCCTTTCACCAGACCGGCGATATCGACAAACTCCATGGTGGTCGGCACGATACGCTGCGGTTTGACGATTTCCGCCAGCTGATCCATGCGCGGATCGGGCATCGGCACCACGCCGGTATTGGGCTCGATGGTACAAAACGGGAAGTTCGCCGCTTCGATGCCCGCCTTGGTCAGCGCATTAAACAGGGTGGATTTGCCCACGTTAGGCAACCCGACAATACCGCATTTGAAACCCATGGTTATTTTACCTTAAATAGCTCTATTATCAGCCGGTTAAATGCCAATGCCGGCATAATATCACTCTAAACGTTCATTATACACAGAATCCGCACATTACTCGACGCCTGGCGTTTAACCGGGCCGGTAGGCATGCAGGCGGTTCATGGCCTTCGCGGCATCCTGGGTGATAAGAATCTCCGTACAGCGCACCGCTTCATCGATAGCGCCATCAATCAGCTGTAATTCCGCCGCGGGTGGTTTGCCGAGCACAAAGCCCACCACTTTGTTTTTGTCGCCGGGATGGCCAATGCCGATGCGCAGGCGGTGGAATAGGGGATTGTTGCCCAGGCGGTTAATAATGTCTTTCGGGCCATTATGGCCGCCATGCCCACCGCCCAGCTTTAGCCGGGCGTTGCCGGGCAACAGATCCAGTTCATCGTGCGCTACCAGGATCTCTTCCGGAGCGATGCGGTAAAAGGTGGCCATCGCCGCTACCGCTTTGCCGCTGAGATTCATAAAGGTTGTTGGGACCAGCAGGCGGACATCGTTGCCGCCGAGGGTCAGACGGCCGGTGTAGCCGTAAAATTTGCTTTCCTCTTTTAACGTTTGCCGGTAGCGCTCTGCCAGTAACTCGACATACCAGGCGCCGGCATTGTGGCGGGTTGCGGCGTACTCGGCGCCGGGATTGGCCAGGCCTACAATTAATTTGATCGTCACGTCTTGGTCTCATCTGGCGGTTTGCGCTCTAGTTTACTCCGCCGGGGCAAGGCTTTTCAAATCAACGGCCCGCCGACGATGTCGCGGATCGCCCCGATTTGTGTGATTTATTGAATAGTCTGTGATCGTTACCACAAGGTGAGGGATCAACTCTGGCTATACTTTAATCAGTGAAAGGAATAGTTAGCGAAAGGAATGACGCCGAGCAGGGCGTCTGTACGGACAATCAGGAGGTGTAACATGAGACGTAAATCAGCAATGCTGGTCGGCAATAGCCTCATGGGCGCGGGGATGATACTTATGGTTGCCAGTATCGCCGTATCGGTGCTCAATCAACTGCCCCAAATCCACATGCCCAATTTGATGGCCAGCGGCGGCATTATGGGCATCTTTGTCGGCGCGCTGTTATGGCTCGCGGGCGCGCGCATGGGCGGTCACGAGGAAATCTCCGATAGGTACTGGTGGCACCGCCGCTTTGATGCGCGCTGCCAAAAAAACCATAACACCCGCTACCATTAACCCGTAATGCCGCGGGAGGGCAGACTGACCTGACGCAGCGGCACGACGACCGTAACGCGCGACCTTGCCTGAACGGGCGAGCGGTTTCTCTGCGGCCCGTCATGCCAGATTTTGCCGACCCGTGCTGCGTTCGGGCAATGGGTGAAGCTTAGGCGAATCTTGCGGTGGGCAATAAACAGTCTGTGCTTTTCAAGGAACCGCAGTGGTTGAGCGAATGGTAATCGTTCAGCGAACCGCGTTGGCTTAACAAGCCGCGAAGGCTTAGCGAAGCGCGGCAACGACGCTGCGCGCCAGGGAACGGGCAGCGCGCGGCAGTGGGATTAATGCTCGAACATCGCCGAGATAGATTCTTCGTTGCTGATGCGGCGAATCGCTTCCGCCAGCATGCCCGACAGCGTTAACGTGCGCACGTTGGGCAGTGCCTTGATGGCCGGATCCAGCGGGATGGTATCGCAGACAATCACTTCATCAATCACCGAATTCTTGATATTGTCAAAAGCGTTGCCCGAGAAGATCGGGTGCGTGGCATAGGCGGATACCCGCTTGGCGCCGCGCTCCTTCAACGCTTCGGCGGCTTTGCACAGGGTGCCGCCGGTATCGATCATATCGTCCACCAGCACGCAGTCGCGACCCGCCACGTCGCCAATGATATGCATGACCTGCGACACGTTGGCGCGCGGCCGGCGCTTATCGATAATCGCCATGTCGGTGTCGTTAAGTAGCTTGGCTATCGCGCGTGCACGCACCACGCCGCCGATATCGGGGGAAACGACAATCGGATTTTCCAAATCCTGCTGCAGCATATCTCCCAGCAAAATCGGGCTGCCGAACACGTTATCCACCGGCACGTCGAAGAAGCCCTGAATCTGCTCCGCGTGTAAATCGACCGTCAGCACGCGGTCAACACCGACGCTTGAGAGAAAATCGGCGACCACTTTGGCGGTAATCGGTACGCGGGCGGAACGGACGCGGCGATCTTGACGCGCATAGCCGAAGTAGGGGATGACGGCGGTAATACGACCGGCAGAGGCCCGGCGCAGCGCATCCACCATCACCACCAGCTCCATCAAGTTGTCATTGGTGGGCGTGCAGGTGGACTGGATGATGAAAATATCGCCACCGCGGACGTTTTCATTGATTTGCACACTGACTTCGCCGTCGCTGAAACGGCCAACGGCGGCATTGCCAAGACTGGTATATAAACGGTTGGCAATACGTTGCGCCAGTTCCAGGGTGGCGTTTCCAGCAAAAAGCTTCATATCGGGCACGAGAAGAACCTCAGGCTTGCGTCCAGAGAAGGTATTGCGCCAGCCTGACGCCGGGGAAGGCGGCGGCGCCATGCGGGACAATGCCATACGGGTAATGCATCAGACCGCCGTCGGGCGGCTCATTGCGCCCCTGACAACGCGCGGTGCAGCGGGGAAACGTTAACGCCTCGGGCTACAAAACCGCGCATCCATGCCGGGGCCTGCGATAAAACCTGACGGACGGCGGCCTCGGTATCGAATTCGGCAAATACACAAGCGCCTGTGCCAGTCAGTCGCGACGGCGCGTATTCTAACAGCCATGAAAGATGCTGTTCAACCGCGGAAAAATGTTTCCTTGCGATCGGCTCACAATCATTCTGAAAAGGGGCGGCCATAAGCGCGGCGAGCGAGCGCGGCGGCGCGTCTCTTCGCAGCTCAGGATCGCCGAAAATGCGCGGCGTGGTAATACTAACCGGCGGCACCGCCACCAGATACCATTTTTCCGCTGGGGCAGCCGGCGTGAGCCGCTCGCCGATGCCTTCGGCGAACGCCGCCTCGCCGTGAACGAACACCGGCACATCGGCGCCGAGCGTCAGCCCCAGCCGCGCCAGGGTGGCCAGCGTCAAGCCGCAGTTCCACTGGGCGTTGAGCGCCACTAGCACGGTGGCGGCATCGGAAGACCCGCCGCCGAGCCCCCCGCCCATCGGTAGCACTTTCTCAAGGCGGATATCCGCCCCCGGCGCTGCGGGGTCATCGGTTGCCCAGCAATGGCGCTGCAACAGCCGCGCGGCGCGAACGATGAGATTATCCTCTTCCGCCACGCCCGCGACCGGGTTCAGCAGGCGGATGCGGCCGCCGACGGTCGAGGTAATGCTGAGCGTGTCGCCATAATTGAGAAACTGAAACAGCGTTTGCAACAGATGGTAACCGTCGGCGCGGCGGCCGATAACATACAAAAACAGATTAAGCTTGGCCGGGGCCGGCCACTGGCGTGTCATTACAGGCTCCAGCTATCCATTTTCAATTTGATGCGGTTATCGCCCTGGCGCAATTCCAGATTCGACGGTAGCGCCGGCACGGTATCGTCGTGATAGCCCTGGTAGGTCACGGTCCAGCGCTGTCCGTTGTGGCTATAATTCACCTGATGCAGATAGCCGCGGGCATCGAGGGTGAAATCGGTGGCATCGCCGGGCAGGCCGAGCATCCATTGGCGCAGGTCGTTGAGGGGGATAGACATGCCGGCCAGCTTTTGGATCATCACCTCGGGGTCGTCGCTGACGTAGCGTTTGCCTTGATTGTTGACGAGCTGGGCCACGCCCGGCTGTACATTGAGATCCATCTCGGTGCTGCCGAGCGGGTTGGTCAGAATCAAGTGGTAGCGATCGGCGCTGGTTTGCTGCCAGTTAAAGCGCGCGTAAACTTTTTGCTCCTTGGAAAGATAGGCGAAGGCGCCGCGCGTCTGGTAACGGGTGAGCGTGGAAACCGACTGCTGGTGGCTGCGCCATTCGGGCGAGGTTTGGCTTTTGGCCGGGCCGGAAGGCGTGTGAACACTACAGGCGGCCAGCAGCAGACTGGCAAGCGGCAGCAAACGGAAAACGGCGTAATTACGCTCTGGCATGACTTCAACGTCCTTAAATATCGCGAGATGAATGACTTTCTTTCACGCTAACGGAGGGCATCGTTAGCGTCAATGGCTTTAATAGTTTGATTTTATACCCTTACAAGTTATACACCATAAGGGGAGGAAAGTGCGGTGCGGCTTTTCTTGCACCTGTGCATCAAGTAGAATGCGCGCAGACGATAACCATACTAACGCTTGTACTACTCTGTAACCTGAACCCATGACATTGCTCGCACTCGGTATCAATCATAAAACAGCGCCGGTCGCTTTGCGCGAACGGGTGGCGTTCTCACCCGATACCCTCGACCAGGCGTTGGGCAGCTTGCTTGCACAACCGCTGGTGCAGGGCGGCGTCGTGCTGTCTACCTGCAACCGCACCGAGCTGTACCTGAGCGTTGAACAACAGGCTGATTTGCAAGAGGCGCTGGTACGCTGGCTATGCGATTATCATCAACTGGAGCCGGACGAGGTGTGCCAGAGTCTTTACTGGTATCTCGGCAATGAAGCCGTCAGCCATCTGATGCGCGTCGCCAGCGGCCTGGACTCGCTGGTGCTCGGCGAGCCGCAAATCCTGGGTCAGGTTAAAAAGGCGTTCGCTGAATCCCGCCGCGGGCACGGCCTGTCGGTGGATTTGGAGCGATTGTTTCAGAAATCGTTCTCCGTTGCCAAGCGGGTGCGCACCGAAACCGAAATCGGCTCACACGCGGTTTCGGTGGCGTTTGCCGCCTGCACCATGGCGCGGCAGATATTTGAATCCCTGGCCGAGGTGACGGTGCTGCTGGTGGGCGCCGGCGAAACGATTGAACTGGTGGCGCGTCACCTGCGCGAGCACAAAGTGAAGCGGCTGCTCATCGCCAACCGTACCCGTGATCGGGCGCAGCGGCTGGCGGAAGAAGTCGGCGCTGACGTCATCAGCCTGGCGGAAATTGATAGCCAATTGGGTGAGGCCGACATTATTATCACCTCTACCGCCAGCACCCTGCCGATTATCGATAAAGGAATGGTGGAGCGAGCGCTGAAACAACGCCGTTATCAGCCCATGCTGCTGGTGGATATCGCTGTACCGCGCGATATTGAACCGGAGGTGGCGAAGCTGGCCGACGCCTATCTGTATACGGTGGACGATCTGCAGGCCATTATCGAAAAGAATCTGGCGCAGCGTAAACATGCCGCGGTATTGGCGGAAACCATCGTCGTGCAGGAAAGTCTGAATTTCATGGGTTGGCTGCGCAGCCAGTCGGCGGTGGAGGCGATACGCGATTACCGCACCCAGGCGGATAGCCTGCGGGCGGAGTTTGAAGCCCGCGCGCTGGCGGCGTTGCGCCTCGGCGCTGACCCGGAGCAGGTGGTGAAAGAGATGGCGCACAAGCTGACCAACCGTCTCATTCACGCGCCGACCAAATCGCTGCAGCAGGCCGCCCGCGAAGGCGACGCCGAGCGACTACACATTTTGCGTGACGGTCTCGGACTGGACACGCACTGAAACACATAAGGTAAATACACCACGCATGAAGCCCACGATAGTCGCCAAATTGGAGGCGTTGCAAGAGCGCCGTGAAGAAGTGGAAGTCCTGCTCGGCGATCCCGGCGTCATTGCCGATCAGGCGCGTTTTCGCGTCCTGTCGAAGGAGTACGCGCAGCTGTCTGATGTGACAAATTGTTTTCAGCGCTGGCGCCAGGTGCAAGAAGATATCCACACCGCGGAACACCTGCAGCAGGACCCGGAAATGCGCGATATGGCGCAAGAGGAGCTGCTGGCCTCGCGCGCCAACCGGGAACGGCTGGAGCAGCAGCTTCAGGTGCTGCTGCTGCCGAAGGATCCCGACGATGAACGCGGCTGTTTCCTGGAAGTGCGTGCCGGTACCGGCGGCGATGAGGCGGCGCTGTTCGCGGGCGATCTGTTTCGTATGTACAGCCGTTTCGCCGAGACCCGCCGCTGGAAGGTGGAGATCGTCAGCGCCAGCGACGGCGAGCACGGCGGCTTTAAAGAGGTCATCGCCAAAGTGTCCCATGAAGGGGCTTACGGCCTGTTGAAATTTGAATCCGGCGGCCATCGCGTGCAGCGGGTGCCGGAAACGGAATCCCAGGGGCGCATCCACACCTCGGCCTGCACCGTGGCGGTGATGCCGGAAATCCCGGAGGCGGAACTGCCGGAAATCAACGCCGGCGATCTGCGCATCGATACCTTCCGCTCCTCCGGCGCGGGCGGTCAGCACGTCAACACCACCGACTCGGCAATCCGCATTACCCATCTGCCCACCGGGCTGGTGGTGGAGTGCCAGGACGAACGCTCCCAGCACAAGAATAAAGCTAAAGCCCTGGCGGTGCTGGGCGCGCGTTTGCGCGCCGCCGAAGTCCAGCGCCGGCAGCAGGAGGAGTCCTCCACGCGGCGCAACCTGCTGGGCAGCGGCGATCGCTCCGATCGCATCCGTACCTACAATTTCCCGCAGGGGCGGGTGACCGATCACCGCATCGGCCTGACGCTGTACCGGCTGGAGGAAGTGATCGAAGGCAAGCTGGATATGCTGCTCCAACCCATCATGCAGGAGTATCAGGCCGATCAGCTCGCCGCGTTGTCCGAGACGCCCTGATGACCTGGCAGCAATGGCTGACGCAGGCCGCGGCCCGGCTGCGTGAATCGTTGAGCCCCAGCGCCAAGCGCGATGCCGAAATCTTGCTGGCGCAGGTAACCGGGGCGACGCGCACTCGGCTGCTGGTCTTCGGCGAAACCCCGCTGATGGACGCACAATGCGTGACCCTTGAGACGCTTCTTGCGCGCCGCGAACGGGGCGAGCCCGTGGCCTATCTTATTGGCGAACGCGAATTTTGGTCCCTGCGGCTGCGTGTATCGCCCAATACCTTAATTCCACGTCCCGACACGGAATGTTTAGTCCAGCGCGCGCTGGCGCTATTGCCGCCCGCCCGCGCCGAGGTGCTGGATTTGGGCACCGGCAGCGGCGCCATCGCGCTGGCGCTAGCATCGGACCGGCCTGCGTGGCGGATAACCGGCGTCGATCGCTCGCCGGGCGCCGTGGCGCTCGCCCGTGATAACGCCGCCCGTCTGGGACTGACGAATGTGCAGTTCCATGAAAGTGACTGGTTTAAAGCATTGCATGCGCAACGCTATAGTCTTATTGTGAGTAATCCACCCTATATTGAGGCGGACGATCCCCATCTTGCCCAGGGCGACGTGCGCTTTGAGCCGCGTAGCGCTTTGGTGGCGGGGGAGGATGGCCTTAAGGATTTGGCGGCGATTTGCAGCGAGGCGGGGCCGCATTTGCTGCCCGGCGGCTGGCTGCTGCTGGAGCACGGCTGGCGTCAGGGGCCGGCCGTGCGCGCCCTGCTCGCCGAGGCGGGCTTTGGCCAGACGGCTACCCTGCGCGATTACGGCGACAATGAGCGCGTGAGCCAGGGACAGCGATTGCCAGAGGGAAAGTGATTTTAATAAGGGAATGGACAGGCGTGCTGCACGAGCGACAACGGGATGATCGATGACCAGAATGGGTCACATCCGCCAGCAGTTTCCCCCGCGTTCCGCCCGTCCGGGCGTCATCTGCCCCCGGATGCCTGTTGTTCGTCACCGTTGCTGCCTTGTCGGCGCTAACCAGGCCCACCCTGTTAACAGGACCAATATGAGTACGATTGCCGATTTTGAATATAACCAGCATCCTCTAAGCTAGGGGATGCTGCGCGTTACCCAGGCCATTCGGCCCGATTTTGCTAATGATAACGTCCGCGCCCAATTGCAAAGCCTGACGGAGGAAGCGCGGCGTCAGATACCCGCCGACCTGGTACAGGATGACCAACTGGCCCAGCTTCTCGAGCTGTTTTACCGCACTTGGGGCGTCGGCGGCGTTTACCGTTTGTCCGACGCCTTGTGGCTGGATAACGTCCTGGCCCGCTGCCAGGGCTTGCCCGCTTCGCTGGGGATTATCCTGCTGCATATCGCCCAGGCGCTGGAAATCCCGTTGTTGCCGGTGATTTTTCCTACCCAGATGATCCTGCGCGCCGACTGGCTCGACGGTGAAATGTGGCTGATAAACCCCATTAATGGCGACCCGCTGGACGCGCATACGCTCGATATCTGGCTGCGCGGCAATCTGGGTGAAGGGGTGCAGCTTGCTGAAGAGGATCTTGAAGAGGCGGATAATAATACCGTGGTGCGCAAATTGTTGGATACCCTGAAAGGCGCGCTGATGGACGAAAAACAAATGGAGCTAGCGCTACGCGCCAGCGAGGCTATGCTGGAGTTTGACCCGGCGGATCCCTACGAAATCCGCGACCGCGGTCTGATTTATGTCGAGCTGGAATGTGACCACGTGGCGCTCAACGATTTAAATTACTTCGTCGAGCAGTGCCCGGAAGACCCGGTCAGCGAGATGATTAAGGTCCAAATCCACTCCATCGAGCAAAAATCGGTTACCCTACATTGACCGGCGGCGGTTTCCGGTTAATTTCAATTAAAAAGGTGAAGCATGAAACAGTTGGTGGTCAATATTGGCGACATTCAGGTAGCGAATGATTTGCCCTTCGTGCTGTTCGGCGGCATGAACGTGCTGGAGTCGCGCGATCTGGCGATGCGCATCTGCGAACACTACGTCACCGTGACGGAAAAACTGGGTATTCCCTACGTGTTTAAGGCGTCGTTTGATAAAACCAACCGATCCTCCATTCATTCCTATCGGGGACCGGGCCTGGAAGAGGGCATGAAGATTTTTGCCGAGCTGAAAGCGCAGTTTGACGTGAAGGTCATCACCGATGTGCACGAAGTCGGCCAGGCGCAAAGCGTAGCGGACGTGGTCGATGTTATCCAGCTACCGGCGTTTTTGGCGCGCCAGACCGATCTGGTGGAGGCCATGGCCCGTACCGGCGCGGTGATCAACGTGAAAAAACCGCAGTTTATCAGCCCCGGGCAGGTCGGTAATATTGTCGACAAGTTTCGTGAAGCCGGCAATCACCAGGTGATCCTATGCGATCGCGGCAGCAATTTCGGCTATGACAACCTGGTGGTGGACATGCTGGGCTTTAACGTGATGAAACAGGTCTCCGGCGGTTGCCCGGTGATTTTCGACGTTACCCACGCGCTGCAAACCCGCGATCCGTTCGGCGTGGCCTCCGGCGGGCGTCGCGCGCAGGTGAGCGAGCTTGCCCGCGCCGGTATGGCGGTCGGCATTGCCGGTCTGTTCATCGAAGCGCATCCGGACCCGGCGAATGCGAAATGCGATGGCCCCTCGGCCTTGCCGCTGGCCAAGCTGGAGCCGTTCCTGCGCCAGATGAAGGCGATTGATGAACTGGTCAAATCCTTCCCAGAGCTCGACACCGGGCACTAACGCCGCCGGTACGCGCCGGCAGGGCGGCTGCCCTAACGGCGCTCTGCGCCGCTAACGGCCCTGGCCTACCGCCAGCGCGTCGGCGGCAGGAGGCGCGGAAAGGTATTCCAGCGCCTGCGGCAGAGTACTGCAAAATGACAGCCGATCGGCAATCGGCATGACATTGGCCCACGCAAGCGTTTTCAGCGGCTGGAAAGGAATATAGGTCACCAGCACATGCTGGCTCGCGGGCAGTTTGTTGCAAAACTGCATAAAGGCCTGCAGGCCGCCGGCATCCAGCACCGGGACGGCATCCCATTGCAAAATAAGGTATTTATCTTCGGGGGTCAGTGCGCTGAGCTCGGCAAAAATACGCTCCGCGGCGGCGAAGAACAGCGGGCCGTTGATGCGTACCACCCGCGTCATCGGCAGGTTGCACGGCAGCTCGGTCAAACGGGTCATGCGGGCGATGCGGCGCATGAACAGCAGCGACGCCAGCACGATCCCAACGGTTATGGCAATGACCATATCGAACAAGACGGTCAGCGACATGCATAGCAGCATGACGATGATGTCGTCTTTTGGCGCCCGCCGCAGCAGATAGATGACCTTATGCGCTTCGCTCATGTTCCAGGCGATCAGCAGCAGCCAGGAGAGCGCAGGCGCCAGGAGCACTAGTAGCGCATGCACCAGCGCCGAGACGGGGGAGGTGGCGCCGGCGCGCACATTGGCGGCGGAGCGCGCGATGGCCGCGGTGGCGATAATGCCGCCAAAAAACGGCGCCAGCACATTGCCGATACCTTGACCGATAAGTTCATTGTCGGATTGATGCTTTTTACCGGTCATGCCGTCCAGCACCACGGCGCACAGCAGCGATTCAATAGCGCCCAGCATCGCCATGGAAAACGCCGTCGGCGCCCGGCAGTTGCCAGGGCAGCAGCCAGTGGGGCAGGATGGCCGGGATCCCTTGGCCGTGGGTGCCGTCCGCGAGCAAATAGCTAAACGGCTGCCGATGGTGGCTGCCGGCATACCAAGCCCCCACAGCACGCCCATGACCGCTACGCCGGCCAGTAGCGCCGGCAAATGCGGCGGCAGGCGTATACCCAGCCGAGGCCAATAAATCAACACGCTCAGTGTCACGATCCCCACTAAGGTATCGGCGAAGGTAAAGGTGGGCAGGGCGGAGAGCAACCCCGCCACCTTGCCCAGATAGTGCTCCGGGAGCGTGGCGGTATGGAGACCAAAGAAATCTTTGATCTGCATGGTGCCAATCGTGATGGCGATCCCCGAAGTGAAGCCCAGCGTGACCGGCAGCGAAATGAATTCGATTAAGCGGCCAAGGCGCGCCAACACCATGATAATCAGCAGCAGCCCCGACATGAGAGTGGTAATCAACAGCCCCGCCAGGCCGAATTATTGTGATACCGGATAGAGGATCACCACGAAAGCGGCCGTCGTGCCCGATACACTAAAACGCGAGCCCCCGCACAGGGCAATCGCAATGCCCGCGACGGCGGAGGTATATAGCCCGTACTGCGGTGCCACCCTGCTGGCAATCGCCAGGGCCATCGCCAGCGGAATGGCAATGATACCGACGGTGATGCCGGCAAACAGTATCTTTGAGCAGGCGTTGGGGGGTATAGCGTTCCTTCCAGCATGCATCGATAAGCGCGCTGAAAAGGCGTATGCCGGAGAAATAATGCGTCTTCATTAACTCAGTAAACCAAATGAGGAACAACGGCAGCCGGCCGTCAGAAAGAACTCCTACCATACGCCGAGCGGTAGCAAAAAAACCAGCGCCAAATCAAGGCAGGGAAAAAAGTGAACCGCCGCCGCGTTGCGGCAGCGGGGCAAAAGGGGGAAACGGCCAGCTAGAGCATTATGGTCATCAGATAGGCGACAAACAGCGCCAGATGCGCCGCGCCGTTCAACACATTGGTGCGCCCGGTAGAGAGAGAGAAACCTGGCACACGATCAGCGCGGTTAACATGGCCACGGTTTGCGGCAGCGACAGACCGAACGTCAGTTGATTGCCGGTGAAAATGACGATGAGCGTCACGGTCGGCACCGTCAGCGAGATGGTCGCCAGGATTGAGCCAAAAAACAGATTCATCGCCCGCTGAACCTCATTGGCGAGCACGGCGCGGATGGCGCCAAGGCCTTCAGGGGAGAGGATCAGCAGCGCCACCAGGAAGCCGGTCACCTGCTTCGGTGCATCGATGGCGGTCAGCAAATGATCGAGCGGCTCGGCGTTCACTTTGGTGACCACCACCACGGCGATAAGGTGAATAATCAGCCACGCACCGTGCCAGAGCGATCCGTGCGCGGAAGGCTTGCCGTGCGGATCGTCATCATCCTCGTCCTCATGCTCATAGATAAACCACTTCTGGCGGGTACGCGTTTGGATCAGTAAAAATACCCCGTACATGGCCGCGGAAACGGCGCCGACAATCAACATTTGCGCGACGGTGAAATTCCCTCCCGGCAGCGATGAGGGGAAGACCAGCACGATGACCGACAGCGGCATAATCGCCATCAAATACTGCTTGATGCCCGCCAGATTAAGCGACTGGGTGGCGAATTTGCTACCGCCCAGCAGCAATGAGAAGCCGACCAGGCCGGTGGTGACGATCATGATGACCGAATACAGCGTGTCACGCATCAAGGCGGGCGCAGCATTGCCGGTCGCCATCAGCGCCGAGATGAGGCTGACTTCGAGAATCACGACGGACAGGGTCAAAATGAGCGACCCGAGAGGCTCGCCGAGCCGGTGGGCCAGCACGTCGGCGTGGCGCACCACGCTAAAGGCGCTGACCAAAATGCCGAGCAACGCCAGCAGATTGATCGCCACAAGCACGCCTATTGCGGTTGCGTCCCCCCAAAGGCTGAGCACGCCAAGCGCGGCCAGAGGAAAAATCAGGCTATATTCTTTATGGCGGGTCTTAACCGCAGGGGTGGCGGACGTCATGCTGTCGCTCTCTCCCGAATTGAACGCTGAATGTCCTGCCCGCGACTCCGCCACGGGCGCTTACCGATTACCATTAACGGCAGCGATAAGTTTAACATAAAGGGATTGTTTGCGCGGGGTCGTTTGCATAAATTGACGTTTAATTGCGTTAATGCCATTAGAGTGGCATAAATGCCTCTCTTTGCGCTCTGCGACAAATAGGTCCTTGATAAAAAGTGGTGTTTTCTTCTTTTGTCGCTTTCACGCCAGCCTATCTTCTCTCATTTCTGCCGAAATAAAGGCTAAAACGCACGATGATAATGCAATAAATTCGGACTTGAGGTTAAAGTGGGTATTAAAGGGGTGAAAAGACTGTTGATAGGCCTGCGGTCAGCATCGGGCGTCGCGACGGATGTCGGCGCGCGTCGCGTCTGCCGACGAAAAACGCCACAGGACCTATACTGAAATAGGATAAGGACCTTAAAAGGAGGCTGTATGCCCTATCAATCCAATTCATCCTTACCGGACAGCGTCACCGGGATTTTGCCCAAGCATGCGCAGGATATTTACCGTGAAGCCTTTAATAGCGCATGAGATCAATATAAAGATGCTTCCGAGCGCCGCGGCCATGAGTCGCGCGAGGAGGTCGCCCATAAGGTTGCCTGGGCGGCGGTAAAACATCAATACCATAAGGGCGAAGACGACCGCTGGCACCCGAAAAAGTAAGGGCTGACGCTGCGCAGGCGGGCGCGGGCGGGAGGCGCCCGCCGCCGATCCTGACTCCCGTCAATTTTCCCCGCAGGAGGGCAGCGTCGTCCCCGTGCTCGGCTTTGCCCCGATTCGCCGTGCCAGCGCCCGCATCTTGCCGCCCCGATACCGCCACCCTGCGGCTACTTGCCCCAAGCTTTACAACCGGCCTGCTGAGCTCAAGGTCTTACCCCCGTCCGCCGCCGCAATCTTGCCCTGCCGAGACAGGCTTCCTTTCGTGTGTGCGCGGATGGGGTCCGTCGTTGCCGTCTACCGTCACGGGTAGCGCCACCCTCAGGGTTTGCGAGCTGGGAAGGGCCCGGCGCCGAGACGCGGTGATCCCCGGCCGAGTCAGCGCTATTCGCTGCGGCTAGGGTCGTGGCGCCGGGGACGCGCGCCGTGATAGCTTTTTGTCATAATTGGGACTCGCTTCAAACTTGATTGCGGCGGCGGAAACGCATATGGTCATATTGTTGGTGATTCAATTATGAGCAATAAAAACAGAAATCATCTTCATGCGCAGGCGGCGTAGGTGCGCCACCGCGGTTGAACGTGATGGCCAGGAGAAAGCAACCGAATGTTAACACGAGACTTTTTGCAGAAAGCGGATTGTAAAACGGCCTTTGGTATTATCGACGAATCGCTGCTGTTAACGCCCGAACAGCGGCGGGCATCGCTGGCGTGTACGCTGAGTCGTCGGCCGGACAATAGCCCGGTGTGGATTTTCGGTTACGGCTCGCTGATGTGGAATCCCATCTTTGAGGCAGAAGAGGTGCGTCCAGCCACGCTCTTCGGCTGGCATCGCGCCTTCTGTCTGCGGCTTATCTCCGGACGCGGTACCTCGTCGCAGCCGGGGGCGCATGTTGGCGTTAAAAGAGGGCGGCCAGACCACGGGCCTGGCGTTTCGCCTGCCTGAAGATCGCCTGCACGAGGAGCTGGAATTGCTGTGGAAGCGGGAGATGCTGACCGGATGCTACATCCCCATTTGGAGCGAACTGACGTTGGATAATGGTGACAGCGTCACGGCATTGGCCTTTGTCATGGATCCCTGCCACCCTTTTTTCGAGGCGGATACCCGGTCGCAGGTTATCGCGCCGCTTATCGCCTGCGCCAGCGGCCCGCTTGGCACCAACGCCCAGTATCTCTTTGCCCTGGAGCAAGAGCTGAACAATTACGGCATGCAGGATGACTGTATGGTGGAATTGGTCAAGCAGGTTCGCCAACTGATCCAGGGGCGGGCGGCGGTGAACCAAACGCCGCGGGATGAGCCGCCGCTGGCCATTTGATCGGCGCCGCGCCGCCGAGCGGTTTTTGCCCCTGCGCGCGCCGCTCTTCGGCGACGCAGCAGCGCAAGACCTCATCATGACCCGCTGGTTTTTACCCCCGTTTCGCCGACAGGTTTGGCAGGGTGACCGATAAAGCGGGCCACCAGCCATTTTCTGACCCGCACGACAAAACGTGTGGGGTGACAAGCATTTCTGGACTCTCAGGGGGAACGGTGGATTAGCCGGAAGCCCTTTACTGGCGCGGCTTACAGCCATTTTAAGGATTTTGGACTCGTCGCAAAAAATGAGCGAAAAATGAGTTTTTTGCACTATATTCTGGACTGGATTGGCCGTGGTTTGAGTAAGTTTGAAAGCCGTTTAAACAGTTTCAATTAACGATTTTGTTGATAAACATACTCAATGCATAAATATTTTGACCCTGTACACGATTCTGTGTAAATGCCTTTTCTCAGAAGTGACCGTCCAGGCGGTCACCGAACTCGATAATAAAGCGGCTCATTGCCATGCGCCAGTCCCTCAAAGGCATTGTCCATTTCTGTGAGGCCGCCTGTATCGCCAGCCACACCACCTTTTTCACTGCGTCGTCGGTCGGGAACACCTTGCGCTTTTTGATGGCATGCCGGATCACGCTGTTTAACGACTCGATGGCGTTGGTCGTGTAGATCACCTTGCGGATGTCCGTTGGGTAGGCAAAGAACGTGGCCAGATTGGCCCAGTTTGCCTGCCAGCTTCGACTTATTTGCGGGTAGCGGATGTCCCAGGCACTGGAGAACGCTTCCAGCGCCTGCAAGCCGGCTTCTTCCGTAGGGGCCTGATAGATAGCTTTCAGGTCGCGGGTGACGGCCTTGTAGTCCTTCCAGGAGACGAACCGCAGGCTGTTGCGCACCATATGTACGATACACAGCTGGAGCCGCGCCTCCGGATACACCGCGTTAATAGCGTCAGGGAAACCTTTCAGCCCGTCTACGCAGGCGATAAGGATATCGTTCAGGCCGCGGTTTTTCAGCTCTGTCAGCACGTTCAGCCAGAACTTTGCGCCTTCATTTTCGGCCAGCCACATACCTAGCAACTCTTTCTGGCCTTCGATGTTGATGCCCAGCGCCAGGAACACAGATTTGTTGATGATGCGGCTGTCCTGCCGGACTTTTAGAACGATACAGTCAAGATAAACAATGGGATAGACTGCATCCAGAGGCCGGTTTTGCCATTCGACAACCTGCTCCATGACCGCATCGGTGACCTTTGAGACCAGCGCCGGCGAGACATCGGCGTCATACAGCTCTTTGAACGCGGCGGCGATCTCGCGGGTGGTCATCCCTTTGGCGTACAACGATAAAATCTGGTTATCCATCCCGGTAATCCGGGTCTGGTTCTTCTTCACCAGTTGCGGTTCAAAGGAACCGTCACGATCGCGCGGAGTACGCAGCGCCAGCGGGCCATCGCCAGTGGTAACGGTTTTTGTGGAATAGCCGTTGCGGGCGTTGGTCCCCGGTTTAGGCTGATTTTTATCGTAGCCGAGGTGATGGGTCATTTCGGCATTGAGAGCTGCTTCGACGCTAATTTTTTTCAGCCGCCGATCGAAGTGACTGAGATCTTCAGGGGTTTTGAGATTTTTGGCCAGTTCGTTAGCCAGAGCCTGCAACTGTTTTTCGTCCATAAATTAACCTGTTTTTGATGTTGGATTGAACATATCAAAATCAGGCAAATACACAAATTTCTAAACAGGCTCAATATTTTATATATTTAAACTTAAACGGCTCTTTTGCTATAGTTTGTTAGGATTTCTTCTCCTGCCTCATTTTTGCTATCAAGACCACACTCTCTAGCTTTCTCATCGTTCAAGATAGCCTCCGATTGCGTTTGGGAGGACGTCCTGCCTAAGACTTTTTCTTTAATTACATAATCAAGTTGTAAGAGCTTAAGGTTGTCATCATCAAGGAGGTAAAGGACCGTCTCAACACCTTTCCTAGTTAACAGGTTGATCAAAGCTGAACGCTCCGTATCATTTAGCGCTTCAAAGAACTCAGCCAATTTGAGAGTCTGCGGTGAAAAGTGCAAATCACGATCACCACTATTGGATTCTTTACTAACCACTTTCCCTCCATTAATAATCCATTCAATATCAATCCCTTCCGCTTTGGCTATGAGTTCTAACTTATCCCGTCTAGGTATCGAGCCTTTTCCCGTCAGATAGTTACTTAGCGTTGCATACTTCAACCCCCATTTAGCCGCAACGCTTCGACGCGGCCTTCCAGCGACAAGTGCTAGAAGACGATCTTTTATGGTTTCTTTTGTAGGGTCACGGCTTTGTTGAATAAATCGAACTTTTAGGTGACTGGCGGCTCTGATCACTACATTCGTTTCAACATCAGGTCCCCATGGCAAAGCAAAAGTTTAAAATTACCAACTGGCCCGCATACAACAATGCGCTCAGGCAGCGGGGGGACCTGACAGTATGGCTTGATGAGTCAGCCATTGCTGCATGGACTGAGAGTACACCACCTGAACATCGTGGCCGGCCGCTTCACTACACCGATATGGCCATTACCACGGTTCTGATGATAAAGCGCGTGTTTAACCTTTCGCTCCGGGCGTTACAGGGTTTCGTTGACTCAATTTTTAAACTGATGGGGCTGTCGCTGCGCTGCCCAGATTACTCTCTGGTCAGCCGGCGAGCAAAAACCGTCGACATCAGCATAAAAACGCCAACCCGCGGCGAAATCTCACACCTGGTCATCGATGGCACCGGCCTGAAAGTCTTCGGCGAAGGCGCATGGAAAGTCAGGCAGCATGGGGCTGAGAGGCGCAGAGTATGGCGCAAGCTTCATCTGGCAGTAGATAGCGTGACACATGAAATTATCTGTGCCGATTTATCGCTAAGCGGTACGACAGATGCGCAGGCGCTGCCCGGGCTGATTAACCAAACCCACCGGAAAATCAGGGAAGCGTCGGCTGACAGTGCTTACGATACGCGTTACTGTCATGATGCTCTGCTGAGGAAAAAAATAAAGCCGCTTATCCCACCGCGAAGTGGTGCGCAATATTGGCCAGCTCGATACTATGAGCGTAACCATGCGGTGGCAAATCAGCATCTGAGCGGCAATAACGATACCTGGAAAAAGAAAGTAGGTTATCACCGGCGTTCACTGGCTGAAACGGCCATGTTCCGGTTTAAAACACTTCTGGGTGGTCATCTGAGTCTGCATGACTATGACGCGCAGGTAGGTGAGGCAATGGCAATGGTTAAAGCACTTAACCGGATCACACTGTTAGGAATGCCAAACAGCGTCCGCATCATGTAACAATCGCCCTGATAGGGAGGAAGTCGTCACAAATTTCGGATTTATTCAACAAAGCGTAGGGTCACTAAAAAAACTTCGGTATTTTTTGTCATCATTGGTTACTTTTCCTGTAATACATTGATTAAAAAGCATTTTTAATCCTGACAAGGAAACCAGTAAAGTAATCCAATAAAAACCAAAATAGCTTTTCATGATTTCTTTTGGATTATAATCTTTGCTTGAAGAGATACACCGCTCGGATGTTCCGGGCGGATGACTTTTTAGGGTAATCCAATGACGAGTCAAAATGAAGTTGTTAATACTGATTGGCACAGAGAGATCATAAAAGCTGAACTTCACAAACGTGGGATAACTTTTCGAGCCTTGGACGTTAAAGCCGGGGTCAAGCAAGACGTTGTTAAAAGTGTTTTAACAAGACCTTGCCGTAAATATGAACTATTGGTTGCTAACGCTCTTGGTGTCTCTCCAGAAACTATCTGGCCAAGCAGGTACGAAGCTAGAAATAACAGCTACATTCGCAAGGTTTCTTGATTATGTTTATAAGTATCAAGGAATTAATAGGGATTCTCGGATTACCAGGAACAGCCCCAGGACTAAAAAAAGCATTGCGCAGATTATTGCTTGACTCTCCAGATTTAGTCCGTAAGCGTCCGGGTACCAAGGCTTTCGAGTATCACATCGATTGTTTGCCGGAACAAACACGCGAGATCATCAAACATCGGCACTATAAATCTTTGATTGCGCAAGCCCCGGCCCAGCCGGTTGATGAGTCGGTCAAGCGTGGCTGCGCCATCAAGTCACGCGATGAGCTGGCGATCATGCGCCAATGTCCTGCCCTGCTCGAGCGCAAAGTGCAGGCCCTCAACGATCACCAAAAGCAGATTGCCGATGCGCGCATGATGCTGGCACAGGAAGTGATCCGGTTACAGCAGGCCGGCATGACCCGCATTGCGGCGGTGACCTTTATCGTCGAGGAGTCAAAGGTCGGTACATTGCCCGAGGCCCTGCAGCGCGCCGCCACGCTGGCCAACGCCAAAAAGGGCCGCACCCGGCAAGGGGTGGGCAAAAGCAGCCTGCAGGAATGGGTGAGTCTCTATCTCAGCGCAGAGCGACCCCAGGAGCGTCTGGCGATACTGGCTCCGGGTCAGCCGAAGAAGCAGCGTCCCGAGGACATGACGTGGTTCTATACGCTCTTCTGGCCGCATTATGCCCGGCCCTGTGGCCCGACGGTGCTGGAAGCCTACCGCGCGTTTCAGGCCGACTGGCAGGGCAAATACCATGATCAGCCTGCCATGCTGGCGGCCCTGCCGACCTACGACAAGGTCAATCGCATGGTCAAGCGGGTGGCACCTCACCGACGGGTCAAGGGACGGGTCACCGGTTCGGCGCTTAAGGCGTATCAGGTTTACCAGCAGCGGGATTGGGCACAGATGCCGGTGAACGGCTGCTGGATAGCTGACGGCAAATCGCTGAACATGAAAGTGGCGCATCCGATACACGGGCGGCCCTTTACCCCGGAGCTGACCCTGGTGCTCGACGGGCGCACCCGCTATCTGGTGGGCTGGAGCCTGTCTCTGGCGGAAAACGCCATCGCGGTGGCCGATGCGTGGCGTTATGCTATCCAGCACCACGGCAAACCGCTGTTTTCCTACTCCGATAACGGTGGTGGTGAGACCAACAAGATGCTGGATGCGGATATCACCGGGATTTTCCCCCGGCTGGGCATTGAGCATATTACCGGTATCCCCGGTAACCCGCAGGCGCGGGGCATTATCGAGCGACTTAACGGCGTTCTCCCACGCCGGCTGGCCCTGCGCTTTCAGACCTATAACGGGTTAAGCGCTGACCCCAACGGGACGCGGGTGCAGGGGCAAAAGCTGCTGAGTCTGTCGAATGCCCTGCGTCAGGGGAAAGAGCTGAACCCTGTCCAGCAGAAAACGCTGGCGATATTGCCCAGCTGGCGGCAATTGATAGACGCCATCGAGGAGGAGGTGCAGCGCTATAACCACAGCCACGAGCACAGCGCGCTGCCCAAGGTCAACGGCAAGTCGATGACGCCGGCTGCTTACCGCAAGGCCCTGCTGACCGAGGAAGGAGACAACATTGAATACCTGACACCGGGCGAGTTGCGCGAGATGTTTATGCCGGAAGAGAAACGCGTGGCCCAGCGCGGCTGGGTTGAACTGCTGAATAACCAGTATTTTGCCCGGGAGCTGATTGAGGTAGACCGCCAGACGGTGCGGGTGGCCTACGATATCCATAATCCGAACGAGGTGATTATTCGCCAGATGGACGGTGCTTATCTCTGCACCGCGCTCTGGAATGGCAATACCGCTTCGCCGGTGCCGGTCTCCAGAGTGGAAAAAGCCCTGGAAGCGCGCGCTAAACGTCTCATTAAACTGGCTGAAAATAAAATTCAGGATGCGAAAGACGAATTACGCCCGGTGATTGACGCGCCCAGGGAGAACGATTACAGCCTGCTGGTCGCTTTGTTGAATAAATCCGAAATTTGTGACGACTTCCTCCCTATCAGGGCGATTGTTACATGATGCGGACGCTGTTTGGCATTCCTAACAACGTGATCCGGTTAAGCGCTTTGACCATTGCCATAGCCTCACCTACCTGCGCGTCATAGTCATGCAGACTCAGATGACCACCCAAAAGTGTTTTAAACCGGAACATGGCCGTTTCAGCCAGTGAACGCCGGTGATAACCTACTTTCTTTTTCCAGGTATCGTTATTGCCGCTCAGATGCTGATTTGCCACCGCATGGTTACGCTCATGGTATCGAGCTGGCCAATATTGCGCACCACTTCGCGGTGGGATAAGCGGCTTTATTTTTTTCCTCAGCAGAGCATCATGACAGTAACGCGTATCGTAAGCACTGTCAGCCGACGCTTCCCTGATTTTCCGGTGGGTTTGGTTAATCAGCCCGGGCAGCGCCTGCGCATCTGTCGTACCACTTAGCGATAAATCGGCACAGATAATTTCATGTGTCGCGCTATCTACTGCCAGATGAAGCTTGCGCCATACTCTGCGCCTCTCAGCCCCATGCTGCCTGACTTTCCATTCGCCTTCGCCGAAGACTTTCAGGCCGGTGCCATCGATGACCAGGTGTGAGATTTCGCCGCGGGTTGGCGTTTTTATGCTGATGTCGACGGTTTTTGCTCGTCGGCTGACCAGAGAGTAATCTGGGCAGCGCAGCGACAGCCCCATCAGTTTAAAAATCGCGTCAACGAAACCCTGTAACGCCCGGAGCGAAAGGTTAAACACGCGCTTTATCATCAGAACCGTGGTAATGGCCATATCGGTGTAGTGAAGCGGCCGGCCACGATGTTCAGGTGGTGTACTCTCAGTCCATGCAGCAATGGCAGACTCATCAAGCCATACTGTCAGGTCCCCCCGCTGCCTGAGCGCATTGTTGTATGCGGGCCAATTGGTGATTTTAAACTTTTGCTTTGCCATGGGGACCTGATGTTGAAACGAATGTAGTGATCAGAGCTGCCAGTCAACCTAAAAGTTCGATTTATTCAACAAAGCCCCTGCTGGTACCCAAGGCAGCGGAACCTGAAAAAGAGAAGGTGTATTTATTTGAATTCGAATATGAGCACGATATCAAGCAGGTCGGTAATAACCGCTAAGGATATATTGTATGACAACGCGAGAACGTATTTTCCAGCTGATGGAACGGTCAGGCTACACCTAGCGCAAGGTAGCCGATAAAACCGGATTAAGCGGCGCCACCATTTCACAATATTTAAAGGGGGTTTACAACGGCAATATTGATAACGTCGAGGGCACGTTACGGGATTTTCTTGACCGCGAGACAGAGCGCGCCCACCGGCGGGACATCAAGGTACATTTTGTGCCGACCCATCTGGCGAGGGTGGTGCTGGACCTGATTAGTGCCACGCACGACTTCGGCGATATCGGCGTGATATACGGCCCGGCAGGCATGGGAAAAAGCATGGTGCTGAAGGAGTATGTGCGCGCCAACAGCGCCAATAAAGGCGTCATCTTGATTGAAGCCGACCCCGGCTATACCGCCAAGGTGTTATTGCAGGCGCTGTGCGCCCGGCTGGGTCTGCGAAAAACTGGCAATATTCATGAGCTGGTCGAGGAGTGCGTACAGGGGCTGCGCGACAAGCACTGGCTGGTACTGGTTGATGAGGCTGAGCTGCTGCCCTACCGGGCGCTTGAGGTCCTGCGGCGTATTCACGACCGTTCCGGGGTGGCCATTGTATTGGCGGGGATGCCGCGTTTGCTGCTTAACCTGAAAGGCTCTCGCGGGGAATACGCCCAGCTCTATAGCCGGGTGGGTATGGCGTTAGACCTGGAATCTCGTAAGAAAGAAAGTGAAGCTAAGGATTTCAGCGCCATTCTGGGCAGCCTGTTATCGAACGGTGAGGACTCGAGGGAGCCGCTTGCGCCGGAGATTGCCGCCGCCTTTCGCAAACATTCACGGGGCAATTATCGCCGCTTGTTTAAACTGGCGCGCGGAGTGGCCCGGACAAGCGCTATTGGCAATCAGGGGATTTCTGTGACGTTAATCGACCGTTATGCAGAAATGCTAATTCATTGAAGGAGGAAAGTATGTCAGTCCATCATAAAGCGGCATCGACCAACACTCATCTTATCGCCGCGATGACGCAGGCAGGAGCCGTTATTCATTATTTGACGATAAGAGGCGTGAGTGTAAAAAGCGTGATATTGCATAATTGCAAACTCGTTATCCGTATTGAACACCATCCGTTCTGTGAGCAGTTATTAAAACAGGGGCAGGCGGATTATATCACCGTGGGCAAAACGCAGAGCCTGTTTAGAAATTTGTGTATTTGCCTGATTTTGATATGTTCAATCCAACATCAAAAACAGGTTAATTTATGGACGAAAAACAGTTGCAGGCTCTGGCTAACGAACTGGCCAAAAATCTCAAAACCCCTGAAGATCTCAGTCACTTCGATCGGCGGCTGAAAAAAATTAGCGTCGAAGCAGCTCTCAATGCCGAAATGACCCATCACCTCGGCTACGATAAAAATCAGCCTAAACCGGGGATCAACGCCCGCAACGGCTATTCCACAAAAACCGTTACCACTGGCGATGGCCCGCTGGCGCTGCGTACTCCGCGCGATCGTGACGGTTCCTTTGAACCGCAACTGGTGAAGAAGAACCAGACCCGGATTACCGGGATGGATAACCAGATTTTATCGTTGTACGCCAAAGGGATGACCACCCGCGAGATCGCCGCCGCGTTCAAAGAGCTGTATGACGCCGATGTCTCGCCGGCGCTGGTCTCAAAGGTCACCGATGCGGTCATGGAGCAGGTTGTCGAATGGCAAAACCGGCCTCTGGATGCAGTCTATCCCATTGTTTATCTTGACTGTATCGTTCTAAAAGTCCGGCAGGACAGCCGCATCATCAACAAATCTGTGTTCCTGGCGCTGGGCATCAACATCGAAGGCCAGAAAGAGTTGCTAGGTATGTGGCTGGCCGAAAATGAAGGCGCAAAGTTCTGGCTGAACGTGCTGACAGAGCTGAAAAACCGCGGCCTGAACGATATCCTTATCGCCTGCGTAGACGGGCTGAAAGGTTTCCCTGACGCTATTAACGCGGTGTATCCGGAGGCGCGGCTCCAGCTGTGTATCGTGCATATGGTGCGCAACAGCCTGCGGTTCGTCTCCTGGAAGGACTACAAGGCCGTCACCCGCGACCTGAAAGCTATCTATCAGGCCCCTCGGAAGAAGCCGGCTTGCAGGCGCTGGAAGCGTTCTCCAGTGCCTGGGACATCCGCTACCCGCTTTGTTGAATAAATCCGAAATTTGTGACGACTTCCTCCCTATCAGGGCGATTGTTACATGATGCGGACGCTGTTTGGCATTCCTAACAACGTGATCCGGTTAAGCGCTTTGACCATTGCCATAGCCTCACCTACCTGCGCGTCATAGTCATGCAGACTCAGATGACCACCCAGAAGTATTTTAAACCGGAACATGGCCGTTTCAGCCAGTGAACGCCGGTGATAACCTACTTTCTTTTTCCAGGTATCGTTATTGCCGCTCAGATGCTGATTTGCCACCGCATGGTTACGCTCATGGTATCGAGCTGGCCAATATTGCGCACCACTTCGCGGTGGGATAAGCGGCTTTATTTTTTTCCTCAGCAGAGCATCATGACAGTAACGCGTATCGTAAGCACTGTCAGCCGACGCTTCCCTGATTTTCCGGTGGGTTTGGTTAATCAGCCCGGGCAGCGCCTGCGCATCTGTCGTACCGCTTAGCGATAAATCGGCACAGATAATTTCATGTGTCGCGCTATCTACTGCCAGATGAAGCTTGCGCCATACTCTGCGCCTCTCAGCCCCATGCTGCCTGACTTTCCATTCGCCTTCGCCGAAGATTTTCAGGCCGGTGCCATCGATGACCAGGTGTGAGATTTCGCCGCGGGTTGGCGTTTTTATGCTGATGTCGACGGTTTTTGCTCGCCGGCTGACCAGAGAGTAATCTGGGCAGCGCAGCGACAGCCCCATCAGTTTAAAAATCGAGTCAACGAAACCCTGTAACGCCCGGAGCGAAAGGTTAAACACGCGCTTTATCATCAGAACCGTGGTAATGGCCATATCGGTGTAGTGAAGCGGCCGGCCACGATGTTCAGGTGGTGTACTCTCAGTCCATGCAGCAATGGCTGACTCATCAAGCCATACTGTCAGGTCCCCCCGCTGCCTGAGCGCATTGTTATATGCGGGCCAGTTGGTGATTTTAAACTTTTGCTTTGCCATGGGGACCTGATGTTGAAACGAATGTAGTGATCAGAGCCGCCAGTCACCTAAAAGTTCGATTTATTCAACAAAGCCTCCGCTACCCGCAAATAAGTCGAAGCTGGCAGGCAAACTGGGCCAATCTGGCCACGTTCTTTGCCTACCCAACGGACATCCGCAAGGTGATCTACACGACCAACGCCATCGAGTCGTTAAACAGCGTGATCCGGCATGCCATCAAAAAGCGCAAGGTGCTCCCGACCGACGACGCAGTGAAAAAGGTGGTGTGGCTGGCGATACAGGCGGCCTCACAGAAATGGACAATGCCTTTGAGGGACTGGCGCATGGCAATGAGCCGCTTTATTATCGAGTTCGGTGACCGCCTGGACGGTCACTTCTGAGAAAAGGCATTTACACAGAATCGTGTACAGGGTCAATAAAATATATTACTTTGTACAAGAAAGTTATTATATTTCAACCGTATACCAAGTGTACCAAGTGAAAAACATAGGCTTCCGGTTTTCGATAAATCCAACGCTAAATATAATCGCACTAATCTATTTATGAAAAAATAATAAGCATTAAAAATAAATATATTGATCTCATTTTTTTTCATGAATCACTTTCTCCCTCCGAATATCCCAAAGACTTCTATTTTTTGGCTTGATACACTTGGTACAGCCTGGTACACGATTGAAAAATAAGCATTTTATCGATAACAATCTCGCTTTTTTGATTGTTATTTAACCAAATCGAGAATATCGCTTGTAATTCTATAAACCCAACGTTTACCTACTCCGGGTAAGACCCTGTACACGATTCTGTGTAAATGCCTTTTCTCAGAAGTGACCGTCCAGGCGGTCACCGAACTCGATAATAAAGCGGCTCATTGCCATGCGCCAGTCCCTCAAAGGCATTGTCCATTTCTGTGAGGCCGCCTGTATCGCCAGCCACACCACCTTTTTCACTGCGTCGTCGGTCGGGAGCACCTTGCGCTTTTTGATGGCATGCCGGATCACGCTGTTTAACGACTCGATGGCGTTGGTCGTGTAGATCACCTTGCGGATGTCCGTTGGGTAGGCAAAGAACGTGGCCAGATTGGCCCAGTTTGCCTGCCAGCTTCGACTTATTTGCGGGTAGCGGATGTCCCAGGCACTGGAGAACGCTTCCAGCGCCTGCAAGCCGGCTTCTTCCGTAGGGGCCTGATAGATAGCTTTCAGGTCGCGGGTGACGGCCTTGTAGTCCTTCCAGGAGACGAACCGCAGGCTGTTGCGCACCATATGTACGATACACAGCTGGAGCCGCGCCTCCGGATACACCGCGTTAATAGCGTCAGGGAAACCTTTCAGCCCGTCTACGCAGGCGATAAGGATATCGTTCAGGCCGCGGTTTTTCAGCTCTGTCAGCACGTTCAGCCAGAACTTTGCGCCTTCATTTTCGGCCAGCCACATACCTAGCAACTCTTTCTGGCCTTCGATGTTGATGCCCAGCGCCAGGAACACAGATTTGTTGATGATGCGGCTGTCCTGCCGGACTTTTAGAACGATACAGTCAAGATAAACAATGGGATAGACTGCATCCAGAGGCCGGTTTTGCCATTCGACAACCTGCTCCATGACCGCATCGGTAACCTTTGAGACCAGCGCCGGCGAGACATCGGCGTCATACAGCTCTTTGAACGCGGCGGCGATCTCGCGGGTGGTCATCCCTTTGGCGTACAACGATAAAATCTGGTTATCCATCCCGGTAATCCGGGTCTGGTTCTTCTTCACCAGTTGCGGTTCAAAGGAACCGTCACGATCGCGCGGAGTACGCAGCGCCAGCGGGCCATCGCCAGTGGTAACGGTTTTTGTGGAATAGCCGTTGCGGGCGTTGATCCCCGGTTTAGGCTGATTTTTATCGTAGCCGAGGTGATGGGTCATTTCGGCATTGAGAGCTGCTTCGACGCTGATTTTTTTCAGCAGCCGATCGAAGTGACTGAGATCTTCAGGGGTTTTGAGATTTTTGGCCAGTTCGTTAGCCAGAGCCTGCAACTGTTTTTCGTCCATAAATTAACCTGTTTTTGATGTTGGATTGAACATATCAAAATCAGGCAAATACACAAATTTCTAAACAGGCTCCGTCATTACCCATGTTGAATGCCCTCTCTGCTTATCCGATGCAGCGCACCATTTACCAGTGAGGCCAGTATTTCCTCTTTTGGCAAGCCAGAACGTATGCCTTCCTCATATTCCTCAATAAGCTTGCAGTCCGCTTCAAATTGCGCTTGGCGAATATCATCTTTAAGAAGCCAGCACTCTGTATTGGCCTGATTTTCCATGCGGACAATGCGTTTTTCCAGTTTTTCAATTTCTTCGATAAGGCCCGTTTCCCGGCGGGCGAGTAGTTCGGTGAGTAAACCATTCATGTTTTACCTCGATAGCGTTAATGTGAGTTGGAAAAGCGGCGTAGATTGCGTTGCTCTAAAGTCATGCCTAATTTATCGGCTTTACGCTGAGCCTCATAAGCATTAAAAATGATTGCTCCGTCCGGGAACTGCTATGCAGGGCTTTGTTGAATAAATCGAACTTTTAGGTGACTGGCGGCTCTGATCACTACATTCGTTTCAACATCAGGTACCCATGGCAAAGCAAAAGTTTAAAATCACCAACTGGCCCGCATATAACAATGCGCTCAGGCAGCGGGGGGACCTGACAGTATGGCTTGATGAGTCAGCCATTGCTGCATGGACTGAGAGTACACCACCTGAACATCGTGGCCGGCTGCTTCACTACACCGATATGGCCATTACCACGGTTCTGATGATAAAGCGCGTGTTTAACCTTTCGCTCCGGGCGTTACAGGGTTTCGTTGACTCGATTTTTAAACTGATGGGGCTGTCGCTGCGCTGCCCAGATTACTCTCTGGTCAGCCGGCGAGCAAAAACCGTCGACATCAGCATAAAAACGCCAACCCGCGGCGAAATCTCACACCTGGTCATCGATGGCACCGGCCTGAAAGTCTTCGGCGAAGGCGAATGGAAAGTCAGGCAGCATGGGGCTGAGAGGCGCAGAGTATGGCGCAAGCTTCATCTGGCAGTAGATAGCGTGACACATGAAATTATCTGTGCCGATTTATCGCTAAGCGGTACGACAGATGCGCAGGCGCTGCCCGGGCTGATTAACCAAACCCACCGGAAAATCAGGGAAGCGTCGGCTGACAGTGCTTACGATACGCGTTACTGTCATGATGCTCTGCTGAGGAAAAAAATAAAGCCGCTTATCCCACCGCGAAGTGGTGCGCAATATTGGCCAGCTCGATACCATGAGCGTAACCATGCGGTGGCAAATCAGCATCTGAGCGGCAATAACGATACCTGGAAAAAGAAAGTAGGTTATCACCGGCGTTCACTGGCTGAAACGGCCATGTTCCGGTTTAAAACACTTCTGGGTGGTCATCTGAGTCTGCATGACTATGACGCGCAGGTAGGTGAGGCTATGGCAATGGTCAAAGCGCTTAACCGGATCACGCTGTGTAGGAATGCCAAACAACGTCCGCATCATGTAACAATCGCCCTGATAGGGAGGAAGTCGTCACAAATTTCGAATTTATTCAACAAAGCGCTGTGTACCTTAAAAATTAAAGGCGCAGATGCTTTACAGGAGATCTTCGATGGGATACGCTTTGTGTCGAGATCTCATGAAAGCAAATGAAACCTGTTTTCAATTCGGCCCTGGTAGGACCCTGTACACGATTCTGTGTAAATGCCTTTTCTCAGAAGTGACCGTCCAGGCGGTCGCCGAACTCGATAATAAAGCGGCTCATTGCCATGCGCCAGTCCCTCAAAGGCATTGTCCATTTCTGTGAGGCCGCCTGTATCGCCAGCCAAACCACCTTTTTCACTGCGTCGTCGGTCGGGAACACCTTGCGCTTTTTGATGGCATGCCGGATCACGCTGTTTAACGACTCGATGGCGTTGGTCGTGTAGATCACCTTGCGGATGTCCGTTGGGTAGGCAAAGAACGTGGCCAGATTGGCCCAGTTTGCCTGTCAGCTTTGACTTATTTGTGGGTAGCGGATGTCCCAGGCACTGGAGAACGCTTCCAGCGCCTGCAAGCCGGCTTCTTCCGTAGGGGCCTGATAGATAGCTTTCAGGTCGCGGGTGACGGCCTTGTAGTCCTTCCAGGAGACGAACCGCAGGCTGTTGCGCACCATATGCACGATACACAGCTGGAGCCGCGCTTCCGGATACACCGCGTTAATAGCGTCAGGGAAGCCTTTCAGCCCGTCTACGCAGGCGATAAGGATATCGTTCAGGCCGCGGTTTTTCAGCTCTGTCAGCACGTTCAGCCAGAACTTTGCGCCTTCATTTTCGGCCAGCCACATACCTAGCAACTCTTTCTGGCCTTCGATGTTGATGCCCAGCGCCAGGAACACAGATTTGTTGATGATGCGGCTGTCCTGCCGGACTTTTAGAACGATACAGTCAAGATAAACAATGGGATAGACTGCATCCAGAGGCCGGTTTTTCCATTCGACAACCTGCTCCATGACCGCATCGGTGACCTTTGAGACCAGCGCCGGCGAGACATCGGCGTCATACAGCTCTTTGAACGCGGCGGCGATCTCGCGGGTGGTCATCCCTTTGGCGTACAACGATAAAATCTGGTTATCCATCCCGGTAATCCGGGTCTGGTTCTTCTTCACCAGTTGCGGTTCAAAGGAACCGTCACGATCGCGTGGAGTACGCAGCGCCAGCGGGCCATCGCCAGTGGTAACGGTTTTTGTGGAATAGCCGTTGCGGGCGTTGGTCCCCGGTTTAGGCTGATTTTTATCGTAGCCGAGGTGATGGGTCATTTCGGCATTGAGAGCTGCTTCGACGCTAATTTTTTTCAGCAGCCGATCGAAGTGACTGAGATCTTCAGGGGTTTTGAGATTTTTGGCCAGTTCGTTAGCCAGAGCCTGCAACTGTTTTTCGTCCATAAATTAACCTGTTTTTGATGTTGGATTGAACATATCAAAATCAGGCAAATACACAAATTTCTAAACAGGCTCGGGCAGGGGGCATTACCGTCATCATGCTGGAATACGAACCATTTTAGATCATTGCCTTTGCCGAGTATCAGGCGATGCTCGAAGCGCTGTCCCACTATATCAACACCGTAAAATTCAGTTCTCATATCCCCACCGGCATAGGGATTATACCACGAACCCGCTGAACGCTGCTCTCCGCCACTTTTCCCTTTTCCATCAAAATGCAGCGTACCCGTGAGACTACCACCCGTTTTGGCAATATAATTTCCCAAGGCGGACTTATCGGCTTTAGTGTTCAGCGCTGTCTGGTCAGCTTTTTTATCAAAGTTCAGATTTATCGGCTTTGCCGTCCAGTGCGGCCTTGTCAGCCTTACCGTCCAGCGCAACTTTATCGGCTTTTTTCTCTAGCTTTGATTTATCCACCTTGCTCGCAACATCCGCCGTCAGCTTTTTGAACGAGCTCAGCGTGACCTGCGTACCGTCCGGCGCTTCCGGCGTCACCTCACCCTCGCCGGTCATGATGTGTTGCCAGCCGTCCATCTGGCGCTGATAATAGCGAAGCTGGGCCGAGAGCACACGCCCGAAGTCCACGTACGAGCCGCCGTTGTAGGTCACGATGGCGTAGGACGCTTCCTTGGCGGCTTTGGGTGGTCCGGATACCAGAAGCAGCTCCGTGTCGTTCACCACGCTGGCAATTTCATACAACGCCACCGTGCCTGTGCCGGGCAGCAGCAACATCTGCCCAGCCCCAATGCCCTGTTTGTTGTCCGCCCAGCGGGTGCCGTGACCCGTGGCTTTTTTACTGTTGGCCGCTATCGACAGCGTACCGGTCTTGTACCATGCCATGTTGGGGGCTCCGTAAATGCATTATTGAAGATTGTTTTTAACGATCGATAGGCGTCATTCGATCGTTGTTACCGCTGTATTTTGTTGTGGCGTCGTCGGTGTGATAGTTTTGTTGCGACTCATCTCATTAAAAAAGGGATATATCATCATGGATAAAATGCGCGTTTTAAAATCATTATTAATCTTATCAGTTGTTTCTTCTCCCGTTGCGTATGCCGCCAAGGGTGACCAGACCCTTTCCATCGGCTACGCCCAGATGAACTCTGACCCGACCAAAGCGGCCTACTCCGCCAATAAGGCTGAATACGAGTCGCGTTTAAAAGCAACCAACAATGTCTTCTCCCAACATGCCGACAGCGACAAGCAGCCTCAGGGCATGTTTATTCGTTATCGTTACGAGCTGAACGATACCTGGGGGGTGATGGGAGCTATAACCTATGCCGTCGGTGATATGGACAATCATTTTTTATCGGGTGAAAAAGCTAAAAATAAAAAGGACGCGAATAAAATAGAAAGACGATTTAGCAACAGGGTCAAAACGGATTATGTCTCTCTGCTGGCCGGTCCTACTGTTAGGGCCAACGAATGGGTCAGTGCTTTTGGTTTGCTGGGTGTCGCCCTGCACTCCGTTGAAAACTCCATGTACGAAACCGATAAATCAAGCGTTCCGCCAAAGCAGGTTTCCCGAAACAAAAAAACCAGCAACACCTCGCTGGCTTACGCATTGGGATTACAGTTTAATGTCTACGAGGGGCTGGTTATTGATGCAGCCTGGGCAGGCTCGGGTAGCGGCGACTGGAAATCCAGCGGCTTTAATCTCGGTGTCGGCTATAAATTCTAAAAATAGTCCGATGCCCATAAGACCGGCAAGGGTTTATTGGCATAAATAATCGTCGTGCCGTCTGGTGTGAATTTACCAACGTCGTGCAAAAAAGGACCGAGCCCGCCTGGATACCGACCCTGTACACGATTCTGTGTAAATGCCTTTTCTCAGAAGTGATCGTCCAGGCGGTCACCGAACTCGATAATAAAGCGGCTCATTGCCAAGCGCCAGTCCCTCAAAGGCATTGTCCATTTCTGTGAGGCCGCCTGTATCGCCAGCCACACCAGCTTTTTCACTGCGTCGTCGGTCGGGAACACCTTGCGCTTTTTGATGGCATGCCGGATCACGCTGTTTAACGACTCGGTGGCGTTGGTCGTGTAGATCACCTTGCGGATGTCCGTTGGGTAGGCAAAGAACGTGGCCAGATTGGCCCAGTTTGCCTGCCAGCTTCGACTTATTTGCGGGTAGCGGATGTCCCAGGCACTGGAGAACGTTTCCAGCGCCTGCAAGCCGGCTTCTTCCGTAGGGGCCTGATAGATAGCTTTCAGGTCGCGGATGACGGCCTTGTAGTCCTTCCAGGAGACGAACCGCAGGCTGTTGCGCACCATATGTACGATACACAGCTGGAGCCGCGCCTCCGGATACACCGCGTTAATAGCGTCAGGGAAACCTTTCAGCCCGTCTACGCAGGCGATAAGGATATCGTTCAGACCGCGGTTTTTCAGCTCTGTCAGCACATTCAGCCAGAACTTTGCGCCTTCATTTTCGGCCAGCCACATACCTAGCAACTCTTTCTGGCCTTCGATGTTGATGCCCAGCGCCAGGAACACAGATTTGTTAATGATGCGGCTGTCTTGCCGGGATTTTAGAACGATACAGTCAAGATAAACAATGGGATAGACTGCATCCAGAGGCCGGTTTTGCCATTCGACAACCTGCTCCATGACCGCATCGGTGACCTTTGAGACCAGCGCCGGCGAGACATCGGCGTCATACAGCTCTTTGAACGCGGCAGCGATCTCGCGGGTGGTCATCCCTTTGGCGTACAACGATAAAATCTGGTTATCCATCCCGGTAATCCGGGTCTGGTTCTTCTTCACCAGTTGCGGTTCAAAGGAACCGTCACGATCGCGCGGAGTACGCAGCGCCAGCGGTAACGGTTTTTGTGGAATAGCCGTTGCGGGCGTTGGTCCCCGGTTTAGGCTGATTTTTATCGTAGCCGAGGTGATGGGTCATTTCGGCATTGAGAGCTGCTTCGACGCTGATTTTTTTCAGCAGCCGATCGAAGTGACTGAGATCTTCAGGGGTTTTGAGATTTTTGGCCAGTTCGTTAGCCAGAGCCTGCAACTGTTTTTCGTCCATAAATTAACCTGTTTTTGATGTTGGATTGAACATATCAAAATCAAGCAAATACACAAATTTCTAAACAGGCTCGCTAACGAGGATATATTGCTAAAGAAATTTCATCACCGCTGTTGCAGCACTGATAGTCACCACAATGACCCCGCCGAGTTTTAGCAGCAATCCAGTAGCGATATTTTCAACATCCTTACGAAGCAACGATATCTGAGCGTCGCTCTTCGCATCGACTTTTTCAAAGAGAGCAATTGTGTCTTTACGAAGCAAGTTGATTTGTGCATCGGATTTATCAAAGCGTATCTGTATCTCTGCGGATAGGTCCTTACGGACATCGGCTATCTCTGCGGATAGGTCCTTACGGACATCGGCTATCTCTGCGGATAGGTCCTTACGAACATCGGCTATATCACGCTTTACCTCAGCGATATCAGCTTTTGTAGCCACATCCGCCACCTCATGAGACTTGCGTACAACGAGCGAAATCGCCCGTGCCTGCTCTCTAGAGATGCCAGCGGTTTCAAGCTCTTCTGACGCCTGCAATGTATCAAATGCAACTTGGCCCATTGGGAAATCCTCCTGTTTAGGCCAAGTGTAGCGTATCCACAACATCAACGGAAGGAGTTACACACATGGACCACAACCAAACCATCCCTACGCCAACGGGCCTCGAACAATGGCAGCCACATATCTACGAATTAAATATCTCACGGGATGGCAAAGGCCATATCGTGCTGGAGTTCGCCGAAATGGGTGTTGCCATCGTTCGCTATGTCCTCACACCGAAGTTGCGCAATCACCTTGTGAATACTTTGATGCAGGCGTAATCCCACGCCGAACCCAGTCATTCTGCCTCGGGATCGCGCCGGGGCTCTTCATTATCGTTTTAACCAACGAGGTATATCTGCATGCAAAATTTAACCATTGCACAAACATTACCCATGTCCAGCCGTGAGATTGCGGAGCTGACCGGTAAGCGTCACGACCATGTTTTAAGGGACTGTCGAAAGATGCTTGAAGCGCTCAATATTCAATCTCCCCAAATCTGGGGAGATTACCAAGACTCATCAGGACGCATTTACCAAGAGGCTTTACTTGACCAGGACCTAACGATGACACTCGTCATGGGGTACAGCATTGAGATTCGCCATAAAGTTGCCAAGCGCTGGCGTGAACTGGAAAAACAGTTAGCCATCCCCGCCGACCCAATTCAGATGCTCAACGACCCGGCAGCCATGCGCGGCATCCTGCTTACCTACACCGAAAAGGTTATCGCCCTCGAAAACAAAGTTGAGGAGATAGCACCGGACGTGAAAGCCCTGCACCGCATCGCCAAATCTGACGGTGGCATGTGCATCACCAACGCCGCCAAGGAGTTGCAGGTACGCCCCAAAGACCTGTTCGCCTTCCTCCGTGAGCGTGGCTGGATTTATCGCCGTGTGGGTGCCAAGAACTGGATGGCCTACCAGAGCAAAATCCAGTCCGGCCACCTTGAGCATAAAATCTCGATTGTTCCCTGCGACGATGGCACCGACAAAATCCGCGAACAGGTGCTGGTGACGCCAAAGGGTCTGGCGAAACTCTCTCAAACCTTCTGCCTCGAACCGGCATAACCCATCAACCTCAAGAAGGATAAACACCATGACCAAAATCACCGCCTACAAAGGCTTTAACGCCGACCTGACTTGCCGTGATTATCAGTTCGAGATCGGGAAAACCTACCATCACGACGGCGCGGTAAAAGTTTGCGACTCCGGTTTTCACGCCTGCGAATATCCGCTCGATGTCTTCAGCTACTACGAGCCAGCCAATCACCGTTTTGCCGAGGTTGAGGTATCCGGCGATATCGTCCATGAAGAAGAGGGCAACAAACTGGCCAGTAGCATAATCACCATCAAAGAGGAGCTGTCCCTCCACAAAATGGTTGGCCGCGCCGTCGAGTGCATAGCGAGTAAAATTAATAAGTCCACAGAACAGACGATCATTGAAGGCTACCAGTCAGCCGCCACCAACACCGGCGACCGGTCAGCCGCAGACGTTAGCGGCTTCGGATCGGTTGCCGCGTCTCTCGGCGCGCAGGGTAAGGCCAAAGCCTCTGAGGGCAGCGCAATCGTACTGTGCTGCCGCAATAGTGAGGGCGACATTATCCAAATCCGCGCAAGCAAGGTGGGTGATAACGGCGTGAAATCGGATACCTGGTATGTGCTTAATGCAAACGGCGCGTTTGAAGAGGCCGATGATTGATCGCCCCAACATGCGAAATATAAAAGGAATTTACCCATGTTTAAAACATTCTGGACACTGAAGATTATCAACGCGCTGTTCATTATTTCATGCGTCGCCTGTCTGGCGCTGGCCCTTGCATCGTTCAGCGGTACAGCAGCGCCCTATATGCAAGTCACCGACGGTATATTGGCATTACTGACACTGCTCGGCGTCAGGCTGACGTTTGAATGTATTGCTGTGCAATGTGTACAGGCTGAAACATTGAAGAAGATTCTCAGTAAACTGGATAAGGAGCATGAAACCTAAAATACCCATCGGGGTAAGAGAGCGGGCGAAGCGATTTGAACGCCTGTACCGTGAAGGGTTTATCCACGCGAGACGTATCCGACGAACAGGCTTTGTTGAATAAATCGAACTTTTAGGTGACTGGCGGCTCTGATCACTACATTCGTTTCAACATCAGGTCCCCATGGCAAAGCAAAAGTTTAAAATCACCAACTGGCCCGCATATAACAATGCGCTCAGGCAGCGGGGGGACCTGACAGTATGGCTTGATGAGTCAGCCATTGCTGCATGGACTGAGAGTACACCACCTGAACATCGTGGCCGGCCGCTTCACTACACCGATATGGCCATTACCACGGTTCTGATGATAAAGCGCGTGTTTAACCTTTCGCTCCGGGCGTTACAGGGTTTCGTTGACTCGATTTTTAAACTGATGGGGCTGTCGCTGCGCTGCCCAGATTACTCTCTGGTCAGCCGGCGAGCAAAAACCGTCGACATCAGCATAAAAACGCCAACCCGCGGCGAAATCTCACACCTGGTCATCGATGGCACCGGCCTGAAAATCTTCGGCGAAGGCGAATGGAAAGTCAGGCAGCATGGGGCTGAGAGGCGCAGAGTATGGCGCAAGCTTCATCTGGCAGTAGATAGCGCGACACATGAAATTATCTGTGCCGATTTATCGCTAAGCGGTACGACAGATGCGCAGGCGCTGCCCGGGCTGATTAACCAAACCCACCGGAAAATCAGGGAAGCGTCGGCTGACAGTGCTTACGATACGCGTTACTGTCATGATGCTCTGCTGAGGAAAAAAATAAAGCCGCTTATCCCACCGCGAAGTGGTGCGCAATATTGGCCAGCTCGATACCATGAGCGTAACCATGCGGTGGCAAATCAGCATCTGAGCGGCAATAACGATACCTGGAAAAAGAAAGTAGGTTATCACCGGCGTTCACTGGCTGAAACGGCCATGTTCCGGTTTAAAATACTTCTGGGTGGTCATCTGAGTCTGCATGACTATGACGCGCAGGTAGGTGAGGCTATGGCAATGGTCAAAGCGCTTAACCGGATCACGTTGTTAGGAATGCCAAACAGCGTCCGCATCATGTAACAATCGCCCTGATAGGGAGGAAGTCGTCAAAAATTTCGGATTTATTCAACAAAGCGATCATTGTGTACAAATTTATACAACGGCACTTCAACCAAATGCTTATTATCATCCAGATTGGGGTCGCCGTAGCCGTTAAGCAGCCACTCCGGCCGCACCCGAAGCGCTTCCGCAATGCTAATAAGATGCTTGTGTGGGCGAGCAATATAGCCGGATAATAAATTAGACATATAACCATTAGATACGCCGATTATTCGTGCCAGTTCGGCGGCGTTAAATCCGCGGGCAAAAAGGGCTTCTTTTAAGCGTTCATTAAATTGTTCCGTCATAAATAGGACTACCGATTAAACAGTTTCTAGTAATAATGTTATTAGGCGAAGATATTATCCCCTGCCATACCCTTGACAGTTTCAAAAAGTTTCATTAATTTCATCGGGCTTTATCGCTTCAATGGCCATATTGCTGTCGTAAACGATAACATTCAGGTGCGAGTAATTAAATAAATAAAATTACATAAATACTAATTTGCATATTTAATAATAAGGGTTAATTGATCTTGAAGCGATAGTCAATCACCGTGATTATTCTATTAAACGAGCGACAACTTTCAATCAATTATTTTAATGGTGCTGTCCGGTGCGCCCACCAGCGTGGCGGAAACGCATTTTACCCGCGCGACGGTGGGCCCCGCTGCCCGCTCGCGCTCCGGCCTGTTATTACGGTCCCATTGTGACATTTCAGGAGTAAGCTGCCATGGCGATTGCAACCGATTTTGACTTTGTTAGCCGCTGTACTTTTTGGTCAGCCCACTTGCGCGCTGGCGAGGGTAACATCCTGCGTCTGGCGACGCTGGCGCATGCACGGCGCAGGACGCGGTGCCGATCCGGGTCGCCGCCGGCAGGCGAGCGTTTGCCGCTACGCCGCCGCTTTGCGCGGACATACGGGCCCTGGGGATAAACGGACCGCTGGACGTGCGGTAGCGTAAGCGCGGGGAGGTTTGCGATGGATAAGCGATTACCGGCGCTGATTGACCTGATGGGCGCCAGTAAAGTGCGCTTTTTTTTTACCCCCGACGGGATTTTAGTGGTGAGAGGCCACCTGGATTTGCGCGGCAGCGGTATCTCTCTGCTGCCGGATCGTCTGGTGGTCGCCGGCTCTTTGCTGCTGACCGGCTGTCCACTTGGGGAACTGCCCGCCATGCTCAGCGTGGGGGAGGTGCTGGATTTAAAAGATACCTCGATAACGGTATTGCCGCCGGGGTTGACCGTCTGGGGGCCGTTGTTTCTCGAAAATACGCCGCTGTCCACGCTGCCCGCCGGGCTAAAGGTCAACGGTTATCTCAATATTTGCGGTACCGCGATAACCCACCTGCCGCCGGATTTACAGTTAAGCGGCCCGCTGCTGCTGGATGCGCAGCGTATTCGCAGCCCGCTGGCCTGGCGCCGCGTGACGCTGCCGGCGTGCCAGCCGGGGGAGGGTGAAGAGTGGTGCGCGGCGGGAGAAGAGATCCAACTGATCATTTTCTCCGTGCGTTTGGCCGGCGAGATCAAAATTTCCGCCGGCGGTTTTTACGGCAGTCCGGCGGCGCTGGCCCGCAGCGGTATCGGCGCGCCGCTGCTGCCGGCGGCGCAGGACTGTCTGCGTGAGTTGACGGGGCGAAAGGCCACGGCATCCTCCTGATTGCACCCCGGTGAAAACGGTTATACTGGTGCCTACTCATGGTTAACAAAGGTGCTGGATGTTGGATCTGTCAGCGGGGAACACGCTTAATTTTTCTGAAATCGTTTACGCCGGGCAGCTTGACGGTCAGGGTGGGGTGATCCCGATTGAGGATCACGCGATCGCGGAGTGCGGTGGGACCTGCTGGCTCCATTTGGACGTGGAGCACCAGGGCAGCGCCGAGTGGCTCAGCCGTTCGCCCCTGATCCCCGATCCCGTGCGCGAAGCCCTGGCCGGCAGCAGCACCCGTCCGCGCGTTACCCGCCTGGGTGAAGGCGCGCTGGTGGTGCTGCGCAGCATCAATTTCGCCAACGAGTCCCACGCCGACGAGCTGATTGTGCTGCGCATCTACATCACCGGCCGGTTGATAGTCACCACGCGCCGCCAGCCGATTCAGGCGGTGGAGGAGATATTCGACGATTTGCAGAAAAAGCAGGGGCCGGAGGATAGCGGCAGCTGGCTGATGGCGATGAGCGACGTGCTTACCGACCATACCAGCGAATTCATCGAAGATCTGCATGACAAGATTATCGCCCTGGAGAACGATCTGCTGGATCAACAGATTCCGCCCCGTGGCCAGCTATCCCATTTACGTAAGCAGCTTATTGTCCTACGGCGTTATATGACGCCGCCGCGCGACGTGTTTTCGCGTTTGGCCAGCGAGCATCTCCCCTGGATGACGGACGATGATCGCCGGCACATGCAGGACATTGCCGATCGTTTGGGCCGCGGGTTGGACGACATCGACGGCGCCATCGCCCGCACGGCGGTGGTCGCCGATGAGATCAATTCGCTGATGGCGGAAGCCATTAATCGATGCAGCTATACCATGTCGCTTATGGCAATGATATTTTTACCGACCACGTTTCTGACCGGCCTGTTCGGCGTGAATTTAGGCGGCATTCCGGGCAATAGCGAACGCTACGGCTTTGCGCTGTTTTGCCTGGTGTTAGTGATAGTGATCGCCGGCGTTGCGTGGTGGTTAAAACAGCGTAGATGGTTGTAACCGCGGGGGCGCCGTATGCGGACGCTGCGTCTTTTTGTCCCTAAAATTAAGCAATATCAATAATAGTGTCCGCAATATGAGGCATGATCACTTTCGCAGGTGAATGCAACGTCAAGCGATGGGCGTTGCGCTCCATATTGTCTTATTTCCTTTTTTGAATTATTGCATAGCATATTTAATTCAGATGATGCCGGGTGAATAGCCCGGCATTTTTTTATCCCTGCTGCCCCCCATGAGAGCCAAAGGCGATAATGGCGACCGGCGCGGCCAAACCCCGCTTGTTCTGACGCGTAATGCTTACTACGCTTTAACAAAGCACGTCGTGAAGGCCATGGCGGCAGGCCGGCGCACATCGGCCATAAACGCCACGCCACGCGTAATGGCGTGTCAACCCGGTAACGCCTATCAGAGAGGGGAAGCATTATGATGACCGAGTCCCGCGCTGCTTGCAGCTCAGCAGTCCGCTACCAAATGAGCATTCCGACCGATCCGATACCCAACGATCCGATTCCCACCGATCCCCGAGCCGCCGCTGGAGCCGCCCTATAATCCCGATCCGCACCCGATTAATGATCCGCCGCCGCATCTGCTATGAAGCTGTCAGCGAGGGTAAAGCGCCGTGAAAATCGCGCCGTACCGCATTAGGCACGACAAAGCGAGACCGGGCGGGGTGTGCGCCGGCATAGAGGCTGTCAGCCTGCGCTGGCGCTGAGAATTCGGCAGCGGGCGGTTTATCCGGCTTCGCCAGCGCCGCTTGCGCGTTCACCGCGAAAGCGCCGGGCCCGTTAGCGCAGCTCCACGATGTCCAGTCGGCCGTCAGGAACCGACGGTGTGTCGTCCTCCAGTAGGTCTTGCCAGCCCGCGGGCTGTAGGGGAAACGTTTCGCGATCGAAGGCGATATCGCCGCCGCCCACCACGGGGCTGCCCTGCGTCAGGCCCTTGAAATCGAATAATTGCGTGTCGCTAAGATGTGACGGCACCACGTTTTGCATGGCGCGGAACAGCGTCTCGCTCCGCCCCGGGTAGCGTTTGTCCCAGTCACGCAACATATCGCCGATGACCTGGCGCTGGAGATTGGGCTGCGAACCGCACAGGTTGCAGGGAATAATCGGAAATTGGCGCGCCTGCGCGAAGCGGGCAATGTCCTTTTCGCGGCAGTAGGCCAGGGGTCGGATGACGATATGCTTGCCGTCGTCGCTCATAAGCTTGGGCGGCATCCCTTTGAGTTTGCTGCCGTAAAACATATTCAGAAACAGGGTTTGCAGAATATCGTCGCGATGGTGGCCGAGCGCGATGCGCGTCGCACCCAATTCCGTGGCGGTGCGGTAAAGAATGCCCCGGCGCAGGCGTGAGCAGAGCGAGCACGTGGTTTTACCCTCGGGAATTTTGTCCTTGACGATACGGTAGGTATCTTCGGTGACGATATGATATTCGACGCCCTGTGACGCGAGATACTCGGGCAGCACATGCGCCGGGAAGCCGGGTTGTTTCTGGTCCAGATTGACGGCAACCAGGGAAAAATTGACCGGCGCGCTTTGCTGCAAATTGCTCAGGATTTCGAGCAGGGTGTAGCTGTCCTTGCCCCCGGACAGGCAGACCATGACGCGATCCCCTTCCTCAATCATGGCGTAATCGGCAATCGCCTGGCCTACGTGGCGCCGCAGGCGTTTTTGAAGTTTATTAATGTTGTATTGCTGCTTTTGCATGACCACGGCGTTCTCAGCCTTCCTCATAACGTGATGACGTTGCGCGCGCCAGAGGTTTTCCCGGGGCGGCATTACCGGCGTATGGTACGGATTGTACGCGATAATGCCAGCATCGACAGACAAAAAATGCAGCCGCCGGCGGTTTTACCCGCTTTCTCGCGGCTGCCAATCAAGGCGTCCTATTTCTCTCGCCCTGGTGGGATGGGGCGCAGCGAAGGGGGGTATGTGCATTGCTGTCTCGCCGCCAGACCGCGCGCGACCCGTTTCTCGCGCTATCCGGGTTGGGGATTAACGGCGACTCAGCAATTCCTTGCCCGCTTAAATCGGCTAAAACTGCAATTTCGCTGCCGCAGAGATATTTCGCCCCTTCCACTTAATCGCTATGGTAGTAAAACGGATCCCCCCTGGGATGCCGTTCAGGGGCGGGGCGTATCAGGCAACGCGGCGGGATGACGCTCAGGGCGGGGCGCATCGCGTAACAGAGCGGGATGACGTTTAGGAGAGCGACTTATTCGAGCCAACGCGGAGGGGGGACGACTATGTTCAGAGCAATGACTCATCCATCGGATCGTGCAGGTGCAGGATCTGCACCTGCCGAAGGTGCTAAAACCACGGCCAGGATGATATTAAGCCGCACCGTTCCTGACGCCTCGAGCAAACCGCATAAAGCCAAGTGGCAAAAGGCCAAATGGTGGGTGTTGAAAAATCTCATGGCGGCCAGTAACCGACATATTGGCGCGTTGGATCTCCCCCATCTTATCATGAGTGATATGACCCTGCCGCGAAGATTAAATCTCACCGGTGCGAATCTGCGTAAAAGCGAATTTAACCGGGTCACTATGACGGCCGTGCTATTGTGCCAGAGCGATCTAAGCCACGCGAATCTCACCAGCTGTAACATGCGGTGGGCCAAATTGCGCCACGCAACGCTGTATCGCGCACGGTTGGACAAGGTCCTGTTACGTCGAGCGGATTTACAGCATGCCGATTTAAATCAAGCGCAACTGAACCATGCCGTATTGGATTTCGCCAAGCTACATAATGCCAACTTCAAACTCACCAGCTTCTACCGCGCCAAGTTGCGGCATGTCGATCTCAGCGACGCCTACCTCAGATATGCCAATCTGCGCAATGCGGATTTGCGCACTACCCACTTTCGTGGCACCTGTTTGCGCAACGCCAATCTGAGCGGCGCGCATATTTCTCCTGGCGGCATGTGCAATATGAATTTCCAAGGGGCCATTATTGAAGGGGACCTCAAACTGGATCTATCAGCCGGATGGAGTCAAAAAAACGCCCTCGATAATTATCTTAATCCAAGCAATTACGCCAAAGGCGGTGGCGTCTTGCAGGCCATTGACAGTATCAGCCCGGTTTATCAGCCGCTGAAAATCACGTTAATGCGGCAGATAATGGTTTCACTACAGCAAACCGACCTTTCCCTGGCCACCGTCGCCCCCGCGCTATTAGATAAACTGTCCAGCGCGCCTTATTATGATGAATTGGATATTGCCCGCTGGTCACAGGAAATCGGCTCGCGCTTTATCAGCATCTTCGACACGAAAATTATGCGCCGGCAACAAGAAGAGGTGCTGCGCGTCATACTCGACACCTTCAGCCGTTACCCGGAGAGTATGGTTATCCATAGCGCCGCCTTTATCCAGACGATTGCCCAGGCCATCTATGCTCGTCGCGCGTCGGCGACGGTGCAGCAGGCGAAAACGCTGTATGCGCGTTATCTCACCCATCGCCGGATAGCACCTTATGCCTTGAAGGAGGAATTTGGTGATCGTGCGAAACATGCACCCAACTGGCAGGATAAAAGCGCGGCCAATTATGTTTTCCTCGCCGGCAAACGCTCCGCCTACGCCCTGTTGTTATCGCAGGAGGGGCTTGAAAGCTTACTCGGTAGCGATCATAGCGCTGCGGACTGCCGGCATTATTACCTTTACCGCGATGGCGTCCCCGTGAACCGGCAGGAGTATTGCTGGGAAACCTTGCGCCAAGAGCGCTTTCCGCTGTTCCAGTCGGGTTATCTGCGCCGGCTTAGCGAAAAACATATTATTGAGGTCTTGGCCCGCTTAAATCTGAGTGCCGCCACCCAGCAGTTGTTTGTGGAAACGACGAAACAGGCGTACTCAAACATTAAACTGGTGAGTCCTGAGAAGCAGTTGCTGATGCACGGCTTATGGGCGAACAGGGTTTATCGGTTCGACACCGACGGCAACTGTACGCTTGATGAGGGTTTTTATGCACGGCTGATGCAGTTGGCGCTGTTGGTTGACCGTTCACCTGCTGAGCGGGCGCAGGTGACGTTTTGCCTAGCCGCGCTCTTTGCCAAATGTGCCTCGAACAGCCTATTCGGGACCGAGGATGATTCGCCTTATGCATTACGTAGTCTCGCCTGCGCCTTCTTGGATCGGGCCTGTACGCTGCTGAGCCGCATCGCTCACGCCGCACGCGACTTCACCGTCTGGAAAAACGCTTTGCTTGGCCGCCAAGGTGAAGCCACCTGCGCCTCCGTCGTGGCCAGTGAGATGTTAGGCTACGGGACGACGCATTTTCCAGAGGTATTAAAGCAGGTCATGCCGGTCGAGTGGCGCTAGCGCCACAGGTGGCGAAAGGCTTGGTACAGGCTTTGCCGTCATTATCTCAGCCGCGGCGCGTGTCGCCGCGCACTGGGCAGTAGCCGCCTCGACGGCAGGGGCCAGGAGCCGCAAAGGGTACCCATGACGCAGGCGATGGCCTGCCTCGATGCGCTAGCGCGCAAGTGCTGAAAATAGGGCTTTACGCGCGTGCGGCCGCGGCGGCACGAGGTGCGTTAGCACCCTCGCGGGCGGTTTTGGCAAGGATAGTCTCTGTGTCTAACCAGGCGTTGAACCGATCGGCATGCGCCGTCACAAACTCGGTCAACACACGTTTATAAGCGCCGCCATGGTCCGGCTTCCCGAGCGCTATTGCTAATGCGCTCCTGATATCTTTGGTCTCGGGGGTGCTCGCGAGATATTTAAACACATAGTAAGGCCAAACGTACAGCCTGTCGCTGTGCCCGTCGGCGGAATAGGCGTCGATATCAACAATTTGCGATAAACTGGGGCGCTGGCCGTCAGGATCGCGTCGCAATGCCGCCGCGGCATAAGCCTCACCCTGACCGGAGAGATATTGTGCTACGCCCTCTTGCCAAAAGGTCACCCATTCTGAGGGGAGATAGGCGCTGTTGCCATAGGTAATGTATTTACTATCGAGAAAATGCACAAACTCATGGCAAAGATTAAGAATTTTTCTTTCCTGGTAATACACATATAGGCTTGGCTGATTGTGAGGACTGCTCGGTTCGCCTTTGACGAAGAGTCCACCGTTATTAGTGTTAATGCGGTAAGGATAATTACCATAACATACGTATTGCTTTCTCTCTTTGAAGACAACCATCCGCAGCGGTTTAGAGACATAATCCATCACCGTTTTTTTGCCAAACAGCGCAACAAATTTTGCGACTGTTTTTTCGAGTTCCCTACCAATCTCATCGCGTTCACAAGGAGAGAGCGCGAGCTGCGATTGCAGCTCGCCGCCGGTTGATAATGGGGTTTTGTGCGGGACAAGGGTACGGTGATTAAGCGGCTTGAACAGCCCGTGAAAGTAGTGACGAGATAATTCAGTCGGGTTTTGCCCGGTATCCGCCACATATTTCGCCAGCACCACGCGAATCTCTTCTCTCAGCGGGCTCTTTTCTCCCAAATCCTTATAAGCCTTAAGCCAGTGGGTAAGTTGTCGGTTAAGCGGCTTGAGTAACGAACCTTGGTCATGCATATGGCTGTACTTTATTACTCTGACGCCAATGGCGGTATAAGCATCCATCGCGCGACGCAAATGATCCAAAGCATAGACATCTGATCCTGTTGCGGCAAATTCCAGTGATGCTCGGATCGTTTGCTTGATAACGCTCTTGAGCTGCTTTTGCTTGGTATATAAAAATTGATCATCGCGGCTGTGTGGGGGCACACTGTTTATGAGATCGCAAAGTGCAATAAAGCAGTTGCTGGAGGCATAATCACTCATGCGTTGGAACTGTGTGCAGGTCAGGAATTGCGTCATCAACATGCGCAGATTTTTATAATTTTTTTTGACGTTGTCGCCGGGGTCGGGTGATTTCGTACCATGATTCCCAACGCTTGCAGCCAGGTTTTCGCCAATATCAGCAGCGGCGGGTCGACTAGGTCAGCGCCTGTTTCGCGGGCGCCCGGATCCGCTGAGATAAGCTCCGTTTTCCTGGCCGTCAGGCAATCCCCTAATCTTGATAACGCCATGGAATCGGCTTGGCGGGCGTCTTCACGTTCGCCGGCGAAGGCGTTGGGGAGCGTGACACGTTGATAATCACTTTCGATATATTTGGTCAACAGGCGCAGATCGGCGATGTCCGCGTCAAATAGCCTGCCTGTACCGAGTCGATCATTCATTTCCTGCACCGCATAGCGAAGTTTTTGAGGGCTATGGCCAAAGCTGGTTTTCAAGAACGGGTCGTAGTCGCTGTGCAGATCCTTCATCAATTGTTTCCTGCCGGTGAGAATGATTGCGCGCTGTTGCGCGGTTTTTGCCACCGCGGTTTCGTTTACGGAGGGAAAAGCCCATTTACGGAGGGAAAAGCCCATTGCCGGGGAGTGTTCACGGGCAGCGCCCCGCTGTGGGTAACTTGTTCGGGTACGGTCGCAAGGCGCGTTAACTGCGCCAGTTTTTGCGAGCGTGAGGAGACAGAAGAGTCCGTCGCCGAAGGGGAGATCGATTTCTTGACAGAAAGGGCGGTTATTCGTTCCTGAATTGGCATTCATTTTCCTTGATATTTAACAGTGATCCGAAAACATTTGGCCCGTGCCGTCGCCGGTTGGCGCGGCCTTAGCGCCACACCTGCCATGGTGGGTATCGTTTGCATGCCGGAGGGAAAGGTAGCGATCTGTTGTCCGAACAATCTTACTAACATAACGGTCGGTTTCCTTATTCATAAGAGATAGAGTTACTCTTGCCGTGCGGATGCAGTCTGGATAGGAGCAGTGAGATCTCTTAGTGCCAAGCGTGAATATCGACCTTTAATATAACGAGTTATCTACACTTGTTGAGATGGGATGACATGCTTTTGGAAAAAATAGCGCGTTGTGGATTTCATTCTGACGCGGCAGCGGCGGGAGCATTGCCAAAAAGGGGAGGACGTCGCAGGGGATGGCACGGGGAAAAGAGATAGAAAACGGTTTCGCACGGCGGCGCGCGAGTGGGGCGGCGGCGGCCCTACCCTGTGAAAAGCATTACCCAGGGGAATGCGTAGGCGTCAACCGGAGGTTTCCGCCTTACCGGCCATCCGCGCCAGGAAATCATATTTCTGCTTCAGTTCTTTTTCCGCCGCCTGATACAGGGCGCTGGCGACGTCCGGCTGTTGGGTATTCAGCCGACGGAACCGCTGTTCGTTAAGCAGCGTGGCGGACAGATCGCTGGAGGGGGGCCGGGAGTCCAGCGCCAGCGATAGTTTGCCCTCTTCGCTGCGACGAGGGTCGAAGCGATACAGCGGCCAGAAGCCGGTGGCGGTCAGTTGGCGCATCTGGTCATGGCTCAGCGCCAAATCATAACCATGCTCTTCGAAGGGGCTATAGGCGATGATCAGGGACGGGCCTGGATAGGCCCCCGCTTCCTGTATGGCTTTCACCGTTTGATTCAACTGCGCTCCGAGGGAAATCTGTGCCACATAGACATGACCGTACATCATCATGCTAACGCCAAGATCTTTACGCGCCTTGCGCTTGCCCTGTTCACCGCATTTGGTCACCGCGCCGAGGGGCGTGGCTTTGGACTGTTGTCCGCCGGTATTGGAATAGCATTGGGTATCCAGGACCAGCACATTGACGTTTTCGGTCAGGCTCATCACATGATCCAGACCGCCAAAGCCGATATCGTCGGCCCAGCCGTCGCCGCCGATAAGCCAGATGGACTTATCCACCAGGTAAGCGGCGGCGTCCCGCGCCAGCTGACGCGCCGTGGTCTCTGCCGCATAGCCCAGCAGACGGCGCAATTCGCCGATGTGCCGCCGGCGTTCTTCCACCGGCGCCTCGGCGGCGCGCAGGCCCGCCACCAGCGCATCAGGTAACGACCCGGCGTGCTTATCCAGCAGACGCAACACCCGCTGGCGGTGGCTATCCACCGTTAGACGAAAGCCCAGGCCGAATTCCGCATTGTCCTCGAACAGCGAGTTGGCCCAGGCCGGACCGCGGCCGTTAGTGGTATAGGGCGTGGTGGGCAGGTTGCCGCCATAATAAATAGAAGAGCAACCGGTGGCGGTGGCGATAAGCACCCGGTCGCCATACAGCTGGGTCAGCAGCTTGATATACGGGGTTTCGCTACAGCCGGAGCAGGCGCCGGAGTATTCAAACAGTGGGGTAATCAGCTGCGAGGTGCGGATATCGATGCGCTCAAGCGTGCGGGTGTCGATTTCAGGCAGGTTGAGGAAGAAATCATAATGCACCTTCTCCTCTTCCACGTGCGCCAGACGCGATGCCATGTTAATCGCTTTGATTTCCAGGTTTTGCCGGTCTTTAGCTGGACAAACCTCAACGCACAGATTGCAGCCGGTGCAATCTTCCGGCGCCACCTGCAACACATACTTCTGGCCGCGCATATCGCGCGCCTTAACCTCAAGAGACGCCAAACCTGCCGACGCGTTCTCCAGCGCCTGTGGCGGGACGACCTTGGCGCGGATCGCGGCGTGGGGACAGGCGACGACGCAGTGGTTGCATTGGGTACACAGCGACGGTTCCCACAGCGGAATTTCTTCGGCGATGTTGCGCTTTTCCCAGCGCGTGGTGCCCATCGGCCAGCTGCCGTCCGGCGGCAACGCCGAAACGGGCAGGGCATCACCCAAACCGGCGAGCATGGCGGCGGTCACCACTTTGACGAAATCCGGCGCCACATCGGAGACGACCGGTGGGCGCACGGGGCTTGCCCCGTCGACCGGTTGTAGCACTACATTAAACAGCGTCTCGCGGGGCGCCGCCAGCGCCTGCCAGTTGCGCTCCACCAGTTCTTGTCCCTTGCTACTGTAGCTTTTGGCCACCGCCTGTTGCAGGGCGCTTAACGCTGTGTACGGCGGTAAAATACCGGACAGCTGGAAGAACGCCATCTGCATGACGGTGTTAATACGCGCGCCCAGCCGGCATTCGCGGGCAATCTGCTGGGCATTAATGACGTAAAAACGCGCCTGGCGCTCATTGAGCAGCGCCTGTACCTCTCTTGCGGCAGGCGCGGCCAGATTTCATCGGCGCCGTAGGGGGTATTCATCAGGAAAATACCGCCGTGACGCAGGCGCTCCTCCATCTGATATTTATCGATAAATTGCGATTGGTGGCAGCCGACAAAATCCGCCTCACCCACTAGATAGGCGGAATTAATGGGGTTCTCGCTAACCCGCAGATGGGAAACGGTTAATCCCCCCGCCTTTTTTGAATCGTAAACGAAATAGCCCTGGGCGAAGAGCGGCGTGGCGTTACCGATAATCTTGATGGAGTTTTTGGTCGCCGACACCGAGCCATCGCTGCCCAGACCGTAAAACAGCGCCTCCAGCCGCGACTGACGCGGCAGAGTCGCCTCGGGCAACGGCAGCGAGAGCTGAGTAACATCATCATAGATACCCACGGTAAAACGCGGCCGCGGCGCCGCCTGCGCCAGCTCGTTAAACACTGCCAGCACGCACGGCGGATCGAATTCTTTGGAAGACAGACCAAAACGGCCGCCGATGGTACGCGGCAGCGCGTCGCGTTCGCCCCGACTGTAGGCTTCCGCCAGCGCGGTCATCACATCAAGATACAGCGGTTCCGCCTGTGCCCCCGGCTCCTTGGTCCGGTCCAGCACCGCAATCGCCTTAACCGTCTGCGGTATGATCTCAAGCAAATGTCGGGCGGAGAAGGGGCGGAATAGCCGCACCTTGACCACCCCGACCTTTTCACCGCGAGTGAGCAGGGTATCAATCACCTCTTCACAGGTACCGGCGGCGGATCCCATCACGACAATGACCCGCTCGGCCTGCGGATGACCATAATATTCAAACGGCTTGTAGTGCCGGCCGGTGGCGGCGGCGAAGTCGTCCATTGCCTGCTCCACCTGCCGATAGGCGTCGTTGTACCAGGGGTTGGTGGCTTCCCGTGACTGGAAATAGGTATCGGGATTGGCGGAGGTGCCGCGGATCATCGGATTATCCGGCGTCAGCGCGCGGGCGCGGTGGGCGTCGATGGCGTCCTGGGGCAGCAGCGCTTTTAATGTGTCATCCGACAGCGGCGCGATTTTGTTAATTTCGTGGGAGGTGCGAAAGCCGTCAAAAAAGTGGATGAAGGGCAAACGGCTGTTTAGACTGGCCACCTGGGCAATCAGCGCGAAGTCCTGCGCTTCCTGGACGTTATTGGCGCACAGCATGGCGCAGCCGGTCTGGCGCACCGCCATGACGTCCGAATGGTCGCCAAAAATCGACAGCGCGTGGGTCGCAACGGTGCGCGCCGCCACATGCAGGACAAAAGGGGTCAACTGGCCGGCCAGCTTTTATAAAGCGTCGGGATCATCAGCAATAATCCCTGAGACGACGTGAACGAGGTGGACAGCGCGCCGGTTTGAAGCGCGCCGTGCACCGTGGCGATGGCGCCGGCTTCGGATTGCATCTCCACTACCCGCGGGGTGTCGCCCCAAATATTGGGCGTGCCGGTCTCGGACCAGGCATCGGCCTGCTCGGCCATGGTAGAACTGGGCGTGATGGGGTAGATGGCGATAACTTCGTTAATGCGGTAGGCCACCGAGGCGACTGCATTGTTCCCGTCTGTGGTGATCATGAGGACCCTTATCTGTGCTGCAGATGATAGCCGTGAAATCATTGGCTTATCATGAATTGCCGCAAGTATAGCAGTACTAACCCTGGGGGATTTTAGCTTTTGTGTGATGCAAGAAACGCGAGGAAAGACAGATGAAGTGTAAAGTCAATCGGCGGGTTCTCGACGAAAGCGCCCGCTGCCGCTACACTGGCTCTTCCAGACTATTCCTATTTTATCCTTGCGGAGCCCTTTGATGACGTTATCACGGTGGTTATTGGCTACCTCAGTCGTGTTACTGGTGGCGTGCAACAGCGATCCCAGTGTCAATGACGAACCCGAACAGCAGGGGACGGCGGTACGTATGCCGCGCCCGGTGCTGAGCCAGGCGGAACAGGCCGCCTGTAGCGGCGTCGGCGGCACGCTTACCGCCGCCCTGCAGTTGGATGGCTCCACCGTAGGAATGTGCCAGCTCACCGACGGCCGCCGCCTGCCGGCGCGCTGAGCCGGCAAATCGGGCGCGCAACGTCTTTGCCACCGCCCGTAAGCGATGCCGGTGAGTGGTCTCCTGCGCTTTGACCTCTGCCGGCGCGCTGAGCCGGTAGAGCGGACGCGCAATGCCTGTTCTCCTGCCGGCAAGCGGCGTTGGTGAGTGGGGCGCCTGCCGGGCGCCCTCGCGCTTAACGCCGGCCCGGGTTGATGGCGTCTACGCCGACGCTATGCGCGCCCGACGTTACGCGTTTACGAGGTTGGGGCATTCTTCTCCCCGCGCCAGCCGTTGGATATTCTGTAGTGTGGTCTGGCCGATATGCGTCAGCACCTCTTCGGTCAAGAAGGCCTGATGGCCGGTGAACAGTACGTTATGGCATGCCGATAGCCGCCGGAACACATAATCCTGTATGACGTCGTTGGATTTATCCTCAAAAAACAGATCGCGCTCGTTTTCGTAGACATCCATCCCTAACGCGCCAATCTTTTGCATTTTGAGTGACTCGATGGCCGCCTGGGAATCGATAAGGCCACCGCGGCTGGTATTGATGATCATGACGCCATCTTTCATTTGCGCGAAGGCCGCGCGGTTGGGCAGATGATGGTTTTCCGGGGTCAGCGGGCAATGGAGGGAAATGACGTCCGAGGCGGCATAGAGGCTCTGCAAATCCACATATTCGGCGCCCAGCTCCAGCGCCTGGGGGTTAGGATAGGGATCATACGCCAGCAGCCGCATGCCGAATCCGCGCAAAATACGCATTGCGGCGACGCCTATCTTGCCGGTGCCGATAATCCCGGCGGTGCGCTGATGCATATTGAAACCAATAAGCCCTTCAAGAGAAAAGTTGGCATCGCGGGTGCGCTGGTACGCCCGGTGAATGCGCCGATTAAGACACATCATCATGCCCACCGCATGCTCCGCCACCGCTTCCGGTGAATAGGCGGGTACCCGCACCACCTGAATGCCTAACGCCCGCGCTGCCGCGAGATCGACATTATTAAAGCCGGCGCAGCGCCAGGATGGTGATGCCCAACGCCGCCAACTGCTCTAGCACCTCCCGGCCGCCGTCGTCGTTGACGAAAAGGCAAACCGCGTTGCAGCCCTCGGCGGTTTTGGTGGTGCGGGGCGTTAACAGGAAATCGAAATATTCCATCTCGAAGCCGAACGCCTCATTAACCTGGGACAAATATTTATGATCGTAATTTTTGGTACTGTATACAGCGACTTTCATTATTTCGTCTCCTTGACAATCCGGCGAGCGTAGCAGATGGCCATTACAGGCACAATGCGGCGTCGGTTATCGGCAATATAGTCCTCTGGTAGGATATGTTATTGTGGGCGGGTTTGTCAGCCACAAGGACTGTCATGCCCCGGACATTAATACCGCTCGGCGTTTTGCGCCGCCCCTTGCGCAATGTTGCGCTGATGTTATTGCTGCTCTTTCTGCTGTTGCTCGCGCTATGGCTCACCCTGCCGCGCTGGTTACCGACGCTGGCCAATAGGTCGCCGTACAGCTGCCGGCCTTTCGCCTTAGCCGTCCCGATTGCGTCTGGCTGCGCAGCGACGGCGGCGATCTGACCCGCCGCGCCGGCGCCTGGCGGTTGCATTTCATCGACCTGCGTCTAGACACCGCCTGCGTAGACCAATCGACGTCAACGACCTCCGCACGGGATCCGCTTGCGCAATGGCAAGGGTTGCCGGCATTTAGCGTGCTTATCGACCGGCTGACGGTAGCCCCCTGGCAGGAGTGGGCAGGCCGCCTGACCCTGACGCATGCGGGGCCAGGCACCCGGTTCGCTTATCAAAGCGATAAACTGGCGGCCGAGCTGGCCCTTGACGATCGCCAATTGACCCTGGAGCGCCTGTCCCTGAACGGCGCGCCCGCTCCCGCGCCGGTAGTCTTACAGGGGAAACTCACCCAGGCCCCCGGCGCCCGGCTGCTGCCCGAGCGCGGGGCCGTGCAGGGTGGCCTTACCCTGGCGAACGGTACGGCGCTTACCTTTGATCTCAACTGGCGTCAACAGCAGGGTGTGCTGTCGATTACCGATAGCCAGAACGGCATGACGCTGGTGCATCTGCCGTGGCGCCTTTCCGCGCGAGAGTGGGTGGTGAGCGATGGACGGTGGCGTTGGCCTTACGCCACCCAGGCGCTGGCGGGGGGAATTGCCCTGACGCTGACCGACTGGCGCGACGGTCTGGCCGGCCTCGGCGTCAGCGCGCGGCTCAACGTGCTGACGCAGGGATTACGTGGGCGCGCCAACGCGGTGTTGAATATCGGTCCTGGCCCGCTGCGGCTGACGGATAATCGCCTGCCGTTTCGCCTCAACGGCATGGTACATGACAACACTCTTTCGCTGGATGCCGCTATCCCCGGCGAATTGCGCGGCGATGTTACCGCCCCGTATCTTGCCTTGTTGCCTGGCGCGCTTTTGCGTCTGGTCGGGGGCGTGTCGGACGTGTTTGACATCGATAGCGCGCGTTTGCCCCTAGCCTGTGTTCAGCTGTCCTCCGTGGGGGTGAAACGGCCGGCTACAGGCCATTTTACAGGCCAGAGCCGGAAACCATGGGCGTTTTACACTGCATTTGGACGGTAAAGCGGTGAACTTCTGGCCCGACGCCGGCGATTGGCGGCTGTGGGGTAATGGCGAGCAGTGGCCGTTTGGCGCATTGCCGGTCGCGGTGCCTGGCAGGACCACATTCTGCGTCTGAGCGCGGCACAGGGGGAAATGGATCGTTTTCGCTATGGTCTTATCGATGCCCGCCCCGCGGTTGACGCTGGCGCTAAGCGGGCGTAGTCCAGACAATTGGCGCTGGCGTGGAACGCTACAGGCGGGCGCGCTGGGGCCCGTGCAATTGAATGGGCGTTGGGACGGGGCGCGGCTGCGCGGCCAGGCCTGGTGGCCGAAACAGCCGCTACGGGTGTTCGTGGGCATCCGGCGGCGCCAGGGCGAATTTTATGCGCAGAGCGCCTTTTCCGCCTCGGCGGATCAAGGCTTTATCGCCGGCGGTCACGGTGTGCTGACCGGGGGGGATCTCTGGTACGGCAACAGCCGTTTGGTCGGCGTTCGGCTGTCGCTATCCTACCGCCTGGCGCAAAGCCGTTGGCAGTTAGGGATCCGCCAGCCGGCTGCATTGCACATCGATGAAATCATCTCCTCTATAGCCTTGCGTGAGCTGGATACCGGCCTGAAAGGTTTCTATCCCTTTGATGACGACCATCCGCTCACCTTAACCCACATGACGTTGAAAACTCTTGGCGGTCAAGTATCTTTAACCCCGCTGCGGCTGCCGCAGCACGCGCCAGCGGTGCTGAAGGTGCAGGGTGTGGAAATGAGCGAGCTTATCACCGCGTTAAAACCCAAACAGTTCGCCATGTCCGGGCAGGTAAGCGGCGAGCTGCCGCTGTTGCTTGATGATGCGAGCCAGCTTATCCCCTGCGGTTGGATTGCCAGCGATAATTTGATGACATTGCGTCTGGATCCCCAGTTCGCCGACGCGCTCGCCGCCCGCGATTTCGCCACCGCCGCCGACGTTGATTGGCTGCGCTATATGGAAATCAGCCGGCTACGCGCCACGTTGAATCTCCGCCGCGCGGGAGACCTGACTCTCGACGCCAACATTGCCGGAACGGGCGCCCACGCCTCCGCGCGGCGCGCGGTGCGCCTTAATTACTCGCATCAGGAAAATATTTGGCAGCTGTGGCGTAGTTTGCGCTTCGGCGGCCGGGTGGAACAACTATTGGAAAAACAGGCGGCCGCCGAAGCACCTGCCGAAGGGGAGCCTTAATGCATTAGATCAAGAGCCTGATTGCGCTACTGTCGCCGTTGCTTTTTACGCAGTGCGTACCGCGTATTGAAATCGCCACGCCGACCGCGCCGATAACCATTAACATCAAAGTCAAGGTCGAGCACGATATCCTCATAAAGGCCGACCCGCAAAGCGAGGCGCTGCTAAATCGCGATCGGGCCGCATCCGAGACATCAGCGCGCGTTTGTTTTTTACCAATCCTTCCGGACCCTGTTCGCTGTAGCGGAAGGTCACGCCGGCGCGGGCGATCAAATCGAAGTAGTTTTTCAACTGGCTGGGGATCGCGAAGTTGTACATAGGCGCGGTCAACACCAGCACATCATTATCCTGCAATTCATTCATCAGCGCGTCGGATAATTCCAGCGTCTGCTGCTGACGCGGGGTTAAGGTGGCGTCGGAAGGACGTAGCGCCCCGACCAGTTCACCATCCAGCTCCGGGACCGGCTCGGCGCCCAAATTGCGCACGGTAATCTCGTCGCCTGAATGCTGCTGGCGCCACTGCTCAATGAAATGGTCAGCCAACGGATTCGATTGGGAAAAGGTGGCCAGAATACTGGACTTGACTACCAAAACTTTGCTCATGGGTATTCCTTAATGAAGACGGGTTCAACAACCTGACGTTTACTCTAGGCAACTTAGCGCCGGGGTGAAAGCGCAATAATTCGAGTTGTTCATTCGAAAATACTGAACAATACCGGGAACCCTCGGGTGCCGCGCCGGATTATGGTAGAATGGGGGCCAATAATAAGTTGAAGAGAACGGCTGGCCGGGCGCGCACGTCCGGCCGCAGGTAGAGGAAAGACAACGTGAATTCACCCCTTGCGGCACTGACCGCCACGCTGGACGATGTCATGATCCGCGACAAAACGGTGCTTAAACGCCTCCTGCGGGGCGCCGCAAAACGGCCGTTGTCCGGCGAGCAGCAGCAACGCTGGCAGCGGGAAATGGAAACCGCCATTGCCGCTTCGCGGCAGCGGGTGCTGGACCGCCGCGCGGCCGTGCCCTTCATCACTTACCCAGAAAATTTACCCGTCAGCCAGAAACGTCAGGCGATTCTTGAGGCGGTATGGGACCATCAAGTGGTCATCGTGGCGGGTGAAACCGGTTCAGGTAAAACCACGCAGCTGCCAAAAATCTGTCTGGCGCTCGGGCGGGGCGTTACCGGCATGATCGGCCATACGCAGCCGCGAAGGCTGGCGGCGCGCAGCGTGGCCGATCGTATCGCCGGCGAACTGGAGACCCCGCTCGGGGGCGCCGTCGGCTACAAGGTGCGGTTCAACGATCAAATTGGCGACAATACTCTGGTGAAGCTGATGACCGACGGCATACTGCTCGCGGAGATCCAGCAGGATCGCCTGTTGCTGCAGTACGACACGCTGATTATTGACGAAGCCCACGAGCGCAGCCTCAATATCGATTTTATTCTCGGCTATCTGTATCAGTTGCTGCCGCGTCGACCCGATTTGAAAGTGATCATTACCTCCGCCACCATCGATCCGGAGCGCTTCTCGCGCCACTTTCATCACGCGCCGATTATTGAAGTTTCCGGGCGCACCTATCCGGTGGAGGTGCGCTACCGCCCGCTGGCGGAACAGACGGACGACGAGGGGGATCAGGCTCAGGGCATCTACGATGCGGTGCAGGAACTAGGTAAAGAAGGGCCGGGAGACATTCTGATTTTCTTGAGCGGCGAGCGGGAAATCCGCGATACCGCCGACGGCCTCAATCGGCTCAATTTGCCCCATACCGAGGTGTTGCCCCTGTACGCGCGCTTATCTAACGCCGAACAGAATCGGGTGTTTCGATCCCATTCCGGGCGGCGCATCGTGCTGGCGACCAACGTGGCGGAAACGTCGCTGACGGTCCCAGGGATCAAATACGTCATTGACCCCGGTACGGAGCGGATCAGCCGTTACAGTTTCCGAACCAAGGTACAGCGCTTGCCTATCGAGCCGATTTCCCAAGCGTCGGCCAATCAGCGAAAAGGCCGCTGCGGCCGCGTGTCGGAAGGTATCTGTATCCGCCTCTATTCCGAGCAGGATTTTCTCTCGCGCCCGGCCTTTACCGACCCCGAAATACTGCGCACCCATTTGGCGTCCGTCATACTGCAAATGACGGCGCAGGGGCTCGGTGATATCGCTGCGTTTCCGTTTGTGGAAGCCCCCGATAAGCGTCATATCCAGGATGGCGTTCGGCTACTGGAAGAACTGGGCGCGCTGGAGGGCGAAACGGCCGAGGGATATCGCCTGAGTCCCCTTGGCCGGCAATTGGCCCAGTTGCCGCTGGATCCGCGCCTGGCGCGCATGGTACTTGCGGCCCGCAGCGGCGGCTGCGTGCGTGAGGTGATGATTATCGCTGCCGCGCTGTCTATCCAGGATCCGCGCGAACGGCCCATGGACAAAAAGCAGGCATCGGATGAAAAGCCCCGCCGCTTCGCGGACAAAGAGTCTGATTTTCTCGCTTTTGTCAATTTGTGGGATTACCTCCAGACGCAGCAAAAAGCATTATCCTCCAGCCAGTTGCGCCGCCAGTGCCGGGTGGATTTTCTCAGCTATTTGCGCGTGCGGGAATGGCAGGACGTCTATACCCAACTGCGCCAGACCGTTAAAACTCTGGGCCTGCCGATCAATGCCCAACCCGCCGATTATCGGTCGCTGCATAGCGCGCTGTTGACCGGCTTATTGTCCCATATTGGACAAAAAGACACCGATAAACCGGAGTACACCGGTACCCGCAATGCCCGTTTCGCGCTTTATCCCGGCTCTGCGTTGTTCAAAAAACCGCCCAAATGGACCATGGTCGCGGAGCTGGTGGAAACCAGCCGGCTATGGGGCCGGATTTTGCCGCCCGCATCGAACCGAAGTGGATAGAGCCGCTGGCGCATCACCTGGTGAAACGCAGTTACAGCGAACCCCATTGGGAGAAGGCCGCCGGCGCGGTCATGGCCGCGGAACGGGTGACGCTTCTGGGGCTGCCCATCGTCATCGGCCGGAAGGTCAACTATGGCGCCATTGATCCGGCGCTTTGCCGCGCGCTGTTTATTCGCCATGCGCTGGTGGAAGGGGATTGGCAGACCCGTCATCCCTTTTTCCGCGCCAACCGGCGGCTGCTCGATGAGGTTGAGGAGCTGGAGCATAAATCCCGGCGCCGGGATATTTTGGTGGACGATGAAACGCTGTTCGCGTTTTACGACGGGCGTATCGGTGAAGAGGTGGTATCGGCGCGCCATTTCGATAGCTGGTGGCAGCGGATGCAGAAGGCCGATCCCGAGCGGCTCAATTTTGAAAAAACCATGCTGGTACGCGCGGGGGCGGAAGCCATCAGTGCGGTTGACTATCCTAATACTTGGCGCCAGGGCAGCCTGAAACTGCGGCTGAGTTACCAGTTTGAACCGGGCAGCGATGCCGACGGCGTCACGGTGCATATCCCGCTGCCGCTGCTGAATCAAGTTTCGCCGCAGGGGTTTGACTGGCAAATTCCCGGCATACGGCGGGAGTTGGTGATTGCGCTGATTAAATCGCTTCCTAAACCGTTACGGCGTAACTTTGTTCCGGCGCCGAATTATGCCGAGGCTTTCCTTGAGCGTGTGACGGCCGGCGACACGCGGCTGCTGGACGCCCTGGAGTGCGAACTGCGGCGCATGAGCGGCGTGACCATCGAGCGAGAGGCCTGGCAACTGGACCAGGTGCCCGATCATGTGAAAATGACCTTCCGGGTGGTGGATGAGCAACAAAAAACCCTGGCCGAGGGCAAAGATCTGGACAGTCTGAAAGCCCAGCTTAAAGACAGCGTTCAGCAGACCCTGGCGGCGGTAGCGGAGGAAGGGCTGGAGCAGGAGAATGTGCAAAGTTGGCATTTCGGCTCCCTACCGCAGCGGTTTGAGCAGAAAAAGGGCGGCTATCGGCTTATGGCTTGGCCGGCGCTGGTGGACGAGCGGCAAAGCGTCGCCATCAGGCTGTTTGAGACCGAAGAGCAGCAGCGGCGGGCCATGTGGCAGGGCGTACGCCGCCTGCTGCTGCTCAATATTCCCTCGCCGATCAAATATCTGCATGAAAAATTGCCCAATAAAGCCAAACTGGGGCTCTATTTCAATCCTTACGGCAAGGTGCTGGAGCTGATAGACGATTGTATCAGCTGCGGCGTGGATAAACTGATGGCGGAACAGGGCGGGCTGGTGTGGCAGGAGCAGGACTATTTGCGGCTACAAGAGCATGTGCGCGGCCATCTTAACCCGGTGGTGGTCGACATCGCCAGTCTGGTGGAGCAAATTCTAAGCGTGGTGTTCGCCATCAATAAGCGGCTGAAAGGGAAAGTCGATCTTAGCCTGGCGCTGGCGATGTCCGATATCAAAAGCCAGCTCGACGGCCTGGTGTACCGCGGCTTTGTCACCGCGAGCGGCGGCTGGCGGACATTTTACGCTATTTGCGCGCCATCGAACGCCGCCTGGATAAATTGGCCATCGATCCGCATCGGGACCGTGCGCAGATGCTGAAAGTGGAAGCGGTGCAGCAGAGCAGGCGTGGCGGCAATGGTTGGCCAAACTCCCGGCCGCCCGGCGAGAAGAGGAGGCTGTGGCGGACATTCGTTGGATGATTGAAGAGCTCAGGGTCAGCTTTTTTGCCCAACAGCTGGGGACGCCGCCCCCCGTCTCGGAAAAACGCATTTAGCAGGCCATGGATCTTATTCAGCCGTAAACCGTGCGTTAAAGGTGCCGGCGCTTAGGGCGCCGGCTTATTCCGCTCCCCGGCGCTGAGTTGCGTCAGTTGGTCGCGAATCGCGGTAATAGCCAACGCGCGGTTATCGGCCCGGTAGCGGTCTTTCGTCAGAGGCGCCGAACTTTGGATGGCTATCAATCGCCAGCCGGTCAAGGTATAGAGCATGAGCGGCGAGCCGCTGTCGCCAGGCAGCGTGTCGCAGCGGTGCGATGGCACCGCACGCTGCGCCCAGCCGGTAATCTGACAGTTTTCATGGCGATAGAGCGTATCGAGATGATCCTCGGGATAACCGGCCTGCGTAACGTGCCGTTCTGCTTGTTTCAACTGTAAGGTTAACTCTTCGCGATCGCCTTCCCAAAGCGGCAGCGGCTTTAATGCCGTGAAAGCCTGTTTCAGGCGAATTAACGCAAAATCTTCCCCGGCCGCCGACGGTGGTACCACCCAGCTATCCCCGGCGGGTTTCAATCGTTTGCCTAGCGAAGAGGAGACCAGTGTTTCGATCGCGCTGGTCTGATAGCGCCAGCGCTGGTGGTCGGCGACAAAACGTAACATAACGGCGGCGTCAGCACACAATGGCCGGCCGTCAACGCCAGATGCGCAGAGATAAGCGTGGCGGTACACAAATTGCCGCTGGCGGTTTCCACCTGGCCAATAGCCTGCCACGGCCAACCGGTGGGATCCATAATGGCCTGACGTTGGTCGTGGCCGAAGAAAAGCGTGCGCTGCTCGTCGCTCAATGCGGCGGCGGCGCGGGACAAAGGGATCATCGTGACCAATAACACCAGCAATGGCGCAATACGCATAGAAAGACGTGCCTTATGATTATCTCGAGATTCATCCGTGCGGCGTTTACTCACTATAGCCGATAATAGTCACTAAGGAGAGTAAAAAACGTTGTGTTTCAGTCGGCTAAAGGCAGCCTGCCGTAGGCTGTCCGTCTGTCGGGTAGTCAGAGGTAGAATGACGTACTAATTAGCGCGCAGAGGATCAAGACGCCCAGAATAATTTCATAGCGATAACGTCGCAGCATATAGACCGGACCCTAATAAAGCGACACCCGGAATTCCGGGTGTCGCGGTAGAGCGATTTTCCGCGGACCAGGCCCGCGAAGACCCTGGCCGAGCGCGGCGGTGAGGGGGAGTAACCGCCGGTCGGCAGGGGTTACCTCAATTAAGCGGCAGGCGTGGCGGCAGCGGCTTTCGGCGCGGCTTTGGTGTGTTTTTTCACGTGTTTCTTCGCGGCCTGGGCAGTTTGGGTGGCTGCAACTTTTTTATGCTTCTTAACGGGTTTCTTAGCCGCCTGAGCAGTTTGTGCCGGTGCGGTTTTCTTGGCTTTTTTGTGTTTTTTGACGTGATGCATGGTTTTTGCCGGCGCCGTTTGGGTGCTGCTGCTGCCGGCGGCCGGTGCGGTGGTGGTATCAGCGGCGAAAGCTGCGCTTGACAATCCCATGGTGGCGGCAACAATCAGTGCGAAAATTTTTTTCATTATCATATCCTCAGCATTGCGGTTTCGGTGACAACCCCGAGTCGGGGCCGATGACGGAAGTTTAGGAGAAGGCGCGCGCGTTGTAAGTAAGTGAATGGTATCGCTCTGTAACCGTTTGTACGACGTGCGGGTCACTATGACTCTGGGAGATCACGCCTTGAGGTTAGGCAGTCATATCCGACGTCACCTTCCGCTGCCGCCACGCCTTGGCCGCCGGCTGAGGGGAAGCATGCTACCGTGGGCTCGAAAGTCATAGCGGATATTAGTTACAACATACGATGGGTTTGAATCATTTTTACCCCTCGGCAGACGCTACCGCTAAAACAACGCATCAGAGCAGAGCGGGCTAGACTAACCGTGTGGGAAAGCGGCCGCCGATTTGAGCGGCCAGCGGAACAGAAAACGGGCGCCGCCCAGATGGCTTTCGCCGACGCTAATCTCGCCACCATAGGCGAGGGCGATGGAGTGAACGATGGCCAACCCCAGGCCGCAGCCGCCGGTGGTGCGATCGCGGCTTGGATCCAGGCGGACAAAGGGCTCGAAAATCCGTTCGCGTTCTGCCGCCGGAATCCCCGGGCCGTCATCATCGACCTGCAGATATCCCCAGTCGCCCTGCTAGCCGAGACGGATGCTGATGCTTTGACGGCTGTAGCGCAGCGTGTTGTTTACCAGATTATCCAGCACTCGTTCGGTAAGCCGTTCATCCAGGGGACCGAAATCTCCCCCGGCGGGGACCTCCTGCGCAATAGCGTGCTCCGGATGCAGGGTGCGCATATCCTCGATTTTCTCGCCGAGCCAGCGCGGTAGATCAAAGGCGGTCAGATTAAGCACCACCTGCGGCCGGTCGAGCCGGGCGAACGTCAACAGCTCATCGATAAGCCCCTCCAACTGGGCAATGTCATGATTCAGACGTTCTTGCTCATCCGGGGCCACGCCTTCGCTCATCGCCAGCCGGTAGCGCAAGCGTACCAGCGGCGTTCGCAGCTCGTGGGCGATGCCGTCGATAAGCCGTTTTTTACTGGCGATGAGCGTATTGACGCTATCCGCCATTTGGTTGAAAGCGATACCCAGCCGATAGAGACTGGAGGCGCTGTCAAAATGGGTACGCTCATTGAGATGGCCCTGGCCGAGACGCTGCGCGGCCAGCTCCAGCTTCAGCATGTCCTGCCAGTGCGGGCGCATCCAGACGAATACCGGAAAGGCCAGCGACAGGCCTATCATGACCAGTAGCGCCAAATCCAGCAGGCGCATCTCGTGCAGAAAGAATAAATAGGGGATCGGCCCGACCGCCAGCACGTAATTACTGCGCGGAATACGCTGGATAAAGGTGTATTCATCATCAAAGGCGATGATTTCGCCACGCCGTAAACGCCGGTCCGAATCCGGCCGTAGGCGGAATTTTTTCATCGACTCGATATGCAACTTGAACGACAAATTGAGATCAAGATGGTTGATGGTTTTGTTCCAGTCGCGCGGCGGGATGGCGCGCAGTTCACTTTTCATCAGATAAAGCGAGCTTTTCATCAAATGATCAAGGGATTTGCGGCCGGCGCGCTCGGCGGTGACTTTGTAGACCAGTCCCACCAATAGCGTCATGATCAGAAAGCAAACGAACAAAAGCAGGTAGAACTGGATAAAGAGCTTTCTCATGGCCGGGTGCGGTCCCAGGCGTTGGGGGCTAACAAATAGCCTTATTGCGGATGGTTTTAATACGAAACGGCTCAAGGGCGCTGTCGTCGAGCTTTTTACGCAGACGGGATATCGCCACGTCGATGCTGCGGTCCAGGCCGTCATAACTGACGCCGCGCAGCTTTTTCAGCAGCGCCTCGCGATCCATTATCTGCCCGGCATGGCAGGCGAGCTCCCAGAGCAGTTCAAAGTCCGCCGTGGAGAGCAAAACGGTGTGGCCGTCGAGGATCACCTGACGATTGATGGCGTCGATACTCAGTTGACCAAAGTGCAGCACGCTGGCGGTGCTCGCGGCGGCGGGGGACGCAGGCGCGCGCGCCGCGCCGCTATTCTGGCGCAAATGCAGCCGTACTCGGGCCAGCAACACCGCGGGCGGCGTCGTTTTAAGAATATAATCGTTGGCGCCCATCTCCAGCGCCAGCACATGATTCATATCGCTGTCCAGCGAGGTCAACAAGACGATAGGGCCCGCGTAGCAGGGACGTAAATCCCGGCACAGCGTCATACCGTCTTTGCCGGGCAACAAGATATCCAGCAGCACCAGATCGGGCGCGGGCGCCTCGATAACCTCCAGCGCCGGGTTGCCGCGCGGCTCCACAATCACCTCGAAGTCGTGCTTACCCAGCCTGGCGGCTATCAGAGTGTCGACTTCGCTATCGTCTTCTACATATACGATCTTGTTCATCAATAGACTTCACCGCTTTCCAACGCCAACATCCCCGCCCAGAGCATACCGCCACTCGCGCCTCGACGCCACGTGCCGGGATAAATGATTTGTTAACAGCAATAAAGGTGAGATCCCGGCCACAAATGTTGACAAAGAGGGGGCGATTGCGCGTGACCATGTCAACTTTTAGCACTTGCCGATGCGGCTTAGCACCTATTATCCCGACCGTTATGATATAGTGCGAAACGGGCGAAAGGCGAGCGGCGCCAAACGGTTTAGAGAGGAACGGGCGAGATGAGCAAACCTCAGTTTGCAAATGCCGAGCAGGGTGAAGCCTTTTGCTTCGATTACACGGATTATCTCTCCGCGAGCTGTAAGAAACGCTGGAGCTTCATCGACGCGATATACGGCGTTATTCCCATTTTCGGCATGGTCACGCGCAAGGCCGCGGCGAGTAGCCAGACCGATCAGGAGAAGCTGAAAGCGTTGGCGTTGCAGGTTCTTTCAACCCAGGTGAATGATGAAACGAATATTATCCGGCTAATCACGCTTGCCGGCCAGCAGGGGCTGACCCGCTTTGATATTCAATTGCCTTACGCTCTCGAAGGGGAGCAACTGGCGCAGATCCGCCAGGAAGTTGGCTCACCGCTGCAACTCACCCAACAAGATGAGCGGCTGCTTATACGTCTGCCTATCCCTAACGCCGCCACCTCGGCCTGAAACGCGCGCCTTGATCTGACTAACGTCTGCGCCGCCTGTCTTCGGGTGCCAGGGGCTAGGGCGACAATAACCCCCGGCGCCTGGCGCGCGCGGCACATCTACGGTGAAATTACCTCTACACGGCAGGCACTCAGGCTACGCGCGCCCTTATTTAAACAGGTCGGCGCTGATGGTCAGGTTACTGCCGCTCTGGTTCTGCTGCCACTGGCGCGTAATGTGATAAAACTTGGCGCCTTTCTTCGCCGCACGTCGCGCGGTTTCGGTTGAAATATCGGTTGAGCTATTGAAATGGCCGGTAAAGCTGATGGAGTCAAACGGGACCATTTGTGCCGCGGTGATGTTGTTAACTTCTTGAATCTTGGTACCGTCGGGTAAGGTGACGGTGTAAAGCGTGCCGCGGGTGGATTGCGTCTCAAAGAAGCGGCCAACTTTACTGCTGGGGGACTCTAACGAAGCGACGCCCGGAATTTCCACATTGGCGGCCGCGGCACCCCCGGCGGCCAGCGCCGTTTTACCGGCTTCGGAGTTGGCCGGGATCTTGTCCGGGCTCTGCACTACGCGCTTCGGCGCATCCGCTCGATAAATAAAGGCGGTGGCAAACTGGTTTCCGCCCTGATTGGCGTTTATCTGGCGCACAATATAGTAGGAGTTGGCGCCTTTGGCTTTAGCCGCTTTGGAAATGGCGTCATTGATTTCCGGCTGGTTGCGATAAAAACCGTTAACCGATATGGTATCATAAGGCTCCAGTAAATTGGCCTCGGTGCGCGGTAGCTCCTTGACGCCATTGAATACTCGGTACTGCGTCTCGGTGGAGGCGGGGGGCGCATCTTGACGATACAGATCGGCGGTGACGCGCCAGTTGCCGCTGTTGGTGGCGTCATTGATATTGACCACGTAAAACGCCGCGGCGCCAACCTGGTCCGCGCGGCGCGAAACCGCGGCGGCGGCATCGTTAATGGCGTTAAACCGACCGGTGATATTAATACGTTCAAAAGGCTGCAAACTGGCGGCCTTTTCCGGCGAAAGCTCCTGCGCCGCTTGCGCGCTAAAGGTCAGTAAAGTCATTAACGCCGATATCAATAGTGTCTTCTTCAGCTTCATACACGCAAAATGTGCTGAACTGTTGATGTATAACAGATTAGGCGCCGATTATGGCATGTAATAATGGCAACTGTCTCAGCATTTCATGTGACGATTGACAACATTTGCTTTTAACGACGGCTTTGTTGAATAAATCGAACTTTTAGGTGACTGGCGGCTATGATCACTACATTCGTTTCAACATCAGGTCCCCATGGCAAAGCAAAAGTTTAAAATCACCAACTGGCCCGCATACAACAATGCGTTCAGGCAGCGGGAGGACCTGACAGTATGGCTTGATGAGTCAGCCATTGCTGCATGGACTGAGAGTACACCACCTGAACATCGTGGCCGGCCGCTTCACTACACCGATATGGCCATTACCACGGTTCTGATGATAAAGCGCGTGTTTAATCTTTCGCTCCGGGCGTTACAGGGTTTCGTTGACGCGATTTTTAAACTGATGGGGCTGTCGCTGCGCTGCCCAGATTACTCTCTGGTCAGCCGGCGAGCAAAAATCGTTGACATCAGCATAAAAACGCCAACCCGCGGCGAAATCTCACACCTGGTCATCGATGGCACCGGCCTGAGAATCTTCGGCGAAGGCGAATGGAAAGTCAGGCAGCATGGGGCTGAGAGGCGCAGAGTATGGCGCAAGCTTCATCTGGCAGTAGATAGCGCGACACATGAAATTATCTGTGCCGATTTATCGCTAAGCGGTACGATAGATGCGCAGGCGCTGCCCGGGCTGATTAACCAAACCCACCGGAAAATCAGGGAAGCGTCGGCTGACAGTGCTTACGATACGCATTACTGTCATGATGCTCTGCTGAGGAAAAAAATAAAGCCGCTTATCCCACCGCGAAGTGGTGCGCAATATTGGCCAGCTCGATACCATGAGCGTAACCATGCGGTGGCAAATCAGCATCTGAGCGGCAATAACGATACCTGGAAAAAGAAAGTAGGTTATCACCGGCGTTCACTGGCTGAAACGGCCATGTTCCGGTTTAAAACACTTCTGGGTGGTCATCTGAGTCTGCATGACTATGACGCGCAGGTAGGTGAGGCTATGGCAATGGTCAAAGCGCTTAACCGGATCACGCTGTTAGGAATGCCAAACAGCGTCCGCATCATGTAACAATCGCCCTGATAGGGAGGAAGTCGTCACAAATTTCGGATTTATTCAACAAAGCGTTTAACGACCTGAATGCGGCGGGATTTTTATCCCAAAACGTAATTAACCGGCACAAAACATAGACCACTTATCTTAATTTAAGTAGGTTAGTAGTTGACGCCTGCTGGATTTCCCGGGCGGCGGCCCGTGATGCCGCGCGTTCCGGCCCCGGCAACCTGTCATTTACAAAAGAACTGAATAATAAGGGAAAGCTATGCGTATTAGTGTACCAAAAGAACGCGTTGCCAACGAAGCCCGGGTCGCCGCCACGCCTAAAACCGTCGAGCAATTGCTTAAGCTGGGTTTTAGTGTCGCGGTGGAAAACGGCGCCGGTACATTGGCGAGTTTCGAGGATGCCGCGTTTGTTGCGGCGGGTGCGACGTTGACAAATACCTCTGAAGTTTGGCAGTCCGATATCATTCTTAAAGTCAATGCGCCGACTGAGGATGAAATTGCCCTGCTGAAAAGCGGCACGACGTTGATAAGTTTTATTTGGCCGGTGCAAAATGCCGACCTGCTGACGGCCCTGCGCGCCAAAAACGTCACCGTCATGGCGATGGACGCTGTGCCGCGTATTTCGCGTGCGCAGTCGCTAGATGCCCTGAGCTCGATGGCCAATATTGCCGGCTACCGCGCCATCGTTGAGGCCGCCCATGAATTCGGCCGCTTCTTTACCGGCCAGATTACCGCGGCGGGTAAAGTGCCGCCGGCGAAAGTGATGGTGATCGGCGCCGGCGTCGCAGGGCTGGCCGCCATCGGCACCGCCGGCAGCCTCGGCGCCGTGGTTCGCGCTTTCGATACTCGTCCCGAGGTGAAAGAACAGGTGCAAAGTATGGGCGCAGAGTTCCTCGAGCTGGAGTTTAAAGAGGATGCGGGCGGTTCCGATGGTTACGCCAAGGTAATGTCTGACGCCTTTATCAAAGCCGAAATGGCGCTGTTCGCCGCGCAGGCGCAAGATGTCGATATTATCGTCACCACCGCATTGATTCCGGGCAAGCCGGCCCCCCGTCTTATCACCAAAGAGATGGTCGCCAGCATGAACCCGGGCAGCGTTATTGTCGATCTGGCGGCGCAAACCGGCGGCAACTGTGAGCTGACCGTGGCGGACCAGGTGACGGTGACCGATAACGGCGTGCGAATTATCGGCTATACCGATTTGCCCAGCCGGTTGCCCACCCAGTCCTCCCAGCTGTACGCCACTAATTTGATAAACCTGTTAAAACTGCTCTGTAAAGAGAAGAATGGCGATATTGTGGTGGATTTTGACGACGTCGTTATCCGCGGCGTTACTGTTATCCGTGACGGCGAATTAACCTGGCCGGCCCCGCCTATCACCGTGTCCGCTCAGCCGAAGCCGGCGCAGGCTGCCCCGGCGGCAACGCCCGCAGCGCCGCCCCGGCCGGCGTCGCCGCTGCGTAAATATGGGCTTATCGCCGTGGCTATCGTGTTATTTGGCGCCCTGGCGAATGCGGCCCCGCGCGATTTCTTATCGCACTTTACGGTGTTTGCCCTGGCATGCGTCGTGGGCTATTACGTCGTCTGGAATGTCAGCCATGCGCTGCACACCCCGTTAATGTCGGTCACCAATGCAATTTCAGGCATTATTGTCGTTGGCGCGTTATTACAAATCGGCGATGGCGGATGGGTCTCTTTCCTGTCGTTTATTGCCGTGCTGATTGCCAGCATCAATATCTTTGGTGGTTTCACCGTCACTCAGCGCATGCTGAAAATGTTTCGTAAAAATTAAGGGGTGAACCATGTCTGAAGGACTCGTCACAGTGGCTTATATCGTCGCCGCCATTTTATTTATTTGTAGCCTGGCGGGGCTATCTAAACACGAAACATCGCGACAGGGTAACCTGTTTGGCATTACCGGGATGGCTATCGCGCTCATCGCGACGGTGTTGGGACCCCATGCCGGCAATGTCGGCTGGATCATTGTTGCCATGGTCATCGGCGGCGCCATTGGGGTGTATTTGGCGCGCAAGGTAGAAATGACCGAGATGCCGGAGCTGGTAGCGATTTTGCACAGCTTCGTCGGCTTGGCGGCGGTATTGGTCGGCTTTAATAGTTATCTGGAGCACGACGCAATTACTAATGCGGTCATGGAGAATATCCATTTAACCGAGGTTTTCCTGGGGATCTTTATCGGTGCGGTGACCTTCACCGGCTCGATCGTGGCGTTTGGCAAGCTGCACGGGAAAATCTCATCCCGTCCGCTGATGTTGCCGCGGCGCCATCAAATGAACCTCGCGGCGCTGGTGATTTCGTTTTTACTGCTGATACTTTTCGTGCACAGCGACAATATCGGCCTGCAGGTGCTGGCGCTGTTGTTGATGACACTCATCGCCCTGGCGTTCGGCTGGCACCTGGTCGCCTCCATTGGTGGCGCCGATATGCCGGTAGTGGTTTCCATGCTTAACTCCTATTCCGGCTGGGCGGCGGCGGCGGCGGGTTTCATGCTGAGCAACGATCTGCTGATCGTCACCGGCGCGCTGGTGGGATCGTCCGGTGCCATCCTCTCCTACATCATGTGTAAAGCGATGAACCGCTCCTTTATCAGCGTCATCGCCGGCGGGTTTGGTAACGACAGCAGCGCCGGCGATCCCGAAGCCGAAATGGGGGAATATCGTGAAACCACGGCGGAAGAGGTGGCCGAATTGCTGAAAAATTCCAGCTCGGTCATCATCACTCCCGGCTACGGCATGGCGGTGGCGCAGGCGCAATATCCGGTACACGATATCACCGCCAAGCTGCGGCAGCGCGGCGTCAATGTGCGTTTTGGCATCCATCCGGTGGCGGGGCGCTTGCCGGGCCATATGAATGTACTGTTGGCGGAGGCGAAGGTGCCTTACGATATCGTGTTGGAGATGGATGAAATCAATGATGATTTCAGCGCCACCGATACCGTGTTGGTCATCGGCGCCAACGATACCGTCAACCCGGCGGCGCAAGACGATCCGCGCAGTCCCATCGCGGGAATGCCGGTGTTGGAGGTGTGGAAAGCGCACAACGTCGTGGTCTTTAAGCGTTCGATGAATACCGGCTACGCCGGAGTACAAAATCCGCTGTTCTTCAAAGACAATACGCAAATGCTGTTTGGCGATGCCAAGCAGGGCGTAGAAGCGATTTTGCGCGCGCTTTAATCGTTAGCCCAGCCGGCCGGCCCCGTATTTCTTTCGGTGGCCGGCCTGTAGGTTGACGCGCTGCCGGCTGTAATGGGTAACGCTTATCGGTAGCGTGCCGCCAGCTACGGCGACTGGGCTCCAAAGGCCGCCAGGTTGGCCTTGAATACATTCGCCAGTAGTGTGGCGTTCTCAACCCCCGGCGCACAGAGCACTTCCCCCAAATCAAGGGCGCGCAGGCTGGCGGTGACCACATTATCCGCACTCATTCACGCTAATGCGCTCAAATCCATCCCCTGACGTTCATGAAATTCGGTGGCGACGATGCCGGGACAAAGCGCCTGGACGCGCAGGCCGGCGGAGCCCAGCTCTTCGTGCAGTGCCAATGACATGGACACTAGATGGGAAAGGGCGGCGACATGCGCCAGCAGGGTGGGCGCGATACACTTCACCTGAAGTAATTCGCTCGCTTTCTCCGGCGGCAGCGTCGTGAAGGGCATATAATGGGCCACGCCGGCATTGTTGATAAGCAATGTCAAAGGCTCCCGTCGGCATAATTCGGCCACGGTGGCAATACCGGCCGCGGAAGCCAGATCTGCTACGACCGGGCGGATGTTGACGGCGGGAAATTCGGCAGCCAGTGCGTCCAAACGTTGTTGGCGGCGTCCCACGACAATCATGGGGTCCCCCCGGGCGGCCAGCCGGCGGGCAAAGGAAAGGCCGATGCCCGAAGAGGCGCCAGTGACCAGCGCTAAAGGTGTCAGGCTTTGCATGTTTTCTCTCCTGTTTATAGGGAACCGTTGCGGAATGCGTCGCCTCGTCGGCGGCGGGCCGGCGAACGGCAGCGGCCGGCCGTTTGGCATTTCCCCGTCACTGCCCGGCATTGTAGCGTGGCACCAAAGTGGGCGGTATCCTACCGCCGGTGTACAGAGTGTTCGTTTTTACGTACACTCAGCGCGAAGGGCAAGCGCGGAAAGAACGGTATTAAGCGCTTGGGCATTCTGCGCTGTGCGTCTCGCGCAGGTGAGAGGCGCCACCTACGTTTAATGGCTGGCAACGGCGCCAGGGGAGCGAAAAGTGACAAAAAGGGCAACGGACAGGCTGAGCGATTTGAAAGCGTTTGCCGCCGTAGCGCAGGCCGGCGGCTTTCGTCAGGCGGCGCGCGCGTTGCACGTCAGTCCCTCCGGCCTCAGCGATGCGGTGCGGCGGCTCGAAAGCTACTTGGGCGTACGCCTGCTTCACCGCACGACGCGCAGCATATTGCCGACGGAAAAAGGGAAACAGCTGCTGGAGCGCATTGGTCCCGCTTTCGCTGAACTCGCGCAGGCGCTGGAAACCGCCACCTCATCGAGCAATCGGCCCGCGGGTACGCTGCGTCTTACCGTACCGGTTAATGTCTCCCGCTTGGTGCTGCCTCAACTTCTTGCGCCTTTTCTCAAACGCTATCCAGACATCAAGGTTGAGGTGATGGCGGAAAGCGGCATTGTCGATTTCCTGTCCGCGGGGTGCGATGCGGGGATCCATTATGACGATTGGCTTGAGCAGGATATGATTGCCGTCCCCGTGGGACCGCGCCAACAACGTTTCGCCACGGCGTCGCCGCCGGCCTACCTTGACCGGCACGGCCGCCCTCGTCATCCCCAGGATTTGATGAAAATGGAATGTTTGCGCAGCCGGTTCGGCGGGGGAAATCTGGAAATATGGCACTATTGATCTACAGTGTCGGCACCGCAACCGATCTCGGCGTCGCCTCGGCGGTCGCCGGGCTGGGGGTCATCTATCTATTTGAAACCTGGCTGCGCCCCGCGATTGACAGCGGCGAACTTGAACCTGTGCTGCAACCCTGGTGGCACACCTTTTCCGGGCCTTATCTTTATTATTCCGGCCACAGGCTGGTCCCGCCGCCGCTGCGCGCGTTTATTGATTTTATTCAATCTACAAAGGATGCCGTTGCGTCATTTCCTGACCGGTAAATAACGTCGTCCTTAAAGGCAGAGGTGTCAGCCGCAAATCGGCCGCTTAGCGGGGCGCTCAATCAAGGGCCGCCAACGCTTGCGGCCTCGCTTCCCTCCTACCTACGTCAGTGCGCAACGCAATCCCCCGCCGTTGACCGAGCAGGGTTCGGCATCATAACCGGCGATAAAAGTATAATTTCCTGCAAACGGCCGGCAAAATAAAATTTACTCCTCCCTTATCGGAAATAAGCACTACAGTTTATTAGCGTATTTTCGGGTTCTCTATGCCGCCGGTTTTTCATCCGGCCGGTATCAAGCGGGACTCATGAGGCAATAATGCCCAATATTTCAATAAGGGGAGTGATTATGAAAGCATTAACCACCATTGCGTTAATTTTGCTCATTGTCGGTGGCGTGAATTGGCTATTGGTTGGGCTATTTCGCTTTGATCTGGTGGCAACCGTTTTTGGCGGGCAGGAAGCGATGGTTGCGCGCATTGTCTATGTGATTGTCGGCCTGTGCGCATTGTACTGTTTGTCGCTATTGCCCAAAATAGCAGTATGGCACCGGAGCGTATAAGACATCAGAGAATATGCCCGAGGGCAGGCTGGCAGGGGAATGACTGCGGCATCGCCACACAAGGCACTTCCGGCGCTTTTTTCGCCCCTCGATGGATTTTAGCTTTATTTATTTTTCAATAAGTTAATCATCAACCAAGGGGCGATTCAGGCTTATTTAAGCCATATCGATGGACAGAATATGGACCCTTTTGGCCAAGGGATTATGAGATATGGCATCCCGTAAGAAGTCCGGCGCGAAGTGCGCGTAGACCGTGGTCTGCATGATGTTGGCATGTCCCATGATGCGCTGAAGTGTAATAATACTGCCTCCATTCATCAAAAAGCGCAAGGTGTTCCCGACCGACGACGCAGTGAAAAAGGTGGTGTGGCTGGCGATACAGGCAGCCTCACAGAAATGGACAATGCCTTTGAGGGACTGGCGCATGGCAATGAGCCGCTTTATTATCGAGTTCGGTGACCGCCTGGAGAGCCTGTTTAGAAATTTGTGTATTTGCCTGATTTTGATATGTTCAATCCAACATCAAAAACAGGTTAATTTATGGACGAAAAACAGTTGCAGGCTCTGGCTAACGAACTGGCCAAAAATCTCAAAACCCCTGAAGATCTCAGTCACTTCGATCGGCTGCTGAAAAAAATCAGCGTCGAAGCAGCTCTCAATGCCGAAATGACCCATCACCTCGGCTACGATAAAAATCAGCCTAAACCGGGGACCAACGCCCGCAACGGCTATTCCACAAAAACCGTTACCACTGGCGATGGCCCGCTGGCGCTGCGTACTCCGCGCGATCGTGACGGTTCCTTTGAACCGCAACTGGTGAAGAAGAACCAGACCCGGATTACCGGGATGGATAACCAGATTTTATCGTTGTACGCCAAAGGGATGACCACCCGCGAGATCGCCGCCGCGTTCAAAGAGCTGTATGACGCCGATGTCTCGCCGGCGCTGGTCTCAAAGGTCACCGATGCGGTCATGGAGCAGGTTGTCGAATGGCAAAACCGGCCTCTGGATGCAGTCTATCCCATTGTTTATCTTGACTGTATCGTTCTAAAAGTCCGGCAGGACAGCCGCATCATCAACAAATCTGTGTTCCTGGCGCTGGGCATCAACATCGAAGGCCAGAAAGAGTTGCTAGGTATGTGGCTGGCCGAAAATGAAGGCGCAAAGTTCTGGCTGAACGTGCTGACAGAGCTGAAAAACCGCGGCCTGAACGATATCCTTATCGCCTGCGTAGACGGGCTGAAAGGTTTCCCTGACGCTATTAACGCGGTGTATCCGGAGGCGCGGCTCCAGCTGTGTATCGTACATATGGTGCGCAACAGCCTGCGGTTCGTCTCCTGGAAGGACTACAAGGCCGTCACCCGCGACCTGAAAGCTATCTATCAGGCCCCTACGGAAGAAGCCGGCTTGCAGGCGCTGGAAGCGTTCTCCAGTGCCTGGGACATCCGCTACCCGCAAATAAGTCGAAGCTGGCAGGCAAACTGGGCCAATCTGGCCACGTTCTTTGCCTACCCAACGGACATCCGCAAGGTGATCTACACGACCAACGCCATCGAGTCGTTAAACAGCGTGATCCGGCATGCCATCAAAAAGCGCAAGGTGTTCCCGACCGACGACGCAGTGAAAAAGGTGGTGTGGCTGGCGATACAGGCGGCCTCACAGAAATGGACAATGCCTTTGAGGGACTGGCGCATGGCAATGAGCCGCTTTATTATCGAGTTCGGTGACCGCCTGGACGGTCACTTCTGAGAAAAGGCATTTACACAGAATCGTGTACAGGGTCTGTACAGGGTCTCCGATCACCCATTCCAGTGATATTCGATCACGTGTTCGCCCATCTTCTGACTCGGGTTTAGCCTATTTTTCCTGTGCTGGCTACTCCTTGCTCTTTGCGTAGTGATTCGCCTTTAAGTTCCAGTCTATAGCTGGGGTGTACTAACCGATCGAGTAACGTGTCAGCTGTCGTGGGGTTTTCTATCAGTCCATACCATTTTTTTACCGGCAGTTGACTGATCAGGATGCTGCTGCTTTTGTCGTAGCGATCTTCCATCATCTCCAACAGCATCGTTGCCTGCATCGGACTTATTGATTCTAGGCCCACGTCGTCCAAGATCAATAACTCTATTTTTTCTAACTGCTTAAGCTGTTTTAGATAGGTCCCGTCTACCTGACACTGGTGAAGATGGGCCAGCAACCGACCCACTCGCCAGTAACGCACGCTATATTGCTGCCGGCATGCCTGCTCACCAAGCGCACAACTGAGCCAGGTTTTGCCCGTACCTGTCGGCCCCGTGATGAGTATGCTTTTCTGATATTTCAGATATTGTCCCCCTAGCAGATCTCGCATCTGTTCCGGTGTCACTCCTAGGCTAGGGATATAGCGGATATCTTCCGGTTTTGCCTGCAAGCGCATTTACGATTGCCGTCGAAGACGGCATATGTGGTTGTTTTTTTTATGCAAATTTTCCGCTTCTACCATCAGCGACAACCGCTCCTCGAACCCCAGCTCCCCATAACTCCCCGGAAGTTCGCGTTGCGTCTCCAACGCTTGGACCATTGCCGACAACTTCAGCTCTCGCAGAGCCATTAACAGTGTATCCATATTTATTCTCCTTAGTGATAACTGTCCGGACCTCGGAGGTTTTCGTGAACCAGCATTGATACGCCGGCTCCGTCCTGGGTGACCTCACTTTCACGACCGTGTTTCAATACGTTGGCTGAAAGAGCGGTTAATGCACCCTTTCTCCAACGCCAGCGCGCAGGCCTTCTCCAGTCGCGTCGTCTCATAGCGCCGTTGCAGATTGAGTAGCCTCAGCACGGAGCGGTAAGCCTGCTCCGGATGGGCTTTGCTCTTTTGGATGGACTCGACCACTTTCAGTGTGCACACACCCACCGACAGCGCCCAACTGCACAGCCTTTCCGGCGTCCACCTGACTCTGCCCCTTATGGTTAGCCGGCATGTGCGCCGCCTGAGTCGTGTGCCTATAGGCGTTATCGCTGCGAGGGTGCGTAGCCACGCAGACGCCCTTATGGTGGATTTGCACCAGCCGTTGGGTGGCGATGACGTCAACGCGCTCGCCAACCAGCGGATGAGGCACCGAGTACCAGTTTTTGCCGTAGTCTATGTGGTAATCAGGTCCCACTCGGGCAACGAGATACTTCACTGTATTCCCATTGTGTGGGCGGTAGAGGCCCAAGAGCCGGTTTGTCCAGCTGCTCGAAGCGTTCAAGGCGACTTTGTCCGCCGTAATGACGCATCGGGCGCAGATTCAACTCATGATTGAGTTCTCGTATCACCTGGTTGAGTTCGGCCAGCGAGTAGAACCTACGTTTACGCAATCGGGCCAAAACCCAGCGTTCTACCAGCTGCACAGTTGATTCTGCCTTCGCCTTGTCTTTCGGTTTTCTCGGGCGCGCCGGTAGCACCACTGTCTCATAGTGATTTGCCAGCGCCTGGTAGCTCTGGTTTATGACCGGCTCATAGCGGTCAGGGGTGCTGACAGCGCTGCGCAGATTATCAGGTATCATCAGCTCCGGAACCCCACCCATGAAGTGCAGGCAGCGGCTATTGGCGTTGAGCCACGATGCCATGTCCTGGCCTTCGCAGGCTTCGATATACGCATAGCCTGACACGCCCATGGCAGCGACGAAGATAGCGACCTGGCGTACGCTACCGGTCGCAGGGTTGACGATAGGTACGGTGGGGCCACAGAAGTCGATGAAGAGCTTTTCGCCAGCCTTGTGCTCCATGCGCATGGAACGCCTCTGCTTCTTTTTCCAGTCACGGTACAGTGCACAAAACTGTGAGTAACCGAGGGCATCACCGCCCACGGCGGACTGATATTCCATCCAGAGCAGCTGCTTGGTCATGCCCTTGCGGCTTAACTCGGTATCGATATCAAGCCAGCTGGGTAAGGTATTGATAACTTTTCCGGATTTGCCGGGATAGAGCAGGCGGTCGAGGTCGACGGGGGACAGTTCCGCCGGCAATGGCCAGACCAGGTTAGCTACCGTGAATCGGCCGAGGATATCGTGCACGGTAGTACAGCCTATGCCGAGCGCTGCTGCGATAGTGCGATTCGAGCGACGCTGCTCGAATTTCATACGTAACACATTAATATAGATGCACATTTCCGTTCTCGCTTTCTTCTTTTTACGTGCCATGCCATGCCCCAGGAAGCTAAAAGTCTCCAGAGTATGGCGGAACAGAAGATGAGCGATCGGACAGAATCGGAATCGCTGATCGGGCGACCGGAATCAGTGATCGGATGAAATCAGAATTAGTGATTGGGTGAAATCGGAATCAGTGATCGGATGTGACCGGAACCAGCAACTGGTCGGCGACAAAAATATTCTCGATAAGGAACTCGCGGCGCAGCCCCTCGGTATCCAGATGTTTGGCGTGGTCGCTATGAATGCTTTGACGAACCTGCATGGTGAAGCCTCTCTCGTGGCAATCTGCGGGCATAGGCCCGGTAAGCGCGGTGGCAGAAAGCGCAAACGGTGGTCGCTGCGTGGTATCTCTGTGCCGCGATTGGGTTTTCATCATAAAACTGCAGGTAAGCCATATTAATAATATTGAAGCAATGTTTTATTTTTTTAGGACGTCGAAGCATTTTTGCGGATCGATTAGGGGAACGCGGCGGGTTCGGGTTACCATTGCCGCCATACCCTTTGCGCCCGCGGCGCAGGACAACGATGAGGCGTGCTATGAAAACCTTCTATCTGGATGAGGAAACCCCTTGGGAAACGCTGGGCGAGGGCATTAAGCGCAAGGTGATGACCTGGAGTGATGAATTGATGATGGCCTGCGTGCATTTCGCCCAAGGCGCGGTGGGGACGCCGCACAAGCACGAGATCCACGATCAGATTGCTTATGTGGCGTCGGGGCGCTTTGAGGTCACCATCGATGGCGAAGCGCGCATTCTCGTCGCCGGCGACGCCTATCGCGCGGTGAAAGGACAGGTGCACGGCGTGGTCGCTCTGGATGACAACAGCGTGCTTATCGACACGTTTAGCCCGAAGCGCAACGATTTCCTGCCCGCACTGTGAATCAGAGGAGATGTGCCGCTTCCAGGGCCAGCAGCGACGGCAGCCGCACTTGTGCCAGACACCAGCGCGGGTCGTCGCGCAGCCCGGCATCCGGGCACGACTATCGAGCGCATGCGCGCCGCTCGGGTGGCAATCATACCGTTAAAAGAATCTTCCAGGGTGGAACAGCGCATCGGCTCGACGTCCAGGCCGGCGGCGGCGCGCAAATACACTTCCGGGTGCGGCTTGCTGTAGGGCAACTGCTCCGCAGAAGCGATGAAATGGAAATAATGGCGCAGCGCAAACATGTCCAACACGCGTTCCAGCATAAACAGCGGCGAGGCCGACGCCAGACCGATTTTCAACCCGCAATCCGTCGCCAGCGTCAGGGCCTGCCGTACGCCAGGCAGCAAGGGCCGCTGCTGCTCGATCATGCCCAAAGCACGTTCAATAATGCGCCCGCTAACCTCGCGCCGCGACGGTCCTTGCCAGGGCGAATCTTGATACCAGAGATCCACCACCTCATTAATCCGTAATCCCAGCGTGTCGGGCAGGGTTGCGGCGAGGGAACTCGCTTTGCCCAATTCGGCGAATACCGCCAGCTCCGCTTGGTGCCACAGCGGTTCGGAGTCAATAATCAGGCCATCCATGTCAAAGATAACCGCTTGTTGCTTGGGGGGGGGGGTGCCATAACGAAACCTTTCCTGTAATGAACGGGCGGCGCGCGCGCCGGAATCACGGCGCGGGCAATAGCGACAGCATAAAGGGCTTTTTAAGAAAACAGTAAAGCAAAAAAAGTAAATTATAGATAAACTTAAGCCAATCGGACCTGCGTCGTTTAATCAAGGGGAACACATGACGTATCAGCAAGCCGGCCGCCTGGCGGTTGTTAAGCGGATTGCCGGATGGGTTATCTGTATACCGGCAGTGATTTCGACCTTTATTTCGGTATTGAAGTTTATCGAGCAACATAGCGGTCCGAATCAAGGCATTAATGCGGTAGTAAGCGACTTTTTTCATGTCATTACCGATATGATGCGCTTCAATACCCCTTTTCTGAACGCCTTTTGGCATAATTCCCCGTAACCGGATTTTAGCCGCGGTTTTTTTGCCAGCCCGAACATGCTGTTTTGGTTTATTTATATTCTGGTGTTTGTCGGATTGGCGCTGCAGGCGTCGGGCGCGCGCATGTCGCGGCAGGTGAAGCACGTGCGCGAAGGCGTGGAGGATCAAATGGTGCTGGAACAGGCGCGCGGCGACAGCGGCATTAGCCGCGCCCAGCTGGAACAGCGTATCGTCATGCCGCGGCATACCATTTTGCTGCAATTTTTCCCGCTGTACATCCTGCCGGTGATTATTGTGGTGGCGGGGTATTTCGCCTTCAAACTTTTGGGGATGCTTTAATCGCCGGCACCGGCGGCGAGCACGCTGTCGAGCGCGGCGGCCGCCGCCGGAACGTGCTCTCCCCCAAATAAAATGGCGTCTTTCAGCCGGTAATAAAGCTGATAGACCGGCTGGCGGCGCACGAAATCTTTGTCCAGCGGCCAGACGCTCTGGTAGCCGTCATAAATTTGCGGCGGCATTTGGCTAAACAGCGGCAATGTGGCCAAATCACATTCACGATCGCCCCAGTAGCTGGCGGGATCGAAAAGAAAACCGCCTTGGTCGCTGTTGGCGCAATTATCCGGCCAAAGGTCGCCGTGTAAAAGAGACGGTTGCGGCTGGTGGTCGTGCAGCCGCTGTTCGACCCTATCAATAAGCGTATCAATATCGCCAAACACCAGCCCCTTTTCCGCCGCCAACTGTAATTGCCAGCCGATGCGCTGCTCGGCGAAAAAGCGCGACCAGCGGCGCTGCCAGGCGTTCGGCTGCGGCAGGGTGGAAAGATCGTTGTCAAAATCCAAGCCGAATTGCGGCTGCTCGCTCCATTGATGCAAACGGGCTAGCTGTTGCCAGAAGCGCCAGGCGCCGTGGGCGTCAAAAGGGCGTGGCGGCAGGTACCCCAACAGCAAAAAGCTACTCTCCCGCGCGCTGCCGACGCCGTAGACCTGAGGCACGCGCACGGTCTTGCTGCGCGCCAACAAGGCGAGCTGGTCCGCTTCATCGGCAAACTTTTGCAGCAGTTCATGACCGTCGCTTTTGACAAAAATGTGATGAGGGCCGTATCGGAGATACCAGGCGGTATGCAGCTCGCCGCCGGGTAATTCCCGCCGTTGCAAAATTTCATTTTCGTCCAGGGTTTCTGCCAGCAGAGTGCTTATGGCGTGCCACATTGTCATTTCCCCCTAAAGTCATGGTGCCGTTTAAGGTTTGGATCGCTGTGATGACAACTGTCTGACTGCCGTGCTCAGATTGGCGCCGTATACATAATGCCTGCGCAGGTGGGTTAGCGCGGACGCAATCTGGAAAAGCAGAAATGATGCGGGCGGGCGTCGCCCGGCGTACCGCCGGCCTTAAGCGGAACGTAGGAATGAGTGTTGTTGTAAAATTGTTCAATGTCAACTGTTTATTGTTCTGCAGCACGCGCGCTCGCCCCGATGGCCGGCAGGCGCTTACTGCGCTTTAACGTGCTCGGTTGGCCGCGTTCCACTCGGGCGACGGGCGCGGGCCGTCATTGATGCAGCAGAAAGGCAGGCCGCGGTCGTCCTGCGTCGGCGGGCAGGGGAAGGGCGGCATCGCTTTAACCCAGCGGATTACCGTTCGCGTTCGCCGCTGTCGTCCCTCGGTATGCCGTTGTGCATCCGCCCCGAATCTGCCCCATAGTTGTGCAAATCTGGCGCAAGTGACATTTTTTTTACTTTTTGACGGCAGAAATAAAATCATCAGCGCAATCAAGGCTCAAAAGCATGAGCCAGGTCAAATCATGAAATAGCAAGGTGTTCTAGTCTTATTTTAACGATTGAAAACGGTGCGCATCGGTAAAATGCAGCCTGTTTTGGTGAAGAAAAGATGACATCAGCCGTTTCCGACACCAAAAATGTGATGCAAGTTAGAAATTAACATCGAAATAAGACGCAAATGGGGATCTAGACCCTATTCTTTGAAGTGAAATAGGTGTAAGATTATTCTTAAAGATGCAAACCTAATGTGAGGTAATTATGGAAGACTTCTACAAATGGACGCTGCCAAGTATCATGCTGATTAGTATGGCATTTTGGGTTGCGGTTATCAGCGCAATGCTCTGATTCCCTCGCCGGCAGTAACCAATTTCATGCAAACCCGCTTCGGCGGGTTTGTTGTTTTAGGCATACGACAAAATATTTTTACTTGACATACAAATTAATTTCAAACCCTCTTATTTAACTTTTCGCTGAGGCCTTGCTCGAAGCCTAGACCAGACGTTGTGCAGCGCTAAAAGCCCCGTCCAGCCCGGCATTGGCGCAAAGGCGTGTCGGCGCGCGCGGTGGCGAGACCGTCTGGGCGTCGCGGCGCCGGTAACGCCTCAATCTCATCCCTGACGCCCCTTCTCCCCGTGACAGGCTAACAGGTATTACCAGTGCGTGACGTGCAGGGTGATATGGTGCTCTCCTTTTCAGCCTGCTCAGGCCCTTGGGACGGCTGGACCTGTCGTGAGTCGTCTCGCCAGGCGACGCCACGCGTCCGTGCCGCCTTTATGGCGCGTGAACGAAAGGGAGATCTTCTATACAAGGAAAGCGCTTTGTTGAATAAATCCGAAATTTGTGACGACTTCCTCCCTATCAGGGCGATTGTTACATGATGCGGACGCTGTTTGGCATTCCTAACAGTGTGATCCGGTTAAGTGCTTTAACCATTGCCATTGCCTCATCTACCTGCGCGTCATAGTCATGCAGACTCAGATGACCACCCAGAAGTGTTTTAAACCGGAACATGGCCGTTTCAGCCAGTGAACGCCGGTGATAACCTACTTTCTTTTTCCAGGTATCGTTATTGCCGCTCAGATGCTGATTTGCCACCGCATGGTTACGCTCATGGTATCGAGCTGGCCAATATTGCGCACCACTTCGCGGTGGGATAAGCGGCTTTATTTTTTTCCTCAGCAGAGCATCATGACAGTAACGCGTATCGTAAGCACTGTCAGCCGACGCTTCCCTGATTTTCCGGTGGGTTTGGTTAATCAGCCCGGGCAGCGCCTGCGCATCTGTCGTACCGCTTAGCGATAAATCGGCACAGATAATTTCATGTGTCACGCTATCTACTGCCAGATGAAGCTTGCGCCATACTCTGCGCCTCTCAGCCCCATGCTGCCTGACTTTCCATTCGCCTTCGCCGAAGACTTTCAGGCCGGTGCCATCGATGACCAGGTGTGAGATTTCGCCGCGGGTTGGCGTTTTTATGCTGATGTCGACGGTTTTTGCTCGCCGACTGACCAGAGAGTAATCTGGGCAGCGCAGCGACAACCCCATCAGTTTAAAAATCGCGTCAACGAAACCCTGTAACGCCCGGAGCGAAAGGTTAAACACGCGGTTTATCATCAGAACCGTGGTAATGGCCATATCGGTGTAGTGAAGCGGCCGGCCACGATGTTCAGGTGGTGTACTCTCAGTCCATGCAGCAATGGCTGACTCATCAAGCCATACTGTCAGGTCCCCCCGCTGCCTGAGCGCATTGTTATATGCGGGCCAGTTGGTAATTTTAAACTTTTGCTTTGCCATGGGGACCTGATGTTGAAACGAATGTAGTGATCAGAGCCGCCAGTCACCTAAAAGTTCGATTTATTCAACAAAGCCCAAGGAAAGCAGAAAAGGGTCATGCTGCTGCACTGGCTGGTAAAATTGGCCGCCATGACCTCGTACGATATCCAGGCTTCACCCCTCGCTCGACCCTCGTTGGATTCTTCACTGGTACCGCAGGCGCAGCATCAACCGTTTCTCTCTTCGCCGACCCGCCCGCAAACGGAGGCGTGCCCCGTCGTCGATCGCCCGACGATGCCCGACGCCCCCTGTGTTGTTTTGCGGCGCGTGACGCTGGACGGGCGCGAGGCTCTGCCGTCTTGGGTGCCGTTGCAGCGCCTGGCGAATCAGGCGCTCGGCCAGTGTCTGAACGCGCGGCGCATCGCGCGGTTAATGACGCTGTTGCAAAACAGGCTCATCGAACATGGCTGGGTGACCACGCGGATCGTGGCATCGCCGCAGGATTTGCGCCAGGGCGAGTTGACGTTACGCATTGTGCCCGGTCGGGTACGGCAGGTGGTATCGGCGCCGGGTAACACCTATGGCGTGAACCTGAATACGGCGCTGCCGGGGGGACGTGGAAACGTGCTCGATCTGCGCGCGATTGAACAGGCTTTAGATAATCTGCAGCGCTTGAGCTCGGTTACGGCCAGCGTAGCGCTGCGTCCGGGCCCGGCGCCGGGGGAGAGCGATATTGTTATCGCCCGCCGACAAAACCGTTTTTGGCAACTGGTCGGCTGGCTTGATAATGGCGCCGCCCACCACGACGGCCGCTATCGCTCCGGGCTTATGCTGGCGCTGGACAACCCTGCCGCGCTGAGCGATCGCCTGTCCCTTGCCGTCAGCCGCACCCTCGGCATCGGGGGCCGGCGGCAGGTAGGCAATATCACCGGGCACTACTCGGTTCCAATGGGCTATTGGCTCCTGGGGATTGGCGCCAGCGACAGCCGCTCCCAGCAAAGGGTCACCTGCCAACGCCGGCATTATTGCTATGCCGGCCATCAGCGCAACTTGGATTTGCAATTAGCCTGGGTGCTGCACCGCAACCGCACCGCCAAAACGACCGTGTCAGGCGGTGGACTTCTCAGTCAAAGCCACCATCGACTCAATCAGGTGACCCTGCACTCGCAAACGCGCCGTACCGGCACCTGGCGGCTGGGGATATCCCATCGCCGTTATCTTCACCCCGCCGCGTTGGAGGTCGCCGTTAATTATCGGCGCGGCACCCGCTGGTTCGGCGCGCGCTCAACCGGCCAGGAAATGACACGACGCCTCGGCGGCGAAGAGACCGACTTCGCCGCCGGAGAGGATACGCTGACGCTGGACGCCTGGGTGCAACGCGCGTTTACCCTGGCCCGTCAGACATTTACCTTCTCCGTCCGCTACCGCTATCAGGCCAGCGCGGTGCCGCAGGCCGTTCAGGACGCGTTCGCCGTCGACGGTCGTTGGGCGCTGCGCGGCGTTGACGCCGGTATGCCTCTTACCGCCAGCCGCGGATGGATGCTGCACCCCACGCTGGCCTGGCGCACCGCGATACCGCAACAAGAGGTCTATCTGTCTGCGGGTTACGGCGAGGTGCGCGACGGAGGCGGTGGCAGGGGCAAAGCGCGCTGGCGGCGCCTCGCCGGTGCGGCCTTGGGGGTCCGTGGCCATCTGTCCCGGGCCAAGCTGAGCTACGACGTTTCCGACGAACTGCCGCTGGCGACATCGACCACAGGCGCAGCGTCCGTCTTCCTGGGCTTTAGCCTGACCTGGCACTATTAAGCGATCTGTCGCCCCGTGAACGGGGCGTTTAATCGGGACAACATCTGCTATGCAAAAACGTACTGACCTTTTTAAGGAACCCAGAACCCGCACCCGGTCGGTTTCTGCTCGGCCGATTATTCGGCCTGGCCTGCCTGCTGGTAGGGCCGCCGCTTCACGGCGGCATCATCGCCGACGTCGGCGCCCCCGAGGATCATCGTCCCGAGGTGCTTACCATGGCCAATGGGTTACCGGTGGTCAATATCCGGCCACCTAACGGTAACGGGATTTCATACAATCACTATCCGCAGTTTGATGTCGCGGCGCCTGGCGTCATTCTTAACAACGCGACGACGGCAAGCCAAACCGAACTGGCCGACGGCGTGGCGGCTAACCCGTTATTGACGCGGGAAGCGACGCTGATTATCAACGAGGTCACCCAGCCGCACCCCAGCCGACTGAATGGGTATATTGAAGTCGCGGGCCAGCCCGCCGACGTGATCCTCGCCAATCCTGCGGGTATCAGTTGCAACGGCTGCGGCTTTATTAATGCCCGCGTAAGCACGCTGACCACCGGCCGACCCATTAGCGAGGATGGTCAGTTGAAAGGCTATCAGGTTGACGACGGCCAGATTGAGGTCACCGGTCGAGGAATGAATACGGCCAATACCGACTACACGCAGCTTATTGCGCGCGCGGTGGCGGTCAACGCCCAACTGCACGGCTCGTCGCTTACCCTGGTGACAGGACGTAATCGGGTGGACACCCGCGGCGGCGTGACGGGCATTTTCGCCGAAGTGGGGAGCGAACAACCGCCCTATGCGCTGGACGTAGCGGCGCTGGGGGGGGGGGGGATGTATGCCCAGAAAATCGTCATGTTGGGTACCGAAAAAGGCGTGGGTGTACGTAACGCCGGGGAAATGGGCGCCGGCGATATTGACAATGGGGCGGGACTTATCAGCGCCGTGGGCGAATGCCGCGTTAACAGCGGCGCACTGTTGAACGCGGGCGGCCGTCTGCAATCCGGCGATCACCTGCAACTGGATACCCACGGCCAGCAATTGAATAACGCCTACAGCCGCAACGCGGGCATTTTGAGCGGCGGCAACCTGCTGATTTACGCCGGCGAGATCACCAATACCGCCGGCCGTATTACCGCCACCGCGGCGGAAGGACGCATCCAAAGCCGCGCAATCGATAACGCCGGGGGCCAATTACAGGCCAATAACGATCTCCATATCGATACCCAGGGACAGCGCTTGAGTAACATTCACAGCGTGAATACCGGCATTCTCAGCGGCGCTGCGCTTACCAACACTGACGGCAGGTTTATCTCCGACCCGACGCTGGTCCTGCCGACCTCATCGCTTGCCAATTTTGGCGGCAGGCTGGGCGGGACGTCCCTGGGCATCATCATTGACGCCGATCGCCCGCATACTCTCAATCGTCATCACGGCGATGCGCCGCAGGAGGAGGGGGATCATCCGCCGCAAAGGTCGCAAACGCCGCCACGGCGAACGAAGCAGCGAAATCGGTGCGCGGTGTTGGGGGATAATGGCCGCGATGCGCTGCCGGTCGGTTTCCGACACGGGATTAAAGACAATCAAGCTCAGGTCCGGCCTGGCGTCCACGGCAAAGGACGAAAATTCCAGGGTAATGGCCCCCAATTGCGGATGGCGCAAGTGTTTAACGCCGTTACCGTCGGTCTGCACGTCCTCATCGCGCCACATCGCGGTGAACTCAGGACTGGCCTGACTCAGCTCCGTCACCAGCCGCTCTACCTCGGCGTCCGCGCCGGCTCGGGCCGCGTCGCGACGAAAAGAGGCCACGACCAGCCGGGCCACGGATTGCCAATCCCCCTGTACCGCGCGCATACGCGGCTCGCAAAACATCAGACGCAGAACATTGCGCTCGGTGGGCGCAAGCTGGCCGTAATCGGTGAACACCGCGGCGGCGGCGCGATTCCAGGCGATAACGTCCCAGGTGGCGGTGCGCACGATGGCCGGGGTATCGGTAAAGACATCCAGTACGCGCTGCAAACGCGGCGTAATGGTATCGCAGGCGCGGTAGCGCACCTCGGGCAGGCGGCCGAGGCCGAGTAAAAACAGATGCTCACGCTCGGCTTCCGTCAACATCAGCGCTTGTGCTAACCGATCCAACACCGCTGCGGACGGTTTTCCGCCGCGCCCCTACTCCAGCCAGGTGTACCAGGTTGCGCTGATATGGGCGAGCTGGGCGACTTCTTCGCGCCGCAATCCTTGGGTCCGCCGCCGGCCGTCATAACCGAAAGCGCCGGGATCGAGTTTGGTGCGCCGTTGGCGTAGATAGGCGCCAAGCACATTGCCCTGGGGCATGGTAGCTCCCTGTTAGTGATTATACCCGTATAAAGACACTACTTTAACAGGATATCGCGGCTGGCTACAATGCCTGTTCGACAGTGAAAGCGGGAGATAACCCATGAAAGTATTTGTGACAGGCGCCACCGGCTGGGTCGGCTCGGCGGTCGTGGCAGAATTGATCCATTTTGGGCATCAGGTGACAGGGCTGGTGCGATCCAGCGATAAAGCGGCGGCGCTGACGGCCAGCGGTGCCGCTGCGCTACACGGCGCGCTTGACGATCTTGACCTGCTGCGCCGCGCCGCGTCAGAGGCCGATGCGGTCGTCCATACCGCATTTAATCACGATTTTTCCCGTTTTGCCCAAAGTGCACAGCAGGACCGCATCGCGATTGAGACCCTCGGCAGCGTGCTGAAAGGGACCCCGCGCCCGCTGCTGGTGACCGCGGGATTAGCCCATATCGCGCCGGGACGGGTCGCTACGGAACAGGACGTTGCGCCTGCGGAGCTCGGCTATCCGCGTCAATCCGAGGCCGCCGCGAATGCGTTGACGGCGCAGGGCGTGTGGGCCTGCATCGTGCGGCTGGCCGCCTCGGTTCATGGCAGCGGCGATCACGGTTTTATTGCCGCCATGATTGCTCTGGCGCGCGAAAAAGGCGTGTCCGCCTATCTGGGGGACGGGCAAAACCGCTGGGCCAGCGTACACTGTTCGGATGCCGCGCGCCTGTATCGGTTGGCGTTGGAGCAAGCGCACCCTGAGCCTATTTATCACGCGGTTGCCGATGAAAGCATTTGTTGCAAGGACATTGCCGGCGTGATTGGCGAGCAGTTGGGCCTGCCGGTCGAGTCACGGGAGCGCGAGCATTTTGGTTGGCTAGCCAATTTTCTCGGCGCGGATATGCCGGCGTCCAGTGTGCACACGCGGGCGGGGCTAGGTTGGACGCCCTGCTGGCCGGATCTGTTATCGGATTTGCGCCAAGGCGACTATTTCGCTCGCTAACATCGCGGCGCAACCGCCAGGGGATCGCCCTCTGGTATTCGGCATTGCGCGGCGCGTATTTTCGATGCTGGCGCCGCCAGCATCAGCGGGAAGGTGATGGCCTGCCGCCCCCTCAGAGAGCAGCCTGCGGCTGATGAATGCCGTTGGCGCCCCCCGGCTGAATAGGCGTTCTGTCTTGGGGCAGGACACGTCACACCCCGGGGGCTTACCAGGCGCTCGACGTCTTAACGAAATTTTCCGTCACGGGTCTGTTCCGACGCCGAAAAATTGCTCGTTCCTCGCACCGTTTTCCCCCCGCTGTTGACCCGTTGCAACTGGATGGTCTGCCCGCTTTCCCAGGCGTTCGCCCCCGCCTGTACGGGGTGAGCGATGATAGCGCGGCGTTGCTGGCGGATTTTTTTCGTGTCGACGCCAAAACGGCGATCGCGATCAGCAAGCAACTGAGGATCCCATTGACCGTCGGCGGTGAAGACCATCATAAGGGCCGGAATACTCAGCGGCAGCGTGTTATTCCGATCGGTATGCCAGGTATGCCATAGGTGTTGACTATCTTCGCCATTACCCCTTTCTCTGCCGGGGCCGGTAAGCCTGGCGCAATAAGCGTGCCGGACTTAACTTCGTACGGGGGGCTGAGCCAAAGTTCTTTCTCTTCCAAGGGCAATGGCTGAAAAAGTCTTTCGCTGATGAGGTATTCTACGCCCATCAATCTGGCATCGCGCGTATTGCCATCATAAATTACGGCCTGCATTGCTTCCTCATGCAAGACGGTGACGTAATGGTGCGCTTCCCTTTGCCCATTCTTGTCGCCATTGTAAAAATGAAAACCATCCAGCTAGGCGCTCATGGCATCGACGGGGGGACGCGATTGTAATAGCGCGGCGGCGGGGTTGGGTAGCGCGGTAACATAACGTTAGACGACGCGCGGGCGGTTTGCCTTCAGAGGGTAATGTCCTACCGGGCTGGGAGACCCAGACCGACTCCCCATAGGAGACAACCCTTTTATGCTCTGCATCTTCGCACGCGTCTGCTGATTATCCCGCCGGTGCAATGATGCGCAGGATGACAAAAAGGGGATTCCCCGCGTCGGATGCGCTGAATAAAGAGGATTTTTTCCTGTGGGGATGTTAAAATCCTGCCGGTTGACATGTAATGCAGGAGTGCCAATAGGTTTGTGTTCCTCCTCGTGTACATATTTCGCAATGTGTAGCGAAATAGCATGTTAAATCCTTTGAAATTTAATATTTGTTCTGTTTGTAAGTGATCTTGCGTATGGATCACCACTGCTAATTAAGGAAACCCGCATGCCCGTTATAACTCTTCCTGATGGTAGTCAGCGTCAGTTTGCACATCCCGTTTCTCCCCTTGATGTTGCGCGCGATATCGGTCCCGGCTTGGCCAAAGCCTGCATTGCCGGCCGCGTTAACGGGGAACTGGTGTATGCGGTCGACGTCATTGAGCACGATGCCCAGCTTGCCATCATTACCGCCAAAGATGAGGCGGGGCTGGAAATAATCCGCCACTCCTGCGCGCATTTACTGGGGCACGCCATCAAGCAACTGTGGCCGAATACTAAAATGGCCATCGGCCCGGTCATCGATAAAGGCTTTTATTATGATGTCGATCTCGATCATACCCTGACCCAGGACGATCTCGACCGGTTGGAAAAGCGGATGCACGAACTGGCCGAAAAAGATTACGACGTTATCAAGGAAAAAGTCAGCTGGCAGCAGGCGCGCGATGCGTTTGTCGCTCGGGGCGAGGATTATAAAGTGGCTATCCTCGACGAAAATATCAGCCGCGACGATCGTCCAGGGCTGTATCATCATGAAGAATATGTGGACATGTGCCGCGGTCCGCACGTGCCCAATATGCGTTTTTGCCACCACTTCACATTGCAAAAAATCTCCGGGGCTTACTGGCGCGGCGACAGCAAAAACAAAATGCTGCAGCGCATTTACGGTACCGCCTGGGGCGATAAAAAACAGCTTAATACCTATTTGCAGCATCTGGAAGAGGCGGCGAAGCGCGATCACCGTAAGATCGGCAAGCAGCTTGACCTCTATCATATGCAGGAAGAAGCGCCGGGTATGGTGTTCTGGCACAACGATGGCTGGACCCTTTTCCGCGAGCTGGAAGCTTTCGTTCGGATGAAGCTGAAAGCCTATCAGTATCAGGAAGTGAAAGGGCCGTTCATGATGGACCGCGTGCTGTGGGAAAAGACCGGCCACTGGGACAATTACGCCGAGCATATGTTTACCACCTCGTCGGAAAACCGGGAATACTGCATTAAACCGATGAACTGCCCGGGGCACGTGCAGATTTTCAATCAGGGGCTGAAGTCTTACCGCGATCTGCCGCTGCGCATGGCGGAGTTCGGCAGCTGCCACCGCAATGAGCCATCCGGTTCGCTGCACGGTCTGATGCGAGTGCGCGGCTTTACCCAAGACGATGCCCATATCTTCTGTACTGAAGACCAGGTACGTGATGAAGTAAACAATTGCATCAAAATGGTGTATAATGTGTACGCGACGTTTGGCTTTGAGAAAATCCTGGTCAAACTGTCCACCCGTCCGGAAAAGCGCATCGGCAGCGATGATGTCTGGGACCGAGCGGAGCAGGATTTGGCCGTCGCGCTTACGGAAAATGGTATTGCCTTTGAATACCAGCCGGGCGAGGGGGCTTTTTATGGTCCTAAAATTGAATTTACGCTTCTCGATTGCCTGGATCGTGCCTGGCAATGTGGTACGGTGCAGTTGGACTTTTCGCTGCCCGGTCGTTTGAACGCCTCCTATGTGGGGGAAAATAACGAACGGGTGGTGCCGGTCATGATTCACCGCGCTATTCTGGGGTCAATGGAACGGTTCATTGGCATCCTGACGGAAGAGTATGCGGGTTTCTACCCGACCTGGCTGGCGCCAACGCAGGTCGTCATGATGAACATTACCGATAATCAGTCGGAATATGTCGCAAAACTGACGGAAAAACTGTCGGCGGCAGGTATTCGGGTGAAAGCAGACTTGAGAAATGAAAAAATAGGCTTTAAAATCCGCGAACATACTTTGCGTCGAGTCCCTTACATGCTGGTCTGCGGAGATAAAGAGATGGAAGCAGGCAAGGTTGCTGTGCGTACACGCCGCGGTAAAGACCTGGGCAGCATCGACGTTAACGAGATTATTGCAAAGCTGCAGCACGAAATCCGCAGCCGTAATCTTCATCAACTGGAGGAATAAAGTATTAAAGGCGGAAAACGAGTTCAACCGGCGCGTCCCAATCGTATTAACCGAGAAATCCGCGCCGCAGAGGTTCGTCTGACGGGTATCGACGGCGAGCAGATTGGTATTGTCAGCCTGAATGAAGCGCTTGAAAAAGCTGAGGAAGCGGGCGTTGATTTAGTCGAAATCAGCCCCAATGCCGAGCCGCCGGTTTGCCGCATCATGGATTACGGCAAGTTCCTCTATGAGAAGAGCAAATCCACCAAAGAACAGAAGAAGAAGCAGAAAGTTATTCAGGTTAAGGAAATCAAATTCCGGCCTGGTACCGATGAAGGCGACTATCAGGTAAAACTACGCAACCTGGTTCGCTTTCTGGAAGACGGCGATAAAGCCAAAATCACCCTGCGGTTCCGCGGACGTGAAATGGCGCACCAACAGATCGGCATCGAAGTGCTTAACCGCGTTCGTGACGATCTGAGTGAACTGGCGGTAGTGGAATCTTTCCCCTCCAAAATTGAAGGCCGCCAGATGATCATGGTGCTCGCACCCAAGAAGAAACAGTAAGGCCTGACAAGTAAGGCGTCGCCTTCGCCTCGCTGATTCATATTATTAACAATGCGGAGTAGAGATAAACTCATGCCAAAAATCAAGACAGTACGCGGTGCCGCAAAGCGCTTTAAGAAAACGGCTTCGGGCGGTTTCAAGCGCAAGCATGCTAACCTGCGTCATATTCTGACCAAAAAATTCACTAAGCGTAAGCGTCACCTGCGGCCGAAATCCATGGTTTCCAAAGGAGATCTGGGTTTGGTCGTGCGTTGCCTGCCGTACGCGTAAGCGTCATTTTAACTGGTTTGAATAAGACTTTAGGAGAGAGCATATGGCTCGCGTAAAACGTGGTGTGGTAGCACGTGCACGTCACAAAAAAATCTTGAAACAAGCGAAAGGTTACTACGGTGCCCGTTTGCGCGTTTACCGCGTCGCCTTCCAGGCGGTTATCAAAGCAGGTCAGTACGCTTACCGTGACCGTCGTCAGAAGAAACGTCAGTTCCGTCAGCTGTGGATCGCGCGTATCAACGCCGCGGCCCGTCAGAACGGTATTTCTTACAGCCGGTTTATCAATGGCCTGAAAAAAGCGTCCATTGAGATCGACCGTAAAATCCTGGCGGATATCGCCGTGTTCGACAAAGCGGCTTTCACCGCTCTGGCCGAGAAAGCGAAAGGCGCCCTGGCGTAAGCCGGTTGAAGAAGAGAGAGCCGGTCTCCCTCTTTTTTTCGCCTAAGGGCGAACGGTATCAGAATGGACATCTTCACGTTAACAAGGTAATGCAAGCATGAATGCTGCTATTTTCCGTTTCTTTTTTTACTTTAGCACCTGTTTCCCGGGGGCTTGCGCGTAAGTCAAGAAACGAAAAATAGCGCTAGAGCCTCCCGAAGTGGAGGCTTTTTTTATTGCTGGCCAGACGGCGGCGACCTCGCTCATTTTTACGGTTAAGCCATCTACGGCAGGAAGAAGAGGAAAGCAATGCCACATCTTGCAGAGTTGGTTGTGCAGGCCAAAGCCGCCATCGAACAGTCCCAGGATATGGACGCATTAGAGTTGGTGCGCGTCGAATATTTAGGCAAAAAAGGGCATTTTACCCAACAAATGACGGCGCTGCGGGATCTGGCATCGGACGCGCGGCCTGTGGCGGGTGCGGTCATAAACCAGGCCAAGCAGGACGTGCAGCAGGCGCTGGCCGAACGCAAGACCACGCTGGAACAGTCGGCGCTGGAGACGCGGCTGGCGGCCGAGACAATAGATGTTTCGCTGCCGGGGCGGCGCATGGAAAACGGCGGGCTGCATCCGGTCTCGCGCACCATCGCGCGCATTGAGCATTTTTTCGGTGAGCTGGGCTTTTCGGTGGCCACCGGCCCTGAAATCGAAGATGACTACCATAATTTCGACACCTTGAATATTCCCGCGCACCATCCCGCGCGCGCCGATCATGATACGTTCTGGTTCGACGCCACCCGGTTATTGCGTACCCAGACCTCCGGCGTGCAGATCCGCACCATGAAGGCGCAGCAGCCGCCGATCCGCATTATCGCGCCGGGGCGGGTGTACCGTAACGATTACGACCAGACCCACACGCCGATGTTTCATCAGATGGAGGGGCTGATTATCGACACCGATATCAGTTTCACCAACCTGAAGGGCACATTGCATGATTTCCTGCGTAATTTCTTTGAAGAAGATTTGCAGGTGCGCTTCCGCCCGTCTTATTTTCCGTTTACCGAACCCTCCGCCGAAGTGGATGTCATGGGAAAAAACGGCCGCTGGCTGGAAGTGCTGGGCTGCGGCATGGTCCACCCGAATGTGCTGCGCAACGTCGATATTGACCCGGAAATTTATTCCGGTTTCGCCTTCGGCATGGGCATGGAGCGGTTGACAATGTTACGTTACGGCGTCACGGATTTGCGCGCATTCTTCGAAAACGATCTGCGTTTCCTCAAACAATTCAAATAAAGGCGGGATAAACACATGAAATTCAGTGAACTTTGGCTGCGTGAATGGGTGAATCCGGCCATCGACAGCGCCGCGCTGGCGGAGCAAATTACCATGGCCGGACTGGAAGTGGACGGCGTGGAGCCGGTCGCCGGCCGTTTTACCGGCGTGGTGGTGGGCCAGGTCGTGGAGTGCCGGCCGCATCCTAACGCCGACAAATTGCGGGTCACCAAGGTCGATATTGGCGGCGAGCGATGGCTGGATATCGTCTGCGGCGCCCCTAACTGTCGCGCCGGTCTGCGGGTCGCGGTGGCCACCATCGGCGCCCTGCTGCCGGGGGATTTCAAAATCAAAGCCGCTAAACTACGCGGCGAGCCGTCGGAGGGCATGCTGTGCTCCTTTGCCGAATTAGGCATTGCCGGCGACCATGACGGCATTATCGAACTGCCCGCCGATGCGCCTATCGGCCAGGATATCCGCGACTATCTTCAGCTTGAAGACAATACCATCGACATCAGCGTTACGCCGAACCGGGCCGATTGCCTCGGGTTGCTGGGCATTGCCCGCGATGTCGCGGTGCGTAATCGCATGCCGCTCGTGCAGCCGGTTATCGAGACGGTGGCCCCGGTTGTCGGCGATACGCTGCCGATTCGCGTTGACGCGGCCGATGCCTGTCCACGCTATTTGGGCCGGGTGGTGAAAAATATCGACGTTAGCGCCCCCACGTCGCTGTGGATGAAAGAAAAATTGCGCCGCTGCGGCCTGCCCTCGGTGGACGCGGTGGTGGATATCACCAACTTCGTGTTGCTGGAACTGGGACAGCCGATGCATGCCTTTGACCGTGATCGCATTGAGGGCGGTATTGTGGTACGTTATGCTGGGCAGGATGAGGCGCTGACCTTGCTCGACGGCAGCAACGTCACGCTCTCGCCCGATACGCTGGTGATTGCCGACCACGGCAAAGCGCTGGTGATGGCGGGAATCTTTGGCGGCGGCGCCTCCGGTATCAGCCCGACGACCCGCGACGTGGTGCTGGAATGCGCCTTTTTCCAATCGCTGGCCATTACCGGCCGCGCCCGCCGTTACGGGCTGCACACCGATGCGTCGCATCGCTATGAGCGCGGCGTGGATCCGGCGCTGCAGCCGCGCGCCATGGAGCGGGCTACGGCGCTGTTGCTCGCAATCTGCGGCGGTCAGCCGGGGCCGGTTATCGATGTGACTTCCGCGGCTGCGTTGGCGCCACCGGCCACCATCACCCTGCGCCGGAAAACGCTGGACCGGCTGATTGGCCATGTTATCCCGGACGAGGACGTGAGCGATATCCTCAGCCGTCTCGGCTGTCAGATCAGCCGCACCGAAGCCGGCTGGCAGGCCCTGGCGCCGAGCTGGCGTTTCGATATGGCTATCGAAGAAGATTTGATTGAGGAAGTCGCGCGCGTATACGGTTACGACGCCATTCCGAATGTGCCGGTGCGCGCCGAACTGGTGATGCCGCTTCATCGTGAGGCGGCGCTGCCGCTGTCGCGCGTGAAAATGCTGCTGGTGGATCGCGGTTACCAAGAAGCCATCACCTATAGCTTTGTCGACCCTAAAAACCAGGCGCTGCTCCATCCGCAGCAGGCGCCGCTGGTACTGCCAAGTCCGATTTCCCAGGATATGTCCGCCATGCGTTTGTCGTTATGGACCGGCCTTCTTGGCGCGGTGGTCTATAATCAGAATCGTCAGCAGCAGCGGATCCGCCTGTTTGAAAGCGGATTGCGCTTTGTTCCTGATAACGCAGCCGACCTGGGAATTCGTCAGGATCTTATGCTGGCCGGGGTTATTGCCGGTCCGCGCTTTGATGAACATTGGGATCAGGCGCGCCAGCCGGTGGATTTTTACGATGCCAAGGGCGATCTTGAGGCAATACTTGAGCTTACCGGCAAATTAGACGATATTGAGTTCAGAGCACAACGGCATCCCGCGCTTCATCCGGGGCAGAGCGCCGCAATTTATCTTAACAATGAAGCCGTTGGATTTATTGGCGTTATTCATCCCGAGCTTGAGGCGAAACTGAATTTAAATGGCCGTACGCTGGTGTTTGAACTACTCTGGGAGAAGGTTGCCGAGCGTAAAGTGCCTGAAGCGAATGAAATTTCCCGCTTCCCCGTTAACCGCCGTGACATTGCCGTGGTGGTGGCTGATGACGTCGCCGCAGCAGATATTATCGCGGAGTGTAAGAAAGTTGGCGCAAATCATTTAGTTGGCGTAAACTTGTTTGACGTGTACCGGGGCAGGGGCGTAGCGGAAGGTTTTAAGAGTCTGGCTATCAGCCTGATCTTACAGGATACCGCTCGTACACTGGAAGAAGAGGAGATTGCCGCGACCGTTGCGAGATGCGTGGCGGCACTGAAGCAGCGATTCCAAGCATCCTTGAGGGATTGAACTTATGGCGCTTACTAAAGCTGAAATGTCAGAATACCTGTTTGAAAAGCTCGGGCTGAGCAAACGGGATGCCAAAGAAATAGTGGAACTGTTTTTTGAGGAAGTGCGCCGGGCGTTGGAAAATGGCGAGCAGGTAAAATTATCAGGCTTCGGTAATTTTGATTTGCGCGACAAAAACCAGCGGCCAGGACGCAACCCAAAAACGGGCGAAGATATTCCCATCACCGCCCGTCGGGTAGTGACTTTCCGCCCGGGGCAGAAATTGAAAAGCCGTGTCGAGAATGCCTCACCGAAAGAGTGAGGCGCACGCCACTCGGGCGCTTACGCGTCAGCTTTTCGCTTCACCGCTTTGGCTTGCAGCGGCTGACAGAGTCCTGGCCTTAGGGCCGGGACTTTGCTTCTTTTGTGGGCTGGCCGACGATCAGGTCGACAGGCGGCCCGCTGCTGACCGGCCTGTCGCCGTACGTCAGACAAACCCACGCCTTACCCCAGCGGCTGACCCGCTAATTAGCAGCCCTTCTGTCGGACCGACAGCTGACAAATCTGTTCACCGCGGGGTAGCGCCGATTCAACCTGTAAGCGCCTTGGCGAGGGCGCTCATCATGATTCCCGCCTGCCGTGGTCGGCGATAAAGCGGCGCTAGCCGCCATCGCGGTATTGTCTGCGCATCCGCCAGCACAGAGGGGGCTCACAAATAAACTCTTTCTCCATCCCCCGTCCCGCAATTGTAGCCTGCCCATGACCAGCAGCGCGTTTGCCGATGAAAACGCGCGCGCTCGATGGATTTGCGCGCGACGGCGGCCGTGCGAGCGGCGCATTTGCCCATGAGATGGCCATACGCCCGGTCACTGACGCGCGGCAATCATTGTCAGGATTCGGTAACGAAACGGTAAGCGCTGTGCAAATCAGACGCTGCCTGATAGTGGCCGCGGGGCGGCATTGCTATAAACGCCGCTTATGTCGTCCGCGATAAGGTCCTCTTATGAATGGAAAAGCATGGGTATTGTCGGTGGCGTTGTTGTTGCCGGTGGGGAGTGTGCTGGCGGGGGTGGCGGTGGAAATCGTCACCCCTGGGGGGGTGTTGCACCTAGGCGATCGGGATCGCCGCGGCTATTATTGGGACGGGTATGACTGGCGTCCGCCCCATTGGTGGCATGATCATCGCGGCCGCTATTGGGGAGAGCGCAATCGACATGGCTACTACTGGAATGGTTGGCGTTGGGTAACGACATTGCCGCCCGCCGCCCGTTCACCATCCCCGTGTGCCTGCGCACCCGCCTCGGCCGCCGGCGGGCGCGCCCTATCACGGCGGGCCGCACGGCCAGGGGCATCACGCCAAACCCGCCCCCACGACCACGGCGGTGGCGATCGCTACCGGAAACCGCCAGCGCCTTAAACAGGCGTTAGCGTTATTCCTGCCAATATCATTGAGGCCCGGGCTGCATCGCCCGGGCTTTTTTGTCTTCCGCAGGGCGGTAGGCGTCACGAAAGCGCCGCGTTGCCCGTTTTTTTTCGCCTTCTGTGCGTCAGACAGCGGCGCGACCCGCCAGCGCGCTTACGGCGCTATCACTTTCAATAGGATAACGTTAGGATAGAAGCATTATGGGCCGGCGGCGTAGCGCGCCGGCGTGAGCGGGAAGGCAGGGAGTGATGGCAAAATGACCGCCTCGGGCGATCCGGGCTACGCCTGTTTGCTGAAAAGACAACAGCGATACGACCGACGACGGCTGGTCCTGCTCGGGTTACTGTTGCTGGCGGCGCTGATTTTCAGCCTCAGCGCCGGTGAAATCTGGCTGTGGCCGACGCGCTGGCTGAGCGATGATGCACGGCTGTTTATCTGGCAATTGCGCTTGCCGCGCACGCTGGCGGTGGTATTGGTGGGCGCGTCGCTGGGGATGGCGGGGGCGGTGATGCAGGGCATCTTCGACAATCCGTTGGCGGAGCCGGGCCTGCTCGGCGCCGGCATGACGTTGACCCTGGCGGTCCTGTTGGGCGGCGGCCGGCTGCCGGTGTGGGTATTGGGGCTGAGTGCGGTGGCCGGCGGCGGTATGTTGCTGCTGGCGGATGTCGTGGCGCGCGTGAGTCTCCGGGCGGCGGACATTCCGGTGGGCGTGGTTACCGCTGCGCTTGGCGCCCCGGTGTTTATCTGGCTTTTGATCCGCGTGCGCGGCTAGCCTGGATCGGCATAGGGTCGCGAACGCAACAGCAAGGAGGGTAGGATGCATGAAACACTTTACACGTTGCCGCTGAAGTCTCTACAGGGCGACATCACCACCCTCGAACCCTATCGTGGTTCGGTGCTGCTGGTCGTCAATGTCGCCTCCAAATGCGGCCTTACCGACCAGTACGCGGGGCTGGAGCGTCTTTATCAAACCTGGCGCCACCAGGGATTTGAAGTGCTGGGTTTCCCGTCCAACGAATTCGCCGGCCAGGAGCCGGGCAGCGATGAGGAGATCCTGGCGTTCTGCTGCGGGACATTTGGCGTGCAGTTCCCCATGTTCAGTAAAATTACAGTGAACGGCGAGCATCGCCACCCGTTGTACCGCGAGCTGATCGCCGCCTGCCCCGAGGCGACCCCGGCGCCGCAGGGGACGCTGTCTGCGCGGTTGGCCGCCAAAGGGCTAATAACCCCGGCGCACAAAGAGGACATTCAGTGGAACTTCGAGAAATTTCTCGTCGGCAGCGTGTTGGCGCGTTTCGCGCCGGACGTGACGCCGGAAGACGCGCTTATCCTGGACGCGCTACAGCGAGCGCTGGCGCAATAAACGATGGCATTAACGGCACCCTCGCCATCCTGGCTGCTGCGCGCCCATGACATCCAGGTGCCGGGTCGTTTGCGGCCGCTCAACGCGCTTTCCGACGGGGAATGGCAGCGGGCGCGGCTGGCGGCGGTCATGCTGCAAGTCTGGCCGACGCTCAATGCCGATGCCCGCCTGCTGTTGCTGGACGAACCCGCCGCCGGTTTGGATATCGCCCAGCAGATGGCGCTCGACCAATTGATTGCCCTGTTAACCGCCGTGGGCTTAAGCGTGCTGATGTGCGCGCATGATATCAATCATACCTTACAGCACGCCGATGAGGTTTGGCTGATGGCGCAAGGCGAGCTGGTGGCGGCAGGCACCGCCGCCGAGGTGATGACCCCTGACGTATTGGCGAAAGTGTTCACCGTCTCGTTCAGCCAGGTATCGGCCGGCGGTCGTCGCTGGTTAGTGCCTTGTGGGGAGTGAAGGGATAATGAAAAGGATGCCCGTCTTACTGTTGGGGCTGTTACTATTGTTAACCGGCTGTAGCCACCATGCGCCGCCGCCGGATCCGCGCCTGTCCGATTCCATCATGGTCATTGCCAAGCTCAATGACCAGCTTAATCAATGGTACGGCACCCCCTACCGCTATGGCGATATGAGCCCGAGCGGGCTGGACTGTTCCGGTTTCGTTTACCTGACCTTCCGCGATCGTTTCGACATCCTGCTGCCGCGGACCACCGAAGCGCAGACCGATATCGGCAGTAAAGTCGATCGCGATGAATTGCTGCCCGGGGATTTGGTGTTTTTCAAAACCGGCAGCGGTCGCTATGGCCTGCACGTTGGCATTTATGATACCGACAACACTTTTATTCACGCCTCAACCAGCAGCGGTGTCATCCGCTCGTCGTTGGACAATAGCTATTGGCGTAAAGCCTACTGGCAGGCGCGGCGCATCTAGGGCGCGGCGCCGGGAGAACCCATGTCATCATTACGTTTACTTTTATCTGACTCGCACGACCCCTGGTTTAATCTGGCGGTGGAGGAGTGCATTTTCCGCCAGATGCCGGCCAGTCAACGGGTGTTATTTTTAGGGCGCAACGCGCAGACCGTGGTTATCGGCCGCGCGCAAAATCCCTGGAAGGAGTGCAACACCCGCTGTATGGCACGCGACGGTGTACGCCTGGCCCGCCGCAGCGGCGGCGGGGCGGTGTTTCATGACCAGGGCAACACCTGCTTTACCTTTATGGCCGGCAAGCCGGAATATGATAAAAGTCTCTCCACCGCCATCATGCTGGACGGCCTGCGGCGGCTGGGGGTCGAGGCCCGCGCCTCGGGACGCAACGATCTGGTAATGGATACGCCCGACGGCGAGCGCAAAATCAGCGGTTCCCCCTACCGCCAGACCGCCGATCGCGGGTTTCATCACGGCACGGTATTGCTGCACGCCGATTTAAGCCGTCTCACACACTATCTGAATCCCGATGTTAAAAAGTTACAAGCCAAGGGGATAACCTCGGTGCGCTCGCGCGTGGCGAACGTGGCTGAACGGGTGCCCGGGCTCGATCATGCCAAGCTATGTCAAAGCGTGCAGCAGGCGTTCTTTGACTACTACGGCGAGTCGGTGGCGCCGGAGCGCATTTCGCCGCAAAACACCCCCGACCTGCCGGGGTTTGACGACCAGTTTCGTCGACAAAGCAGTTGTGAGTGGAATTTTGGCGCAGCGCCGGCCTTCAGCCACCTGCTCGACACCCGTTTTGTCTGGGGGTGCGTGGAGTTGCACTTTGACATTGAATACGGCGCAATAAGCCGCTGCCGTATCTTCACCGATAGCCTGAACCCCGCGCCGCTGGAAGCCCTGGCGGAGCGGCTGCCGGGCGAGCCATACCGTGCGGAGGCGGTGGCGGCATGTTGTCGGCAGTTGCAAGCGTGGTGGCCAGAGGAGCGCGCGTCGCTGACGGCGGTGGCGGATTGGCTCGCGGCCAGCCTGCGTTAACGTGCACGTCTTTCACCGCCGGCGCGCCGTCACCGCGCCGGCGGCAAAAAGTCGGAAGCGCGGATGGCGCCGGCTATACTGAGGGCAGGAGGGCGTATGCCACACTATCCGGTTTTGACCAACAGTTACCATCGCTGTCTGCCCGGCTATTACAGCGAACTGACGCCTACGCCGCTCAAGGGCGCGCGCCTGCTTTACCATAATGACGCGCTGGCGCGTGACCTGGCGCTCGATTCGGCGCTGTTTACCGGGGAGGAGATCGGCGTGTGGTCCGGCGAGCGTCTGCTGCCCGGGATGCAGCCGCTGGCGCAGGTGTACAGCGGGCATCAGTTCGGCGTCTGGGCCGGCCGACTTGGGGATGGCCGCGGCATACTGCTCGGCGAGCAGCAGTTAGCGGAGGGCAAAAGCGTTGACTGGCATCTAAAAGGCGCGGGTCTGACGCCTTATTCGCGCATGGGGGATGGGCGAGCGGTCTTGCGTTCGGTCGTGCGCGAATTTCTTTCCTCTGAAGCGCTGCATCATCTCGGTATCGCCACCACCCACGCGCTGACGATCATTACCAGCGAGGAGCCGGTATGGCGCGAGCAGCCGGAGCCGGGGGCGATGATGATGCGTATCGCCGACAGCCATGTGCGCTTTGGCCATTTTGAACATTTCTATTATCTGCGCCAGCAGGACAAAGTGACTCGGTTGGCGGATTACGTCATTGAACGACACTGGCCGTCGCTGGTGGGCGTCGAGGGCCGCTATCGGCTGTGGTTGTCCGATGTGGTAGCGCGCACCGCGCGGATGATTGCCCAGTGGCAGGCCAGCGGCTTTGCCCACGGCGTGATGAATACCGACAATATGTCGATACTTGGCCTGACGATCGATTATGGCCCCTACGGTTTTCTCGATGCCTGGCAACCGGATTTTATCTGTAACCATTCCGACTATCAGGGTCGCTATGCGTTTGATAACCAGCCGGCGGTGGCGCTATGGAACCTCAACCGCCTGACGCAGTCCCTGGCCGGCCTGATGCCGGTGGCGGATTTGCAGGCCGCGCTTTCAGGTTACGAGCCGGCGCTGATGGCGGCATATGGCGAGCGGATGCGCGCCAAATTGGGGTTAACGCGGGCGGGCGAACAGGATAATGCACTGCTGACGGATTTATTGGGGCTGATGGCGCGTGAGGGGGCCGATTATAGCCGAACCTTCCGTGCGCTCAGCCTGACCGAACGGCGGGATCCGCACACGCCGCTGCGCGATGATTTTATCGACCGGGCGGCGTTTGACGACTGGTTTGCCCGTTACCGGCGGCAGCCATGCTGGCGGTCAACCCGCGCATTGTGCTGCGCAACTATCTGGCCCAGCAGGCGATTATGGGCGCGGAAAAGGGAGACATTCGCGAACTGGCGCAGCTGCATCAGGCTTTGCGCGATCCCTACCGCGACGATCCCGACCAGGATGATTTGGCGGCGCCGCCCCCCGACTGGGGGCGTCATCTGGCCATCTCCTGCTCCAGCTATGCTGGTTCCGGTCACATCCGATCACTGATTCCGATTTCACCCGATCACTAATTCTGATTTCATCCGATCACTGATTCCGGTCGCCCGATCAGCAATTCCGATTCTGTCCGATCGCTCATCTTCTGTTCCTCCATACTCTGGAGACTTTTAGCTTCCGGGGGCATGGCACGTAAAAAGAAGAAAGCGAGAACGGAAATGTGCATCTATATTAATGTTTTACGTATGAAATTCGAGCAGCGTCGCTCGAATCGCACTATCGCAGCAGCGCTCGGCATAGGCTGTACTACCGTGCACGATATCCTCGGCCGATTCACGGTAGCTAACCTGGTCTGGCCATTGCCGGCGGAACTGTCCCCCGTCGACCTCGACCGCCTGCTCTATCCCGGCAAATCCGGAAAAGTTATCAATACATTACCCAGCTGGCTTGATATCGATACCGAGTTAAGCCGCAAGGGCATGACCAAGCAGCTGCTCTGGATGGAATATCAGTCCGCCGTGGGCGGTGATGCCCTCGGTTACTCACAGTTTTGTGCACTGTTCCGTGACTGGAAAAAGAAGCAGCGGCGTTCCATGCGCATGGAGCACAAGGCTGGCGAAAAGCTCTTCATCGACTTCTGTGGCCCCACCGTACCTATCGTCAACCCTGCGACCGGTAGCGTACGCCAGGTCGCTATCTTCGTCGCTGCCATGGGCGTGTCAGGCTATGCGTATATCGAAGCCTGCGAAGGCCAGGACATGGCATCGTGGCTCAACGCCAATAGCCGCTGCCTGCACTTCATGGGTGGGGTTCCGGAGCTGATGATACCTGATAATCTGCGCAGCGCTGTCAGCACCCCTGACCGCTATGAGCCTGTCATAAACCAGGGCTACCAGGCGCTGGCAAATCACTATGAGACAGTGGTGCTACCGGCGCGCCCGAGAAAACCGAAAGACAAGGCGAAGGCAGTATCAACTGTGCAGCTGGTAGAACGCTGGGTTTTGGCCCGGTTGCGTAAACGTAGGTTCTACTCGCTGGCCGAACTCAACCAGGTGATACGAGAACTCAATCATGAGTTGAATCTGCGCCCGATGCGTCATTACGGCGGACAAAGTCGCCTTGAACGCTTCGAGCAGCTGGACAAACCGGCTCTTGGGCCTCTACCGCCCACACAATGGGAATACAGTGAGTATCTCGTTGCCCGAGTGGGACCTGATTACCACATAGACTACGGCAAAAACTGGTACTCGGTGCCGCATCCGCTGGTTGGCGAGCGCGTTGACGTCATCGCCACCCAACGGCTGGTGCAAATCCACCATAAGGGCGTCTGCGTGGCTACGCACCCTCGCAGCGATAACGCCTATAGGCACACGACTCAGGCGGCGCACATGCCGGCTAACCATAAGGGGCAGAGTCAGTGGACGCCGGAAAGGCTGTGCAGTTGGGCGCTGTCGGTGGGTGTGTGCACACTGAAAGTGGTCGAGTCCATCCAAAAGAGCAAAGCCCATCCGGAGCAGACTTACCGCTCCGTGCTGGGGCTACTCAATCTGCAACGGCGCTATGAGACGACGCGACTGGAGAAGGCCTGCGCGCTGGCGTTGGAGAAAGGATGCATTAACCGCTCTTTCATAGCCAACGTATTGAAACACGGTCGTGAAAGTGAGGTCACCCAGGACGGAGCCGGCGTATCAATGCTGGTTCACGAAAACCTCCGAGGTCCGGACAGTTATCACTAAGGAGAATAAATATGGATACACTGTTAATGGCTCTGCGAGAGCTGAAGTTGTCGGCAATGGTCCAGGCATTGGAGACGCAACGCGAACTCCCGGGGAGTTATGGGGAGCTGGGGTTCGAGGAGCGGTTGTCTCTGATGGTAGAATCTGAAAATTTTCATAGAAAAAACAACAATATATGCAGTATGCGACGGCAATCGCAAATGCGCTTGCAGGCAAAATCGGAAGATATCCGCTATATCCCTAGCCGAGGAGTGACACCGGAACAGATGCGAGATCTGCTAGGGGGACAATATCTGAAATATCAGAAAAGCATACTCATCACGGGGCCGACAGGTACGGGTAAAACCTGGCTCAGTTGTGCGCTTGGTGAGCAGGCATGCCGGCAGCAATATAGAGTGCGTTACTGGCGAGTGGGTCGGTTGCTGGCCCATCTTCACCAGTGTCAGGTAGACGGGACCTATCTAAAACAGCTTAAGCAGTTAGAAAAAATAGAGTTACTGATCTTGGACGACGTGGGCCTAGAATCAATAAGTCCGATGCAGGCAACGATGCTGTTGGAGGTGATGGAAGATCGCTACGACAAAAGCAGCAGCATCCTGATCAGTCAACTGCCGGTGAAAAAATGGTATGGACTGATAGAAAACCCCACGACAGCTGACGCGTTACTCGATCGGTTAGTACTCCCCAGCTATAGACTGGAACTTAAAGGCGAATCACTACGCAAAGAGCAAGGAGTAGCCAGCACAGGAAAAATAGACTAAACCCGAGTCAGAAGATGAGCGAACACGTGATCGAATATCACTGGAATGGGTGATCGGAAAATATCGGAATAACTGATCGGATGTCGCCGGAACAGCTGATCGGATACGTCGGAATCTGCAAGCTAACGGCGCGAGGCCAAAGACCCGTCTCGGCGGGCGTTTTTCAGGGGAGCGGCGAAGGTCCGCGGGCTTGCGCCGCTCATGTCAGCCGGCGGTGTTTTTCGCTATAATGACGAATAAGCATCCAGGCATCCCCTCCCTCCGCGCCGTTCATCGCCATGATACCGAATCGGGATTCGTAGAGGGAACCGTTCAGCGCCGGCATCAGCGTCAGGCAGAACAGATCCCGGCGGCGCGGCGCCTCCTCCCACTGCACGGAAATCGCCGTGTGCAGGGTGTCGCGCACCAGCGTGATCTTTAAGCGCAGAAATTGATGTTTCTGGAAACCCAGCTGCGACAGGCTCACCTGGTGCGCGATGGTCGACGCCGAGGAGGGTTGTCCCGCCGTTTGGGCCACCAGAGCGTTGTTGGCGGTGCGGGTGAGGGTAAACACCGGCGGCCGTCGCCCATTTTTTGCATCACGGCAAAAAAAGTTACGTCACCGCGAAAAGGAAAGCGCGCCATCCAGCCGATAAGTCGAATGAATTTGCGGCGGATAGCTTTTCTTGGCAGATAAGATAGCGTGAAATCCGCCGTCGTTGTTGGCGAAAAGGCACAGCAGGTTGGCCGACTCCCGGTCATTGGTCATGTGCGTATAAAACAACAATCGCCGCTGCTTAAGTTGATAAAGGCAGTGGCTCATACAATCGCCGGTCGGGTAGCTTTGGTGCTGAATGTCCACGCGGAAATGGCGCAAATCGCGGCTTGGGATACCGGTAATGCCGAGCGTGACGGTCTTGATATGTTTCCCCGTGGCGGGGGGAATCAAACCGCGGCAGGCCACGGGAGGCAGCGTCAGCGGCATTGCCTCTACCGTTTGCGCCTGCACTGACGTCAGTTGCTTTATCGCCTGGAGCGATGTCAATCTCGGCGTCGAGGCCGACGCCGGCGTCCGTCTTGGCGGCAGCGCCTGCACGCCTGCTAGCCGCGGCGCCAGCGCCGTGGTGACCGGGGGAGGCGGCACCCGATGGGGAACGGTCAGCGCGCTCAGCGTGGCGCTATAGGAAAGGCTGGTTGGCATGAAAAACCTCGTGGCATTAGAGCGACAACGCTTGTCCGGGGAACGCCGGTGGGAAAGCCTGCGGATGGTGACGACATTAAGTTTACGCGCGTTTCCCCTCAAAAAAAATGGGTTATTCATTGCTGAAATGAGGGCGTGATAGTCGTATGCCGACGGCAAAGGAGAGAGCGTGGCGAGGCATGGAAGAGACGCGTCAGCCGGTAAGGGGAAGACTAAATCGAACGGAGCGCCGGGCATGCAATGGCGGCGTCATTAGAGCGCCGCTGGCCGAGCGACGCGGCTGACGGCTGAAACCGCTGCGTCGTGCGGCGGGTGTTTATGACCGGCCCGCGCGGCTGATTGGACGGCTAGAAGCGGCAATCCACCGCGTCGCTTAACATTGCCAGCAGGCGCTCGCTGTCCTCCCAGCCCAGGCAGGCGTCGGTAATGGACTGGCCATAGACGAGAGGGGTACCGCCCCCCCAGGCTCTGATTGCCCCCCACCAGATTGCTTTCGGCCATGATGCCCACCACCTGACGGCTGCCGTCGCGCAACGGTTGGCAGACAGCGCGCGCGACGTCCAACTGGCGTAAATACTGCTTTTGGCTATTACCGTGGCTGAAATCCACCAGCAAATGTGCCGGCAGCCCGAACGACGCCAGCTGCGCGCAAGCATCGTCGATCGCCTGCGGTTGATAGTTCGGCACTTTGCCGCCGCGCATAATAATGTGCCCATACGGGTTACCGCCGGTTTGATAAATGGTCATCTGGCCCTGCTTGTCCGGCGACAGAAATAAATGCGACGCGCGGGCGGCGCGAATGGCGTCGATGGCGATTTGAATATTGCCGTCTGTGCCGTTTTTGAACCCGACCGGGCACGAGAGCGCCGACGCTATCAGATCGGCAATATACTGGCCGGTGACCATATCCAGGAACTCGGTCGCCGTCGGCAGGCCCAATTCGTTAACCGCCAGCAAAAGCCGCCGAGCGACCTCCAACCCGTCATTTACCCGAAAGCTGCCGTCCAACCCGGGATCGGCGATTAACCCTTTCCAGCCGACGACGGTGCGCGGTTTTTCAAAATAGGTGCGCATGACGATTTCCAAGCGGTCCTGATATTTGACGCGCCGCGGATTCAGCCGGCGCGCATACTCCAGCGCCGCATCGGTATCGTGAATGGAACAGGGGCCGATAATTACCAGCAGGCGGGGATCCTCGCCGTGGAGAATACGTTCAATACGCTGACGTACCCGCAGCACATTGTCGGCCATCGCTGCACTTACCGACAAGGCGGCGGCCAGCGCGGCGGGGGCAACCAATCGATCGATGCGCCGCGTGCGCAATTCATCTGTCTTTTGCATGCTTATCTTTAAAATGGGGACTTACCGCGGTGGCGTTACCGGGAAGCGATGATGCTCACGATACCCCAACCGGCGCTGAATTCAACCTTGCCCGGCAAAATTTGCTAATACATTCGCCGACTCATCCCCAGCACATCCATTATCTTTGCCGCAATCTCCTCCACGGAATGGTTGGTGGAGTTGAGATAACGGATATTATTATTGCGAAACAACGACTCCACTTCATTAATTTCCATACGGCACTGCTGCAGCGTAACGTAGCGGCTGTCGCTCAGGCGCTCATCGCGAATGGCCGCCAGCTGCTCGGGATCAATGGTCAGGCCGAACAGTTTGGCGTGATGCGCCTTTAACGCCGCGGGTAGCGAGAGATTATCCATATCGTCGGCGATAAACGGGTAATTGGCGGCGCGAATGCCGTATTGCATCGCCAAATACAGACTGGTGGGCGTTTTGCCGCAGCGCGATACCCCGAGCAAAATAATTTGCGCCTGATCCAGATTGCGCAGCGAAATACCGTCATCATGGGCCAGGGTATAATCGATGGCGGCGATACGGGCATCGTATTTGCTTAAATTGGTGGCGGTCAGGCCATGGGTGCGGTGCGCCACCGGATCCGGCGCGATGCCCAATTCCTGCTGCAGCGGCCCGACCAACGTCTGCACCACATCCTGACAAAAGCCGGCGCTCTCCTCGATAATGTGCCGTACCGCCGGGGTAACGATAGAATAGAATACCAGCGGACGGACGCCGCTTTGCTGATGCAGCGCGTTAATCTGCTCGCGCACCGCGCGGGCGCGGGTTTCGCTCTCGACGAACGGCAGGGTGTAGTGAGTGGTCGTCAGGGGGAATTGCGACAAAACCGAGTGCCCCACCACTTCGGCGGTGATGGCGGTCCCATCAGAAATAAAAAATACGCTTCTTTCCATGGACGGCTCCCTTACCGGAATGCAGCTTAGTCTTAATTTGGGCACTGGCACGATTCATATTGGGCGAGCGCACGACGGATTATGCTAACCTCAAAGTAGGCTTTCCGCCTGTCGTCACGATAGCGACACGATGCTCATGCACCTACACGATGTCCGTGCCCATATTTAAAAAGGATGACCCAGATGCCGCAAAATGACAATGTTTCCGAAAAATGTGCTGTGGTATGACCAGCTTGGTATGCACGATGTCGACCGGGTGGGCGGGAAAAACGCCTCGCTCGGGGAGATGATTACCTATTTGTCCGCCGTGGGCGTATCGGTGCCCAATGGATTCGCTACCACCGCCCAGGCATTTAACGATTTCCTCACTCAAATTTCCTCACTCAAAGCGGTATCAACCAACGGATTTATCAACTGCTGGACCAGACCGATATCGATGATGTCGCCGCGCTGAGCAAGGCCGGCAGCCAAATCCGGCAATGGATTATCGACACCCCGTTTCAGCCGGGTCTGGAAGCCGATATTACCGCCTGCTATTAGCAGTTGTCGGCCGATGACGTCGATGCCTCGTTTGCCGTGCGATCCTCGGCCACCGTGGAAGATATGCCCGATGCGTCCTTTGCCGGTCAGCAGGAAACCTTTCTCAACGTGCAGGGCATTGACGCGGTGATGACCGCCATTAAACACGTGTATGCCTCGCTGTTCAACGACCGGGCCATCTCCTACCGGGTGCATCAGGGTTACGATCCACCGCGGCGTGGCGTTGTCGGCGGGCGTACAACGCATGGTGCGCGCCGACCTGGCCGCCTCCGGCGTTATGTTCACCATCGATACCGAGTCGGGCTTCGACCAGGTGGTGTTCATTACCGCCGCCTATGGGCTCGGGGAGATGGTGGTGCAGGGCGCGGTCAATCCCGATGAATTCTACGTGCACAAACCACGCTGGCCACCGGCCGCCCCGCGGTGGTGCGCGGCTTTGTTGAATAAATCGAACTTTTAGGTGACTGGCGGCTCTGAATCACTACATTCGTTTCAACATCAGGTCCCCATGGCAAAGCAAAAGTTTAAAATCACCAACTGGCCCGCATACAACAATGCGCTCAGGCAGCGGGGGAACATGACAGTATGGTTTGATGAGTCAGCCATTGCTGCATGGACTGAGAGTACACCGCCTGAACATCGTGGCCGGCCGCTTCACTACACCGATATGGCCATTACCACGGTTCTGATGATAAAGCGCGTGTTTAACCTTTCGCTCCGGGCGTTACAGGGTTTCGTTGACGCGATTTTTAAACTGATGGGGCTGTCGCTGCGCTGCCCAGATTACTCTCTGGTCAGCCGGCGAGCAAAAACCGTCGACATCAGCATAAAAACGCCAACCCGCGGCGAAATCTCACACCTGGTCATCGATGGCACCGGCCTGAAAATCTTCGGCGAAGGCGAATGGAAAGTCAGGCAGCATGGGGCTGAGAGGCGCAGAGTATGGCGCAAGCTTCATCTGGCAGTAGATGCGCGACACATGAAATTATCTGTGCCTATTTATCGCTAAGCGGTACGACAGATGCGCAGGCGCTGCCCGGGCTGATTAACCAAACCCACCGGAAAATCAGGGAAGAGTCGGCTGACAGTGCTTACGATACGCGTTACTGTCATGATGCTCTGCTGAGGAAAAAAATAAAGCCGCTTATCCCACCGCGAAGTGGTGCGCAATATTGGCCAGCTCGATACCATGAGCGTAACCATGCGGTGGCAAATCAGCATCTGAGCGGCAATAATGATACCTGGAAAAAGAAAGTAGGTTATCACCGGCGTTCACCGGCGTTCACTGGCTGAAACGGCCATGTTCCGGTTTAAAACACTTCTGGGTGGTCATCTGAGTCTGCATGACTATGACGCGCAGGTAGGTGAGGCTATGGCAATGGTCAAAGCGCTTAACCGGATCACGCTGTTAGGAATGCCAAACAGCGTCCGCATCATGTAACAATCGCCCTGATAGGGAGGAAGTCGTCACAAATTTCGGATTTATTCAACAAAGCGGTGGTGCGCCGCAATCTCGGCTCCAAGAAGATCCGCATGGTCTATGCCGACAGCGCGGCCCACGGCGAACAGGTGCGTACCGAACCGGTCCCTGATGCGCTACGCCAGCGTTTTGCCCTGACGGATGACGAAGTGCAGGATCTGGCGCGTCAGGCGGTGCTGATTGAGAAGCACTACCAGCGGCCGATGGATATCGAATGGGCCAAGGACGGGCATACCGGCAAGCTTTACATTGTGCAGGCGTGGCCGGAAACCGTGCGCTCGCGCGGGCAGGTGATGGAGCGTTACCGGCTCGAGCGCCGCGGCGAGGTGATCATCGAAGGCCGCGCCATTGGCCATCGCATTGGCGCGGGTCCGGTTAAGATTATCCACGATATCAGCGCGATGCACCGGATAGAGGCGGGCGATGTGCTGGTGACCGATATGACTGATCCGGATTGGGAGCCGATTATAAAAAAGGCCGCCGCCATCGTTACCAACCGCTGCGGGCGGACGTGTCATGCGGCCATCATCGCCCGCGAGCTGGGTATTCCCGCGGTGGTCGGTTGCGGCGACGCCACCGAGCGCATCGGCGACGGGCAATCGGTTACGGTGTCCTGCGCCGAAGGGGACACCGGCTACGTCTATCAGGAGATACTGCCTTTTGAGGTCGCCCGCTCGGATATCGATGAAATGCCCGCGCTGCCGCTGAAAATCATGATGAACGTGGGAAACCCCGATCGCGCCTTTGATTTCGCCTGCCTACCCAATGACGGCGTGGGGCTGGCGCGGCTGGAGTTCATTATCAATCGCATGATAGGCGTGCATCCGCGCGCGCTGCTGGAATTCGACCATCAGACGTCGGCCCTGCAGCGCGAAATCACCGACATGATCCACGGCTACGACAGTCAGAAGGAGTACTACATTGCCCGCCTGACGGAAGGGATCGCCACGCTGGGCGCGACGTTCGCGCCGAAACGCGTTATCGTGCGCCTGTCTGACTTCAAGTCGAATGAATACGCGAATCTGGTGGGCGGCGAGGCCTATGAGCCGGACGAGGAGAACCCGATGCTGGGCTTTCGCGGCGCCGGCCGCTACGTTTCCGACAGCTTCCGCGACTGTTTTGCGCTGGAGTGCGAGGCCGTCAAGCGGGTGCGCAACGAAATGGGGTTGACCAATGTTGAAATCATGATCCCCTTTGTGCGCACCGTGGCACAGGCGCAGGCGGTGGTCGAAGAGCTGGCGCGGCAGGGCTTGAAGCGGGGCGAAAACGGGCTGAAGGTGATCATGATGTGCGAAATCCCCTCCAACGCGCTGTTAGCGGAGCAATTTCTTGCCCACTTCGACGGCTTCTCCATCGGCTCGAACGATATGACACAGCTGGCCCTGGGGCTTGACCGGGATTCCGGTTTGGTGTCGGCGCTGTTCGATGAGCGTGATGACGCGGTCAAGACGCTGCTGTCGCTGGCTATCCGCGCCGCAAAAAAACAGGGCAAATATGTCGGCATCTGCGGGCAGGGGCCGTCCGATCACGAAGACTTCTCCGCCTGGCTGATGGAGGAAGGTATAGACAGTCTGTCGCTCAACCCCGATACCGTGGTTAGCACCTGGCTGAGTCTGGCTAAGAAATAATGGCGCCCCCGGGGCGAGAATTTAGCGCCCCGTAGAAAAACGCGCAGCGAAATAACCGGCGCCGGTCTATTACTACCGGCGCCATTATTTTATTGGACACAAAATTTATTAAAAAAAGCCCATCATGAGAGATGGGCAAAGACTACACACAGCAATTCTGTCATGCCGGGGAGCATTAAAATCATCACTAAATCATAGAGCTAATAACACGCATAGTAGGGATAAACCGGCGGCACGTCACTCAGATTCATCCTATATAAGTTGCGTGCAACGACAGCGGTCCGGCGCGGGAAATAAAGGTGACGGTAAATAATGGCGGCGATAAATATCGGTGATAAAAATAATTGTTGGCACGGGCTGGACATTATTGTCCCGGCGCACGCCGGGACGACGCGGGATTAATGTAATTCCCTGAGCTGTTTCTCCGGATTGTCAATTTTCTCCGGCGGCGGCGCTTCTTGCATCCAGGCGAACACCAAACGCCAGGATACCGACAGTACCACCGGGCCGATGAACAGGCCTATCATGCCGAAGGCCAGTAAACCGCCCAATACGCCGCACAGCACCAGCAGCATCGGCAAATCGGCGCCCATGTGGATGAAAATAGGCCGTAGAATATTGTCCAGGGTCGCCACGACGCAGCTCCACACCAGCAGTATGGTTCCCCAGGTAGTGTCGCCGCTCCAATAAAGCCAAATCATGGCCGGGATCAGCACCGGTAGGGGGCCCAATTGGGCGATACACAACACGAACATGGTGACGGTGAGCACGGTCGCCAGCGGGATGCCGGTGATAGCCAGGCCGATCCCCCCCAGCACGGCCTGAACGATGGCGGTCAGCACCACGCCGAGCGCGACCGCGCGAATGGCCTGTGCGGCCAGCAAAACCGAGGCATCGCCGCGTTCCGCCCCCAGGCGAATGGCGAAATGCCGTACCGCCATCCCCACGCGTTCGCCGCGCAAATACAGCAATACGCTGAACAAAATCATTAAGCCGCAGTGCAGCAGCAGGCTACCCAAATTAGCCACCTGGCCCAGCAGCCAGCTGGCGGCCTTGCCGATGTAGGGCTGGATCTTGGTCATCAACGGGGCGCTGCCGCCGGAAATCAGCGATTGCCAGGCGCTGTAGAGTTTGCGTCCCACCATCGGGACATCCTGGAGCCAGGCGAGAGTGGGCAAGTTCAGCCGGTCCGGCTGCGACGCCCAGGCCACTAGCGGGGCGCTGTTATCAACGATGCTGCTCACCAGAATCGAGACCGGCAGTACAAACAGCAGCAACAGCAGCAGCGTCATGACCACCACCGCCAGGGAGCGCCGCCCCCAGAGCAGATGCTGTACTTTTATGAGCAGCGGCCAGGTCGCTATTACCACCATCGATGCCCAGGAAAAGCCGAGAATAAAGGGCTGAACCACCCAAAAGCAGCCGAGGGTCATCAGCGCGATAAAGGTGACGCTGAATAGCATTCTGGGCAAATCGTGTAGCGGGCGCGGGAAATTCATGAAACACCTTTCTCCTCATACGAGCGACGGGTTGCAAGCGGCCGGAAGCGGGCCGAATCTGGACTAGTAGCATAATGATGAGGTATATCGGCATTTTTTGACAGAGGCGGATGAAAACTTTCACCGCGTAACGCCGCGGGTCATGCCTGGGCGAGGGAATTTTTATTGTCGGTAGGGCATGGACAAAAAAATATGATAAAACAGTCAGGTTCGGCAGCAGCCGGCGGGGTCGTCATCGCCCTGATGAGGCTTTAACACAATAGGTTTATCGTCCATGCTTCCAAAGATTTCCCAGGCCCCGGGCGTCGACCCGGTGGTGACCGAATTTCTCGCCCAGTTAACGCGCCAAGGATTCACCGGCGATAGCGCGACCGCTTATGCCGACCGCCTGGCCATGGCTACCGATAACAGCATCTATCAGCTGTTGCCCGATGCGGTGATTTTTCCCCGCTCGACCGAGGATGTGGCGCTGATTGGCCGACTGGCGAAATGGCCGGCCTACCGCGGTCTCACGTTTACCCCGCGCGGCGGCGGCACCGGGACTAACGGGTAATCCCTCAACCTCGGCGTTATCGTGGATATGTCGCGCTACATGAACCGCATTTTGGAGGTCAACGTCGAGCAAGGCTGGGTGCGGGTAGAAGCAGGGGTAGTGAAGGATCAGTTGAATCACTATCTTAAGCCGCTGGATTATTTCTTCTCGCCCGAACTGTCCACCAGCAACCGCGCCACCCTCGGCGGGATGATCAACACCGACGCCTCGGGACAGGGATCGCTGGTGTACGGCAAAACCTCTGATCATGTGCTGGGGCTGCGGGCGGTGTTGTTGGGCGGTGAACAACTCGATACCCGCGCGATGCCGTCCGCGGCGGCGCAGGCGCTGGCGGCCGAGCCCGGCCGCCTCGGCGACATTTATCGCACGGTGTTCGAGCGCTGCCGGCAAAAGCGTGGCCTGATCGTCGAAAAGTTTCCGGATCTTAACCGCTTTTTGACCGGCTACGATTTACGCCATGTGTTCAGCGACGATTTACAAACTTTTGATCTCACGCGTATCCTTACCGGCTCCGAGGGCACGTTGGCGTTCATCACCGAGGCGACGCTTGATATCACGCCCCTGCCGTAGGTGCGCCGCTTGGTGAACGTCAAATACGATTCTTTCGATTCCGCGCAGCGCAACGCCCCGTTTATGCTGGAAGCGCACGCGCTGTCGGTGGAAACCGTCGATTCCAAGGTGCTTAATCTGGCCCGGGAGGATATTGTCTGGGACTCGGTGCGCGAGCTCATCGAGGATGTGCCTGGCCACACGATGCAGGGGCTCAATATCGTCGAGTGCGCCGGTGACGATCGCGCTCTGATAGACGGGCAACTGACGACGCTGTGCGCAGGGCTGGATAGTCTCATGGCCGCCGGCGAGGCCGGCGTGATAGGTTACCAGCTGTGCGGCCAGCCCGTGGAAATCGAGCGTATCTACGCCATGCGCAAGAAAGCGGTGGGGTTGCTCGGCAATAGCAAAGGTGCCGCAAAACCTATCCCGTTTGCCGAAGATACCTGCGTACCGCCCCGACATCTGGCGGATTATATCGCTGAATTCCGGGCATTGTTCGATAGCCATCAGCTCAGTTACGGCATGTCCGGCCATGTGGACGCCGACGTGCTGCATGTGCGTCCGGCGCTGGATATGTGCGATCCGACACAAGAAGTGCTCATGAAACAGCTTTCCGATCGCATTGTGGCGCTGACCGCCAAATATGGCGGCCTGCTTTGGGGGGAGCACGGCAAGGGATTTCGCGCCGAGTACAGCCCGGCGTTTTTTGGCGATGAGCTCTACCGTGAGCTGCGCCACATTAAAACGGCGTTCGATCCCGACAACCGGCTGAATCCCGGTAAAATCTGCCTGCCGCTGGCAACCGATGCGCCGATGCTGACGGTGGACGCCGTCAAACGCGGCACCTTCGATCGGCAGATCCCGGTGGCGGTGCGCGGCGCCTGGCGCGGTGCAATGGAGTGCAACGGCAACGGGTTATGCTTTAACTTCGACACCCTGAGCCCCATGTGTCCTTCGATGAAAATCACCGCCAACCGCATCCATTCGCCGAAGGGGCGGGCGACGCTGGTGCGCGAATGGCTGCGGCGGCTGGCGCAGCAGGGCGTTGATCCGCTCCAGTTGGAGCAGGCATTGCCGCGCGGTATCGCCACGCTGCGCGGGTGGGCAACAGCTGGCGGGCGCGGCGAGTACGATTTTTCCCACGAGGTGAAAACGGCAATGTCCGGCTGCCTGGCCTATAAAGCGTGCTCAAGCCAGGGTCCCATTAAAATCGATGCGCCGGGCTTTCGCGCCCGCTTCCTGCAGCTTTACCATAGCCGGTATCTGCGCCCGGTGCGTGATTACCTGGTGGCCGGCGTGGAGGGGTACGCCCCGGTCATGGCCCGGGCGCCGGCGACGTTCAATTTCTTTCTGCGCTGGCCGTTGCTGCGCACCCTTGGCGAACGGGCCGTGGGGATGGTGGATGTGCCGCTGCTGTCGCACAGCCCTCGTTGCGCCGTCAGGTGGCGGACGTGCTCGCCGCGGCCCCGACGCTTGAGCAGTTGGAGCGCATGAGCGTTGACCAGCGCCAGGCGCACGTGCTTATCGTTCAGGATCCGTTTACCAGCTATTATGACGCGCGCGTGGTGGCGGATTTTGTCCGCCTGGTGGTTAAACTGGGCCGCATACCGGTATTGTTGCCGTTTTCCCCCAACGGGAAAGCGCAGCATATCAAAGGTTTTTTGCGCCGTTTCGCGCGGACCGCCCAACGCACCGCCGATTTTCTCAACCGCATCGCGCGGCTGGAGCTGCCGATGGTGGGGGGCGATCCGGCGCAGGCGCCATGGTATCTGTTCGGCCACTGCACCGAGGCCACGTAGCTGCCGGCAAGCGCCCGGCAATGGCGCGATATTTTCGCCCGTTACGGCGCCCGACTGGAGCCGGTCAGCGTTGGCTGCTGCGGCATGGCGGGCACCTATGGACACGAGAGCGCGAATTACGCCCATTCGCGGGGTATTTATGCGCTGTCATGGCAACAGCAACTTGCACAGCTGCCGCGTGGCCGCTGTCTGGCGACCGGTTATTCCTGCCGCAGCCAGGTTAAGCGTATCCAGGGTGAAGGTATCCGCCATCCGCTGCAGGCGCTTTTGGAGATTATCGCATGATTTGGACGTGTACGCCGTCGCTGGAAAGACTCAACCAGGTGGCGCAGGGTGCATGATAGGCTATCTGGGCATTCGCTACACCCGGCTGGAGGAGGACGAGCTGGAGGCGGTCATGCCGGTGGATGAACGCACTCGCCAGCCGTTCGGCATACTCCACGGCGGTGCCCTGGTTCTGTGCCGGCACCTGTTTCATTGCTTCTACCCCACAGGGCTGGAAACACCAGCGAAAAGCCGGCGCCGCCCACAGCAGCACCAGCCCCGCGGTTTCAACCACGAAGGACAGTAGCGCCACCCGACGACCGCCGAAACGGCTAATGACATTGCCTAACACCAGCCGTACGCCGACAAAGGCGCAGCTCATCAGCGTCAGGGCGAAGGCGGCGCCCTGCCAGCCGCGGTCCGCGTAGTAAAGGGTGATGAAGCTGACGATGACGCCAAATCCGAGCGTGCCAAGCCCCAGCACCAGGCCAAACAGCCAGACTTTGCCCACCACGGCGGTAAATGGAATGCGCTTGCCGGTGCTCACGCTCACCGCGGGGCGGCGCAACGCGCCCCCCCCCCCCAGGCGCAGACGCCGGCCAGCAGGATAAAACCGCCCGCCAGCGCCAGGCCGCCGAGGCTATTGAGAAACACGCCCAGCGGTGCGCCAATGGCGATGGCGCTGTAGGTGGCCACGCTGTTCCAGGAGATAACCCGGCCGGTATGTCGCTGGCCCACCGCGCCAATCCCCCACAGCATGGACCCGGTGCTGGCGAAGCTTTCGCCCACGCCCAGCAGCAGCCGGCCGGCAAAAAGACAGCCGAGGCTTAGCGCCGGATCGACGCTGGTGGCGCGGGCCAACAGATAGCAGGCGCCGCTCAGGGCGCAGCACAGCAGGCCAATAAGAACAATTCGCCCCCAGCAGGTCGGCGCAGTGGCCGGCATAGGGGCGGCTGGCCAGCGTGCTGAAATACTGCACGCTGATGGCGATACCGGCTATCAGCGGACTGAACCCCAGGGTTGTGTGGGTGAACCCCGGCAAAATGGCCAGCGGGATGCCAATGGTCAAATAGCATATAAAAGTGAAAAAAACGATGGGGATAATGCGCTTATTCAACTCCGGTGCCGTCAGGGACGCGGCGGGGCGGTCGGACGTGGGCATAGCAGGATCCAGCGGGAAAAAGCCAGGGCTACAGCATAGCGCTATCGCCCGCGTCAGGGGAAACAAAAATGTCTCCGCGCCGGCGAGGCACAGAAGAGCCTGCAGTCGGCGACGCTTTTGTGATATAATTGTTATCAATACGCGAGACTCAGAGAAAACGCGACACAGGGTGCGGTAATTAATAGGGCGTCATCGACGACCAGTTACGTTAATGATAATTATTATCAAATAAAGACAACACGCCGCTGCGCTTATTTCCGTCACATTTTAGGGTTATTTCCCCATTGGCTATTTGCTGAGCGAAAATGACGAATTATTTTTTCGCCTGTCATAAAAATAGTTTATTTCTATGAATATTCGCTTTAGTCACGGGGCAGAAAGTTTTAGTATTAAAAAAACGGTCCTTTCTTTTCATACATACGGAAAATCAGGGTATTAGCGGATGAAAACGGCATTTGCCGGCGGTAGTTGCATCCCTTTCCTGTAAAAACGGCCTATTCCCCTATAAAGGTCAAGGTTGGAGAGAAAATACAACTCTTTAACATAGGCGGGTTTTCCGAGTATCACCTTGTAACGTCATGAGGTAAACCTGATGCAAGTAGACAATAAGGTTGAGACGTTCTCCCTTGAGGAGAATATCTGGCGCGGCCTGACGATAACCGATTCCGCCGCCCATCAGATCCGGCGCCTGGTGGAAAACGACCCCGCCATGCTGGGGTTGCGGCTAAGCGTGAAACAGTCCGGCTGCGCGGGCTTCGGCTATGTGGTGGAAAAGGCCACGCAGTCTGAGGACAGCGACCGGGTTTACGAGCATGACGGCGCCAGATTATATGTGCCGCTGAAAGCGATGCCTTTCATCGACGGCACGGAACTGGACTACGTTCAGGAAGGCCTGAACCACGTGTTTAAATTTAACAATCCCAAAGCTCAGCACGTCTGCGGGTGCGGCGAAAGTTTTGGCCTGTGAGCGATGAATCATTATGGCACGAAGCAATACTGACACCCCTGAGGCGATTGACGCGACTCAACCCTGGGTGAAAAGCGAGCGATATAAAGAAGGCTTCTTTACCCAACTGGCAACCGAAGAACTGGCGCACGGCATCAGCGAAGACGTGGTGCGCGCCATCTCGGCGAAACGCGATGAACCGGAGTGGATGCTGGAGTTTCGTCTTAATGCCTATCGCGCCTGGCTGGAAATGGACGAGCCGCACTGGCTGAAAGCCTACTACAAGCCGCTTGACTATAACGATTACAGCTATTATTCCGCGCCGTCCTGCGGCGCCTGCGACGATACCTGCGGGTCGCAGCCCGGCGCCACGCAGCAATCCGGGGCGGAAGGGGCGAAGAACTATCTGACCGATGAAGTGGAACAGGCGTTCAACCAGCTGGGCGTGCCGGTGCGCGAAGGCAGCGAGGTCGCGGTGGATGCTATTTTCGATTCGGTGTCGGTTTCCACCACTTATCGCCATAAGCTGGCGGAGCAGGGCATTATTTTCTGCTCCTTTGGCGAAGCGATTCATGAACACCCGGAACTGGTGCGCCAATATCTGGGCAGCGTGGTGCCGGCCAACGACAACTTCTTCGCCGCGCTCAACTCGGCGGTCGCCTCCGACGGCACCTTCGTTTATGTGCCGAAAGGCGTGCGCTGTCCGATGGAGCTGTCGACCTATTTCCGCATTAACGCCGCCAAAACCGGTCAGTTTGAACGTACCATTCTTATCGCCGATGAAGGCAGCTATGTCAGCTACATCGAAGGCTGCTCGGCGCCGGTGCGCGACAGCTACCAGCTGCATGCGGCCGTGGTGGAAGTTATCGTGCTAAAAGATGCGGAAGTGAAGTATTCCACGGTGCAAAACTGGTTTGCCGGCAGCGAGGCCGAGGGCGGGATTCTCAACTTCGTCACCAAGCGCGCGCTGTGCGCGGACGAAAATGCCAAAATGTCCTGGACGCAATCCGAAACCGGCTCGGCCATTACCTGGAAGTACCCGAGCGTGATTCTGCGCGGCGACAATTCGGTGGGGGAATTCTTTTCGGTGGCGCTGACCAACGGGCGCCAGCAGGCGGATACCGGCACCAAGATGATCCACATCGGCAAGAATACCCGCTCCACGATTATCTCAAAGGGGATTTCGGCCGGTCAGAGTGAAAACACCTATCGCGGGCTGGTGAAGATCATGCCGACCGCCACCAACGCGCGTAACTTCACCCAGTGTGACTCCATGCTCATCGGCAGCGAATGTGGCGCCCACACGTTCCCTTATGTGGAGGCGCGCAACAACACCGCCCAGTTGGAGCACGAGGCCACCACGTCGCGTATCGGCGAGGATCAGCTGTTTTACTGCCGCCAGCGCGGCATCAGCGAAGATGATGCGATTTCGATGATCGTTAATGGCTTTTGCAAAGACGTGTTCTCCGAACTGCCGCTGGAGTTTGCCGTGGAAGCACAAAAATTACTGGCTATCAGCCTCGAACACAGCGTGGGCTGAGGCTGCGCTACCGCGTTTGCTGCCCGAACGTCGCAACAGGCCGGGTAAAGGAAAAATGAAACATGTTATCGATTAAAGATTTGAACGTCAGCGTGGAAGACAACGCCATTCTCAAGGGACTGAGCCTGGAAGTAAAACCCGGTGAGGTTCATGCCATCATGGGCCCGAACGGCTCTGGGAAAAGTACCCTGTCAGCGACGCTTGCCGGGCGCGAAGACTATGACGTCACCACCGGGGAGGTCTTGTTCAAAGGCCGCGATTTGCTGGCGCTGGAGCTGGAAGAGCGCGCAGGGGAAGGCGTGTTCATGGCGTTTCAATACCCGGTGGAAATCCCGGGGGTCAGCAACCAGTTTTTCCTGCAAACGGCGGTGAATGCCGTGCGTAAATACCGCGAGCAGCCGCCGCTGGACCGCTTTGATTTCGCCGATTTCATCGAAGCCAAGATTGAACTGCTGAAAATGCCGGCCGACCTGCTGACCCGGTCGGTTAACGTGGGCTTCTCCGGCGGTGAGAAAAAACGTAACGATATCTTGCAAATGGCGGCCCTGGAGCCGGATTTGTGCATCCTGGACGAAACCGACTCCGGTCTGGATATTGATGCGCTGAAAATTGTCGCCCACGGCGTCAATACCCTGCGCGACGGCAAACGTTCCTTTATTATCGTCACGCATTATCAGCGTATTCTGGACTACATCCAACCCGACCACGTTCATGTGCTGTATCAGGGCCGCATTGTAAAATCCGGTGATTTTTCCCTGGTGAAACAGCTTGAGGAGCAAGGCTATGGCTGGCTTACCGAACAACAGTAATGCCCGTGCGCTGACACAGTGGCACCAATTGTTTGCCGGCCAGAGCGCGGCGCGCTCCGCCGAGGCCTATGCCCATTGGCAGGACGTTGAACGCCTGGGGCTACCCACCCGCCAACACGAACATTGGAAATACACCCCGCTCGACGGGCTGTTGGCGCATCGTTTTGCTCCCGCCGCCGCCCGCGCGGTTTCCGCCGCTGACCGTGATGCGCTGAGCCTGGGCCTGGACGCCTGCCGTCTGGTGTTTGTCGATGGCCGTTTCGCCCCGGCGCTGAGCGACAGCGACACCGGCCTATGGCATGTCGAGGTGGAGCAGGGCGCCGCCAGGCGGTCGCTGCCCGCGCCGATCCAGCCGGAGGTGTTCTTGCATCTGACCGAAAGTCTGAGCCAGGAAACCACCCGCATTCGCCTGCCGGCGGGCAAGGCGGCGGCGCGCCCGTTTTATTTGCTGCACATCAGCCAAGGCAACGAGGATCAGGAAACGCTGAATACGCTGCACTACCGCCACCATCTCGATATCGGGGCCGGCGCGCAGGGTCAGGTGATTGAACATTTCGTCAGCATGAACGCCCAAAGGCATTTCAGTGGCGCGCGCACCTCAATGGTGGTCGGCGACAACGCGCACCTGAGCCATATCAAACTGGCCTTTGAAAGCCGCGCCAGCTACCACTTCGGCCATAACGATATCAGCGTGGGCCGCGATGCGGTGGTGCGCAGCAGTACGTTTATTCTCGGCGCCGGCTTGACCCGGCATCAGACCAGCGCGCAGCTGAATGGCGAAGGGTCCGATTTGGTGATCAACAGTTTGCTGCTGCCGTCGGGGCAGGATGTCAGCGATACCCGCACCTACCTTGAACACAATAAAGGCTATTGCCTGAGCCGCCAGTTGCATAAGGTGATCGCCCGCGACAGCGGTAAAGGCGTCTTCAACGGCCTGATTAAGGTGGCGAAACATGCTCTCAAGACCGATGGTCAGATGACCAATAACAACCTGTTGCTCGACCGTCTGGCCGAGGTGGATACCAAGCCTCAGCTGGAAATTTACGCCGATGATGTGAAATGCAGCCATGGCGCCACCGTCGGCCGGATCGACCAGGAGCAGATGTTCTATCTGCGTTCGCGCGGTATCACTCATGAGGACGCCCAGCAGATGATAATTTATGCTTTCGTCGCGGAAGTGACGGAAGCGATTGGCCACGATGGGGTGCGCGACACGGTGCTGGCGCGTATCGCCGATGCTTTACAGGGGGTGGCGGCATGACCTATCCCATTGCGCGAATCCGGTCTGATTTTCCTATTCTGGCGCGGCAGGTGAACGACCGGCCGCTGACCTATCTCGACAGCGCGGCGAGTGCGCAAAAGCCTAACACCGTCATCGATTGTGAAAGCGACTACTATCGCCAGGGATACGCCGCGGTACACCGCGGTATTCATACACTAAGCAGTGAAGCCACGACCCGCATGGAGAACGTGCGGCAACAGGTGGCGCGCTTTATTAACGCCGCGCTTGCGGACGAAATTGTTTTCGTTAAAGGCACCACCGAGGGCATCAATCTGGTGGCCAACAGCTGGGGACGGCACAATCTGCGGCCCGGCGACAATATTGTCATCACCGAGATGGAACATCACACCAATATTGTTCCCTGGCAAATGCTAGCCGAGGAAAAGCAGCTGTTGCTGCGCTACTTCCCGCTGCTGCCCGACGGTACCCTCGACATTGCCCGACTGCCGGCATTGATTGACGAGCGTACCCGTCTGTTCGCCGTCACCCAGGTATCCAATGTGCTCGGCACCCGCAATCCGCTGCCGGAACTTATCGCCCAGGTGCGCGCGGCGAGCGACGCGGTGGTGTTGGTCGACGGCGCGCAGGGCATCATGCATCAGAAGGTGGACGTGCAGGCGCTGGACTGCGATTTTTATGTGTTCTCAGGGCACAAGCTCTACGGCCCCTCGGGCATTGGTATCCTCTACGCTAAAAAAGCGCTGCTGGACGCCATGCCGCCATGGGAAGGCGGTGGCTCCATGATCCGCACCGTCAGCTTGACTGAGGGCACCACCTTTAATGATGCGCCCTGGCGTTTCGAGGCAGGTTCGCCCCATACCGCCGGGATGATGGGGCTGGGCGCCGCCATCGACTACGTTGAGCAAGTGGGGCTTGACAATATTCAGGCCTACGCGCATGAGCTGATGCGCTATACCCTCGAAGCGCTACAGCAGGTGTCGAACCTGACGCTGTACGGGCCCGCCGATCGCACCGGCGTCATCGCTTTTAATTTGGGGCAGCATCATGCCTATGATGTTGGCAGTTTTCTTGACCAGTACGGCATCGCCATCCGCACCGGCCACCATTGCGCCATGCCGCTGATGGCGTATTTCCGGGTGGCCAGTATGTGCCGTGCGTCCCTTGCGATGTACACTGACCGCGACGATATTGACCGGCTGGTGGCCGGTCTCGTGCGGGTGCAGCGTTTGCTGGGCTGATTGCCAAACAGGGAGCGAGTAACGATGGCGAATCTGCCTGATAAAGATAAATTGCTGCGCAATTTTTCCCGCTGCGGCAATTGGGAAGAGAAGTACCTGTATATTATCGAGCTGGGCGGCCATTTACCGCCCCTGCCGGCGGGCATGCGCACCGCGGATCATCTTATCGCCGGCTGCCAAAGTCAGGTGTGGATCGTTATGGCGGCTGATGACAATGGCCACGTCCAGCTGTACGGCGACAGCGATGCCGCGATTGTTAAGGGCCTCATCGCGATGGTGTTTATTCTCTATCAGGGCATGACGCCGGCGGAAATCGTTACCTACGACGTGCGGCCTTTTTTCGACAGCCTGGCGCTCACTCAGCACCTGACGCCGTCCCGGTCGCAGGGGCTGGAGGCCATGGTGCGGGGTATTCGCGCCCAAGCCACCGCGCAGCCCTAACCGCTTGCGCCGTCCCTGCCGAGACGGCGTGGCCGCAAGGTGGCTTGGTGTCCCCGCTCGGCCCGATGCGCCTTTTACGGCGTAGCGGGCGCGGCGGGCGACGTGCTTTTTTCCTATCCCCTTGGGGCAACCTGAATTGTTCCGCCCGTTCTGGCGAGCGACTCGCTTTACCGGCCCTCTATTCCACCCCTTCTCACGCCGGGCTCCTCTCTGTTCGGGTCATGTCCTTCGCCCGTTCTCATAAGTCGTTGTTCTCGCGGCGGGATGCTCGCGCCCGTTTTCATGCGCTGCAGCGACCTGTGCCGTCGCGCTTTCGGACTTCGCTGCATCGCGGCGCAGGTCGTTCATTTGTTACACTGAGGCCTGGCGCCCATCGGCCGTGTTTCATCACGGCACACCGTCGCGCCGCTTCGCAGGTTACTGACCCAGGATCGCTTATGCTAAATATCACCAACAGGCTGGCGTGGATGCTGGCCGCCGTGCTGGCTAGTGCGATTAACGCGGCCGACGCCACCGTCTATCCGCTGCCGCCGGACAATAGCCGCCTCATCGGCGAAAATACGACCCACATCGTGATGTAGGATGGCGGTTCGCTGGAGGCGATTGCCGACAAATATAAGATCGGCCTGCTGGCGATGCTGGAGGCCAATCCGGGCACCGACCCCTGGCTGCCGCGACCGGGAACGGTGTTGACCATTCCCAGCCAAATGCTGTTGCCCGACACGCCGCGCAAGGGCATCGTTATCAACCTCGCCGAATTACGGCTCTATTACTACCCGAAAGGGGAAAACACGGTGATTGTTTACCCCATCGGTATCGGCCAACTGGAGCGCAACACGCCGGTTATGGTGACGTCAATCAGCCAAAAAATTCCCAACCCGACCTGGACGCCAACCGCCAACATCCGCAAAATTTATCTCAAAGAGCAGGGTATTACGCTGCCCGCGGTGGTGCCGGCGGGGCCGAAAAACCCGATGGGGCTGTATGCATTGCGGTTGGCGGCCGGTACCGGCACCTATCTTATTCACGGCACTAACGCCAATTTCGGCATCGGTATGCGGGTCAGCTCTGGCTGTATCCGCTTACGCCCCGACGATATCGAAGCGTTGATCAATAGCGTGTCGGTGGGCACTCGCGTACAGGTGATTAATGAACCGGTGAAAGTGGCGGTAGAGCCTGACGGCAAGCGTTATGTGGAAGTGCTGGAGCCTGTTTAGAAATTTGTGTATTTGCCTGATTTTGATATGTTGCTGGTTCCGGTCACATCCGATCACTGATTCCGATTTCACCCGATCACTGATTCCGGTCGCCCGATCAGCGATTCCGATTCTGTCCGATCGCTCATCTTCTGTTCCGCCATACTCTGGAGACTTTTAGCTTCCGAGGGCATGGCATGGCACGTAAAAAGAAGAAAGCGAGAACGGAAATGTGCATCTATATTAATGTCTTACGTATGAAATTCGAGCAGCGTCGCTCGAATCGCACTATCGCAGCAGCGCTCGGCATAGGCTGTACTACCGTGCACGATATCCTCGGCCGATTCACGGTAGCTAACCTGGTCTGGCCATTGCCGGCGGAACTGTCCCCCGTCGACCTCGACCGCCTGCTCTATCCCGGCAAATCCAGAAAAGTTATCAATACCTTACCCAGCTGGCTTGATATCGATACCGAGTTAAGCCGCAAGGGCATGACCAAGCAGCTGCTCTGGATGGAATATCAGTCCGCCGTGGGCGGTGATGCCCTCGGTTACTCACAGTTTTGTGCACTGTTCCGTGACTGGAAAAAGAAGCAGCGGCGTTCCATGCGCATGAAGCACAAGGCTGGAGAAAAGCTCTTCATCGACTTCTGTGGCCCCACCGTACCTATCGTCAACCCTGCGACCGGTAGCGTACGCCAGGTCGCTATCTTCGTCGCTGCCATGGGCGTGTCAGGCTATGCGTATATCGAAGCCTGCGAAGGCCAGGACATGGCATCGTGGCTCAACGCCAATAGCCGCTGCCTGCACTTCATGGGTGGGGTTCCGGAGCTGATGATACCTGATAATCTGCGCAGCGCTGTCAGCACCCCTGACCGCTATGAGCCGGTCATAAACCAGAGCTACCAGGCGCTGGCAAATCACTATGAGACAGTGGTGCTACCGGCGCGCCCGAGAAAACCGAAAGACAAGGCGAAGGCAGAATCAACTGTGCAGCTGGTAGAACGCTGGGTTTTGGCCCGGTTGCGTAAACGTAGGTTCTACTCGCTGGCCGAACTCAACCAGGTGATACGAGAACTCAATCATGAGTTGAATCTGCGCCCGATGCGTCATTACGGCGGACAAAGTCGCCTTGAACGCTTCGAGCAGCTGGACAAACCGGCTCTTGGGCCTCTACCGCCCACACAATGGGAATACAGTGAGTATCTCGTTGCCCGAGTGGGACCTGATTACCACATAGACTACGGCAAAAACTGGTACTCGGTGCCGCATCCGCTGGTTGGCGAGCGCGTTGACGTCATCGCCACCCAATGGCTGGTGCAAATCCACCATAAGGGCGTCTGCGTGGCTACGCACCCTCGCAGCGATAACGCCTATAGGCACACGACTCAGGCGGCGCACATGCCGGCTAACCATAAGGGGCAGAGTCAGTGGACGCCGGAAAGGCTGTGCAGTTGGGCGCTGTCGGTGGGTGTGTGCACACTGAAAGTGGTCGAGTCCATCCAAAAGAGCAAAGCCCATCCGGAGCAGGCTTACCGCTCCGTGCTGGGGCTACTCAATCTGCAACGGCGCTATGAGACGACGCGACTGGAGAAGGCCTGCGCGCTGGCGTTGGAGAAAGGGTGCATTAACCGCTCTTTCATAGCCAACGTATTGAAACACGGTCGTGAAAGTGAGGTCACCCAGGACGGAGCCGGCGTATCAATGCTGGTTCACGAAAACCTCCGAGGTCCGGACAGTTATCACTAAGGAGAATAAATATGGATACACTGTTAATGGCTCTGCGAGAGCTGAAGTTGTCGGCAATGGTCCAGGCGTTGGAGACGCAACGCGAACTCCCGGGGAGTTATGGGGAGCTGGGGTTCGAGGAGCGGTTGTCACTGATGGTAGAAGCGGAAAATTTGCATAGAAAAAACAACCACATATGCCGTCTGCGACGGCAATCGCAAATGCGCTTGCAGGCAAAACCGGAAGATATCCGTTATATCCCTAGCCGAGGAGTGACACCGGAACAGATGCGAGATCTGCTAGGGGGACAATATCTGAAATATCAGAAAAGCATACTCATCACGGGGCCGACAGGTACGGGCAAAACCTGGCTCAGTTGTGCGCTTGGTGAGCAGGCATGCCGGCAGCAATATAGCGTGCGTTACTGGCGAGTGGGTCGGTTGCTGGCCCATCTTCACCAGTGTCAGGTAGACGGGACCTATCTAAAACAGCTTAAGCAGTTAGAAAAAAATAGAGTTACTGATTTTGGACGACGTGGGCCTAGAATCAATAAGTCCGATGCAGGCAACGATGCTGTTGGAGATGATGGAAGATCGCTACGACAAAAGCAGCAGCATCCTGATCAGTCAACTGCCGGTGAAAAAATGGTATGGACTGATAGAAAACCCCACGACAGCTGACGCGTTACTCGATCGGTTAGTACACCCCAGCTATAGACTGGAACTTAAAGGCGAATCACTACGCAAAGAGCAAGGAGTAGCCAGCACAGAAAAAATAGACTAAACCCGAGTCAGAAGATGTGCGAACACGTGATCGAATATCACTGGAATGGGTGATCGGAAAATATCGGAATAACTGATCGGATGTCGCCGGAACAGCTGATCGGATACGTCGGAATCTGCATATGTTCAATCCAACAGAGCCTGTTTAGAAATTTGTGTATTTGCCTGATTTTGATATGTTCAAGCCAACATCAAAAACAGGTTAATTTATGGACGAAAAACAGTTGCAGGCTCTGGCTAACGAACTGGCCAAAAATCTCAAAACCCCTGAAGATCTCAGTCACTTCGATCGGCTGCTGAAAAAAATCAGCGTCGAAGCAGCTCTCAATGCTGAAATGACCCATCACCTCGGCTACGATAAAAATCAGCCTAAACCGGGGACCAACGCCCGCAACGGCTATTCCACAAAAACCGTTACCACTGGCGATGGCCCGCTGGCGCTGCGTACTCCGCGCGATCGTGACGGTTCCTTTGAACCGCAACTGGTGAAGAAGAACCAGACCCGGATTACCGGGATGGATAACCAGATTTTATCGTTGTACGCCAAAGGGATGACCACCCGCGAGATCGCCGCCGCGTTCAAAGAGCTGTATGACGCCGCTGTCTCGCCGGCTCTGGTCTCAAAGGTCACCGATGCGGTCATGGAGCAGGTTGTCGAATGGCAAAACCGGCCTCTGGATGCAGTCTATCCCATTGTTTATCTTGATTGTATCGTTCTAAAAGTCCGGCAGGACAGCCGCATCATCAACAAATCTGTGTTCCTGGCGCTGGGCATCAACATCGAAGGCCAGAAAGAGTTGCTAGGTATGTGGCTGGCCGAAAATGAAGGCGCAAAGTTCTGGCTGAACGTGCTGACAGAGCTGAAAAACCGCGGCCTGAACGATATCCTTATCGCCTGCGTAGACGGGCTGAAAGGTTTCCCTGACGCTATTAACGCGGTGTATCCGGAGGCGCGGCTCCAGCTGTGTATCGTACATATGGTGCGCAACAGCCTGCGGTTCGTCTCCTGGAAGGACTACAAGGCCGTCACCCGCGACCTGAAAGCTATCTATCAGGCCCCTACGGAAGAAGCCGGCTTGCAGGCGCTGGAAGCGTTCTCCAGTGCCTGGGACATCCGCTACCCGCAAATAAGTCGAAGCTGGCAGGCAAACTGGGCCAATCTGGCCACGTTCTTTGCCTACCCAACGGACATCCGCAAGGTGATCTACACGACCAACGCCATCGAGTCGTTAAACAGCGTGATCCGGCATGCCATCAAAAAGCGCAAGGTGTTCCCGACCGACGACGCAGTGAAAAAGGTGGTGTGGCTGGCGATACAGGCGGCCTCACAGAAATGGACAATGCCTTTGAGGGACTGGCGCATGGCAATGAGCCGCTTTATTATCGAGTTCGGTGACCGCTTGGACGGTCACTTCTGAGAAAAGGCATTTACACAGAATCGTGTACAGGGTCATACGTCGGAATCTGCAAGTGCATCAGCCGCTCTCCCGCTCGGAGAAAGACGATCCGCAGACCTCACCGATTCGCTTTAATGCCCGGACGGCAAAATTTGTCGCGCAGCCCGCAACGGATCGCGTCATGGTGAAACAGGCGGTGGCGCGCCGCTCGGGAATACCGGTATTGATCAATAACGGCGAACCGGTCACGCCTGCGTCTTCCGCAGCCAAGGCGCAAGCGGCGCAAGGCTCGGCCACCGACCCAGCCACGGGAGCATAACCCGCCGCGTAGCGAACGGCCGGCCCCTCGGGCAGCGCGGAGTGTATCGCTACCCGTAACAACGGACGCAGCGCCTTAGTCGACGGCGCGTCCGTTGTTGTTTTGAGTAACGCAGAGAAATAAAGGGGCATGCCGAGCGAAGGGCAGGCCGGCGGGCAAGCCGCCATCGAAGCTAAGGGCATCGCGACAGACCATAGCGTCTGCTGGCGCGCACTCCCAGCCTCGCTGCGGGCATAGCGCTATCGCCGATGCGACGTACTCGGGCTCAAGGCTATCAGAGGCCATAACGCGCCGCCTGGGCCCCTTGCGGGCATTCATCCACATGGACTATAGTGCCGCGCCTGCGGACTTATGCTTCGTCAGGGCTACAGTGCAGCGCCCTGCGGTGCCAAGAAAGGGGAGATAGCACCTCGCGCGCCTGGGAAAGGTGTGGGCCGCGGCCTGTCGGTCATGCAAAAAAAATGGCGCACAAGGTGCGCCCATTCCCAATCAAGACCGGAACTCTTACTTACGGTAAGAGGTGGCTTGGTTGTCCAGACGTTGGTTAGCACGGGCAGCGTCGTCTTTAGCAGCCTGTACGTCGAAGCGCAGAGCGTTCACGTCGTTGCTGATCTGGTCAACCTTGGCGTTCAGAGTCTGAACGTCGGAGAACAGCTGATCGATTTTAGCGTTGCTCGAGCAACCAGTCAGCAGAATGGAACCCAGAATTACCGCGCCCAGTACCAGTTTAGTACGATTCATTATTAATACCCTCTAGATTGAGTTAATCTCCATGTAGCATTACAAGTATTACACAAACTATTTTCGATTGAGAATAAATTTTGCGAATAAAACGCGCTTTGTTGAATAAATCCGAAATTTTTGACGACTTCCTCCCTATCAGGGCGATTGTTACATGATGCGGACGCTGTTTGGCATTCCTAACAACGTGATCCGGTTAAGCGCTTTGACCATTGCCATAGCCTCACCTACCTGCGCGTCATAGTCATGCAGACTCAGATGACCACCCAGAAGTATTTTAAACCGGAACATGGCCGTTTCAGCCAGTGAACGCCGGTGATAACCTACTTTCTTTTTCCAGGTATCGTTATTGCCGCTCAGATGCTGATTTGCCACCGCATGGTTACGCTCATGGTATCGAGCTGGCCAATATTGCGCACCACTTCGCGGTGGGATAAGCGGCTTTATTTTTTTCCTCAGCAGAGCATCATGACAGTAACGCGTATCGTAAGCACTGTCAGCCGACGCTTCCCTGATTTTCCGGTGGGTTTGGTTAATCAGCCCGGGCAGCGCCTGCGCATCTGTCGTACCGCTTAGCGATAAATCGGCACAGATAATTTCATGTGTCGCGCTATCTACTGCCAGATGAAGCTTGCGCCATACTCTGCGCCTCTCAGCCCCATGCTGCCTGACTTTCCATTCGCCTTCGCCGAAGATTTTCAGGCCGGTGCCATCGATGACCAGGTGTGAGATTTCGCCGCGGGTTGGCGTTTTTATGCTGATGTCGACGGTTTTTGCTCGCCGGCTGACCAGAGAGTAATCTGGGCAGCGCAGCGACAGCCCCATCAGTTTAAAAATCGAGTCAACGAAACCCTGTAACGCCCGGAGCGAAAGGTTAAACACGCGCTTTATCATCAGAACCGTGGTAATGGCCATATCGGTGTAGTGAAGCGGCCGGCCACGATGTTCAGGTGGTGTACTCTCAGTCCATGCAGCAATGGCTGACTCATCAAGCCATACTGTCAGGTCCCCCCGCTGCCTGAGCGCATTGTTATATGCGGGCCAGTTGGTAATTTTAAACTTTTGCTTTGCCATGGGGACCTGATGTTGAAACGAATGTAGTGATCATAGCCGCCAGTCACCTAAAAGTTCGATTTATTCAACAAAGCCAATAAAACGATTAAATTCGATCGACCGCTCAAAGAAACATCTTATTTTACAGAGTGGTTAAAAAAAACGCCCTAGAAGCCTTGCGGCCATAAGATTTCTCCGATTAAGGCGGCAGCAAAACGTGCTATCGAAATTGGCCGCGCTACCTATTTTATTTCTTTGGCGTGATTCTTTTGTCGGCTCGCCCAATTAGCGGTGACAACGACGGGGTGGTGGAGGTGAAATAGGGCCAAAGATAAAGTTTCTTTATACCATTCTGGTACCAAATGCGGTATTGCATAGCTGCCCGTTAATTAATAAGTATTACACTTTTTAAATAATACCTGCGACGAACAACAAAAAAGGCCCCTGTGTGGACAGGAGCCTGGGATGCTGTCGACGCCCGCCGGGAACTCCGCGTATGAACTATAAAGGCCATCGCGCCGCCGCGACAGCCAAGAAGGTCTCAGCGGGCGCACCCGCTGCCGATGCTTACAGCATATGCACCGAGGCGGTGTTGGTGGTGCCGCTCGGCACCAGCGCGCTGGACACCATGACGATAATATCGCCTTTGGCCGCCAAGCCGGTTTCTAACGCCATGGCTTTACCGATGCGGTAAAAATCATCGGTCGACGCGATCTCTTCCACTAACTGGCAGGCAACCCCTTTGCTCAGCAGCAACTGGCGGGCGGTCAGCGGATTGGTGGTCAACGCCAGGATTTCCGCTTTCGGGAAATATTTTCGTACCGACTTGGCGGATTTCCCGCCTTCTGTCGCGACCACGATCAAAGGCGATTCCAATTTTTCCGCGGTTTCCACCGCGCCGCGGCAAACGGCTTCGGTAATGCGCAACTTGCGGCTGTCGTGCTGACCGTCAATACGGCTCGGCAGCATACGATCGGTGCGCTGGCAAATGGTGGCCATAATGGTAACGGCTTCCAGCGGATATTTTCCTTTGGCGCTCTCGCCGGACAGCATCACCGCATCCGTGCCGTCAAGAATGGCGTTGGCCACGTCGCCGGCTTCCGCGCGGGTTGGGCGAGGATTTTTGATCATCGAGTCGAGCATCTGGGTGGCGGTAATGACGACCTTGCGCGCCCGGTTACACTTCTCGATCATCATTTTCTGGGCGAAGATGACTTCTTCCACCGGAATTTCGACGCCGAGATCGCCGCGGGCCACCATGATGCCGTCGGACGCTTCCAGAATTTCGTCGAAATTGTTCAGGCCTTCCTGGTTTTCGATTTTAGAGATGATCTGGATATGTTCGCCACCGTGCTGCTGCAAATGTTCACGAATTTCCAGTACGTCGGAACGCTTGCGGATAAACGAGGCGGCGATAAAATCCACCCCTTGCTCGCAGCCGAAAATCAGATCGCGTTTGTCTTTTTCCGCCAGCGCCGGTAGGGCAATGGACACGCCAGGCAGGTTGACCCCTTTATTTTCGCCGAGATCGCCATTGTTCAGCACATTGCACACCACCTCATTCTGGGTGACGCTGGTGACGGTCATGCCCAACAGTCCGTCATCCACCAGCACGGTATTGCCTACGGCCAGATCCTGGGTGAACCCGGGGTAGGTGACCGCCACGTGCTCGCTGTTGCCAACCACGCTCTGATCGGTAGTAAAGGTTTGGCCCGCGCGCAGTGAAACGTCGGCGCCGTTTACAAGCTTCATGGTGCGGATTTCGGGGTCTTTGGTATCAAGCAGGATGGCGGCCTGTTGACCCGTTCTCTTCAGAACCGCGCGCAGATTTTTGATGCGCTGCCCGTGCTCTTCATAGTCGCCGTGGGAAAAGTTGAGACGCATCACGTTCATCCCCGCGTCGAGCAGGTTGGACAGTACCTCTTCGGATTCAGTTTTCGGGCCGATGGTACAAACAATTTTAGTCTTTTTCATAACGTTGATTTCTATAAGTTGTGATGGATGATGAATCTGGTGCATCGCCGGACCAGGCCCGCGATGAAAAAAAAGCCGCTTGCTAAACCTGCGGTCCATATTTAAGGATAGGTGACAACGCTCGGAACGTAAGGAAAAAAAATTGAACGGCTCAGCACGGCAAGGCCGGTATGCGCCGGAGGTCAATGCTGTTTTTAGACGTTGGGGGCAAATCAATCGGCGCTAACCCTTCAATTGAAATAACGTTTTGCATTATAGTTATTGGCAGGCGGGAAACAAAGTAAAAACTGGACAATTAATGCGTTAGCACAAAAAAAAGCGTTATTGTGTCATTTTTGCCGCAGATCGTCGCAACCGGCAAAGACCGTTTTGTCACGCGCTCGTGCACGTTGTTTACCCTCATGATAATACCCGGCGCCGATGACGCTGGCTGAAGAGAGGCCGTGGGAAACATAGCGCAACATCATCGCTGCGGAAACAGTAGCGGTTAAAAAAGGAGTGCGAGGGAAAAGGGAACGATAAGATTTGGTGCGTTCTAATGGACTCGAACCATCGACCCCCACCATGTCAAGGTGGTGCTCTAACCAACTGAGCTAAGAACGCATTTTGTTGCCTGCTGCCTGCAGGACGAATATTAACGGGCTCTATCACGCCTTGCAAGGGGAAAACGCGTTTTCCCCCCCCCCCCCGAACGCCGATTGATTGTCGAGGGAATGTGCATTAAGCCGGCTTTTTCACCGATCAAGACGCGTCATGCCCCTCAACGCGCCGCCCGACGCAAAATGCGCGCGGGGGTTTGGCGCTGTAGCCAGCGCATCCGGAACATCATCAAAACGGCGGCTGAGGTCAGACCGACAATAAATCCAATCCAGAAACCGCTGGGACCCATGGCGGGGCGCAGCCAATCCGTCAGCGCCAGCACGTACCCGCACGGCAGGCCGCGCAGCACGCCGTTGCCGATAACCTGGATGGAATCAGAAATCTGATATAGGGCCGCTAGCAGCATTAAATGCGAGGCCATGGCCACGACCGCCGGCGTATCGTTATACAAGAGCGCAATCCGCTCACGCAGCAGGCCAGCGTGACGCCTATCATCAGGCTGGCCCTGGCCCTGGCCCTGGCCCTGGCCCTGGCCCTGGCCCTGGCGCTGACTCGCGCCTGCTCGACATCGCCTTCCCCCAGGCGAAAGCCGATGCGGATGGTGGCCGCCACGCCCAGCGTCAGCCAGAAGCCCTGACGTATCTGATGGGCAATCCGGTCTCGCCGTCCGGAGCCGTTGAGCTGCGCGATAACCGGCGTTAGCGCCAGCAGCAGGCCGTGACCGAACAAAATGACCGGCAGCCAGATGGAGGTGCCCACCGTTACCCGCGGCCATATCGGTGGCGCTTACCGAGCCGGACATGATGGTATCCACGACCCCCATCGCCGTTTGCGATACTTGGGCGAAAATTACCAGGATGGCCAAAGCCACTAAGATACGCGCTTCCTTAACATAATTTTGCACGCGGACACCTTTGTTGCGAGTGACGAACCGAGTTTATTAATGGAACCCGCACGCGTTAACACGGCTGGATCCTTTTAGCGGCATAGTGTAATGCATTTTGTTGGCGAAGATAGCAGGAAAATGACGCGATATAAGGGGCATAGCCTCTATTGTATCGTGTCAGTATTTGGAATTTGTCATATTATGGGGCAAACTGAGCGCCGAGTTATTCGGTGTAGCCAGATGAGGAAAACGCATGTTTACGGGGATTGTTCAGGCCACCGCGCCCATTACCGCGATTGAGGAAAAAGACCATTTTCGTACCCATCACGTCCGCCTGCCGGCGGCGCTGTTGCCGGGTTTGACCATCGGCGCGTCGGTGGCCCATAACGGATGTTGCCTGACAGTGACCGTCATCGCGGGCGACGTGGTCAGCTTCGATCTGATGAAAGAAACGCTCCGGCTGACCAACTTAGGCACGCTTAAGGTTGGCGATGAGATCAACCTGGAACGGGCGGCGACCCTGCAGGCGGAGATTGGCGGTCATCTGATGTCAGGGCATATTATCTGCACAGCCGAATTGACCAAAATCGTGACCTCAGAGAACAATCGGCAAATTTGGTTTTCCTTGCCGGACAGGGCGCTGATGAAATACATCCTGCATAAGGGTTATATCGGTGTTGACGGTATTAGCCTGACGGTAGGCGAAGTCGCGGGCAACCGTTTTTGCGTACATTTAATTCCTGAAACGTTGCTGCGCACCACGCTCGGTAAGAAACGACTCGGCGATAGCGTCAATATCGAAATCGACCCGCAGACGCAGGCGATTGTCGACACCGTGGAGCGGGTTTTGGCGGCGCGCGAGCGCGCCTGACCCAGGTGGGCGGCGGCGCGGTCTGAAAGCGCCGTCATGTGCGCCGGCAGCCATGACGGCGCAACGCTTACCGCGCGACGCGCAGACCGCCTTCGACGCCCCGAGGGCTGAACAGAACCTGCCATAGCTGGATATTGCGGGCGCGGAACGCGCCGGCGCAGGCCTGTAAGTAGTATACAAACATGCGGTAAAAACGTTCGGAATAATTGCCCTGCAACGTCGGCCAGGCGGCGATGAAGAGTTCATGCCAGGCCATGAGCGTGCGATCATAATCCGCGCCGAAATTATGCCAGTCTTCCATGACGAAATGAGGCTCGCTGGCATCGACGATATGCCGTACGGACGGCAGGCAGCCGTTCGGGAAGATATATCTGTTGATCCATGGATCCACATTCATATCGGTCCGGTTCGTGCCGATGGTGTGCAGCAAAAGCAGGCCGTCGGGTTTCAAATTACGGGCCACCACATCGAAATAGGTTGGGTAGTTTTTCGGCCCCACGTGCTCGAACATCCCTACCGAGACAATGCGATCGAACTGCAAATTTAAATCGCGATAATCCTGCAACAAAATCGTGACATCTTGTCCTGCGCAACGCGTTTGCGCCAGCTTTTGCTGCTCGGTCGAGATGGTGACGCCGTGGACTTTAACGCCATAATGTTGTTCCGCATAATTCGCCAGACCGCCCCAGCCGCAACCGACATCCCCGGCTGCAATTGCAGTTTTTGGCAAATCATTTCCAGTTTATTTTGCTGGGCCTGCTCAAGGCTGGCGGCATGAGGCCAATAACCACAGGAATATTGCATATACGGATCGAGCATGAGCGAGAAGAGATCATTGCCTAAATCGTAATGTTCTTTACCGACGATCCAGGCCCTTTTGCGCGATTGGAGATTAGTCAGGCGCGCCGCGGCGACGCGTAGGGTATCTTTTAAATGATGGGGAAGCTTATTTTCCAGTCCGCTGCGCAACGCACGCTGAAAAAACATATCCAGCCGTTCGCAATCCCACCAGCCATCCATGTAACTTTCACCTAAACCCAGTGAACCGTCCTGTAGTACGCGCTTAAAAAAATCCGGGTTGTTGACGTGAATATCGAATGGACCATTGATTTCAATGTCGGCTTCAGCGAGTAATTCATGGACGATGCGATACCAAGCGTTATCCTGAAAGCTCAGGTCTTCAACACACGAGGAACTCATAGCTTCTCCATCACCTTTCTTCTAAAAATACCTCGTCAGGAAGAGCCAGGCGCTGCCTGCGAGCTTTTATAAGAATCCACGGTAAGCCGTGGTGTCTGATACGACAAATTAACAGAGGAATAGAAACTCAGAATGGTTGTTAAACCGGCTGCTTTGCACGAAAAAGCATGCATGAGTAAACATCACGTCCCTAAAGCAAAATGAATAAACAACTCGTTATAATTGTTAACGTAATTGAGTATAAGCCTGCATCCGGCTTTAGACAACTCCAAAAACAGCAATAGGAATAATAGCCTAAGTTAATGATAACTTTGGGAAACAGTCACACTCCTCAAAGAGTTAGTGCGCCTAAAGAGTTATTATTCATTTCTGCGTCGCGGGGAAATTTGCGCGGCCACGTAGCGCGTAAAACGCCGTGCATAATGGCCAACGCCGCCGCAAACACGGGGCCTCAGCCAACGACGGCACAAGATTAGCGGTTATGGTAGGGGTCATCGGCCACCGAACAGCGCTCCACCAGGGTGGGATGGACCTCAATTGTCTGCGCGGCTTCCCGCTTGCTGATGATCCTATCAAGCAGCATGGTCAGCGCGGATTCCCCCAATACGGCCTTGGGCTGATCCACCGTGGTAAGCGCGGGGGTGAAATACCGTGAGTGGCTGACATTATCGTAGCCTATCAGTGAAATGTCTTGCGGTACGCGCAGCCCATGCTCGTGGATGGCGCACAATGCGCCCATCGCCATCTCGCCGCCGCCGCAAAATATCGCGCTGGGACGGTGAGACTGGGCCAGAATATGTTGCATGGCGCGATAACCGGAAGCCGGTTCGAAATCACCTTGAACGATCCAGGCCTGGTTGGGCAGAATATCGGCCTCTTTTAACGCATGAAGATAACCGCGGTGGCGTCCGCCGCCGGTGTTGCGCGCCAGCTGGCCGGGAATGGCGCCAATATCCCGGTGGCCGCGATCGAGTAAATAGCGGGTGGCCATATAACCGCCGGCAAAGGCATTATCGACGATGGTATCGGTAAAATCGCCGCGCACCTCACCCCAATCCATCACCACCATGGGAATATGGCGATATTCTTCCAATAGCCGCAGCAGGGCTTCGGGGTATTCAACGCACATCACCAGCAGCCCATCGACCCGCTTTTGCGCCAGCATTTGCAAATAGGCCTGCTGTTTCGATGTTTCGTTGTGGGAATTGCACAGGATAAGGGTGTAGCGTTTGGCAAAACAGTGAAGCTCTATGGATTCAATTATCTCGGCGAAATAGGGGGCTTCGCTGGTGCTGGCCAACAGACCGATGGATTTGGTGCGGTTGACCTTCAGGCTGCGCGCCACCGCGCTGGGGGAATAGCTGAGCTGTTTGATGGCGTCCCATACGGCGCGTTTGGTCTCCGGCGCCACGAAGCGGGTTTTATTAATCACATGGGAAACCGTGGTCGTTGATACCCCCGCGTGTTTGGCTACATCTTTTATGGTTGCCATCTCTAAACTACTCCTGGATCCCTCGGCAGTAGGGGATAATGCTATGTGAATCGTTTGCCTGCCAACAAAAGGCAATTTTCCTCGATCTTGTCGAGAAAGTGAAAGCGTTATATGCGTTGAGCCGCCGACGGGACATGCTTTTTGGCCACGGCTATGGCAAGATAGAGAACGAATACCGACTAACTTAGCCACCTGACGCAGAAGCGTTAAAAGGAAATATCATGAGCCGCGATTTTGCTTGGTCGTTAACGACTACCGTCTTTTCGCTGTTGGTCATCATTATCTTCAGCTTTACCACCGTATTGGATTGATCGCGTTTGGCGCCGGGCCGAACATCACCCAGACGGTAAAAAGGGCTCCAGGCCCTTTTTTTTATCATCCCTAAACCACTTCTAAGGGCGGGGGATTGATTTGCGGCCTAGTAACGACGCGCGGATCGGCACGGTGAGCTGGCGGGGGCGTCAAAAGGCCCCTTAAGACCCGCGCTGCGACGGCAAGGGGGAGAGGCTGTCGCGCGTGGCCGTCAGCGAATGGTGGTAGGCGTCATCACGCGGCGGGCGCCGACATAATGATCCTGCCAATAATCTTCGCTCAGGTAGCTGATACGGATGTCACGCCCGGTGCGGGGTGACTGAATGAAACGGCCATTGCCCAGATAAACCCCGACATGATCCGCCGTGTTGCGGATGCGGATGCGGAAAAAGACCAGATCGCCGCTTTCCAACTCGCTCTTTTTTACCGGCGCAGCATCCCGCAAGTGGTACATTTCATTCGCGGTACGCGGCAGCGGCACGCGGATTAAGTCTTTATAGGCGTAGTAAATCAACCCGCTGCAATCGAAACCGGTGGTCGGCGATTTACCGCCCCAACGATAGGGCTTACCCACCTGCGACATCTGTTTGGCCATCGCCGTTAATTTAGCGTGCTGGTAGCGAACCTTGTGGCTTTCGCTCATGCGCAATGGTTGAGCGTCTGCCGCAATGGCCGCGGTCCGGGCTCGCGCGCCGCCGCGATGGCGTCCATAGGCTTTCTTCAGCCCTTTGCCGGCGGCCTGGTTATGCGCCAGACGAGTATTTTCACGTTGGCGGCGGGAAGACGTAATGGGGCTTTTGCCCACCTTCACGACGACGGTTGGCGCTGCGTCGGGGGGGGGGCGTTTTGGTGGCGACGGCCTTGCGGGGTTTCACCACGGCAGATTTTAACTTGGGATTACCCAGATGCTCGCTCTCGGTGCTGCGGGTCTTTTTTTGCAGTTTAACGGGCTTGCGCTTGCGTCGGTCATCGGTTTTCGCCGCGCTGGCCTGCGATTTACGTTGATCGGCATTGACTCCCGCATTCGGCGCGGCGTGCGCGAGATTGAGAAAGAGCTGGGTAAACAGCAGCACAAAAAGCGTAAAGCATAAACGCTATCCTCTGTGGCCCAAGGTCGGGAGAAAATGACGGCTCAGCTGAATTTAAGCTATTTGCGGTTCTAATGCATCCGTATTTTCCTACAGATTGTGAATAAACGTGAATAACATGCGTGATGCGGCATTTTTGCGCGCGTGCAGCCGTAAAAAGCAACGGTTTTACGGCCCGTTAAACGCCCTAGTCGCAAATCTTCGCCGCCGCAAGGGCAGACCCGGCGTTCGCGCCCGTTGTATCACGGCCGGGGCGGCTGAAGCCCGCCGGCGGGGCTAACGTGAAAAAAGCATTTAAATGTTCCCCCCGGAATCGTTAGAATAGTGAATTACGTCAGACCCGATGTATGATAAATAAAAGCCAGCCACTGGCTTAAGGAAGCGAGACAATGACCACGACTATCGAAAAAATTCAGCAACAGATCGCCGAGAATCCGATTCTTCTGTACATGAAGGGCTCGCCTAAATTACCGGGCTGCGGTTTTTCCGCCCAGGCGGTACAGGCGCTGTCCGCCAGCGGTGAGCGTTTTGCCTATGTCGATGTGCTAACCAATCCGGATATCCGCGCTGAACTGCCAAAATTCGCCAACTGGCCGACCTTCCCGCAGCTGTGGGTGGACGGCGAGCTTATCGGCGGCTGCGACATTGTCATTGAAATGTACCAGCGCGGCGAGCTGCAGCCGCTGATTAAAGAAACGGCGGTAAAATACAATTCGCAAGCGGATAACGCGCAGTAACGGGAGGAATGTGCGCAGTACAGCGCGCAGCCCCGATGCTGTCCGGCGCTAACGCGCCGCGGCCGAGAGACCGCCTCGGCGCTATCGCACCAAAAACCACCCAAGGCACAGCGGGTGGTTTTTTTTGCGTCTCAGCGTGCCGGGCGCGGGGCAGTACGGGCGTCATCGCCGCCCGGCATGCCCTGCGGCATTCGCTAGGCAACATCTCAAGCGCCAGGGCGCCCCGGGGACGGGCAGGTGGTGTGCCCTGCAAGCGCTAAAGCCCTGTCATTGGCCGCGCAGACGGCCCGCGGCGTGGCAGCGTTTACAGATCGATAGTGGGGTTGGCGCGATCCTGCGCGGCGCAAGCCTCTTCTTCGGCGTCACCCGTGGCGGGTAGCGCGACCGGCCAGCCGCCCAGACGTTTCCAGCGATTGACCAATTCACAAAACAGGGTCGCGGTACGTTCGGTGTCATAGAGCGCCGAATGCGCTTCACCGTTGTCAAAGGCAATGCCGGCGGCGCTACAGGCTTTCGCCAGCACGGTCTGGCCGAGCACCAGCCCGCTGAGCGCCGCCGTATCAAAGGTGGCGAAGGGATGGAAAGGGTTGCGTTTCAGGCCGGCGCGACCGGCGGCGGCCATGAAAAAGCTGTAATCAAAAGCCGCATTGTGGGCGACTATAATGGCGCGGTTGCAGTCCTGATCTTTAATTCCTTTACGTACCAGTTTGAAGATTTCATGCAAGGCTTCATATTCGGTCACTGCGCCGCGCAGGGGGTTGTGCGGATCGATACCGTTAAAGGCCAGCGCTTCCGGCTGCAGCAGCGCGCCGGGGAAAGGGTCGACGTGGAAGTGCAGGGTGTTGTCGGCGTGCAGCCAGCCGTCATTATCCATTTTCAGGGTGACGGCAGCGATTTCTAGCAGGGCATCGGTCCCGGCGTTGAATCCCGCGGTTTCCACATCAATGACAACGGGATAAAAGCCGCGAAAGCGGGCGCGGAGGGTGTTCAGATCGTCTATTTCAACCATGCCAGTTCTTATGTTCAGCGAATTCAGCTGCCATTATGGCAAATTTTGGCGCGGCTTGCATGGCGAGTTATGCCCGCGCGGCGCGGAATACCGGCTGTGAACCCGCAGGTCCCGGCCGCGCGTACGCTGCTTAATTGCCGACGCCTTGACCGGCGTGTTTGTTTTCAATCAGTTCGATTTTATAACCGTCCGGATCTTCAATAAAGGCGATAATGGTAGTTCCGCCTTTCACCGGCCCGGCTTCGCGGGTTACTTTGCCACCGGCCTGGCGAATGCGTTCGCAGGCGGCGGCCGCATTGTCCACGCCCAAGGCGATATGGCCATAGGCGCTGCCCAAATCGTAACTCTCCACGCCCCAATTATAGGTCAGCTCGATGACCGCGCCGTCGCTCTCGTCGGTATACCCCACGAACTCCAACGTATATTTGTATTCCGGATTTTCGCTGGTGCGCAGTAATAGCATTTCAAGGGTTTTGGTGTAAAAATCGATGGAGCGTTGTAAATCGCCTACCCGCAGCATGGTATGTAATAAACGCATAATGTCCTCTTGAGCCATCACGATCGGTGCGGCCGTGTTAAGTGAAGAGGCTTCAGTATAGCCTGCGGGGTGAAATCGGTTCAATGCCGCCCGTTAGCACAGATTGCCGGTACGCTCGGTAAAAAATAACTTGCCAGCGAAGACAATGCCGTCTTCAATATTATAATTATAGGCGAGAGGAAGACGTGTGGCGGAACAACTTGAATTTTTCAGCCTGCCCAATCCCTGCCGCGGAGTGTGCCAGTCGGATGCCCGCGGCTATTGCCGCGGCCGCCGGGCACGAACCGCCGTCGGACGCGCCGGAACAACCCTCCTTGTTTTAACCGCCGCGGTGCCGGATCCGAGCGCTAGACGCACCGGTGCCTTAAGCCCGCCGGGTCGATGCGCTTGTCTGGATTAGCGGTCTTGAGCTCGCGATTAAGTATGCCGTCGCTATCGGGTGTAGCATAGCGCATTATGTTTGTCCCGGCGGGGAGGTTGCCGGGCGGCAGCGCCAGGTCGCGTAGGTTGTCTGGCGCGGGGGCTATGGTCTGGTCGCGGCAAAACGGCCGCCGGCGATGTCCGTACGACAAAAGGGGATAACCCTCGAATACCGCCATCCGAAATAAAACCTAACGCGAAGAGATAATAAATGGTTTTCGGCCCGACGCGGTATGGATAATCCTTTGTTGTCGGGCGACAATAGCCAAGCGGAAGGAGTATTTCCTGAAAGGAGAAAACAATTTAACGCAGGGGAAATAACATCAGATTTTGGTGATGATTAGTTAAAAAATAGCCATGAAACTGTGGTTTCTCCACAATAATTTCTAATATATTAAATAGCTACTTATATATTTAAATTATAATATGCTACTGAATACATGGGATGTTGATATTTGTTATATCTTCATTTAACTTAAATTAACAATAAACTACATATGTGGCAATAATAGTGTTACAGTTATGAATAAACCGTCCGGCCCGTCAGCGTGAAAGCCGGCTACGCTGGCTTCTGCGGGGAGACCCTGACTGTCTGCCAGCGCGTTTAAACCACAAGGGAATCAGTGGGGGCAGAACGCCGCGTTTCCCGACCCGATCGGGAAAGTACGTCGCAAACGGCGCGTGTGTGTGACGTCCAACTTTTATTAAGGAAGAATATGCCGCTTACATCGATCTCTACATAATGCTTAGGTTATGGGTATATATATTTGTAATTTGCTCATCCACCCATTAGGATGGATGGGGAATCCAGGGAGCAAGCTTAATCAGCTTAATTATAAGGAGAGAGAATTGGAATCGCCATTAGGATCAGATTTGGCGCGACTTGTTCGAGTATGGCGCGCTTTAATTGACCACCGCTTAAAGCCTTTAGAACTCACACAGACGCATTGGATCACTTTACATAATATTTGCCAGTTACCCCCTGAGCAGTCTCAGATTCAACTGGCGAAGGCTATCGGCATCGAACAGCCATCGTTGGTGCGGACGCTGGATCAGCTCGAAGAAAAAGGGCTTATCACTCGGCACACCTGCGCCAATGACCGCCGGGCGAAGCGGATCAAACTGACCGAATCTGCTGACCCTATTATCAAAGAAGTGAACAATGTTATCGACAGCACTCGAGATGAAATTCTCAATGGCATTAGCCAGGAGGAGATTCAGTTGCTGAGCAATATGATTGCCAAACTGGAAAAAAATATTCTGGAGCTATATAACAAGTCTTGATGCGTTACGTCCACGGCACTGACGTGAGCAAAAAAATCGGCCCCAGGGCCGGTTTTTTGTTGAGCGCAATCGTGGGATTAACGCGGTGAAACGGTGATGGTGCGGCCGTTGCTGGCTAGCGCCACGCGTTGTCCCACGCTGAAGCGGGTATTGCCCTGTTTTTGCACCACCATAATGGTGTTGCCGTCGTCTTTACGCACTTCAAGCTCCACGCCCTGGGTCCGGTTTACCGCGCCTTCGACGTTTGAACCGGCCACGCCGCCGGCGACGGCGCCCGCCGCGGTGGCCAGGCTGCGGCCGCTGCCGCCCCCGACGGTATTCCCTAAGAACCCGCCCAGTACCGCGCCGCCGATAGCGCCTATGACATTGGAGTCTTCACCGCCCTGAATCTGCACCGGCCGTACCCCGACCAGGGTACCGTACGTCACGCTTTGAACCTGTTTGGCCTCAGAGGCGGAATAAACATCGCCGGACAGCGTGCTGTTATTGGCGCAACCCGCCAGCGCCATACCGGCCAGTGCCACCACGATCAAACGTTTCATCATAAAAAACTCCAGTTAACATGCCGTTCTGCGAGGCAACCCCGGACAGAAGCGGATAATCGATTAAAACTTCATGCGCCGGCGTAGGGGATCGAACTGCCCTGTAACGCGCAGAGACTACAGACAATTATATCGAAAAAAAGATAAACTGCGAATAAACGAATAAAGATGGTTGATTAATTAAATTGTTATGACACTAAGCTCATGTCATATAATTCCTTAATCAGTATAAACCTGGCGTTTTGCGTGAATTTTCATGGCCTCCTGCCGTAAAGCTGGGTAACTTACCCTTAATCTGTCGAATTCCCGCACAAGGGAGAGGGAGTGAAATGAGAACCGGCCGATATATAGGCATTATGTCCGGCACTAGCCTGGACGGTATTGATGTGGTGCTGGCAGCGATCGATGAGCATACCGTGGCGCAGCAGGCCCGCTATTGCCATCCGATCCCGTTGCCCATCAAACAAGCAGATCCTGGTGATGTGCCAGGGCCAGGCGGTAACCCTTTCGCAGTTCGGACAATTGGACACCCGGCTTGGCATTTTGTTCGCCGAGGCGGCGCTAAGTTTATTGCGGCAGACCGGCGTGGCGCCGCACGAGGTGACGGCTATCGCTTGTCACGGCCAAACCGTTTGGCATGAGCCGGACGGCGCCGCCCCCTGTACCCTGCAAATCGGGGATAATAACCGCATTGCCGCCATGACCGATATCACTACCGTGGGTGATTTTCGCCGGTGCGATATGGCGCTGGGCGGCCAGGGGGTGCTGCTGGCGCATCCCCAGGAACGGCGCATGGTGTTGAACATCGGCGGTATCGCCAATCTGTCGTTGCTGCTGCCGGGCCAGCCGATCCGCGGCTATGACACCGGCCCTGGCAATATACTGCTAGACGCCTGGACCTGGCGGCACCGTAAAGCGCCTTATGACCAGGACGGCCGATGGGGGAGCAGCGGGCAAGTTCATCAGGGGCTGTTGCAGCATCTTTTGGCCGACGGGTACTTTCTGCGCCCGGCGCCGAAAAGTACCGGCAGGGAGTATTTCAATCTCGGCTGGTTGGAGCGCCATCTGGCGCGTCTCGGCCCGATTCCCGCCCAGGATGTGCAGGCGACGCTGGCGGAGCTGACCGCGCAGACCATCGCGCAGCAGGTACTGTTGTGCGGCGGCTGTGAACATGTGCTGGTCTGCGGCGGCGGCGCGCGCAATCCGCTGGTTATGCATCGTCTGTCGGCGCTGCTGCCGGGCATTGAGGTCAGCTCTACCGATAAATTCGGCGTGAGCGGCGATGATATGGAAGCGCTGGCCTTCGCCTGGCTGGTGTTTCGGACTTTGTCCGGGTTGCCGGGCAATCTTCCCGCCGTCACGGGCGCGCGGGAGGAAACGCTGCTGGGGGCCATCTATCCGGTCACGGCCCCGGCGGGGGAGAAATAACCTTGGCCGGCGCGGGGCGCGCCGGGCGTTCACCGGCCTCTGGCGGTCCTGTATAAATCATAAAAAGGAGATCAAGATGATGCGAAACCCGATGGTGATCCTCTCCCTGGCGCTGGCCGCCTCGGCCTGTAGCTATCCCGGCGGTCGATCCGCGCAAACGGAAACATTGCATTATCAGTGCGGCACGCTGCCGCTGACCGTGACGTTGGATAACGTTCACGAGCGGGTGAACGTTATCCTTGACGGCCAGCAGCTGAGTTTGCCGCAGGTTGCCTCCGGCGCCCGCTATAGCGATGGCCAATACAGCTTCTGGTCGAAGGGCGAGTGGGCGTTTATCGAGCGACAAGACAAAATCATCGTCGATGATTGTGTCATCCAGAGCGCGGCGGGTAAATGATTGAGATTTTCAGCGTCACGGCGCACAATAACGGCTTTCATTGCCGCCTTTTCAGCAAATTATGACTGAACATTCAATCGATATTACCGCCCTGCGCAGGGAATATACCCGGGGCGGGTTGCGTCGCGCCGATTTAACGGCGGAGCCTATGGCTTTGTTCGAGCAGTGGCTCAAGCAAGCCTGCGCTGCGCAGCTTCCCGATGCCACCGCCATGAGCGTGGGTACCGTGGACGCGGACGGTCAGCCGTACCAGCGGCTGGTATTGCTTAAACATTTCGACAGCCAGGGTATGGTGTTCTACACCAATCTCGGCAGCCGCAAAGCTACGCATTTAGCGCATAATCCCCGCATCAGCCTGCACTTTCCCTGGCACGCGCTGGAGCGGCAGATTCTGGTGCTGGGCCGCGCGGAGCGGCTCTCGGTCATCGAGGTGATGAAGTACTTTCACAGCCGCCCGCGCGACAGTCAGATAGGCGCCTGGGTCTCGCGGCAATCCAGCCGGATCTCCGCCCGCGGCGTGTTGGAAAGTAAGTTCCTGGAGCTGAAACAGAAATTTGCCCAGGGCGAGGTGCCGCTGCCCAGCTTCTGGGGCGGTTATCGGGTCACTATCGATGCGATGGAATTCTGGCAGGGCGGTGAACACCGCTTGCACGACAGATTTCTCTATCGGTGTGAAGAGGGCGGTTGGCACATTGATCGGCTGGCTCCCTAGCCGGAACGGTTGGCGCCGTCACCGAGGCGCCGGGCATTTCACCTGCCCGCGGCGCCGGTGCCTCGATAACGTTTTTTAAGGACAGGGCCTGGCGCGCTGGCGAAAACCGGCGCGGGCCGCGGTGTCCTTTTTTTCTCTTTCTTGATAATGGAGTTTTTGATGGCAAGCAGTAACCTAATACAACAATTGCAAGAGCGGGGCCTGATTGCCCAGGTCACGGACGAGAAGGCGCTGGCCGAGCGGTTGGTGGCTGGGCCGATCGCGCTATATTGCGGCTTCGATCCCACCGCCGACAGCTTGCATTTGGGACATCTGGTGCCCTTGCTATGCCTCAAACGCTTTCAACTGGCCGGCCACCGTCCGGTGGCGCTGGTGGGGGGGGCTACCGGGCTTATCGGCGATCCCAGCTTCAAAGCGACCGAGCGCAAGCTCAATACCGCGGAAACCGTCCAGGAATGGGTGGAAAAAATCAAACGCCAGGTATCGTCGTTCCTCGATTTTGATTGTGGCGAAAATAGCGCCATCGCCGCCAACAATTATGATTGGTTTGGCTCGATGAACGTGTTGACCTTTCTGCGCGATATCGGTAAGCACTTTTCCGTCAATCAGATGATCAATAAAGAAGCGGTAAAGCAGCGGTTGAACCGCGATGATAGCGGCATTTCCTTTACCGAGTTCTCTTATAATTTGTTGCAGGGCTACGATTTCGCCTGCCTGAACAAGCAGTATGGCGTGGCGCTGCAGATTGGCGGCTCGGATCAGTGGGGGAACATTACCTCCGGCATCGATTTGACGCGCAGGCTGCACCAAAACACGGTGTATGGCCTGACGGTGCCGCTTATCACCAAAGCGGACGGCACCAAATTCGGCAAGACCGAGGGCGGCGCGGTGTGGCTGGATCCCAGCAAGACCAGTCCCTATAAGTTTTATCAGTTTTGGATTAATACCACCGACAGCGACGTGTATCGCTTCTTGAAATTCTTCACCTTCCTGTCGCTTTCCGCTATTGAGGCGCTGGAACAAGAGGATCGCGCCAGCGACAAAGCCCCTCGTGCCCAATATGTGCTGGCGGAAGAGGTCACCCTCATGGTTCACGGCGAGAAAGGGTTGGCGGCGGCAAAGCGTATTACCGCTAGCCTGTTCACCGGTGCGCTGGCGGACCTGACCGAGGATGATTTCGCCCAATTGGCTCAGGACGGCATGCCGACGGTCGCCCTTGCGCGCGGCGCGGATTTACAGCAGGCGCTGGTGGCGGCTGAACTGGTGCCGTCGCGCGGCCAGGCCCGTACCATGATAAGTTCCAACGCGGTGGCGGTAAACGGCGAAAAACAGGCATCGCCGGAGTATGTGTTTAACGACGCCGACAGGCTGTATGGCCGTTATACCCTGCTGCGCCGGGGTAAAAAACACTACTGTCTGCTCAACTGGCAATAGCGGGATTTCCGGTAGGGGGCTTCGGGCCCCTTTCTTCTGTGTGACGGCCGCAGGCCGAAGGTGTGTAAGGCGATTTTTTGATGAAGAATGCTCTCTCTATCCAGTCTCACGTGGTTTACGGTCATGCGGGCAATAGCTCCGCGGTGTTCCCCATGCGCCGGATGGGCGTTAATGTGTGGCCGCTCAATACCGTGCAGTTTTCTAACCACACCCAGTATGGTCAGTGGACCGGCTGCGTGATGCCCGCGACGCACCTGACGGAGATTGTGAAAGGGATAGCGGCAATAGATGGCCTCAAGCGCTGTGATGCGGTGCTGAGCGGCTATATTGGCGCGCCGGAGCAGGGAGAGCATATCTTGACTATTGTGCAGCAGGTGAAAAAGGCGAACCCCGCCGCCCTGTACCTGCTGGATCCGGTGATGGGCGACCCGGACAAGGGATGTATCGTTGCGTCGGGCGTGGCGGAATTCCACTGCAAAGCCGGGCTGCTGGCCGCCGATATTATCGCGCCGAATTTGCTTGAACTGGAGCAGCTTAGCGGACATCGCGTAAGTTCGGTGGATGAGGCGGTCGCTACCGCCCGCGAACTGATTCAGCGCGGACCGCGCATGGTGCTGGTAAAACATCTCAGCTACGCCGGTTATGATCCCCAAAGTTTTGAAATGGTGCTGGTTACCGCCGACCAAGCCTGGCATACCCGTCGACCGCTGGTGGATTTTGGCGCCCGTAAGCCGGTGGGGGTGGGGGATCTCACCAGCGGCCTGCTGCTGGTGAATCTACTAAAGGGGTTGAGCCCGCAGAAAGCGCTGGAGCACGTCACCGCGGCGGTGTATGAGGTGATGAAACAGACCAAAGAGAGCGCGGAATATGAATTGCAGGTGGTGGCGGCGCAAGACCAAATCGCGCTGCCGCAGCATCATTTCCCGGCGTCGCCGGTGGTGTAAACGCCGGACAATACTCGTGGCGGCGTTGATAGCCAGGTGCGCCGTTGAGCGCTTTTGTTGCCCAGCCGGCCCGTTACGGGCCGGTTTTTTTCACTCTGGCCTTTCCCATCGGCGGGAAGGTCGGGACCCGCGGCGCGGCGATTACTCGCCCTGCGTCGCCGGCATCATGCCCTTTTGCGCCGGTTGCACCGCACCGTCCGCCCGAGCCAGGCGGTTAAGCTTCGGCGCGAACGCCAGCATCAGCACGGCGATGACGCCGGTGCAGATGCCTATCTGCATAAACACATGGCTATAGACCTGCAAAGAGTGGTGCGCATCGCTCCCGTCGGACGGTACCGCGGATAAGTTGGCGACGAAGCCGGCGATAATCGCCGCCGCGGCGGTGGTTAGGAACCAGGCGCCCATGATGAACCCCATCAAACGCTGCGGAACCAGCTGCGCCACCATCGCCAGACCGAGTCCGGAGATCATCAACTCGCCAATGCTTTGCAGCGCATAGCTCAGAATGAGCCAGTAAATCGACACCATGCCGGCCGCGCTGGCGAAATGCGCACCCAGCGGCAGCACCAGGAAGGCCAGCGAACACAGCACCATACCGATGGCAAACTTGAACGGCATCGGCAGGAGATCCCCCAAGCGATTATATCCCGCCGCCAGTAATGGGCTGGCAAGCATGATCCAGAAAGGATTCAGCGCTTGAAACTGCTCAGGTTCAAAATTCAGTCCCAGCAGCGAGGTTTCAACATTATGGATAGCGAAAAAGTTAAGGGAGGTCGGCATCTGGCTATAGAGCACGAAGAAGACCACCGCCTCCAGCATCATGATGAACGCGACCAACATACGGCGACGCGCCGCGCCGTCAAGACGCAGGGTTTCATAGGCGAAAACCAGCAAAATGCCGAGCGTCACCACGCCGAGGGCCATACGCTCGATGTCCTGATGATGCAGCAACCAGGTGGCGACGGGGATAAGCACCAGAATGCTGGCAATCACCGCCAGCAGACGCGCCCCGTTAAGCGCCTCAAAATCTGGCGCTGAACCGTAATCTTTCACGTAGCCGCGGCACAACACAAAGTTCACCAGCGTGATAAGCATCCCGACGACGCTTAACGAAAACGCCACGCTCCAGCCGTAATGCGCCGCCAGCCAAGGCGTTGCCAGCATCGACAGGAACGAGCCGATGTTGATGGCCATGTAATACATGGTAAAGGCGCCGTCCAGGCGCGGATCGCCTTTTTCATAGCAGGTGGACAGCAGGGAGGACGGGTTGGCTTTGAACAGACCGCTGCCGACGGCAATGGTGGCCATACCGAGATAAACCCAGAAAACCTCATGACCGGACCAGGCCACCATGCTGTAACCGGTGGTGAGCACCAGGGTGCCGAGAATGATGACGCGTTTGGTGCCGAGCACTTTGTCGCCCAGCCAGCCGCCGATGGCGACAAAGCCATACACTAGCGCGCTGAAGGACGAAAACAAGGTAATGGAGGCGGATTCCGACAGGCCCAGCATTTTTACCAGGTAAAGGGCCAGGATACCCTGTAGGCCGTAGTAGCCGAATCGCTCCCACAGTTCGATGGAAAAAATGAGATAAAACGATTTCGGTTGCTTGAACGCGTTGATGGTCACGCGGGGTTCCGTGGTTGGTTGGTTTGCAGTTGACACAAGGACCTCGTTTTTCATTCTGCTTTTTGGTGTGCAGAAATTGTCGTGGGTAATGATGGCGGCATCATTCCACACGTATCGTTTTCAAAAGGGGCGAACGGTTAAACATCCGTTCTCGGTCGTTCGGAAGATTTTAACGCGGTTGCATAATGCAGTTCCGGCGAAGCATAAAATATAATGCAGTCCCAAGACAATCGATTTTTTATTCTGCCAAGTTCATAATTATCAAACAAAACTAATTTTCAATATGAAAATTAGTCACTTACCTATGAGAGAAAAAAGCGGTGAACAAGGTGAATTGCTGTGCCTTTAACCAGACAGACGGGACACATCGTGCGTGACTATGCACTTGCCGCTTATCGTCAAGGGTGCAGAGACAACGATGGGGCCGCGTTCTGCCCACAGCCCTAAACGGCTTTTCGCAACGGCGCCTTCAACGGGCATGGGTGCGGCGATCGGCGTCAATGGCCGTCTGCCTGGCCCGCCCAGCAACGGCCGCGTCAGGGCTACTGCCGGCGCGACGTCCTGAAGGGGCAGGCCGCCGAGGACGGGTTATTGCGGATAATGTTTTTGATCGTACTCACACAGATCTTCAATCAGGCAGGAGCCGCAGCGCGGTTTACGAGCGATGCAAGTATAGCGGCCGTGGAGAATAAACCAATGGTGGCAATCGACCTGAAACGCTTTCGGCACGACGGCCAACAGCTTTTGCTCCACCGCTTCCACGTCTTTGCCAACCGCAAAACGGGTACGGTTGGTGACGCGGAAAATATGGGTATCCACGGCGATCGTCGGCCAGCCGAAAGCGGTATTCAGCACGACATTGGCGGTTTTGCGCCCGACGCCCGGCAGCGCCTCCAGCGCGGCGCGGTCCTCGGGTACCACGCCCTGGTGCCGCTCTAGCAGCAGCCGACAAGTTTTAATGATATTTTCCGCTTTGCTGTTAAAGAGTCCTATCGATTTGATATAGCTTTTGACGCCCTCCACCCCCAGCGCCAGCATGGCCTGCGGCGTATTGGCCACCGGAAATAACAGGCGGGTGGCCTTATTGACGCTGACATCGGTGGCCTGTGCCGAGAGCAGTACCGCGATTAACAGCTCGAAAGGCGAACGGTACTCCAACTCGGTGGTGGGGTGAGGATTATTGGCCTGCAGGCGGCAAAGCATGTCATAACGCTTGGTTTTATTCATCGGATAACGGTTGTCCCTGTTGCAGCACTACCGGTCGGGTCGGCTTCGGTTGCCTGGCTTTCATGCGTTGATCGATAAGGTATTTTCCCGCCAGCATAAAGCCCAGGCCGATAAACGCGCCGGGCGGCAGCATCGCCAGCAAAAACGGCGTGTCGGTGTGAAACACCTCGATGCGCAGCACGCGCGCCCAGCCGCCCAGCAGTTGATCGGCACCATCGAACAGCGTGCCGTTACCGAGCAGCTCACGCAGGGCGCCGAGCAGGAGCAACGCGCAGGTTGAGCCCAGTCCGATGGCGAAACCGTCCAGCGCCGCCAGCGACGGCGGCCGCTGCGAGGCATAGGCTTCCGCCCGGCCGATGACGATGCAATTGGTGACGATGAGGGGAATGAAAATGCCGAGAGATTGATAAAGGCCAAACGCGTAGGCGTTAATAAGCATCTGTACCGTTGAGACCACCGAGGCGATAATCATCACATAGATAGGAATGCGGATTTCGCCGGGGATCCAGCGGCGCAGGGCCGATACCGCGGTATTGGTGCAAACCAGCACCAGCGTGGTGGCAAGCCCCAATCCGAGCGCGTTGGTGGCGGTGTTCGATACCGCCAACAGCGGACACAGCCCCAATAACTGCACCAGCGACGAGTTATTGCGCCACAGGCCCTTGATGATGATCCGTTTTGCTTCATTCATGCGGCGTTTCTCCACAATGCGGCATCTGCTCCAGCGCGTTAAGGTTCTTTTTCAAAAAGCCGGTGGTGTGTTTTACGCCATTGATCACTGCTCGCGGAGTAATGGTGGCGCCGGTGAACTGATCGAACATACCACCGTCTTTCTTTACCGCCCAACTTTTGTCGTTATCCGAGCGCACGGTTTTGCCGTTAAAGTAGGTGATCCAATCCGAAATGCGCAGCTCGATTTTGTCGCCCAGCCCCGGCGTCTCATGATGGCGCGTCACCCGGGCGCCCAATACATTGCCGGCGAAATCCACGCCAATCAGCAACTCGATGGCGCCGGAATAGCCGTCCGGCGCGGTGGACTCCACCGCCGCCGCTACCGGCGTGCCATCTTTGCGCGCCAAATAAAGCCGGTGTGGGGCGCTGCTACCGAGCGCCGGGTCGGTCACCAGATAACACTCGTCCAGCAGCTGGTTATTATAGAGATTCGGCGGCAACACCTGATCGAGCAATTGCATCTGCTGTCTGGCCGCCTGCCGTTCAATGGTGCTGGTGGTCAGGCTGTTGACCAGCGCCGTCAGCCCGGTGGCAAGGGCGGCGAATACGGCAAGGGTCGTGCCGTGCTTCCTCATTGTCTCTAACATCCTACCTTCATTAGCGATGGCCATATGCGCGCGGCTGAGTGTAGTGATCTATCAGCGGCACGCAGATATTGGCCAGCAGTACGGCGAAGGCCACGCCATCAGGGTAACCTCCCCAGGTACGGATAAGCCATACCAACAGACCCGTTAACGCGCCAAAGAAAAGCCGCCCTTTGACGGTGGTCGCCGCGGTGACCGGGTCGGTGGCAATAAAAAACGCACCCAGCATCGTAGCGCCGGAAAACAGGTGCAGTAAAGGCGGCGCGCTGACCGCTGGCGCCAGCCAATGGCCGAGGCCGGCGCAAATCAGCATGGCGGCAAGGACGCTAAGCGGAATATGCCAGCTAATTACCCGCCGCCAGATCAGATATAGCCCACCCAGTAAAAAGCCAATATTGGCCCAGGTCCATCCCGCGCTCGCCTGCCAGTCCCAGCGGGCGTTTAGCGCGGTGAGCGCACCGGTACGCAGGCCGGTTTTGAACCCGTCGAGCGGGGTCGCCTGGGTGACGCCATCGACGGTGGCGCGCAGTTGGGCGAGCGTCAGACCGTTCGGCGTGGCGCCGGTAAAAATAAGCGCCATGCTGTCAGTTAGGGAGGCCGGATGCAGTAGCAGGCTTTGCTGCGGCGACCAACTGGTCATCTGCACCGGGAAGGAGATCAATAGTACCACATAGCCCACCATGGCCGGATTGAACGGGTTATGGCCGAGCCCGCCGTAGAGCTGTTTGGCGATAATAATCGCGAACGCCGTCGCCAGAACTATCATCCACCACGGGCCCAGCGGCGGCAAACTCAACGCCAGCAAAAGAGCGGTAAGCAGGGCGGATCCATCGTTCAGCCGGTCCGCCAGGGGCTGACGGCGCAGTTTAAGCACCACGCCCTCAGCAATCAGCGCGGTGGCGCAGGCTAACGCCAGTTGAATAACCACGCCGCTGCCGAAAAAATACGCCAATGCCGCCAGCCCCGGCAGGCAGGCAAGCATGACCTGAATCATGATTTGCCGGGTGGTTTGCCGGTTATGGGTGAAGGGGGAGCTTGCAATTCTAAACGCCATTAGTCCTCTTCAGACGAAATTGTGGTCGCGGAGGCAACATTATGCTCCGCTTTCTGCCGAGCGGGGATCGCCGCGCCGGTCGTGTGGCTTTCGCCCGCGGAGGTGGCAGCGGCAATCATCGGTTTCATGACAGTGTCACTTTTGGCGCAGTCGTCGTCTGCTGACGGCCGGGTGGTTTCGCGCCGCGGTTTCCTGGGCCGCTTGTCGCCGGGCTTTGACCCGGGCGATGGCGGCGGCAACGGCCTCCTTTTGCGCGGATCGGCATTCATCACCTCAGGCGAGGTGGCGTGATGAGTGGAGGCAGCGCCCGCCGCCGGGGAAACGGCTTCAGTAGCCTCGCGGTTATCGCGCGTTGGCGACCGGGTTAACCCATTGGCGGGTGTCGTCGCCGTGTCGATGTTGGTGACATTGTCACTTAAGATGCTCTCTCTGGCAGGTCGGCGCGGGGCGTTGTCCTGCGGCCGCCGTGCGGCGCCGGATTGCGCCTCTTGCCGCCGGGCTTTAACCCGGGCCATGGCGGCGGCAACGGAATCTTGCGGCGATCCGTCCGCCGTGACGGCGTTGACTGGCTGCGGGCCGTTCAGCGCGCCGGGGACCGGAGCGGTGGCTGAGTCGAGTTTCACCGCCGCCTGCTGATAACGGGCGAGCCGTTGCTGTTTTTCCCGCTCGCGCCGTGCCAACTTCGCTTCATAGCGCGCTTTGGCCTGCGCCGCGCGCCGTGCGTCATCGTCCAGCGCGCGGATTTCCGCTTTCTGCTGACGGTAATACTGTACCAGCGGAATATTGCTGGGGCAGACATAGGCGCAGGCGCCGCATTCAATACAATCAAACAAGTGGTGCTGGCGGGCCTTATCGTGCTCTTGTCCGCGGCTGAACCAATAGAGTTGCTGCGGTAGCAGGCTGGCCGGACAGGCATCCGCGCACCGGCTGCAACGGATACAGCTTTGTTCCGGCTCGGTCGGCGCCAGTTCACGATCGGACGGTGCCAGCAGGCAGTTGCTGATTTTGACCACCGGCACGTCCAGCGCCGGTAAGGTGAAGCCCATTAACGGCCCACCCATAATAACGATCGGTTGTGCGGCGGGCGAGAAGCCGGCGTGGGTGAGCAGGTGGCTTACCGGCGTACCAAGGCGTGCCCAGACATTGCCCGGCCGCGCCAGCGCTTCGCCGGTCAGGGTCACCACGCGCTCGGTCAGCGATTCGCCATCTATAATCGCCCGCTTGATGGCATAGACGGTACTCACATTCAACATCGCCACGCCGATAGCGGCGGAATGTTGCCCAACGGGCACCTCTTTGCCGGTCAGAATTTTGGTTAATTGCTTGGCGCCACCGGAAGGATATTTGGTGGGAATGACCCGCAGCTCCCCGACCGGGCAGCCGCGAAGCGCGGCTTTGAGGGCGGTAATTGCGTCGGGTTTGTTGTCTTCCACGCCCTGCAGCAGGCGCTGTGGTTGCAGCATATGGCGCAAGACAGCCATGCCGGTGACAATGTCACCGGCATGTTCCTGCATGAGCCGATCGTCGGCGGTGATATAGGGCTCGCATTCGGCGCCGTTGATAATAAGGGTCTCTACCCCTGACATGCCGCCGCTGAGTTTGGCCGCGGTGGGAAAGCCCGCGCCGCCCAGACCCGCGATGCCGCTCTGGTGGATACGTTCGAGCAGCTGCGCCGGCGGACATTGGCGGAAATCCGCCAGGGGCTGACGCGCTACCCAGCGGTCGTCGCCGTCGGGCAATAAAATAACGCTCAACTCCGCTAACCCCGACGGATGCGCGGTGCGGTGCGGCGTAATCGCCGCGATGGTGCCGGAGGTAGGGGCGTGTACCGGCAAGGTTCGGCCGCTGCCGGCGGTCAAAGGTTGACCCCGTAGGACGTGATCGCCGACCGTCACCCGCAACTCTCCCTCCGGGCCCAAATGCTGTTTCAGGGGGATAATCAGCTTGTCGGGCAGCGGCAGCGATTTGAGCGTCACGCCGCTGGACTGGCTTTTCATCTCGGGGGGATGGATGCCGCCCGGGAAATCCCAGAGCCGCTGTTTGCGCAGGGCGGACAATAAATTAAACATGTTGCTCCTGCTGAATGACCGTAATAGGGATGGTGCGCAAATCCCATTTCCAACTCTCGGGCGTGACGGCAAGCGGCCGCATTTCGATACAGTTGGTGGGACAGGGCGCGACGCAAAGATCGCAGCCCCTGCATAAATCGCTCACCACGGTATGCACGGCGCGAGTGGCGCCGACAATCGCATCCACCGGGCAGGCCTGTATACATTTGGTGCAGCCGATACAGTTGCCTTCGTCTATCCAGGCTACCCGCGATTCAGGACGCGCGGCGCCATCTTCTGCCATCGGCTGGGGATCGACGCTAAGCTGCGCGGCGATTTTCAGCATCACCGCCTCGCCGCCCGGCACACATTTATTAATCGGGGCGCCGCCGGCCACCGCTTCGGCATAGGGACGACAACCGGGATAGCCGCATTGGGCGCACTGGCTTTGCGGCAACAGGGCATCAATGCGCTCGGCCACCGGATCGGCGTCGACATGAAAACGACGGGCGGCAAAGCCCAGCAGCGCGCCGGCCACCAATGCCAGAACGCTGAGTGCGGCGACGGCCAGCCAGAACGTCAACATCAGACCTTCACCAGTCCGGTAAAGCCCATAAAGGCCAGCGACATCAGCCCTGCGGTAATCAGGGCGATAGAGGGGCCTTTGAGCGGTGCCGGGACATCCGCCACCGCCAGTCGTTCGCGGATCGCGGCGAACAGGACCATCACCAGCGAGAAACCGGCGGCGGCGCTAAAACCGTAGAGGGCGGATTGCAGGAAATTGTGGTTTTCATTGACGTTGAGAAGCGCAACGCCCAGGACGGCGCAGTTGGTGGTGATAAGCGGCAGAAAGATGCCGAGCAGCCGGTAAAGGGCCGGACTGGTTTTACGCACCACCAGTTCGGTAAACTGTACCACCACCGCGATAATAAAAATGAACGCCAGCGTCCGCAGATAGGGAATATTTAGCGGCAGCAGGATAAAATCATTGATAAGCCAGGCACAAATCGACGCCAGCGTCATGACGAACGTCGTCGTCATACCCATGCACAGGGCGGTCTCCACTTTTTTGGAAACCCCCATAAAGGGGCACAGCCCGAGGAATTTGACCAGCACAAAGTTGTTCACCAGCACGGTGCCGACGAACAGCATCAGGTAACCATTCATTGCCATACCTAAATAAGAAACAGCGGGCATTATCCGGGATTGACGGGCGTTCGACAACCCACTTCACGCGCGCGAAGAAGAAGAGGGCTGTTCCGCTGAGCGGCTATCAGCGCCTCTTTCACCGCGAGCCAGGGGCGGGTTTGATCGGTCCGACCAGCGACGGCGCACCATTCAGCCCTATCGGCGCGAATACGGCCCGGCTCAGGGCAGGATAAACGTCTGACGCACGCGTTGCGAGCGCTTCATATAGGGCACCAGCACCGCCGCGGCCAGAACGGGCGGAAACAGCACCCGCAGCGCCAGATTATCACTGACCGGGGCAAAGGCGAAGGTTTTGATGCCGAGCAATATCCCTACCAGCAGCCACAGGATAAGCAGGCGGGGGAAGCGCCGCGAGCGGCGAAACAGGAGCCGTAGCAGCCAGAAGGTGAAAAGCCACATTGCCCCGAGGCGAGCAGACTGGCGAGGGCGGCCGGCGTCAAGACGCCGGCGTGCTGCAGCAAAAACCAGAGATACACCAGCAGCATCGCGGTGGCGCTCAATAGCGTCATTCCAAGCCAGGCGACGACCGCCCATAGCCAGCCGCCAATAGGACGCGGCGCGAGTTCAGCGACAGGCATCGTCACACCACATACCGCCAAACCACTTTCGGTACCTGTCCGAGATCAAACAAACGTCCGCCGGCGGCTAATTCAGCGCGGCGATGATCCGCTGCACGATACATGTTGATAATTTCAGCATCATCGGTCAGGGAATAATTTAAATGATCAAACAGTTTTTCCAGACTTTCAGATGTGTTTACCTTACGAAACTTCAGCAAATAATCGTGGGCAGTCATGTTGCGCTTTCAGGGAAGAGAATATAAGCATCGTAGTATATTCCGTGCGGCCGGCCTGTCCAGAAATTCCTGTCAAAAAACGCAAAAACGCGGAAAAATACCCGCGTTGACATCGATTCGGCCAAAATAAGGTCGCGCAACGGCGGAAAGCCTGGCGCGGGCTCGCCTGAACCGAAATAAAGGCGCCGCAAGCGCAATGGATAACGCTATGGCGCGCACCGTCGATTAATAGATATTGTTATTCAGCGCATTAACTTGCCGCGAGTTTATAATAAAGTTCATTCCAGCGCAGCGCCTGTTTAAAATCGGCTAGCCGCGTTTCATTATCAATCACCATTAATTCAATATTATTCATTTCCGCATATAGACGCAGCGGCGCGAGCGTGAGCGTGAGCGTGAGCGCCTGGCTAAACACGGTATGATGAGCGCCGCCCGCGGTGATCCAGGCTTGCGCCGCGACCGCCAGCGACGGCTGGGCACGCCACCGGCAGTTTGGGCAGCGGTTGCGGCTGTTCGATGGTGTCGACCACATTTACCAGCAGGCGAAAGCGGGAGCACAAGTCGATAACAGAAGCCACCACCGCCGGTCCCGCGGGTGTCGAAAACAGCAGCCGCGCCGGATCGGTTTTGCCGCCGATGCCGAGGTACTGCGCATCAACCAGGGGTTTTTCTTCGCGGGTGATGCTCGGGCAGACTTCCAGCATGTGCGAGCCCACCACCAGGTCGTTACCGGGCTCGAAATGATAAGTATAATCCTCTATAAACGAGGTGCCTCCCGGCAGTCCCGCCGCCATGACTTTGCAAATGCGCAGCAGGGCGGCGGTCTTCCAGTCGCCCTCGCCGCCGAAGCCATAGCCCTGCTCCATAAGCCGCTGCACCGCCAGTCCCGGCAACTGCTTTAACCTGTAAAGGTTTTCAAAATTGGTGGTAAAGGCGTAACAGCCGGCCTGCTGCAAAAATCGCTTCAGTCCAAGCTCAATACGTGTCACATCCAGCAAATTCTCGCGCCGGTCGCCGCCTGTCTGCACCGCCGGGGTCAGGATATAACGCGATTCGTATTCGTCGATAAGCGCATCCACATCGCCGTCGCTGACCGCGTCCACCACCGACACCAGATCGCCCAGCCCGTAGGCGGTAACCGAGTAGCCGAATTGGATCTGCGCGCTAACCTTGTTGCCCTCGGTCACCGCCACCTCGCGCATGTTGTCGCCGAAACGGGCAACGACCAACTGCTGACTTTCCTGGCGGCCGAGCGCCGCGCGCATCCAGTCGCCGATCTCCGCGTAGGTGCGGGGATCGCGCCAGTGGCCGACCACCACCTGATGCGCCAGTTGCATGCGCGCGCCGATAAACCCGAATTCCCGCCCGCCGTGCGCGGTTTGGTTAAGGTTCATGAAGTCCATATCCATGGTCTGCCAGGGAACCTTATCGTTAAATTGGGTGTGAAATTGCAGTAAAGGCTTATGCAAGATACTCAGTCCGCCTATCCACATTTTGGCCGGAGAAAAAGTATGCAGCCAGGTTATCAGGCCCAGGCAGCGGGGCTGATAATTGGCGTCACGGCAGAGCGCGAGAATGTGATCCGGCGACGTCACCAGCGGCTTGAGCACCAATTTCAGCGGCAGGCCGACATCATCATTCAAGCCGGCAACCACCGTTTCGGCGTGGCGCTGCACCTGGCGCAGGGTCTCTTCGCCGTAAAGATGCTGACTGCCGATGACGAACAATACTTTATAATTTTGGCAGATTTCCATCATGACTCCTGAACGGTGAAACACGTTGGTCCTGCGCGCGGCCGTTCAGCCGGCATTGTCCGCCACCGCGCCGAAAATGGCGGCGCCGAGGGCGCAGCACTGATCCGAGGCCACCTGTTGCAGCGGCCGGTTCATGACGTCGGCGCACACCTGCATGATCACCGGGGATTTGCGGGCGATGCCGCCCATGACCAGCAGGTTTTCCACCGGAATGTCCTGCTGCTCGAAGCATTCCATAATGGCTCGGGCGCCAAAGGCGGTCGCGGCTATAAGGCCGCTAAACAGCGCGGGCGCGTCGGTGGCCAGTGTCAGACCGGTCACCACCCCTTGCAAACGCTGGTTGGCGTAAGGGGTGCGTCGGCCGTTGAACCAGTCAAGCACGACGGGCAGATGATCCAACTGCGGATCCTGCGCCCAGCTTTCCGCTAGCCTGGACAACAGGGCTTCCCGTACCGGCGCAATCGTGGCGGCGAGTGACGGATCGGCTTCAACGGCCTGCTGTAGCGGCCAGTCCACCAGGCGGGCGAACCAGGCATAGATATCGCCAAACGCCGACTGGCCCGCCTCCAGCCCAATAAAGCCCGGCACGACGCTGCCGTCGACCTGGCCGCAGATGCCGGCGATGGCAATCTCTTGCGACAAGCCGAGCCTGGTCGCCCAGTCGCTGCACAGCCGGCCCACCGGTTGTTCCGCGGTTTGGGTGCCGCGTCAATAGCGGGTCCAGTGCGTTGAAAAACCCGGCGGGGGGCAGGCCGCCCCAGTCGGGATGCCAAAGGGATTTATGGCCGGCGGCGCAGCGCCGCCGGTTGGATGGTGCCCGACAATACCGCCGAGATCCAGTCGCACAGTTCGACCCAGGAAGCCGCATGCCGGCGCACGGCCTCGTCCTGGTGGGTGATGTGTAGGATTTTGGCCCAGAACCATTCCGAGGAGTACACGCCGCCGATATAGCGGGTGTAGTCCTCCTGGTCGGGCTGGTGGCACAGACGGGTAATGGCCTCGGCTTCATCGATGGCGGTATGGTCTTTTCACAGGACGAACATGGCATTGGGGTTGTCGGCAAAGTCGGGGCGTAGCGCCAGCACGCGGCCTTCGGCATCCACCGGCGCCGGCGTCGACCCGGTCGTATCAACGCCGATACCGACGATCTGCTGGCGCTGTGCGGGGGAAAGCTGTTCGATGACGGCCTTCAGGGCCTGTTCCATGGATTCCAGGTAATCCGCCGGATGGTGACGAAACTGATTGATGGCGGGGCGGTTGAACTGGCCGGCACGCCAGCGTGGGTACCATACCACGTCGGTCGCCAGCTCCTGACCGGTGTCGCAGGATACCGCCAAGGCGCGAACCGAGTCACTGCCGAAGTCCAGTCCCAGACTGATGGCCGCATTCTTCATTTCATTTTCCCTTACCCGTTGCGCTAACGATGAGGATAACCATAAGGACTCTCGGCGCGGGCGGTGAGGAGGGGTTAGCTGGATGTATGCACAAATCTGCCGCTTATGGTCATTTTGTGAGCGACTTCAAAGGTTAATAGCAGGTTAAATTAGCTGAATTTATGGAGTTATCTGCTGTTCTTGGGAAATGTGATAACGCTCTACCTCTGGCTGACATTTACAGGCTAAAACTACCCCGGTTTGTCCCCTGGCGGGCGGCATTATGCGGTATCAATGTGCATTATTGCCCGGTGGAGATAACCCGAAGATTCTATGAGAGCGTTTACACACTCGCCGGCAACGGAGCACGATGATAACTAAAATCGGAGAATCACATGTATAAATTCACTCAGGCGTTAGCGGCTATCGGACTAGCCGCGGTTATGTCTCATTCGGCTATGGCTGACAATTTAAAACTCGGTTTTTTGGTGAAACAGCCCGAGGAACCCTGGTTCCAGACCGAATGGCGCTTCGCTGATAAGGCCGGCAAGGATTTGGGCTTCGAGGTGATAAAGATCGCCGTGCCGGACGGCGAGAAAACCCTCAAAGCCATCGACAGCCTTGCCGCCAGCGGTGCGAAAGGGTTCGTGATATGCACGCCGGATCCCAAACTCGGTTCGGCGATCGTTGCCAAGGCGCGCAGCTATGATCTGAAGGTCATTGCCGTGGACGATCAGTTCGTCACCGTCAAAGGCAAGCCGATGGATAGCGTGCCGCTGGTCATGGTGGCCGCCACTAAAATCGGCGAGCACCAGGGGCAAGAGCTGTGGAAAGAGATGAACAAACGCGGCTGGAAGGTGCAGGACACCGGCGTAATGGCCATCACCACCAATGAACTGGACACCGCCCGCCGTCGGACCACGGGCTCTATGGACGCGCTGAAGACCGCGGGTTTCCCGGAAAAGCAGATCTATCAGGTCCCCACCAAATCTAACCACATTCCGGGCGCCTTTGACGCGGCCAACTCGCTGTTGGTTCAGCATCCGGCGGTGAAGAACTGGCTGATTATCGGTATGAACGACAATACGGTGCTGGGCGGTGCGCGCGCGTTTGAAGGACAGGGCTTCAAGGCCGAAAATGTCATTGGTATCGGCATCAACGGCGTGGACGCGGTAAGCGAGTTGTCCAAAGCCAACGCTACCGGTTTCTACGGTTCGCTGCTGCCGAGCCAGGACGTACATGGCTATAAGAGCATTCAAATGCTGGATAAGTGGGTGACCAAAGGCGTGGAGCCGCCTAAATTCACCGAAGTGACCGATGTGGTACTCATCACCCGCGACAATTTCAAGCAGGAGCTGGACAAAAAAGGGCTGTGACCAGTCCTGTCGGTTGACGGGCCGCCGCGTGGCGGCCCGTCTCATGGATGACGTGATTCCCTCGCCGCGGCTCCGGCCGCCGGGGTAACAGGCGCGGCTATTCGAGGATGTATTCATGACCACGACACCGCCTTACCTGTCGTTTCGCAGCATTGGCAAAGTGTTTCTCGGCGTCAAGGCGTTGGACGCCATCAGTTTTGATTGTTATCCCGGCCAGATCCATGCCCTGATGGGCGAAAATGGCGCCGGCAAGTCGACGCTGTTGAAAATCCTCAGCGGCAGCTATACGCCGTCGCAGGGCGAAATACTGATCAAAGGCCAGCCAGCCGGTGCGGTTTGCAACCTCCCTGGATGCGCTGAACGCCGGCGTCGCCATTATCTATCAGGAGCTGCATTTAGTGCCCGAGATGACGGTGGCGGAAAATATTTATTTGGGCCAATTGCCCGCGCGGGGTGGCCTGGTGCGCCGCCGAATTCTGCATTATGAAGCCCAACTGCAACTGGCGCATTTGGGGCTGGATATCGCGCCGGATACGCCGCTGAAATACCTGTCCATCGGCCAATGGCAAATGGTGGAAATCGCCAAGGCGCAGGCGCGCAACGCGAAAATTATCGCCTTCGACGAACCGACCAGCTCGCTATCGGCACGGGAGATAGAACAGCTGTTTCGCGTAATCCGCGAACTGCGCGCCGAAGGGCGGGTGATTTTGTATGTGTCGCACCGCATGGAGAAGATCTTTGCCCTGAGCGATGCCATCACCGTGTTCAAAGATGGCCGCTTTGTGCAGACGTTTACCGATACCGCCTCGGTATCCCACGCCCAACTGGTGCATCCGTTGGGTAGGCAAAGAACGTGGCCAGATTGGCCCAGTTTGCCTGCCAGCTTCGACTTATTTGCGGGTAGCGGATGTCCCAGGCACTGGAGAACGCTTCCAGCGCCTGCAAGCCGGCTTCTTCCGTAGGGGCCTGATAGATAGCTTTCAGGTCGCGGGTGACGGCCTTGTAGTCCTTCCAGGAGACGAACCGCAGGCTGTTGCGCACCATATGCACGATACACAGCTGGAGCCGCGTCTCCGGATACACCGCGTTAATAGCGTCAGGGAAACCTTTCAGCCCGTCTATGCAGGCGATAAGGATATCGTTCAGGCCGCGGTTTTTCAGCTCTGTCAGCACGTTCAGCCAGAACTTTGCGCCTTCATTTTCGGCCAGCCACATACCTAGCAACTCTTTCTGGCCTTCGATGTTGATGCCCAGTGCCAGGAACACAGATTTGTTGATGATGCGGCTGTCCTGCCGGACTTTTAGAACGATACAGTCAAGATAAACAATGGGATAGACTGCATCCAGAGGCCGGTTTTGCCATTCGACAACCTGCTCCATGACCGCATCGGTGACCTTTGAGACCAGCGCCGGCGAGACATCGGCGTCATACAGCTCTTTGAACGCGGCGGCGATCTCGCGGGTGGTCATCCCTTTGGCGTACAACGATAAAATCTGGTTATCCATCCCGGTAATCCGGGTCTGGTTCTTCTTCACCACTTGCGGTTCAAAGGAACCGTCACGATCGCGCGGAGTACGCAGCGCCAGCGAGCCATCGCCAGTGGTAACGGTTTTTGTGGAATAGCCGTTGCGGGCGTTGGTCCCCGGTTTAGGCTGATTTTTATCGTAGCCGAGGTGATGGGTCATTTCGGCATCGAGAGCTGCTTCGACGCTGATTTTTTTCAGCAGCCGATCGAAGTGACTGAGATCTTCAGGGGTTTTGAGATTTTTGGCCAGTTCGTTAGCCAGAGCCTGCAACTGTTTTTCGTCCATAAATTAACCTGTTTTTGATGTTGGATTGAACATATCAAAATCAGGCAAATACACAAATTTCTAAACAGGCTCATCGCTGACAACAACGTGTGTGCTCCTGCAGAGGAAGAAAGACACAACAGACCTAATTTAGCACACAATCACAAGCAGGCCATTTAAACAAGTGGAAATTATTTGTTTAATTTTTGTTAAAATAGCAAATATAAACCTGTTTAAACGGCCTTCAAACTTACTCAAACTACGACCAATCTAGTCCAGAATATAGTGCAAAAAAATCATTTTTTGCTCATTTTTTTGCGACGAGTCCAGAATCCTTAAAATCGCTGTAAGCCGCGCCAGTAAAGGGCTTCCGGCTAATTCATCGTTCCCCTTGAGAGTCCAGAAATGATTGCCACCCCACACGTGATAAACACGTCAGAGGCCCGCGCCAACCGCGCCGGCCAGCAGCAGACCGCCAAGCAACAACGCTTTTTTGGTGCCTGTTATCCCTCATCCCATTAGGCCATGCCCGTAAAGTCATTGAATAACGCCGCCGCGCAGACATTCCCCCGCCCCCGCGCCGGCCGCCGGCGGCAGCACTGGGATCCGTCACCTGCAGTCTATCGCCAATACACCTGAATGTACGACGCTGTTGCCAACCTCGCCGGGGGCCCTCCCGGCGTGTGGCGCGCGCGCCGAGCGTCAGTCAGCCGCCTGCGCGATCCTTCCTTGGGAAGACGACTCGCTGCTGCAACAGGTGATGCTTTGCTGTGAAACGTTGATGGATCGGGCCCGGCATCAGCGCGAAACGGGGCTTGGGGCGCCGCCATGCCGCTGGCGACTGAGCGCCAAAAAAGCGTTGTTGCTTGGCGGTCTGCTGCTGGCCGGCGCGGTTGGCGCGGGCCATGGTCTTTGGCGGGCCATGATAACGACGAGACTCGGAGGGATACCCTTGGCTACGTGCGCCATCCCGACGCCGCCGCCTATGTGGCGGATCCTCCGCCCACGACCACGCTTGCCCCGACGCCGGATGAGGTCAAAAAGGTCAAGCTGGATTTTTCATGTTTTGAGCAACGGCAAACCCTGACGGCCGCCGGTATATTGCGCCAAATTGGTAATACCTTGAAAAATCCGGTATCGGCCCTGGCGGAAGAGTCGCAGGTGATCTACTTCTATCAGAACGTGGGCCGCTGCCCCAGCGAAGACGAAGTGGAAAAGCTTAGCAACATTACCCATAAAGTGGATGCGGTGGTCTCCGCGGTGGTGGCGTTATTGCCCGGTTCGCAACCGCTGGTCATTGCGCAAAACATAGGCGGTCCGCTGCTTAAAATGTTGGCCGATGAAATTGACGGCCTACCCGTGGATGTTAATGAGGCGAACGAGGTCAATAATCAGATTCTGCTGTTGGCGAAATCGATCATAGCGGCCTCGCCGAAAGATAACCGCGGCGTACCGATTGACCGCACGCTGACATTACCCAAAAACACATTCGTGTCCGGTCAGTCCCTGGCTACCCGGTTAGAGGGTGAAGTGTGGAGAATAACGCACCGACAGGGGCGGTTTTACGCCCGGCGTCACGGCGTCGAGCGAGAAGTGCAGTACGACGTAAAAAGGGGGCGGTGGGTGGATAAGACGGATCCCGGGCCAGCCTGGGCGGTGCCCGGGCAAAGCTCACACCATCATGGTCAGGAGCGCATTATCAATCAGCTTGCGCTCAGGGTACAGGCGGCCAGATCCCTCGAGCACGAGCAGGATGGCGGCCTGTTTGAGGTGACCCTGGCGAACGATAAGAGCAAGCAAACGTGTATTCAAATCGCGGATCAATTTTTGCCGGTTAGACAACACGATCATCCTCCTTATTACGAAGTTTATGATATCGCTAAACCGGGCAAATCCGGTTATCCGGTCTATCTCGACGCAAAGAATCGATGGCGGTTGGGTTTTAAAGTGAAAGCGCAGCAACAGCGAAGCGGTTCAGGCCCGCATGCGTACGCTTTGTGTCGTCGCGTTTGCGCCAGGCCATAACGGAGACCTTAATGGACCCCAGCGTCGATGTCGACGCGCTCTCGCCGCCCACCAGCCAAGGGATCGTGCAGTTCGCGCCAGGGCACTCGGTATCTGCTGTTAGGAGAGCAGGTGGTGAAAATCGATAAGCATCCGTTACTGCCGCATGTCTTTATGCTGGGACCGGAGGCGGCGGATAAGATCCTCTGTCGCTTTGATCGCCGGTCACAACGCTTTGTGCTGGTTCCTGATGAAAAGGGCTTTGTGGGCGCCGCCGGCGCTGAAATCGACTACGTCAAGGCGGTGAGGGAAGCGCAGCTCCGCCTGAAGAAAAGCTTCGCCCAGCAGAGTCAAAAAATTCGCTATCGGGAGGGGTTCCGCACGGATGATTTTGAAGAGTATCGCGGGGTGTTGCAGGTGGATGATGACCTGCGCGATAACGTTAGAGGGATCCTCCTTTACGGACTGGACGACGGAGAGCTGGCGCTGGCGGGTAAGTATGCCGACGCTGCGTGGGAATTAAGAGAGGGCGTAGTCACCGCGTATCAGCATATTCATCAGGTCAAGCAAGCGCTGATGCTTGGCGATGCAGAACATCCGGTATTGCAGCGTTTTCATGAAATTTTCGCGGTCGAGCCCGAGCCCGAGTCCGCCGAGGCCCTTATGGTCACCTTGCTGCGCAATATTGAGGACACGGGGAGCGAGATTTCGCGCCATATTAGCGATAACTTCAGCCGCATTTGGCTGATAGACCACGTCAATCAGAATGTGGTCGGGGAAGTTTATCGCAACGATCCGCTTAAGCGCATTTTCATCAATCTTAAAAGAAGCGGCGCCTACCAACATTACAAACGCTATAACGTCAAATGCCATTTTCTCTGCACCCGCTACAAATTAAATGATGACGTGGCGACGATCCTGCATGAAGCCTCTCACGCCGCCATCAACACCCGGGATTTTTTTTATCTCGACAGCAGAGAGGGCCATCGGCCGCTTAATGACGAACTGGCCAGACTGTATATTGGCGATATGTCAAAAAAGAAGCCAGGGGCATTATCGAGACGGCGAAAGCGCTAAAGGTGCCATTGTCGCCGCTGAAAGAGAAGACGTTAGCCCGCCAACTGTTTAATCAGTCTCCCCAGGTGAGAGGGCGGTTTTTAATGCAAAATGCCGATTCGTTCAGCCAAATTATTATGGAATTGGCGGATAGAGTCTTAACGAGGGAGAAGCGGGCGACAACGCCGGCGAAACGGGTGAATGTCGAAGTGCTGGCGCTGTTTGCCACCCGGGCCCTATGGCAGCACGCGGCGGCGCGCCACCGGCCCGGGGAGGCGTTGGTCACGGGCGCGTCACCGCTCTGAGAGACCCCGGTGCCGGACTCGCCACCGGCGTCAATAATGGCTCGATAACGGACGCGCCGCGGGCGACGGCTAGCGTTTGTGGGCGAGTACCCGCGCGCACAGCGCCTCTTTTTCTGCCTTGTTGAGAAAAGCAATGGTTAGGCCATTTTGTTGAGCGCGGGCGATATCCTGCGCGTTTAGGCCTGCCGCCGGCGCCGCCTGACGATACTCATGACCGATGTCGATTCCCTGTACCGCCGGATCGTCGGAGTTCAATGTCGCCAAGATGCCGCTATCGAGAAAGCGTTTCAAGGGATGGTGCGCTAAATCGCGCACGGTACTGGTCTGAATATTAGAGGTCAAACAGCTTTCGATACCGATGGCGTGGGTGGCGAGGAAATCCATCAGCTTGGGATCGTCTATGGCCTTCACGCCGTGGCCGATGCGTTCAGCGCCGAGCTCCTGGATAGCCTGCCAAATACTTTCCGGCCCCGCGGCCTCACCGACGTGCACGGTAATACGCAGGCCGGCGTCCCGGGCGCGGGTAAAATGACTGAGAAACTCGCTGCCGGGATAGCCCAGCTCATCGCCGGCCAGATCCACGGTGGTAATGCCGTCGCGGCAGGCGAGGATCGCCTCCAGCTCCTGCCAGCAGGCGTCTTTGCCGAAGGTGCGGCTCATAATACCGATAAGACGCACCGGCAATCCGCTTTCGCGGCTGGCGCTTTGCACGCCATCGATGACCGCTTCCTGCGACCCCAGCACCGACACGCCCAAATCCAATTTCTGCAGAAAACTGACCAAATCCGGCTCGGTAGCGGTGACCTGCACATGGGGACGCAAGGCGTCCAGCGTGTTGGCGGGCAGGGAGACGCCAAATTCGCGGCCGAGATCGAGGATCGTTTGCGGGCGTATATTGCCGTCGAGATGACGGTGCAAATCCGTCAGCGGCAGGGACGTATCAATCATGGGTGATAACTCTTTCAGGTGACATTAATAGGATTCATTATAACAGTTCGCGGCCGGGGCGATATTCGCCCGGTTGAGAAAACGCTCCCGGCTTGGCGCCGGGAGCGGGTGACGATAACGCGGGGATTTACGGCTGCGGCACCGCCGGCGGCGCGGCGGGCTGTGGGGCGCCTTCGGGCAGCCCGAGCACGCCGAACAGACCGAGGAAGTTCTGAATCGACATTTTCTGGCCGTTCAGGTTGATTTGGTTGTCGGCATATTGAAAGCTGCTGGTCAGCGTATTATCCGCCACCGTGGTCAATTTAAACATTTGCCCCATGGCCGCCAGCCCCTGGACCTGCTGCTTGGCAAGCTGGTCGGCGTCTTTCTCATTGTAACCCTGCAAGCGGGCGAACTGCGCGGTGGTCTCGGTGGCCATATCCAGCGGCACGGTCAGCTTGGCGTCGAGTTTTTTGACGAACCTGGCCCATTGTTGATCCGACGTTAGTGCCGGATCTTGCGCGGCCTGCTGTGCCGCCGCCGGATCGTTAAGATTTAGCGTCAGCGTGAAGGTGCTTTCCCCCTTGCTGTTCTTCCAGCTCAACGGGGCGACAGTCAGGTATGGGCTGCCTTTCAGCGCGGTGGGCAACTGCTGCAAGAAGGCTTGGGTGATTTGCGCCTGCTGTTGCTGCGGATCTACCGCCCCCGTTTGCTGCATGATTTGCGCGACCTCCTGGTGATAGTGATGGCTGAAAGCTTCAATCGCTTTGCCGTCCAGATTGGATAAGGTGATGTTCAGCTTGCCGGCGCCGAAGTTTTGCCCCTGAATATGCAGCGCGTCCAGGGCATAGGCGACCTGAACGGATAACTTATCGCCGTCTTCTTGCGCGTGGGTAACCCTGGGAGAGTGCGTCGATACTTAGAATATCTTTGCCGTCCAGATTGTACACCAGCGTACGCGCTTTCAGCGTATTGTCGCCGATGCTGTAACCTTGCTTGCCGTTATGGGTATCGTTATCCACGGTGAAATCATGCACCGTCAACTGTTCGCGCTGCTGCCACTGATTAAGCCCGCCCAGCACCAGACTGTCGATGCCGCCGGAGACCTTCAGCTTGTCGCCATCGCCATCCGCGTCGACATCGAACGTCCCGCCGCTGGCGCGAATGATAGTCTGGTTATCCTGAAAATCCATCGCCGCCAGGGTGATTTTGGAAACCGTGTTGCCGCCGTAGCCAAAGCGGGTTTCCGCCACCAGCGGCACATTGCCCTTCGCGGCGTTAAACAGCGGCTGGGTTTTGGCCGTTTTCGCCAGCACGCTATGTACCGACGCCATGCTGGGGATGAGCACGCCTTTTTTCAGTTGGGCAAACGGGAAAGGACCGTGATCAACTTTCTCATTAAAGCGCACCTCTTCGCCCGGCTTGAGCAATTTATTGTCGCCGGTACTGCCGTCCGACTGCACAACGATATCAACATGACTGGTGAAGACGCCGCGCCGGTAGTTTTCCGCGGCAAAACGCAGACCCGACTGTGGAAACGCGCTTTGCAACCGAGCATTGGCGTCGTTAACCAAATCAGATAAACGGCGCTGGAATTGTTTGCCGGTGTACCAAGCGCCGCCGGTCCAGGCGGCGCCGAGAATGACGATTACGCTGACCGCTACGAGGGTTTTTTTCATAGGTTATGCATCCTTATAATTTATTGCTATCCCACTTGTCCGCCCAGCAACGCCAAAGGCAACAAAAAACAGACACGGCCGGGAACGAGGCTCATGCCATGCAACTAATATAGTAGCAATTGACAAGCATTTCGTCCGGCGGTCATTCGCTTTGATTATAAACCCGAGCTAAACGGCCACTGCCGCTGACTGTAATCGGGGAATCTTTTGCTGCGATAAATACCGACTCCCCCGGCTGGAGGGTGCATTGTCGACCGCCGCCGTCCACGGAGGCCTCGCCGTCGACGCAGAATAAAACGGCGGCGCTGTCCTGGGCCAGCGTGCGCGGCGCCGGCGTGAGCGCGTGCAGCGAAAAGGCGAAATCGTCCACCGGGATGGGGAACACCAGCGCGCCATCGTGCTGTTCGGGGACGGTCAACAGCGTGTCTTTCGATTTGGCGACGAATTGGACGTTGGCCATCAGCTCGGGCACGTCGATATACTTCGGCGTCAGGCCCGCGCGCAGCACATTGTCGGAGTTGGCCATGACTTCCAGCGCCACTCCCTTGAGATAGGCATGGGGGGTTTGCGCGAACAAAAACATCGCCTGGCCGGGCTGCAGGGTGATCACATTTAGCAGCAGCGGCGAGAACAGGCCGCTATCGTCGGGATAAACCTCGGCAATCATCCGCACGGTGTCCCAGGGTTCGTCATGCTGATGGTCCAGCGCGGCGGTGAGAATATCCAGCGCCAGGAATTTTTGCTCGCCGGTCATCGTCAGCAAATCGCCGAACAGTTGCGCTAAATGCTGCTCGTCAGGATGGGAGAGGAAGGCGGCAATGGTGGGGTGGGCTCCCGCGACGGGCTGTAATAGCGAGACGATAGACGACAGCGTGCGAAAGCCATTCATGGCCTGAAACGGCGTCAAGGCAAACACCAGTTCTGGCTTATGGTTGGTGTCCTTGTAATTGCGGTTGGGCGCGTCCAGGGTGATGCCCGCCTGGTTTTCTTTGGCAAACCCCATGCGCGCCGCGCTCAGACAGGGATGAACCTGGATAGACAGCGGCTCGTCGGCGCATAGCACCTTAAACAAAAACGGCAATTCCCCAAAACGTTCCGCCACCGCTCGGCCCAGCATGCCCTGCGGATCGCGGGTAATGAGCGTGCGCAGCGCGATTTCGTTGCCCTGGGGATCCAGAACGCGCGAACTGCTTTTGGGGTGCGCGCCCATCCACAATTCCGCCATCGGCCGGCCATCGGGATCGGTAATGCCGTAAAGCCGGATTAGGGCGTCTTTACTGCCCCAGGCGTAATGCTGGAGGGTATTTATCATCTTTTCCATGATCGTTCCCGTTAATAATTTATTGATTCGTATTGTAATAGCGCTCACCGCTCGCATAATGGTAGGCGTTTTTGTGTGGGACTATACTACCAATGCCCTGGGCATAGAAGTAAGCATCTAGGGGCGGGTTAGCGATCTTTAGGATGAATACCAGGAGGTTATGATGGCAGTCACTCGTGTAGAAAAAGATTCAATGGGGCCGATTGACGTCCCCGCGGACCACCTTTGGGGCGCGCAAACGCAACGCTCGCTGGAACATTTTCGGATTTCCAGCGAAAAAATGCCCCCGGAATTGATTAGCGCGCTGGCGCAAACCAAACGCGCCGCGGCTGAGGTCAATCAGGATCTCGGCCTGCTTGAGGCCAAGCGTGTGCAAGCCATTATCAGCGCGGCGGATGAAGTTTTGGCCGGCAAACACCCCGCCGAATTCCCGCTGGCCATATGGCAGACCGGCTCCGGCACGCAAAGCAACATGAACATGAACGAAGTGCTGGCCAACCGCGCCAGTGAATTGCTGGGCGGCGAGCGTGGCGATGGGCGTTTGGTGCATCCCAATGACGATGTTAATAAAAGCCAAAGTTCCAATGACGTCTTTCCCACGGCGATGCACGTCGCCGCGGTTATCGCCGTGCGTGAACATTTGCTGCCGCAGATAGCGATATTAAAGAAAACCTTGGCCGCCAAGGCTGCCGCCTTTAACGATATCGTGAAAATCGGCCGTACCCACCTCCAGGACGCCACGCCGCTGACGCTGGGGCAGGAAATATCCGGCTGGGTGGCGATGCTTGAGCATAGCGCAAAGCATATTGAGCAGAGCATTTCGCATCTGTGCGAACTGGCGCTGGGCGGTACCGCGGTGGGCACCGGTCTAAACACCCACCCAGAATATGCGGTTCGCGTGGCGAAAGCGCTGGCGGAACTGACTGGACAGCCGTTTGTCACCGCGCCTAACAAGTTTGAATCCCTGGCGACCTGTGATGCCCTGGTTCACGGCCATGGCGCCCTGAAAGGGCTGGCGGCGTCGATGATGAAAATCGCCAACGATGTGCGCTGGCTGGCGTCCGGTCCACGCTGCGGAATCGGCGAGCTGAGTATTCCGGAAAACGAGCCGGGCAGCTCCATCATGCCGGGCAAAGTCAACCCGACCCAGTGCGAAGCGATGACCATGCTCTGTTGCCAGGTGATGGGAAATGACGCTGCGGTGAATATTGGCGGCGCCTCCGGTAATTTCGAGTTAAACGTTTACCGCCCCATGGTTATCCATAATTTCCTGCAATCGGTGCGCCTGCTGGCGGACGGTATAGACAGCTTCAATCATCACTGTGCGGTCGGCATCGAACCTAACCGCGATCGTATCGATCAGTTGCTCAATGAATCTCTGATGCTGGTGACGGCGCTCAATACCCATATCGGCTACGACAAGGCGGCGGAAATCGAGAAGAAAGCCCATAAAGAGGGGCTGACGCTTAAGGCTTCAGCGCTGAAGTTGGGGTATGTGACGGAGCGGCAGTTCGATGAATGGGTCCGACCGGAAGACATGGTCGGCAGCATGAAAAGCTGACCGTTTACGGTCTAAAAACCGGCGAAAGGCGGGCCATAGGCAAAGGCTCGCCTCAGGTAGCGACATAGAGATGCAGTCGTTCAATCAGTAAATGGGCGGGCAGCGCGGCCGGTACGTGTTTCGGGCGGATAGTGCGGCGGTCATAATTCAGCAATTCCCCCAGCGCCGGCACCGTGGCTCCCTGCTGCGTGCGGCAGAGCACGATAAGCGGAGAAGGGCAGGCGTATTGCACCTGCTTTTGCCGCGTTTTGTACCACACCCGCGCGATCGGCTGTACTTTTACCGGCCGTTTGATTTTCAGCGGGGTGTCCGGCGGCAGTTTTGACACCTGGTTAATCTCATCGCGCACCCGCTCCCGCCACTGCTCCCGGGTGTAAGGGGGGACCGCGCGACCGCCTTGCAGACTTTTTTGCAGCATCGTCAGCACTTCCTGGCGCGTCAGATTTTTGATAACCTGTTTATTTGCCCAGCCGAAACGCACCGAGTCTGGATCGGTAATCACCTGCAGGCCGCGATAGGCGCTCAGAGTTTTCAGACCGCGCAAATGGCGATGTACAAAGTCAAAACGCTGCTCCGGCGGGAGCTGCGACTCGACGGTAATCAACTGGGCCAATTGCGCTTTAAGGTCGTTGATTTTCCCCATCAAGGCGAGGGTGGACGCATACTGATCATCATCTACGGCGAAGCATAAGGCGTCCGGTAGACGAATCGCCGCTTTGCCGCTGCTGTCAGTCTTCTGATGATAAATAAACAGGCGCTGATAATGAGCCAGACCGGTCGCCAGCGCGGTTTTTCCCACTTGCTGTTGTACTTCGAGCGTGGTGATTTCGGCCTGCTCCTGACCTTTTTCCACTTCAGGGAGGGTAAATACGCGGGCGGCCAGCAGACGAAAACCGCCAAGTAGCGGTCCTAGGGCCTCCAGGCGCAGCTGCAGGGTGTTGAAGTAGGCATTAAGACGCTGTGTCAAATCCAAAGAGGGCATAGTTCCATCTCGTTGTTAGTTACAACATACTATAAACTTTAACACTATTCTACTGCTATCACCTTAGCGAAAGAAAAACCGTCACGTCCAGAAACCTCGGCAGGGAATCACCTCAACCCGCGAGCGCGTGCCGTTCACATCCATGAGTAGCAACACGGGCGAAAGCGCATAACGAAGGGAGGGAAGAGCAGGGCCCCCGCATGCCTTCGCGCCTCGCCGCGGCCCTGGCGCCGACATCATGCTCCTGGACGCTAACGGCAAAAACGCAAGGCAGGCCGCACGATGAAAGCAGGGGAACCCTGCGCCGTCGGCGGCTGCCGCATTTGCGCCACCAAACGGCTTTAGCCGCTCAGCGTTATACCGCGCGCAGTTCCGGCAACCGGCGCAGGCGTTGGGCGACGACGTAAAGGCCAACGAGCAGGAGCACGGTAATAAAGGCCACAACGCCCGCCCAGCCGTAGCCATGCCAAAAGAACCCGCCCAGGGTACCGGCGGTACTGGAGCCGAGGTAGTAACAGAACAAATAGCCTGTCCTTTGGCGCGACGCGCGCGGCGGCCAATCCAACCGCTGGAGACGGTGCGACCCTGTACACGATTCTGTGTAAATGTCTTTTCTCAGAAGTGACCGTCCAGGCGGTCACCGAACTCGATAATAAAGCGGCTCATTGCCATGCGCCAGTCCCTCAAAGGCATTGTCCATTTCTGTGAGGCCGCCTGTATCGCCAGCCACACCACCTTTTTCACTGCGTCGTCGGTCGGGAACACCTTGCGCTTTTTGATGGCATGCCGGATCACGCTGTTTAACGACTCGATGGCGTTGGTCGTGTAGATCACCTTGCGGATGTCCGTTGGGTAGGCAAAGAACGTGGCCAGATTGGCCCAGTTTGCCTGCCAGCTTCGACTTATTTGCGGGTAGCGGATGTTCCCAGGCACTGGAGAACGCTTCCAGCGCCTGCAAGCCGGCTTCTTCCGTAGGGGCCTGATAGATAGCTTTCAGGTCGCGGGTGACGGCCTTGTAGTCCTTCCAGGAGACGAACCGCAGGCTGTTGTGCACCATATGCACGATACACAGCTGGAGCCGCGCCTCCGGATACACCGCGTTAATAGCGTCAGGGAAACCTTTCAGCCCGTCTACGCAGGCGATAAGGATATCGTTCAGGCCGCGGTTTTTCAGCTCTGTCAGCACGTTCAGCCAGAACTTTGCGCCTTCATTTTCGGCCAGCCACATACCTAGCAACTCTTTCTGGCCTTCGATGTTGATGCCCAGCGCCAGGAACACAGATTTGTTGATGATGCGGCTGTCCTGCCGGACTTTTAGAACGATACAGTCAAGATAAACAATGGGATAGACTGCATCCAGAGGCCGGTTTTGCCATTCAACAACCTGCTCCATGACCGCATCGGTGACCTTTGAGACCAGCGCCGGCGAGACATCGGCGTCATACAGCTCTTTGAACGCGGCGGCGATCTCGCGGGTGGTCATCCCTTTGGCGTACAACGATAAAATCTGGTTATCCATCCCGGTAATCCGGGTCTGGTTCTTCTTCACCAGTTGCGGTTCAAAGGAACCGTCACGATCGCGCGGAGTACGCAGCTCCAGCGGGCCATCGCCAGTGGTAACGGTTTTTGTGGAATAGCCGTTGCGGGCGTTGGTCTCCGGTTTAGGCTGATTTTTATCGTAGCCGAGGTGATGGGTCATTTCGGCATTGAGAGCTGCTTCGACGCTGATTTTTTTCAGTAGCCGATCGAAGTGACTGAGATCTTCAGGGGTTTTGAGATTTTTGGCCAGTTCGTTAGCCAGAGCCTGCAACTGTTTTTCGTCCATAAATTAACCTGTTTTTGATGTTGGATTGAACATATCAAAATCAGGCAAATACACAAATTTCTAAACAGGCTCGACCGGAACCAGCACCCGGCCCGCCGGTAGAAAGACACACCCCCAGCTCGCCGGTCAATTTGGCATGCGCGGTGGCCATAAACGCCGCCATTTCCTCATGGCGTACCTAAATGAATTCGATCCCCTCGCCGTCCTTGGCGGCACGCTGTAGCGCGCCCAGCACGCCATTGATGCCGTCGCCGGGATAACCGTAAATACGGGTGACGCCCCATGATTTCAGACGCTCCACAAAAAAATCGCTGGTTTTGGTTGCCATGTGTCTGCCTCAGATACGCGTTCGGCGCCGCCCGTCGTCGCAGCGGCCGTTTGATTTTGCTAATAAAATCGCTTATCCAAGCATAGTTCAATTTAACGAGTCCGGCCGGCGGCAACGCCGGGGCGCGCGACGTGGCCGGCGCGCGAACGCGACGCCATACGGCGAGGGAAAGGGTCAACGGGGGGAGTTAGCGGTTTTCGGCGTTATCGGCAAAGCGGCGGAAAATTTGTAACGTTTCGTCACTGACGTGATGCTCAATGCCTTCGGCGTCGCGGCGCGCGGTTTCGGGGCTGACGCCCAGCGCCAGCAGGAAAGATTCCACGATCTGATGGCGCATGCGGCTTTCGTGGGCCAGCGCCTCCCCCTCGGCGGTCAGAAAGATACCGCGATAGGGCTGCTGCTCTACCAATCCCGCCGCGACCAGCCGCTTAAGCATCTTGGCCACCGTCGGCTGCGAAACACCCAGCCGCGCCGCCAGATCAACCTGGCGCGCTTCACCGCAATCGCGGATCAGATCGGCAATTAGCTCGACATAGTCATCTATCAGCTCGCGCCGATGCGCCTCACGCACCTGCAAGAATCCCTGTACATGCTCTTTCACGTCCACCAACGGCGTGAGATCGCTGAACAGTGCGGATGAATCACCCTGGGTCATGCCTGTTCCTCGTTATGTCATGGCCAACGGTCCCGCGCGGGCGGGACAGGCACATTGTGGCTAAGCATTTTAAACGAAGAGCGGGCGAGTACAAAATTTTGAATTAATTGCTTTTGCTATCTAATATAGCCCGTGCTATATCTGTCTATTATGCACGCGCCACGCCAGCAAGGCACCGACGACAGGTCGCCACGGCGTGGCGCTTGCCACGCCAACATAGGCGTGATTGCCGCTGTTACAGACGCTAACCGCTACCCGGGAAATCGCCATGGCCAAGACACCTTCTCCTTGTCACGTTCTCACCCGCTCGCCCTTCACGCTGCGCCTGATGCTGGCGGGGATGCTGATCGCGCTATTCACCGGCAGCGCGCGGGCGGAAAAACCTTTTCAGGTCATTACCACCTTTACCGTGATTCAGGATATGGCCCGTCAGGTCGAGGGCGAGGAGGGAGGCGTAGGTCCATTCCATCACCCGCCCAGGCGCGGAGGTGCATGATTATCAGCCCACGCCGCGGGATATCGTCAAAACGCAGAAGGCGGATCTGATCCTCTGGAACTGCATGAACCTTGAGCGCTGGTTTCGCCGCTTCTTCGACCAATTACACGGCGTGCCGTCGGTGGTGGTGACCGAGGGCATTGACCCCATGCCGATCCGCGACGGCGCCGCCCGTGATCGGGTTAACCCCCACGTCTGGATGTCGCCGGCCAATGCGCTGGTGTATGTGGAAAATATCCGGCAGGCGCTGGCGAAATACGATCCGGCCCATGCGGCGATTTACAATCGCAACGCGCAAGCTTAGGCCGCTAAAATCAAAGCCATCGATGCGCCGCTGCGCGCCCGACTGGCGAAGATCCCCGACGAGCAGCGCTGGCTGGTCACCAGCGAGGGCGCATTCAGTTACCTGGCGCGGGATTATCGCTTGCGCGAGGTCTACCTCTGGCCGATCAACGCCGACGAACAGGGCACGCCGCAACAGGTGAAAAAGGTTATCGATACCGTACGCCGTTATCACATTCCGGTGGTGTTCAGCGAAAGTACCATCTCCGATAAACCGGCGCGCCAGGTCAGTCTTGAATCCGGCGCCCGCTACGGCGGCGTACTGTACGTCGATAGCTTGTCCGCCGCCGACGGGCCGGTCCCCACCTATCTCGACTTGCTACGCACCACCGTTGACACCATCGCCACCGGGTTCGGTCAATGAGCGCACCCGCAGCGGCACAAGATCCCACTCGGCTTGCGGTGAGCGGGCTGACGGTCACCTATCACAATGGCCATACCGCTCTGCGCGACGCCGGCTTTACGCTTGAGGGCGGCACCCGGTGCGCCCTGCTGGGCGTAAACGGCAGCGGCAAATCCACACTGTTCAAGAGCATCATGGGAATGGTGCATTCAAGCGCCGGCCTGATTCGTCTTAACGATCTGCCGGTGGCGCTCGCCCTACGGTAGAACCTGGTGGCCTATGTACCGCAAAGCGAAGAGGTCGACTGGCATTTTCCGGTGCTGGTGGACGATGTGGTCATGATGGGCCGCTACGGTAAAATGTCCTGGCTGCGCCGCCCGTCGCGCGAAGATCGCCTACAGGTAGATCGGGCGCTAGCGCGCGTGGATTTGACCGCGCTGCGCCGGCGGCAGATAGGTGAGCTGTCTGGCGGCCAGAGAAAGCGGGTGTTTCTGGCACGGGCGCTGGCGCAGCAGGCACGAATACTGCTGCTGGATGAACCTTTTACCGGAGTCGACAGCCAGACCGAAAGCACCATCATCAGCCTGCTGCGCACGCTGCGCTCGGAGGGTCATCTGGTGCTGATTTCCACCCACAATCTCGCCAGTGTGCCCACCTACTGCGATCGGGTGGTGTTGGTTAACGGCTCCTTCGTCGTCGCCGGTCCGCTGCATGAGACCTTTACCGCCGGCAATCTGCGGCGCGCCTTCGGCGGCAGCCTTCCGCTGCAAGTAACGACGGGAGCGCCGGCCGATGCTTGAATGGGCCCTGGAGCCGCTGCATTACGCCTATATGCGCAACGCGATCGGGGTCAGTGCCCTGGTGGGCGCCTCCTGCGCGTTTCTGTCGGCGTTTGTGGTGTTAAAAGGTTGGTCGCTGATGGGCGACGCCCTATCCCACTCCGTCATGCTGGGGGTGGCGGCCGCTTATGCACTCGGTCTCCCCTACGCCGCCGGCGCCTTCGTTACGGGCCTGCTGGCGGCGCTAACCATGGCGCTGACGCGGCACCTCACCCGCCTGCGTGAAGAAGCTATCATTGGCTACGTGTTTTCTACTTTTTTCGCCGCCGGGCTACTGCTCGTTTCGCTCAATCCCACCGCGGTGAATGTGCAAACGATTCTGTTCGGCAACATCCTCGCTATTGCGGCGCCAGACGTACGCCAAGTGCAATGGATAAGCGGCATCACCTTTGCGGTGCTGTTTTTTCTGCGCAAGGATCTGCTGGCGGTATTTTTCGACGAAACCCACGCCCGTTCTCTCGGACTGGCGCCGCTGCGCCTTAAACTGGTGTTTTTTGTCCTGCTCAGCGCCAGCGTTATCGCCGCGCTGCAAACCGTCGGCGCAATCTTGGTCATGGCGATGGTGATAACGCCCGGCGCGACCGCCTGGCTATTAACCGACCGTTTTTCACGTCTGATTACATTGTCGGTCGGCTTTGGTGCCGTCACCTGTGCCGTCGGCGCCTGGTTAAGCTATTTTGTCGATGGCGCCACCGGCGGGGTAATTGTCACCCTGCAAACGCTGCTCTTTTTGCTGACCTGGATCGTCGCGCCGCGCTACGGTCTGCTGGCCGCCCGCCGACGCCGGCGCGCCCCGCAAGAGGGCGTCCGATGATGGGATTTGACTGGTTGACCAAACCTTTAAGCTACCCCTTATGCAGCGCGCGCTGCTAGCGGCGCTAGCAACGGGGATTGTCTGCGCGGTGTTATCGTGTTTTTTGGTGCTTAAAGGGTGGTCGCTGATGGGCGATGCGATTTCCCACGCCGTGCTGCCGGGGATCGTACTGGCCTATGCCGCCGGTTTCCCCCTGGCGGTGGGCGCTTTCGTCGTCGGGGTCAGCTGTGCGCTGGGTACCGGCTATATATCCGCGATCGCTGCCGGCTGAAAGAGGACACGGTGATGGGCATACTCTACACCGGCATGTTCGGCCTCGGTCTGGTGCTGTTTACCCGTATTGATACCGATCAGCACCTTAACCATATTTTATTCGGCAACGTGCTCGGCATTTCCCCGCGCGAACTGCTGCATACTCTGTCGATTGCCGGTATGGTCACCCTGGTGCTGCTGCTCAAACGGCGGGATCTGGCGCTGTACTGCTTTGATGTCGGACAGGCGACGGTGCTGGGCCTGCGCATTCCTGTGCTGCATTATGGCCTGCTGTGCCTGCTGTGCCTGCTGTGCCTGCTGTGCCTGCTGGGGTTGACGGTAGTGGCGGCGCTTCAGGCCGTGGGAGTCATTCTGGTGATCACCATGCTGATTACACCCAGCATCACCGCCTTAACGTTATGCAGTCGCTTTGATGCCATGCTCGCGCTGGCGCTGCTTACCGCCGCTGTCGCCAGCATCAGCGGCACGCTGCTGAGTTTTCATTTCGACGCCGCCACCGGCCCCTGTATTGTGCTGGTACAGAGTCTGCTGTTTGTACTGGCGCTGGCCTACCGCCACGCCAGCGGCAGACGACGCGTAACCCGCGGCGTGCGGCCCTGAGCCACCCCTTCAATGGCGCCTCCCTACCGGGGCGCCTGCTTTGCGCAGGAAAATGGGTCTTACTTAGTATGACGCTCTTCGATGTTGTCCTCCTTTCATCCATTGAATATTTAACAAATGATCCTCTAGACTAATATTTGTATCGTCGCTGCAGCTAACGACTTAAAGAGCTAGCATCTATAAATTGCAATGCGAGTAGAAAACCATTTTCAACCGAGGTCGTTTTCTCATTTCACATGTAGCAGCGGTAGTGCTGTAGTGCTGTAGTGCTGTAGTGCTGTAGTGCTGTAGTGCTGTAGTGCTGTAGTGCTGTAGTGCTGTAGTGCTGTAGCGCATAATCTAATAACGTGAACGTTAAGCAAGCAGTGCACACAATGAGGAAAATCAGTAATAACAACAGGCACTTTAAATACAACAATCACTTAACTTCTTAGCAATTATTCTCACAAAGAATAAGTTTAACATACAAGGTTTTAAATAACATGCCGCTAAGATGAAGATGGCTTGAGAGCGATCGCCCGCTTTTTTTTGGTTTTTTAGAATGGGTAGACGATTTTTAAAATATGTTTCATCGAAGCGGATATGTTTTGCGTGATTTCGGGGTTTTGATAATAGCAATTACCTATAATTCATTGAAAAATATTAAAATCATCTATTTGCATTTTACCGACACAGATTTAAACCGGTGCACGTTTCTACTTTTGGTGAATGGCTTCACCAATTTACTTCATCCCATATTGCAACGCCTTTCTTACGCGGTAATTTGACATGCGCATTATGATTACCTACCCATAGCCTGCGATGTGGTGGAGTAAATGATTCATCTTCAACCCAAGCAATATCTTGTTTCAGCGCCACAACTCCTATATCATGACAAGCTAAACAAGGATGGCTTAGAATTAATGCTTCAAGGTATGCATGAGAGTAAAAATTAAATCGTTGTTATCAGGCTGGGAAATTGGTGATAAAGATCAATATGCTGAAGCTTACCATATCTATGGGGGAAGCACGGCTACACATCCTGATATACTTCCGTTTTTTCATGGCAAAGCAAAGTGCAACCACACCTATTTCATTAAACGTAATTCAACAGGTGAATTAATTGGCGACTGCTGTGCTTGGGGACATCGTTATCTCGCTGGCGACACCAAAGCCAGGGCAAATTTGTGTCTAGAGCAGTACCCTTTGACCTGCGGTGAAATAGCTTTACCCATCTCATCTTCGCTAAAGCATTTAGTTCCTTTTAGAACAAAATACTTGTCCGACTTAAACAGCAATGTCATTAATGCAACGTATAAACTTAATAGTCACCGGCAAATGCAATTAGCGAAAGGGTGTGGCCAGCATGGTTTCCGCTCAAAAGCAAAGACTAGTAGAAACAGGGAGTTGCGAGACTTTATCGCAATGGGAGGAGAAGTTAAAGACCAATCCGAATTTAGGAGCCTGTTTAGAAATTTGTGTATTTGCCTGATTTTGATATGTTCAATCCAACATCAAAAACAGGTTAATTTATGGACGAAAAACAGTTGCAGGCTCTGGCTAACGAACTGGCCAAAAATCTCAAAACCCCTGAAGATCTCAGTCACTTCGATCGGCTGCTGAGAAAAATCAGCGTCGAAGCAGCTCTCAATGCCGAAATGACCCATCACCTCGGCTACGATAAAAATCAGCCTAAACCGGGGACCAACGCCCGCAACGGCTATTCCACAAAAACCGTTACCACTGGCGATGGCCCGCTGGCACTGCGTACTCTGCGCGATCGTGACGGTTCCTTTGAACCGCAACTGGTGAAGAAGAACCAGACCCGGATTACCGGGATGGATAACCAGATTTTATCGTTGTACGCCAAAGGGATGACCACCCGCGAGATCGCCGCCGCTGGTCTCAAAGGTCACCGATGCGGTCATGGAGCAGGTTGTCGAATGGCAAAACCGGCCTCTGGATGCAGTCTATCCCATTGTTTATCTTGACTGTATCGTTCTAAAAGTCCGGCAGGACAGCCGCATCATCAACAAATCTGTGTTCCTGGCGCTGGGCATCAACATCGAAGGCCAGAAAGAGTTGCTAGGTATGTGGCTGGCCGAAAATGAAGGCGCAAAGTTCTGGCTGAACGTGCTGACAGAGCTGAAAAACCACGGCCTGAACGATATCCTTATCGCCTGCGTAGACGGGCTGAAAGATTTCCACGACGCTATTAACACGGTGTATCCGGAGGCGCGGCTCCAGCTGTGTATCGTGCATATGGTGCACAACAGCCTGCGGTTCGTTTCCTGGAAGGACTACAAGGCCGTCACCCGCGACCTGAAAGCTATCTATCAGGCCCCTACGGGAGAAGCCGGCTTGCAGGCGCTGGAAGCGTTCTCCAGTGCCTGGGACATCCGCTACCCGCAAATAAGTCGAAGCTGGCAGGCAAACTGGGTCAATCTGGCCACGTTCTTTGCCTACCCAACGGACATCCGCAAGGTGATCTACACGACCAACGCCATCGAGTCGTTAAACAGCGTGATCCGGCATGCCATCAAAAAGCGCAAGGTGTTCCCGACCGACGACGCAGTGAAAAAGGTGGTGTGGCTGGCGATACAGGTGGCCTCACAGAAATGGACAATGCCTTTGAGGGGGACTGGCGCATAGCAATGAGCCGCTTTATTATCGAGTTCGGTGACCGCCTGGACGGTCACTTCTGAGAAAAGGCATTTACACAGAATCCGGTACGGGCTCAGCCCTTTATCGCTTGAATTTCATTATCTTCATGTTTTACAAGTGTTTTTTTAACTTAACTCAACAGTGTTCAAGGTGGGTAAAGACCCTATTCAATCCCGTGTAAATGTGCCTAAAACACCGTCATTCGAGTCCAGAATCTCGTCCTTACAACATCATGTCCTGCTCGTTTTTCACCACGATGTCTAAAAGCCTTAAATCCGCTGTAAGCCGCGCCAGAACAGCGCTTACACGTGGTTTTATGGCGCCCTGTAAAGTCCAGGAATGATTGCCATCCCACACACCCCCTATACCGCAACAGAGGAAGCTGGCGCTAAATATTTCCCGCCGGTTGCCGATAGTGAAGCATAAGTCGGGCTTTCCCGCTCGGCCCCCTTTTTCCGGTCGGATTGCTGCGCAGGTTTATAGGCCGCAGTTAGCAAGCGCGCTCCGGGTAACTCGCCGGCCGGCGGCGGTCCAGCCTCGCAGCTTAGGAGATGACGATGAACGAAAGCGTGCAAGCCCCCAACACCACCGGTAGCCAGCGCCGTACCCGCGTGCGCTGCATCGATCGCACGTTGCAAATCCTCGATTGTTTACAAAACCGGCAATGCCCCGCCACCACGTATGAAGTGGCGAAAGATCTTGCCGCCCCGTTATCCAGCATTTACTCGCTGGTGGACGTGTTGGTGGCGAGCCGTTTACTGGAACGTGACGATAACGGCATGATTTGGCTGGGTGCGCGGCTTTATCGCTACGGACTGGCCTATGCGCGCATCCATGGCCCGCTCGCGACAACCGCTACCGCCGCGTCTAAAAGCGCGCCGGGCCGCGTCGTGGCGGCGGTAACCGAAGCGCCCTGGGCCAAAACGTCCTCACGGGATAGATAACGTCGTCAGTGCGGCCAGCGGCGAGGCGCCAGGCTTCTTATGCGGGCGCGGCGGCCGCCAACGGCGTAAGCCTCGGCGGCGGGATTTCCCGACCGATGGCGCCGGTTGAGGGTAGCGTTCCGGGGAGAGTTTCCTTAAGATGAGGCAACGGCAGCCTGCCGCGACGGGCGATTTCACCTTTTGTTGTCATTTTTTTTTATAGGGCTCACATCAATGGAAACGATTCTCAGACATCTACCGGTTAATCAACGCGTGGGTATTGCTTTTTCCGGGGGTCTGGATACCAGTGCCGCACTGTTATGGATGCGTCAGAAAGGGGCGGTGCCTTACGCCTACACCGCGAATCTCGGCCAGCCGGACGAAGATGACTACGACGCCATTCCGCGCAAGGCGTTAGCCTACGGCGCAGAGAAAGCCCGTCTGATAGACTGTCGCAAGCAACTGGTGGCGGAAGGTCTGGCCGCCCTGCAATGTGGCGCATTTCATAATACGACCGCCGGCGTGACCTATTTTAACACCACCCCGCTTGGCCGCGCCGTAACCGGTACCATGCTCGTGGCCGCGATGAAAGAGGACGGCGTCAATATCTGGGGCGACGGCAGCACTTACAAAGGCAACGATATCGAGCGTTTTTATCGCTACGGTTTGCTGACCAATGCCGAGCTGAAAATCTATAAACCCTGGCTGGACACCGACTTTATCAATGAGCTCGGCGGACGCCAGGAGATGTCGCAGTTTATGACCGAAGCCGGCTTCGATTACAAAATGTCGGCCGAAAAAGCCTATTCCACTGATTCCAACATTCTCGGCGCCACCCACGAGGCGAAAGAGCTGGAATATCTCAACTCCAGCGTGAAGATCGTCAACCCCATCATGGGGGTCAAATTCTGGGATGAAAACGTGCGTATCCCGGCGGAAGAAGTGACCCTGCGCTTTGAACGCGGACTGCCGGTGGCGATCAACGGCCAGCGCTTCGACGACCAGGTCGCGCTGCTGCTGGAGGCCAACCACATCGGCGGGCGTCACGGTTTGGGCATGAGCGATCAAATTGAAAACCGCATTATCGAGGCCAAAAGCCGCGGCATTTATGAAGCACCGGGCATGGCGCTGTTGCATATCGGCTATGAACGATTGGTGACCGGTATTCATAACGAAGACACCATCGACCAATATCACGCCAACGGTCGACAATTGGGCCGTCTGCTGTATCAGGGCCGCTGGTTCGATCCGCAGGCGCTGATGCTGCGTGACGCGACCCAGCGCTGGGTCGCCGGCGAAATAACCGGCGAAGTGACGCTGGAACTGCGCCGCGGCAACGATTACTCCATACTGAATACGGTTTCCGATAATTTGACCTATATGGCGGAGCGTCTCACCATGGAGAAAGGGGAATCGATTTTCTCGCCGGAAGATCGTATTGGTCAGCTAACCATGCGTAATTTGGATATCACCGACACGCGCGCCAAGCTTATGAACTACATTAGCACCGGCCTGCTTTCAGCCGCCGACGACAGCGGCGTCCCCCAGCTTGAGGATAAGCACGGCGATTAACCCCACAGCGCGGCTCGCCTCGACGGCGGGCCGCGCGGTCCAAATAGCCCCCCGTTGCCGTCGTTAACGCCCAGCACATGTCTTGCTAACTTGATCGAGGCGGGTTAAGCGTCTATTCTTAGCTTACGCTTTGCTCTTAAGGAGCCGCAGGCATGATAATTGGCCGCCATGTCCCCCCGATGCCACCAGCGTCCTGCGTCGACACGCCGTCAACGCGACAGCCAAGCGCAACGCCTGCCGCACCGATCGCGGCAATCCGCGGGATCTCCCTGCGCCGGGCTGGCGGGGACGGCCTCGCGTTTTGCCCACACGCACGAGCCCCTGCTGCTGCCCCGTCCGCGCGCGCTGTCTCCCGCCAGGGTCCGCCAGAAAAGTCACCCGTCAGAGCAACGGCGTCAGAGCCACACCCCGATGCGAATAAAAACTTGCCTGCGCCAGCCGCTACTCGATGATAGGCGCCGCGAGCTGGAGTATTATCTCAATCGACGCCTGTTTTTCGCCGATAGCCACCGACTGTGGCCGCAAGCGCTCCGTTCGTTTCGCGGTGGTATACGCCAGGAGGCCAACGACCAGAACACGCTGGACATCGCCCTGGAAATCGCCCAGGGCATCAAGCGTCTGGGGTTATTAGAGGGCCTGGACTGCCGTGACATCATACACGACGACCTCCACTATCGGCGCTATGGGGCGGATTCCTCGTCCCAGCTGGCGCAGCTGCTGCAAAAACGCGATCTCATCAACGGCGTTTTGACATTGGGGCCGCCAAGGGCGCTGAGCGGCTGTTTGGTTAACGCACCCGATCTCCAGGCGCTCAACGTCATCGTGTTCGCGGACCACCTCTATTTGCTGGACGCGCCCCGTTGCCATTATCAGCATCTCTCGCTGCCCTTGCGACCCGCAGGCGCTAACTATGGCGCTGGACGGTTTTTTACCGGAGACAGGCCAGCCGCCGGCGCCGTGTTTCCGTTTGCACCATATCGGGTTCTTTTAACGCCGCAGCGGGCGTGCCAACGGCTCGATTGAGGCCCGGCCAATAACGATGGTAAACGATAACTATTTGCAACATGGCGCCTGCTCCTTATGATTGAACTTTAGCCAGGAAAGGGAAACGCACCATGGGCGAAACATCACTTAACACGCCGTGCTGTATAGTCGGCGGCGGGCCAGCCGGTCTGATGCTCGGCTATTTATTGGCGCGGGCGGGGGTAGCGGTGACGGTGCTGGAAAAACATCACGATTTTTTACGCGACTTTCGCGGCGACACCATCCATCCCTCTACCCTTGCCATCCTGCATCAGTTGGGATTGCTTGAGGGGCTATTGGCGTTACTCCACCAAAAGGTGACGACCCTTCGCGGCGGACTACAGGGTAAGACGGTCACAATGACCGATTTCAGCCGTCTTCCCGGCCGCTGCCAATATATGATGCTAATGCCGCAGTGGGATTTTCTCAGTTTCCTGGCGCAACAGGCGGCACTGCTGTCGGGCTTTACCCTACTGCGCGCGACGCGTGGCATCTCATTATGTCGGCACCAGGGGCGGGTTGTCGGCGTCAACGCCGAAGACGACGCCGGCCGACTTACCATTACCACCCCGCTGGTGATAGGTACCGACGGCCGCAGATCAATGGTGCGCGCCGACGCCGGGTTGCAGGTGAGGAATTTCGGCGCGCCGCGCGACGTGGTATGGATGAAGTTGCCGAAAGAGGCGGGCGATGCCGGTTAGGCCAGCGGCCACGGCGGGCCGAAAAATAATTTCATCATGCTCGACCGCGGTGACTATTGGCAGTGCGGCTACAGCATCGTCAAAGGTAGTTTCGACGGCTACAGCAGCAGGGATTAGCGGCGCTGCTAATGCAGGTGGCGGCGGTGGCGCCGGTCAGCGTCGAACGGCTTCGGCGGCATATCACCGACTGGCGGCAGGTAAAATTGCTGGATATCCGCATTGACCGGCTGACGCATTGGGCCGCGTCCGGCGTGTTGTGCATCGGCGATGCCGCCCATGCCATGTCGCTCATTGGCGGCGTCGGCGTCAACCTGGCCATCCAGGACGCGGTGGCTACCGCGAATTTGCTGGCTAAACCGCTGGCGCGCGGCGCGGTCAGCCTGCGTGAGCTTAATCGCGTGCAGCGCCGCCGCCAGTTCCCGACCCGCGCCACCCAGGCGCTGAAAATTATGATGACCGGTAAGGGACATCGACCCACCCGCCCTGCGCGCGCACCCTCGACATTGGAATTATGGCTGCGTCAACGTCCTTGACTACCGCGCCTGGCCGGCAGGATTATTGGCTTGGGGTTTCAGCCAGAACGACCGCGGCGCGCGCTGTTGCGGGGCATACAGACCGAAACGCAGCCGCGATAGCTCTCATCCCACCGCCCGCGGGACGTAGACCGTTCGCCGCCACCCTGCGCCGCAGCGAACGCGTTGCCCGGGCACGTTGGCTCTTCCCCCCCCCGTCGGCAGATTGCCTTACACTGTCTCCCTCTGGCTGACGCCACGCTCAGCAGTGTCGGATTCGCCCTCAGCTCAGGAGTTTGTGTTGAACGTCTGTGAATATACCTTGCCCGGCATGTTCATCAAAGAACATCGGGTAAAAGTACCGTTGGATTGGTCGCAGCTGCGAGACGGCCGCACGCTGGATCTGTTTGTGCGCGAGGTGGTGTGGACCCGCGCAAGCGCCATCAATCGTTACCCAAACTCGCATTTCTTCAGGGAGGCCCCGGCGGCAAAGGGCCGCGTCCCCAGGGCGGCGGGCCGGTATGGCTTGCCGAGGCGCTGAAAACCCACCGGGTGATCTTGATGGATCAGCGCGGTACCGGGCGCAGCAGCCGGGTCGAAAGCGCTACCCTGGCGTCGATGGACGGTCAGGCCCGCGCGGCCTATTTGTGGCATTTCCGCGCCGACAGCATCGTGCACGATTGCGAATTTCTGCGCACGGCACTGTTTGGCGGCGACCGTTGGGAAACGCTTGGCCAGAGCTATGGCGGCTTTTTAACCCTGACCTATTTATCTCTCTGGCGCCCGAAGGTCTGTCCGCCTGCTATGTTACCGGCGGGCTGCCCGGCCTCGATGCGGATGCCGATGAGGTTTACCGGCGCACTTACCCGCGGGTGGCGGCGAAAAACGCGCGCTACGACCACCGTTATCCTGCCGACGCGGCGCGCATCGCCCGTCTGGCGGACGTTATCGCCGGTAGCGACGTGCGGCTGCCGGATGGCGATCACCTGAGCGTGCGCCGGTTGCAAACGTTGGGCATGGCGTTCGGCATAGCGACCGGTTTCGACCAGGTGCATGGCCTTATCGAAGAGGCATTCAGCGACAGCGCCGAAACTCGGTTGTCGGATCATTTCCTGATGGCGGTCATGGCGGAAACCGGTTACGACGGTAATCCGCTGTATGCGCTGCTGCAAGAGGTGATTTATGGCCAGCCCGGGCACGCCTGCCGCTGGGCGGCGGAGCGGGTACGGGGGCAGTTTCCCGCTTTCCAGCCCGACACCCGGCCGCTGCTGTTTACCGGCGAGATGATCTATCCCTGGATGTTCGACGAGATCCGCTCGCTGCGCCCGTTTCGCGCCGCGGCGGCGCATTTATCCACCCGTCAGGATTACCCGCCGCTGTATGACCGCGACCGGCTGGCAAACAATGAGGTTCCGGTCTCGGCGGTGATTTATCACGATGACATGTACGTCGATGCCGAATTGTCGTTGGCTACCGCCGCGCGGGTGGGCAATCTGCAAGCGTGGGTGACCAATGAATTCGAGCACGATGGCCTTCGCCAGTCCGGGCGCGTATTTCGCCGTTTGCGCCAGGAACTCGACGACTGTGGCGGGCCCCTGCGTTAAAGACGAGCGGGTACGGGGTTAGGACGTCAACGATTGCGGCAGCGCATTGCGTCCGGCGCGCCAGTGATAAATGTTATGATCCACCCAGCGCTCGCTAATTTTTTCCGCCTGCGCCTGCCGCAGATAAAAACTGAAGCCCAGCCGCTGCGCCACGCGATTGCTGGGCAGGTTTTCTACGCCGCAGCGCAAGATAAACGTATCGAGCCGGCCGTCCGCCAGATACCAGGTCATTAACGCCAGCACGGCGCGGGACATCAGACCGCGGCCGGTCATCTCGGCGGCCAGCCAATAGCCTATCTCCCCCACGCTGCCGCTGATGCTGTTCAGCGATAGCACCCCGCTGACCCGCTCCTGGAGCCACACCAGGTAGACCGCCGACTCTCCGGCAGCGTAAGCGCGGCGATTGGCGCGCACCGTCGCCAACGTATCGGCTTCGCAACGGACCGTTTCAGGCCAGGCGAGATGGCGGCTCAAGTGCGCGCGTTCCTGCTGCACCAGATGGAACAGCGCCGGGGCATCTTCCTCGCGCGGCAGCGCCAAGCGGAACGCCGGCGCAATAATCCGTTGTCGGTAGTCCATCCTTACTCTCCCGCCACCACCGGCGTCAGCAGCGGCTGACCGTTCAGATGGCAGGCCAGGTTTTCCAGCATCTGCCGGTACATCGCCGTCATCGCCTGGGGGGAGCGCGCCGCCACCACATGGGGCGTTATCAGCACATTATCCTGCGCCAGCAGCGCGGGCGGTACCTGCGGTTCACCTTCGATAACATCCAGCGCCGCGCCGGCGATGGCCTGCGCCTGCAGCGCCGCGGTCAGCGCCGCCGTATCGACCACGCTGCCGCGGGCGATATTAATCAGGAAACCCTCCGCGCCCAGCGCCGTGAGCACCCCCTCATCCACCAAATGCCGGGTGGCAGCGCCGCCGGGAGTCGCAATGACCAAAATCTCGCACCATTGCACCAGCGCCGTTGCGCTAGAGCAGTAATGGTAAGCACAATCCGGTTTCGGGTGACGGTTATGGTAGCCGACCTCCATGGCAAATCCGCGCGCGCACCGCTCGGCGATGTTGGCGCCGATTGTGCCCAGCCCCAGGATCCCGACCCGTTTGCCGCTCAGCTGCGGACGCAAACGCCGCGACTGTTGCCACTGGCCGCGCCGCACGATCCAGGGGGGCGATATCGCGCACCAGCGCCAGCATCAGCGTCATCGCATGATCGGCCACCGAGGTGTCATTGGTGCCGCGGCCGTGGGTCACGCGGATGCCGCGCGCGGCGGCGGCGGCCAGGTCGACGCGCTCATAGCCCACCCCCAGGCAGCAAATCAGACGCTGCGTGGGCAGTTTGTCCATCTCCTGAGCGCTTATCCCAAGCGACCCGATCGTCAACAGGACGTCAATTGCGGCCGCATCGAACAATTCATCTTCGGCGGATCCCTGCGCCGCGGTTGCCGGCACGGGCCGCAGCGAGCCGTCGGGCCACAGTGGGCCGGTGTGATCCGCTCGCGGCGCCAGATAGAGCGTCACGCCCGCGGCGGCGAATGCCGGCCGGTGCGTGGGGGGAACATCGATGTGTGATAAGAGACGGACCGTCATAACAAAACCCCGTGCGCAGAATACATTACCCTACTCCTTTGTTGGCCTGGACAACCGTTTAGCGCGCCTTTAATGCCGCGGCCGCCGTCGCGACCTGCGCCAAGCGCCGGGCGCGGAAGGCCGCCTGCCGCTCGCGTGCTTCGTGCACAATCGCGGCCGGCGCCGTGGCGGGATGGCTGGCATCAAACGGCGGCGCCGGCGCATATTCCAGCCCCAGTTGGATAGCTTGCGCCACACTCTCTCCCGCCACTTCCGCCACAACCGTCAGGGCAAAATCGATGCTGGAGATGACGCCGGCGCCGGTGATAAGATGACCATCGCGCACCACCCGCTCGGCGCGCGGCAGGGCGCCGAAGAGTGACAGGCTCTCCAGCATCGACCAATGGCAGGTGGCGCGCCGCCCTTGTAACAGACCGGCGGCCCCCAGGATTAATAAACCGGTGCATACCGAAGTGATATAGCGCGCCCCGGCCGCCAGTCGGCGGATCTGCGCCATGAAACGCGCATCAAGCATCGCTTCGGTGCAGCCCGGTCCACCGGGAAGGCACAGCAAATCGCAGTTTTCCACCGCCTCCAGCGCGTCGAGCTGGGAAAAATGCAGGCCGCTGGCGCTCACCGGCGCGCCTTCGAGGGACGCGACGCGCACCGAGGCCCCCTGCCAATGGCTGAAAACCTGATGCGGCGCGGTGAAATCCAGTTGTGTTACGCCGGGATACAGCGCGAAAAGCAACGTAAAGGGGGTGGACATCCAGCATCCTCAAACAAAGGCGAACCGCATCGCAGCCGCGCCACGAGGTTATTTGGGTGACCGGCAGTGCGCGCGAACGGGCAATCCGCCCAGTTAGTTATCATCAAAACAATTAAATTAGTATACAAAATGTGCGCCATAAGTAAAGCCGCACGGCCTTCTGGCCATGACGGCCATCACATTCCCGTCCTGCGCCGGCACCGCATTCGGCGTCGCCTAAAGCGCCCTGCTAACCGCCGTCAGCGGCTCATCGTCCTTAACGGTAGGTACGCGCGGCCGCTGTCGCCACCCTGTCCGGCTATTCGGCCGCCTGTTTTTTCTGCGCCTCGAATTGTAGGTTAACCAGCATAAACCCCCCGTCGATGACGAAAGATTGACCAGTGGTATAGCTTCTGGCGTCGCTGGCAAGCCAGGCCACCATACCGGCTATCTCGCGCACATGGCCCGGGGCGGCCGAGGGGAATACCCGGTTCGGGAGTATGCCAGGCCGCCTCTTCGTTCATATCATTGATAGGCGTCGCGATCATACCGGGCGCCACCGCATTGACTAAAATGCCATACGGCGCGAGTTCCAGCGCCAGCGATTTGGTCAAGCCACCCAGGCCGTGTTTAGCGGCGGTATACGCCCCCGCGTTGGGTAGCGGGGTATGTTCATGCACTGAGGTAATATTGATGATGCGCCCGCCCGAGCCCTGAGTCTTCATGACCCGGGCGGCGCGCTGGGCGCACAGGAAAGCTCCGTCGAGAACAATGGAAAAGACCTGTCGCCACCGTTCATACTCAAGCGTCAACAGCGGGTCGTTATGTCTGGCGCCGGCATTATTGACCAACACATCCAGTCGACCGAAAGCGTTGGCAAAATCATCAATCACCTCGGCGGCGGCGGGCGGCGTGGTCAAGTCCAGCGCCGCCACCTGGCGAGCGGTGTCCTCGGCGCCCTGCCTGTCGGAATGCCAGGTGATGCCGACATCATACCCCTGGGCGGCCAGCGCCAGCGCGGCCGCTTTGCCGATACCGGAATCCGATGCCGTTACCACGGCGACTTTTTGTATTGTCTCGGTCATACTTTGTCTCCTGCGTCACCACCCCGGCGCCGGGCCGAATTGCCGGCGCCCCCGTGCCCGCCTCATGCAGTAATAGACGGTGGCGCCGCGGCCGACCGTTGACATGATGACGCGTTGATTTAGGATAAATTGGTCAGACGGCACCCGCGCCGGCGCCGCGTGTTGCCCTACCTCACCGTCTCATGCAGCGCGCCTGACCCCGTTCGGCGATACGCCGTTCACCGGCGCGAGACGGCGTTGGCCTTTCTCTCTCGCCTTAAGGATACCGTTATGCATCACGCGCGCAGCAGATCCCCGCTGTCCCATAAAAAGGCCTTATTGGCCGGGGCCGTTGGTAATTTTATCGAATGGTATGAATTTGCGGTCTACGGTTTCCTGGCGACGGTGATCGCGGAGAATGTCTTCCGTCTGCAGGGAGAAAGCACCCTCACCGGGCTTATCCTCACCTATGCGTCGTTCGCCGTCGCCTTTTTCTTTCGGCCGCTCGGCGCGGCGCTGTTCGGCCGCCTTGGCGATCGCCTGGGCCGTAAGCCGACGCTGATTTTGGTGCTGGTGCTGATGACTATCGCCACCGCAGTGATTGGACTGGTGCCAACCTATGCCAGTATCGGTATTACCGCCCCAGTCCTCATGACGCTACTGCGCATCCTGCAAGGGCTCTTTGCCGGCGGCGAATACGGCGGCGCGGTGGCGCTGATGACCGAATTCGCCCCGAGGGGTAAACGCGGCCTATACGACGCCTAGCAGTCCCTGACCGTCGCGCTGGGCCTGTTGGCCGGCGCCGGCGTGGTGGCCCTGCTGGCGGCGGTATTGGGGCAAGAGGCGTTGCTGCAATGGGGCTGGCGGATCGCGTTTTTCCTGGCGCTGCCGATGGGGGCCGTGGCGCTGTGGCTACGCCTGAGTCTTAAGGAAACGCCGGCCTTCATTCGGTCGCGCCAGGCGGCGGCCACGCCCGCCCTCGCGCCCGGCGCCGGCGTGATGAGTTACATCATCGCCCTCGGTATCAGCCGGCTGATGGCGTGGTCCGCGGCAGGGTATACCTTTTTGGTGATCATGCCTACCTACCTGCAATCGGCGCTGCACACCCATATGCAAACCGCCTTGCTTATCGCCGTGATTTCCAACACCGGTTTTGCTCTGACCATTATCCCCGCCGGCATGTTGAGCGATAGGATAGGCCGGCGACGCGTGCTCATGACCGCCACCGTGCTGCTGTTGGCGTTATCCTTTCCGCTCCTGCGACTATTGCAAAATCCGGAGGGCGCTCTGCTAATCAAAGGGCTGGCGGTCTTTATCGCCGGCGGCGCGGTAGGCCTGCTGGCGGGTCCAGGCCCGGCGATATTGGCGGAAATGTTTCCCACCCGGGTACGTTATACCGGGCTGGCGCTGGCCTACTCGTTGTCAAATGCGGTCTTTTCCGGCTGCGCGGGTCTGATGATTACCTGGCTGATTAAACAGACCGGCAACCTGGATATCCCGGCCTGGTATGTAGTTATCACCGCCATCATCAGTTTCTTCGCGCTTATGACATTGAACAAGGATGATCATGTGCGCGAGTTGGACGACACCCTGGGCTGATGAGCTGTTGGCAACGCCATGGCGCTGAGGGCGCCACCGTCATCCGCCGTAACCGACACCTCGGCGCCTTTGCAGGCTTGTCGGCGGGATGAAAATCGCCGCATTCGGCACTATGCTAGTTAATCATGCCTGGCGCGCGGAAAATCTCCTGCCGCCTGCGGCACGACACGGCGGATGAGCAGAAATGGGTATCCCTTTTAACTATCAGCAGGATTTCAGCCAGATTGATTTTCGCCAGCACCCCGAGCGTTATCAGGTCGGTCGCGGCGAACAGGGCGTCCTGCTGGTTGAGCCTTATAAAGGGGAGATCTTACCGCACTGGCGGTTCAAAAATCCGCAGGTCGCGGCGCAGTCAGCCGAGACCATTTATCAGCTTTTCGAGCAGTACCGGCGGGCGGACGATTTTGTCGGCATGGATATGGCGCGCAAATTCATCCAAATGGGATACACCCGCGCGCGGCGTTATGCCAATCACCAGGGCGGCAGGAAATATGATGAAGACCGGGCCGTCAAGCCCCACAGTAACGATCCGGTCAAAGCAGCGGCGGCGGCCATCTTCAAACAGTACTGGGACCGCCTGCGCGCCGATGAAGATTACCTGCAGCGAAAAAAAGCCCACCAGCAGCGTTATGGTTAGCCGCGCGTGTGTCGTCGCCAGCTTTATTATTTATTGGGTCATCAACAAAATTATCCGTCTGTCCGGCCATCGGGTGAAGCAGTGGAGCAGCGGCAAGCACAGCATTTTGTACCGGGTGGTGGTAGAGATGCTCGACAACACCAAAAGCCTGCTTATCTTCTTTACCGCGCTGCTGCTGAGTATTCATTTCATCGATTTGCCCGGTAGTTGGAATAACGTTATCTCCCACGGCTGGTTTTTGGTTCTGGCGCTGCAAATCGCCATGTGGCTGGACAGCGCCGTCCACGTCTGGCTAAGCAACATGACCCGCGAGCCTGGCGCGGCGCGTAACCCGGTGACCATGGTCATCCTGGGCTTAATGATGCGGGTGCTGATTTGGGCGGTGATGATGTTGTCCATTCTGGGCAATGTCGGCGTGAACATCACCGCCCTGGTGGCCAGTTTGGGCGTAGGGGGGGCATCGCCATCGCGCTGGCGATCCAAACGGTGCAGAGCGACGTCTTCGCCTCGCTGGCGATAGGCTTCGATAAACCCTTCGTCATCGGTGATTTCGTGGTGTTTAACGATATCGCCGACACCATAGAGCATATCGGTTTGAAAACCACCCGTATCCGCAGTCTGAGCGGTGAGCAAATTGTTTGCGCCAATGCAATCCTGCTGCAGCAAACCATACACAATTACAAGCGGATGCTGACGCACCGGATTGTTTTCACCTTTGGCCTGGCCTATTCCACCCCGCCCGAAAAATTACGCCTGGTGGGCGATAGGGTGAAAAAAATCATCAAGGAAATCCCGGAAACCCGTTTCGACCGTGCCCATTTCTTGTCCTTCGATAATTTCCGCCTGACCTTTGAAGTGGTGCATATCGTCGCCAGCGCGGATTACAATAAGTATATGGACATCCAGCAGGAGATTAATATTCGCCTAATGGAGGAACTGGCAGCGTTGGACATCAAGCTTGCCATCCCGACGCAAAATGTGCTGTTCAATGAAAGCGAGTTCCCCCCGCTGAAAGTGGTGGGCGAGGAAACGGCGCCGGTACAAGTGACGCAAAACGGCACCGGCTGAAGGCCGCTTCACTCACCGATTGCCCGGACCCTGTACACGATTCTGTGTAAATGCCTTTTCTCAGAAGTGACTGTCCAGGCGGTCACCGAACTCGATAATAAAGCGGCTCATTGCCATGCGCCAGTCCCTCAAAGGCATTGTCCATTTCTGTGAGGCCGCCTGTATCGCCAGCCACACCACCTTTTTCACTGCGTCGTCGGTCGGGAACACCTTGCGCTTTTTGATGGCATGCCGGATCACGCTGTTTAACGACTCGATGGCGTTGGTCGTGTAGATCACCTTGCGGATGTCCGTTGGGTAGGCAAAGAACGTGGCCAGATTGGCCCAGTTTGCCTGACAGCTTCGACTTATTTGCGGGTAGCGGATGTCCCAGGCACTGGAGAACGCTTCCAGCGCCTGTAAGCCGGCTTTTTCCGTAGGGGCCTGATAGATAGCTTTCAGGTCGCGGGTGACGGCCTTGTAGTCCTTCCAGGAGACGAACCGCAGGCTGTTGCGCACCATATGCACGATACACAGCTGGAGCCGCGCCTCCGGATACACCGCGTTAATAGCGTCAGGGAAACCTTTCAGCCCGTCTACGCAGGCGATAAGGATATCGTTCAGGCCGCAGTTTTTCAGCTCTGTCAGCACGTTCAGCCAGAACTTTGCGCCTTCATTTTCGGCCAGCCACATACCTAGCAACTCTTTCTGGCCTTCGATGTTGATGCCCAGCGCCAGGAACACAGATTTATTGATGATGCGGCTGTCCTGCCGGACTTTTAGAACGATACAGTCAAGATAAACAATGGGATAGACTGCATCCAGAGGCCGGTTTTGCCATTCGACAACCTGCTCCATGACCGCATCGGTGACCTTTGAGACCAGCGCCGGCGAGACATCGGCGTCATACAGCTCTTTGAACGCGGCGGCGATCTCGCGGGTGGTCATCCCTTTGGCGTACAACGATAAAATCTGGTTATCCATCCCGGTAATCCGGGTCTGGTTCTTCTTCACCAGTTGCGGTTCAAAGGAACCGTCACGATCGCGCGGAGTACGCAGCGCCAGCGGGCCATCGCCAGTGGTAACGGTTTTTGTGGAATAGCCGTTGCGGGCGTTGGTCCCCGGTTTAAGCTGATTTTTATCGTAGCCGAGGTGATGGGTCATTTCGGCATTGAGAGCTGCTTCGACGTTGATTTTTTTCAGCAGCCGATCGAAGTGACTGAGATCTTCAGGGGTTTTGAGATTTTTGGCCAGTTCGTTAGCCAGAGCCTGCAACTGTTTTTCGTCCATAAATTAACCTGTTTTTGATGTTGGATTGAACATATCAAAATCAGGCAAATACACAAATTTCTAAACAGGCTCATTGCCCGGGCGGCGCTGACGCTCTTTGACCCGGCCGCCCGCTCCGCACGTTCTCCACCGGGCGCCGGTAAACGCCGGGCGGGCGGCCGATTGCTTAACGCGCAATGAACGGCTACACTCCGCGCTCACAAAAATAAAACAGGATCGGTAAAGCTATGTCCCCCGCTTGGGAAGCGCTGACGCACATTTATATCATCGGACTTTTCATCGCGGTGCCCGTCACCTTCCTGCTGAGTCACGATCCTTCCCTGCGCATTCGTTTGTTTACCGCGAAAATCATTGGTTTGACCTGACCGATGAGCCTGCCGGTGGTGGTGCTGTTTGCTTTATTCTGACATTACGCTTGCGCGCATCGCTTAACGCCTCATGACACCCTTGCAGGCTGATTCATCGCGGCCGGCGGCGCTTTTGCCGCAACCGGCCGGGAGATCTATCCGCTATCCGCTATCCGCTATCCGCTATCCGCTATCCGCCGTTTACACACGACCGACGCAGCTGCATAACAGTTTTTAATTATTAATTCGTTACCGTGAAGCAAAAGACGCGCCCTCGGCTAGAGTTAGTGTTCCACATGCAAGTTTGTAGTTTGCCCATTTTTTCGGGCCTGCGGGCTCGCTTTTTTTATCGCCGCGGCGCCACGCTTGGCACGCGGGGTCCCTATTCCGGTATACTGTTTTTTTCTGGCCCCGAAAGAGCGTACTCCGTTATCAAAAAGCCCAGCCCCGCACGCAACTTCCGCCGCAAAACCGCGCCAGCGCGAGATCCGCGCCGTGTCATTTTGTTCAATAAACCCTATGACGTGCTTGCGCAATTCAGCGATGACGCCGGCCGCGCTACGCTCAAAGATTATATTCCCATACCGTCGGTTTACGCCGCCGGCAGGTTAGATCGCGACAGTGAAGGGCTGATGATCCTGACCAATGAGGGTAAGCTACAGGCCAGATTGACGCAGCCGGCGCAGAAAACCGCTAAGATCTATTATGTTCAGGTGGAAGGCGAGCCGGACGGGGCCGCTCTGGCCGCCGGCGTGGCGCGCGTTGACGAGCCTGACTGGTTATGGCCGCGAACGCCGCCGATCCGCGTGCGCCTGGCTATTCCTACGTGCTGGCTGCGGGTAACCCTGTACGAGGGGAAAAACCGTCAGGTGCGCCGTATGACCGCCCATATCGGGCATCCCACGCTGCGGCTGATTCGCTATCAAATCGCGGAATGGTGCCTGGCCGGTCTGGCGCCAGGAGAGTGGCGCGATATCGACCCGGCGTAATGCTTTTTGCCCTACCTATGGAGGACAAGCCCCGCTATGTTCAAACCCCATGTTACCGTCGCCTGCGTGGTACAAGCGGAGAGCCAATTTTTGGTGGTAGAGGAAACGATTCACAGTCAACCGCGCTGGAATCAGCCGGCCGGTCATCTCGAGGCGAATGAAACCCTTATCGAGGCGGCGCAGCGTGAATTGTGGGAGGAAGCGGGTATCCACGCCCAACCCCAGGCGTTATTGCGGATACATCAATGGATTGCGCCCGACAACACGCCGTTTCTGCGGTTTTTGTTCGTTATCGATTTGCCACGCTGCGTGACGGCCATCCCGCAAGATGACGATATCGTTCGCTGTCTTTGGCTGCCCGCTGAGACTCTTTTCGCGTCAGACCAGTTGCGCTCCCACCTGGTGGCGGAAAGTCTTCGCTGCTATCAGCGCGGCGAACACCTGCCGCTGACTTTCCTCCAGGCATTCAATTGGCCGTTTTGACGGCGTCAGGTTGCCGGCGGGGAGCAATGGCGTACAGGGTCGATGCTGCTAACGTCTGTGTCCGTCGCCGCGGGTCGTTTTGAGGGTCCTCAAGGCGCGTATGTGACGGCTTTTCGCCCCTTTAGGGCCGCAGAGGGCGACGAAAACGCGCCTTATGGGGGAAGGTGGCGGCACGGGGTCGGATCGTGATAAAATATGCCGCCTGTTTTACTGCGCCGCGCGGCGGTCATCCCGCTCGTGAGAATCCCATGTCAGACAACGGTCAAAAAAAAGTAATCGTCGGTATGTCCGGCGGTGTCGACTCTTCCGTCTCCGCCTGGTTGCTACTGCAACAGGGCTATCGGGTGGAGGGACTGTTCATGAAAAACTGGGAAGAGGACGACAACGAGGAATATTGCACCGCGGCAAGCGATCTGGCCGATGCTCGGGCGGTATGTGACACCCTGGGCATCACGCTGCATACGGTTAATTTCGCCGCCGAATATTGGGATAACGTTTTTGCGCACTTCCTTGCCGAATACCAGGCTGGCCGCACGCCCAATCCGGATATTTTGTGCAATAAGGAAATCAAGTTCAAAGCCTTTTTGGAATTTGCCGCCGAGGATCTCGGCGCCGACTTTATCGCCACCGGCCATTACGTGCGCCGCGCCGACGTGGACGGCAAAAGCCGACTGCTGCGCGGTCTGGACGATAACAAAGACCAGAGCTATTTTCTCTATACGTTAGGCCATGCGCAGCTTGCGCGCTGCCTGTTCCCGATTGGGGAAGTAGCCAAACCGGAAGTGCGGCGCATCGCCACCGAGCTCGGCCTGGCGACCGCGGCCAAAAAAGACTCCACCGGCATCTGTTTCATCGGCGAGCGGAAATTCCGCGATTTCCTCGGCCGCTACCTACCGGCACAGCCGGGTGCGATTATGTCCGTTGACGGCCAGGAGGCGGGCCGCCATCAGGGGTTGATGTACCATACATTAGGCCAGCGCAAAGGGCTGGGCATTGGCGGCACCCGCGACGGCAGCGAGGACCCTTGGTATGTGGTGGACAAGGATCTTGACAATAACCGGTTGATTGTCGCCCAGGGCCACGAACATCCGCGGCTGATGTCTACCGGCCTTGTCGCCGGCCAGCTGCACTGGGTCGATCGGGAACCGCTTACAGACGCGCTGCGCTGTACGGTGAAAACCCGTTACCGTCAGCCGGACATCGCGTGTCTGGTGACGCCGCTGTCGGACGGACGTTTGCAGGTGACTTTCGATCGGCCGGTGGCCGCCGTCACGCCGGGCCAGTCGGCGGTATTTTATCTGGCGGAACGCTGCTTGGGCGGCGGCATCATTGAAGCGCGCCAGCCGTTGCCTCACTGAGACGCTCCCCGCGCCGGTGGTGTCCTGACCGGTAGCATCCCTGGCGGGTGGCGTCGCGCGAAACCCTAATGGGGTGGCGAAACGCCCGCCGCGCGCCTTTACCGCTGTGTTTGACCACGCTTTTATGGCATGATCGCGCAAGCGTAGCGCGCCTGCCGCGCCGTTGAGCGGACGCCCGGCGGGTGGACTTAACCTCAGGGATGGATACAGGAGTCATTTTGGCCAAGAACTATTTTGACATTACGCTGGCGCTGGCGGGTGTTTGCCAAAGCGCGCGCCTTGTGCAGCAGCTCGCCCACCAGAGCCAATGCAACGAGCAGCCCTTACGCGTCTCGCTGCAAAGCCTGCTGGATCTTAATCCGCCGTCGGTGCGTGCGGTCTACGGCGATAACCCGACCTATCTGCGCATGGGGTTGGAGACGCTGCAGGCCGTGCTGAATGCTTCGTCGCGAGAAGGGCTTGGCGCCGAGCTGACCCGCTATACCCTGGGGCTGATGGTGCTTGAACGCAAGCTGAACGGCAACCGCGGCGCTCAAGAGGCGCTGAGCCGCCGCATCGACGGACTTCACCGCCAGCTCGGCCATTTTGATTTGCTGTCGGATACGCTTATCAGCGCCATGGCCAGCATCTATGTGGACATTATCAGCCCGCTCGGGCCGCGCATCCAGGTCACCGGCGCGCCGGCGGTATTGCAAAACACCCAGATCCAGGCCAAGGTGCGCGCCGTACTGCTGGCCGGCATCCGTTCCGCCGTGCTATGGCAACAGGTCGGCGGCGGACGGCTTCAGCTGATGTTCGGCCGCAACCGGTTATTTAAAGAAGCTAAACAGATACTTACCCATTCTTAATCTTTCCAGGAGTCGCAATCGATGGAATTATCCTCTCTGACCGCCGTTTCGCCCGTCGACGGCCGCTACGGCGACAAAGTCAGCCCGCTGCGCGCTATTTTCAGCGAATTTGGTTTGCTGAAATTTCGCGTACAGGTGGAAGTGTGCTGGCTGCAAAAGCTGGCCGCCTGTGACGCGATCAAAGAGGTCCCACCCTTTGACGACCACGCAAACGGTTACCTTGACGCGATTGTCGCCAATTTCAGCGTCGAAGACGCCGAGCGCATCAAAACCATTGAGCGCACCACCAATCATGATGTGAAAGCGGTTGAATATTTTCTGAAAGAGAAAGTTGCCGCGCAACCGGCGCTGCTGGCGGTGAGCGAATTTATCCATTTCGCCTGTACCTCCGAAGATATCAATAATCTCTCCCACGCGCTGATGCTGGCCACCGCCCGCGAGACTATCCTGCTGCCCGCCTGGCGCCAAATCATCGACGGCGTCACCGCGCTTGCCGAACGCTATCGCGATATTCCCCTGCTGTCGCGCACCCACGGCCAGCCGGCGACGCCCTCGACGCTTGGCAAGGAGATGGCGAATGTCGCCTATCGCATGACGCGCCAGTATCTTCAGCTCGAACAGGCAGAGATTCTGGGCAAGATTAACGGCGCGGTCGGCAATTACAACGCCCATATGGTTGCCTATCCCGAGGTGGACTGGCATCGTTTCAGCGAAGAGTTCGTCACCGGGCTCGGTATCGGTTGGAACCCCTTTACCACCCAAATCGAGCCGCATGATTATATCGCCGAAGTGTTCGACTGCATCTCGCGGTTTAATACTATCGTGATTGATTTCGACTGTGACGTCTGGGGCTATATTGCTCTTAATCATTTCAAACAGCGTACCGTCGCTGGCGAAATCGGCTCGTCGACCATGCCGCACAAGGTGAACCCCATCGACTTCGAGAATTCAGAAGGGAATTTGGGACTGGCGAATACGGTGATGAACCACTTGGCGGCGAAATTGCCGGTCTCGCGCTGGCAGCGGGATTTGACCGACTCCACCGTACTGCGCAATTTAGGCGTCGGTATTGGTTATGCGCTTATCGCTTACCAGTCTACGCTTAAAGGAATTAGTAAACTGGAGGTCAATCAGGCCCATTTATTGGCGGAGCTCGACCATAATTGGGAAGTCCTGGCTGAACCCATACAGACGGTGATGCGCCGCTACGGGATTGAAAAACCTTACGAGAAGCTGAAAGAACTCACCCGCGGTAAGCGCGTCGACGCTGAAGGCATGAAAGCCTTTATCGACAGTTTGCCGCTGCCGGATGCGGAAAAAGCGCGACTGAAAACGCTGACGCCGGCTAACTATATCGGCCGCGCGGCGGCGATGGTTGATGAATTAAAATAGGTGATAAAAAGGGAACCTGCGTCCGACCCTGGTTCCCTCTCTGTTTATGCGGAGTTTAGTCACTCTCTGGGATACTCTTATCCGGTAAGATATTCCTTCCCAGCCGGGAGGATAACCGCTTAAGCAAGACGGATTGCGCCACCGGATCCGTTAAGAGTGATTTTATTTAGGAGCTGCGATGCGAGTTCTGGTAATAGAAGATAATTCTCTTCTTCGTCATCATCTGACGGTACAGATGCGTGAAATGGGGCACCAGGTGGATGCCGCAGCGGACGCCAGGGAGGCGGACTACTTTCTAAATGAGCATCCACCCGATATCGCTATTGTTGATCTAGGCCTACCGGATGAGGACGGTCTCAACCTTATTCGCCGCTGGCGCAGCCATCAGGTGAAAATTCCCCTGCTGGTGCTCACCGCCCGCGAAGGCTGGCAGGATAAAGTCACGGTGCTGGAAGCTGGCGCCGACGACTATGTCACTAAACCGTTTCATTTGGAAGAGGTCGTGGCGCGCATGCAGGCGTTGATGCGCCGCAACAGCGGTCTGGCGTCGCAGGTCATCGAGCTGCCGCCCTTCCTCATTGACCTTTCGCGCCGTGAGCTCATGATTAACGAGGTTAATATCAGGCTCACCGCGTTTGAATATACTATAGTTGAGACATTGATACGCAACGCCGGCAAAGTCGTCAGCAAGGATTCGCTGATGCTGCAACTTTATCCCGACGCTGAATTGCGCGAGAGTCACACCATCGACGTGTTAATGGGTCGTCTACGGAAAAAGATGCAGGCCAATTACCCGCATGAAGTGATCACCACAATTCGCGGTCAGGGCTACCGTTTTGATGTTAACTAGGCTCTATGACCCTATTTCCGTTTCGCCACAAAAAACCGTTTTCCCTGCGCGTCAGATTTTTGCTGGCTGCAGCCTGCGTAGTTCTGGCGCTCTCTCTGTGCTACGGCATGGTGGCCGTCATTGGCTACAGCGTCAGCTTTGATAAAACGTCATTCCGCCTGCTGCGGGGCGAAAGTAATCTCTTTTTCAGTCTGGCGCAGTGGAAGGACAACAAACTGTCGATAGCCGTGCCGCCGAATATCGATATCAACTTCGCCGCGCTGGTGCTGATTTATGATGAAAATGGCCATATACTCTGGCGCCAGCGTTATGTGCCGGCGCTGGAGTCTCGCCTGCAGCAGGACTGGCTGACCAAGACCGGCTATTTCGAGCTCGATACCGATATGCGCACCAGCAGCGCGGTGGTGGGTAACAACCCCAGCGCCCAGGTGCGGCTCAAAGAGTTCGACAGCAGCGACGATAATGCCCTGACCCATTCCGTTGCGGTCAACCGCTATCCGGCGACCGGCCGCCTGCCGCCGCTGACCATAGTGGTCGTCGATACCATTCCCCATGAGCTGCAGCGCACCGATCTCGTTTGGGAATGGTTCAGCTATGTTCTGCTGGCCAATCTCCTGCTGGTGGTGCCGCTGCTGTGGCTGGCGGCACACTGGAGCCTGCGCCCTATAAAAGATCTGGTCAGGCAGGTGCGCGAGCTGGAGGTCGGTGAACGGGAACGTCTGGATGAGAACCCGCCGCGCGAACTGGATATCCTGGTGCGCAATTTAAATATTTTGCTGAATAACGAACGCCAGCGCTACCAGAAGTACCGCTCCACCCTGTCTGATTTGACCCACAGTCTGAAAACGCCGCTGGCGGTGCTGCAAACCACGCTGCGTTCCCTGCGCACCGATCGCGACACCAATATTGAAATGGCGGAACCGATTATGCTGGAGCAAATCAGCCGCATTTCCCAGCAAATCGGCTATTACCTGCACCGCGCCACCGTCCACTCGGATCATAATGTCCTGAGCCGCGAGCTGCATTCCGTGCCGCCGCTGCTCGATAGCCTGTGCTCGGCCCTCAACAAAGTTTATCAACGCAAAGGGGTTTCCCTGTCGCTGGATATTTCGCCGGAGTTGACGTTTATTGGCGAGAAAAACGACTTTATGGAGGTGATGGGTAATATTCTGGACAACGCCTGCAAATATTGCCTGGAATTTGTCGAGGTTAGCGCCCGCGAAAGGGAAAGCGCGCTACATATTATTATCGAAGATGACGGCCCGGGCATCCCGGAGTCCAAGCGCACCCTTATCTTCCAGCGCGGTCAGCGCGCCGATACGCTGCGTCCCGGCCAAGGTCTGGGGCTCTCGGTGGCGGCGGAAATTCTTGAGCAGTACGACGGCGATATTGTGATTGGCGAAAGCGCCCTCGGCGGGGCGCTGGTGGAGGTCATCTTCAAGCAGCAGGGTACGCAGCCCGAAGACGATTAAGGCCGGTTATGGGCGCCCCATCCCGTTTGGCGCAGCGCGGGTAAAAATCTCCGGCCTGCGCCGCTGCTATCCGTTATAATTCCTCTAATTTCTCCCGCGCTGGAATCAGGCTATGGATTATCAACTTGAGTTGGACTGGAACGACTTTCTACAACGCTACTGGCAGAAACGCCCGGTAATCATTAAACGCGCATTTCGCGACTTCGTCGATCCGCTGTCGCCTGACGAACTGGCCGGCCTGGCCATGGAAGCCGAAGTGGACAGCCGTCTGGTCAGCCATGACGATGGCGTTTGGTAGGTGAGCCATGGTCCCTTTGCCAGCTACGATCAGTTGGGGGACCACAACTGGTCGCTGCTGGTACAGGCGGTCGATCACTGGCACGAACCCTCGGCGGCGCTCATGCAGCCCTTCCGTCGCTTGCCTGACTGGCGCATAGACGATCTAATGATTTCGTTTTCGGTTCCCGGCGGCGGCGTCGGCCCTCATCTCGATCAATATGATGTGTTTATTATTCAAGGCCAGGGCCGCCGGCACTGGCGCGTCGGCGATAAAATCCCGCTGAAACAGCACTGTCCCCATCCCGATTTGCTACAGGTCGAGCCCTTTGAGGCGATTATCGACGAACAAATGGAGCCCGGCGATATGCTATATATTCCGCCCGGCTTCCCCCATGAAGGCTATGCGCTGGAGAACGCGCTGAATTATTCCGTTGGCTTCCGGGCGCAGAGCAGCCGCGAGCTGGTAAGCGGTTTTGCCGATTATGTGCTGGCCCAGGAACTGGGCGGCCAACGCTACAGCGATCCGGCGATCCCGTCGCTCGACGATCCCGCCCATATCCTGCCGGCGGAAGTCGATGCGCTGCGCGCCATGATGATGGCGCTGATGCAGCAGCCCGATCAATTCAATCAATGGTTTGGCGAATTTATTTCCCAATCGCGCCATGAGCTGGATTTGGCGCCGCTCGAGCCGCCCTATCAGGCCGGAGAAATCTATGATTTGCTCAATCAGGGCGAAAGCCTGTTTCGCGTCGGCGGGCTGCGGGTGCTGCGGGTCGGCGATGACAGCTACGTCAACGGCGAAAAGATTGTGACGCCACACCGTGCCGCCGCCGCGCTTGCCGCACGTTACGACATCAGTCGGGAACAGTTAGGCGACGCGCTGGAGGATCCTTCGTTCTTGGCGCTGCTGGCGGGCCTGATTAATAGCGGCTATTGGTATTTTAAAAACTGATCTCCCCGGCGGCTGAGACGCCCCTTCAGGCCCCCGCTACCCGGCGGGGGGTGTTTTTGCCTGGGGCATGTCGCGTTTCCGATGCGGTGGGCGGCCCCGAGAGCGATGCGCGAGCAGCCATCGCCGCCTCGCCCTGGGTGAGATTGCCACCACACACCATCACTAGGCGAGTAAATCACGCGCTCGCCGGGCGCCGCGACGGGGCAGTCATGCCCTCCGTTGTGCGAACGGCATCACCCGTTACTCCGCCGCCGGCGCGGGCTTGGCATGCGCGCCTTTAGCCCGGAGTGCCGTTAACGCGGCAAGGCGAGTTATCACCTGCACCGCTTTCTCCATCACGTCCTGCGAGGCAAATTCATGTTTGCCGTGGTAGTTATAGCCGCCGGTAAACAGATTCGGGCAGGGCAAACCGCGCCAGGAGAGCTGGGCGCCATCGGTACCGCCGCGGATGGGCTTGATGACCGGCTCGACGCCGCAGTCCACCATCGCCTGCCGCGCCAGCTCGATGATATGGGGGTGATTGGCGACATGTTCATGCATATTGTAATAGCTGTCCTCAATAGTCAGCTCAATATAGCAATCCGGATGCAGCCCTTTCCCCAGCGTCTCGGCGCTGGTTATCATGAACTGCTTACGCGCTTCAAACCGCTGGCGGTCAAAATCACGCACGATATAGTGCATTTCCACCTTATCCACGCTGCCTTTCATCGTATTGAGGTGATAGAACCCCTCATAGCCGGAGGTCGCCTCCGGGCTTTCCGCAGCGGGCATCATCTGATGATAGCGGGTGGCCAGCGACAGCGCGTTTACCATCACCCCTTTGGCGGTGCCCGGATGCACATTATTGCCGACGATCTTCACCGTCACCGAGGCGGCGTTGAAATTTTCATACTCCAGCTCGCCGACATCGCTGCCGTCCAGGGTGTAGGCCCATTCGGCGCCGAAGCGCTCGATATCGAAAAATTGCGTCCCCTTGCCCACTTCCTCGTCCGGCGTAAACGCGATGCGGATCGTGCCGTGAGGAATGCTCTGCTCCTTGAGCCGCACTATCGCGGTGACGATCTCCGCCAGCCCCGCTTTGTCGTCGGCGCCCAGCAGCGTTTTGCCATCGGTGGTGATAAGCGTATGGCCAATCAAATTATGCAGCACCGGGAACATGACCGGCGAAAGGACCTCATCGCCATTGCCGAGAGCAATATCGCCGCCGCGATACTGTTCCACGATTTGCGGATTGACGTTTTTACCGGTGAAATCCGGCGCGGTATCCATATGCGCGATAAAGCCGACAACCGGCACCGGCCAGGACACATTGGACGGCAAAGTCGCCATCAGGCAGCCATGATCGCTAAGCGTAATATCCGCAAGCCCCAGCGCGGCAAGCTCATCTTGCAGCGCGCGGGCCAGCTTCCATTGACCGTCGGTACTGGGCACATGCTTTACGCCGGGCTTGGACTGGGTATCAAAAGATACGTAATGTAAAAAACGATCGAGTAATTTATTCATTGTTTCCGCCTGTCTCTTCGCCACGGCCCATTATGACCAGCGACGCGCTGGAAAATATTGTGTCAGGTCAGTTTTATGCCTGAAGAGAGCAAAACCGACGGCTCAGCCGCGCTGGGCGATGAAACCGTCGATAAACTCGCGGGTCCACTGCGGCACACAGCGGCTGGCCGGGCCATAGTATTTTTCCTCGAACTGGCTTTCCACCTGGCTCGGCGCCAGATTCAGTTCGACGGTGCGGGCGCCGCAAAGAGGTGCCTCGTGAACAAAGCCAGCGGCCGGGTAGACGTGGCCCGAGGTGCCAATCGCCAGAAAATAATCGGCGCGCGCCAGGGCATGGTAGATATCGTCCATCCCGAGCGGCATTTCGCCAAATCAGACCACATGGGGACGCAGCACGGCGGGAAACTGGCAGCAATGGCAGCGATCAGCCTCGGTGACGTCGTCACGCCACTCGAGGATCTGGCCGCTTTGGCTGCAGCGCACCTTTAGCAATTCACCGTGCATATGGATGATACGCCGGTTACCAGCGCGTTCGTGCAGATTATCGATATTTTGCATAATGAGCAGAAAATTATCGCCCAGCATCTGCTCCAGTTCAGCCAGCGCCAAATGCGCGGGATTGGGCGCGATCTCCGGCTGCAACAGCTGACGCCGGCGGGCGTTATAAAACGCCTGCACCAGCGCGGGGTTGCGGGCAAACCCTTCGGGGGTGGCGACATCTTCCACCCGATGCTCCTCACATAACCCGTCTTCGGCCCGGAAAGTGCGAATGCCCGACTCCGCGGAAATACCCGCGCCCGTAAGCACCACAACAAAAGGTTTTTTCATTTTGGTCACCGCTAGTAAGTCCCGGTGAAAAATACGGGCGCGCAGGCGTTGCTGCCGTAATCTTTTACTTTTGCGAAACCGGATTAACCGACGATGAATACGCATGCGCACTGTTCCTTATGCGGCCTCATTGACCGCTCAATACCCGGGCCGGATCGATGCGGCTTGCGCGCCGCGCCGGATACCAGCTCGCCAGCAGACTGAGCAACAGCGCCGTGGCCAGCACGCTGGTGACGTTCACCCAGTGCAGCTCGGTCGGCAGAAAATCGATAAAGTAAATATCCCCGGACAGCAGCCGGTGGCCCAGCAGACGCTCAAGCCCCTTCACAAGCGTCGTTAGGTTGAGCGCCATCAACACGCCGCCCACCGCGCCGATAACGCTACCGGTCAAGCCCGCCAGCAAGCCATACCAAATAAAAATAGCACGGGTCAGCCCGTCTTTGGCCCCAAGGGTGCGCAAAATCGCGATATCGGCGCTTTTATCCTTAACCGCCATCACCAGCGTGGAAACGATATTGAAACAGGCGACGCCTATTACCAACACCATCGCCAGGTACATAATGGCGCGGATCATCTGAATATCGCGATACATATAGCCGTAGGTGCCGATCCAGCTGCGGATTTTGACATAAGCATTGGTCACCTCCCCCGCGTCCCGCACCAGTTTATTGGCGTTGAAAACGTCGCTGACCTTAATGGCGATGCCGCCGACGTCTTCACCGCGCTGCAAATAGTTCTGGGCGTCCGCCAGCGGTACCATGGCAAAACTGTGATCCAGCTGGCCATTCAGCGCCAAAATCCCGCTGACCTGCAAGCGAATACGTTTTGGCTGTAACAGCTTCATCTGGGGATCGCTGTTGGGAATCATCACCGTCAGCCAGTCGCCGGACTTGACCTTCAGCGTATCGGCCACCCCTTTACCAACGATGATTTGCTGATGACTGGCCTGAAAATGCGACCAGGCATCACCCTTTACGTAGCGCGGCAGCGCGCTGAGCCGAAGTTCCAGCGCCGGGTCGACGCCTTTTACCTGGATGGCCTGCAACTTGTCGTCACGCTCCACCAGGCCGGTAAAATTCAGATAGGGCGCGGCAGCAAGGATGCCCGGCACTTGTTCAATACGTTTTAACACCGCCGGCCAGTCGGCGAACGGCGGATTCACCGGTTCGATCTCGCCATGGGGCACCACCGCCAAAATACGGTTGTTCAACTCACGCTCGAACCCGTTCATGGCGCTCAGGCCGATAATCAGCACCGCGACCCCGAGCGCGATGCCGATGGTGGAGATGACCGAAATCAACGACACCATACCGCCCCGCCGCCCCCCCCGGCTGAAGCGAAGCGCGATTTGCAACGACAGCGGCATCTTCATTGCCCGGCTCCCAGCAGCGCGCCTTCGGCCTGCAGCGCGCCATCGCGCATTTCCAGCTGCCGGTGCAGGCGCTTCGCCAGTTGAAGATCGTGAGTCACCACCAAAAAGGCGGTGCCCTGGCGCATATTCAGCTCGCCCAACAGTTCAAAAATACTGTCCGCATTGCGCTGATCCAGATTGCCGGTGGGCTCGTCGGCCAGCACCAGCGCCGGATGATTCACCAGCGCGCGCGCGATAGCCACCCGCTGCCGCTCGCCGCCGGACAGTTCCGCCGGGCGGTGGTGGCCGCGTTTCTCAAGCCCTACCGCCGCCAGCATTTCCCGCGCCGTCTCTTGCGCCTGGGCCGGGCGGTTACCGCCAATCAGAAGCGGCATCGCCACATTTTCCAGCGCGGTGAAATCGGGCAGTAAATGATGGAACTGGTAGATAAAACCCAACCGCCGGTTGCGCAACAGCGCGCGCGCGGCGGAAGAAAGCGTATTCAGCGGCTGGCCTTCAAATATCACCTCGCCGCCGGTCGGTTCATCCAGCCCGCCCAGCAGATGTAACAGCGTGCTTTTACCGGAACCGGAACTCCCGACAATCGCCATCATTTCGCCGCGCTGCAGCGTGAAACTCACGTTACGCAATACATCGGTGTAAAGCTTACCTTCCTGATAACGTTTGCTGAGTTGGGAACAGTGTAACAAAGGAGCATCATTCATATCGTAAAGCCTCAGCGGGATGAACGGCGGCGGCGCGCCAGGAAGGATAAATCGTGGACAGCAGCGCTACGGCCATGGCCGACAGCGCGATGACCGCCACCTGTACCGGTTCGATAGCCACCGGCAGCGCGGCCCCGTCAAGCAGCGCTCCGAGGGCCGGCATCAGACGGTTCAGTTGACTGGCCAGCAAAACGCCGAGGCCGGTGCCAAGCAACGCGCCGACAACGCCGGCGCTGGCCCCCTGGGCGATAAACACCAGCATAACCTGACGGCGAGTCAGACCCTGGGTCTGTAATATCGCCACCTCGGCCTGTTTTTTCATCACCAGCAGTCCAAGCGAGGTGATAATATTAAACGCCGCCACCGCGACGATCAGGCTCAACAGCAGGCCCATCATGTTCTTTTCCATACGCACGGCCTGGAATAATTCCCCCTTGCGTTCGCGCCAATCGTGCCACACCAGGCCGTCCGGCAAAGACTGCGTGCTCAAACTTTCTACCGCCAGCGGCTGCTGCAACCACAAGCGCCAGCCGGTAACGTAGCCGGCGGGATAGCGCATCAGGCGCGACGCATCCTGCTGATTGACCAGCAGTTGGTAGCCATCGACTTCGCTGTTGGCGGCGAAGGTGCCGGCCACGGTGAATAAACGCTGGCTGGGAATACGGCCCATCGGAGTGAATTGGCTGGCCCCGGGCACCATCAGCCGCACCGCATCGCCGCGCTTCACGCTGAGCGCGGCGGCCAGTTCGTCGCCCAGGATCACCCGGTATTGGCCGGCCACCAGGTCATCTTGTCGGGTCTCCAGCAAATAATGCGACAGCGGTTCGGGATCCCCCGGATTGACGCCGAGCATCACGCCCACCGCGACGCTGCGCGCGCTTTGCAGCACGACATCGCCGGTGGTCAGCGGCGCTACGCGCGTTACCCCCGCAAGCGCATCTGGCACCGAGGCCGGAATACGTTTAGGATCAAGCCGCCTCTCGGGGGTAGTCAACAGCGCCTGGGGCATCGATCCGAGGATATTGCTCTCCAGTTCACGCTCGAAACCGTTCATCACCGATAACACCGTCACCAGCGCCATCACGCCAAGCGTGATGGCGCTGGTGGAGAGCCAGGAGACAAAACGACCGAAGCGGTCTGATGCCCGCCCACGCATATAGCGCAGGCCAATATATAATACGACAGGTTGATACATTGATTTCCGTCTGGATGCGGTTGCGAAAGCAAAGTGATCAAGGATAATAAAGGGTCGTATGGCATTATGGAACCATTAAGCGCCGCAACGGCCGGCTTTTATTCCTGAAAACGCGCATTTTTTAGCCATCTTCCCCGCCGCTGCGGCATTCTATCGCAGGCTGTGCTGCGATGGCCCCGTGATGTGAGAAAAGAGATTTATCATTAGCTATGTCAGAACGCGATCGTTATACCTTACCGACCCAAACCGGCAAAAAACTGACCCTGGGTCAGCTTACCGGCGCCGCCAGCGCCGTAGAGTGCGCCGCCATTGTCGACCGCTATCCGGGACCGGTGTTGCTCATCGCTACCGACATGCAAAGCGCGCTGCGGCTGCATGATGAGATCCGGCAGTTCACCCGTCACCCGGTCCTTACTCTACCCGATTGGGAGACCCTGCCCTACGACAGTTTCTCTCCCCATCAAGAAATTATTTCCGACAGGATAGCCACCCTCTACCAGTTGCCTACCCTTGCGCGCGGCGTCATCATCCTACCGGTAAATACCCTGATGCAGCGCGTCTGCCCGCACGCCTTTTTGCACCGCCACACGCTGTTGATGACCAAAGGCCAACGTCTGTCGCGGGAGACCTTGCGCGCCCAGCTGGAACAGGCCGGCTACCGCAGCGTCGATCAGGTGATGGAGCACGGTGAATTCGCCACCCGCGGCGCGCTGCTGGATCTCTATCCCATGGGTAGCGAAGAGCCTTACCGCATCGATTTTTTTGATGACGACATCGACAGCCTGCGTATTTTCGACGTGGATACCCAGCGCACCCTCCAAGAAGTCACCTCCATCAATCTGCTGCCGGCGCACGAATTCCCTACCGATAAAGCCGCGATAGAGCTGTTCCGCAGCCAGTGGCGCGAGCAGTTTGATGTGCGCCGTGACGCCGAGCACGTTTACCAGCAGGTAAGCAAAGGGACGCTGCCGGCGGGGATCGAATATTGGCAGCCGCTGTTTTTCAGCGAGCCGCTGGTGCCGCTGTTCAGCTATCTGCCGGCGGGCACGCTGGTGGTCAACACCGGAGATCTCGAGGCCGGCGCCGGCCGTTTCTGGGACGACGCCTGCGTGCGTTTTGACAATCGCCGCGTGGATCCCATGCGCCCGCTGCTGCCGCCCGAGGCCCTGTGGCTGCGGGTTGAGGGTCTGTTCGCCGAACTTAAACGCTGGCCGCGGGTGCAGCTCAGCACGCAAACGCTGCCGGAGAAAGCCGGCCAGCACAACATGGATTATCGGCCGCTGCCGGATTTGGCGGTGGAGGTGCAGAGCAAAGCGCCCATGGACAAGTTACGCCGGTTTTGCGAGCAGTTTGACGGCCCGGTGATTTTCTCGGTGGAAAGCGAAGGTCGGCGGGAAACCTTAAGCGAGCTGCTGGCGCGGGTGAAGATTCTGCCGAAGCTGATAAGCCGGCTGAAGGACGCCGCCGAACGGGGCGCTTATCTCATCATCGGCGCCAGCGAACGGGGTTTTATCGATGCGCCGCGCACAAGGGCATTGATTTGCGAAGGCGATCTGCTGGGGGAACGGGTCAGCCGCCGCCGGCAGGATAATCGCCGCACCATTAACGCCGATACTTTAATCCGCAATCTGGCCGAGTTGCATGAAGGCCAGCCGGTGGTACATCTGGAACACGGGGTCGGCCGTTACGCCGGCATGACCACCCTGGAGGCGGGGGGCATCAAGGCCGAGTATTTAATTCTCACTTATGCCGGCAACGACAAGCTCTACGTGCCGGTGTCCTCGCTACATCTCATCAGCCGCTACGCCGGCGGCGCCGATGAAAACGCGCCGCTGCACAAACTGGGCGGCGACGCCTGGGCACGGGCGCGGCAAAAAGCGGCCGAGCGGGTGCGGGACGTGGCGGCGGAACTTTTGGATATTTATGCCCAGCGCGCCGCCAAAAGCGGCTTCGCCTTCCGCCATAATCGGGAAAATTATCAATTGTTTTGCGAGGGATTTCCGTTTGAACCTACCGTGGATCAGGCTCAGGCAATCAATGCGGTGCTCAGCGACATGTGCCAGCCGTTGGCCATGGACCGCCTGGTCTGCGGCGATGTCGGCTTCGGTAAAACGGAAGTCGCGATGCGCGCCGCTTTCTTGGCGATCGAAAACCACAAACAGGTGGCCATGCTGGTACCCACCACCCTCTTGGCGCAGCAGCATTTCGACAATTTTCGCGACCGGTTCGCCAACTGGCCGGTGCGGATTGAGATGATTTCACGTTTTCGCAGCGCACGGGATCAGGCCCAAGTGCTGGAGCAGACCGCCGAGGGCAAGGTGGATATTCTGATTGGAACCCACAAGCTGCTGCAAAGCGATGTCAAATGGCATGATTTGGGTCTGCTCATCGTCGACGAGGAGCACCGCTTCGGCGTGCGCCACAAAGAGCGCATCAAAGCGATGCGCGCCGATGTCGATATTCTCACCCTGACCGCCACCCCCATCCCGCGCACGCTGAATATGGCGATGAGCGGCATGCGCGATCTGTCGATTATCGCCACGCCGCCGGCGCGCCGGCTGGCGATGAAAACGTTTGTACGCGAATACGACGCGCTGGTGGTACGCGAGGCCATCCTGCGCGAAGTGCTGCGCGGCGGCCAAGTCTATTATCTTTACAACGACGTCGAGAATATTGAAAAAGCCGCCCGCCGCCTGGAAACGCTGGTGCCGGAGGCGCGCATCGCCATCGGTCACGGCCAGCTGTGCGAGCGCGATTTGGAACGGGTGATGAATGATTTTCACCATCAGCGCTTTAACGTGCTGGTATGTACCACCATCATTGAAACCGGTATCGACCTCGCCAACGCCAATACCATTATCATCGAGCGAGCGGACCATTTCGGCCTGGCGCAGCTGCACCAATTACGCGGCCGCGTCGGACGATCGCACCACCAGGCTTACGCCTACCTGCTGACTCCGCCGCCGAAAACGCTAAGCCAGGATGCCCATAAGCGGTTGGAGACGATCGCCTCGCTGGAGGATCTGGGCGCCGGCTTTGCGTTGGCGACGCACGATTTGGAAATCCGCGGCGCCGGTGAACTTCTGGGAGAAGATCAAAGCGGTCAGATGGAAACCGTCGGTTTTTCCCTGTATATGGAGCTCCTGGAAAGCGCGGTGGACGCCCTTAAGGCCGGACGCGAACCGTCTTTGGAAGATCTCACCAACCAATTGACCGAGGTGGAGCTGCGTATGCCCGCGCTGCTGCCGGAAGAGTATATCCCTGACGTCAACACGCGTTTGTCGCTGTATAAACGCATTGCCAGCGCCGCCGATGACCGTGAAATCGAAGATTTGAAAGTGGAGCTTATCGACCGCTTCGGTCTGCTGCCTGACCCGGCGCGCTATTTGCTGGCGATAGCCCGCCTCAGGCAGCGGACGCAAAGTTTGGGTATCCGCCGCATTGAAGGCAGCGATAAAGGGGGCTTTATCGAATTCAGCGAAACCAACCGCGTCGACCCCGCGTATCTGATCGGTCTGCTTACACGCGAACCGGTCACCTATCGACTGGACGGCCCGACCCGCTTGAGATTTATCCGCGATTTGGCGGATCGTACGGTGCGGCTGGACTATGTTGACGCGCTACTGGAAGAATTACAGCAGCATACGCTAAGCGCCTAAAACGCGACTGGGGCCAGGGCACGGAGGGGCGTCACCCAGCGCGCGCCACATGACGGAAAAACGCCGCGCCCGGTGTTGCGCACCCGGCGCGGCGTCCTCAAGAATGTTATGGTGGTGGCGAACCGAGCCGCCCGCCTTATGCCTGGTCGTTCAGCACCAGTTGGCCGTTGCGATCCAGCGGGATTTTCGTGCCCGGATCGTGGTCCATACGGATTTTGCCCTGCTGATTGCCAATTTTGTACGTGACGTTATAGCCCAGCAGTTTTTGCGATTTATCATAGACCGTCTGGCAACGCTGACGGTTGGTGGTATAGGTATCCCTATCTTGCAGATTACCCTGCACCTGGTTGCCCGCATACCCCCCCCCCGCCCGCCGCCGAACTGGTGGCCGAGTACGCCACCGGCCACGGCGCCCAATACCGAGCCGGCGATTTTATTTTCGTCCTGCACCGGGCGGCGATGGGTCACGGCGACCGTTCGGCACTCCTGACGCGGTGTCTTAATCGTTTCATTGATGGGCGATGCCGTGACGACCTGGGCGTATTTCAGGCTAGAGGAGAACACATCCAGCCCGGCGACCGCCGCGATACCCGACGCGGCGGCAATACCGATGCCGACGCCCGCCAATAATGATTTATTCACGGGAGAACCTCCTGACAATTATCACGCATCCGCTAACGGTGAACGGATGCATAACCCTCGCTTCCTTTTGACCGCAAGCGTAACCCGAGCCTGGGCGCTCCTCCCGGACGGCAAGCGTGGCGCTCCCGGGATAGCTCAAAGTCTGCCGAAGGAAAGCCCCAGCGGCAATAAGATTAAGGGCGAAAAAAGTCTACTCTGTCGGCACTTTATGCGATTTGGGAGGATTCCTAACCCCCAAAAGCCTAAAGTCGCTATTTCATGCTGCCAATGACCAGACGCACAGCAGCTCTATGGCCTACGGACGGCGACGGCACGGCGCTTGGTGTGCGGACCTCCGCCCCCACGCGCAAGGCGCTGGGACGGGGGCTAAGCGCCATTGTCTGCACCTCGAGGTCCGCCCCCGCGCGCCAAAGCGCCGAGTACCCGAGGCGGTTGGGTTGCTGCGTTCTTCGCGCGTGGGGTGAAAGCGAAGACTCTGGCAACAGGGGGGGTTTATTGCCCCGCGCGCCGCGCAGGACGGCGGATCGGCGGCCAGGGAAGGGGCAAAAAAGCGCTTGCGGCTGCCGGGCGAGACGACGGCGCGGCTTGCACTGTTGTTAAAAAACCCGGCCAGGGAGCGCCTGCGCCGGGCCGAAAAGGCGGTTACCCTAAAAGGGGCCACCCCCGTGGTTAGTGCAGTTTGAGATGCGGACGGATCACGCGGTTGATCCTGCCCACTAGCATGATAAGGCCGGTTTTGATGTAGCCATGCAGCGCGATTTGGTGCATGCGGTATAGCGAGATGTAGACCGCTCGGGCAATGCGTCCTTCTATCATCATCGAACCGCGCATCAGGTTGCCCATCAGACTGCCGATGGTGCTAAAGCGCGATAATGACACCAGCGAGCCGTGATCTTTGTAGGTGTAGGGCTTGAGCGTATGCCCGCGCAGCAGCGCCAAAATGTTGCCGTGGGCCCGTGAGGCCATCTGATGCGCGGCCTGTGCGCGCGGGGGCACCACGCCGCCGGCGGGCATCGCGCACGACGCACAGTCGCCGATAGCAAAAATATGCGGATCGCGCGTGGTCTGCAGTGTCGGTTCAACCACTAATTGGTTAATATGGTTGGTCTCCAGACCGGCCAACGCCTTCATGAAGTCCGGCGCTTTGATGCCGGCGGCCCAGACCATGAGTTCCGCCTGGATATATTCGCCATCCTTGGTATGCAGTCCGCCCGCATCGGCGCTGGTGACCATGGTTTTAGCCAAAACCCTTACCCCCAGCTTGGTCAATTCTTGATGCGCGGCGGCGGAGATCCGCGGCGGCAGCGCCGGCAGAATACGCTCTCCCGCCTCGACCAGGGTGACATTCAGCGCCTGATTGTCCAGCCCTTTGAAACCATAGCTGTGCAGCTGTTGCACCGCATTATGCAGCTCAGCCGACAATTCGACGCCGGTCGCGCCGCCGCCGACGATGGCGATATTTACTTTTCCTTCCAGGTCGCCCTGCGCGGAAAATTTAAGAAACAGATTAAGCATCTCGTTATGGAAACGCTGCGCCTGACGCGGATTCTCGAGGAAGATGCAGTGTTCTTTAACGCCGGGGGTGCCAAAGTCGTTCGACGTACTGCCGAGCGCCATCACCAGAATGTCATAGTCCAGACGGCGGGCGGGCACCAGCAGCGCCCCCTGCTCATCGCGGATTTCATCCAGCAGGACCTGTTTATGCTCGCGATCGATGTCGATCATGCTGCCGAGCTGAAATTGGAAAGCATGATTGCGGGCATGGGCCAGGTAACTGAGGGCATCCACGCCTTCATCGAGCGAGCCGGTGGCCACCTCATGCAGCAGCGGTTTCCATAAATGGCTATGGTTGCGATCCACCAGCGTTATATCTGCCCGCTTGTGGCGCCCCAATTTACGCCCCAGGCTGGTCGCCAGCTCCAGACCGCCGGCGCCGCCGCCTATAATGACAATTTTCTTAAATGGTGTGGTCAAAATGCCCCCTAAATGTAAACCGGCCGTTAACTAAGAGTAAACAAAAAACATCCTTATATAACATATGGTTATATCTCAATACCCTATTTGCGCAAGAATAACATGAGGGGTCATTTGGTCATACCAAAATTGATATTAATCAATTTTTTTCAGCCTGTTCTGATGGCTGACGTCATCTGCTGTCCTCTTTTATCCCAGCGCTTTAAAGGCTTGCATGCGCTGTAAATGAGGAGAAATGTTTTTAAATTTATGGCCTTCCTGCTCATCCCAAATGATTTCATAGAAGGGAGCAAGCACCCCGGCGCTGCGATTGACATCCAGCGCATCATCCTGCCGCGACAATAGCACCAGACAGCGGTCGCGGTTTTTTTCGCGTAAGTTCCCCACGCATTTGGTGGCGATATCCACATATTCCTCGGACCTATCAATTTTGCCCGGCATATTCTCTTCGGGAAAAAGATTGGGGTTGAGGATCACCTGGCGCATGTCACATAAAAAACCGATCCGCTCGGCCCAAAATCCGCCTAAGCCAACGCCGCAGATAAGCGGCCGATCGTCGTCGGTCAATTGCTGCATTTTGTCCACTTCCTTAAGCAGATGCTGCATATCGTGACGGGGATGGCGGGTACTGTAACTGATGAGTCGCACATCGGGATCGATGAACTGCAATTGCAGGACCTTTTCGTGATTTCCAGGACTCGTGGCATCAAAACCGTGCAAATAAATAATCATCGTTTTCCTCTTACATTGGGTTCGACGGCGCGGAGCGGCGATTACGTCTTTGAGGTTACAACGTCCGCCCCTCGGCAACATTGATCGATGACAGATTCTGAGGTTGGTACGCCGCCGGCCGGCGGCGCGGGATCTGTTTTGACCCGGCGTCGGCCCGCGACAAGCCGTTGCTGACACCAGCTGCGGCGGCAAGCGTTGACTTGACTCCGCCGCCGACCCGTATCAGGCCTTTGCTGATAGCAGCGGCAGCGGCCCCAAACTGACCCCACCACAGGTCCACCTGGCGCCTTTAAAATAAGCATTAATAGGCTGAAATAAAAGGATTTATTTTAGATTGTGTCCACATGTTGACCACGCTTCGATTCAAGCCCTGATCTTCAGGGCTTTTTTTGGGACATAAAAAAGCCAGCGCTGAGGCTGGCCGGAAAAATGGGCGCTCACGGATCTCCGCTCAAACAACCAACGGGCGAGGACAAGCCCCGCCGTTGGGTTGCCTTACCTCACAGATTCGTAAGCCATTATGGCCGCAACCTCCGTTTCGCCTTTTCTGATATGGATCTCACAGAGTGATTTCCGGGTTATCCAGGTAAACACCAGTAAGGTGATACAAATAACCACCAGAGCGGTGATAGCGAATTTTTGCGGCATCCTGGCCTCCTTATCTTGCCTTTCGGCGTGGAAGAGGCTACCTTTTATGTTGTGTAAGCATTAGAGTGGCCTCGGGTTGATTAACATCGATTCGGAGCCTTTCTCTTTCTGCCTTTTGCTGAGGCTCAGGACAGAAAGATCCAGAGCACCCGCGCGAAGTGTAACAGTAATCCTCTTCTCTGCAAATTCTTACCCGCCCACGAAATCACCACGTAAAGCCTCATTCCGCACGTTACGCCAGTCGATTTCGTCACGTGGTTGACGGCTCTGCCGAGACGCTACCAGCCCAATCAGTTGTGAAAAAAATTGAAAAGCCCTCTTCGCCACCTGTTCGCCCGTAAGGCGCGCCACGCCTGGGTTTTCTGTAAAAGTCTGCCTTGCCTTTTCAGCGCTGATTTTATGCTGTTCGCCACGTAATCCATGATTTTTCCTGTGACTTCAATGGGATGTGCTTTACGTGGGGTATCTCTCTGCTGCCAAAAACTGTAAAAAACTGAAATTCTTTTCACACTTTACAATTTCGCCTGTCGCCCAAAAGCCCAAGCACGGGCGCGGGCTGGCGGGGTGATTTGTAGGCAGGCCATTTTGAAAAAATTTTACGATGCAAAGTGTGCAGGCGGGTGCGGTGTAGCGCCGTTTCCGTGGAGGATGCGCTTATTTCGTGGCGATGACGCGGCCCTGGCGTGCTGTCGCCAGACTACGGCGGATGTTGCCGATTTTCTCTATCAGGTCTCCGCCAATGTCCGTTGTCGCGTTTTGCCCGATACTGGCGACGTAGTGTGCGCGGGTCGCCACACTGTAATCGCCCTCGGCGATCTGCTGGATACTGCCGGCCAGAAGACGGGCGCCGCCCAGTACCGTGGTCTTGTCCGTGGCCTGTACCGTGGTGGTGCGAGTCACCAGTGTGCGGTTTTCGCTATCCGCCGTGATTTCACGGTGCTGGGCGTTTTCGCGGATAGACTGATCTGTCTGGCGCTCCCAGTCGCCCGCCACGGGGACGCGCTGGAACACTTCCGCGCGTTGTTGCTGAAGCTGTTCGCCGGGTTTGATATCGGGCAAGGTCTGGCCGTGGGCGAGGATTTGGCGCACAAAGGGCTTATCCGGGCGACCCTCGGTAAAACCGATTTCAAGGAGCGTACCCGGCGGCGGAAAATGGAACAGCCCCGACTCTGCGCCGGCCATCGGCAGGGGGAGCGGTACGGCCGGATATACCGGCGTATTCGCTGCCGGGTTGCCGTCCGCATCCAGTAATTGAACATCCACCGCGTAACGCGGGCGGAACGGATCGGCCAAGTCACCCCGACTGACCGCTTCGCTCGGCCCCTCGACCCGCGCAAATTTCGGCAGATGCAGCCCGGCGGACAGTTCCGGGTAGGCTGCATCAATCTGGCGCTGGGCGGGTGATTTGGCCGTAGTTTTTCCCGTCAGCGGGTTGGCAGCCTGCCAGGTCAGCGCCATGGTGTCATTTTCCAGGCGTACCGTGATCAGCGGCTTGCCGTTGACGACCACGCCGGGGCGCAGGCTGGGCACCATGGGCAGCGTTAGCGTATTGCCTGCCGCCTGTGTCTGGCTGAATTCCGGGGGGATAGAGACCGGTTTGCCGGCAAACAGGGAGTGCGCGGCACCGCCCAGGTAAATACCGCCGTCCGGCAGCGGCTGCCAAAGGTAGTCTTGTATACCAAATGCCGGCCCCAGGGTGGCCAGCAGCTGATAGCCGCTGCCGCTGTGGGTAAAATGGGGAATGGGGGTATCGGTGTCATTTGACGCGGTCGGCAGGACCACGCTGAGGCCGCTTTGGGCCTGTATCCACTCCGCTATCTGGCGCAAGGTCGGGTGCTGGAATGAACAGGGCCAGGGGTGGTCAAAGATGCCGCTCATCTCGCGGACAAAGAGGCGTTGAAAGCCTTTTCCGGCAGGTTGCGCACGTTCAACAAAGCCGGTAAACCAGCGCAATACCCGCTCAGGGTAGCCGATATCAAGGCGGACCAGCTTACCGCTGTAGTCCTTTTCCGTCTGGGCGGTGATAAATCCGTGCCCGCTGGCGCTTATCTCCAGTATCAGGTTTACGTCAACCAACGGCACCGTATCCCCTGACAGCATCAGTCGTTTAATCGGTTTCATAGTCTTACCCCAGCGCGTCATTGACGGGTTTGAGCACCTTGCGTTCAAACCAGCTTAATTGTTCGTCGCTCTCTGCCGCCGGGGGGCCGTTTGCTGGCCCCTTGCCCGGACTCTGTTTCTGGGCGGCGGTTTGACTGCCTTCGCGTGCGTCTTTCTTCTCGGGCACGCTCAGATGTTCGCGTAACGTGAATGTCACCAACCAGGCTTGTTTACCGTCCTGCTTCGGGCCTCTATCGAGCCGCTAAACGTCGCCAGCCGAAAATTGATGGCCTGGGCGGTATGATTCGCCACGCGGTAGCGCTTCAGCCTGCCGCTCTCGGTGGCTTCAGCCAGGGCAAATAGGCGCGTCAGCACCTCGGACTCCGTAAACGGGATAACGCCAGAGACGCGCAGCTCCTTGGGCTTGATGCCCTGCTCCGCGTTGGCGGTGCTGGAGGTTTGCCCCGACTGGCCTTTTTCCTGAAACTGCATGGTGGGCGTCACCATCAGGCTTTTTAGCGGCAGTGCTTCGCCATCAAGGGCCAATGTGATGATTGTCATGGACCATCGCCTCCAGTGCGGATACCTCTTCTCCGGCAAACAGCGTCGCCAGGGTCATCACCGCATCGGGCTGCGGCACCTATTTTTGCATGTTGGCCGCCAGTCCTTCGCCAGTAAATACCCAGGCGTTGACGCTTTTCTGGCTCAGGTCTCCCAGAGCCTGACCGATAGCATCGTGGGCCGACTGGCGCGCGTCAGACAGCGCGGTTAAGTGAGCCTGTAGTTGCGCCACACTGGCCCCGCTGGCCGCCTCCGCCTTTGTCTCTGCCATGATGTTGGCCCGTTGCGCCAGACGCAGTGTGTCGGCAGATAACGGCAGCGGGACGGGTAAGCCGCCGCCAGCTTTAGGCGGAAGCTGCATACGGGTGATGGCCTGCGTGGCCGCTGTTTGCGCCATGCGTGAGACTTGCCCCAGCACTGGCAGGGGTAACACCGCTGAGAAGGCGGCGAGCAGGGACATAAATTCCGGCTGTGAGGTGGCGCAGAGCATCACCACCATCACGCGCAGGTTGCGCCCGGTGCCAGACAGCTTTTGCGCCAGCCAGTGCACGGCATTTTGTGGACTCAGGTAGCTTCCCGAGGCGACAGTACGTCCCACTCCCGGCGTCCAGGGGTGTACAGGCAGGACGGTGCAGGTTAGAGGCGGCAGGCTATCAGTCAAACGTAGTGTTGTCTTGCGCCATATCATGCGGGCGGATCCGGCCAGTCAATATCCGGCACCTGGGTGATATCCACGCGGTTTAGCAGTACGCGGTATTTCTTCCACGCCAGCAGAGCGGCTTTTTCGGCATCCGTTGCCATGTCGAGGTCTACAGCGTCCTGGAGTGGGGCTATGGCAGACCCTGTACACGATTCTGTGTAAATGCCTTTTCTCAGAAGTGACCGTCCAGGCGGTCACCGAACTCGATAATAAAGCGGCTCATTGCCATGCGTCAGTCCCTCAAAGGCATTGTCCATTTCTGTGAGGCCGCCTGTATCGCCAGCCACACCACCTTTTTCACTGCGTCGTCGGTCGGGAACACCTTGCGCTTTTTGATGGCATGCCGGATCACGCTGTTTAACGACTCGATGGCGTTGGTCGTGTAGATCACCTTGCGGATGTCCGTTGGGTAGGCAAAGAACGTGGCCAGATTGGCCCAGTTTGCCTGCCAGCTTCGACTTATTTGCGGGTAGCGGATGTCCCAGGCACTGGAGAACGCTTCCAGCGCCTGCAAGCCGGCTTCTTCCGTAGGGGCCTGATAGATAGCTTTCAGGTCGCGGGTGACGGCCTTGTAGTCCTTCCAGGAGACGAACCGCAGGCTGTTGCGCACCATATGCACGATACACAGCTGGAGCCGCGCCTCCGGATACACCGCGTTAATAGCGTCAGGGAAACCTTTCAGCCCGTCTACGCAGGCGATAAGGATATCGTTCAGGCCGCGGTTTTTCAGCTCTGTCAGCACGTTCAGCCAGAACTTTGCGCCTTCATTTTCGGCCAGCCACATACCTAGCAACTCTTTCTGGCCTTCGATGTTGATGCCCAGCGCCAGGAACACAGATTTGTTGATGATGCGGCTGTCCTGCCGGACTTTTAGAACGATACAGTCAAGATAAACAATGGGATAGACTGCATCCAGAGGCCGGTTTTGCCATTCAACAACCTGCTCCATGACCGCATCGGTGACCTTTGAGACCAGCGCCGGCGAGACATCGGCGTCATACAGCTCTTTGAACGCGGCGGCGATCTCGCGGGTGGTCATCCCTTTGGTGTACAACGATAAAATCTGGTTATCCATCCCGGTAATCCGGGTCTGGTTCTTCTTCACCAGTTGCGGTTCAAAGGAACCGTCACGATCGCGCGGAGTACGCAGCGCCAGCGGGCCATCGCCAGTGGTAACGGTTTTTGTGGAATAGCCGTTGCGGGCGTTGGTCCCCGGTTTAGGCTGATTTTTATCGTAGCCGAGGTGATGGGTCATTTCGGCATTGAGAGCTGCTTCGACGCTAATTTTTTTCAGCCGCCGATCGAAGTGACTGAGATCTTCAGGGGTTTTGAGATTTTTGGCCAGTTCGTTAGCCAGAGCCTGCAACTGTTTTTCGTCCATAAATTAACCTGTTTTTGATGTTGGATTGAACATATCAAAATCAGGCAAATACACAAATTTCTAAACAGGCTCGATTCACTCGGCGATGTGTATTTCTATCACCTTCTACAAATCCGCCCTGAGTAATAAATTCAATACCTGCGCGAAAATCCTTGCGCCACCAGTTATTACCATCTACTACCCAGAAAGCAGAGGATTCGTGAATACGTTTCTCTATCCAGCCGCTGAGATGCCCGCCCCATACCGGCCCGTGAATATTGCCATCTTCTTGATAGGTCGCCCCTGCGGCATGGAGTGCCTGCGGAGAGTAAAAATGCCCGTTTTTATTGAAAACCCCATTTCCGCCGCCGTCATTGCCGTTGTTTAACCGAACGCCATCACCCCCCTTGTCTTTGTAAAGCCACATGCGAACGCTACCGTTCTGATTATGAAAACCCAAATGCTTGCGGTCATCCCCCTGCAATATGATGTGGCGACCCAGTAAAATCATGGAGCCAGTGACGGTACCGCCGGTTTTCTGGTAGTAGCGACCATCAGCGTCATTTTTACTATGAACATTCAGATGATGACGAGCGATGCCTTTGTCTGGCAGGTCAGCCAGATTTTGCGTCTTTTCGAGCCGACGGTTGGCGTTATCCTGCACCGTTTTGACGGCTTTGGGCGTCGCCGCTTTTGTGTCCTCCTCGCTGTCAGTGGCATTGCTCAGCGCACTAATCCCCGCCCGGGTCAGCGTTGCCGCCTGTTCGCTGTCTTGTGTCGACAGTTTCCCCAGCCCCAGATGTTTCCGGCTCTTCGCCTTGTCGGTGAGCGCCGACAGATTGTCATCCATGCGCAGATAGGCGTTGTTGGCCGCCTGCTCTGACAGCGATCCGGCCGGTCGCAGGTCGGTTACCGTACCGTCCTCGTCAATGCGCGCCAGGGCAAACACATAATGGGCAAAGCCGCTCTCATCCACGTAATCGGTTTTGGCCTCGCCCAGGGAAAAGGTGATAACCGTCTCCCAGCGGCTCACCACATTCCCTTGCAGGCTGGCATCTACCCAGACGCGGCTTGGCGTGGCCCGCATGGTCAAAGGTTGATTTTTCGTCAGTTCAGCCCGCAGTCCGCCGATATAGCCAATACCGGCGGTGACCGTATACCGCTGGCCGCTGCGCGTGACCCGAAAACCGTCACCAAAGAAAGCGGCCGCGCCGTAATGGTCAAGGTTAATCAGGCGCTGGTGTTCATCCAGGCCGGACAGCCGGGCGGTAAAATCAATCTGCCAGCTTTCGGCGGGCGTGGTGATACCAGTTTCCACTGCCGCACCGGTATACGCCATCAAAAAGGAGCGCGTAATGGCATTGCCTTGTTGACCGTTCGCTGTGGCCCGCTTGCGTTGCACCGGCGCATGCACAATCATCGCCAACGTGCCGCTGGCCCGATTCGCCAGGCCAATCCAGTTAAAATCAAAGTCGCCGACCTCCGTTCCCAGCGTCACCGCATACACCACCGCATGCTGATTGACGACGCCGGTCTTGTTCACTGCCTGGCGGTGTACGATATGTTCGGCCGCGGGCAAGGTTTCGTTACGGTCGATGGGCGCGGCAGGATCTAGCCCCGGCACCTGTGCAAAGACAAACTCATCCAGCACCACCGACTTTCCCTCGGCAGCTTCCTGGGCTTTCCATTGCTCAAAGGCTGTAGTGATAATCGTTTGTGACATCAGGTTTTCTCTCTCGATGGGGGTAGCATGACGCTGTAGCACTGGTAATCACCGCCGACCCAACCGGCGCGCAGATGCAGATCAGTGCCGTTTATCACCTCAAACTGGTAACGGCGGCAGGTGCGCCCGTACTGCCGGATAATCTGGCGCAGCAAATCAGGATGGCCGGCTAGCTGGCCGTCGCTGAGGCGCACCTGTACCACGTCCCAATCCAGGCCGTCCAGACGCTCTACTATTTCCACATAGCCGATACCCAGACGCGCAAAGATGGCGATAAAGCCCGCTACCGAGCCGGCGTCACGGGCATTGACAAAGGCGTAGCGCACACGCAGACGAAACAAGGCCAGCGGCTCGCCGTCAAAACGGCTAATATCGCGCTGCCAGGCCAGCACGTTAAGCAGTGACTCCGCGCAGGTGGTGGTGTCCAGTTGGCGCAACGGCCAGGTGAGGGCGCCATACACCTACCGCCAGAAAGCATGACAGGCGCGTAACAGGCGCGCCGGCTCTCCCTTGTCCATCCAGACCGGCAGACGCAATTGGTCCAATTGTTTGTCAAAATCACGCATCCTTCACCTCAAGCGTCAGGGTTTTCAGGCGCGGGACGTCAAGCTGGCTGACAATATCCGACAGTGAGAAAGCGACCGAATCCAGCGTCCCAAACGTCTGATGCAGCGAACGGGCCAGCGAGGAAAACGAAAAGCGCGCATGAGGCCAGGTCTTTTTCACGTCATAGGCTGCATTCTCACGAAACGCGCAGCGGATGAGGGTTTCACAGCCGGTCGTCAACGTGGTCAGCGCCTCAAGGGTAAAATTGGTCTTGTTCTTCACAAACAGCGTGACAGTGAGGTCGTGCCGGGTATCCGGCAGGGCAAAGCAGCGCATATCATCGCCGTGTCCGTGGTGGCCCTGGGTGGTGATGTACGCATTGACCGCCTGAATAAACGGCCCTGACGCCACACCGGAATCCAGTAAAAGATAGGCGTTGGCGGTGCCCGGCCCACGTGGCGCATCGTGCTCAAAGAAAATACGGTCAATGCTCAGCCCCGCCACTGCGGCTATCATGCTGCGATACACCGCATCGGTGTGATAATTCCCGGCCAGGTTATATTGATTGCGGCAGCGCTCGCGCAGCTCGTCATCTGATTCCGCATCCGCCCCCGGCGTCAACAACCAGCCCTCTTCCGTAGTGACCTGGGCAATCCCCGGCACCGCGTGGGGTAAAATGCGGTAATACCCCGGCGCCAGATTGCTGCCCCCGCCGGTCTGCCCGGCGCTGACGTTGACCAGGGCGCTTTCCGCTCCTGCGCCGAAGGTATGAACGGCCTCGGTCATCAGGCGATAAATCGTGCCGTTAAGGCGTTCGGTCTCGATAACGGTGCCAGCGGGAACGGTGACCTCGGCTTCGGCGTTTTCCTTGAAAAACCTGACCACGCCACGGGCGGCGGTGGCGGGTTTACGGGACAGGCTGACGCCGGCGGCAAACGCATCAAGAAAGGCCCCGTCAGCGGTCATCAGAAACATGTTTTTCATCACCACCGACACCAGGGCGTTTTTTAGCCACAGCACCGGAGTGGTGACCGTCGCCTGAATCAGCCGCCAGAACGGCGACATGCGCGAGGTATTGGTGATAAGCCCGGCAGCGCTCACCTGTTCGGCAAACGCCTGATGAATGGCCTCTTCAGTGGTCGGCATGCCGCTGTCCTTTAGCGCCTGCTCGTAATCAATCTCGGGTTTGTTCGTCATAGCGAGGACTCATCTCAATACGATCAAAATCATAGGGTTGCGCTGTCACCCACAGCCGTTTCGGTGTTTCTTCACTGACCAACACGGTGCCGGGGATCAGGCGCTCGTCCTCTTCCAGCAGCAGGGTGACCTGCATCAGCAGATCCGCGCGCAAGGTCCGGCTACGCTCTGCCACCAGGCGGGTTAACAGGCCGCTTTCTAGTAGTGCATGGGCGCAGTCCTGGGTAATGCTCACCCGGTCGGTGCAGCGTTGCGGCTCGTGGCCGCTGTTCAGGGTGAAATCCCCGTCGGTGATCAGCAAATCACGATAACGGCTCATGCGTGCATCTCCTGCCATTCCAGTAAGCCCTCCGGCGTCATGCCCTGCGTAGTGTGGATATGCACCTGCCCAATGTGGCGGCTGTTATCCGTGACGCTGCGCTGATGGCTGGTGATCTCACGGCTCAGGCCGCCGGGGCTGAGTCCTTTGGTCTGCCCGCCGGTCAGTAGTTTCGGGCCGCTCGCAGGGCGCGTCGGCGCGGGGCCTGACGGGGTGATGCCGGCGGTGTTATCCCCCGGCAGGGCGGAGAGGGACAGGTTAACGCCGGGCAGATGATTGAGGGTTTCCGCTATGGTGTTCCAGGTGCGGGCGAAAGTGGCTTTCACTGACGCCCAGAGACCGGTAAACAGCTCGCCCACGCCGTCAATCATGCCCGCGAAGGTTTCGCTCAGGGAAAAGTCGGCAAAGTAGGCGCACAACGCCTGCCAGCCTGCGCGTATCCCCTCCGAGGCAACGCGTCCGCGTTGCTAACGTCAACGGCCAACTTCGGCACAATCTTCCACTGCTTCAACCGGGTCAGGATCGGCGAGCCCCCACCAACGACCGTATCGAACAGGCCGCGAATACTGAGCATTTCCTCGCCGTACTGATTGAGTACCTCGACGGGCTGGTACCAGGTGCGCACCGCCAGATCATCACGCTTGACCAGTGGCCCGCCCTGGGCATTGACATACCCGGCCCAGTCGGGGGAGTTGGCTGCAACGTGGCAGGCGGCAAATTCCACACTCAGGCCGTGCGCGGTTTCGCTGTCATTCAGGCGGCGCAGCTCCCGCCAGACGGTGACGGGAGTGCAGCCAATAAACTGAAATTGACGAATGCCCCAGCGTGAAGCCCAGGCGGTGGCGCGCTGCGCGCTTTCCTTTAGCGGTCTGCCACTTTCGTCGTCGGTTTCACCGTCCAGGGCGTAGCCGTCGATGTTTTTCGAGATGTATTTGGCAACGTACCCGGTGGCGCTGCCTTTTTCCGGGTCAATGGCTTTGGCATCAAACCGGGCGTTTGCCACGACGGCGCTGCGTAATTCCTCGCAGTCTGCCGCCATGGCATAGTCGCGCAGGATTTCCAGGATGCGGGGCATGTCTTCCGGGCGGGCAAATACCAGTAAATGGCTGTGCGGTGTGCCGTCATGATGTGGCTCGGCGACGCGCATACCAAAAAAGCGCAGCTTCTGGCGATGGCATTTAGCGCGGGCGCAGGCCCAGACGCCATTAAGGTAGCGCTGGGTGTCTGCCGGGCTGGCCCCGTTCCATTTACGGTTAACGCGCCCATTTTCCAGCGTGGCGTGATGGCTTGAGGGGGCGGTAACAGTGACAAATGCGCCAATATAGCCCTGTTCATTGGCGATATCTTCATGACCCCTTATACGCACCATCAGTTCAGTCCGTCGGATGGCTGGATTGGCCTGACTGGCGGCATAGCCATCCATCAGGCTGATACGGTTACCCTCTTCGTCTTCCAGCTCCATGCATTTTCGCCACTCGTTGGTATGGCGACGCTGCTCGTGCCAGTCACGCAAGGCGGTTGTGCTGACGTTCGGGGAGGCGTGCTTATGCACATACCCCATGGCGATAGCCAGATGTTCACGCCAGCGGTTGGCGGTACGGCGCAGGCTGTTCAACCACCATCGCGCATCACACATTCGCTTGATGGCCGGTTGGGCATCAAAGGGAACAAAACATTTTTCCAGCTTGTTCCAGAGCGGCGGCTGTACGCCCAGCAGGCGGGTGATCCGGGCGAGATGGTGATAGTGGTCATAGACGATGCGCCATTCGCTTTTATCGCCCAGCGCGTGGGTCAGGCGGGCCACTTCCGTGGCGGCAACATGGGCGGCGGCGTTCGCCAGGGACTTAAGCGCCTGACTGTCCAGGTCGGGCAGGCGCTGATGCTAGGTGCGCAGGCGCAAAAAGGCCACCACGCCATTATGCTGGGGGGATTGGGTTGCGCGATCGCCAAACAGTGCACAGAAATCGTCATCTGCTATTTCATTCAAGCAATAACCGGAGTTCACTCGCGCAATGCGCGGTAACATCACCTTAACCACGGACTCAGTTAACCAGCGGCGGGCGCTGTCAAAGCCCTTTTGCTTTTCGCGCTGGTCGAAGCGCCAGTAAATACTTGAACTGACCGTTTCCAGCTGGTCGTCAACCCGCCTTCTCGCCTGGAGAAACTCCTTGCGGCGAAGCTCGGCAAGGCGCATTTCCTCATGGGTCGGAATACCCCGCTTAATCGGCAGCAGGGGCTTGTTGTTCCAAGGGTAGACGACGCTGGACTGCGGCATATCAGACAAACTCCAGCCACTCATCCGTAAGGAAACCATCCGCTTCGGAGGTCGACGGCCGAGACTGCCGCACCG